>NZ_JBICST010000009.1:0-568858 GCF_043197265.1 Kribbella sp. NPDC049227 | reverse complement strand
GGCCAGCGGCCACGGACCGCAACCTCAATCTCCTAGACCACATGTCGCACATCACGTGGCGGACATGTGTCGCGGATCAGTTGGCGGATCACAGGATCGGCGGGAGTGGTGTCCTCCGTCGACTGTTGCGCGACACTCGTCCGCCAGGTGATTTGCGAGCCGAAAGCACGGATCGCGGCAGATGAGTGCGTTTCCCGAGTCAGCGTTTAGTAGCGCCACAGCAGCGCCAGGGTGGGCCAGGGCGTAGATCGGGGTGATCCCCGTTGATGATTGCGGCTATACAAGCGCATGCTGTGGCCGTGAACAAGGTTTCGCTGACGGCGCCGACCCCGGCGTTCGGGGAGCGGGTCGTGGGCGCGGCGGCGATCGCGTTGGTAGCGTCGTTGGTCATCCAGAATGCGGTGCTGGTCTGGGCCGGAGCGCCCGGCTTCGGCGACCCGATCGAGAAGGTGCTCGCCTTCCATGCCGAGAACCGCGGCGCGGTCGCGATCGCGGTCGGCTCAGAGGCGCTGAACCTGCCGCTGCTGCTCGTGTTCGTGACCGGTTTCCACGGGCTGGTCGGGCGTCGCGGGGGTGCGGGCGCCGACTGGTCGCGCCTCGCGGTGGCCGCGGGCGCGACTCTCGCGGCGGTCTTCGCGCTCTACGCGGTTCTGTGGAACGGAGTCGTATTGTCCGCCGGCGAGCTCGCCGAGCCGAGCCCGCTGTTCAAGCTCGTCTGGCAACTGCATGCAGGAGCACTCGCTCTGGCGCTGCCGGCGCTCGGCACCACCTTCATCGGCGCTGCGCTGGCGGCGCATGCGAGTCGGCTGGCGGCGCCGTGGCAGCGTGTGCTCGGCGTGGCCGGGGGAGGCCTGCTGATCGCCGCCGGGGTGGCCAACCTCGCGATCGCTGACGGCTCGCCGATCCTGTTCGTGGGGCTACTCGGCTACGCCGCCTGGCTCGTGTGGCTGCTGGTGACCGGGGTACGGCTGGTTCTGATGCCCAGGAAGGTCGGCGCTGCCTAGGAACCGTTCCCGCCACGCGGCAGCCCCGATACAAAGATTGCGTCAATCTGGGCGACCGAAGTGACACGACCGCACATCGGCAGATCCGTGCGTTGCTCCGACACGTGGACAGACTTCTAGCCTGTCGCACATCAGTTGGCGGACATGTGTCGCGGATCTGTTGGCGGATCACAAGCGAGCGGCGGGTCAGACCACCGCTTGGCCGAGGATTGGCCAGAGGCTGCGCTCGAACGGTTCGAATCGGCCGCGCCGCGACGGCAGGATCTGCGGCAGCTCGGCGATGGCCAGCGGTTGGTCCGCTTCTCGCCAGTTCGTTGCTGGCCGTTGGAACAGCGCGCCTGACGGATAGTCGGCAAGGTCGAGGGTTCGGACCCACTTCAACCCGCGTTCCTCGTAGTACCGGTGCAAGCCGACATTGTCGGTCCAGACGTCGACCAATGCCGTGGCGCTGGCGGAGTACCTCGGCGACTGGCTCGATGCACACGCTCTGGAGGTCAAGCCCCGGACGCTTGCCGGATACCGATACCTCGTTCGGCAATACGTCGTCCCGCGAATCGGCGACCTTCGGCTACAGGCGATCCGCCCAACAACGCTGAGCGGGCTCTACCGTGATCTGCTCGCCGGTGGAAGGAACGGCACTGGCTGTCTCGACGGACTGTCGACTACGTGCATGCCGTTCTGCGCAAGGCGCTCAACGATGCTGTCCGCTCAGAGCAACTGCTCTCGTCGAACCCGGCTGAGCGGGCAAAGCTGCCCCGGCGTGAGCACCGTGGACCGGTCGACATCTAGACCGCCGACGAGCTGCGCCGCTTCCTCGACCTGATGAGTGATCACCGGCTGTTCGCGTTCTACCGACTGACCGCCTACTCGGGTGCTCGGCGCGGGGAGCTGCTGAACCTCCGCTGGCCGGACGTTGACTGGAAGGCACCAGCTCTGAGGATTCGCGGGTCGGTGGGGTTGGTCGACGGCGCGAGGGTCGAAGGCACAACCAAGGGTGGTCGCGAGCGGGTCGTCAGCCTGGACGCTGGAACTGTCGACGTGCTCAGGGCTCACCGCCGCCGCCAACTGGAGGACCTTCGGCTCGCTGGGGATTCGTGGTCGATACCGGGCACGTCTTCACGACCGGGTTCGGCCAGCCGATCTACCCAGACACCGTGAGCCAGCTCATGGCCAAGATGATCAAGGCCTACAACGAGCCCGCCGACGACGAGGATGCTCCAGAGGTCCCGTTGCCGCATGCTCGGCTGCACGACCTGAGGCATGTGCATGCGACCTTGCTCCTGGTCGCGGGTGTCCCGGTGCATGTTGTCGCGGACCGGCTGGGGCACGCGACCCGTCGATCACGCTCCGGGTGTACGCCCACGTGATCCGTCGCCATGCGGCTGGAATCGCTGACGTGTTCGCTGCTGCTGCCGACCACGTCGACGAGGACCAGGACGACGAAGACGACGGACTAGACCCGTCAGCGGGGGTGCCGTGTTAGCAGAGGCGTTAGCAAGAGCAGCCCCGGACAAAGCGAAACCCCAGGTCATCCACGTTGTGACCTGGGGTTTCGGTTGCGCGCTCGGAGGGATTCGAACCCCCAACCTTCTGATCCGTAGTCAGATGCTCTATCCGTTGAGCTACGAGCGCTGGACAACGTCGAGTAACGATACATGGGGGAGGTGGGTGGAGGCCAATCGGCCTCAGGGGGAGCGGTGCGGCGCCGGTACGGCGGGGTTGAGGCGGCTCTACGATCCGGGGCATGGGTATCGACGACCTGCTCGGCGGGCGGGATCTGGGGGACGTGAAGAAGGCGGTCGGGTTCGTGATGGAGAACTCGGACGACTTCGAGAAGGTGCTGAATCTGGTCCGCGGACTGCCGGACGACGCGGCCGGGTTCCTCGGGAAGTTGCCGGAGTTGCTGAAGACGATCGGGTCGGGGCTGGCCGACGCCGGGGAGCAGGCGGCGAAGGCGGCGGGGGCGCTGGTCGGGGACGACGGGGAGGGTGGCGCGCGGAAGGCGCTGAGCGGCAGTGCGAGCACGATGAACGCCGCGAAGGACAAGCTGCACTCGGCCGCCGGGATGCTGTCGGGGCTGGCCGGCGAGCTGGACAAGATCCCGGGGATCGGGGACGCGGCGGCGAAGAAGCTGAACGACGGCAGCGGTCAGATCGGCGGGGTCGCGACGGAGATCGAGAGCCTGGCGGGGAACCTGCAGGACCTGTCCGGGATCCTCGCCACGGTCGGCGACGCGCTGAAAGGCCTAGGCGGCAAGTTGAGCGAGTCCGGCGGCTCGGTGAAAACCCTCCTCGACTGAGGTCGCCGGGTCGTTGCCGAGGGCCCGAGACCGGAGACGGCTGAGCGAGAGCGACCAGCTCACCGTCCGACGTCGCCGCGGGTCTACACCCCACACCACAACCACCCGGGGTGGTCGACTGCCGGATGCGTGGGGCAGCCATCAGCACGCGGTGGAACCGGGTGGGGGCTGGGATGCGTCCTAGGCGGGTCGTTGATGGGTAGAGAGGACCGGTGCGTGGCTAAGGTCGCGGGCATGGCGAGTCGACTGGTGCGGGGTACGGCGATCGCGTGCGGAGTGGCTGCCGTCGCGGGTGCGGGGTTCGGGTACGCGGTCGGGGAACCGGTGGAACCCGAGGACATCCTCCCGGCCAGGACGTTGCCGGCCGACGTGTGTGCCCGGATCGGCGACGTGTCCGTGATGTTGCCCAAGGCATCGAGCGGTACGGCGCCCGTCACCATGACCCAGGGTGGGACCGCCACGGTGACCTGTGAGGCGGCGGTCAGCCGGCAGAAGTCGAGCAGCTTCACCTCGGCATCGGTCAAGGTGACGATCACCCCGTACGCCGGTGCGGACGCGGGGGCCGGGCAGCCGCCGTTCAGGCCGGAGCAGACTGCGAAGCGGGCCTTCGACCGGTCGCCGCTGGACAAGGTGCCGAACCGGCAGTACCCGACCAAGTCGGCGCGGACCAGCCGGGGTGTGGCCGGTGAGTCGTTCACGGTCAAGACGCTGGTGCAGCGCGCGGACATCGTCGTACAGGTCGAGTACACGGCCAGCCCGATCCAGGCGGACGTCGCGGAGCAGGCGGTGCTGGTGCTGGCGGACCGGGCCATCTGGGAGAGCAAATGAACAGCACGCCGGAGATCTCCGGGTACGAGTTCGACCAGCGGCTGTTGCGGCACCCGCTCGCGGAGCTGTGGCGCGGCCGCAGCTTCACCGGAATGGAGGTCGTCGCGCTCGTGCTGAGCGAGGCGGGCGCGAAGGACGCGGTGGTGCGGGACCGGCTGGTCCGCGCCGGCCGGGACGCCGCGCTCGACCCCGAGCAGCAGGAGACGCCGCTGTGGGCCGCGAACTTCAGCGCCACGCGCCCGTACGCGATCACCCAACTCATCCCCGGCCAGTCCGGCGCCGAGCGCCTGATCGACCCGCTCGACGGCATCGTCGGCAACGACGAGGAGTCGCTGCAGGCGGTCCGCACCCAGCTCAGCCAGTACGGCGCTCAGCCGCCGCCCCAGCCGCCCTCCGGCAACGGCTCCCTTCCGTCCTACGCGCCCGCACCACGAATGGCGCCCGCACCACAAGCGGGACCCGCAGCGGTGGCACCACCAACCAAGCCCTCGAAGATCGAGCTGGCCCGGCAGTACCGCCGCAAGATCGGCGGCTGGATCTACCTGGTGGTCGCCGTCATCGTGCTGATCGTCTTCACGGTCACGTACTCCGTCGGCGCCGCGATCGGCAGTTCGGTCAAGGACGAGAAGCCCGACGCCGAACCGCAGGCCGCGGTCACCCCGTCTCCGTTCCCGTCGACCGTGCTGCTCCCGGCGTTCCGCAAGGTCACGACTGCGCCGTACGTCCGGCCCGATGGCGGCCCAGGGGTGTTCGGTGCGACCTATCCGGCCGGGACCGACGTGCAGGTGATCGCCACGGCCGAGCTCCCGTTCGCGATCGGCTGGCCACGGCCGCCGGCGGTGTCGTTCCTCGGCGAGTCGTCGACGATCGCCTACCGCCGGGTGCAGACCGACGACGGCGAGGGAAACCCGAGGCTCACGCCGGACCTGCGGATCGCGCTGCGTCCGTGCAAGGACCTGGCCGGCTGCCTGGCTGACCGGTCGTCGTTCGACGAGCAGTGGACCAAGGTCTTCAAGGCGGCGGTCCCGGCGACCGCGAAGGACAACCGGACCTGGCTCACCGTGAAGCAGACGAAGCCGTACGCGTTGATGATGACGCGCGCATTCAGCAGCGGCGGCCAGTGGTGGCTGGTCGGCGTCGCGGTCACCGGCGCACCGGGTGAGGAGCAGACCGTGCAGCAGGTGCTGAACGACATCTGGCGGCAGACCAGCTGATCCACCGCAAGATCTCCGCAACGGCCCGCGCGACCAGCGCGGGCCGTTCTCATTTTCACAAGGCTCACCGGAAAGCGATTGTCGCGAAAACTTTGTGACCGGGTTCACTTTCTGGTGGTTCACAGCCCTTGGGTCCGTCGCGTACCGTAGTACCACTTGCGCACTGGTATACGTCCACTGGACGCACTGGTATGCGAGAGATCACACCGCCAGTCAGCTGAATCGAACCGCCGGAGACCCCGGCGGCCGACGCCGTACCCCCCTCAGCGTCGAGGGGCCGGGCGGCCGCCGGGCCCGACAGCCGAGAGGGAATGAGCCGCCGATGACGACAACCGCCAGCCCGACCCATACCGAGACCACCGCCCCCGCAGCAGCCACGGACCCCCTCCCAGCCGTCGCCACGCAGTACGACCTGACCGACGCACCGACCCGCCACGCCGGCCTGCTGGCCTGGGTCGCCGAGGTCGCCGCATTGACCCAGCCCGACCGGATCCACTGGGTGGACGGCTCGGACGCGGAGTACGACAAGCTGACCGGCGAGCTGATCGAGGCCGGGACCATGGTCCGGCTGAACGAGGAGAAGAAGCCGAACTCGTTCTGGGTTCGCACCGATCCCTCGGACGTGGCCCGGGTCGAGCAGCGGACGTTCATCTGCTCAGTCGACGAGAAGGACGCCGGTCCGACCAACAACTGGATGGACCCGGCCGAGATGAAGGCCCTGATGACAGGGCTGTACCGCGGCTCGATGCGCGGCCGGACGATGTACGTCGTCCCGTTCTGCATGGGCCCGTTGACCGCGGACAAGCCGATGTTCGGGGTCGAGATCACCGACTCGGCGTACGTGGTCGCGTCGATGCGGATCATGGCCCGCACCGGTGCCGACGTCCTGGCCAAGCTCGGCGAGGACGCGTTCTTCGTGCCGTGCCTGCACTCGGTCGGTGCGCCGCTGGAGGCCGGGCAGAAGGACGTGCCGTGGCCGTGCAACGACGAGAAGTACATCGTCCAGTTCCCCGAGGAGCGGGCGATCTGGTCGTACGGGTCCGGGTACGGCGGCAACTCGCTGCTGGGGAAGAAGTGCTACTCGCTCCGGATCGCCTCGGCGATCGCGCGGGACGAGGGCTGGCTGGCTGAGCACATGCTGATCCTGAAGCTGATCTCACCGGAGAAGAAGGTCCACTACGTCGCGGCCGCGTTCCCGAGCGCGTGCGGCAAGACCAACCTGGCGATGCTCGACCCGACCCTGGAGGGCTGGGAGGTCGAGACGCTCGGCGACGACATCGCCTGGATGCGGTTCGGCGCGGACGGCCGCCTGTACGCCGTGAACCCGGAGTTCGGGCTGTTCGGCGTTGCCCCGGGCACCGGCTGGAAGACCAACCCGAACGCGATGCGCACGATCGAGAAGGGCAACTCGGTCTTCACCAACGTCGCGCTCACCGATGACGGCGACGTCTGGTGGGAGGGCTACTCACCCACGCCGCCGAACCACCTGACCGACTGGAAGGGCCGGGAGTGGACGCCGGACTCGGATGAGCTGTCCAGCCACCCGAACAGCCGGTTCTGCACCCCGATCAAGCAGTGCCCGATCATCGCCGACGAGTACGACGACCCGAACGGCGTACCGATCTCCGCGATCATCTTCGGCGGCCGCCGCGCCACCACGGTGCCGCTGGTGACCGAGTCGCGGGACTGGGCGCACGGCGTCTTCATGGGGGCGACACTGTCGTCCGAGACCACCGCGGCCGCGGTCGGTCAGGTCGGCGTCGTCCGGCGTGACCCGATGGCGATGCTGCCGTTCCTCGGGTACGACGCGGGCAAGTACTTCGACCACTGGCTGACGGTCGGCAAGCAGCACGACGCGGCGCGGTTGCCGAAGATCTTCTACGTGAACTGGTTCCGCAAGAACGACGCGGGCAAGTTCGTGTGGCCGGGCTTCGGCGAGAACAGCCGGGTGCTGAAGTGGGTCATCGACCGGATCGAGGGCCAGGCCGACGCGGTCGAGACCCCGATCGGCCGGGTGCCCACCGCGGACGGCCTGGACGTCAGCGGCCTCGAGCTCACCGAGGACGAGCTGGACATCGCGCTCAAGGTCGACGCGGAGGAGTGGAAGGCCGAGATCCCGTTGATCGAGGAGTGGTTCGCCAAGCTCGGCGACACGGTCCCGACCACGCTGAAGGTCGAGCTCGACCATCTGAAGGCACGTCTCGGCTGACCGGACACCGGCCGCTGAGTCGGAAGCCGGCGGCCGGCAGCAACGCGGCGCCCTGGGCCACCTCCAGGGCGCCGCGCTGTGTCGTCAGGTCCGTTCGGCGAGCACCCGGCGTACTTCGTCGTCGCCCACCGGTGCGAAGTTGCGGTACGCCTGCCCGACAGCGGCATAGTGCCGCGGGATCCACACGCACACGACCTCGTCGGCGATTGCCGACAATCGGTGGCAGCTGTCCGGACCGCCCACCGGTACGGCGACGATCACCTTGGCCGGACCCTGCTGTCGTACCGCCTCGACCGCGGCTCGCATCGTCGAGCCGGTGGCGAGGCCGTCGTCGACCAGGATCACGACACGGTCGCGTACGTCGACCGGCGGCCGGTCACCGCGGTAGGCCTGCTCGCGCCGGCGCAGCTCGCGGATCTCGCGTTCGCGGACCGTCTCCAGAGTCCCTTCGTTGACACCCCGGAGTACTTGCTCGTTCCGCACGGTGTGGGTCTCGTCGCCGACGCCCGCGACCGCACCCATCGCGAGCTCAGGCTGACCCGGCAACCCGAGCTTCCGGACGATCAGTACATCGAGCTCCGCGCCCAGCGCCTCGGCGACCGGCGCGGCGACGGGCACACCGCCGCGAGCCAGGCCCAGCACCAGCACGGACCCGGCCACCTCGCCGAGCTCAGCCGCCAGCGCCCGCCCGGCGGCCGCCCGATCGGCGTACGGCCTCGTCATATCGCCATGATCTCGCGATATGCGTACGTTGGCCGCATGCAGATCCCGGACAGTGCACGGACAGTGCTGGAGTCCAACGCCCTCGGCCACCTGGTCACGATCAACCCCGACGGCAGCCCCCAGGTCTCGGTGATCTGGGTCGGGCTGGACGGTGACGAGATCATCGCCGCGCATGTGCCGAACAACCAGAAGGTGAAGAACATCCGGCGCGACGGCCGGGTGGTGCTGTCGGTCGAGACCGGCCGGATGAACGAGATGGGCCTGACCGAGTACCTGGTGATCAAGGGGACCGCCCGGATCACCGAGGGCGGTGCGGTCGAGGTACTGCGCCGGCTGGCGAAGACGTACATCGGGCCGGACGCGGAGTTCCTGCCCGGTGACGACGTGCCGCCGGGGTACGTCACCCACATCACTGTCGACCGCATCAGCGGCGTCGGACCTTGGAGTTGAGTGCATGAAGATCGGTGTGATGCTTCCGCTGGGTGGGGAGGACGGGCCCGACGGCGGGATGCCGGGGTGGCGGGATGTGCGGGCGGTGGCCGAGGCGGCCGAGCAGAACGGGCTGGACTCGGTGTGGCTGGCGGATCACTTCTTCTACCGCGACCCGGACGGCCGGATCTACGGGATGCACGAGGCCTGGACGCTGCTGAGTGCGGTCGCGGCGAGCACCACCCGGGTCGAGCTCGGGACCATGGTGCTGTGTGCGTCGTTCCGCGACCCCGGGCTGACCGCGAAGATGGCTGCGACGTTGGACGAGGTCTCCGGTGGGCGGCTGATCCTCGGCGTCGGGGCCGGCTGGCACGACCCGGAGTACGAGGCGTTCGGGCTGCCGACCGATCACCGGGTCGGCCGGTTCGAGGAGTGGCTCGAGATCGTGGCACGGATGATCCGCGGCGAGACGGTCACCTTCGACGGGACCTACCACCACGTCAAGGACGCTGCGCTCGACCCGGCACCCGCGCGGCGGATCCCGATCCTGGTCGCCGGGCACCGGCCGCGGATGATGCGGCTCACCGCCGAGTGGGCCGACGCCTGGAACACCGCTTGGTACGGCGCTGCTGGTGACCGGGTGGTGGAGAGACTCGGGACGCTCCGCGAGGCGGTTCAGGCCGCGGGCAAGCCGGAAGGAGCGGTCGCCGCGACGGTCGGGATGATCGTCCGGGACCCCGACCAGCCCAGCGTTCCCGACCCGGACACGAACGCGTTCGGCGGCACCGTCCCCGAGCTGGCCGAGGTGCTGACGGCGTACCGGAAGCTCGGCGTCGACCACCTGATCGTCTCTCCCGAGCCGATGACCCCAAAAACAGTCGAACGCATCGCCGAAGCCCGCAAGCTGATGAGCACGTAGCACGAAAGGCAACGCCGGCCAGGCACGGCCCGGGGTCCGGGGGCGATGCCCGCCGGGCGGGGTCTGGGGGTTGCACCCCCAGAAGACGGCCGGAGCGACCCCGGTCCGCGCGTCTTGTGGCAACGTCCGCCAGGCACGGCCCGGGGGTCCGGGGGCGATGCCCGCCGGGCGGGGTCTGGGGGTTGCACCCCCAGAAGACAGCCGGAGCGACCCCGGTCCGCGCGTCTTGCGGACAGGGGCCGCTCGAGAGCGGAGGCGGCGGGATTTGAACCCGCGAGAGGGGATTACCCTCAACCCGCTTAGCAGGCGGGCGCCATCGACCGGACTAGGCGACGCCTCCTCCGACGGTCCCTCGCGGGGACTCGACGACGGCCAAGACTATCCGGTGGACGGTCCCGGCGGCAAAGCGGGCCCCGGCGCGCCCGACCGACACTGTCCGTGTCGGGGGCGCCACCTTGGGAGAGTCGCCCGGGGTCTGTGTAATCTGGCGTGCATCGACGGGGGTCGCCAGCATCACGTCAACCGAATTGCTGACGTGAGCGTCTGAAGTACCGTGGGCCGCTGCACACGCGGCCTGTGGACAGTCGCCACGTCGTCGATCAGGGAACGGAGCCATGTCGCGGAGCACTCGCGCAGCCGGACGGAGGTCCGCGCCCAGAGCCAACCGGTCCCGGCAGCGTTCGCATCGGGCCCGCACGGCGTCGAAGGCGATCGGTCTCACCCTGGTCAGCGCGCTGATCCCCGGCTCCGGGCTGGTGATGGGCGGCCGGAAGAAGCTCGGCGCGTTCGTGCTGACGATCAGCATCGGCCTGCTCGTGATCGCCGCGTACGTCGGCCTGACCCGGCGTGACTCGATCCTCGCCTTCGCGGTGTCGCCCCGCCAGTTGCTGATCGCGACGGCCGCGGTCGTTGTCCTCGGCATCGGCTGGATCTGGGTCGTGGTCGCCTCGCACAAACTGATCCGCCCGGTCAGCATGACCTACACCGGGCGACTGGCCGGCTCCCTGTTCGTCGGGTTGCTCTGCTTCGCGATCGCCGTACCGACGACCGTCGCGGCGCAGACCGTGATGGCGCAGCGCGACCTGGTCGGCAGCGTCTTCCAGTCCGAGGGCAAATCCAAGAGCGCGACCCGGCCGAAGGTCGACAAGAAGGACCCGTGGGCGAAGACCCCGCGGCTGAACCTGCTGCTGCTCGGTGCCGACGACGGCGTCGGCCGGACCGGGGTCCGGACTGACACGGTGATCGTGGCGAGCATCGACACCAAGACCGGTGACACCGCGCTGATCTCGCTCAGCCGGAACTGGATGCGGATGCCGTTCCCGGAAGACTCGCCGCTGCACAAGTTCTACCCGCACGGCTACTACGACCCGAACGGCCCGGCCGAGCAGCCGGAGTACTACCTGGACTCGATGTACGAGAACGTCCCGAAGCAGCACCCGGGGATCCTCGGCCAGACCGACAACGAGGGCGCGGACGTGGTCAAGCTCGCGGCCGGTGCGGCGCTCGGGCTGGACATCGACTACTACATGCAGGTCAACCTGGCCGGCTTCCGGCAGATCATCGACGCGGTCGGCGGCATCACCGTCAACGTCAACTACCGGGTCCCGATCGGCGGCGACTACGGCGACGGGCCGGGGTCGAACACCGCGAAGAAGCCGTCCGGCTACATCGAGCCGGGCCCGAGCCAGAAGCTCGACGGGTACCACGCGCTCTGGTTCGCCCGCGGCCGCTACGGCCTGAGCGACCCGTCCCGGCAGGAGCGGCAGCGCTGCACGATTCACGCGCTGGTGAACAGTGTGAACCCGGCCACCCTGGTGACGAAGTACAACGAGATCGCCCAGGCCGGCAAGCAACTGCTGCGCACCGACATCCCGCAGGAGATCCTGCCGGCGTTCATCGACCTCGGGCTCAAGGTGAAGAACGCGAACGTCTCCAACGTCGACCTGGACAAGAGCAAGAACTTCCCGTCCGGCCAGAACCCGAAGTACGAGGCGATGCAGGAGATCGTCGCGAAGGCGATCGCACCGAAGTCCAAGCCGGTGACCTCCACCCCGTCGAACAAGCCGACGAAGAAGCCGACCAGCGGATCGACCAAGAAGACCCCGAACCCCGCCGTGACGCCGGGCGCGACCGAGAACCTGAACGACGCCTGCGCCTACAACCCCTCCCAGTCAGGGAACTGACGGCAGCATCCGGCCACGAGGGTCTGACCAACCGGTTCACCGAGGACTGTTCGTACCAGAAGTACGACGAGCGGTTCGACGGCTCCTTCAACTGGACCATCACGCTCGCGCCGACTCCGCTCGGCAACGCCACCACGTCGGAGACCGAAGCCTTCTGACCAGGCGTTCGGTCCCGGATGAGATCCTGGTGCGATGCGTACGACGTACCGGATGCGGGCGGGACGGTTCCTCGGGATCCTGGCCGCCGGGCTGATCATCCTCGGTGTTGCCGCGATCGTGTGGGCCTTCGGCCTGCCGGACGTGGTGGTGTCGGTGTTCCTCACCCTGGGCGGGCTGGTGGTGCTCGGCGGACTCTGGATCCTGGTCTGGCCGCCGGTGGTCGCGAAGCTGCGCGACCGCGACATCGAGGTACGCGGCGTCCGGACGACGTGGACCGACATCACCCAGGTCGGCCGGGTCGAGACCACCCACGGTGAGGCGATCGTCCTGCGCACCAAGCAGCGGGACCACACCGTCCTGCTGCCGGTCGGCTGGCTGCCTCCCGGTCGGGCCACGCAGTTGGAGACCGCGCTGCGGGACCGGCTGAACGCCGCGCACGGCTACACGATCTGGGACGGGACTGCCCCGGACGACGACGATCGCGCAGAATGAAGCGACCCTGACCCTGAGGAGTGCCTGTGCTGTCCTTCGAGCTGTCGTACGACGAACTGATCGCCTACCAGGGCACGAATCCCCGGCCGGAGGACTTCGACCAGTTCTGGGACAAGGCATTGCTCGAGCTCGGCGCGGTCGACCCGGATACCGAGTTCGCCGACGCGACCGACTTCCCGCTGACCACGGCGACCGCGCAGCACCTGTACTTCACCGGCACCGGCGGCTACCGGGTGCACGCGAAGGTGGTTCGCCCGGCCGAACCCACGGGCCCGGCCGTGCTGATCTTCCACGGGTACGGCGGTGAGCAGCCGAACTGGGTCGACCTGCTGCCCTACGCCGCGCGAGGGTTCACTGTGGCCGCGCTGGATGTGCGTGAGCAGGTGGGTTACCGGACCGAGTCGCAGACGGCGAACAGCTTCTCGCTGCACAACCACCTGGTGCACGGTCTCGACGACGGGCCGGACGGGCTGCTGTACAAGCACGTGTTCCTGGACGCCCGGCGGCTCGCGGACATCATCGCCGGTCTGCCCGAGGTGGACGAGACGCGGATGGCGACGACCGGGTGGAGCCAGGGTGGCGGACTCAGTCTCGTCGCCGCCGCGCTGACGCCGGGGATCAAGTACGTCGCGAGCGTGTTCCCGTTCCTGTGCGACTACCAGCGGGCCTGGGATCTCAACCTGGAGACGAACCCGTACGACGAGATCACCACCTGGTTCCGGAAGCGGGATCCCCGGCACCTGCGCCAGGACGAGGTGTTCACGACCCTCGGCTACATCGACGTACAGAATCTGGCGCCGCGGATCCGGGCCGAGGTGACACTGTTCGTCGGGCTCGAGGATCAGGTGTGTCCGCCGTCGACGCAGTTCGCGGCGTACAACAAGATCACGTCGGCCAAGGACGTCCGGTTGTACCCGGACTTCGGGCACGACGACCTGCCGGGTGCGCTCGACGACATCTTCCAGCTGATCGGCGCGAAGCTCTGACCACGCTCACGATCCTCGGCACCGCCGCGCCGTATCCGCGGCCGGATCATCCGTGCTCCGGATACTTGTTGCGGTCCGGCGGGGCTGAGGTGTGGGTGGACGCTGGTCCTGGTTCGCTTGCCGAGCTGCTGCGTCATACGACGCTGGGTGCGTTGGATGCTGTCTGGCTGTCGCACCTGCACCTCGACCACATCGGCGACCTGCTCAACGCGTACTACGCCTTGGCGTACGGCGAACTGCCCGCGCGGCCGCCGTTGCCCGTGTACGCGCCGGCGGCGTTAGGTGCTCGGCTTGCCGGCTTCTTCGGATTGCCTGAGTTTGCGAACGACGTACTGGACCTCCGCCCGCTGTCGGACGGTCATTCGATGCAGCTCCATGATCTGGAGCTGACCAGCCGTGCGGTGGAGCACGGAGGTGAGGCGTACGCCCTCCGGGCCTCAGCGGACGGTCACACCTTCGCGTACTCCGGCGACTGCGCGCCATGCGTCGGCCTCGACGCCGTAGCCGCTGATGCGGACCTGTTGTTGTGCGAGGCCAACGACCCAGTGCCGACGCCGGTCCACCACACTCCGGCCCAAACCGGCGACCTCGCCCATCGCGCCAACACCAAACACCTGGTCGTCACCCACGTCGGCCCCCTCCTCGACCCGGTCGCGGCAACCTCCCAGGCCGCCGAAGCCTTCGGCGGCCCCACCACCCAAGCCCTCGTCGGAGCCACGATCCCCTTCTGACCCGATGACGTCAGGAGGGGATCCAGGTGGGCCACCATGGGGGGACGTTGCCGGGGCAGGTGCCGGGGGCGGTGGCGGGGGTGCCTTGCCAGGAGAAGAGGGCCAGGTCGGCGATGGTGATGGCGATGGCGGCGGCGATCAGGGAGAAGAGGAAGGCCTTGCCGGCGTAACGGAAGACGACGGTGAACAGGACGAGGTTCACGATCAGGGCGAGCGGCAGGCCGAGGAACAGCAGGGTGAGGCCGTTGGGGACGCTGCCGGCGACGTCGACGTTGCACGCCTTCCACGCGCGCGACGTGATCACGATCAGCCCGAACGCCGCTCCGCCACCCACGATCACCGCAAGGAACGACTCGCCCTTGCTCCCCTTACCAGCCAACGCCATGAGGATCACCGTATGTGATCCAGGCGTCAGTAGCGCCACCGCAGCGCGCGGACCCGAGCCTCCAGTGACAGCTCACCCAGCGATTTCGCGTCATGACGCCGTACGGCGAGGAACGGCTCGACAATCGCATCCCCCAGAGCAGCGCGAATGACCTCCGACCGCTCGAGCGCCGTCAGCGCGTCCTCCAACGTCAGCGGCAACCGAGGCGGCCGCTCCGCCTCCGGATACGTCACGGGGTCGCGGTCCAAGCCGTCCGGCAGCACCGCCTTCTGCTCGAGCCCGTGCAAGGCGGCAGCCAGCACGGACGCGGCCGACAGATAGGCGTTGCCCGACGGGTCGCCGATCTTGATCTCGAAGTTCGCGGACCCCGGCCGGCTGGTCACGCTGCCCGGCACATACCGCAGCGCCGCCTCCCTATTCTCGGGCCCCCAGCAAGCAAAGGCACCCGCCCAGTTCCCCGGCACCCGCCGATCCGCGCTGACCACGCTCGGCGCGAGTACGCCGGTCAACCCGTCGAGCTCACCCAGTACGCCGGCCATCAACTGCCGCCCATGCTCGGACGGACCGCCCTCGTCCCCGAACGGCCGACCACCCAGCGAAGCCGAGAAGTGGATGTGCGCCCCGTTCCCCACGAACCCGGCCACTGTGATCGGCGCGAACGACACCAGCAACCCATGTGCCCTCGCCACCCGATGGACAACGAGCCGGGCGAGCTGCGACTGGTCGGCCGCAGCCAACGGCGACGCCGGCGGAAGCGCCACCTCGACCTGACCTTGCGCGTACTCCGGATGCAGCTGCTCAGCCGGCACGCCGGCCGCATCGAGCGCCTCGAGCAAGTCGACCGCGAAGTCCTCGATCTTCAACGCGGCGAGTACGCCGTACGCCGGCCCGATCGTCGCGACGTCCGGATCATCGGAGTCACCGCTGAACACGGTGAACTCCAGCTCGAACCCGAGCTTCACATCGAGCCCGGCCGCGACCGCCCGCTCCTCCTGGCGCCGCAGTGCGGAGCGCTGGCAGATGTCCACCGGCTCATGGTCCTGGGACAACTGATCGGCCGGAGCCCAGTAGACACGACGGTCCGGGCCGAGCGGCGCGACCGACCGGAGGTCCGGCATCAGCCGGTTGTCGCCGACCGGCCCGTTGACCAGCGGCGACGTGGTGATCGCGTCGTCGGTGCACATCAGCGCGAACACCGGCGACAGCCCGATCCCGTCGCGCACCGCGGCCCGCACCCGAGCGGCCGGCACTGTCTTGGCCCGGGTGATCCCGGCGTTGTCGACCATGGAGGTGATCAGCATCCGCAGCCCACCGTCGAGCAGCGCATTGACCGGATCCGCAGGCGTCAAGCTGTCGGTGACAGACATGCAGCTTTTCGTACCACAGGACCTAGAACGGCGGCTCGTCCGCCAGCTTCAGCAGCCACTCGGCCTGGTCACCGTCGAGCAAGGGTCCGTCGAATGCTTCAGGGAAGAGGCGGCCCCACGACGCAGCTCGGCCGATGGATCCGAGACGCCAGGCCAGGCTGGCGGCACGGCGGAGTTCGGACAGGGTGTGGCCGTCGGCGGTCCAGGGTTCGAGGTAGGAGTCTCGCAGCCTGGGGATGATCGCGTCGCCGTAGCTGCCGGCGGCGTGCTGAGCCGTGACGAGCAGGCTGCAGAACGGATGCGAGACGGCGGCGTCACCCCAGTCGAAGAAGGTGAAGCGTCCGTCGACCGGCGCGAAGATCTGGCCGTCATGCAGGTCGGCGTGGTCGAGCGAGTCGGTGATACCGATCGCGGCGAGCTCGTCGCACCAGTCGAGCAGCCGGGGCCGCAGCTCGTCCAGGACCGTGCGGTCACCGGGCCGCAGCGACTGGTTCGCGGCCACGGTCTCGTCGAAGATCGCCGGCAGGATGGCGAGCCGCGCATCGGGCACCCCGAGGGCCACGAGCTCGTCGGCATGCGGGACCAGGGTCCGCTGGAACTCGGCGTACTGACCGACGACCTGCTCCCATGTTCGTTCGTCGCCTGGGTACTGGCGGAGGATGGAACCGCCATCGGGAAGCAGCGACCAGCCCCGCGTCGCGTCCACGGCGTACGGCGTGAGCACGTGCCCGGGTGCCCACCGGGCCAGCGCCTCGGTCAGTCCCGCCTCGAACCGGCTTGCGGGCGGATTCGCCTTGAACCACAGTCGCCGCCCCACCTCGAACCGCACGATCACAGACCACGGTCGCACCCGTACCCACCGCGGCCCGCGCTCTTGCCAGCCCAAGGCCGCAAGGTGCGCTTCCGCCCACGCGAGCGCCGAGGCACGCCACTCCTTGTCGTCCCATGGCGTCCGCGCGTCGGCGTACTTGCCCCGATCAACCTCCATCCGCACACCTCATCACACCGGCCCGTGGTCGCGGCACTGGATAATCGGCGCATGAGTGCGTATCGGGTCGGTATCTCCGGCTGGCGGTATCCGCCGTGGCGGAAGGTGTACTACCCGGAGGGACTGCCGCAGCGGGCCGAGTTGGAGTACGTCTCGCGGCGGCTGAACTCGATCGAGCTGAACGGTTCGTTCTACTCGTTGCAGCGGCCGTCGTCGTACCAGAAGTGGTACGACGAGACGCCCGACGACTTCGTGTTCGCCCTGAAGGGGCCGCGGTTCGTCACGCACATGAAGAAGCTGGCCGATGTGGACGCGCCGCTGGCCAACTTCTTCGCCTCCGGAGTCCTTGCGCTCGGCAACAAACTCGGCCCGGTGCTGTGGCAACTCCCGCCGACCCTCGGGTACGACGAGGAGCGGTGCGCCACGTTCTTCGCGTCGTTGCCGCGGACCACGGCGGAGGCGGCGGAAGTTGCCAAGGGCCACGACGAGCGGATGGAGGGCCGGGCGCTGCTGGAGAGTGCCGTCGACCTCCCACTCCGGCACGCGATCGAAGTACGGCATGCGAGCTTCGAGACGCCTGGCTTCATCGAGCTGCTTCGCGAGCACGGGGTCGCGCTGGTCTGCGCGGACACGGCCGGCAAGTGGCCGATGCTCGACGACGTCACGGCGGATTTCGTGTACGTCCGGCTGCACGGCGCCGACGAGCTCTACACCAGCGGGTACGACGACGAGGCGCTCGACCGCTGGGCCGGGAAGATCCGCACCTGGCATCAGGGCGGTACGCCGTCCGACGGCAGGACGATCGCGAAATCCGCAGCGAAGCGCCGCCGCCGGGACGTGTACACCTACTTCGACAACGACGCCAAGGTTCGCGCGCCGTTCGATGCGGAGGGTCTGTCCCGCCGGCTCGGGGTCACTTCGGCCGGGACCGAAGGATCACAGCCTTAGCGTGATCGCATGACTGAGAACCCCGGAGTACTCGTGGAGCAGGCGGTCGAACGCTCGCTCCGATTGGTCCCCACCTGGCCGGCGTGGGACGGGCAGCCGCTCATCTCGGACGACGGCCGCACGTTCACGCCGCACAAGGCCGTCCGCCGGATCACCGATCACATGGTCGACCACCTGGCCGAGGTCGAGGCGCTCCTCGCCGGCGTACCGACCCAGCCGGACGAGTGGCACGCCAGCGCGCTCACCTCCGCGGCCGACCTGGCGCCGTTCACCGTCGAGGACGTGCAGGAGGCCGAGCAGCGTCTGCGCCGGCTCGGGCGGACGTTCACCCTGCGGTACGCCGCGGTCGACCCGGCCGAGTGGGACAAGGACCGCGGCGCCAACTGGACCCTCCGCCAGATCGCCGAGCACCTGGTCGAGCTCGACTGGTACGCCGACCAGGTCGGCGACCTGTCCTAGAGGCCCGTGCAGTTCGACAGGAGGTGTCCGCTCGATACGTCGACCGGGGTGGCCTGACGAGCGTGACGGATGCCAGCCGCCGGCGATACCTCCTGTCGAGTTGCACGCACCCAGCGCGGCCAGCGAGTCAGAAGAGCCGCACCCCGACCGGCTCCTCCAGGTCGAGGAGGAACTGCTTGCGCTTGAGACCGCCGGCGTACCCGGTGAGGGAGCCGTTCTTCCCGACCACCCGGTGGCACGGGACGACGATCGACAGTGGGTTCTGCCCGACCGCCTTCCCGACCTGCTGGGCCAGTGTGCGATCCCCGAGCCGTTCCGCGATCTCGCCGTACGACGAGGTCGCGCCGTACGGGATCTCCTCGAGGATCGACCAGACGCGGCGCTGGAACTCGTCGCCGCGCAGGACGGTCGGGATGTCGAAGCTGGTCCGCTCCCCGGTGAGGTACTCGTCGAGTTGGCGGGCCGCCTCCGACAGCAGCGCGTCGGTGGCTTCGACCTGCTCACCGAGGGTCTCCGGCGTCGGCTTCACCCAGTGGTGCGGGAAGTAGACGCCGGCCAGGGCGTTGTCCGAGGCGACCAGGGTGAGGTCCCCGATCCGGGTGCTGACGATCGCGTGCCTGTTCATGCTGATGGAACGCATCCCCACCCGGACGTGTGAGCCCTCAGGAGCCGAGCGGCCCGAGACAGGAAGTCGCTTTGGCTTCTCGCTGTGAGCGGGCTGGGGCCGGTCGGCGAAGGTGGGGCGCGGGCCGCGCCGGGACCACATCGTTCCTGACCGACTGCTGGTGGTCAAACACCACCGGCATAAAGTCGGACTCGCACGCGGTTGTCATCGGAGTACGACGTAGGCGACGTTTGGGAGCTAAGGGTGAGCATTCGAGTCGGGTACAAGGCGTCGGCGGAACAGTTCGGGCCGCGGGAGCTGGTGGAGTACTCGGTCCGGGCGGAGGAGCTCGGGCTCGACAGCGTGACGGTGTCGGACCACTTCCTGCCGTGGCGGCACGAGGGTGGTCACGCTCCCTTCGCGCTGGCGTGGCTGGCGGCGGTCGGCGAGCGGACGAACCGGGTGCTGCTCGGTACGTCGGTGCTGACGCCGACCTTCCGGTACAACCCGGCGGTGATCGCGCAGGCGTTCGCCACGCTGGGCGAGCTGTACCCGGGCCGCGTGATGCTCGGCGTCGGCACCGGCGAGGCGCTGAACGAGATCGCCGTGTCGGGCATGGAGTGGCCCGAGTTCAAGGAGCGGTTCGCCCGGCTGCGGGAGTCGGTGCAGCTGATCCGCGACCTGTGGACGAAGGACGGCGTCAGCTCCGAGGGCCCGTACTACAAGACCGTCGACGCGTTCATCTACGACCGGCCGGAGACGCCGCTCAAGGTGTACGTCGCCGCGGGTGGACCGCTGGTCGCCAGGTACGCCGGTCGCGCGGGCGACGGGTTCATCGCGACCTCCGGCAAGGGCATGGACCTCTACACCGAGAAGCTGATCCCGGCGGTGAAGGAAGGCGCGGAGAAGGCCGGCAAGACGTTCGAGGACATCGACCGGATGCTCGAGGTCAAGGTGTCCTACGACCGCGACCCGGCGCAGGCGCTGGAGAACACGCGGTTCTGGGCGCCACTGTCGCTGACGCCGGAGCAGAAGCACAGCGTCACGAGCGCGACCGAGATGGAGCGGCTGGCCGACGAGTTGCCGATCGAGCAGGTCGCGCAGCGCTGGATCGTCGCGTCCGACCCCGACGAGGTCGTGAAGCAGTTCCAGCCGTACCTCGACGCCGGCTTCAACCACTTCGTCGTGCACGGTCCGGGGCAGGATCAGGAGCGATTCCTCACCCAGTTCACCACCGACGTCCTTCCGTTGCTGCGCAAGCTGGGCTGACAATCGCAGAATGGGCGAACACGAGATTGTGCAGGAGGGTGACCCGCGGTGTGCCGAGCTGGAGGCAGCCGGATACCGCGTGGTCGCCGAGTCCTGGGCAGTCCGCCTGTACGACCCGGACCGTGAGCTGCTCGAATCAGCAGTACGTCGAGCCACCGCCGGCGGCCTGAGCATCCGGGAGCTGGGTCCGGAGTCGGCGGCGTTGCTGCACGGCTTGGAGAAGACCAACGAGTCCGACTACCCGTACACGCCGGCGACGCATCGCGTGGTCGGAGACCTGGCCTCGGTCCGCGCGCTGTGGCCGGAGTACCGGGTGTTCGGGGCCTTCGACGGCTCGCGGTTGGTCGGTGCGACGGCCATGCGCTCACACGAGGGCTTCGGCGACACCCGGTTCACCTCGGTGCTGGCGACGCACCGCCGTCGCGGTGTCGCCCAGGCGGTGAAGGCTGCCTCGATCCTCGCCTTCCTCGACATCGGCATCACGCGATTCAGCACCGGCGGCGCTGCTGCGAACGTCGGCAGCCTGCGCGCGAACGAGTCCCTCGGGTACACGCTGACGGAACGCTGGCGCACGTACCAGCTCTGATAACTCGGATGCGGGTGACCGGCGCCTCGGCTTAGGGTGCGGCGGTGACTTTTCGGCTGGCGGCGTACGCCGTGTGCATCGAGGACGGGCGCGTGCTGGTCTCGCGGTTCGTGTCGCCGCTGACCGGCGCGAGCAACTGGACATTTCCCGGCGGTCGGGTCGAGCAGTCGGAGGATCCGTTCGATGCGGTGATCCGGGAGGTCGCCGAGGAGACCGGCTGCGATGCCGTGGTGGAGCGCCTCCTGGGTGTGGACTCCCGGGTGATCCCCGTCAGCGAGGCCAACGCGGGCGTCGAGCACCAGAACGTCGGCATCTTCTACCAGGTCCGGATCACCGGCGGCGAGTTGCGACCGGAGCCGGACGGCGACATCGCGGAGTCGGTGTGGACGCCGATCCCGGACGTGGCCGGCCTGCAGCGGTCATCCTTGGTCGATGTCGGCCTGGCCCTCGCCCAGAACCGGCCGCCCACCGGGCACGTTCCGCCCGTCCCGACCGGCGGCCTCATCCAGCACTAGCGCAGGTCGTCGGAGAGAGACTTGGCGGCTTGGGTGAGGAGGGGCACTGCCCGGTCGACCAGTGCTTCGGTCATGCGGCCGGCGGGGCCTGAGATCGACATGGCGAGGCGGGACGGGGCGTCGGGGACGGCGACCGCGACGCAGCGAACACCGAGTTCCTGCTCGCCCTCGTCGGTGGCGTACCCGTGCTCCTCGGCGTTGCGCAGTTGGGCTGTGAACGAGTCCGGATCAGTGATGGTGTTGTCGGTGTGCCTGGGCATGCCGGTGCGGTGCAGCAGTTCGCGGACCTCGGCCTCGGGGAGCTGGGCGAGGATCGCCTTGCCGACCGCGGTGCAGTGCGGCAGGACGCGGCGACCGACCTCGGTGAACATCCGCATCGAGTGCCGGGACGGGACTTGCGCGAGGTACACGATCTGGTCGCCGTCGAGCATCGCCATGTTCGCCGACTCGCCGAGGTCGTCGACCAACCGGGCCAGATGCGGCCTGGCCCAGACACTCAGCATGTGGGACGAACCGTCGCCGAGCCGGATCAGCTTCGGGCCGAGCACGTACTGCCGGGACGGCTCCTGGCGCAGGTAGCCGAGGTCGACGAGAGTACGAACCAGCCGGTGAATCGTCGGCAGCGGCAGACCGGAGGCGTTGGCCAGTTGGGACAGACCCATCATCCCGCCCGCGTCGGCCATGGTTTCGAGCAGGCCGAAGGCACGCTCGATCGACTGCACACTGCCGGTGCGCGCCTTGCCGCCGTTCGCTTCGGCCACGGGACTCCGCCTCTCTTTCCGGATCACGGAAGTTTAGCCCCAGATCTCGGAAGGTCGGTGGCGTTGCTTCTTCCGCACAGTAGATATTAGTCTCCGCAATACGGAAAAGACAGTCCTGGAGGCGGATATGGGCCTGGATGACCTGGTCGGCGAGCTGGATCGGCGCCTGGCGGAGGCCGACGCGGCGCTCGCCGCGGAGTACCCGGGCGACCGCGGTGTCCGCCAGCCCGTGCACACCGTCTATGTCCCAGCCGATCGGTACGACGCCCGCACGGTGGCCGGCTGGGGAGCCGAAGCACGCGCCGCGCTCGGCGAGTACGGCGCGTCCGCCGCGCAACTGGCCGAGGCGCTCGGCCTGTTGCCGGTCCCGACGGGCGACCCTGGGCCGGTGCTCACGGAGGAGCTGTACGAACTGGTTCGGGCCAAGCTCGAGCGGGAGCCGATCGAGGATCTCCGGATCGACTTCGAGGACGGCTACGGGACCAGGCCGGACGATCAGGAGGACGCGGCCGCCGTGGCCGCGGCCCGATCCCTCGCGGAGACCGTGACCGCCGGCGTCGCCCCGCCGTACCACGGGCTGCGGATCAAATCGCTGGAGGCGCCGAGCCGGCGACGTGGTGTACGGACGCTGGACCTGTTCGTCGGTGAACTCGGCGGCGCGCTGACCGAGGGCTTCGTGATCACGCTGCCGAAGGTGACCTCGGTCGAGCAGGTCGAGGCGATGATGCTCGTGCTCGACGCGGTCGAAGCCGAGCACGGAGTACCGGCCGGATCACTGAAGTTCGAGATCCAGGTCGAGACGCCGCAGTCGATCCTCGGTTCCGACGGCACTGCGCTGGTGGCTCGGATGATCAAAGCGGGTGCGGGCCGCGTGACCGGTCTGCACTACGGCACGTACGACTACTCGGCCTCGTTGGGTGTTGCCGCGGCGTACCAGAGCATGGAGCATCCGGTCGCCGACCACGCCAAGGACGTCATGCAGCTGGCCGCGGCCGGGACTGGCGTGTTCGTGTCCGACGGTTCGACGAATGTGCTCCCGGTCGGATCGGCTGACGCGGTCCACGCGGCCTGGCGACTCCACCTGCGGTTGGTACGGCGTTCGCTCGGTCGCGGGATCTACCAGGGCTGGGACATGCATCCCGCCCAGCTGCCGACACGGTTCGTCGCGAACTATCTCTTCTACCGCGAGGGTCTGGAGACCGCGGCGGCTCGCCTGCGCGCGTACCTCGGTCAAGGCGACTCGGGCTACCTGGACGAGCCGGCGACGGCCGCGGCTCTCGCGGGCTTCGTCCTGCGCGGGATGGAGTGTGGTGCTGTCGACCAGGCGGAAGTCGACAAGCTGATCGGTGTGGACACCGCCGGCCTGGCCAAGTTGGCGCGTCGCCCGCTGCGGTCGTGACCCACCGGCCCGCTGGTCGCTAGCCTCGCGGCATGCGACTGGTTGCGGAGTTCACCACGGAACCCTTCGATGTCGAAGGGCAGCCGCCCGCGCACGCCACCGAGGCGCTGCGCGTCGCGGAGGAGGCCGGCCTGGAGTACGACTTCGGGCCGTTGGGCACGCTCGTGCGCGGCGAACAGGAACTCCTGCTGCCCACGCTGACCGGCGTACTGGAGGCTGCCTTCGCCAGTGGCGCCAGCCAGGTGACGCTCCAGGTACGGCGCGATGGCTGACAAGGAAGCGCATCCGCTCGTCGTCGCGATCACGCCGTTGGTCGAGCGACTGAACGCCGAACTGGTGTCGCCGGGAGAGGCTCAGCCGGACGACGTGCCGTTGCTGTGGGACGGCGAGCCGGTGGTCGCCGTCCGTCTGTCTCGTAAACCCGAGGGGGGCGTGAACACGCTGCTCGCGGAGGTGGCCGAGGAGTTCGGCCGGCCCTTGCACCAGTTGTCGCGAACCGACAAGCAGCAGGCGGTCCTGCGGCTGGAGGAGCGGGGCGCGTTCGAGTTCCGGAAGTCGGCCGAGATCGTCGCAGAGGCGCTCGGCGTCACCCGGTTCACCGTCTACAACTACCTGAACCGGGCCCGCGATCAGGCCTGACCTCTTGCCCGCCCCGCCAAACTTCAACAAACTGTTGACGTCAGGCGAGGTGCATGCCAGGCTTTCGTCATACGGAAAGTAAGTTTCGGGATTCGAGAAGGTGTTGATCCGTGGACCTGCAGGAGTTCAACTCCGCGCCCGCCGGCCGGCTACGCCCCCAGTTGTCGGCCTGCTGCGACGTACCGCGCTGGGTCGACGGCATCATCGCCAAACGCCCGTACGGCGAGGTCGCGGCGCTGACCGCGGTCGCGGACCAGTTGCTCCGGGACCTCGACGACGCTGAGGTCGACCGGGCGCTGGCCGCTCACCCGCGGATCGGCGACCGGCCGTCCGGCGCCGGCACGGAGGCGGCGTGGTCGCGCAAGGAGCAGTCCGGGGTCGGGGACGATCCTGATCTGCGCGCGGTGCTCGCCGACGGGAATCGCGAGTACGAGCAGCGGTTCGGCCGGGTCTTCCTGATCTGCGCGACCGGTTTGTCGGCCGAGCAGATGCTCGCCGCACTGCGCCGGCGGCTCGACCACGACGACGTCACCGAAGCCGCCGTCGTACGGGACGAACTGCGCAAGATCGCTCTGCTCCGGCTGAGCAAGGTGCTGGAGGTCCAGGCATGAGCAGCGTCAGCACGCACGTCCTCGACACCGGGCTCGGGGTTCCCGCGCGCGGGGTGCCGGTCCGGCTGTCCCGGGTCAAGGCCGACGAGACCACCGTTCTCGAGTCGGCCACGACCGACGACGACGGGCGCGTCGCCCGACTGGGGACGGGACTCGAGCCCGGGACGTACCGGCTCTGGTTCGATGTGGCCGCGTATGCGGACGCGTCCGGCCAGGACATCTTCTTTCCCGAGGTCACCGTGACGTTCACGATCACCGACGAGCGGCACCACCACGTTCCGCTGCTGCTCAGTCCGTTCGCCTTTTCCACCTACCGAGGGAGTTGATCCCGATGGCCATCCACCTGGGTGCGAACCAGTACGGCAAGGCCGAGAGCCGCGTGGTCCGGATCTACCGCGACACGCCCCGCCACCAGATCCGCGACCTGAACGTGTCCTCCGCGCTGCGCGGCCGGTTCGAGGACGCGCACACCAGCGGCGACCAGCGTGACGTGCTGCCGACCGACACGCAGAAGAACACCGCGTTCGCGTTCGCCAAGGAGAAGGGCATCGGCGCGATCGAGGACTTCGCCCTCACGCTCGGTGCGCACTTCCTCGAGGCCGCCCCGGCCGCCGACGGCGCCCGGATCGCGATCGAGGAGTACCCGTGGGAGCGGATCAGCGTCGACGGCGAGCCCCACGACCACTCCTTCGTCCGCGCCGGCAGCGGCGTACGGACGACGATCGTGAACGTCGAGGGCCGCGGTGACGAGCGGAAGACGTACGTCGTCTCCGGCGTGCAGGACCTGACCTTGCTGAAGTCCACCGGCTCGGAGTTCCACGGCTTCCTCAAGGACAAGTACACGACGCTGCCCGAGACCGACGACCGGATCCTCGCCACGTCGCTGGTGGCGCGCTGGCGGTACGACCACACGGATGTCGACTGGGACAAGTCGTACGACCAGATCAAGGCGCTGCTGCTGGAGCAGTTCGCGCGGATCCACAGTCTCGCGCTGCAGCAGACGCTGTACGGGATGGGTGAAGCGGTTCTGCAGCAGCACCCGGAGGTCGCCGAGATCAAGTTCTCGGCGCCCAACAAGCATCACTTCCTGGTGGATCTCAGCCCGTTCGGGGTGGAGAACCCCAACGAGGTGTTCATCGCCGCCGACCGGCCGTACGGGCTGATCGAGGCGACCGTGGTCCGCGACGATGCGTCCGAGGCCGGCTCCGCCTGGCACGCCGTACCCGGCTTCTGCTGACGACTGCCCCTGCAGGTTGGAGAAAGCTCCAAGCTGCAGGGGTTTCGCCTGCCCTGGTTCGTGCTCGCTGTGGGTTACCCGTGTCCGGGTGGCGGGGTTGACTGAGGTCAATCTTGGTGAGGAGCGGGTTGATGAGCACAGCGACGATCGTGGTGGACGGGGCCGCCGTGGTGACGGTGGATCGGGAGCGGCGGGAGTTCGGCACCGGACATGTTGTTGTCCAGGGCAACAGCATTGTGGCGGTCGGGGCGGGACCGGCGCCGGCGTACGACGGGGCGCGGGTGATCGACGGCCGGGGATGTCTCGTCACGCCGGGGTTCGTGAACACGCACCAGCACTTGTATCAGTGGGTCACTCGCGGGTTGGCGGCGGATGCGACGTTGTTCGGCTGGCTGACGACGCTGTACCCGGTGTGGGCGGGGATCGACGAGGACGCCGTACACGTGGGTGCTCAGGCCGCGTTGGCGCGGCTGGCGCGGACGGGGTGCACGACGGCGGCGGATCACCACTACGTGTTCCCGCGGGAGGGTGGCGATCTGCTCGGGGCGGAAATCCTTGCTGCGCAGGAGATCGGGCTGCGGTTCCATCCCTCGCGGGGGTCGATGGACCTTGGTCAGAAGGACGGTGGGTTGCCGCCGGACTCGGTGGTCGAGGATCGGGAGGAGATCCTGATCGCCACCGAGGTCGCGATCGATCGGTGGCATGATCCGGTGCCGGATTCGATGCTGCGGATGGTGGTTGCGCCGTGTTCGCCGTTCAGCGTGACCGGCGAGCTCATGCGCGAGGCGGCTGAGTTGGCGCGGCGAAGGGGTGTCCGGCTGCACACGCATCTGGCCGAGACTCTCGACGAGGGTGAGTGGTGTCAGCAGAAGTTCGGATGTACGCCGCTGGAGTACGCCGCCGACCTCGGGTGGACCGGCTCGGATGTGTGGTTCGCGCACGGGATTCACTTCGACGACGCGGAGATCAAGCAGCTGGGCGAGACGGCGACGGGTGTCGCGCACTGTCCGAGTTCCAATGCGCGGTTGGGGGCCGGGATCGCGCGGGTCGCCGATCTGCGGGCCGCTGGTGTGCCGGTCGGCCTTGGGGTGGATGGTGCCGCGAGTAACGAAGCCGGCAGCCTGGCGGAGGAGCTGCGGCGCGCCTTGCTCTTCGCGCGTGCGCGCGGTGGTCCGCAGGCGCTCGACGTACGGGCCGCGCTGGAGTTGGCGACGGTCGGCGGAGCCCGCGTGCTGGGGCGTGAGAACGAGATCGGCTCGCTGGAGACCGGCAAGCTAGCCGACTTGGCCGTGTGGCGCCTCGACACGCTCGCCCACGCCGGCATCGCCGACCCCGTGGCCGCGCTGGTCCTAGGAACCCCACCCCCGCTGGAACTCCTGCTGGTCAACGGCACCCCCGTCGTAGAACACGACACCGTGGTCACCGTGGACGAAGAGCACCTCGCAACCCGGGTCACAGCAGTCCAACGAGCCCTCGTCGCCAAAGCCGGCTGACCCTCGCATCAGAGGGACCGTGCAGATGGACAGGAGGTATGGGGCCGACGGGTAGTGCAGCTGAGCGCACGTGCGTTCTGTGTAGGGCGTCTCCCAGGTGCACTACCTGTCGTGCTGTACACCACGGGGTCGATGTCGGCAGCGCTCCGGGGTGCGATCCGGCCCAACCACCTGGTGAGTGGTTGGGCCGGAGGTGTGTTCGGATGGGTCAGGTGTGGAGGAGGTCGCCGTTGATCCAGACGGCTCGGACGTCGGCGGGGGTGCCGAGGGTGAAGGTCCGGGCCAAGGCTTCTTCGGGGTCGTCGGCGTGGGCGATGCTGACGGCCAACGGTGAGCCTTCGGCAGGCCGTAGCAGCTGCGCGTCGAAGCGTTTGCCGACGGACAGATCGCCGACCTCGGAGCTGAGCCCGAGAGCATCCGCGCCAGCCGTCGTGACCAGGTGCAGAAGATGCGCCGCGGACAGCGGGTGACCGTCCTCGGCCTGGAGCTGCTGAGCGAAGTACGCCTGCAACCCCTCCTTCAGCAGCGAGAAGCCAGTACCAGCGCCGACATCCGACCCCAGCGCAACGCGGACCCCGTGCTGGAGATGCCGAGTCAGCGGGAACAATCCACTCCCCAGCGCAGCATTGCTGGTCGGGCAATGCGCCACCGAAGCGCCGGCGTTGGCGAGTGCCTTGAGCTCCACGTCCGTCGGATGCACGTTGTGAGCAAGCACGCTGCGCCGATCGACCAACCCATGCCGGTCGTACGTCGTCACGTAGTCGCACCCACCGAACAACTCGGACACTGCCGCGATCTCCGCCTCGTTCTCGTTCAGATGCGACGTGAACAGCGCGCCAGGCACCTCTTCGAGTACGTCGTGACACACCGCAAGCAGCTCGTCCGTGCACGACAACGAGAACCGCGGCGTCACGGCGTACCGGTTCCGCCCGACTCCATGCCACCGCTCGGCCAGAGCCAGCGACTCGCGGTACGCCCGGTCAGGTGTCGTGTGCAGCTCCGGACGCAGCAGCCGATCGCTCACCACCAGCCCGCTCGTCACCCGCAACCCCACCTCGGAGGCCGCACTGAACAACGCGTCGACGGCGTCGGCGTAATGCGCCCCGAACACCAGCGCACTCGTCGTTCCCGCCGCAGCCAGACCGCGGACGAACTCGGACGCAACCCCAGCCGCGTACGACGCGTCAGCCATCCGTGCCTCTTCCGGCAACGCGTACTTGTCCAGCCATTCGAGCAACGGCAACCCCAGCCCGCCGACCGCACGAATCTGCGGGAAGTGCACATGCGTGTCCACGAACCCCGGCAGCACCAGGCCGCCGGTCAGGTCGACGACCGGCTCGGCCGGGTGTGCCCGGCGTACGTCCGCGAAGGTGCCGCGGGCAACGATCGTTCCGTCCGTGACCAGGACGCCGGCGTCGGTGTCGACCCGGAGGCCGCCACCGGTGAACGGGTTGTCCGGGGTGTCGAGGAACGTGCCTCGGAAGATGGTCATGCCTTCGCCTCACGGTGAACCGGCGCCGGGTTGCGCTCGGCAACGAACAGTTGGAGCAGCCACGCCGCCACGCTGACCGCGATGGTGGCCGGTTCCTTGCCGGGGAGGTCCGGCAGACCGATCGGGGTGACGATCCGGTCGATCGCTTCGGCCGGGTTGCCGTCCTCGGCGAGCTTGCGGCGGAAGCGAGCCCATTTCGCCGTCGATCCGATCAGCCCGATCGTCGCAAGCTGCTCGTTCCGCAGCGCGGCGTCGCACAACGCTGCGTCCTCCGCGTGGTCGTGCGTCATCACCAGCGCATGTGTCCCCGGCGGCAGCTCAGCCACCACGAGCTCCGGCAGCACCGGCACGTGATGCACGTGGACGTTGGCTACCGCATCGTCGAGCACCTGCAGCCGTTCGGCCTCGAGCTGATCCGGCCTCGAGTCGATCAGATGCAGTTCGATGTCATGCCGGGCCAGGATCCGCGCGAGTTCGAGGCCCACGTGCCCCACTCCGAAGATCGCCATGGACGGAACCACCGGCAACGGTTCGAGCAACAACGTCACCTCACCCCCACAACACTGCACCCCATGCTGGTACGGCGCCTTGTCCGACAAGGCCACGTCGAGCACCTGCGGCGCGGTCGTGCCTTCCGAGAGCAAGGCCCGCGACCGCTCGATCGCGACCGCCTCCAGGTTGCCGCCGCCGACCGTCGCCCAGACGTTGTCCGAGGCAACCACCATCTTGGCGCCGGCCTCTCGCGGCGCATGCCCGCGCACCGACATCACCGTCACCAGGACGCCCGCACGACGCTGCGAGCGCAGGTACTGAACCGCCTTCATCCACTCCATCTCGCTCACACCTCACTCGCCGTGAGCACGGTCGACCGAGCCCGATCGAGCGCCCAGTACACCGCCTCTGGCGTCGCCGGCGACGCCAGATCCACGCTTGTCCCGGCCGGGCCGAACGCCGCCGCGGCCTGCCGCAGCGCCTCACGGACCGAGAAGGCGAGCATCAGCGGCGGCTCACCGACCGCCTTCGAGCCGTACACCGCGCCGTCCTCATGCGCCTTCTCGAGCAGCCGGACGTTGAACACCTCAGGCATCTCCGAGAAGCTCGGCAGCTTGTACGTGCTGGCCGCCTGCGTGGCGAGCCGGCCGCGGTTCGGGCCGTCGCTCTCGTCCCAGCGCAGATCCTCGAGCGTCAGCCAGCCGGCGCCCTGCACGAACCCGCCCTCGATCTGACCCAGGTCGATCAGTGGGCTGAGGCTGTCACCGACGTCGTGCACGATGTCGACCTGGCGGAGCGTGTACGCGCCGCTGAACCCGTCCACCTCGACCTCCGCGGCGGCGACGCCGTACGCGAAGTACTTGAACGGCTCGCCGCGCATCGCGTTGGGGTCCCAGTGCAGGCCCTCGGTCCGGTAGAAGCCGGCCGCCCACAACTGGACCCGTTGGTGGTACGCCGCATTGACGACGTCCTCCCAGCGCAGATCGTCGCCCTCGGACAGCCCGCGGACGACGCCGTCGCTGATCCGCACGTCGTGCGGGCTGATGCCGAGCCGGCCGCCCGCGACCTGCTCGAGGCGCTCGCGGATCTGCTCGCACGCGTTCTTGATCGCGGCGCCGTTCAGGTCGGCGCCCGAGCTGGCCGCGGTGGCCGAGGTGTTGGGTACCTTGTCCGTGCGGGTCGGCGCCAGCCGGACGCGCGCGAGCGGTACGCCGAGCGTCGTCGCGGCGACCTGCAGCATCTTGGTGTGCAGGCCCTGGCCCATCTCGGTGCCGCCGTGGTTGATCAGCACCGAGCCGTCCTTGTAGACGTGCACCAACGCGCCGGCCTGGTTGAACGCGGTGAGGTTGAACGAGATCCCGAACTTCACCGGAGTCATCGCCAGCGCCCGCTTCCGGTGCGGATGCGTCGCGTTGAACTGCTCGATCTCCGCCTTCCGGCCGGCCACGTCACCACCCGCGGACACCTGACTCCAGCAGGCCTCCAGACGATCCGCGTGCCGGACCGGCTGACCGTACGGCGTACTGTCGCCCAGCTTGTAGAGATTCCGGTGCCGCAACTCCATCGCGTCGTACCCGAGGAGGGGGGCGCACCGGCCGATGATGTCCTCGACGACAAGCATTCCCTGCGGTCCGCCGAAGCCCCGGAACGCCGTCTGCGATGTCTTGTTCGTCTTGGCGATCCGACCGTCGACGCGCACGTTGGGGATCCAGTAGGCGTTGTCGACGTGGCACATCGCCCGGGCGAGCACCGGCTCGGAGAGATCGAGGCTCCAGCCACCGTCAGCGGTGAGAGTCGCGTCCAGCGCGACCAGGTGCCCGTCGTCGTCGAAGCCGGCCTTCCAGCGGCTGTGGAAGCCGTGGCGTTTGCCGGACATCGTCACGTCCTGCGTCCGGTTGAGCCGCAGCCGCACCGGCCGCCCGGTCAGCGTCGAGCCGAGTGCCGCGATCGCGGCGAACCCGTGCGGCTGCATCTCCTTGCCGCCGAAGCCCCCGCCCATCCGCAGGCACTGCACAGTCACCGCGTGACTGGCCAGGCCGAGTACGTGGGCCACGATCTCCTGGGTCTCCGACGGGTGCTGCGTACTGCTCTGGACGAAGATCTGCCCGCCCTCGTCGACGTGGGCCAGCGCCGCGTGGGTCTCCAGGTAGAAGTGCTCCTGCCCGGCGAACTCGAACTCACCCTCGAACACCTGCGCCGCGCCGGCCAGTGCACCCTCGGCGTCACCACGCTCCAGATGACGCCCGGTGCCCTGGAAGCTCCCGGCCGCGATCGCCTCTCGAACCGTCACCAGCGATTCGAGTGGCTCGTACTCGACCTCCACAGCGGCAGCCCCCAGCCGGGCCGCCTCCAGCGTCTCCGCGAGCACCCAGCAGATCGCGTGCCCGTGGAACATCACCTCGGAAGGGAACAACGGCTCGTCATGCTTCACGCCGGCGTCGTTCACCCCCGGTACGTCCTCCGCGGTCAGCACCCGCACCACGCCAGGTACGTCGTACGCCGGCTTCACGCGGAGCGCCGTGACGCGAGCGTGGGTGTGCGGCGACTGCACCGGATACGCATGCAGTACGTCGCGCGTCCGTTGGACCAGGTCGTCGGTGTAGAGGGCGTGACCGGTGACGTGCAACGCGGCACTCTCGTGCGGCATCGGTACGCCGACGACTGCCACCGGCGGCCGCTCGGACAGCGAACTCATGCGGGCACCTCCTCGGCATGGAAGCGAAGCAACGACTGGCCGAGCATCGCCGAGCGGTACGACGCACTCGCGCGGTGATCGTCCATCGGAGTGCCTTCGGCGGCCATGACCGCGGCGGCCTCGCGCACTGTGTGCTCGGTCCACGGCTGGCCGATCAGCGCTTCTTCGGTCGCCCGGGCACGCAGCGGCGTGGCGGCGACCCCGCCGAGCCCGATCCGGGCCTCGCGGACGACACCGTCCACCACGTCGACGGCGTACCCGATGGCAACGCTCGAGATGTCGTCGAAGCGGCGCTTGGCGATCTTGTGGAAGGCGGTCAGCGGCGCGAGCGGCAGCGGAAGGACCACAGTCCTGATCAGTTCGTCCGGCGCCTTCAGCGTCTGCCGGTAGCCGGTGAAGTAGTCCGCCAGCGGTACGACGCGCTCTCCGCGGTGAGACGCCAGCACGAGCGACGCGTCGAGCGCGAGCAAGGCCGGTGGGGTGTCACCGATCGGTGATCCGGTCCCCAGGTTGCCGCCGATCGTTGCGCCATTCCGGATCAGCCGCGACGCGAACTGCGGGAACATCTGGCCCAGCAGGGGAACGCGTCCAGCCAGCATCCGCTCGATCTCGCTCAGCGTCAGCGCCGCCCCGATCCGGACCTCGTCGCCGCGGAACTCGAACTCCCGCAATTCCGCCAGCCGGTCGATCGCGACGACGAGCGGAGGACGCAGTCCTCGCAGGTTCACCTCGACGCCGAGATCGGTCGACCCGGCAACGATCCGCGCATCGGGCCGATCGGCCAGCAGCCGGAGTACGTCGTCCAGCCCGGCCGGCCGGACGAACTCCGCATCGCCCTGTTCCATCCGGGTCGTCGCCGGCGCGGGCGGTGGGGCGTACCGCCGGGTCGCGAGCGCGTCGTCCGCCGACGGATCACCCAGCGCGTACGCCGCATCCCGGATCGGGCGGTAGCCGGTGCACCGGCACAGGTTCCCGCTCAGCGAGTGCAGATCGAACCCGTTCGGGCCGTGCTCGTGATCGCACTGCCCGTTGGACGTCGTACGAGTGGAGCGGTAGAACTCGGCAGCCATGCTGCAGACGAAGCCCGGCGTGCAGTAGCCACACTGTGACCCACCGCGTACGGCGAGTTCGCGCTGCACCGGGTGCAGGGTCTCTGGTGATCCCAGACCCTCGGAGGTGATGACCTCCTGGCCGTCCAGGGACGCGATCGGCAGCAGGCACGCGTTCACGGCGGTCCAGTCGGTCGGTGCGTCCGTCCCAGGCCGGGCGACGAGCACGGAGCACGCCCCGCACTCGCCTTCCGCACAGCCTTCCTTGGCGCCGGTGAGGCCACGGTCGCGCAGCCAGTCCAGCGCAGTGGTGTGGACCGGGACGTCGCCGATCGCGGTGTCCGCCCCGTTGACCTTGATCGAAGGCGCGCGCAGCGCCTGCGTTGTCGTCGTCATCTGTTGCTGCTCCAGCGTGTCCTTGCACTATGGATCGGATTGGCGTCGGAGAGGAAGTCGTCGAACCGGTACCCGGCGATCTTCGCGATCTCGAGCAGCGCGGCGGCGTGCTCCTGGTTCTCGCAGTTGTCCAGCCGCTCCCGGCCCTGCTCGATGATCCGGTGGAAGGAGTCCGCGTCCCGGACCGAGATGACCAGCGGGAAACCGAACCGCTCGCGGTACGCCTCGGTGATCGTGGCCAGCTCGTCACGCTCCGGATCGGCCAGGAAGGTCAGGCCCTTGTCCGACTGGTCCCGCAGCGACGCCTCGCCGCTGAGGCCGTCCGCGACGAACTGCGAGCCGAGCTGCGGGTAGGCCTCGATCAGTTGCCGCTGCTCCTCGTGCGATCCGGAGAACAGGGCCTCCTGGAAGGAACGGCGCAGCGCGTGGGTGTCGGCGAACGGCCGCATGTCCCAGGCCCGCTCGACCGCCCAGCGCGGGCCCTGGAACAGGCCGGCGAACGTCTCGACGAACTCCTCGCGGCTCATCTTGTTGACCTGGTCCAGCCGGACCGTGTCGCCCGGCTGCCCGGCGACGGCGGGACCGTAGTCCTTGCCGACGTGGTGGAAGAGGATGTTCAGGCCGATCGCGGTCAGGCTGCCGAGGGTGATGCCGCTGCCGAAGATGATCTCGGCCCAGCCCGGCACCGCCTGGGCGACCTGAGGCTGCGCGGTCACGTACATGGCCAGGCCGACGCTGGTCGCCACGATGACCACGTTGCGGTGGTCGTGGAAGTCGACCTTGGCCAGGGTCTGGAAGCCGACCACGGCCACGGTGGCGAACATCGCCAGCGCCGCGCCACCCAGCACGGGATGCGGGATGCCGGCCACGATCGCACCGGCCTTCGGCAGCAGCCCGAGCAGGATCATGATCCCGCCGGCCGCCGCGACCACCCAGCGGCTGCGGATCCGGGTCAGCCGGACCAGGCCGACGTTCTCGGCGAAGCAGGTGTAGGGGAAGGAGTTGAAGACGCCGCCGATCGTGGTGGCCAGGCCGTCGGCCCGCAGCGCGCGGGCGATGTCGTCCTTGCCGATCCGCTTCTCGACGATCTCACCGGTCGCGAAGACATCACCGGTCGTCTCCACCGCGGTGATCAGCATGACCACGACCATCGAGATGATCGCCGCGATCGAGAACTTCGGCCAGCCGAAGTAGAACGGCTGGGTGACCCCGACCCAGGCCGCGTCGCTGACCGCGCTGAAGTGCGCGTCGCCGAAGGCCCACGCGACCAGAGTCCCGACCACGAGGCCGGCCAGGACGGCGACCGTGGCCATGAACCCCTTGAAGACCCGCTGGATCAGCACGATCAGTCCGAGGGTCCCGAGTGCGTAGGCCAGGTTCTTGCCGCTGGTCGGATCGGCCGTCGGCCCCGCACCGCCGACCGCGTCCCCGGCCGCCACCGGCAGCAGGGCCAGGCCGATGATCGTGATCACCGAACCCGTCACGACCGGTGGGAAGAACCGGATCAGCCGGCTGAAGAAGGGCGCGATGAAGAAGGTGGCGAGACCGGCGACGAGCACCGCGCCGTAGATGACCAGCAGGCCGTCGGTCCCGCCGCCGGCGGCCAGGCCGATCGCGATCATCGGCGACACCGCCGTGAACGTCACGCCCTGCAGCAGCGGCAGCCGGACTCCGACCTTCCAGAATCCGACGGACTGGATGATCGAGGCGATGCCGCAGGTGAACAGGTCGGCGTTGATCAGGTGGATCAGTTGCTGGGTGCTGAGGCCGATCGAGTTGGCCAGGAGGATCGGTACGATCACCGCGCCGGCGTAGAAGGCGAGCACGTGCTGAGCGCCGTACACGGCGAGCTTGCCGGCAGGCAGAACCTCGTCAACGGGGTGGCGGCTCGCTCGCGGGACTGTCTTCATCGGGACACACTCCTCGGCTACGGCGGTTCTGGCCTGCTCGAAAGCTTGAGCGCATGCCGCGTCCGATTGCACCCGGTGAACCTCCGAAGATGCGGGGGTTCAGACCACGTGAATCTGTGTGATCACCCAAACCGCCGCGTTCACAGCGATTTCAGTGCGAGGAACACGTCGACACGGTCCTCCAACTGGGACAGATCGCGTCCGGTCAGTTGCTCTACGCGTTCGATCCGGTAGCGAACCGTGTTGACGTGCAGGTGCATCGACTCCGCCGTACGCGCCCAGGAACACGAACAGGCGAGGAACTCCCGCAGCGTGGCAAGCAGTTCGGCGTTCGTACGACGGTCGTGCTCGAGCACCGGCCCGAGAACCCGATGGGTGTAAGTACGGCGTACGTCGTCGGGCAATGTTGCGAGCAGCAACACATGCGACGCCACCTCGTCCGAGGTCACCACCGACACCGGCGTTCGGCCCGCCTGCGCGGCTCGTTGGGCGAATCGCGCTTCCTCCAGCGCACCGGCCAAGGCGTCGACGCCTGTCTCACCGCTGACTCCGACCGACAGTCTCCCGCGCCCGAGCCCAGGTGAAAGCCGGGCGAAGGATCGGCGCAGCTGCTCGGGCAGGCCCGGCGACGACGGCAGGAAGCCGACCAGCAGATCGTCCCGGCCGGCCGCGACCACGGCCGGACCGACGGTCAACGCCACGTCTTCGAAAACGCTGAACGCGATGTCGTTGCGCGGTTCGTCGCGGAGTTCGGCGACCGCGACCACCATCGGCCGATCCGACTGCGCACCGGCCTGCCGCAAGCGAATCGCGACCTCGGCGAGCGGACCGCCGGACTCGACCAGCGCCAACGCGTCCGACACCAGCGGCCGGAGGGCGAGTCGGCCTTCGTCCCGCCGGGCGCGATCCAGCGCGGCGACAGCACACAACTCCTGCACGGCTTCGACGTGATCGCGCGGCCACTCCCGATGGTCGCCTTCGATCAGCAGCACCCAGGCCGTCAGCCGGTTGTCGAGCCCCGACCCGATCGGGAACAGGCTGTACGACGCGTCGCCCACGGCCGCGACCGCCGGCATCCGATCCGCGATCAGAAACTGCCGGGTGACGGCGTCCAGCGTCGCGTCGTCCAGTTCACCCGGACCAGGTACGACGTGCCGCCCGGTCGGCGTGATGACTCTGCAGGCATGCCCGATCTCCGCGGAGATACGGGCAGCCAGTTCGTCGAGACTGCGGCCGGCGGCGATCGAGGACAGCAACTGCCGCTGCCGGACCAGGCTGGCGGACAGCCGCGCTCCGGTCTCGGCTGCACCCGCGGCCGCGACGTACTCCGTCACGTCCGCGAACGCGACCTCGACCGGCACCTCGACCAGCGCAATCTGATGCCGACGGCAAGCATCGAGCAGGTCGTCGGGAACGCGGTCGAGGAGCGCGCGGCCGGCCAGGATCGTGGCCGCGCCACGTCCGGCCGCCGACGCCACGAAGGTCTCGCTGTCGGCCTCGGTACGGCGCCAGACCAGGCCGGTCAGCACCAGTTCGCCGCCGTTCAGGTACCGGCCCGGCTCCAGCAGGTCGGTCGTGACGAGCCGCCCGATCGGGCGATCGAGCGTGCCGTCGGGCGCGTGCAGCAGGCGCAGGCCCAGCTCGGGCGCGTCGAGCAGTTCGGACACCAGCACGGCGCACCTCCTCTGGCCCGATCGCCCGGTCCTGACAGGAACGTACAACGGCGGACCGGCCACTCAAACCTTGACGCGTCCTTTCCAGGCATCCTATGGTCATTTCGCAGAACAGAAACAAACTTCCACAATACGGAAGTCAAGAGGAAGGGGCGCCATGAGTCACGCACTGCGCTACGCGGTGAACTGCTCGATCCTGTTCACCGAACTGCCGTTGCTGGAGCGACCGGCGGCCGCCCGGCGGGCGGGCTTCGGCGCGGTCGAGTTCTGGTGGCCGTTCGCCGAGGCGGTGCCGTCGGACACCGACGCGGACGCCTTCGTCGCCGCGATCGAGGCCGCCGGCGTCCAGCTGGTCGGCCTCAACTTCTTCGCCGGCGACATGCCCGGGGGCGATCGCGGGCTGGTCTCCTGGCCGAAGCGGTCGGGCGAGTTCCGCGACAACATCGACGCCACCATCGGCATCGGTGAGCGGCTCGGCTGCCCGGCCTTCAACGCCCTGTACGGCAACCGGGTCGACGACCAGACGGCGGCCGAGCAGGACGAGCTCGCCGTCGAGAACCTCGGTCTGGCCGCCCGCGCGGCCGCCCGGATCGGTGGCACCGTGCTGATCGAGCCGGTCAGTGGCGCCGAGCGGTACCCGCTGCGCACCGCGGCCGACGCGTTGGCCGTGATCGATCGCGTGCAGACGGCGTACGACGTACCGAACGTCGGACTGCTCGCGGATCTCTACCACCTCGCGGTCAACGGCGACGACGTCGATCGCGTGATCGCCGGCCACGCGGACCGGATCGCGCACGTCCAGATCGCCGACGCGCCCGGCCGCAACGAACCCGGCACCGGATCGCTGCCGCTCGACCGGCAGCTCGCCGACCTCGAGAACCAGGGGTACGCCGGGTGGGTCGGCCTCGAGTACAAGCCGTCCACCACCACCGACGAGAGCTTCGGCTGGCTGCCGCGCGAGCGCCGGCCGGCCACTGCATAGGAGAAGACAGACATGACGAACATCGCCTTCATCGGCCTAGGCATCATGGGCAACCCGATGGCCGTGCACCTGGCCAACGCCGGCCACACGGTCGCCGGTTTCGACCGCAGCCCGGAGCGCGCCGACGAACTCGTCGCGGCCGGTGGTCGTGCTGCGACCTCGCTGGCCGACGCGGTCAAGGACGCTGACGTGGTCGCCGTGATGGTCCCGGACTCACCCGACGTGCAGCAGGTGCTCGAGGGGGAGGACGGCGTCTTCCAGCTGGCCGAGACCGGCACGCTGATCATCGACTTCTCCAGCATCCGGCCGGACGTCACGCAGCAGCTCGCCGAGCAGGCGCGGGCGCTGGGCTTCCGGATGCTCGACGCCCCGGTCTCCGGTGGCGAGGCCGGCGCGAAGAACGCCGCGCTGTCGATCATGGTCGGCGGCGAGGCCGACGACTTCGCGGTCGCCAAGCCGCTGTTCGACGTCGTCGGCAAGACCGTCGTCCACGTCGGACCGAGCGGCTCGGGCCAGACGGTCAAGGCCGCGAACCAGCTGATCGTCGCCGCCAACATCCAGGCGGTGTCCGAGGCCGTGATCTTCCTGGAGGCGTACGGCGTCGACACCAAGGCAGCCCTCGAGGTCCTCGGCGGCGGCCTGGCCGGATCCGCGGTACTGAACCAGAAGAAGGAGAACATGTTGTCCCGCTCCTTCCAGCCCGGCTTCCGGATTGACCTGCACCACAAGGACATGGGCATCGTCACCGCCGCCGCTCGCGAGGCGGGAGTCGTCGTACCGCTGGGTGCGCTCGTCGCCCAGCTCGTCGCGTCCGCCAAGGCGAACGGCGACGGCGGCCTCGACCACTCCGCTCTGCTCCGTGGAGTCGAGCGTCTGTCCGGGAAGGCGACGGACTGATGGCCCGCATGCGCGCGGTCGACGCCGCGGTCCTGATCCTGGAGAAGGAGGGCTCGACGCAAGCATTCGGTCTGCCCGGGGCCGCGATCAACCCCTTCTACAGCGCGATGAAGAAGCACGGCGGCATCAAGCACGTGCTGGCCCGCCATGTCGAGGCTGCCTCGCACATGGCCGAGGGCTACACCCGGGCGCGCGCAGGCAACATCGGAGTCTGCATCGGTACGTCGGGTCCCGCCGGCACCGACATGATCACCGGCCTGTACTCCGCCTCGGCCGACTCGATCCCGATCCTGTGCATCACCGGACAGGCGCCGGTGGCGAAGCTGCACAAGGAGGACTTCCAGGCGGTCGACATCGCCTCGATCGCCAAGCCGGTCGCGAAATGGGCCGTCACGGTGATGGAGGCCGCGCAGGTGCCGGGGACGTTCCAGAAGGCGTTCCAGCTGATGCGCGAGGGTCGTCCCGGACCGGTGCTGATCGATCTGCCGGTCGACGTCCAGCAGGCCCAGATCGAGTTCGACATCGACACCTACGAACCGCTGCCGGTGCCGCGCCCGGCCGCGACCCGGGCGCAGGCGGAGAAGGTGCTGGAGATGCTGGCCACCTCTGAGCACCCGCTGATCGTCGCCGGTGGCGGGATCATCAACGCGGGCGGGGAGGACCTGCTGGTCGAGTTCGCCGAGCTGACCGGGATCCCCGTCGTACCCACGCTGATGGGTTGGGGTGCGCTGCCCGACGACCACCCGCTGATGGCGGGGATGGTGGGGCTGCAGACGTCGCATCGGTACGGCAACGCGACCTTCCTGACCTCGGACCTGGTGCTCGGCATCGGCAACCGGTGGGCGAACCGTCACACCGGCGGCCTCGATGTGTACAAGGGCCAGCGGAAGTTCATTCATGTCGACATCGAGCCGACGCAGATCGGACGGGTGTTCGCGCCGGACTACGGCGTCGTGTCCGACGCCCGCGCCGCGCTCGAGGTGTTCGTCGAGGTGGCGCGCGAGTGGGCTGCCGAGGGGAAGCTGGCGGACCGGTCCGTGTGGGCCGAGGAGTGCCGGAAGCGTCGTACGGCGTTGCAGCGCAAGACGCACTTCGACAACGTGCCGGTCAAGCCGCAGCGCGTCTACGAGGAGATGAACCGGGCCTTCGGTCCCGACACCCGGTATGTGTCGACCATCGGACTGTCGCAGATCCAGGCTGCTCAGATGCTGCACGTGTATCGGCCGCGGCACTGGATCAACGCCGGTCAGGCCGGCCCGCTCGGATGGACTGTGCCGGCGACACTGGGGGTTGCGGTCGCGGATCCGGACAGCACGGTCGTGGCACTGTCGGGTGACTACGACTTCCAGTTCCTGATCGAGGAGCTGGCGGTCGGGGCACAGTTCAACATCCCCTACATCCACGTGGTCGTGAACAACTCGTACCTGGGGCTGATCCGGCAGGCACAGCGTGGGTTCGACATGGACTTCTGCGTGCAACTGTCGTTCGAGAACATCAACAGCCCCGAGCTCAACGGGTACGGCGTCGACCACGTGAAGGTCGCCGAAGGACTCGGCTGCAAGGCGCTGCGGGTGTTCGAGCCGGACGGGATCCTGCCGGCGCTGGAGCAGGCCAAGAAACTGATGGTCGAGCACCAGGTCCCGATCGTGGTCGAGGTCATCCTCGAGCGCGTGACGAACGTGTCCATGGGTCTGGAGATCGACAACATCGTCGAGTTCGAGGACCTGGCCGAGAGCCCGGACGACGCCCCGACCGCCCTCGCCCTGCTCGACTGATGCCTCAGGCAATAGTTGCTTCGGACAAATTCAAAGGAAGTCTCACCAGTGCGGAGGTCGCCGCCGCGGTCGGCGCCGGCCTCCGCCGGGTTCTCCCGGACCTGACTGTGGTCTCCGTTCCGGTGGCCGACGGCGGCGACGGCACCTTGGCCGCCGCCGTCGCGGCCGGCTTCCACCTGGTGCCGGTGACCGCATCCGGCCCCACCGGCGAACCAGTCAAGACCGGCTTCGCCCGCCGCGACGACGTTGCGGTCGTTGAGCTGGCCGACGTCTCGGGCCTGGTCCGGTTGCCGGGTGGCGTGCCAGCCCCGATGACCGCAACCTCACGCGGAACCGGCGAGCTGATAGCCGCCGCCATCGACGACGGCTGCACCCGCGTGATCCTGGGCATCGGCGGTAGCGCGTCAACCGATGGTGGAGTCGGGATCGTCACTGCACTGGGTGGCACAGACGCGCTCGACCTGCGTGCCCTTCGGGAACGTATGGACGGCGTCGAGGTGGTGGTGGCGTGCGACGTGGACAACCCGTTGACCGGGGCAACTGGTGCTGCCGCCGTCTACGGCCCGCAGAAGGGCGCCGATCCCGGTCAGGTGAAGGAGCTCGACGCAGCCCTGGCGCGCTGGGCCGATCTGGTGGCTCGGGAGACCGGGCAGGACCTCCGTGATGCCCCGGGAGCCGGCGCCGCCGGGGGAGTGGGTTTCGCAGCCTTGGCCCTCCTCGGGGCGGAGTTGCGACCAGGGATCGAGCTGGTACTCGAGCTCGTCGGCTTCCACGAGCAGCTCCAGGGGGCCGACCTCGTGATCACCGGAGAAGGTGCGCTCGACGAGCAGACCTTGCACGGCAAGGCAGTCGCCGGAGTCGCGGCGGCCGCAGCGGGCATCCCGGTGGTGGCGGTCTGTGGCAGCAACAAGCTGGACCCTGAGCGACTGCGATCAGCCGGCGTAGCCGCGGCGTACGCCCTGACAGACCTGGAGCCCGACGTACGGCGGTGTATCGCGGAACCGGTGCCGTTGCTGCAGCGACTCGGGGAGCGGATCGCGGCGGACCACCTACGATGACAGCAAGTGAGAGGGGCGACGCATGACAGCGCTGGACCTCGTGATCCGGGCTCGCCGGGCGGTGAGCTCCGCGGGCGAGCGGGCGTGTGCCGTTGGCGTCCGGGACGGGCGGATCACCGCTGTCGCGCCGTACGACGCCGACCTCGCGGCCACCGAGCAGGTACACCTGGCCGACGACGAGGTGCTGCTGCCGGGAGTGGTCGACTCTCACGTCCACGTCAACGATCCGGGTCGCACCGACTGGGAGGGCTTCACCTCCGCGACCCGGGCCGCCGCGGCCGGCGGGGTCACCACGATCATCGACATGCCGCTGAACAGCATCCCGCCGACGTGCGACGTACCGGCGCTCGAGGTGAAGCGGAAGACCGCTCAGACTCAGGCGTACGTCGACGTCGGCTTCTGGGGCGGCGCGATCCCGGGCAACGTCCCCGACCTGCGTCCGCTGCACGAAGCTGGAGTCTTCGGGTTCAAGTGCTTCCTGCTGCACTCGGGCGTCGACGAGTTCCCGCCGCTCGATCAGGCGCAGCTCCAGGCGGCGATGCGAGAGATCAGCGCCTTCGACGGCCTGCTGATCGTCCACGCCGAGGACGCCCACCGGATCGACGATGCCCCACCGCCGAACGGCGCGACCTACCTCGACTTCCTGCACTCACGCCCCCGTGCGGCGGAAACCGAAGCCGTCGCCCACGTCATCGAACTCGCCCGCGCGACAGGTTGCCGGGTGCACATCCTGCACGTTTCCTCCTCCGACGTCCTCCCGCTACTCGCCGCGGCCCGCGGTGACGGCGTACGGATCACGGCCGAGACCTGTCCGCACTATCTGACCTTCATCGCCGAGGACATCCCCGACGGCGCCACGCAGTTCAAATGCTGCCCGCCGATCCGCGAGGCCGGGAACCGTGAACGCCTCTGGGACGGCCTGCGCGACGGCGTCATCGACCTGGTCGTCTCCGACCACTCGCCGTCGACGATCGACCTCAAGCACCTCGACACCGGCGACTTCGGCACCGCCTGGGGTGGCATCGCGTCGCTCCAGCTCGGACTGCCGGCGGTGTGGACCGAGGCGCGCAAGCGCGGCTTCACCCTGGCCGATGTCACGCGCTGGATGAGCCAGGCGCCGGCCGCGCAGGCCGGACTGAGGACCAAGGGCCGGATCGAGGTCGGGTACGACGCCGACCTCTGCGTGCTCGCGCCCGACGAGACCTTCGTCGTCGACCCGACCGCCCTGCAGCACAAGAACGCCATCACGCCGTACGCCGATCGCCCGCTCGACGGCGTGGTTCGCCGTACCTGGCTCCGCGGCGTTCCCGTCGACATCGAAGCCGGCCCCCGCGGACGGCTGCTGAACCGAGGAGACCGAGGATGAGCTACTACTCCCCGACGGGCGGTCTGCCTGCCCAGAGCGACCTCACCACCGACCGCGCCGTCTTCACCGAGGCCTACGCCGTACTGCCGCGCGGCACGATGCGGGACATCGTCACCAGTCGGCTGCCGTTCTGGGAGGACACCCGGTTGTGGGTGCTCGCGCGGCCGTTGTCCGGGTTCGCGGAGACGTTCTCGCAGTACATCGTCGAGGTCGCTCCCGGTGGCGGGAGCGACAGACCGGAGACGGATCCGGCCGCCGAGGCGGTGCTGTTCGTGGTCGAGGGCAGCGTGACGGTGACCCTGGACGGCGAGAAGCACGAGCTCGGGCCGGGTGGGTACGCGTTCGTGCCGCCGGGTGTCGACTGGACCGTGCGGAACGTGAGCGATCGGGTCACGCGGTTCCACCTGGTGCGGAAGGCGTACGAGCGGATCGAGGGGATCGACGTACCGCCGGCGTTCGTGACGAACGAGGTGGACGTCGAGGGTGTGGCGATGCCGGACACCGATGGGCGGTGGAAGACGCAGCGGTTCGTGGATCCGGACGATGTGCGGCACGACATGCACGTCAACATCGTCAGCTTCGAGCCTGGTGGGGTCATCCCGTTCCCGGAGACCCACGTCATGGAGCACGGCCTCTACGTGCTGGAAGGCAAGGCCGTCTACCTGCTCAACAAGGACTGGGTCGAGGTGCAGGAGGGCGACTTCATGTGGCTCCGAGCCTTCTGCCCGCAGGCCTGCTACGCCGGTGGCCCTGGCCGCTTCCGCTACCTCCTCTACAAAGACGTCAACCGCCACCCCAAGCTCACGCTCTGATCAGTAGGGTCGCCGCATGGTTGATCGCATGGTTGATCGCGAGGTGCAGCGGTACTCCCACGGCGAGCTGGCGATCGTGGTCGATGTGTCTGACCTGGATCGTTCCGCCGAGTTCTGGTGTCAGGTCCTGGGCTACGACCGTGCCGGCGGCTCGTCGGCGGCGTACCTGAGTTTGATTCCGGGTGACGGGCGTGGCTGCGAGGTTCTGCTGCAGCGTACGGACGATCGGAAGCTCGGCAAGAACCGTCTGCACCTGGACCTTCGGACGCCGGACCTGTCCGCCGAGGTGAGTCGGGTGCGTGCGTTGGGGGCGACGCAGCTGACCGAGGAACCCATCGTCGAGTCCGGCTGGACCTGGCATCTTCTCGCCGATCCGGATGGGAACGAGTTCTGCGTTCTGCAGCCGCCGGCGGGCTGATGGCTCAGATGGTGACGGTTACTGGGCGTTGGGGTGGGTTGAGCGGGTCGGTGGCGAGGCGGGCGTGGCGCTCGACGTCGTACCGGGTGCCGTCGTACGCGAGGCGCTGGCGTTCGACGCCTTCGTAGAGGAAACCGGCACCGGCGGCGACCGCGCACGAGGCCGCGTTGTTGGTGCGGTGGCCGAGCTCCAGGCGGTAGAGGCCCGCCTCTCGGTGGGCCCAGTTGGCGAGGGCGCGGAGCGAGTCCCGGGCGACGCCTTGGCCGCGGACCTCGGCGAGGGTCCAGTACCACGTCCAGCCGACCTGGTGCCGGTCGATGTTCGTCACCGCCACACACCCGATCGGGTGGTCGTCCGCGTCCGCGACGGCGTACACGTGCCCGTTGTCGAGGTCCGCCACGCGCCCGATCCAGTCCACCGCGGACGCCCGGTCCACGATCCCGTTCTGGTTCGCCATCTCGGGATCGCGATGCGCCGCCGTCAGCCGCAGCGCGTCCCCCGTTCGCCACCGCCGAAGATCCAACCGCCCCAGCGCGTATCCCATCCAAAAAATCTACCCCCGGCCGCGCCGGTTGGAACCAGCCCACGGCGCGTTCCCCGGCGTGATCGGGGGAGGATGGGGCGCATGGGATACCTGGATTTCAGGGATCAGGTCGTGGTGGTGACCGGGGCCAGCAGCGGGATCGGGGCCGCGGCGGCGGTGGGGTTCGCGGAGACTGGAGCCGCGGTGGCGTTGCACTACCACCAGAACGAGGAGGGAGCCAGGCACACGCTCGGCGCGGTGCAGACGGCCGGCGGTACGGCGTCCTTGCACCAGGCGGACCTCGCGGATCCGGCGGCGGCCGGGAAGCTGATCGACGACGTGCTGGCGAAGCACGGGCGGATCGACGTACTCGTGAACAACGCCGGTGACCTGGTCAAGCGGACCCCGGTGACCGACGTACCCGACGAGGAGTTCCACCGGATCCTGGACGTGAACCTGACGTCGGTGTTCGCCGTCAGCCGCAAGATCGTGCCGGTGTTCCGCGCGCAGGGCGGCGGGTCGATCATCAACGTCACCTCGATCGCCGGCCGGAACGGCGGTGGCGGCGGTTCGGTCGTCTACGCGACCAGCAAGGGCGCGGTCAGCACCTTCACCCGCGGCCTGGCCAAGGAGGTCGCACCGGACGGCATCCGCGTCAACGCGATCTCGCCCGGCGTGATCAAGACCCCGTTCCACGACCGCCACACCGGCGACGAGCAGATGAACGCGATGATCGGCACCATCCCGATGGGGCGCACCGGCACCCCGCACGAGTGCGTCGGCACCATCCTGTTCCTCGCCTCCGAGCGGATGGCGTCGTACGTCACCGGCCAGATCATCGAGGTCAACGGCGGCCAATTGATGCCATAGGCAAGCTCTAGAGTGGGGCTCCAGCGGTATGCCGCCGGAGCCCCACAGGCATCTCTACCGGGAGAGCGTGCGGTAGCGGTGCGCCGACAGCGGCAGGAACACCGCGGTCAGCACCAGCGGCCCGATGATCGCCGCGATCTCGGCATGGGTGCCGATCCAGGTGGCGGTCGCCGAGGGATCGGGATTGCCGAACAGGGCACGCGACGCGGTGGCTGTGGCCGACAACGGATTCCACTGCGCGATCGTGCCGAGCCAGGCCGGCATCGTGGACGTGGCGACGAACGCACTGGACAGGAAGCCGATCGGCCAGACCAGAACCTGCACCATCGTGACGCTCTGAGCGTTCTTCACCGACAGCCCGATGAAGATCCCGATCCACAGCAACGCGAACCGCAGCAGCAACAGCAACCCGAACGCGGCCACCGCGGCCGGCAGTCCGTCATGCCACCGCCAGCCGAGCGCGAGCCCGGCCGCGGCAAGCACGATCAGCGTCACCACCGAGTCCAGCATGTCCGCGATGCACCGCCCGAGGACGACCGCCGTCGAGCTCATCGGCAGCGAGCGGAATCGGTCGGTCACCCCCTTGTCCCGGTCCTGGGTGACCGCGGTCATCGTGCCTTCCAGCCCGAACAGCATCGACAGCGCGAAGATCCCCGGCACGAGCAGTTCGTAGTACGACTCGCCGTCGGGGAAGTCCATCGCGCCGCCGAGCAGCCCGCCGAACATCAGCAGCATCAGCACCGGGAAGAACCAGGAGAAGAGCACCAGCCCCGGCTGCATCCGCCAGTGCGTCAAGGTCCGCCGCGCGATCGTCCAACCATCCGCGAGCGCCCAGCCGAACGCAGTCATGCCGCCACCTCCGTCCCGGTCAGGTGCAGGAACACCTCGTCCAGCGTGGGCCTGCGCAAGGTGATGTCCTCCGGCTCGATCTTTGCCTCATGCAACGAGTTGGCCATCACCACGAGGGCCTTGGTGCGGTCCTTCACCGGCACACTGATCCGATTGTCGGCAATCCGAATGTCTCCGTCCGCCAATGGCCCGGCCAACGCGACCACCCGCTGCACGTCGGCCGGATCGACCAGCACCAGGTCCAGCCAGTCCGAGCCGAGCTGCGTCTTCAGCTCGTCCGGGGTGCCCTCGGCCACGACCACCCCTGCCTTGAGCATCGAGATCCGGTTCGCCAGTTGATCCGCCTCCTCCAGGTACTGCGTCGTCAGCAACACCGTCGTCCCGCCGTCCACCAACTGCCGTACGGCGGACCACACCTCGAGCCGCCCGGCCGGATCCAACCCGGTCGTCGGCTCGTCCACGAACAGGACCGCCGGCGCCACGATCAGGCTCGCCGCCAGGTCGAGTCGTCTCCGCATCCCACCGGAGTACTTGCTGACCGCCTGACCGGCTGCCTCCGTCAGGCTGAACCGCTCGAGCAACTCGTCGGCCCGGCGTACCGAGGCCGTGCGGCCCAGGTGATTCAGCCGGCCGAACATGACCAGGTTCTGCCGCCCGGTCAGTACTTCGTCGATCGCGGCGTACTGCCCGACCAGCCCGATCCGGCGCCGTACCTCCGCTCCTTGCCGACGGACGTCGTACCCCGCGATCGTCGCCGTACCGGAATCCATCTCGAGCAGTGTGGACAGGATCCGCACCGCCGTCGTCTTGCCGGCGCCGTTGGGGCCGAGCAGCCCCGTCACCGTGCCGGCGGTGACCTCCAGGTCGAAACCGTTCAGCCCCGCCCCCTCGGTGCCGCCCCGGTAGTTCTTCCGTACGCCGACGGCCTCGATCACACGTTCCGTAGTCACTTCCCACCTCTCGCCCAGGTTGAGTCGTAGAGTGTACCGTACACTGTACGATTCAGGTACGATCGGGACAACGACGAGCGGCTGGAGTTAGTTCCGTTGGCAGGAAAGAAGGTGTCCGCGCCCGATCCGGCGCGCAGTCTGGCGCTGCTGTGGGGCAGTCACACCAAGCCCGGCCGGTCCGGCCTGACCGTGCGGGCGATCGTCGACACGGCGATCGACCTGGCCGACGCCCAAGGGCTCGACGCGGTCTCGATGCGGATGGTCGCCGAGCAGCTGAAGGCCGGGACGATGTCGCTCTACACGCACGTCCCGGGCAAGGGCGAGCTGACCGACCTGATGTTCGACAGCGTGTACGGCGACCTGTACGCCGACGCCGACGAACCGTCGCGCCAGCCCGGCGGCTGGCGTGGAGCGCTGGAGTTCATCGCCCGGCGCAACTGGGATGTGCTCACGAAGCACCCCTGGATCCACGACGTGCCGACCATGCGCAACGCGCTCGGCCCCAACATCACCGTCAAGTACGAGGCCGAGCTACGGCCCCTCGACGGCCTCGGGCTGACCGACGTCGAGATGGACTCGGCCCTGACCCTGGTGCTCACGCACGTTCACGGGACCGCCCGCGCCGGAGCCGAACAGCTCCGCACGCAGCGCGAGTCCGGGCTGTCCGACGAGGAGTGGTGGCGGCAGATCTCGCCGACCCTGACCCGCGTCATGTCCGGCGCGGCTCAGCACTTCCCGGTGGCGGGACGGGTCGGCACCTCGGTCGGCGAACAGTTCCAGTCGGTCATCGACCCCGCGCACGCCTTGTCCTTCGGCCTCACCCGGATCCTCGACGGCATCTCACTGCTCATCGACGAGCGGTCCTAGCTGTTGAGCAGGTCCTCGAACGGCGTCGGGTTGTCGTACGGATCCACGTGCGCCGGCGTCTCGTGCTGCAGGGCGGCGACCAGCTCGGTCGCGGCCTGAGTGATGCGGGGCCGCAGCGTCGTCGCGTTCGGACCCCAGTCCGTGGACGCGGCGTACACGGCGGTCGGGACCGGGATCGCCTTCAGATAGGCGAACAGCGGACGCAGCGCGAACTCGAGCACCAGCGAGTGGCGCTCGGTCCCGCCGGTCGCCGCGAGCAGGACCGGCTTGCCGGCCAATGCCTGGTCGTCGAGTACGTCGAAGAACATCTTGAACAGCCCGGAGTACGACGCACTGAAGGTCGGCGAGACCACGATCAGAGCATCCGCCCCGGCGACCGTGGCGAGGACCTTCTCCAGCTCGGCCGAGGGGAAGCCGGTGAGCAGGTTGTTCGTCAGGTCGTGCGCGTGGTCGCGGGCCTCGATCAGCTCGATCCGCGACTCGATCCCGCGCCCGGACAGCTCGTCCCGGACGGCGGCCGCCAGCTGGTCGGCGAGCAGCCGGGACGACGACGGTGTCGTCAGCCCGGCCGTCACCACGGCGATTACGCGTTCCTTCATCGGCTCGTCTCCTCGACCGATCCGGCCGGCTCCGGGATCGTCTCCAGGTCGTGTGCCCGCTCGGCCGCGGCCTTCAGTGAAGCGTGCGTCGGCGCGTCGGGTACGTGCGCCGGCCGCTTGGCGGCGAACTCCTTCCGCAGTACCGGAACCACCTCTTCGCCGAGGATGTCCAGCTGCTCCAGCACGGTCTTCAAGGGCAGCCCGGCGTGGTCCATCAGGAACAGCTGCCGCTGGTAGTCACCGAAGTGCTCCCGGAACGTCAGCGTCCGCTCGATCACCTGCTGCGGGCTGCCGACCGTCAACGGGGTCTCCCGGCTGAAGTCCTCCAGGGACGGGCCGTGTCCGTAGACCGGCGCGTTGTCGAAGTACGGCCGGAACTCGTTGACGGCGTCCTGCGAGTTCTTCCGCATGAACACCTGACCGCCGAGGCCGACGATCGCCTGGTCCGCGGCGCCGTGGCCGTAGTGCTCGAAGCGCTTGCGGTACAGCTCGATCATCCGCTGGGTGTGCGAGACCGGCCAGAAGATGTTGTTGTGGAAGAAGCCGTCGCCGTAGTACGCGGCCTGCTCGGCGATCTCCGGCGAGCGGATCGACCCGTGCCAGACGAACGGCGGTACGCCGTCCAGCGGCCGCGGTGTCGCGGTGAAGCCCTGCAGCGGCGTACGGAACTTGCCTTCCCAGTCGACCACGTCCTCACGCCAGAGCCGGCGCAGCAGGGCGTAGTTCTCGATCGCGAGCCCGATGCCGTTGCGGATGTCCTGACCGAACCACGGGTACACCGGGCCGGTGTTGCCGCGACCCATCATCAGGTCGACCCGGCCGTCGGCCAGGTGCTGCAGCATCGCGTAGTCCTCGGCGATCTTCACCGGGTCGTTGGTGGTCATCAGGGTCGTCGCGGTGGACAGGATGATCTTCGACGTCTTCGCGGCGATGAAGCCGAGTTGCGTGGTCGGCGACGACGGCACGAACGGCGGGTTGTGGTGCTCACCCTGGGCGAACACGTCCAGGCCGACCTCTTCGGCCTTCAGCGCGATGGCCACCATCGCCTTGATCCGCTCGGCCTCGCTCACGGTCGTGCCGGTGGTCGGATCCTCGGTCACGTCACCGACGGTGAACACACCGAACTGCATCTGTCCTCCTCGACTGGGGCAGATAGTTCACTATTAAACTACCGATGCCCACGTCAACGCCAATCCCCGGTCTGTCATTCCATCACGCCCGTGTCAGGCCAGGTGTGCGGAGAGCGGCGAAGCGTCACGGGACCCTTGCCGGCGCGGACGCCCAGGGCTCAGGCAGATCACCGCCGCCGACGCGCGCGATGAACCAGTGGTCCTCCATGTGCGCGCGATGGTTCTGGGTGGCAGCGCCGCCCTACGTCAGGCGCTGTGAGGCCTGAGTAGTTCGTCGTCACCGGTGAGCGCCGCCGCGATCCGGCGGTGCTTGCCGGCCTCCTCGGCCCGCGACTGCCGCTCGAGTGTCCGCGCCATCATCAGGTGCGCGTAGTACTCGGTCGGCTCCCGCTCGAGCACCTCGAGCAACTGCTCCTCAGCCGGCTTCAGCAACGCCGCGTGATAGTAGGCCCGAGCCAGCAACAACCGGGTCCCCACATCCTCAGGCGTCTCCTCCACCACCGGCTGCAAGGCCCGGATAGCCCCCCGATAATCCCGCTCCTCGAAGTACTGCTGCCCCAGCCCATAACTGAGCGCCCGCAAGTCCTCCACCAAACACCTCCTCGTAGCAACCAAGACACCGACCCAACGGCCAGACCCCCCGCGCCTATTCCGGGCGCGTCGCCGGCCCGGAGGCTACGAGCCGAGGTGGGTGAGGGGTTCGTCGGTCAGGCGGTAGATGGTCCATTCGTCCTGGGGGTGGGCGCCCAGGGACTTGTAGAAGTCGATGGCGGGGGTGTTCCAGTTGAGGACGGACCATTCGAGGCGTTCGTAGCCTTGGGTCACGCATTCCTGGGCCAGGGCGGTGAGGAGGGCTTTGCCCAGGCCGGTGCCGCGGGTTTCGGGGCGGACGAAGAGGTCTTCGAGGTAGATGCCGTGGACGCCGCGCCAGGTGGAGAAGCTGAGGAACCACAGGGCGCATCCAGCCACCGCGCCCTCGTGTTCGGCGACGTGGCAGAAGACGGCGGGGCTCTCGCCGAAGAGTGCGGTGTGCAGCTGGTCCGCGGTCAGGTGGCACTCGTCGGGGGCTCGCTCGTACTCGGCCAGGCCGTACACCAGTTCCACGAGCGCGGGGACGTCGTCGGGGCGGGCTCGTCGTACTCGTTCGTCGATCTGCATGGACCTATCGTGCCGGGTGATCGACGCATCGGGCAGCGGCGTTAACTTACCGACCAACTACGCGACAAGTAGCCGACATGCGGTGACTGAAGACTGGCCGCGCTTTCCCCCACCTGATCCGCCCTTCATCTGGAGGAACCATGTCAGTCTCCCGCCGTCGCTTCCTCGGCCTGGGTGGTGCGGGCACTGCCGCCGTACTGCTCGGCACCGGGGCTTGGGACGCCTCGACGACGTACGCCGTTCCGGCCGGCAGCGGCAACCCGTTCACGCTCGGCATCGCCTCGGGTGATCCGCAGTACGACGGTGTCGTGCTCTGGACCCGGCTCGCCACCGACCCGTACGCCGTCGACGGGAAAGGCGGGATGCCCGCCCGGCCGGTCCGGGTCGAGTACGAGGTCGCCCGGGACGAGCACTTCCGGCACATCGTCCGCCGGTCCAGCGTCGTCGCCACCCCCGAGCTCGGCCACTCGGTCCACCCCGAGATCCGCGGCCTGCTGCCCGACACCGTGTACTACTACCGTTTCCGGACCGGCCGCGAGGTGTCGCCGACCGGCCGGACCCGGACCACGCCGCATCCGTTCACCTCGCCGCGCGAGTTGCGGTTCGCGTTCGCGTCCTGCAACGCCTGGCAGGACGGCTACTACACGGCGTACGACCACATGGCCAAGGAGGATCTCGACCTGGTCGTGCACCTCGGCGACTACCTGTACGAGTCCGGCGTCAAGACCAACAAGCGCGGGGTGACGACGGACCCGCGCTTCCACACCGAGACGTTCGACCTCGCCCGCTACCGGCTGCAGTACTCGCTGTACAAGACCGAGGCCCCGCTGCAGGCCGCGCACGCCGCCCACCCGTGGATCCACACGTTCGACGACCACGAGGTGGAGAACAACTGGGCCGGCGACATCTCCCAGGTCGACACCGAGCCGGACCAGGACCCGGTCGTGTTCCGGGCCCGCCGCGCCCAGGCCTTCCAGGCGCTGTACGAGAACATGCCGCTGCGGCACGAGCAGATGCCGTCCGGCCCGAACATCCGTTACCACCGGCGGCTCCCGTACGGCCGGCTGGCGGACTTCACCATCCTGGACACCCGCCAGTACCGCTCGGACCAGCCGTGCGGTGACGGCGACTCGTCCACCTGCGACGACCGGTTCGACCCGGACAACACCATGCTCGGCGGCAAGCAGCGCGCCTGGCTGCTGGACGGTTTCCGCCGGTCGCACGCCCGCTGGCAGGTGATCGGCAACCAGACCCCGATGGGCCAGACCGACTGGACGCCGGGTCCGGAGACCCACGTCTGGCTGGACCCGTGGGACGGTTACGTTGCCGAGCGCAACAAGGTGCTCGCGACTGCGCAGGACAGTGGTGTCCGCAACCTGGTGGTGATCACCGGCGATCGGCACCAGAACTACGCCCTCGAGCTGAAGCGTGACTTCGCCGACCCGGACTCGCGCAACGTCGGCACCGAGTTCGTCGGTACGTCGATCACCAGCGGCGGCGACGGTGCCGACATGACCGACCAGGGCCAGCAGTTCCTGGCGGCCAACCCGCACCTGAAGTTCTTCAACAACCAGCGCGGCTACGTCCGCGTCACCGTGAACCAGAAGCAGTGGCGCTCCGACTTCCGCGTCGTCCCCTACGTCCAGACCCCGAACGCTCCGATCAGTACCCGCGCGACGTACGTCGTCGAGGACCGCGACCCACGCGTGCACGCAAGCTGAGGTCAGGCTGCCAGGCCGCCGTCGACACGCAGCACGGTGCCGGTCACGTACGACGACCGGTCGCTGAGCAGCCAGGCGGCGGCCTGCGCGATCTCGTCAGGCTGGGCGGCGCGGCCCAGCGGCGTCCGCGCGTTCAGGCTGTCGATGATGCCGGGCGTGGCATGGTCCCAGGCGTGCAGCATCTCGGTCAGCGTCGTCCCCGGAGCGATCGCGTTGACCCGGATGTTCTCCGGGCCGTAGGTGATCGCGGCCGACTCGGTGAGGCTGTTGCCGGCCCGCTTCAGCGCGCCGTACGCCGGCAGTGCGGGGTTCCCGGCGAGACTGCCGACGCTCGACGTGTTGACGATGCTCCCGTGTCCGGTGGTCGCCCGGATCGCCGCGACCTCGGCGACCATCGCGGTCCACAGCCCTCTGAGGTTGATGGCGTACCCCTGGTCGAACTGGTCCACGCTCATCTGGTCCATCGGTCCGGGTGGGATGCCGATCGCGCCGTTGTTGAAGGCACCGTCCAGGCGCCCGTACTCCGAGACTGCACGATCGACCGCGGCGTGGACCGCGTCGGGATCGGCGAGGTCAGCGACCATGTACGCCGCATTCGCACCGATCTCGCGAGTGACTGCCGCCAGCTCCGATTCGGTCCGGGCGGCGAGCATCACCTGCGCCCCTTCGGCGGCGAACAGCCGAGCGGCCGCGGCACCGATCCCACGCCCGGCGCCGGTGACGAAGATGACTCTTCCTTCAAGCAGTTTGTCCATGCCGTCGAGCCTGGGCGCCGGCGGCGGCCGTAACCAGACACCGGTAGTACCTGGCTAAGCTCGCGCGACGCGGCAGACTGGACGCGTGGACAAGCCGGAGCTGGCAGCCTTTCTGCGCAACAGACGTGAACGGATCAAGCCGTCCGACGTCGGGCTGCCCGCCGGCCGGCGCCGCCGTACGCCGGGACTGCGCCGCGAGGAAGTGGCCCAGTTGGCGTACATCTCGACCGAGTACTACACCCGGCTGGAACAGGCCCGGGCGCCGCATCCGTCCGGTGAGGTGCTCGCCGGGCTGGCCCGCGCACTCCGCCTCGGCGATGCCGAACGCAACTACCTCCATGATCTGGCCGGTGTACCGGTGGCGCCGCCGCCGGGCCCGCCGCGCCAGGTCCGGCAGAGCATCCTCGACCTGCTGGAACGGCTGCCGAACGCGGCCGCGATCGTCCTGTCGGCGTCGTACGAGGTGATCGCCTGGAACCACCTGGCGACGGCGTTGATGGAGGACTTCTCACTCCTCTCCCGACGGGATCGGAACCTGATCCGGCGCGCGTTCCTCGGTCCGCCGCCGAGCTCAGGCCGGTTGTACTCGGTCTCCGACGCCGGGCTGTTCGCCCGGAGTGCGGCGAACCACCTCCGGGCGACGGCAGCGCGGTACCCGGACGATCCGGAGACCCAGGAGCTGATCGCCGAACTGCTCGCGGGCAGCGACGAGTTCGCCCGGCTGTGGGAGGCGCACGACGTGCTCGCGGAGCCCACTCTGTGCAAGACCTTCGAGCATCCGGTGGTCGGTACGGTGACCGTGAACTGCGATGCCCTCGCGATCCCCGACCGCGACCAGCAGGTGATCATCTACACCGCGACCCCCGGCTCGCCTTCGGAGGAAGCACTGCGGCTGCTGTCGGTGGTCGGCACCCAACGACTCGACGTGCCCGGCTGAGCTCACTTCCGGGCATAGACCCCGAAGGCGTCGTAGGCGATCCAGGAGCCCTCGTCCTTCACCAGCTCGATCACGTTCTGACCGGTCCGGAAGAGTGCCTTGGGCAACGGTGTCTCGAGGTACGACGGCTTGAGCGGTGAACCGGGGTAGGTGCTGTCGGCGATCGTCGAACCTTTGGTGGCGCCGTTCGCGAACGCCAGCCGCCCGACCTCAGTGCCGTTGACGGACAGTACGGCGGAGCCGGGGATGCTGGCGTGGCTGTCGATCAGCCACAGAGCCAGGTCGAGATCCTGCTCCGGCACCGCGGTCAGGTCGAACCGGAACTTCACCGTGTGGATCTTCGTTCCGGCCCACTTGTCCGCCGGCCCGGGGAACAGGTACGACCAGTCGGCCGAAGGAACCGAAGTGCCGTAGGTGTAGTCGACGTCCGAGGGGAAGCGCACCGGGTATTCGGCGTACCCCTTGGGTGACAACGCCAGCTCCGAGCCCTTGCCGTCGTACACGCCGACTCGCGCGATTGGCTGACCGGATATCGTCACGGACGTCTTGCTCGCAGCGGCAAGGGATCGCGACGGCTGCGACCTGTTGCCCGCAGCATCCACTGTCACCACCCGATAGGACCTGTTGACGCCGGCGAATCCGAGTCCGCGATGCACGAAGTGCGGATAGACGGTCTTGCCCAGCAGGGTGTACGCCGTGGATCCGGGGTCGGCGACGTACACGGCGTAGTGGTCGACAACCGTTGCCCACGACACCGGTTTCCAGTCGAGGGTGAGGGTGCCGATGTCGCCGGTGCCACGAAGCTGGGTGACGGCGGGAGGACGATTCATCACAGTGCCTCCAGACGAGGATCGTCAGCGGGCGTGCGGAAGGTCGCGACCACACGCGGTTCGGCGTTGGCGTCGGCCTGGATGTAGGGGAAGGTGACGAACTCCGAGGTCAGGTCGGAGCGGGTCAAGGTCGAGTGCACATACCCACGGCGCGCGTTGTAGAGCTTCACGTACGGGTGCTGGAGCCAGTCCTGCGCGTACTGGTCCGTGTCGGTGCCGTCCCCGTTGGAGCCGACCGACGAGCACACCAACTCCACGCCGACCGTCCGGGAGTCCGGATTCGCGAAGTCCAGCTTCAGTTCGGATGCCACGTGGCGGTGGATGTCGCCGGTGAGCATGACCGAGGTGCCGGCCTGGCCCATTGCCTCGAGCACCCGGCGCCGGTTCGCCGGATAGCCGTCCCACTGCTCGGTCCGGTCGTCCGTGATCGCGCTGAGGACGACACCGCCAGCGACCACGTTCCAGGTCGCGGGTGAATGGCGGAGTCCGTCGTACAGCCACTTCTCCTGCTCGGCGCCCATGATGGTGCGCTGCTCGGACACGCGATCGGCTTCGTCCACCGGCAGCGGGTCGCGGTACTGCCGGGTGTCGAGCAGGTGCACCCGCGCGAGCGATCCGACGTCGTACCGCCGGTAGAGCTGACCGTCCGGTCCGTGTGGCAGGCTGTCCAGAGCGACCGGCACGTTCTCGTAGAACGCGCGATAAGCAACGGCGCGGCGATGCACGAACAGTTCCGGCGGGATCCCGTACAGCGAGTTGTCGGCGCCGTAGTTGTTCTGCACCTCGTGGTCGTCCCAGACCAGGAACCACGGCGCGGCCGCGTGCGCGGCCTGCAGGTCCGGGTCGGTCTTGAACAGGCTGTACCGCAACCGGTACTGCTCCAGTGTCTCGATCTCCACGCCGTGCTCGGGTCCGACCGAGACGCCCTCACGCCAGAGGTTGTCGCCGGCAACGATCCCGTACTCGTAGATGTAGTCGCCGAGGAAGAACACCGCGTCCGGCGCCCGGCGGGCGATGTCGCGATGGGCTGCGAAGTACCCGTGGTACCAGGCCTGGCAGGAGGCGGTGGCGAAGGTGAACTGCGACCCCTGGACCGGCAGCGTCTTGGTCCGGCCGACAGGGCTGAGCTCACTGCCGGCGCGGAACCGGTAGAAGTACTCGCGATCCGGCCGCAGACCGCGCACCTCGGGATGTACGGCGTGCGCCAGCTCGGGGGTGGCGATCGCGAGACCCCGGCGTACGACGCGCTTGAACTGGCTGTCCTCGGCGACTTCGTACTGCACCGGCACGTGGTCGGCGCGCATGCCGCCGTGGCCGTCGGTGGCCAGCGGCGTCGGGGCGAGTCGGGTCCAGAGGACGAAACCGTCGGTGCGTGGATCGCCGGAGGCGACGCCGAGTGCGAAGGCGCCGGACGGAATCGGGCGTCCCGGGGTGGCGTCGGCGCCGGCCGGTGCGGCGACGCCGATGGCGACCGCGGCGGCGCTCAGGCCGGTCAGTTGGAGGAAGGTACGACGGGTGGGAGGAGGAGGCACGGGCGGGCTCCGATCCAGGGGAGGGTCGAGTTGCGTCACATTCTTACGTAACTACCGTTCGAAAGGTAACCCCTTGACATCGATTCAGCACCAGGAGTGCTGAGTCTGTGCGGAGATTCCTGTTGGAATCGGCGACCCGCACGCGGGACGTTGGAGACATGGCAGCTCAGACGAACCACACCCGCCGGATCGGCGACGTCGAGGTCAGCGCGATCGGGCTCGGCGGCATGCCGATGTCGATCGAGGGCCGGCCCGACGAGGCCCGGTCGATCGCGACCATCCACGCGGCGCTCGACCTCGGCATCACGCTGATCGACACCGCCGACGCGTACCACCTGACCGCGACCGACGTCGGCCACAACGAGTCCCTGATCGCCAAGGCGCTGGCGTCGTACGGCGGCGACACCTCGAAGGTCCTGGTCGCGACGAAGGGCGGCCACCAGCGGCCCGGTGACGGCAGCTGGACCGTGGACGGGTCGCCGGCGCACCTGAAGGAAGCGGCGGACGAGTCGCTCAAGCGGCTCGGGGTGGAGGCGATCGGGCTGTACCAGTTCCACCGGCCTGACCCGAAGACGCCGTACGCGGACTCCATCGGCGCGATCCGCGACCTGCTCGACGCCGGCAAGATCCGGATGGCCGGCATCTCGAACGCGAACCCGGCCCAGATCAAGCAGGCCAACGAGATCCTCGGCGGCCGTCTCGTCTCGGTGCAGAACCAGTTCTCGCCGGCGTTCCGGTCCAGCGAGCCGGAGCTCGAGCTGTGCGACGAGCTCGGCATCGCGTTCCTGCCCTGGGCGCCGCTCGGCGGCATCTCGAACGCCGGCGCGCTCGGCAGCAAGCACCCCGCGTTCCACCGGATCGCCGCCGACCTCGGTGTCAGCCCGCAGCGCGTCACGCTCGCGTGGCTGCTGGCCAAGTCCCCGCACGTCGTCCCGATCCCCGGCTCCAGCCGCCCGGAGACGATCCGCGACTCGTACGCCGCCCTGGACCTCGAACTCACCGCCGACCAGGTCGCCACCCTGGACGCCGCCTGACCTCAGTCGCGGTGGTGTTTGGCGTCGTACATCGCCTGGTCGGCGGTGTGGAGGAGGGCGTCCAGGTCGGTCGAGTCGGGCGTGATCGGGGCGGTGCCGATGCTGGTACTGACCTCGATGGTGATACCGGGGAGCGGGCGGCTGACGGCGGTCTCGAGGCGGGTGATGAGGGTCGCGAGGTCCTCGTCGGCGATGTCCTCGGCGAGGATCGCGAACTCGTCGCCGCCGAGGCGGGCCACGGTGTCGCCGTGCCGGACCTCGGCGGCCAGCCGGGTGGCGATCTCGCGCAGCGCGCGGTCGCCGGCCTCGTGACCGTAGCCGTCGTTCACCAGCTTGAAGTGGTTGAGATCGCAGAACAGCACGGCACCGGGCCGGCCTGACCCGCGGGTCCGCTCCAGCACCGCGGCGAAGCGGTGCTGGAGCAGGCGGCGGTTGGGCAGGCCGGTCAGCGGGTCGTGCGCGGCGTGGTGGCGCAGCTCGCGTTCCGCGTCCTTGCGGGCGGTCACGTCGTCGATCTGGATCAGCAGGATCCGCGGCAGCCCGGGACCCTGGTCGACGATCGTCGCCGTCCCGCCGAGCCAGATCTCGTTGCCGCCGGGCCGGGTGAAGATCCGCTCGAACCGGTACGTGCTGTTGCCTCGGGCAAGCTCTTCGAGCTCGCGCCGGGACTGGGCCGGCTCCTCGTCGCGGAGGAAGTCCACCATCGGTACGCCGATCAGCTGGTCGGCGGCGTACCCGGTGATCCGGCAGAAGGCGTCGTTCACGCGCAGGATCCGGCCCGCCTCGGACCCGTCGAAGGCGATCGTGGCCATCCCGTTGCCGGCGCCCTCGAAGACCATCCGGAACGTCGTCTCGCTCGCCTCGAGCCGGGTCTTCTCGGCCAGCAACTGGTCGGTCAACCGAGCCTTGTCGATCGCCAGCCCGGCCTGGGTGGCGAAGATCTCCAGCAGCTCCCGGTGGATCGGCCCGGGCCGCCGCTGATCCTCGGGCAGGTCGACCGCCAGCATCCCGACCAGTTCACCGTCGGACGAGTGCAGCGGCGCGAACAACGCGTCCAGCGGATGCCAGGCGGCGGGGTCGTCCGACACCGGGATCTCGGGCACCCAGCCGACCACCTCGCCTTCGGGCAGCCGTTCGTGCGGCACGAAGCGCAGTCCGCCCCACTTGTCCGCGATGGCGAACTCGGCGTCGAAGATGTCCGCCGCGCTCACCGTGCCGAGCAGGGCTTCCCGCGCCTCCGGCGAGCCGGCCACGGCGATCACCTCGAACTTGCCGTCCGGGTGGCGCAGGTTCAGTACGGCGATGCCGAAGCCGAGCCCGTCCACCACACCGTCGACGACCGCCTGCAGTGTCTCGGCCAGGCTCCGCCCGGCACCCATCCGCGCGCTCACCTCGTACAGGCGGCGGATTGCCGTCAGCCGGACCGTGGGCTCCTTCTGCACGGATCGAGCGTAAACCGATCTCACCAGCAGTGAGCGGTCGTCACCAGATCTGATCCGGTTAAGCGTTTGTCTGCGGACACCGAGCCCGGGTCAGAACCGGAGTTCGGTCAGGCCGCGGTAGCTGCGCTCGGCCGAGTGCCAGGCGTCGGTGGGCTTGTCGTGCTCGACCAGCCACTGCTCGACGCCGCCCTCCGAGGCGTGCGCGAACATCGCGGCGAAGTCGAGCTTGCCGGCACCGACGTCCTCCCACGACCCGTCCGCGGCCATGTCCTTCACGTGCAGCGCCGGGAACCGGCCCGGGTTCTCCTGGAAGTACTTCGCCGGGTCCTGGCCGCCCTCGACCGCCCAGTACAGGTCGAACTCGAACCCGAGCAGTTCCGGATCGACGTCCAGCAGGATGTCGAACAGGATCTGCCCGTCGACCGAGTCGAAGTCGCGCCCGTGGTTGTGGAACAGCAGCTTCAGCCCGGCGTCACGCGCCGCCTTACCGGCCTCGGTGAACGCCGCGGCCGCCGTACGGAAACCCTCCACCGAATGCAGCTCGGAGGGAATCGACGGTACGACGGCCCACTTCCCGCCCAGCGTCTTCACGCCGGCCAGTGCGCTGTCCCAGTCGTCGGCCATCCGGGTGTACCCGACGTGCTCGAGCACGATCGACAGCCCGGCGTCGTCCGCGAAGGACCGGATCTCTTCGGCGCTGTGGTCGAACCGCCCGCTCACCCCGATCGTGCGGTATCCGATCCCGGCGAGGCGCTTCAGCGTCCCCGGGTAGTCCTCGGCCAGCACGTCGCGCATCGTGTAGAGGTGCATGCCGATGCCGTCGGCGGGAATGGTCCGGTCACTCATACGGTCAGCTCCTGATGTCGAGGGTCAGATGACGTGTTCTCGATACCGCGCGAGCGCCAGGTCGAAGACCTGCTGCCCTGGTGCGTCCCACAGCTTCTGGTTGAAGATCTCTACCTCGATCGGCCCGTCGTACCCGGCGGCATCGCACGCTGCACGGAGACGGCGCAGCTCGATCGAGCCGTCGCCCATCATGCCCCGGCCGAGCAGCGTGTCCTCCGGAAGCGGGACGACCCAGTCGCTCACCTGGTACGAGAGGATCCGCTCACCCGCGCGCTCGATCTGCCGGTAGACGTCGGCGTCCCACCACAGGTGATAGGCATCGACGATCACGCCGACCTGCGACGCCGGGAACTGCTCGGCGAGATCCAGGGCACCCGACAGCGACGACACCACACACCGGTCGGAGCAGAACATCGGATGCAACGGCTCGACCGCGAGCTTCACCCCACGTTCCGACGCGTACGGTGCCAGCTCGGCCAGCCCGTCCCGGACCATGGAACGCGCGCCGTCGAGGTCGCGCGAGCCCGGCGGCAGACCGCCGCTGACGAGCACCAGCACGGAGGTCCCGATCGTGGCGGCCTCGTCGATCGCGCGACGGTTGTCCTCGATCTTGGCCTCTCGCTCCGCCGGATCCATGCTGGTGAAGAAGCCGCTGCGGCACAGCGACGACACCTTCAGTTCCGCGTCGGCGACGAGCCGGGCGGCCTTGTCGACGCCGTACTCCTGGATCGGCTCACGCCACAGCCCGATCCATGACAGCTCGGCCTTGGCGCTGGCCGCGACGACATCCTCGAGCGGCCAGTACTTCGTCGTCGCCTGGTTCAGGCTGTAGCGATTCACGCGTCGACCCCACCCACCCGCAGCAACTGCCCGAACCGCTGGACGGCAAGCTCCGGATTCGTCAGTACGCCGGCTTGATCGGCGAGCCGGAAGGTGTCGGCCAGGTGCGGCAGCGACCGGCCGGTCTGCAGGCCACCCACCATCGAGAACCCGGGCTGGTGCCCGTTCAGCCAGGCCAGGAAGGCGATCCCGGTCTTGTAGTAGTACGTCGGCGCCGAGAAGATCTGCCGCGCGAGCGGGACCGTCGGTGCGAAGACGCGGTCGTAGGTGTCGAGGTCGCCGTCGTCCAGCGCCTTCAGCGCGGCCGCGGCGGCAGGCGCGATCGCGGCGAAGATGCCGAGCAGCGCGTCGCTGTAGCGGTCGTCGCCCTTGATCAGGGCCGGGTAGTTGAAGTCGTCGCCGGTGTAGAGCCGGACGCCCTCCGGCAGACGGTTGCGCAGGGCAACTTCGCGCGAGGCGTCCAGCAGCGAGACCTTGATGCCGTCCACCTTTGTCGCATTGTCGGCAATCAGATCGACGACGACGTCGGCGGCGGTGTCGAGTGAGTCGCTGCCCCAGTAGCCGTCGAGCGCCGGATCGAACATCGACCCGAGCCAGTGCAGGATCACCGGGCGGGTCGATTGACCCAGCAGCCGGTCGTAGACCTTCCGGTAGTCGTCAGGCGACTCGGCCGCCGCACACAACGCCCGGCTGGCCATCAGAATCGGCTGTGCGCCGACCTCCTCGGCCAGACCGAGCTGCTCTTCGTACGCAGCAATCACCGCGTCCAACTCGTGGGCACCGTCCGAGCCGGCGGCGGGACGGTTCGTGACGGTGAGCTGGTCTGTGCCGACGCCAACCGCGATCCGCCCGTCCGGCGCCTCGGCCGCGGACCGCCGGATCAGCTCCTGCGTCGCCGGCCAGTCCAGCCCCATCCCACGCTGCGCGGTATCCATCGCCTCAGCCACCGACAACCCCAGCGACCACAGATGCCGCCGGAACTCCAGCGTGTGCTCCCAGTCAATCACCGCGGGCGCACCCGGCGAGTTGTCTCCCAGCGGATCCGCCACCACATGCGCAGCCGCAAACGCCAGCCGCGACCGAGCCGGCGAATAGGTGCCCTGAGCAACCGGCTCACCCACCAACCGGTACCTCTCCGACCCACCACCGGATGGAAGGTGAACCTCGAGCGTCACAGCTGTCCCTCGAGGTTCAAGGCAGGGACTTCGAGCTTGCGGCCTTCGCGCCAGGACTGCAGGCCCAGCTCGGCCAGCTGCACGCCCTTGGCGGCCTCGACGAAGTCCCAGGTGAACGGCGCGTCGTCGACCACGTGCCGCAGGAACATCTCCCACTGCACCTTGAACCCGTTGTCGAACACCTCGTTGTCCGGCACCGTCGCCCACTGGTCGCGGAACTTCTCGGTGGCCGGCAGGTCCGGGTTCCACACCGGCTTCGGTGTCGCGGACCGGTGCTGCGCCCGGCAGTTCCGCAGCCCTGCGACCGCGGATCCCTCGGTCCCGTCGACATGGAACTCGACCAGCTCGTCGCGGAACACCCGCGTCGCCCAGGACGAGTTCATCTGCGCGATGATCCCGCCCTCCAGCTCGAAGACGCCGTACGCCGAGTCGTCCGCGGTGGCGGCGTACTCGTTGCCCTGTTCGTCGACCCGGGTCGGGATGTGGGTCGCGCCCTGGCAGTACACCGACTTGACCTGGCCGAAGGTCTGGTCGAGCACGTACCGCCAGTGGCAGAACATGTCGAGGATGATGCCGCCGCCCTCTTCGAGCTTGTAGTTCCACGACGGCCGCTGCGCTTCCTGCCAGTCACCCTCGAAGACCCAGTAGCCGAAGTCACCGCGGACCGAGAGGATCCGGCCGAAGAACCCACCGTCGACGAGGCGCTTGAGCTTCCGCAGGCCGGGCAGCGACAGCTTGTCCTGGACGATGCCGTTCTTCAGTCCGGCGTCGCGGACCAGCCGGGCCAGGTCGATCGCCGCGTCCAGGCTCTCCGCGATCGGCTTCTCGCAGTAGATCGCCTTGCCCGCTTCGACCGCGGCGCGGACGCCCTTCTCCCGGAGCTGGGTCAGCGACGAGTCGAAGTAGATCTCGACGTCCGGCTCGGCGAGCGCCTCGGACAGGTCGGTGGTCCACCGGGTCAGGCCGTGCTGCTCCGCGATCCGGCGCAGCTTCAGCTCGTTGCGGCCGACCAGGATCGGCTCGGGGATGATCATCGTCCCGTCGGCGGCGGGCAGGCCGCCCTGCGCGCGGATCGCCACGATGGAACGCTCGAGGTGCTGGCGCAGGCCCATCCGGCCGGTGACGCCGTTCATCACGATGCCGACGCGTCGCTCGTTCACTGTTCTGCCTCTCGCGAAGAAATGTCGTAGGTGTCGAGGCGACCGCACATGCCATGCAGGCCGAACTCGGTGGGGGCGGGTAGTTCGTGGAGTTCAGCGGTCTGTAGGTGCGGCGCCGTACCGGCTTCGAGAGCATCGAGGGCGGCGCCGGTCTGCTCGGCCAGCCGGCGAGCGCCCTGCGCCCAGCGGCGACGCCAGTCCGGCAGTTGCGGCTGGACGATCCGGATCGCCGCCGCGTAGAAGTCGTCCAGCGCGGACGGCCCGTCGGTCTCGTAGGACTCCCGCAGGACGGCGAAGCCGTCGAGCGCGAGGTTGCGCCGGGCCATCGCGGACGTGGTCCGGACCTCACCCTCGCCGGTGAGGGTGGTCGCCTTCAGATAGGTCGTGCGGTCCGTCAGGTGCTCCGGCGGCAACGTCAGTACCGCGTCGCCGGCCTCGGGGAGCCCGGAGTTCGACATCAGCGCCAGGATCTGGAGACCGCCGCCGTTGACCAGCCGGTGAATCGTCCCGGGGTCGAACCAGACCACAGCGCCGGCCTCGAGCGGGGTCTCCGCGAAGCCCTTGGGGTTCAGCGTCTGGACTGCGCCGGAGCCGGCGACCACGTAGTACCCCTCGGAGCAGGCCAGGTGCACGTGCGGGGAGCCGCCGGCCGAACCGTCCGGGGCCTGCCGGTCGTACACCTTCAGCAACGAGATGCCGATGCCGCCCGGCAGCGCCGTGGCCGAGCCCGGTCCGAACTCGCACATCGCTGCCTCCCCTCGTGAGCCTGGGAAAGGGCTTTCCGAGGCCTGTGGCCGCAACTTTAGGTGGGCCGTCACGACGAGTCAACCCGTCACGGAAAGCGATGTCCGACCGCATCCGGTCAGCGCACTCAGAGCGAGATGGACGTCACTTCGAGGTGCGAACCGAGGCGACCGCGGCCGCCCACTCGGCGCGGCGGCTCGCTCGCGCAGCGGGGTCGATGGCGGGCTTGAAGTCGCGGTAGCCGCGCTGGGTGGCCCAGCCGGTGGGAGCGCCGAGAGTGGTCCAGGCGAGTTCGGCGGCGCCGAGGGCCGAGATCTCGGCCACATCGGCGGCTTCCACGGGGTGGCCGAGCAGATCGGCCTGGGTCTGCATGAGGAGATCCGAGACGGTCGCGCCGCCGTCGGCGCGCAGGCGTGCGGGTGTGCCCGGAATGGTGTCGGTGACGTCGCAGATCTGGTGAGCGACGGCATCGACGCAGGCACGGGCCAGATGCGCGCGGGTGGTGGAGCTGCTCATCCCGGTGATCGCGGCCCGCGCGGCGCGGTCCCAGTGCGGGGCCCCGAGGCCGGCGAACGCGGGCACCAGGCTGACTCCGCCGGCGTCGTTCACGCTCGCCGCGAGTTCCATCAACGCGCCGACGTCCGGCAGTCCGAGCATGGTGGCAGTCCAGGCGAGCGCGGCGCCCGACGAGACGATGTTCCCCTCGAGCGCGTACAGCGGCTGGTCCGTCAGCCACGCCAGGGTGCATCCGTCCGCGACGAACTCATCGACCGGCGTCATCACCGACGACCCAGTCCCGTACGTCGCCTTGATCATCCCGGCCTGCGTGCAGCCCTGGCCGTACATCGCCGCATGCGAGTCCGCCAGCACGGCAACGATCGGGATCCCGTCCGGCAGGCCCGAAACGCCCGCGGTGACGCCGAATCCGGCGTTCGACGGTCGTACCTCGGGCAGTACGGATCGGGGTACGCCGAAGGCCTCGAGCAGTGCCGGGGACCAGTCGAGCTCGAGTACGTCGTACAGCAGAGTCCGTGAGGCATTGCCCGCGTCAGTCAGGTGCTCACGGCAACCAGTCAGCCGATGGATCAGCCACGAGTCCACGGTGCCCACCCGATCGGCGTTCGTGTGGTCGAGCAGCCAGCGCAGCTTCGGCGCCGAGAACATCGCATCCACCCGCAGTCCGGTGCGAGATCGCACCAGCGTGTCCAAGCCGGCCGGGAGCGACGAACACCAGGACGTCGTACGCACGTCCTGCCAACCGATGACCGGGCCCACAGCCTCGCCGGTACGACGGTCCCAGCCGACCACCGATTCACGCTGCGTCGACAATCCGATCCCGGCGATCTCGACGGGCCCCGCGGCGGCCAGACACGACGAGATCGCCTCGAGCACGCTGCGCCACAGGTCGTCGGCATCCTGCTCGGCCCAGCCGGGCCGCGGAGCCGAGAGCCGGACCGGCGCGGACCCGGTGGCCAGTACGGTGCCGTCGGCAGTCGCGAGGACGGCCTTCGAGTTCGTGGTGCCCTGGTCCACGGCGAGTACGGCCGGCGCCATCGATCGCCCTCCAAGTCAGACAACGTTCAACCGAGCCCTTGACGGGACTCTAGCGTCGTGGCGACACTCATGGCGACAGGTTATGCAGTAGTGAATATATATTCGAGCCACCGACGGAGGTCGACGCAGGTGAAGCCGAGCAGACGCCGGGTGATCATCAACACCGACGCCAAGAACGAGGCCGACGACCAGTTCGCGATCGTGCATGGGCTGTTGTCGCCCACCTTCGACATCCGCGGGCTGATTCCCGCGCACTTCGGCACCCGCCGGTCGGACCGGAGCATGGAGGAGTCACGCGAGGAGATCGACCTGCTGCTCGGCCTGCTGGACCTGACCGGCAAGGTGCCCGTCGCGAACGGCGCTCCGACAGGCATCCCGGACGAGCAGACCCCGCTGGACTCGCCCGGTGCGCAGCTGATCATCGAGGAGTCCAAGCTCGCCTCGAAGGACGACCCGCTGTTCGTCTCGTTCCTGGGCCCGCTCACCGACATGGCCTCGGCGATCCTGCTCGACCCGGCGATCGTCGACCGGGACGTCATCGTGATCTGGATCGGCGGTCGCGGCTACCAGGGTTACAGCGCGGACCACCGGATGGAGTTCAACCTGTCGAACGACATCCACGCCGCGAACGTGGTCTTCGGCTCCGGCATGACGGTGTGGCAGGTCACCAGCGACGTCTACACGAAGGTCTCGGTGAGCTACGCCGAGCTCGAGGAGAAGATCGGCGACGCCGGCCCGCTCGGCAAGTACCTGATCGACCAGCTGATCGACTGGAACGCCACCTGGCACGGCGAGCCGATCGAGTCCCGTTCGCTCGGCGACTCCCCGGCCATCTCACTGATGCTCTACCCGCACAGCGGCAACTTCCGGGTCCGGCCGGCACCGCGCTTCGGCGTCGACGGCTGGTACCTGCCCGGCACCGACAACCCGATCCACGTCTGCGAACAGGTCGACGTCCGCTTCCTGCTGGAGGACATGTTCGCCAAGATCCGCCGCTTCGCCCGCCAAAGGAGCACATCATGACCGACCTGCCGGTGTTCGGTGCCGGGATCTGGCACTTCGCGACGTACAAGGACCGCTACGCCACCGACGGCTACGGACCGCCGGTGGGGCTGCTCGAGCAGATCGACCGGGCCGGCGCCGTCGGCGACCTGTCCGTGGTCGACCTGAACTGGCCGTTCGCGGGGTACGACGGGACGCTGGACGAGGTGAAGGACGCGCTGAAGCGCAACAACCTCAAGGCGATCGCGATCACGCCGGAGATCTACACCCGCGACTTCGTCAAGGGCTCGCTGACCAACCCGGACCCGGGCGTTCGCAAGCAGGCGACGGAACTGTTGCACCAGGCAACCGAGCTGGCCAAGGACCTGGGCTGTTCGTACGTGAAGCTGTGGCCCGGCCAGGACGGCTGGGACTACCCGTTCCAGGTGAACTACCACGACATCTGGAACCTGGCACTGGACGGCCTGAAGGAGCTCGTCTCGGCGCACCCCGACATCAACTTCGTGATCGAGTACAAGCCGCGCGAGCCGCGGGTGAAGATCATCTTCCCGAACGTCGCCCGTACGCTGCTCGGCATCGAGAAGATCGGACTGCCGAACCTGGGCATCCTGCTCGACTTCGGCCACTCGCTCTACGGCCAGGAGACACCGGCCGACGCGGCGCAGTTGGCGATCGACTACAACCGCCTGTTCGCGATCGATGTGAACGACAACCTGCGGGGCTGGGACGACGACATGGTGGTCGGTTCGGTCCACCTGGTCGAGACGTTCGAGTTCTTCCACACGCTGCGGAAGAACAACTGGGAGGGCGTCTGGCAGCTGGACCAGTTCCCGTTCCGCGAGGACAGTGTCGAGGCCGCCAAGCAGGCGATCCGGTTCCTGAAGGCGGTGCACCACGCGCTCGACGTACTCGACGACGAGGCACTGGCCGCGGCCCAGGCGTCGCACGATGCTTTGGCGGCACAGAAGCTGGTGCAGAAGGTCTTGCTGAGTTCCATGGCGGAGATCGCATGACGCTGACCGTCGAACACACGACGATGCCGATGCTCGGGCGGCTGCCGATCCACAGCAGCCGCGCCGAGCAGGTGGCGCACATCGCCGAGGCGGCCCGGCAGATCCGGATCCAGGACCTCAAGCTGGTCCACTACGCCGGAGCCGGCCACATCGGCGGTGACTTCTCCGCCATCGACATCCTGGCCACCCTGTACGGCGCGGTCCTCGACATCACGCCGGACTCGGTCACCGACCCCGAGCGCGACCGGTTCATCCTCAGCAAGGGCCACGTCGCCGGGGCGCTGTACACCACGCTGGCCGCCTTCGGGTTCCTGCCGGTCGACGACCTGGCCACGTTCCTGAAGCCGCTGTCCGCGCTCAACGGTCACCCGAACCGGCGCAAGGTGGCCGGCGTCGAGGCGAACACCGGTCCGCTCGGTCACGGCCTGCCGGTCGCGGTCGGGCACGCGTTGTCGGCCAAGCTCGACGTGTCACTGCGGCGTACGTATGTGCTGGTCGGCGACGGCGAGTTGCAGGAGGGCAGCAACTGGGAGGCGATGATGGCCGCGTCCCAGTACCAGCTCGACCGGCTGACCGTGATCGTCGACCGGAACCGGCTGCAGCAGGGCGCCACCACGAAGGAGACCAACGACCTGGATCCGTTGCCGGACAAGGCGGCGGCGTTCGGGTTCGCGGTGGCCGAGGTGAACGGTCACGACCACGGCGAGCTGCTCGACGTGCTGTCCGCCGTACCGTTCCGGCCCGGGAAGCCGACCTTCGTGATCGCGCACACCCACAAGGGCCACCCGATCTCGTTCATGAGCAACAACGTCGCGTGGCACCACCGGGTGCCGGACGTGGCGGAGTTCCAGCAGGCACTGGCCGAGCTGGAAGCTGTTGTTCCCGGCTACGCCAAGGAGCTTCGATGACCATCGTCGAGACCTCGATCGCCGACCGGCCGCGGTACGACTGCCGGGACGCGTACGTCGAGACGCTGGTCGAGCTCGCGCACGCGGACCACCGGATCGTCGGGGTGGTGAACGACTCGGTCGGCTCGAGCAAGCTGAGCAGCTTCCGCAAGGCGTTCCCGGACCGGTTGATCAACGTCGGCATCGCCGAGCAGGACATGGTCGGGGTCGCCTCCGGCCTGGCCAACGGCGGCCGGATCCCGTTCGTGTCGGCCGCGTCCTGCTTTCTCACCGGCCGCGCGCTCGAGCAGATCAAGGCGGACGTCGCGTACTCGAACACCAACGTGAAGCTGTGCGGGATGAGTCCAGGGGTGGCGTACGGCGAACTCGGCCCCACCCACCACTCCATCGAGGACATCGCCTGGCTGCGGGCGATCTCCAACCTGACGGTGATCGTGCCGGCCGACCCGATCGAGACGGCGGCCGCGTTGCGCTGGGCGGCGGCCTCGGACGGGCCGGTGTTCATCCGGGTCAGCCGGATGAGCGTGCCGAAGGTGTACGACGAGGACTACGAGTTCCGGCTCGGCCGGGCGATCACCGTCCGGGCCGGCGACGACGTGACGCTGATCAGCAACGGGACCGTGCTGTGGCGAGCGATCGCCGCGGCCGAGCAGCTCGCCACGGAAGGGATCTCGGCCCGGGTGCTCTCGATGCCGACGGTGAAGCCGTTGGACACCGGTGCTGTGGTCGCGGCCGCGCGGGAGACGGCCGGAATCGTGACCGCCGAGGAGGCGGTGTCCGGCGGCGGGCTAGGTGGCGCCGTCGCGGAGACCGTCGTCCAGCAGCATCCGGCCCGCGTGACGATCCTCGGGATCCCCGAGTTCGCGCCCACCGGGTCAGCCGGATACCTGCTGGACCACTTCGGGCTCTCACCCGACGGCATCGCGGCGGCCGCCCGCAGGCTGATCAGCCGAGGAAGGTGACCAGATCCGCGATCGACACCATCGCGAAGCCGTGGGTGTCGGCGAAGGCGCGCAGGTCGGCTCCGGTCATCAGCGTGCCGTCGTCGTTCATCAGCTCGCCGATCACGCCGACCGGTGGCAGCCCGGCCAGCCGGACCAGTTCGACCGTGGCCTCGGTATGACCCGGCCGCTGGCGGACGCCGCCGGCCACCGCGCGCAGCGGCAGGATGTGGCCGGGCCGGATCAGGTCCGTGGGCCGGGCCGCCGGGTCGGCCAGCACCCGGACGGTCCGGGCCCGGTCGGCGGCCGAGATGCCGGTGCCGACGCCACTGCTCGCATCGACCGACACGGTGTACGCCGTACGCAGGCTGTCCTGGTTGTCCGGCACCATCAGCGGCAGTTCGAGCCGGTCGAGCACCTCCGGCGCGGCCGGCGCGCAGACGTAGCCGCTGGTGTGCCGGACGAGCAGCGCCATCAGCTCGGGGGTCGCGAGGCTCGCGGCGAACGTCAGGTCGCCCTCGTTCTCGCGGTCCTCGTCGTCGACGACCACCACGGGTCGCCCGAGGGCGATCTGGTCGACGGCGTGCTGGATGGTGTCCAGGCGGGTTGTCACGGTGGTCACGGTCGTTGTCCTCTCGGCCTGGCACTCCGGGGCAACGACAACTCCACGACGGGTCCGATCGCGCGGACAGCGCACACCGGACGGCATCGCGAAGACTGCCACGTGCATCTTCCCATCCGGACTTTCACCGTCGGTCCCGGAGTTCCACCAGGTCAACCGGACACCCTCGCGGGTGTACGGGTCGCGGACTGTCACCGCCGGCTCGGAATTTCACCGACCCCAGAGCACGTGTGGTCTTGCAAACTGCGGTCAGTTTATCGGGTTCGCCCGCCGCCGCTGACCTATAGTCCATTCCTGATCGTGTCCTAAGGGGAGTCGACGTGGCCAACGGCAACCGCGCGGTGCGCCAGCCCGGGCTGGACGAGTTGCGGCTGCTGGCGAAGGTGGCCCGGATGTACCACGAGAAGGGCATCCGGCAGCCGAGGATCGCGGCCGAGCTCAACCTCTCCCAGGCGCGAGTGTCGCGGATGCTCAAGCAGGCCGTCGAGGTCGGCATCGTGCACACAGTGGTGACCATGCCGAGCGGGGTGCACAGCGACCTCGAGGACGAGTTGCAGGGCCGCTACGGGCTTCGGGACGCGGTGGTCGTCGACACCGCGGGCGCCGGGGACGACGTACTGCCGGCGCTGGGTTCGGGTGCGGCGGCGTACCTGGACATGACGCTGACCGGTGCGCACGTGATCGGGATCTCGTCCTGGAGCGAGACGCTGATCAGCGCGGTCGACCGGATGCCCCGCAAGAGCGTCCCGGTGGTCGACCGGGTGGTCCAGATCGTCGGCGGCCTGGGTGACGCGGCGGTGCAGATGCAGGCGACCCGGCTGACCGCGCGGTTCGCCGAGCTGACCGGTGGGATGCCGGTCTACCTGCCCGCGCCCGGACTGGTCGGGACGCCCGCGGTCCGGCGGGCGATGATGAACGACGTGTCCGTTCGGGACGTTCTGGGCACCTGGGGACAGCTCACCGACGCCCTGGTCGGGATCGGCAGCCTCGAGCCCTCGCCGCTGCTGCAGCGCAGTGGGAACGCGGTCGCCGAGGCCGACCAGGACGAGCTTCGCCGGCTGGGTGCCGTCGGTGACGTCTGTTTCCGGTTCTTCGACGAAGAGGGAAGGCACGTGCGCTCGACGTTCGACCAGCGGGTCATCGGGGTGACCGCCAAGGAGTTGCTGGCGGTGCCGCGCCGGATCGGCGTCGCGGGCGGGGACCGGAAGTTCTCCGCGATCCGCGCCGCGTTGCTCGGGGGCTGGGTCAACATCCTGATCACCGACCTGGCGATGGCCCATCGCCTGCTAGGTGACGGCTGAGTGATGGAGCGGGACGAGCAGCGGGAGGTCTACCGGACCCTCGACCTGGCGTTGCGGGTCGGTGAGGTGCTGCTGTCCAGCGGTGCCGGTACGGCGGACGCTACCGCGACGATCCTGGGTGTGACCGCGGCCGGTGGTCTGCGCGGCTGCGAGGTCGACATCACGTTCACCTCGATGGCGATCTCGTACCAGGCGGCGCCGGACGTCGCGCCGGAGACGCACATCCGGCTGGTCCGCTACCGGTCGCAGGACTTCTCCCGGCTGACCGAGGTCGATCGGCTGGTACGGCGGTTCGCCCGCGGTGACCTGACCCGGGACGAGGCGAGTCGCGAACTGGCGCGGCTGACGTCGGCGGGTCCGCCGTACCCGCGCTGGACCGCCGTACTCGCCTGGGGTGTGATGGCCGGCGGCGCGACGCTGCTGCTCGGCGGAGGCTGGCTGATCACGCTGGTGGCGGTCGTCACCGCGGTCGTGATCGACCTGAACAACCGGTGGTTCAGCCGGCAGCGACTGCCCGCGTTCTACCAGCAGGTGGCCGGCGCGTTCGTTGCCAGCGCGGTCGCGCTGATCCTGTACGCCGTTCATGCGCCGGTGAAGCCGTCGTTGGTAGTTGCCGCGGGCATCATCATGCTGCTGGCCGGGATCGCGCTCACCGGTGCTGTCCAGGACGCGATCACCGGGTACTACGTGACTGCGGCGGCCCGCCTGCTGGAGGCGATGCTGCTGACCGGCGGGATCATCGCGGGTGTGAGTCTGGGGCTCGCACTAGGCCTGAGGTTCGGTCTGAACGTCGGTCTCGAGGCGCAGACGATCCAGCTGGCGAACCTGCCGATCATGGTCGGCTCCGGTGCGCTGATGGCGGTCGCGTTCGCCTACGCGTCGTACGCGCCGCTGCGGGCCCTGCTGCCGGTCGCGGTGATCGGCGCTGCCGGGTCGCTGGTGTTCACGCTGATGACCCGCGCGGACTTCGGGCCGGCGTGGTCGACCGCCGCGGCCGCGTTCACGGTCGGGATCGGTAGCTACTCGCTCGGTCGCCGGTTCGGCGTGCCGCCGCTGGTCGTGGTCGTGTCCGGGACGATCCCGTTGCTGCCCGGACTCACGATTTACAAGGGCTTGTACGAGCTGATGAGTCTCGGCGACCTGCTCGGCATCGTGAGCCTCGCCACCGCGGTCGCCATCGGCGTCGCGATCGCGTCGGGCGTCATCCTCGGCGAGTACGTCGCGCAGCCGATCCGCCGCGAGGCCCGGCGACTCGAGGATCGCCTCGCCGGACCCCGCCTGGTCGGACCCCGCCGCCCCGTCCGCCGCCGTACCGGCCCCCGCCGACGGCGCCGCCGCCCGGCTGAAGCCTCCTGACCGACCAGCGGGGGCGCAGGTCAGCGGCGTTCCAGGCGCCAGATCTGGGGCTGGAGGTTGTTGCAGCTCCAGACCTGCACATTGGCTCCGGGCGCCGGCGAGCCACCGGCCACGTCCAGGCACAGGCTGCTGTTCTGGCCGACGAACGTGTAGTAGCCGCGGCCCACGTTCACCGCCCGCCACCGCTGCCACCCGCCGTCCTGACACGTCCACTGCTGGACGTTCGCACCCGGCGTCGAGGAGTTGCTCGCGACTTCCATGCAGAGCCCGCTGTTCTGCCCGCGGAACCGGAAGAACCCGTTGCCCTCCGAGGTGAGCTGGAAGTTCTGCGGTCCGAGGTTGTTGCAGGTCCACTGCTGGATGTTGCCGCCAGGCTCGCGTGAGTCCGCCGCGACATCCAGGCAGTTCCCGCTCTGCGCACTCACCAGCCGGTACGTCGCATCCGTCACGCCGCTCGCGTCCTGGGTGCCGATCGCGGAGCCGGTGGCGTAGTAGGTCTTGCAGACGGTGCCGTCGTAGTCGGTGGCGAGTTCCAGGACGGTGTTGCCGTCGGCCGATGGGATCATCGGTGAGCTGTAGTTGGGGCAGTAGTTGTTGTAAGGGTTGTTGACGGCAACGGGTGCGGGCAGCTCGTACCAGTTGCCGTTCGATCCCTCGGTGTTGGCGAAGATCGTCCGCCCGTTGTCGGCGGCAACCGATCCGTCGGCGTTCTGCAGGATCTGGCCGATCAGCAGCAGCTTGCCGTTCGGCGCCGGCGCGAGTGTCGGCGCATGCGTGAAGTACTTCCCGTCCACCGTCTGCGCGCGGAAGCCGAGGTGGGACGGCGATCCCCAGTTCCAGCCGTCCGGCGACTGCCGGGTGTGGACGACGCAGTCGTACTGCCCGCCGAGGCCGCAGATCTCGTACGACATCACGTACGTCCCACTCGGCAACCGTCGTACGACGGGCATGCCAGGGCGATGCCCGAACGTCGGGCTGGACACCGTCGGCCGGGGATCGGTCCAGGTGACACCGTCGGTACTGCGGACCTCCATCAACTTCTGGCTGTGCGCGGGATCGGTCTCGTCCGAGTAGTGACAGACCAGCCGGCCGTCGGCTGCGACCGAGAACTCGGGCTCCCACAGTCCGCGGTCGTTCGGGGCAGTCGCGCAACTGGACAGGTACGACCACGTGCGGCCGACGTCGGTGCTCTTCAGGATCCGTAGTGACATCGGTCGCGCGTCGGCGCCCATCGACGCGGCCCACAGCAACGTCCCGGCCGGCATGGCGCCGATCGCTGTCGGCAGCTCGAAGAGGGTGGCGCAGCACAGCCCTTTGCCGTCCGCGGCCCCGGAGTCCTCGACGGTGCCGACCTGGGTGAAGTTGGCACCGTTGTTCGTGCTCTCGTAGATCGCGCCGACGCCGTCCGCGTTGCCCTGGAAGGTCACGACACTGGCCAGGATCCGGCCGTTCGCCGCGCCGCTGTGCTCGAGCCGGATCGCCCGCGGATACAGGCCGGTGTCGTCGCGCAGCAGTTGCCCCGTCGCGGCTTCCGCGGTGCCCGTCGTGACCAGGCAGCCGGCGATGATCGCGAGGACGAGGACCAGCCGCCTCACCGGATCTCCTCCACGACGACGTCGTCCAGTTGCAGCCACACATCCTGACCGTGACCGAAGAAGCCGCCGTACAGCTGGACGAGCGACTCACTTCCGGAGTCGAAGTCCACACTGACCTTCGCGTACGCCGGATGCGCGCCGCCGGTCTGCTGCGCGATGGTCTTGCCGCGGAGAGTGCGTACGCCGAGCATGGTCTCGGAGTTGTTCTCCGCGGTCCGCATCCAGGCGGACAGCCGGTACTTGTGATGGGGGCGGACGGCAACAGTCTGCTGGAGCTGGTGCGCGCCGATCGAGTCGCGGACGTACGCGTTGTTGGCGCCGCTGTGGCCGAGGTTGGTGCGGTCGATGCCGCCGCGTCCACTCAGTTGCCAGGGTGCGGTCGGCGTACTGCCGGTCTGGGCTTCGAAGCCGGGATCGGTGACCAGGTTGGTGACCTGTCCGTCGTCAGTCAGCTTGGTGTGCATCAGGAACACGTTGTACGGGTCCCACTGCGACATCGTGAAGTACAGGTCCGGGCCGGACGACCACGGGTGCATGAAGGTCCCGTACAGGCCGGGGTAGTCGGTGCCCTTGACAACGACCTGCTCGCCGCTCCACGGTCCGGTCAAGGATTTCGCCGAACGCAGTACGACGGAGGCCCGCGACTCGTCGAGGTACATCATCAGCCACTTGCCCAGGTACGCGTTGTACTGCACCGAGACTTCGCTGATCGGACCGACCGCGATCGGCGCGGCGGCCGACTCCTGCGGTGACCAGGTCCGGCCGTCCCAGTAGCGCCAGGCCTTCTTCTCCAGCACGAGCTTCTCCGGGACCCGAGCGACGTGGGCGTTGCCGAAGCGTCCGTTCGGCGTACCGACCATGTAGACGTAGCCCTGGTCGCGGGTCAGCGCGACCATCTGGAAGTTGTCGTCCCAGGCCTTGGTGTTCTGCCAGCGCGCGTCCGCGTCCTTGGTCCAGGTCTCGCCGTTGTCGTCGGAGTAGGCGAAGCCCGAGTAGTTGGTGAACCAGCTGCCGGCCGGACCCCAGTAGTTGACCGACATGTACTGCACGTATTGGCGCTTACCGACCGAGATGCCCGCGGTCGGAATGACGGTGTGCTCGTCGCGGTCGACCTTCTTGCAGTCCAGGAACTGCTTGGCGTGACCAGGCCGGTCCTCGGCCGCGGAGTCCAGCGTCATCCCGTCGGCCAGGTTGCGGTCCTTGCTGCGCAGGAGCAGGTTGCACCGCCAGTCGATGGTGGCCTGGTCGCCGGTCCCGCCGCCCGGCCCGGTCCAGCCGCTGCCGTAGCTGTCACCGAACGCGGTCAGGATCTCCCCGGATCCGTTGTCCCACAGGATGCCGAGGTCGGTCGCCTTCAGCCCGAACCGGGCCTCCGTGTCGTTGATCGACTCCGGGCCGGTCAGCTTCGCGACCCGCTCGGCGGGCGACGGTACCGGCGCGGCCTGGGCCGGTGGGGACTGGTCGGCGGGCACCAGGGCCGCTCCGATCAGGGCAGGGACGAGGAGCAACCATCGTTTCCGCATGCGTGTCTCCTAGGGCGGGAGGGCAGAGCTCTGGCTGAGAAATCGATTTCCGGTCACGGTAACCTCGGCTGTCACGACGGTCAACGGCTGGCGTGTGGTTTACTGCCGACTGGTGCGATTCCAGGTGTGACGGTCGGGAGCGATCCCGGGCCCGTCGGCTCCGCCGGACGGCGGAGTGACCCGGCCACGACCGGGGCCACGCGGTGATACCCCGCTTCAGCTCGGACCCGTGCGGGTCCCTGGCCGGATCCTTCTGCCGGAGAGCGAAGCATGTTCACAGGACGAATCGAGCACACCGCCACGGTCGTCGAGGTCACCGACGACGTACTGCGGATCAAATCCGGACTCGAGGTCGCGCCGGGTGGTGCGGTCTGTGTCGACGGGGTCAGGTTCACCGCGGAGCCGGCCGCTCCCGGTGAACTCCGGGTGACCGTGACCGCCGAGACCCGGCGCCGTACGACGCTGGATCGCATCACCTCCGGTAGGACGGTGCACGTCGAGCTGCCGGTCGCGGTGGGCGATCGGATCGACGGTCACCTGATCCAGGGGCATGTCGAGGGAGTGGGCAAGGTGCTCCGGGTCGGCGACGAACCGGCCGGCCGCCGGGTCTGGATCAAGCCGCCGGACCGCCTGCTCGCCCGACTGGTGGCGAAGTCGTCGGTCGGGATCGACGGCGTGAGCATCACGGTCGCCGAAGTGCTGAAGGATCGGTTCTCGGTCGTCCTGGTGCCGAACACCTTGCAGAAGACGAAGCTCGGGACGCTGGTCGAAGGCGATCGGGTCAACCTGGAGAGCGACCTCCTGGTCCGGATGGCGCGCGAGGGGCACGGTCCCGAGTTGCTGCGGGCGGTGTCGCAGTTGCCGTGGGCCGGTCAGTTGAGCGGCGAGGTCGGCGTACAGAAGGTGGTTGCGCAGATCGCCGCCGGTGGCGGAGCCGTGGTGTGGGATCCGACGGCGGAGAGCGAGGGCGATGTCGTCTTCGCCGGTGAGCGGTTCCGGCCGGAGGCGATGACGTTCCTGCTCACGCAGGTCTGCGGACACACGACGATTCCGTGTGCGGCCGACGTACTGGAGCGGTTGGAGATCCCGCCGATGCCGGGTGAGGGCGATCGGCAGGGGACGGCGATGCATGTGTCGGTGGACCTGGCGTCCTCGTCCGGGACCGGGGTGGCCGCTGCCGAGCGGGCGGCGACGATCCGCAGGTTGGCGTCGGCGGACGCCGTACCGACCGACTTCCTGCGGCCTGGGCATGTGTTTCCGCTCGCGGCGCGGCCCGGGCTGCTGGCCGAACGGCAAGGGCACACGGAGGCGACGGTCGCGCTGTGTGTCGCGGCCGGGCTGGCGCCGGTCGGTGTGTGCTGCGAGGTGATGCGACCGGACGGCGTGATGGCGGGACCGGCCGACCTGGAGCAGTTCGCGCTGCGGTGGGAACTGCCGATGATCGACATCCACGACCTGGAGCGCTGGCTGTGAAGGGCTCCGAGGTGTACGACGATCCGGCGTTCCTGCACGGCTACCGCGAACTGCGGCGGACCGGACTCGGGTTGAACGACGAACTCGAGATCCCCGCGATGGACGCCGTACTGCCGCCGGTCGGGGAACTGCGGGTTGTCGATCTCGGGTGTGGTGAAGGTGGTCTGGCGGTCCGGCTTGCGGAGGCGGGTGCGGACGAGGTGATCGCGGTCGACGCTTCGGAACAGATGCTGGCAGCGGCGGCTCAGCATCCGGCTGTTCGTTATGTGCGGTCGGATCTGGCCGCCTTCGATCTGGAGCCGGGATGTGCGGATCTCGTGGTGAGCAGCATGGCGCTGCACTATGTCGAGGACTTCTCCGACCTGGTCGCGCGGGTCGCCCGATGGCTGACGCCGGGTGGCTCGTTGGTGTTCTCGGTCGAGCATCCGGTGATGACGGCGCCGGTGGTTGCCGCCGACTGCGTCGTGGACGACTACGCCGACGAAGGGGTGCGGCGGCGTTCCTGGTTCGTCGACGGTGTGATCAAGTATCACCGCACTATCGGCTCGACGCTGGCCGCTCTCCGCCGGCACGGCTTCAGCCTCGACGTGGTCGACGAGCCCCTCCCGACTCCCGGCCAGGTCGCTCACCACCCGCACCTCGCCATCCACCGCCGCCGCCCGCCTGTGCTGCTGGTCGCATCCAGCCTGGGGTGACCTTCGCGTCGGCGAGCCGTTAGAGTTACCGACTGGAAACATCGGCTGATCGCCGGGGTGGCCCGGCGGGCTCGGAGGATCGACGTGGCTTTGGGTAGGACATCCCCGCGGGACCTGCCGCTGTTCGCGGATCTGTCCGGACGGGACATCAGGGACATCTTCCGGGCCGGTGAGGAGGTCTCTGTGCCGGCCGGCTGGTCGCTGATCCTGGAGCAGACCCCGCCGGACGCGGCGTACCTGATCCTGAGCGGTACGGCGGCGGTCCGGGTCAAGGGCGAGGAGATCGCCGAGCTCGGCCCGGGTGACATCGCGGGCGAGGTCGCGGTCCGGAAGAACACGTTGCGCACGGCAACCGTCACGGCGAAGTCGCGGCTGCAGCTGCTGCACTTCACCCGGGAGAAGTTCGACGAGCTGACCCGCAAGTTGCCCGCGTTCCGCGATGCCATCGACGCCACCATCGTCGAGCGTCGTGGTTCCTGACCCTGGCGCCGATCCGGGTGCGAACGGGCAGGTGGATCTGGCCGGTATGCAGCGGGAGTTCGAGCGGGCGTTGCTCGGCGGGGAGCGGAAGTTCACCCGGCTCGAGGTGTCGCAGCGGGCCGGGATCTCGAGCGACCGGGCCGAGCGGATGTGGCACGCGCTCGGGTTCGCGACCGTGCCGGACGACGAGGTCGCCTTCACCGACGACGACGTCGAGGCGCTGAGGCTGGTCGCCGCGCTGGAGGACGACAACTTCGTCGCCGAGGAGATGGAGTCGTCGCTGGCCCGCAAGCTCGGCCAGACCCAGTCCCGGCTGGCGTCCTGGCAGTCCGCGATGTTCCTGGAGTTCCTGGCCGGCTCGAAGCTGTCCGCGGACGAGGCGATCGAGGTGGCCGGGCAACTGCTGCCCGCGATGGAGCGCCTGCAGACCTACGTGTGGCGCCGCCACCTGGCCGCCGCGGCCGGGCGCGCGGTGGCCGGCTCCGACGAGCTGGCCCGCGGGATCCGGGCGGTCGGCTTCGCCGACATCGTCAGCTACACCCGGCTGGCCCGGCGGATGACCGAGACCGAGCTCGGCCAGCTGATCGAGCGGTTCGAGGGCATGGCCGCTGATGTGGTCGCGCTGAACGGCGGCCGGGTGATCAAGTCGATCGGCGACGAGGTCCTGTTCGTCACCGACACCGCGGCCCAGGGCGCGGCGGTCGCGCTGGCCCTGCAGGAAGCCGTCACCGCGGCCGGAGACATGCCCGAGCTGCGGATCGGTCTGTCGTACGGCGGCATCCTGATCCGGCTCGGCGACGTGTACGGCGAGGTCGTCAACCTGGCCGCCCGCCTCACCGCGGAGTGCAAGCCCGGCCGCGTCCTGGCCGACCGCGAGCTGGCCGCGGCCCTCGACGGCCACCCCGCCTACCGCCTGCGCCGCCTCCGCCGCGTCTCGGTCCGCGGCTACCACCACCTCGTCCCCTACGCCGTCCAGCGGGCTGAGTCACAATAGTTGCGTGCGCAAGATTCTGACGTCGGCCGACCTGATCCGGGCGAGTGCCGGCGATCCTTTGATCGTCTGGGCGGGGCAAGGCTTCAGCGAAGGCGTCCAGGCCTGGTACGACGGCGACGCGGTGGCCGTGGCGGCGCCGGATCTCTCGAAACGGGATCGACTGGCTGTCGCCGGGCCCGTGGACGCCGTGGCTCGGTTGACGTCGAAGGTGGTTGCCGAGGTAGGACCGACGTACCGCCCTTTTGGTGACGAGCAGTTGCTGCGGGAGCTGGCGGATCTCGTGCCGGGGATGGAGTTCTCGGCGTCGTTCGGCTGGATGGACACGGCCGAGGTGCCGGTGGTGACGACCACGGCGGCCTGGCTCGACGGCGACGACGGCGTGGAGGAGTTGCTGGCGGAGGCCTCGCCGTCGTCGTACGCGTGGCCCGGGCGTGGCGGCGTACGGCGGTGGGCGGCGTTGACCGGTGACGGTGGTGAGCTGCTGAGTATCGCGGCTGATGCCTGGAGTGCACCGGAGGTCGGGTTCCTGGCCGGTGTCGCCACCCGGTCCGTTGCTCGAGGCAAGGGGTTGTCGCGGCAGGTGTGCGGGTTCGTGACCGCTGAGCTGGTCAAGCGGCACGGGCGCGCGGCGCTGATGGTGGATCGCGACAACGCTGCCGCGATCGCGGTCTACCGGCGGCTCGGCTACACGTATCGCAGCGTCGCCGCGGCCCACCTGTGATCAGTCCGGCAGGTCGGCGATCCGGGTCGAGATCCGCTCCAGGACTGCGAGCTCCTCAGCGCTGAGGTGGTCGATGAACCGCCCACGGACCGAGTCGAGGTGACCTGGCGCGGCCTCGGCGAGGACCTCGAATCCCTGGTCGGTCAGGTGGTAGATCGAGCCGCGGGCGTCGGACGGATCCGGCTCCCGCTCGATCAGCCCGCGCGCCTCCATCCGGGCCGCGTGGTGCGACAGCCGGCTGCGTGACCACTGCATCTTCTCCGCGAAGTCCTTCAGTCCCCAGCGCCGGTCCGGCTTCTCCGACAGCGTGCTCAGCACCTCGTAGTCGGCTGTCGAGAGACCGAGTTGGTTCAGGTCGCGAGCCAGCCGCGACGGTACGACGGTCAGCAGCCGGCGGACCGCCCGCCACGCCCGCTCCTCGTCGGTGCTCAACCATCGGGTTCCGGTCACGGGCCGATCCTACTCTTTGACGTGTCAAAGATGGCGAGCTACGCTCTTTGACGTGTCAAAGAAAATCCTGGTCGTCATCGCCAGCACCCGCCCCGGCCGGCTCGGGCCTGCGGTCGGTGACTGGTTCACCAGCGCCACGGCGGCTACGGCGGCCGAGCTCGGAGTGGAGCTCGGCGTGGCCGATCTGGCCGAGATCGGACTGCCGTTCCTCGACGAGCCGGAGCATCCAGCGACCGGCAACTACGTGCACGAACACACGCGCGCGTGGAGCCGGAGGGTTGCAGCGGCCGACGCGTTCGTCTTCGTGACAAGCGAGTACAACTTCGGGATGCCTGCGACGTTGAAGAATGCCTTCGACTATCTGCATGCCGAGTGGGCGTGGAAGCCCTGCCTTTTCATCGGGTACGGGAACACGTCGGCCGGGACGCGCGGCGTACAGATGGCTCGTGGTGTCGCCACGTCGCTACGCATGTTGTCGATCGGCGGGGACATCTTCCTGCGGATTGTCGACGATGTGCGGGACGGGCGCGTGATCGCGACGGATCGGCTGACTGTGCGGGCTCGCGGTGCGCTCGTCGAGCTGAATCGAGTGGCCGACGTACTGCGGCCGCTGTACCGAGACGGTGAGGACATTGTTCCGGTTGCTGTGAGCGATGCCGCGGAGCTGCTGGTTCTGCAGCGGTGCTGCTGGGTTGATGAGGCGATCGCCAACTCGCGACTCGATCTTCCGGCGCTGCTGGAATCGGAGGGCGAGGTCGCGGAGGGTCTGCGTACGTGGTCGACCTGGTGCGTGCGATCGGGCGGGCGCATCGTCGGCTCGGTGCGTGCGCGCCGCGATGGAGATGCTTGGGAGATCGGTCGGCTGATGGTGGCGCCGGATCGGCGTCACACCGGTTTGGGGCGGCGGCTCCTCGCCTTCGCCGAGGGGCAGGCGCCGAATGATGTCGCGGCCGCCACGCTCTTCACGGGTGAGCACAGCGACCGCAACATCCTGCTGTACCAGAAGGCCGGCTATGCGCTGTCCGCCGACCCGGCGCCGGTGGGCGCCGTACGTCTCACCAAGTCCCTGGCCGCCTAGCGGGTCGGCGAGACCGTCAGCGTCACTCCCGGCTTCGGCGTCGGGGCCTTGGCGGTCGGCTGGGTGCTCTTGGCCGGCGTCGGGTTGGGAGTCGGCGTCGGGTTCGGAGTCGGGGTGGGCGGGAGCGACGTGGCCGGGGCCGGTGGCGGTACGAACGGCGCCTTGGCGGAGTCCTTGCAGGTTGCCTCGTCGACGTTCCCGTTCTCGTCCGGGCTCACCACGGCCTGCGGGAAGAGGTTGCCGGTCTGTGGCTGGTTCCTGCCGTAGTTCGCCGCGCAGTCCTGCAGCGGCAGGCTGATCGGGTTGCCGTCCTGGTCGTACAGCCGCACCGAGACCTGCTTGCCCTGGGCATCGAACGGGTAGAGGTTCGACACGTTCGTGCCGCCGTACATGAGCCCGTCCGGCGGGTTGTACGACGACGAGCTGCCGCGGTAGTCGCCGTAGTTGTTGAGGAACCCGAACGACGCACCCATGTACGCCGCGGCCAGGAAGGCCGGGACGGCGATCGTCGCGACGACGTTGAGGGGTACGACGTACCAGAGCCAGCGGCGGTCCTGCTGGGTCCGACGGCCGATCCAGATCGAGACCGCGGCGCCGGCCACCGCGCCGACCACGGTGACCGCCCCGGCGCCCCACAGCGCGAAGAACCCGCCGCCGCCGATCACGCCGCGGACCACCCACCAGACCGGCTGGCCGATCGAGACGAGCTCGTACCGGACGTTCGGCGGGATCTGCTCGATCATGCCGCGGATCGTGGTCGCGCCCTGCTCACCTCGAGGAGTGTCCAGCACGATCCTGGGGTCGTGACCGCGCAGCGCCCGGACCCCGAGGTACGCCGCGCCGAACAGCACCGCGAACCCGACGAACCCGAAGAACGCGCTCTCCGCGTGCGACCAGGCGAAGACGCCGACGGCAACGAAGAACGGGCCGACGGTGGCCGCGATCAGGCCCCAGCGCAGCGCCTTCCGGCCGGCGTCGCGATCGGCCACCGGCTGCGTCCGCGGGGGATACCCGGCCGCGGTCCGCAGTTCGTCGGCGTACTGCCGCGGCGTACCCAACCGCTCCCGCAAGGCGGCGGAGGTCGGCTCCTCGTCGAACTCGCCGGCCACCTCGGAGAGGTGACCGCTGACGTCCTCGAGCACGTCCTCCAGCTCGCCGGCCGGCAGGTCGCTCAGCTCGGCCCGCACCTGGGCCAGGTAGGTCGCGACCGCTCCGGTCAGAGTGCTGTTCACGCCGCCTCCTTCTCCAGCAGCAGCACCGACATCGTGTCGGCGAAGTGGTTCCAGGTCTTGGTGGACCGGTCGAGCAGCTCACGGCCGGTCTTGTTCAGCCCGTAGTACTTCCGGTGCGGCCCTTCCTCGCTCGGCTGCACGTACGACGTCAGAGCACCGGCCGCGAACAACCGCCGCAACGTCCCGTACACCGATGCGTCCGCGACATCCTCCAGCCCCGCCGCCCGTAGCCGCCGCAGTACGTCGTACCCGTAGCCGTCCGCATCCCGCAGCACCGCGAGCACCGCAAGATCCAGCACACCCTTGAGCAACTGGCTCGTGTCCATGACCCTCCCTCGGCGCACCGGGAGGACGGACCCCTCAGACCACCCTCCCGGTGCTCTGCCCAACACACTACTACACACTGCGGAGTACTCCGCACCGCGATAACCCGTGGTCCGCAATTTCGATCAAGTGTGGTGGGGCCGGGGAGTGCAGAGTGGGGGTATGGCGGATGTGTTCGAGGAGTTCGTGGCAGTGGTGGCCGAGGGGCTGGCCGGGCCGTGTGAGGTGGTGAACGGGGCCGATCTCGCGGGGCGCGTGCATCTGTCGCGGTTCCACTTCGATCGGGTGATCGGGGCGGTGGCCGGAGAATCGCCGTTCGCGTTCCGGCGGCGGTTGTTGCTGGAACGGGCGGCGTACCGGTTGCTGGCCGAGCAGGTCGCCGTACTGGATGTCGCGGTGGAGGCCGGGTACGGGTCGCACGAGGCGTTCACGCGGGCGTTCGCCAGGGCTTATGGGATGTCGCCGCGGGAGTGGCGGCGGGAGGCGTCGCGGGTGTTCTTCCTGACGGCGCCCAGTGGGGTTCATTTTCAGCCACCGGCGGGTCTGCGCCTGCCGGCCAGGGAAGAGGTGAGAGGCATGGACGTACTGGTCAGAATGGTCGAGCACCACGTCTGGTTGACCGGCGAGATGATCGAGCGCGGTGGGCGGCTCGACGCGGCGACGCTGGACCGGCCGATCGAGCTCTCGGTGGAAGGGATCGACGACGACATCTCGATCCGGTACCTGCTGGACCGGCTGGTCTGGCAGGAGGAGATGTGGCTGGCGTCGGTGGAGGACCGGCCGTTCCAGGTGCCGGAGTGCGGGCGGCAGGTGGTCACACCGATCTCCGAACTCCGCGTCCGGCACGCGGAGGCGGGATCGCGGTTCGTTGCCCTGGTCAACCAGTTGAACGAGGACGGCCGCTTCGACGAGAGCTTCGTCGACACGACGTGCGAACCACCGCGCGTCTTCACGTACGGCGGAATGGTCGCGCACGTACTCACGTTCGCCGCCCACCGGCGCTCACTGCTGATCGGCGCCTTCTACACCGCCGGCACCACCGACCTCGGCTTCGGCGACCCGATGCATTTCGTAGCCGAAGCCAAGTAGTACCGGAAGAACCCGGCGGCTTCGCCCGCAACGTCGTACCAAGTCTGGCCCTCGTAGCGGGCGTCCGGATCGGGGCGGAGGTTGTGGTGACCGCCGTCGACCGAGATCAGCCGCGTGTCCGCACCAGCTTCCATCAGGGCGCGATGCAGGCGCTCGGACTGCTCGTAGGGGACGGTCTCGTCGCGGGTGCCGTGGATGATCAGGATCGGCGGTGCGTCGGCGGTGACGTGAGCGATCGGGCTGGCGGCGCGCAACTGTTCGGCGTGCGTGGTCACGTCGCCGCCCACGAGAGCCGTCACGGGGGACGGTCGATCGATCCGCATCTCGCCGCCCGGTCGCAGGAGATCGCTCGGGCCGCTGATGGTGACGACGGCCTGTACGTCGGCGCCGGGCATGAGGCCGGCCAGGGCAGCGAGGTGACCGCCGGCTGACTGTCCCCACATGCCGATGTGCTCGGTGTCGACTGGGAGGCCGAGCGGATTGGATCGCAGCCAGGTGAGGGCTGCTTGGACGTCATGTAGTTGGGCGGGGAAGGTTGCTTGGCCGCTGTGCCGGACAGAGATGGCAACGGTCAGGAAGCCTGCCTGGGCGAGTGCCGGGTTCACGAACGGGAGCATGGCCGACGATCGGTCTCCGGGGCCCCAGGCTGGACAACCGTCGATCCGTAGTACGGCTGGGGGCGGCTTGGGCGGACGCTTCGGCATGAGGATGTCGAGGCGGAGGGGGATGCCGTCCGGGCTTGCGTACTGGATGTCCGGCAGGAAGGTGCGGTCGGTGTCAGGCATTTGCTCGTAGCCTCCTCCGCGGCCGGGTGGGGATCCAGAGCTATGGGACGGTGATTACCGCGGGGGCGCTCGGATTGGTGAGGGTGTGGAGGTAGGCGGCGGCCACCACGGCGGCGGGGGTTGAGTTCGGGACGTCCCAGTCGGGCGGGATGCTCTCGGTGACCCAGCCTGGGGACACGACGTGGGCGCGGATGCCTTCGGGGAGCTCGCGGCGGGCGGCGGTGATGAAGGCGGCGAGTGCTGCGTTGACAGTCGTGCCGCCGGATCCCCCGTCCAGCTCCGGCGCCGCACCGCCGGTGAGTACGACGACGCCGTTCGTCATCACGGTGGCCGCGACCCGCAGTGCTTCGATCTGGCCGAAGAGTTTGCCGGCGAAGTCCGTCTGGAGTTGGGCCGGTGTGAGTTCACCCAACGGGCGCAACGGCGTACCAGGACCAAGGCACACGAGGGCGTCGAACGGCGCCAGGGCTGCCAGCGCATCCTCGAGCGACTCCGGCCGGCTGAGATCGACCGGCGGCTCCGACGACCGGGACACGCCGGCAACCTCGTGCCCCTCGGTCTTGAGAAGGGCAACAAGCGCACTCCCCAACGTGCCCGCGGCCCCGACCACGACGATTCTCATGACGACCATCAGTACCACGCAAGGGTTTCCCGGGCGGGCGGAGAATCCTGAGTGTGCTGCTTGGTCTCCGGCCGAGGACGCGGTGCAGGAGGCCTGGCTGAGGCTGGCGCGTCAGGATGCGGACTCGATCGACAACCTGGCCGGCTGAGTAGTCTGCGGGTTGTGAGTGTTGCGATCGAGGTGCTGGGTGAGATCACCGACGAGGTGGAAGAGGCTTTCGGCCGGTTGATGCCGCAGTTGTCGGCGTCGGCCGAGCCGCTCGACCGGGAGGCGTTGGAGCGGTTGGTGGCTTGTCAGACCAACACGGTTCTGCTGGCGCGTAGTGGTGACACGATCGTGGGCACGCTGACGTTGGTGATGTTCCCGATTCCCACCGGCCTGCGGGCGCGGATCGAGGACGTCGTGGTCGACGACGCAGCACGCGGCCAAGGAGTCGGCGCTGCGTTGACCGAGGACGCTCTTCGCATCGCGCGGTTGGCAGGCGCCAAGACAGTCGACCTGACGTCCCGCCCGTCGCGCGCAGCAGCAAACCGCCTGTACCAACGCCTAGGCTTCCAACCCCGCGAGTCCCAGGTCTACCGATTCACGTTCGAGTAGGACCGTGCCCACCTGAGGAGCACTACACCATGGTGTGGGCAGCAAGCCGGGCGACGCACGAGTCCGGCGCGAGCAAGGAACGGGTCCGGGTGGGAACAGTCGCGTAGCACGCGACAGCAGAACCATGTGCAGGCAGATCCCGGTGACTTCTGCCGCCGGTTATCCCCTCGTCTTGCGGGTTCTCCGTGCGCACACGAGCAGATAACCCACAACACGAGCGGATATCCGCTTGTTGTGACTGCGGTGGGGTTCGCGCCTGCAACGGAGTCGAGGCCTGCAGCAGGCGCGTGGGGGGAACTACCCGGGCGGACTGGCTCAGTTGGTTGGGTCGTGGAGGTCCGGGCGTTGGGACGGGGTCTTGATGTCAACGTCGATCGGCTGGACCTTCGCGGGCGCCGGGACCTTGCCGGTTGTGAGCGGGAGGTTGAGTTGGCTGCCGGCCAGGTCGATGTCGATGGTGGCGCCGGTGTCGTTGGGGGTGGTCCACTCGGTGTCGGACAGGGTGACGGCGAGGCCGAGGACGCGGCCCTCCGGGATCACCTCGTCCTGGGCGCGGAGAGGGACGTTGACCGTGGTCCACTTGCCGGGCGTGAGCGGTTTCGGCTTGCTCATTGAGGCGCTGTGGGCGGCGTCGATCCAGCCGCGGCCGACGATGCCGTGGTCGCTCTGCTCGGTGACCTTGTCGACAGTGAAGTAGCAACTGTCGTCGTAGTCGACGCTCGACCCTTCACACGTGCTGTCATCGGTACGACGTACGCCGGTGTACCGCTCCGCATCGCCGTACTCGATCAGGCGAGCGGTGACCGGCGTGGTGATCGAGTCGGACTTGATCTTCAGCGTCACCGTCGGCGTACCGCTGATCCGGATCGACCGCGGCAGTGGCGCGGACAGGAACATCTGCCGGCCCGCGATCACCTCGGACGGGTCGGCGACGATGTCGTCCTCGGTCAGGTCCGGATCGTCGGTGACGGTGACGGATCCCTTGCCCAGGGCACCTAGTTTGCCGGCGGACAGCGGCACCGGGATCGAGTGGTTCACGGCCGGCCAGGTCTTGTAGTCGCGCCACACGTCGGGCGCGGTCTCGACCGATGCCATCGGCTCCTTCATCACGCCGTTCTGCAGGCCCTGCAGCCAGTAGTCGAACCACTTGTGCAGTTCGTCGACCCAGGCGTCGCGGCGGAACTCGAACGGATCGACATGGTCCTCGAGACCCAGCCAGAGCTTGCGCGGCACGTTGTTCTTCGCCAGCGCCGCCCACCACTGGGAGAAGTGGTTGGTCTGCACGTTGTAGTCGCTCAGACCGTGCGTCATGAACACCGACGCCTTCACCTTGCCGGCGTCCTTCAGGTAGTCCCGCTCGGCCCAGAACTTCGTGTAATCGCCGGTTTCGTCGTCGTCGTTGTCCCCGAGATCACCGCGAACCGCTTCACAGGCAGGGCTGTCGTGCCCGACGTACCCGCCCAGCCAGGGCATGTAGTCGTCGGAGTACGGAACGCCGCCGGAGCGGGTGTAGTCGTACCACGAGGAGATCGCCGAGATCGGCACGATCGTCTTCAGCCCCCGGACGCCGGTCGCCGCGACACCGTTGGCCAGCGTGCCGTCGTACGACTTGCCGATCATGCCGACCGCGCCGTTGGTCCAGGTCGCGCGCACTGGTCGACCGTCCGCGGTGTGTGCGCTGTTGCGGCCGTTCAGCCAGTTGATCACCGCAACAACGGAGTCGATCTCGTCCTTGCCGCCGACGTCGCCGCAACCACTCGACCGGCCGGTGCCGACGACGTCGACGCCGACCACGGCGTACCCGCGCGGGACGAAGTAGTTGTCGTAGTACAACGGCATCTTCTGGATGACGCCGTTCTCGTCGTACGTCTTCTTCTCGCTCTCGTTGCCGCGTCCGCAGCAGGAGTAGTACGGCGACGCGTCCATGATCACCGGGATGCGCAGGCCGGTCAGTTCGGTCTCGCTCGGCCGCACGATGTCGACCGCGATCACGTCGTCCTTGCCGTCGGAGTCGGTGTCCATCGTGGTGTCGACGTACACGGACTCGCGGACCGCGGAGGCGTAGTCATAGATCGGCTCGGTGCTGTGCCTGGCCGGGTCGACGTACGGCGGTACGCCGGTCACGGCCGGTGCGGGAGCGACCGGCGTACCGGAGTCGTCCGGGAGCGGAGCAGCCGCGGCGGTACCGGTGACGGTTGCAAGGCTGAGCACGGTGGACGAGACCAGGATCGTCACCCTGGCGCGGACGGTCGTCATGGCTGGGAAGGCTAGTCACTCCCGCGTCCCAATGCCAGGCTCTGCCGGTATTGGCAGCGACTTGACTGCACACAGCGTGACCGGTCGCGGCTGCGCAGCGGTGACGGAGCGCGAATTCCGATAAGGTGACCGCCACCGCCCCGGGGGAGAGTACGGAAGGGTAGGCCAGTGAATCTTCGAGCACCGGTGACATTGCTGGACGTGGCACAGCGCGCGGGTGTGTCGGTCGCGACCGCCTCTCGCGTGCTCAATGGCGGGGACCGGGTGCCCCGTCCGGAGCTGCAGGAACGGGTCAAGGCCGCCGCCGACGAACTCGGCTACACGCCGAACGCGCAGGCGCAGGCGCTGGCGAAGTCGTCGACGAACGTGGTCGGCATCCTCGTGCACGACATCGAGGACCCGTACTTCGCGGCGATCGCGAACGGCGTGATGCGGGCCGCGGACGAACGCAACCTGCTGGTGATGATGGCCAGCACGTTCCGCGACTCCGACCGCGAGATCGCCTACCTGTCGTCGTTGCGGGCGCAGCGGGCGCGGGCCGCGGTGATGATCGGCAGCCGGCGTACCGACGAGGAGAGCCTTGCGCGGACGGCGACCGAGGTCGAGACGTTCCTGAACTCCGGCGCCGGCCTCGCCCTGGTCAGCCAGTCCGGGATGCCCGCGCACACGATCGAGCCCGACAACCGTGCCGGTGCGGCCGAGATGGCGCGTTCGCTGGTGCGGTTGGGCTGGCGCAAGTTCGCCGTACTCGGTGGACCGGACAGTCTGGCGACCGCGCGCGATCGGCGCGACGGATTCGTTGCCGCACTCGCCGAGGCCGGACTGCGGCCGCTGGTGGTGCAGGCCGGCGAGTTCACTCGCGACGGTGGGTACGCCGCTGCCGGCGAACTGCTGGATCGCAAGGCCGACGTGGATTGTCTGTTCGCGGTGAACGACGTGATGGCGGTCGGCGCGATGTCCGCGTTGCGGGCGCGCGGGGTCGACGTACCGAACGAGATCGGCGTGGCCGGCTTCGACGACATCGCGACGCTGCGGGACGTGTGGCCGGGGCTGACCACGGTTCGGCTGCCGCTGGAGCAGATGGGCCGGCGTGCGCTCGAGCTGGCGATCGCGGGTGGCGAGCCGACCACCGAGACGTTCAAGGCCGAGGTGGTCCTGCGCGAAAGTACCGCCAAAGCCTGAAATATGCTCGCGGACGTGACCGAATCCGCGTTCGTCTCCGAGATCTTCGACCCGTCGGCCTGGAAGCAGGTCGACGGGTTCGAGCTGACCGACATCACCTACCACCGGGCGGTCGACGCCGGGGTGGTGCGGATCGCGTTCAACCGGCCCGAGGTGCGCAACGCGTTCCGGCCGCACACGGTGGACGAGCTGTACCGGGTGATGGACCACGCGCGGATGTCGACCGACGTCGGCTGCGTGCTGCTCACCGGCAACGGACCGTCGCCGCGGGACGGTGGCTGGGCGTTCTGCTCGGGCGGCGACCAGCGGATCCGGGGCAAGGACGGTTACAAGTACGCCGAGGGCACCACGGCGGACAGCATCGACCCGGCGAAGGCCGGCCGGCTGCACATCCTCGAGGTACAGCGGTTGATCCGGTTCATGTCGAAGGTCGTCATCTGCGTCGTACCCGGCTGGGCCGCGGGTGGCGGGCACAGCCTGCACGTGGTCGCGGACCTGACGCTGGCGTCCGCGGAACACGCGCGGTTCAAGCAGACCGACTCGGATGTGGCGTCGTTCGACGGTGGCTTCGGCTCGGCGTACCTGGCCCGGCAGGTGGGGCAGAAGTTCGCGCGGGAGATCTTCTTCCTGGGCGACGAGTACTCCGCGGAGGACGCGTACCGGATGGGCATGGTGAACAAGGTCGTGCCGCACGCCGAGCTCGAGGCGGTCGCGCTGGAGTGGGGCCGGAAGATCTGCGCGAAGTCGCCGACCGCGCAGCGGATGCTGAAGTACGCCTTCAACCTGATCGACGACGGGCTGGTCGGGCAGCAGTTGTTCGCCGGCGAGGCGACCCGGCTCGCCTACGGCACCGACGAGGCCGCCGAGGGTCGCGACGCGTTCCTGGAGAAGCGCCCGGCCGACTGGTCGCCGTACCCGTACGCGTTCTAACACTCTTGGATGATTAGTTAGCAGAAAATCTTGCGCGGACTGCTGACAGTTCGCGGTAAATCGCTTACGGTCGGCGCTATGGACAACCTCTCCCGCCGTGGGTTGCTGGCCGGTGCCGGTGCGATGCTCGTCGCCGGCGCCGTCGGATCACCCGCCGCCGCCCGCACAGCCAGCCTCCCGCCGAGCCGACGTTTCGCCCTCGACGGGCCGGGTGGCGAACTGTTCCGCAGCAAGCCGCTGGCCGATGTGACCGTCATGCAGTCGATTGCCTTCGACAACGTGAACCAGCGGCTGTTCTCCGGGCAACTGCGCTCCAAGACAGCCTCGAACAGCGGTGATCTCACGCTGACGCGGCTCAGTCTCGCCGGTGACGTCGTCGGGCACATGTACCTGAGCGGGTTCGGCCACGCGGTCTCGATCGGGGCCGAGGCGGTCGGGCGTACGACGTACCTGTGGACCGAGACCGATGTGGACACGGTGAACGCCCGGGGCCGCCAGATCGCCCGCTTCCGCTGGCAGGACGGCGCGACGCTGACCAAGGACTCGCCGGGGCTGCGGAGCTGGAAGCCGGTCGCGGACGGTGCTGTCTTCACACCGTCGGTCGACCAGCGGCACGGACAGATCGGGATCCGGCACACGCTGTCCGACGGCTTCCACATCAACGTCTACTCGCTGATCGCCGCCCGGGCGGGCAACTTCTCACGACCGATCGCGTCGTTCAAGCAGCCCGCGATGACCGAGGGCATCGACTTCCAGGGCTGGGCGCTGTACGGCTCGTACGTCTACCTCTGGGAGGGTGAGGCGTACGCCGGTGCGCCCGATCCGGCACTGTTCACTTCGAAGCTCTGGTGCTTCGACATCAACAGCGGCCAGGTCGTCGAGTCCGTGCGGATCCTGGACGGGGCAGACCTCGTGTATCGCGAGGCCGAAGGTGTTGGGGTGCACGTCGACCGCTTCGGGCGCCCGCGGCTCTGCTTCGGCTTCGCCTCCGGTGTCACCGGCGACCGTCGCGCCAACCTCTTCTACCGCGACACCTTCGTCTGACGGCTACTGGGCGACGCCGTACAAACGATCACCGGCGTCGCCCAGGCCCTCTTCCCAACAACTGCTTTTTCTTTTACTGCGCGACGCCGTACAGGCGGTCACCCGCATCGCCCAGGCCGGGCACGATGTAGCCCTTCTCGTTCAGGTGCGAGTCCATGCCCGCGATGACGAGGTTGCAGGGGACGTCGAGGTGGGTGAGTTCGCGTTCCACGTGCTCGACGCCTTCGGGCGCGGCCAGCAGGCAGATCGCGGTGATGTGGTCTGCGCCGCGATCGACCAGGAACTGGATCGCCGCGGACAGCGTCCCGCCGGTCGCCAGCATCGGGTCCAGGACGTAGCACTGCCGACCGGACAGGTCCTCCGGCAGGCGTTCGGCGTAAGTCGACGCCCGCAGGGTCTCCTCGTCGCGGATCATGCCGAGGAAGCCGACCTCCGCGGTCGGCAGCAGCCGCGACATCCCCTCCAGCATGCCGAGGCCGGCCCGCAGGATCGGGACGACCAGCGGCTTCGGCGCGGACAGCTTGACGCCCTGGGCCTCGGCGACCGGGGTCTGCACGGTGACCGGACCGGTGCGGACGTCGCGGGTCGCCTCGTAGGCGAGCAGCGTGACGAGCTCCTCGGTCAGCCGCCGGAACGTGGGCGAGTCCGTGCGCTCGTCCCGCAGCGCGGTGAGCTTGTGGGCGACGAGCGGGTGGTCCACGACGAGGATCTGCATAAGCCGGAACGGTACCGTCGGCGATTCGGCGCGGGAAAGCTCGCTCGCTGTCAGACTCGAAAGTGCATTGGAATGAGCCCTGCCTCGCCCCCCAGGGAGTACGCCGATGACGGACAGCGGTGCCAAGACGCCCGAACAACTCGATCGCCTCCGGCGCCGCGCCGCGTTCCTCCGGGAGCTCGAGGAAGCGCGCGCACTCCGGGACCGGATCGCACCCCGGCGAGCCCGGGTCCGGCAGCTGCGGGAAGCGATGCGCAGAGCGACGTACCATCACTGAGAGCAAGTGTTGTGACTCCGTGTGTTCGCGGTACCGATATCACGTCGAGATCGCGAATATCTCCCTTGTACGGCGCGAGTCTGCGACGATGATCCGGTGTCTGATGCCACGGCAGGGCCGATGACCACCGACCTCGACTTCGCGGTCGCCGCTTACACCGAGGACGGCGTCTGGAACGTCACCCCGCTGGTGCTGCGCGGTGAGCCTGAGCTGTCCACCCTGGTGTCGGCCCTGCGCCGCTACCCCGGTGAGGCCGGGGTGCTGGGGATGATCTCGGTCGACGAGGACTTCTTCCTGCTGCTGCGCGTGATCGGCGGCCGGGCCCGGTTGCTGATCTCCGACGTCACCGCCGCGACCGAGTGGCCGCTGGCCCGGCAGGTGGTGGACGAACTCGACATCCCGCTGGCCGATGACGACGACGAACAGGTCCCGGCCGGTGACCTGGCGATCATCGCCGACCTCGGCATGAGTGCGATGGACCTGGGCGCGCTGTGCGACGACGTCGACCTCTACCCGGAGGAGATGCTCGAGGAGGTCGCCGAGGCCCTTGGGTTCGGCAACCAGTTCCACGAGGCGATCGAAGCCCTTGGTTAGCCCGGCGGTCCAGCGGGAGTGGGCCCGGCTGATGGCCCTGGCGCTGGCGGAAGGCGAGAAGGCGCTGCCCGACGTACCGATCGGGGCGATCGTGGTGGACGCCTCGGGCGAGGTGATCGGACGTGGTCACAACGAGCGCGAAGCGACCGGGGATCCGACCGCGCATGCCGAAGTACTCGCGATCCGCGAGGCCGCCCGGCACGTGGGCGAGTGGCGGCTCACCGGCTGCACTCTCGTGGTCACGCTGGAGCCCTGCACGATGTGCGCGGGCGCGGTCGTGCTGTCCCGGCTGGACCGGCTGATCTTCGCGGCGTACGACGAGAAGGCGGGCGCGGTGGGGTCGTTGTGGGACGTCGTCCGGGATCGCCGGCTGAATCATCGGCCCGAAGTGGTGGGCGGTGTGATGGCCGACGAGGCGGGCGCGCGGCTGCGCGATTTCTTCATCGGGCACAGACCTTGATAGCCTCTCCGGCGGTGGCGTGTCCGAGCGGCCGAAGGAGCGCGCCTCGAAAGCGCGTGACGGGCAACCCCCGTCCGAGGGTTCAAATCCCTCCGCCACCGCCATACCGCCCTCCGGGGTGGCTGAAGGCCGGAGACCCTGATGCTGTGTGATGCGTCAGGGTCTTCGTCTCTCGGGACCTGACGCAGCGGGGGGCCCCAATGGATGTCGCGGAGCTCGACCGGATTCTGCTGGCCGGTGCGGCCGTGCTGCTGGTCGCGATTGTCGCGGTCCGGTTGTCCGGGCGGCTCGGGCTCCCCTCGCTGCTGATCTACCTCGGGATGGGCCTGGTGCTGGGCGAGTCCGGCCCGGGACACATCCACTTCGAGGACGCGCAGCTCGCGCACGCCCTCGGGTTCGCCGCGCTGGTGGTGATCCTGACCGAGGGCGGTCTGACCACCCGGTGGAACGAAGTACGCCCGGTGATGCCACTGGGCGTCGTACTGGCGACCGTCGGCGTCGCGATCAGCGTCGGGGTGGTCGCGTGTGTCGCGCACTTCGTACTCGGGCTGGACTGGCAGTTCGCGGTCCTGCTCGGCGCGGTCACCTCACCGACCGACGCCGCGGCGGTCTTCTCCGTACTGCGTCGTGTCCCGATCAGACCGAGGTTGCGGGGTGCGCTCGAGGCCGAGTCCGGTCTGAACGACGCGCCGACGGTCTTGCTGGTCACATTGGTGAGCACGGGCGAGGTCGGCGAGAAGGGCATCTGGTACTTCACCGGTCTGGTGCTCTACGAGCTGGTCGTCGGCGCGCTGTTCGGATTCCTGATCGGTTGGATCAGCGTCGGACTGCTCCGCCGGGTCGCGCTCGGCTCGGCCGGTCTGTACCCGGTCGCGGTCCTGTCGCTCGCGTTCCTTTCGTACGCCGGTGGCGCGGTGCTGCTGCATGTGTCGGGGTTCGCGGCGGTCTACGTGACCTCGCTGATCCTCGGGCGGGCCGAGCTGCCGCACCGGCTGGCGACCCGTTCGTTCGTCGACGGGATCGCCTGGCTGGCGCAGATCGGGCTGTTCATCATGCTCGGGCTGCTCGCGTCCCCGGCCCGGATCGGGCTGGACGACCTGGTGATCGCGCTGGTGATCGGGGTCGCGGTGACCGTGGTCGGGCGGTTCGCGTCGGTCGCGGTGTCGGCGGCGCCGTTCCGGATGCCGTGGAGTGAGCAGACGTTCATCGCGTGGGCCGGCCTCCGCGGTGCGGTGCCGATCGTGCTGGCGACCATCCCGCTGGCGGCGGGCGTGCCTCAGGCGGACCGGATCTTCGATGTGGTGTTCGTGCTGGTCCTGCTGTTCACGCTGCTGCAGGGTCCGTCCCTGCCGTGGCTGGCCCGCCGGTTGAAGGTGCTCGACGAGAACGCGTCGTACGAGGTGGACATCGATGTCGCGCCGCTGGAGTCGCTCGGGGCCGACATGCTCCAGGTGCACGTACCGAGCGAGTCCCGCCTGGCCGGCGTCGAGATCGGCGAACTGCGCCTGCCCGTCGGCGTGTCCGTCTCGCTGATCATCCGCGGCGACCGAGCCTTCGTCCCCGACCGCCGTACCGTCCTCCGAGCCGGCGACTCCCTCCTCGTCGTCGCCCCCAGCCCGCTCCGCGACCAAACCGCCCGCCGCCTCCGCGCCGTCTCCCGCGCCGGCCGCCTGGCCGGCTGGTTCGGCGAACGAGGCCGCGAACAACACTGAAAGCGGCTTGCCCAGCCGTGAGTTCTGAACTACTTTTGAAGTATGCCGGAACTGCAGGAAGTGAACTTCTCCGATCTACTCCAGCGCCCGAACGAAACAGTGGAGAAGCTGAAGGCGAGCCGGAGCCGAGCGCTGCGCATCCACCGCCGCGGCTCCGAAGACGACCTCGTGCTGACAACCGCCGACCGGGCGACCGAGGAGAGCGAACTGGCGGACGTCACCGTGCGAATGCTGCGTGCGGTGATGGGCAATCCGGTGCTGCGGTCGCAGTATTTGCTCGACGTCCTGCCGCAGGTGTTTCCCTGGGTCGCGTTCCTGCCTCCGGAGGACCGGATCGGCTTCGCGCAGGAGTTGGTCGACGTGATGGACGCCAGCTTAGAGCTCGGCGTTCCGGCGCCTGTGCTCATCCTGATCGCTCAGTGGCGCAATACAGCCGAGGTCTGGGCCGACCCTGAGCTGCTCGCCATCCTCCGATCATCAGACAAGGGCGATTTCGGCCCGGTGCCCGAGCCTGCAGGCGAGTGAGTCCCGCCAAGCGCGGCGATCGGGTCGCTCCTCCCGCAGGAACCGATCACTGGGAGCTGAGGTTCTTCAGCACTCCCGCCGCCAAAGGATGGGAGGAACTGTGTCGACAGGTTCCTGGGAACACGGCGAGGGTATGGGCGGAGATCCGGGTTGAGCCGCAACCGTTTCCTCAGTCGGGCCGGCACCACCGCTTGAAGGGAACCTTGTCCACCCAGGACGGACTCGAGCAGTGGCAGTACGAGGTAACTGGTGGAGGGCGGATCTGGTATCTCGTCGACCCGGAAGTGCGGACGGTGTGGATCACGTACGCCGGGACGGGGCACCCTAAGCCGACTGGCTGATCAGTTTGGGTTTTGGCCGGAGGGGATGGGTTGGGGGGTGTGGATGACGGGGAGGCAGAGGGTGGTGTCGGGGGGCAGGGCTACGGAGGGGAGGCCTTTGGCCTTGAGGCCGGTGTAGCGGGGGCCGAGGACCAGGTCGACGGTGTGGTCGGTGCGCTCGTCGCCGATGGTCAGGGCCTTCTGGCTGAGTTGGCCGGCGATCAGGAGGAGTTCGGGCGACTTGTCGGTCGCGCCGCGGATCGCGACGACGTCGATCTTGTCGCCCTTCGGCTCGTTCGCGATCCTCGCGACGTGGAACCCGCGCTTCTTCAGTACGTCGGCCACGGCGGCCGCCGTACCCGCCTTGGCTCCACCGTTGTAGACGTTCACCACCACCTGCTTGGGCACCAGGCGGTTGTTCGGCAGCTTCTGGTCGACGCAGGTCGGCTCGGCGCTGCTGTTGATCAACGAGTTCCAGCCCCACCAGGCGCCGCCGACCAGGATCACCAGCAGTGCCACCATCGTGATCGGCGTCCGCCAATGGATCCGCGAATGCGGCCTCGGCTGTGGATGGATCGCGGTCATCGGCTCAACCCCCCGTGAGCAGGCATCTGGTCAGTCCACGACCAGTACCCGGGCATGCAGGACCAAACGCTGCTGCAGCGCGGCACGCAGGGCGCGGTGCAGGCCGTCCTCGAGGAACATCTCACCCTTCCACTCGACGACATGCGCGAACAGATCGCCGTAGAAGGTGGAGTCCTCATCGAGGAGCGCGTTCAGATCGAGGGTGCCCTTGGTGGTGACGAGCTCGTCCAGCCGCACCTGCCTCGGCGGCAGCGAAGACCAGTCCTTCGGCTGCAGGCCATGGTCCGGGTATGGGCGTTCCTCCCCGACGCGCTTGAAGATCACCCCTCGAAGTCTAGCGGGGTAAAAGGTCTTGTGAGAGGTCATGAACGTCACCGGATCAGACGGGGGTGGGGACTCAACCTTTCGGTGCCGGTGGACGTCCTATCCGGAGAGGCAGTGGTGGGCGTGGGTTCCTCGCCCACGACCAAGGGGGTGAACCGCATGCGAATTCTTTCCAAACTCGGGCTCGCCGCAGCGGCCGTGACGCTGGTCGCGGCAGGTACGGCGCTGCCGGCCGACGCGCTCACGGTGACACAGGCGAAGGCGGCTCAGACACGGCTGAACAAGCTCGGCTGCACGGCCGGGCCGGTGGACGGCAGGATCGGCGCGATGACCCAGGCGGCCACGGTCCGGTTCCAGTCCGCCAACGTCCTGAGCCAGTCCGGTGCCCTGAACAGTACGACGTACTCGCGGCTGATGGCGACGACCGCGAAACGGTGTGACGTGCGGTCGGTGCCGCGGCGGTCGGGGAGCGGGCGGCGGATCGTCATCAGCCAGACGCAGAACTGGGTGTGGCTGATCGATGCCCGCGGCAAAGTCGTCCGGCAGGGCGGGATCATCGACAACCCGTCGTACCTGCGCGCCGGGAACTACACGAGCGGCGCGAAGTGCGGGCGGGCGGCGCGGATCCGGAAGAACACCGACGGCGCGAGCCTGTACCTGAACAACTTCGTCCGGTTCGCGCCCTGCGGGATCGGGTTCCACCAGATCCCGACGTACAAGTCGAACGGGAAGCAGATCCACGCCGACTGGCTGCTCGGCACCAACTACCGCGCCTCGCACGGCTGCATCCGGGTCACAGCGTCGATGTCCGCCGCCATCTGGACCTTCGCCGCCGGAGCCACCCACGTGGTCGTCATGCGCTGACCAGCGACCGTCCTCGGGTGTGGATAACTCTCCCATCCACACCCGAGGGCACTAGCATGCGCAGCGAGTGGTTCCTTCAAATCGGGGAAAGGCACGCTGACATGGCCGAGACAGCTGATGTCGTGGAGACCGTCACGCAGGGGTACGCGTTCGAAGGGGCGGCGATCGAACTCGGCGCGCTGCTGGTCGGCGACGAGCCGAAACCGGAGGCGGCGGTCCGGATCCCGTTGGCGATGGTGAACCGGCACGGCCTGGTCGCGGGCGCGACCGGTACCGGTAAGACGAAGACCCTGCAGTTGATGGCCGAGCAGCTGTCGGCGGCCGGGGTCGCGGTGTTCGCCGCCGACATCAAGGGTGACCTGTCCGGCATCTCCCAGCCGGGCCAGGAGAGCGAGAAGCTGCTGGCCCGGACCAAGACGATCGGCCAGGAGTGGACCGCCACCGGGTTCCCGACCGAGTTCTACGCGCTCGGCGGGCAGGGCTCCGGGATCCCGATCCGGGCGACCATCACGTCGTTCGGCCCGGTGCTGCTGTCCAAGGTGCTGGGGCTGAACGACGTCCAGGAGTCGTCGCTCGGGCTGATCTTCCACTACGCCGACAAGCAGGGCCTGACGCTGCTCGACCTGAAGGACCTCCGGTCGGTCATCACCCACCTGACCAGCGACGAGGGCAAGGGCGACCTCAAGGAGCTCGGCGGGTTGTCGGCCGCGACCGCCGGGGTGATCCTGCGGTCGCTGATCGGGTTCGCCGACCAGGGTGCGGAGGCGTTCTTCGGTGAGACGGAGTTCGACACCGCGGACCTGCTGCAGCAGCGCGACGGCAAGGGCCTGATCTCGCTGCTCGAACTGCCGAACCTGCAGGACCGGCCGGCGCTGTTCTCCACCTTCTTGATGTGGCTGCTGGCCGATCTGTTCCACGACCTGCCCGAGGTCGGCGACGTCGACAAGCCGAAGCTGGTGTTCTTCTTCGACGAGGCGCACCTGCTGTTCAACGACGCGTCGAAGGCGTTCCTGGACTCGATCGCACAGACCGTTCGGCTGATCCGGTCGAAGGGGGTCGGCGTCTTCTTCGTCACCCAGACCCCCAAGGACGTGCCGGACGACGTGCTCGCCCAGCTCGGTTCGCGGGTGCAGCACCAGTTGCGGGCGCACACGCCGAACGACGCGAAGGCGCTGAAGGCGACCGTGTCGACGTTCCCGAGTTCGTCGTACGACCTGGCCGAGGTGCTGACCCAGCTCGGGATCGGCGAGGCGATCGTGACGGTGATGAACGAGAAGGGTGCGCCGACGCCGGTCGCGTGGACCCGGCTGCGGGCGCCGCTGTCGCTGATGGCGCCGGCCACGGCCGAGCAGTTGACCGCATCGGTGCAGGCGTCGCCGAACAACGCGAAGTACACCGAGGTGATCGACCGCGAGTCGGCTTACGAGACGCTCGCCGCCAAGGTGCAGGCCGGCGCCGAGCAGGCCGAGGCCGAGCGTCAGGCGGAGGAGCAGGCCAAGCCAGCACCAGAGCCGAGGCCGCGGGCGCAGAAGCAGGACAAGTCGATGGTCGAGCAGGTGATCGGCTCGTCCGCGTTCAAACAGTTCGCCCGCTCCGCCGGACGCGAGATCGTCCGGGGCCTGTTCGGCTCGGCTCGCCGCCGCCGCTGATCCTCCGGTTCGGCCGGACCGTCCGGCAGGACATTTCGAACCCGGACGGTCCAACTTCTGCTTGTCCTGTAAGGGTTTGCCGGTTTGATCCTTGATCAAACGACTGAATGGTCAGTGACGCAGCCATCGTTTCCAACTCGTCATCGGCACCGCGCCGTCGCGGATTGGGACGAGACGCTTACTCGTCGTACGGTGTGAGGTGATGGTTGCGCAGAGTAGGCGAGCGGTACGGTATTGGGCGCTGTGGACGCTGACGGTCCCGGCGTTCGTCGTTGTGGTGCTCGTCGACCTCGCGGCCATCGGGTACGCCGTCCAGGCGTTCACGGATCTGCCGAGTTGGCGCGGTGTGGACCTGGTGTTCGCGCTGACCGTGTCCGCGCTGATCTCGGTCGAGGGTGCGCGCCGCGTGGAGAACCGGCGCCGGCGGGGCGGAGCGTTGCACAAGGACCTCGCGCCGGCGTGGATGATCGCGGCCGCGCTGATCCTGCACCCGGCGCTGGCGGTCCTGGTCGCCGTCCTGCTCCGGATCTGGTGGCGGATCCGGGCCGGTAAGTGCATCCCGTACCGCTGGGCGTTCTCGACCGCGGTCCACGTGCTGGGCGTCGGCGCCGCGCACGCCACCTTCACCGCCACGCGCGACCTGACCGGAGACAGCGGTCTCGGACTCGTGGTGTCCATGGTCGCGGGGGCACTGGCTCTGGTCGCGACGGACACCGTGCTCTGCGGTCTCGCGATCTCACTGATCATCCCCGGCAGCACGTGGCGCGAGACCGTCGGCGGGATCGACGACCTGTGCACCGATGCCACGGCCGCGACGCTCGGCTGCCTGCTGGCCGCCGCGTGCCTGATCAGCCCGTGGTTCGCGTTCGTCGCCATCCCGATCACCCTCACCGCGCAGCGGGCCCTGCTGCTCGGCCAGTTGGAGTCCGAGGCACAGACGGACCCGAAGACGAACTTGAGCCGCGTCGACTGGTGGCGGCGTCGTACCGAGGAGATGCTGCGGACCGCGCGGACCCAGCGCGAGCCGATGGCGGTGCTGCTGATCGACATCGACCACTTCAAGCAGGTCAACGACCGGCATGGCCACCTGGTCGGTGACGAGGCCCTGCGCGCGGTCGCGACGATCCTGCGCAGTGCGATCCGGGCCAAGGACGTGATCGGCCGGTTCGGCGGCGAGGAGTTCGTGATCGCGCTGCCGGACACCGGTATCGACGAGGCGACAGTCACCGCGGACCGGCTCCGCAACGCGGTCGCGGCCAGTCCACTGGCCGCGATGTGCGCCGGCGTTCTCGACGACCCCGATCTGGACCCGGACACCTTTCACCTGACCATCTCCATCGGCGTCGCCGTCTACCCCGCCGACGGGGTCGATGTCGACGACCTCCTGCTCCGCGCCGACCGGGCGATGTACGCCGCCAAGGCCGCCGGCCGCAACCGGGTCCGCCTGGCTGCGGACACCCTCCCGCCCGTGCGCCTCGCGCCGCCGTCGGAGCCGCCGTCCGGCCGCTCGGCGGCTCACGTGTCCCGCCCCGACTCCCCGGTCCCCTCGCCGACTCTCTCCGGCGTACGTCAGGACCGCTCCACCTCCGCAGCCGACCGCCGCTGACGATGGGGCCGCCCGGCCCTGCTTTGCCGGAAGATTCCCAGAACCTTTCGGCGGCGTACGGCGTCCTGATGGGGTGAGGGACGGAGGACGGAGAGGGTATGCCGGGTTCGGGCAACCGGGACGACGACTTCACGGCATTCGTGCTGGCCAGATCCGCGCGGCTGATCCACTTCGCGCGGATGCTGTGCGGCGATGCCGGGCTGGCCGAGGATCTGGTGCAGACCGCGCTGGAGAAGGCGTACCTGCGCTGGGACCGGATCGAGATGGCCGACCCGTTCGGCTACGTCCGCCAGGCCGTGGTCAATCAACACCTGTCGTGGGTACGACGTCGCCCGTGGCGTGAGCGGCCGAGCGGTGACGCGGCCGAACTGGAGTCGCACCTCGGCCTGAGCGTCGCGGACCAGTCGGGCACGGTCGACCGACGGGTCGCGATCGGCGCCGCGATGTCGACGCTGAGCCGGCGCGAGCGTGCGGTCGTCGTACTGCGGTATGTCGAGGACCTGACCGAGCGGCAGACGGCGGCGGTCCTCGGGGTGGCGGTCGGCACGGTCAAGAGCGCGAACGCGCGGGCGCTCGGCAAGTTGCGGGCGGCTCCCGAGCTGAGCGGTACTTATGTAGGAGAGCGAGCATGAACGAGAAGGGCAGGCGGCCCGAGGACGAGGTCCGGGACGCACTGGCGCCCGACGGCAGCATCGAGCCGCTGGATCCGGCCCGGGTGATCGCGGGAGCGCGCCGTCGCCACAGGACTCACGTCCTCGCCACCGCGGCGGCGGCGTCGGTCGCGGTGATCGCGATCGCCACCGGTGGCTTCCTGGTCCGGGGTGACAACCTGGGCAAGGCCCCCGAGCCCGCGAACCACGGACCGACCGCACCGGTGTCGGCCCCGCACCCCACGGCCACCCACTCGCCGTCGCTCGCCGGTGTCACACCTCGCCCGCCGGCAGTGCTCCCGTCGACGAAGCGCGTGCCCGTCCCGAGTGCCAACCCGCACGTGCCCGAGACACCAGGGACATCGGCCCGGCTGACCGTCGCGAGTTGCCGAACGGCCGCGGACGGCGAACCGGGACCGGGTGGCGCGGCGAAGCTCAGAGGAACAGTGAGCGATGAAGCGGGCAGGACGATCGTGATCGCGGACAGCCGCTACTGGATGGCGTGTGACAGCACCTACGGCTCGGAGGTGTCGGCCCGCAAGCCGGCGACTCTGAAGAAGCCAGGAGTGCAGGACAACAACGCGTTCGCGGTCGCGAACAACACCGTCGACACCGTGGACGGGCAGCTGGACTACTTCTGGGCGGCCGGACTGCTGCCGAACGGTGTCGCGACCGTGCGCTACAGCTTCGCGGACGGCGAGACCGTGGATGCCGAGATCAGCAACGGCTTCTGGCTGATGCGGCACGTCTCCAGCATCCCGCCGGGTGCCCACGACCTGGGCGACCGGGTCCGAGTTCAGTTGCTCTCGGCAACAGGCGGCGTACTGAACGACGTCCGGCTCAACTGGGGCACGCAGACCTGCGCCCAGATCAGCCACGGCTGCTGAGCAGAACCTTTCGGACCGTAGGCCGCGTCCTTCAGCTCGACAAACCCCGATGTGGTGTGGAGGGCAACGATGATGGAACAGGTCCGGAACGGCCGGGTGGCCAGGATCCTGATCAGTGGACTCGCGGTCGCGGCGGTGGCCGGTGTCGCGATCGCGGGGACGGCGATGGCGCGGAACGGGCAGTCGTCGACCGACACGACGGTCGCCGGCGGCGGGCCGGCCACGCCGTCCGCCGAGCCGTCGACAGCGTCGACACCGTCGCCAAGCCTCGAGCCGACCGCTACCCCAAGCGCTCCTTCGCCAAGGGTTTCGCCGACCGCCAAGCCACCGGCCACCCCGAGCGAACAGCCGTCTGTCGCGCCGAGTGCTCCGCGGCAGATCCTGCAGACTCCAGGCGTCAAGCCGGTCGTGCCCACGCCGAAGGTCCAGGAACCGCCGGCCGATCCGGTGGCGGCGTGCAAGGGCTGGCTGAAGGATGTCGACGGGCCGGGGAGCTCCGCGAAGGTCGTCGCCCGGCTGGACGGTGCGCCGGGCAGTGTGCTGATCCTTGCCGACAGCAAGTACTGGGCCGGCTGCGACACGGCGTACGCGCGGCATGGCGGCGACGGCTCGATCCGGCAGCCCGCGAAGCTCGGTACGGCGTCCACCAGCACGGACGCGTTCGCCGTCGCGAACAACCTGATCCCGATCAAGGGCAAGGAGTACGAGTACTACTGGGCCGCCGGGCTGCTCCCCGCCGGGATCACGACGATCGCGTACACGTTCCCCGACGGCAAGACCACGAATGCCGTGATCAAGGGCGGCTACTGGGTGATGCAGCACCAGACCGCGACGCCCTGGAAGGAAGGCACGGCGCCAGCAGGGCAGATCAAGGTCACCCTGACCGGCAAGAACGGGAAGACCTTCAAGCTCGTCTGGGGCGAGCAGACCTGCGCCCAGATCAGCCACGGCTGCTGAACCCCGAACCGCCAGGCCATCACAATCACCGCCCCTCGCGCTCCGGACGGGGGCGGGTCGCGTCGGGGACGGGATTGTGATGGCCTGGGTGTTCAGCAGGCTCCGAACGTCCCGGCTGAGATGAACGCCTTGGCGACGTACATGCCGCTGTGGACGCGGAGCCAGACGTTGCTGGTGCCCTGCGACCCCGTGACGCTCTGGCCGGTGGTCTGGCATTCGACCGTCACCTGCGCGGACTTGCCCGCCATCCCGACGACCGCGCCGCTGGAGTTCGGCGAGTTGCGCACGTTCAGGTAGCCGGACGTGATCGCGACCGTGCCGCGGCCGCCGTCACCTGTCCACAGGTACGTCACGTCGACGAACCCGTTGTTCGACATCGCGAGCGCGTCCCAGAACACACCGTCGGCCAGGTCGATCCCGGCTGGGTTGGCGACCGTCCGGCCGAACTGGTCCTTCCCGCCGTTGTAGCCGTTCTGGTACGCCGCCTGTGCCTCGGGACGACCCTGCGGCAGGTCCTTCCACATCTCCCGGGTCGCGCTCGGGTTCCAGTAGTCGTCCTTGGTGTTCCACGGGCCGACGTCCCACACCGGCTCGAACGCGCACCGCGACGCCGTACAGACCTTGACCGAGTAGGTGCCGGAGCCGTTGCCGGCCAGTCCGCGCCGCGACGGCAGTGCGACGAAGTGGTCGCGGCTGATGATGACGTGCCCGTTGGCCGTCGTACCGCCGACCAGTCCTTCGCGGGTGGCGAAGACGCGCGACTGCAGCGGCGAAGCCTGGACGGTCATGCCGCTCGGGACGGCCTTGTCGGTGGGCTGGACGGTCAGGTCGCCGACCCACGGGTTCGCACCGGTCGGCGGCGCGGTCACGATGATGCGCAACTGCACCTGGTCGCTGGCACCGGGCAACGCGGTCGGCGTACCGGCCTTGGCGGAGGTCCACTCCGACCACCGGTCCTTCACCCACGCGCGTACGTCGACCTCCGCCGACGAACCGTCCGGCGTAGAGGAGGTGTAGCCGACGACGACGGCCGAGGTGGCAGTGGAGAAGCGGACCGGGGTGAGCTCGGCGAGACCCGAGCGCTGCCTGAGTTCGGTGGAGCCGATGGTGGCCGGGGCGTCGCCGAGGATGATCCGGCTGCCCTCGATCCGGACGTTGCTGGATCCGGCAGGTTGGGCCGCGACGGCGATCGGATCGGTCGAGGCGGCCGTGCTGGGCAAGGTGGCGGTAAAGATCGCCAGCGTCGCAGCCAGACCGGCGGCGAGCTTGGCACTTCGGGTGATACGCATGGGCGGGTTACCTCCGGGGCGGTGAAGGTGTGTGCCGGTCGTGAGGACCGGCTCACCCAATGTGACAAACAAACGCCACTCTTGTATAGACCGTGAATAAATTTCTTCGAAGGAGTTGGTGACAGAACAGAACCCGATCGATCACCCAGGGGGTTTGGACCGGTGTGACAGAGGCAGAGGAGAATCGATGACCCGGACCGCGGACGCCGATTTCGAGCGCTTCGTGTTGGCGCAGTCGACACCCTTGCTCCGCTTCGCGGAGATGCTGTGCGGCGATCGGCACACTGCCGAGGACCTGGTGCAGCAGGCGTTGATGCGGTCGTACCCGAAATGGCACAGGCTGAGCGGTGATCCGCTCCGCTACGTGCGCCGGGTACTGGTCAACCGGTTCCTCTCGCAGGCCCGCCGGCGCTGGAACAACGAAGTACCCAGTGACCCGGTGCAGAACGATTGGGACCAGCGAGCGGTAGCGGACTTCGCCGGGGAGGTGCAGACCAGGGAGGCCGTGCTCTCGGCCCTCGGAGGTCTGACCGTCCGGGAGAGAGCCGTCGTCGCGCTGCGCTACTCGCAGGATCTCTCCGAGGCCGAGACCGCCGAGCTGCTCGGTATGGCGGCCGGGACCGTGAAGAGCACGGCCTCCCGGGCGCTGGCCAAGCTGCGTCTGGCACCCGACCTGATCGATACCGGAGTTGGAGGAAACTGATGAGTGACGAGCAGCAGATTCGCAGCGCGCTCGACTATGAGCTGGAGCCCTGGCAGCCCGACGCAGCCGACCTGATGCGGCGCGGCAAGCGGCTGGCCTGGCTCCGCCGGGGACTGGCCGCGGCGGGCGTCACCGCCCTGGCCGGAACCGTAGCGACGGTGTCCGCCGCGGTCGGCGGACCGGCGCCGGTGAAGAACCTGCTGGCCGGCGGCGGCAAGCCGCCGGTGCCGGTGGTGGTTCCGACCGCGCAGCCGCAGGTGCCGTCGGTCGACCCGACCTGCCTGCCGGCCAAGCCGGAGCTGCCGAAGGTCACGGTGAACAAGACCATCGACCCGAACAGCTTGCCGACCGGCAAGCCGTCGTTGCCCGCGAAGCCGTCCCTGCCGAGCGTGAAGCCCTCGCTGCCCGCGAAGCCCACGCTGCCGAGCATCAAGCCGTCGCTGCCGGGCAAGCCTGGCCTCCCGACGACGAAGCCCTCGCTGCCGACCGGGAAGCCGTCGCTCCCGACGGGCAAGCCGAGCCTTCCGACGTTGCCCGCCAAGCCGACCCTGCCCGCCAAGCCGACGCTGCCTGCGAAGCCGACGCTGCCGAGCGGGAAGCCGTCGCTGCCGGCCTTGCCGAGCCTCCCGACGTCCAAGCCTTCGCTGCCGAGCGGCAAGCCGTCGTTGCCCGCGAAGCCGTCCCTGCCGAGCGTCAAGCCGTCGCTGCCGGGCAAGGGTGTCCCGACCCTGCCTGACTGCGTGAACGGCGTACCGGACGGCAAGCCGTCGGTTCCGTCGGTCCCGAAGCCGAACGTTCCGGGCAAGCCGAGCCTGCCAACCACCAAGCCGTCCCTGCCGAAGCCGGCCGTTCCGACGGTGAAGGTGTCCGGCGGTGTCACCGTCGATCCGGGTCAGCAGCCGACGATCCACCTGCCGGCCAAGCCGACGCTCCCGACCACGAAGCCGAGCCTCCCGAAGCCGAGCTTCCCCACCGGTCTCCCCTCCTCAGACCGGTAGGGCTCCCGCCGGGACACCGGCGAGTAGGCGACGGGCGGAATCACCTACTCGCCGGTGACCCCATCAACGAGTTCGCGGACGACGTCCAGTTGGCCGGTGTGCCGGGCGTACTCCTGCAGGACGTGGAAGAGGATCCAGCTCACGGTCGGGCGGTCCGCCTCACCGAACCGCCCACCGGCCGCGCCCAGGGTCGAGAGATCGACGCCGGTCACCAGTCGGCGCGTCGTCGCGCCGCCCTCGCGCAGTCTGCCGAGGAGCTCTTCGAGACTCTCGTCCGCGCCGACCGTCCAGCGGCCCTCGGGATCACCGCCCGAGTCGCCCCACGGCTCGTCGACCTGCTCACCCGCGAATCCCCAGCGCAGCCAGCGTCGCTCGACGTACACGAGATGGCGCAGCAGTTCGAGCGGCGACCAGCCGGACGGCAGCCGGCTCGACCTCAGGTCGGCGTCGCTCAGTCCCGTCAGCTTGGTCTCGACGACGCCGCGGTAGTAGTCGAGCCAGCCGAGCTGCAGCTCGATGGTGTCGCCCTCGCAGATGGGTGGTGGTTCGTTCACGCCAGCGTCCGCAGGTAGTCGGCGGTCTGGTCGTCGGCCGGGTAGAACGACTCGATCATCAGCTCGGACACCGTGACGTCGAGTGGCGTCCCGAAGGTCGCGATCATCGTCAGCAGCGACAGTTCGTGCCCGTTGTGCACGAGCCGGAACGGTACGACGACCTCGGCCGTCGCCGGTTTGACCGGCCGGTCGTTCGCGGCGTACTCGCGGAGTTCGTCGTACAGGTCCTGGAGGTCGGGGTCGGCGGTGCTGGCGACCTGGCGTTGCAGGCTTGCGAGGGCTGCGGCGCGGACCTCGGCGATGTTGCCGATCCGGCGGGCCAGGCCGTCCGGGTGCAGGGTCAGTCGCAGGGCGTTGACCGGTGCCTGCAGCAACTTCTCGTCGACGTCCGTGGTGAACAGCTGGATGCCGGCGTTGGCCTCGACGATGTTCCACCAGCGGTCGACCACGAGCGCCGGGTACGGCTCGTGCGCCTTGAGCAGGCGGCGAAGCGTCGTACGGATCGCGAGCATCGCCGGCGAGTGCAAGGACGACTCGGTGTAGATCGGTGCGTAGCCGCCGGCCAGCAGGAGCTGGTTGCGGTCCCGCAGCGGTACGTCGAGATGCTCGGCCAGCCGCAGCACCATCTCGCGGCTCGGTTTGGACCGGCCGGTCTCCACGAAACTCACGTGCCTGGTGGACACCTCCACGCGGTTCGCCAGCTCGAGCTGACTGAGCCGGCGGCGTTCCCGCCAGCCGCGCAGAAGCTCGCCCACCGGACGCTGGAACGTCTCCTCGATCGTCGCTGCCATGGTTCGACCGTAACCGGTGGCAGAGACAGCGCCATTACCTCCGACGTCATCGACCGGAGCGCGGGGCCGACGGCAAGGTTCTGGTCATCCGAACGAAACCGAGGAGAACACGATGACCAGCACGACTCTTGCCGAGCAGTACTTCGCGATGTGGAACGAGGCCGACGCGGACCGCCGGGCCGAGCTGATCGCGGGGACCTGGACCGAGGACGCGACGTTCGTCGACCCGAGCTTCGAGACGAACGGCCACGACGAGCTGAACAAGCTGGTCGGCGCCGCCCAGCAGATGTTCCCGGGCCTGTCCTTCGTCCGCATCGACGACATCGACGAGCACCACACCTACCTGCGCTGGACCTGGCACCTCAAGGCCGACGGCCAGGAGCCCGTCGCCGGCGGCACCGACATCGTCCTCCTGACCGAGGACGGCCGCATCCAGCGCCTGATCGGATTCCACGACTTCGCCCCCGCCCACTAACCTCACCGTGTGCGGAGGGGAACGAAGGTCCTGATCTGGTCGGGGGCGACGGTGGCCGGTCTCGGGGTCCTGGCGGTGTTCGGGACCGGCCTGTGGATGTACATGAATCACGATCACATCGACCAGATCGACGATCCGGTCGTGGCAGAGGCGGTCAGCAGCGCGTGCGCCACGATGACGGACAAGGTCCGCGCGGCCGTCGTACCGCCGGGGAGCTCTCCCGCGGTGCGGGTTGCGGCCATCAGGCGGCAGAACCAGGCGGTCTGGGACTTCGTGGAAGAGGTGCTCACAGTCGGCAACGAGCGCTTGGACGGGGATCTGCCGTCCAGGCGCTGGTTGCAGGACTGGGAGACGATCATGAGCCTGCGGGAGCGTGCCGCGGTGGCACTCGCGGTCGGCTCAGCGCCGTCCTTCACGATGCCTTCCGTCGAAGGGCACCCGATCGTCGAGCGGATGAATCGTACGTCGGACTGTGTGGTTCCGGTCGAGCTCACCACCTTGCCGTAGGTTTCCGGGTTGTTGCTGTTGGCAACGCTTTGGGTAATTCGGTGGCGGGAGTGGGGTGGTCGGGCGGAGCATGGGGGGATGCTCGACGCCCAGGAGCTGGAAGTTTTTGAGCGGGACGGGATCGTGAAGGTTCCCTCCGCGTTCTCGGCCGATGATGCCGATCGGATGCGCAGCGTTCTGTGGAGCGAACTGCGGACCCGGCACGGGATGGAGCGCGACGATCGTTCCACCTGGACGAACCTGCGGCCGACCAAGCTGAAGAACACCAAGACCAACCCGGTCGCGAACGCGATCCTCGGTCCGCCGCTCCGGTCGGCGCTCGACACCTTGCTCGGTGAGTGGACCAAGCCGCCGCATCAGGGCCAGGTGCTCGTCACCATGCCGACGGGCGAACCCTGGTCAGTCCCACATCGCCAGTGGCACACGGACCTCGGGTTCGAGTTGCCGCCGGACAACCTGGTGGCGGTGAAGATCTGGGCCCTGCTCAGTGATCTCGAACCCGGTGGCGGCGGCACTCCCCAGGTGGCAGGCTCCCACCGCGTGATCGCGCGGCACCTGACCACGACTTCGGAGCGGGACTTCACCACCATCCGCGACCAGGTCCTGCGATCCGATCCGTGGTTCCGCGCGCTCACCAGCGCCGATCGCTCGACAGATCCGATGGTCGAGGCCGATCTGGACGGTCTGCCGGTGCGCGTTGTCGAGCTCACCGGCCGCGCGGGCGACGTCTACATCACCCACCCGTGGATCCTGCACTCGATCGCCACCAACGCGAACGACACCCCGCGGATGATGCGCAGCCGGTTCATCTGGCGGTCAGAACGCGGCGACCAGGCGGGCGCAGCGAACGGGGTCCTCGGTCAGACCGACTGACAGCCCCCAGAGCCAGTAGTCGACCGTACGGAAGACGACCCAGTCACGAGCCCGGTCGCGCTCCAGGCCGGCCTCGCCGACAGCCGTGTCGAAGTGCGGAACGATGTCGACCATCTCGTCGAGCCGGGTCCACAGCACCCGCGCGAGGTCGTACTCGATATCGCCGCGCAGCAACACCGGATCGACCGTCAGCCACGGCTCGCGCCTGCCTGCGAGCACCTGGTCCGAATGCAGATCCCCGTTGACCGCGAGCTCGGACGTCGTCTCGGCCAGCTTCGGTGCCACGTCCAGCGCCTGCCGCAGAATGCCGACGTCGAACGGCCGACCGAGTCGCTCCCACTCCGGCTCGAGCTGACTCGAGCGCCGAGCCACGATCTCCGCGGTCGACGGCGCATCGTCCGGTGCCGGCACCGCGAGCCGCCGCATCAGTTGTCCCAGTACGGCGACCGCTTCCGCGACCGGTCGGGTCGTCAACGGCGTCGACAACCGCTCCAGCAGCATCGCACCGGCGTCGAGATCGGCGTCGTACAGCATGACCATCCCGCGCCCGTCCCACCACCGCAGCGCTCGCGCCTGCTCCTCGACTTCGGGTCCGGGCGGGTTCATCCGCAGGACGAACTCCTCGCCGCCTCGCGTCACCGGCACGACCAGCGCGTTCGAGCCGTACGCGACGTCTCCGTCGACCTCCAAGCCCCACCGCTCGGTCTGCTTGTCGACCGCCTGAGCCAGACCGTCCAGCCACGCCGAGCCGTCGCTCCACCATCGCGGCATCCGCCGGAATCCCTCGGGTACGTCGATCACCCGGCCAAGGTAGTGCGATCTCACCTGGAGCGCGTCCGAATTACGTACCGCGTGGAGTCTCCCCGCGATGGCAGGTCGCGGTTGATGATGAAGGTATGGGCGGAGAGACCGGCGTGAACGGGTTGCAGTTCGATCCTGAAGTGTCGCGGCAGATGGAGACGATGTACACGACTCCGGACGTAATCGAGCAGCGACGGGTGGTGCGGACCGCGCTGGCCCTGCGGCCGGGAGACCGGGTGCTGGACGTCGGCGTCGGGCCGGGGCTCCTGGCCGAGGAGATGGCGGCCGAGGTCGGGCCGAGCGGGCGGATCTGCGGGATCGACATCAGCGACAGCATGCTCGCGATCGCTCGCGCTCGCGCCGAGGTGCCCGGCGGGCCAGGGATCGAACTCGAACTGGCGCCCGCGGACCGGATCCCGCACGCCTCGGAAAGCTTCGACGTGGTCGTCTCCACCCAGGTCTTCGAGTACATCGACGAAGTCCCGAGCGCCTTGGACGAGGTACGCCGCGTGCTGCGTCCCGCGGGCCGCGTCGTCCTGCTGGACACCGACTGGGGTTCGGTGGTGTGGCGGTCGACCGACGACGTCCGGATGGGCCGGGTGCTGACGGCGTTCGAGGACCATCTCGCGGATCCGCATCTGCCCCGGACGCTGGCCGGCGTACTGGACAAGGCCGGTTTCACCGTCACCCACCGGCAGGTGGTGCCGATCCTGAACGCGGGGTACGACCAGCACACCTACAGCGCCGGCCTGATCGACATCGTCGGCGACTTCGTGCCCGGTCATGGTGAGGTCACGGCCGAGGAGGCCCAGGCATGGGCCGATGACCTGCGCTCGCTCGGCGCAGGCTACTTCTTCAGTCTGAACCGCTACCTGTTCGTCGCATCGGCTCTCTGAGGGCTCCGACTCGGCGGGCGCGCCTGGGAGCACGCCCGCCGGGGCCGGTCGTTCTCCCGCCCCTCAGTGGGAGAACTCGCGGCTCGGTGAACTCCACCCATGCCCGAATGGCGCTGACCGAACCGCGGGACCACCTACAGGTACCCCATCTCCGCCGTACGCACACGTCGAGGCACGCGGCCGTGCCGAAACTTCACGTTCTTCAAACCTTCGGCCGCAGGAACCGACCCCACCGCCGCCTACGCTGTACGGCGAGTTCCGCGCGCCGCCCGGTCGCGGAACGTCCGGGGGAAGGACACAGCACCATGTCAGAGCTCTTCGACGACGAGTTGAGCGACGCCGACCTGGATCGGCTCGAGGCGCTCGGGGCCGCGGAGGACGCGGACCTGATCCTCGGCCCGGCCAGTGAGGAAGACGATGCCTGAGGCAAGGATCGTCTGGCGCGGCAAGCAGTTGAACAAGCGGACCGTGGCGATGGCCGAGGCCGCGGAGAATCCATCCCACCGCGACCTTCTACCCGGCCGTCGCCGACCTGATGAAGCGCTACGGCTACACGATCGTCGCCTGATCGGGCCGACCATCGACAAGGCCCCACCGGTAGCAGCCGGTGGGGCCTTGGTGGTCCACTACCGCCCGGGCATTCCCGGTGCAGCTGTGGAGGTGGAGAGCGGAACCGACGCCGATGCAGGGGTCAAGACGTCAGCTCCGCTTGCCTGTGTGGAGTTATCTCGAGTCGGCCGCCCAGACATGTGCCTGGTGGAACTCGAGGTGTTGCTGCGTCGCCGCCGGAGTGCCGACCGTGCCGAGGTGGTTCATCGTCGGTACGACGACCGCGTGGACGCCGGACCGCTTCACCTCTTCGAGCAGTGCGTGAAAGGCGGTGGACTCGGCCGCGTCGCGCTCGGTGTAGACCGTCCCGAGGGTGTATCCCTCGGCACTGGCGAAGGCGACGAGTGAATCCGTCGCCGCGGCCAGCTCCTCCGCGCAACTGAGCGCGTCGGCCCGGACGTAGCCGAGAAGCGTCGGCCGGGTCGTCATCGCCCCGGCTCCGCCGTACTGTCGACCAGCACCGGCTCGCTGGTCACCCGGAGGGACGCGAACCGCCGCCGCATTGCTTCCTCGTACTGCGCTGCCTGCTCCACCGCGGCCGTGTGGTCCGCGATCGGGTGAGCGCCGAACCAGACCCGCACCCGGCGGTGCGAGGCGGGGGATTCGAGCGTCTCGGTCATCTTCGTTCCTCGTGGTGAGTCGATCCGTGGCGGCGAACGGCTTTGTCCGCTGCTGAGTAAAGAACACCTCACCGCGCGTGCCCTCCGGAACAGTTTCGAAGGGACCTTTACAGACACCTAACGCAGAGTAGGGAAACCTTCGAATCCGCTGGTCAGAGCCGTCGGGAAGGGCTCTCCGAGCGGGCCGGAATGGCTGTCAAGAATGGTTGCAGGAATGTGCCGATAACGATTTGGCAGCTATCACTTTTCGAGCCCGGTCGAATTGTTGGATGTCCTGCTGACCGTTTGCGACCACCCGCTTACGCACCGGTATGCGTCCGGGTGAAATGCGCCGGATGACGCGGTACGGCGACCAGCGTCAGCGGTGCCGCGAGGACCGCGAACGCCGCCAGCAGATTGAGGGTCAGCGGGAGATCGAGGAGCAGTGTCACCGCCGGAGCGGCGAGTGCACCGACGAGCAGAGCCAAGGAGTCCGCCGCGAAGAAGAGTGCGCCGATGCGGCCGAGCACGGCCGGTGGTGCGGTGCGCTGGATCGCGGTCTGCGCGGTGATCAGCAGCACGCTGCCCGGGAGGCCGATCAGTACGGCGGCGGCGATCGCCCAAGGGACGTTCGGGGCGTTGAAGAGAGCGAAGAAGGCGGCGGCGGTCGCGAACTGGGTGACGGCGAGGATGTCGCGGATGCTCAGCCAGGTCTGGACTCTGGTGCTCAAGGCCGCACCGAGCAGATAGCCGGCGCCGAGCCCCGAGATCAGATAGCCGAGCACATAGCCGGGTGCGTGCAGGCGGTCGACGGTGAAGGGGACGAGCAGGGCGGTCAGGCCGGCGTTCGCGGTCAGGAAGATCGTCTGGCCGAGCAGGATCCCGCGCAGTACTCGGTTGCGGGCGACGTACTGGAAACCGGCGAGCGGGCTGTCGCTGATGCTCGAGGTGGTCGGGTGGCGATGGGTGCGGACCGTCGCGATGACCGCAGCGGAGACGAGATAGCTGGCGATGTCGACGGCGAGGACGAACTTGATGCCGGGACCGGCGAGGAGAACGGCGCCGAGCGGTGGGGCGGCCAGGCGGATCGCGCTGCCTGTGAAGGCATTCAGCGCGTTCGCCGCCGCGAGTTCGTCGCCGGTGCCGACGACGGCGGGAAGCAAAGCCCGCGAGGCCGGGCGGAACACCATCGTGGCGACATTCTCGCCGAGGATCGCCAGATAGATCGGCCAGAGGCGATCCGTGTCGGCGAACAGAATCAGTGCGACCGCGGCGGCGCTGACCAGATCCGCGATCCACATCGCGCGGGTGAGATCCCAGCGGTCGAGCAACGCCCCCGCCCATGGCCCGAGGACGAGCGCGGGGAGTGCCTCCAGGGCGAGCGCGAGGCCAGTCGCGACCGTGGAGCCGGTCAGGTCGAACACATAGAACGGGATGGCGACGATCAGCAACCACGAGCCGATGCCGGACACACCCCCGCTGATCCACAGTCGGCGGAAATCACGGTTCCCCAGAGTCCTCATGGAGCGAGACGCTATCTTGTGAAGATAGATTCAAGCAAGAGTGTTTTCTCAGAATATGTCCCCTGGGAATAGAGTGGCGGGCGTGGAACTGGGTGAAGTCCTCCGTGAGCGTCGCAAGGCGGCCGGCCGCACGATCGCGTCGGTCGCCGTCGACGCCGGTCTGTCCGTGCCGTACATCGCCAACCTGGAGAACGGTCGCGGCAATCCCACGGTCTCCGCGCTCGACCGGCTGGCCACCGCTCTGGGTGCCCGGCTCGAGGTCGGCATCGCCGACGAGCCGCTGGTGGAGCCGCCCTCGATCGGCGCCGAGTTGCTGAGCGGGTCTGATCGGTCCGCGCAGGTCGTCAACACTCTTGCCGCCGCTCAGTCCCGATCCCGGCCCGCCGTTCGGGCCGAGGTGATCCGGACTCTCGATGCGCTGGCCGGGGCGCTGGGGCGCGCGCCGGCGGAGGCCGATCTCGGCCGGCTGCTGGATCTCCTGCTGCTGGCAGAAACCGGGTCGAGTGGGACGGGCGCACCGTAGGGTCCGATCATGGACATTGGGGCGCGGATCGCGCGGGCGCAGTTGGCGGGTCGGGCGGCATCGCGGCGGCAGATCGTCGCGGGACCCTTGACCGGACTGCTGCACGACGACGACACCTGGTACCTGTCGGGGATGGTCGCCACCGAACCCGGTGAGCCTTTCGATCAGGACGCCGTACCGGAGGCGCTGGCGATCATTCGCCGGGCGTTCGCGGCCGAGGGACGGTGGCTGAGCGCCGAGTTGATCGAGGAGGCCAGTCCCGGCCTGGCCGACGTACTCGAGGCCAACGGGATGACGGTCGCCTCGCGGCCGCCACTGCTGGTCGTGGAGCCGGCCGACCTTCTGGAACCCGACCTGTCGGACGTCGTCATGTCCGTGGTGAGTTCCGAGGAGGAGCAGGCTGAGGCGAACGCCGTTTCCGTCGAGGCCTACGAGTCCGAGGACGCCGCGGTCGCCTTCGAGCCCGATCCCGCGGACGGCGGATGGATCCTGCTGCGCGTCGACGGCGTTCCCGTGGCGAGTGCGTCCTGGGGCGCTGTCTCGGACGGCGTCACCGAGATCGCCGGTGTCGGCACGATCCACAGTCATCGCCGCCGGGGCCTCGGCGCGATCGCGACGGCGTACGCGACCCGGCAGTCCTTCGAGTTGGGCGGCGCCACCCTCGCCTGGCTCACTCCCGGCGACGACGGCGCGGACCGCATCTACCGCCGCCTCAGCTTCACGCCCAGGGCCACCGCCGTGCACCTCGGCGACCCCGGCGGCCACCTCGCCGATCTCCGCTGATCCGCGATGCAACCTCGATGGCTCCCGGCTCCGTACTGAGGGGGCAAGGGAGAGCGGAGGGCGACGGTGGATCGGGACCAGGAGTACGTCGAGTTCGTCGAAGCGTCGAGTGCGTCGTTGCGGCGGACGGCGGGTGTTCGACGACGGGTTCGCGCAGTTCGGGATCGGCTACGACCAGGGATGCACCGGGTGCGAGACGAAGTACTACGACGGATTCGGGCGAGTGGCCTCGAACATCGCGAGGATCCGGATCGCACCGGCAGGCAGCCGCAACGTCCATGACATCACGGTCAAGGACGGCTGGTACGCACTGTCCTGGTTCGACCCGGACCCGCACGGCACTGGCAAGTACACGCTCACGGCGTACGACAAGGCGGGTGCTGTGCTGAAGACCGTCCACAACTGACGGCGTCAGCCTGGCTGCAGGAGGCGTACGGCGCTGGCTCGGAGGGCGGCGGTGGCTTTCCGGGCCGGCAGCCGGTTGGCGGCTACTGCCTCGCCCGCCGTGTGGCCGAGGGCGATGAGTGCCGCGACCAGCCAGCTGAGCGGGAGGTCGCGGGTGATCTCGCCGGCGCGCTGACCGCGGCGGATCAGCCGTTCGAGCCGTTCCACCACCGGATCGTGGCGCTCGTCCTGGCCGGCGGACTGAGGAAGGTGAAGGAGCAACGGGTGTTTCTCGAAGCTCCGCCAGCCGACGTCGATCAGGTCGAGCAGTGTGTCCAGTGCCGGTCCGTGGCCGAGATCGAGAGCGTCGATCGCCGCCATCGTCTCCCGGTTGAGTTCGTCGATGACGGCGTCGAGCAGGACGTCGCGGGACGCGAAGTGGGCGTAGACGGTCTGCCGGGTGACGCCGGCGGCCGAAGCGACGGCTTCCATCCCCGCGTCGGGCCGCTCGTCCAGCAGCGTGATGGCGGCCGTCAGGATCGCGGTCCGGCTCCGATCCGCGTCCGCACGGCGCCTGCGTCGTACCGGCTCTTTGTTTGACACCTTGTCAAGATTAGTGGATGCGCTTATGTTTGACAGCATGTCAGAGTTAAGCGCACGAGAGTTCGTCGCGGACTTCTTCGACTCGTTCACGCGCGAGGTCGTGGCGCGCGGTGACGCGGAGGCGGCGGTGGATCGCTACTACACGCCCGACGTGGAGCAGACCGCCGACGGTGTCACGCTGGACCGGCAGCGGCTCGTCGCGCACCTGCGCCCGATCCGGAAGAACCTGCTGACCTGGGAGTACGACGTTCACGAGGCGATCCGGACCGCCGACCGGCTGGCGGCGCGGTTCACGATCCATGCCCGGTTGCGACAGGGCCGGACGATCTCGACCGAGGTCTACCTGTTCGGGGAACTCGCGCCCGACGGCCGGATGCGCCGTACGACGCAAGCGACCCGGGATGTGACCGCTCGATGAGCACGCAGACGTTCCGGGTGCTGGGGATGAGCTGCGGTCACTGTGTGAACTTCGTGACCGACGAGCTGAAGACGTTGCCTGGTGTGGTTTCCGTGCTGGTCGATCTGCCGACGGAGGCCGTCACCGTCACCAGCGATCAGGCCCTCCAGCCGGCCGCCATCCGAACTGCGGTGGAGGCGGCCGGCTACGAGCTCGCGGATCAGGCACCGCTGACGTACAAGCGGTAGAAGCTGAGCGGCCAGGCGTGGAACTCGTATTCGCACCAGGCGCCGGTGGAGCCGTCCCGGATCTGTGCCGCGCGCGCCTCGCACGCGTCGTAGGTGGTGAAGGTCTCGTTGGTCGGTCCCGCGGATGCGGTCAGCGGAGCGCTCACGAAGAACCCGGCCGCGGCGAGCGCGGCCACTCCGGTCATGATCAGTCTTCTCTTGGCTCTGGTCATTTCATCGACACTAGGCAGAAAGGGGCCGACGGCACCGACCTTTCGGTGCTCGTGAAAAGGCTGTGATCAGTCGGTGCGACGGTAGATCATCTGCGCGACGCCGTTGCCGAAGGATGTGCAGGCTGTCAGCCGCAGCGCTCGAGTGGTGCCGTCCGGGAACAGCCGCCGCCCGGTGCCGACGACCGTGGGATAGACGAACAGGCGGTACTCGTCGACCAGGTCCGCGGCGATCAGCGCGTGCGCGAGGGCGATGCTGCCGGTGCAGACGATCTGCGTGCCCTCGGATCGCTTCAGTCCGCGGACATCATCGACGCCACGCAGGATGGTGGTCGGCTCCCATGCCGGCTCCTGCAGTGTCTGCGAGACGACGTACTTCTGCACGGTGTTCAGGTACTCCGTGATTCCGGTGGTGTCGTCCACCTGCGCGGGCCAGAAGCCGCGCATCTGCTCGAACGTCGTCCGGCCGGTCAGGAAACCGTCCGCCTGGGCCATCTGGTCGCGCAGGACGGCGAGCACCTCGTCCCCGCCGTCAGCGGGGGCGAACCAGTCGCCCGCCTCGACGACGCCGTCCACCGTGATGTTCTGGGTGACAGCCAGTTCGCGCATCAGCTCTCCTCATAGGTTCAGCTGGTACGTCGGAGCCGGTCGCCACCCCTCGACATCGGGAGCTCAGCGGACGGTGAAGCCCGCCTTGCGGAACGCATCAGCGAGGGACGTCTCGTCCATCGGGGTTTCCTGCTTTCCGCCCTTGCCCTGGCCACCCTGGCCCTGACCGCGATTGCCGCCGCGACCGCCCTGGCCGCCACCTGCGCCGTGCCCGCCCTGGCCACCACCTGCGCCGCGCCCGCTCTGACCACCCGGTCCACGTCCGCCCTGGCCGCCACCTTGCCCGCGACCTCCGCCCTGGCCGCCGCGACCGCCTTGGCCGCCGGGTGCGCGGTTGCCCTGGTTGCCCGGCGTCCGCGGCCCGCTGCCCACTTCGTCGTCGAGGCGGAGAGTGAGGGAGATCCGCTTGCGGGGGATGTCGACCTCGAGCACCTTCACGGTGACGATGTCGCCGGGCTTGACGACCTCGCGCGGGTCCTTGACGTAGTTCTTCGACAGCGCGGACACATGGGCCAGCCCGTCCTGGTGTACACCGATGTCGATGAACGCACCGAACGCGGCCACGTTGGTGACCTGGCCCTCCAGCCGCATCCCCGGCTTCAGGTCGGCGATCTTGTCGACGCCCTCGGCGAACACCGCGGTCTTGAACGCCGGCCGCGGGTCGCGCCCGGGCTTCTCCAACTCGGCCAGGATGTCCGTCACCGTCGGCAGCCCGAACATGTCGTCGACGAAGTCCGCCGCCTTCAGCCGCTTCAGGTCGGACGACCCGATCAGCGACTTCACGTCGGTCCCGGTCGCGTCCAGGATCCGGCGTACGACGGGGTAGGCCTCGGGGTGCACGCTGGACGCGTCCAGCGGGTCGTCGCCGTCGGGGATCCGGAGGAATCCGGCCGCCTGCTCGAAGGCCTTCGGCCCGAGCCGCGGCACCTCCTTCAGCGCCGTGCGGGACGTGAACGGCCCGTTCTGGTCGCGGTGCAGGACGATGTTGTCGGCCAGCCCCGGGGTGATGCCGGAGACGCGGGTCAGCAGCGGCGCCGACGCGGTGTTGAGGTCGACGCCGACCGCGTTCACACAGTCCTCGACCACCGCGTCGAGCGAACGGGACAGCGAGTTCTCGGCCAGGTCGTGCTGGTACTGCCCGACGCCGATCGACTTCGGATCGATCTTGACCAACTCGGCCAGCGGGTCCTGCAGCCGGCGGGCGATCGAGACCGCGCCGCGCAGCGACACGTCCATCCCGGGCAGTTCCTGGGAGGCGAACGCCGACGCCGAGTACACCGATGCGCCGGCCTCCGACACGACCGCCTTGGTGAGCTTGAGCTCGGGGTGCTTCGCAATCAGCTCGGCGGCCAGCTTGTCCGTCTCGCGCGACGCCGTACCGTTGCCGATGGCAATTAGCTCGACGTTGTGCGCGGCGGCCAGCGCGGCCAGCGTGGCGATCGACTTGTCCCACTGGTTCTGCGGGACGTGCGGGTAGATGACGCCGGTGTCGACCACCTTGCCGGTCGCGTCGACGACGGCGACCTTCACGCCGGTCCGGAAGCCCGGGTCGAGGCCCATCGTCGCGCGGGTGCCGGCCGGAGCAGCCAGCAGCAGGTCACGCAGGTTGGCCGCGAACACCCGGATCGCCTCGTCTTCGGCGATCTGCCGCAGCCGCATCCGCAGGTCGATGCCGAGGTGGACCAGGATCTTCGTGCGCCAGGCCCAGCGGACCGTCTCGACCAGCCACTTGTCGGCCGGGCGGCCCTGGTTCTCCACGCCGACCTTGCGGGCGACGGTGGTCTCGTACTCGGTCGGGCCGTCGGCCTCGACACCGGCGGGCAGCGGCTCGACCGTCAGCGTCAGCACGTCTTCCTTCTCGCCGCGGAACATCGCGAGGATCCGGTGGGACGGCATCTTCGTGAAGGGCTCGTCGAAGTCGAAGTAGTCCGAGAACTTGGCGCCCTCGGTCTCCTTGCCCTCGCGCACCGCCGACGCCAGCCGGCCCTGCGTCCACAGCCGCTCACGCAGCTCGCCGATCAGGTCGGCGTCCTCGGCGAACCGCTCGACCAGGATCGCGCGGGCACCGTCCAGCGCCGCCTGCGGGTCCGGGACCTCCGAGTTGACGAACACGGCGGCCGCGGCGAACGGCTCGACGTCCGGGTCGGACATCAGCCCGTCCGCGAGCGGCTCGAGGCCGTTCTCCCGGGCGATCATCGCCTTGGTCCGCCGCTTCGGCTTGAACGGCAGGTAGATGTCCTCGAGCCGGGACTTGGTGTCGGCCGCGAGGATCGAGGCCTTCAGCGCGTCGTCCAGCTTGCCCTGGCTCTCGATCGACTCGAGCACGGTCTGGCGGCGTTCCTCCAGCTCACGCAGGTAGCGCAGGCGTTCCTCGATCGTGCGCAACTGCGCGTCGTCGAGCATCCCGGTGACCTCTTTGCGGTACCGCGCGATGAACGGGACCGTCGACCCTTCGTCCAGCAGCGTCACCGCTGCCCGCACCTGGTTCTCGCCGACCTCCAGTTCCCCGGCGATCCGCTGCTCGACCGACTGCACGACCACTGTCCGATTCCCCTCTACCGACAACAAACCGACGAGCATCCACCGCCCCGTCGGCCCATATCCTTCCCCATCCCACCCCCCACCCCGAAACCCCCGTCCCCAACTCTGTGGACAACTCCCGTGCGATCATCACCGCGGGGAGGAACCACATGGGGCAATTCGACAGATTCATCGAGCGCACCTCGACTCCGCCGCCGGGGGTGAGACGAGTGTTCGACCTGGTCCTGCCGGTCTGCTTCGTCGTCCGGGCCGTCAGCACGCGCCACCTGGAGGACATCCTGTGGGCTGCCTTCTTCGTCGCCCTGATCCTTCCGGCAGGCATCGCGCCGAAGGCCTTCCCCGCCCGCGTCGCCGCCTGGGAGCAGAGCCACCCGATCCTCGGCGCCTTGTCCGGATTCCTCATGACAGGCTGCGCGACCTTCTTACTACTGAGGTTCTTCCTCGACCGCACCGCCAGCGCCCTCGTCGCCGCTCCGCTCGCGTTGATCCTCACGCTCATCGGTCTGGTTCGGCGCCGCACGCGGACTCCGCCTGCGAGTGAGCCGGTGAGTTGACCGGCCCGGGCGGGGTACGCCGAACTCCCCGGGACCGGGGTGGTCGCGGGGAGTTCGGCGTTCGTTGTCAGGCGGCTTCGAGGGCCAGGTCGTCGGTCTCGGTCTCGGTCTCCTCGGCCTGCTTGGCCGGGCGCATCAGGGTGTAGGCGATGGCGACCGCGGCGGCGACGATCGCGGCGGCGATGGCGAACGACAGGTGGTAGCCGTCGGTCAGGGCCTCCAGCGCCGGCTTGGTCGAGGCGACCGCCTCGGTGCGGGTTGCGGACAGCGTGGCCAGGACGGCCAGGCCCAGGGCGGCGCCGACCTCGGCGGTGGTGCCGATCAGACCGGAGGCCAGACCCGCGTCCTCAGGCTTCACGTCAGCCATCGACAGCCCCATCAGAGCCGGGAAGCAGACACCGCCACCCAGGCCCAGCAGCACCAGCACCGGCAGCACGTGGACGAAGTAGCTGCCACCGACCGGAGCCTGCGTGAAGAGCAGCAGGCCGATCACGATCAGCGTCAGTCCGGCGATCAGCGGACGACGGGGGCCGAACCGCATGACCAGCTTCTCGGAGTACTTCACCGACAGCAGCCCCATCACCACAGTGGTCGGCAGGAACGCCAGTCCGATCTCCAGAGCGGAGTACCCGAGCACCCGCTGCAGGTAGAGCGAGCCGAGGAAGAAGATGCCGAACATGCCCGAGCTGGACAGCGCCTGGACCAGGTTCGCACCGGTCAGGTTGCGGGAGCGGAAGATCCGCAGCGGCACCAGCGGGTTCGCGGCGGTCGCCTCACGGACGATGAAGGCGGCCAGCAGGGTCAGCGTCACCAGGCCCAGCACGACGGTCCGCGGGGCGGTCCAGCCCAGCTCGGCGGCCGGCTTGACGATGGTGAACACGCCGACCATCAGCGCTGCGGTGATCAGGACGGCGCCCGGTACGTCGGTGCCGCGGCCCAGGCCGAGGCCCTTGTCCTTGTCGATCAGCTTGACGGCCAGTACGGCGGTCAGCGCGCCGATCGGCAGGTTGACGAAGAAGATCCAGTGCCAGTTGATCGCCTGGGTCAGGACGCCACCAGCCAGCAGACCGATCGAGCCGCCGGCCGACGCGACGAAGGCGTAGACGCCGATCGCCTTGGCCTGCTCACGCGGCTCGGGGAACAGGGTCACGATCATGCCCAGGATCACCGCGGAGGTCAGTGCGCCGCCGACACCCTGGACGAACCGGGCGATGACGAGCACCTCCTGCGACTGGGCCAGTCCGCACAGCACCGAGGCGGCGGTGAAGACGACCAGGCCGGCGGTGAAGATGTTGCGGCGGCCGAGCAGGTCGCCGAGCCGGCCGGCCAGCAGGAGCAGGCCGCCGAATGCGATCAGATAGGCGTTCACCACCCACGCCAGCGAGGAGCTGGTGAAGCCGAGGTCGTCCTGGATGGCCGGCAGGGCCACGTTCACCACGGTGACGTCGAGCACGATCATCAACATGCCCGCGCACAGCGTGTAGAGGGCCAGCCAGCGCGAGCGGCCGCCCTGCGCGGCCGGCGAAGTCGCCAGGGTTTCGGTCGTCGCGTACATCTTGGGTTCTCCTTGAGTCCTTGTGAGGGCCTTACACCCTTACGTCGGACCGGGAGGGCTCAGATTGACACGTCCTCAGAATTTTTTTTCGAGCCCGTGCGACCTACCCGGGACAACCAGTACGCGACCAGGGCCGGGACCAGGCCGGAACCGACCACCAGCAGCGTCGGGAGCTGGGAGGCGAGCGCGAACCAGGTGAGCAGGACGATCACGCCGCCGGCCACCGGGAGTGAGCGGCGAAGCAGGAAGAGGTTCGCCGACCGGAAGAGGGTCTTCATGGTCGTCTCGTCGTCCGCCTCGGGCAGCAGCGCGAGCGCGCTCAGGTAGAGCCCGAGGATCATCCCGCTGAGCGGGATCAGCACCGCGAGGGCGACGACCCGCGCCGCGCCGCCGGAGTACGCCCAGAACGCGATCCCGAAGGCGAGCATCAGCCCGCCGAGGTAGAGCCCGATCCCGGTCAGCCAGAACCGCCGGAACGCCCAGCCGAACTCCTTGAAGAACTGCCGCAGCAGCGACGGCCGGTCCTGACTGATCGCGTCCGGCAGCACCCGTTGCAGCGCGAACGCCGCCGGGAACAGCGTGACGATGCCGAACGAGAGCACCAGGAAGACCAGTTGCAGCATCAGCAGATCGCCGATGATCGACAGCTTGGACAGCACAGTGCTGGTCCGGCCGGCGCCTTCCACCGATTGCCTCCTCGTTCCGTGTGAGCGTGCCTGATCGTATGATCACGAACAATCACGCGCCACATACTGCGTCACACTCGGCCGGACTGGCCACAGCACAGGGGACCGCATGCTTGCACCGGAGCGCCACGAGCTGATCCTGCGGAGCCTGCGCCGGCACGGCCGGCTCCGGGTGGCCGAGCTGGTCGCCGAGCTCGGCGTCTCCGCGATCACAGTACGCCGGGATCTCGCCGAACTGGATTCGGCCGGACTCCTCCGCCGGGTTCACGGCGGCGCTCTCGGCATCACCTCGGCCGACCACACCGCCGGCGGCCGGCCCACGATCGGGATCGTCGTACCGAGTGCGGCGACGTACTACTCCGACGTGATCCGCGGCGCGCAGGCGATGGCCGACCGGCATGGCGCCCGCCTGGTGCTCGGGGTGTCGAGCTACGACGCGACGATCGAGCAGGAGCGGATCGACAAGGTGCTGGGGGCCGGCGTGACCGGTCTGCTGCTCAGCACCGCGCTCGGCGACGCGGACGCCGACAAGGTCGGCTCGCGCCTGGACGACATCGAGGTACCGCTGGTGCTGATGGAGCGGGCGTTCGGATTCCCGCAGGTGGCGCGCGAGTACGACCACGTCCGGACCGACCACGAGTACGGCGCGATGCTGGCGCTGCGTCACTTCGCGGCCCTCGGGCACCGGCGGATCGCGGTCAACCTGCAGGCGACGGTGACGGCGTACTGGCTGCGGCGTGGGATCGAGGCGGCCGCGTCGACGCTGGGGGTGGACCTGTTCCTGTCGCCGGTCGACCTGCCGATGGAGGGGAAGGATGCGGCCACCCTCGCGCAGCTCGACGCGTTCCTGGCCGAGTGCGAGTCGTTCGGCACCCGCGCGGTCCTGATCCACTCCGACGAGCACGCCGCGCGGCTGGTCGAGCGGGCGATGGAGCTCGGGCTGCGGGTTCCGGAGGATCTGGCTGTGATCGCGTACAACGACGTGACCGCCGCGCTGGCCGTCGTACCGCTGACCGCTGTCAGCCCGCCCAAGTACATCCTCGGCGGCACCGCCTGCGAGCTGCTGCTCCGCCGCCTCGAGGCCGGCGCGCCCCGTCCGGCCGCGGTCCAGCACCTCAGCCTGCTCCCCGAACTGCGGATCCGATCCTCCTGTGGAGCGCTTCAACCGGCCCTGCACTGATCGGTCCGGTTCCGGAACTGATCGAATGTGATCATTCGAGCGTCAGGGTATTGACGAGGAAAGCCCTTTCCCATACTTTCGCTGCACCTGGTGCTGGCCCGGCCCCCCGGACCCGCCCGAAACAGGTTCGGCAGCGAAGGAGTTCCCCTGTGAGACGTGGTGTGGGACTGACCTTGCTGGCGGCGGCGCTCAGCGTCGTGGTCAGCAGTTGTGGCAACGGGGTGATCGACAAGAGCACGGACGGGGTCCCGCCGGCCGAGGCCACCGGCACCCTGCGGATACTGCTTCCGTCCTTCCCGCCCAGTACCAAGGGCCGGGAGGAGTTCCAGAAGGTCGTCGACGATTTCCACCAGGCCTATCCGAAGATGAAGGTCGAGCCGGACTTCGCGACGTACAACAACCTGAACGAGAAGCTGTCCACGTCGATCGCGGCCGGCATCCCGTACGACGTGATGGTCACCGGCGTCGGCTGGATCCAGCCGTTCGCCTCGAAGCGGATCTTCGACGATCTCGGCAACTACGGCGTCACGCCGGACGTGATCAAGGAGAAGAGCGTCGCGGCGCTGATCCCGGCGGCGACGTACGACGGGAAGCTGTACGGATACCCGTTGGTCGCCGACGCCCGCGCGGTCGCGTTGCGCAAGAGTGCCTTCCGCGAAGCCGGCCTGGACCCGGACAAGCCGCCGACCTCGCTGACCGAGATCAAGGCGGCGGCCGAGAAGCTGACCAAACGGGACAAGGACGGCAACATCACCCGCAGCGGCTTCGACCTCGCCTCCGCGACCGGTTTCCGGCAGTCGTTCGTCACCTTCCTGACCTCCACCGGCACGCAGCTCTACGTCAAGGGCGAGCCGGCCTTCGACAACCAGGCCGGGCTGGACACGCTCAACTGGATCAAGTCGATGATCAACAACGTCCAGCCGTACGGCCAGACGAACGCGGCCCAGCAGCCGCTGGTGTACACCGGTGAGGCCGCGATGGGCATCGTCGGCGGTGCGGTCGACTGCTCCGACAAGGGCATCGGCCAGAAGAACTGCGACGACCTGAAGTTCTTCCGCTTCGACAGCGGCAAGCAGATCGAGTACGTCGGTGGCGACCTGGCGTCGATCGGATCCCGCAGCCGGCACAAGGACGCGGCGTGGGCCTTCATCCAGGCGATGACCAAGCCCACCACGCTGGACGCGATCGCCAAGCTGAACAAGAAGATCCCGGCCTACAAGGACGCCGGCAACTCGCCGCAGGCGAAGTCGAACCCGCTGAGCAAGTTCGTCGCCGACGGACTGGTCTACGCGGCGAACGAGAACGAGGTGCCGTCGAACTGGCTCGAGATGCGCGGCAACTTCGACATCCAGCTCACCCAGGCGGTCCTCGGACAGAAGGATCCCGCGAAGGTGCTGCACAACCTGGCAGGACAGTCACGATGAGCACAACTCTTGAACGTCCAGCACTGGACACTCCGCGCAAGGTCACCCCGTCCAAGGACAGCCGCACGCTGCTCCGCAGTCAGGTCCGCACCGGCTGGGCCCTGCTGACGCCTGCGCTGTTGCACTCCGGCATCTTCATCGTCATCCCGGTGGTCGCCGTCCTGGTGCTGAGCCTGACCGACTACAGCTTCGGTGACACCTGGTCGTGGGTCGGGTTCGGCAACTACGCCGACCTGTTCCGCGACGTCGACTTCCTCGCGTCGCTGTGGCACACGGTCCTCTACGCGATCGTGGTGATCCCGATCTCGATGGCGATCTCGCTGGCCGTCGCGATCGGGCTGAACCAGAAGATCCGGGGGATCGGGTTCTTCCGGACCGCGTTCTACATCCCGACGGTGACCGCCACAGTCGCCATCGCGACCATCTGGCTGTGGATCTACAACCCGGGCTCCGGTCTGGCGAACGGGTTCCTCAGCCTGTTCGGGTTCGCCCCGAACCGCTGGCTGGCCGACCCGGCGACCGCGCTGCCGTCGCTGATGGTGGTCGGGATCTGGCAGGGGCTCGGGACCAAGATCATCATCTACCTGGCCGCGTTGCAGGGCGTCTCCCGCGATCTGCTGGAGTCGGCCGACCTGGACGGCGCGAACCGCTGGCAGCGGTTCCGGAACGTGACCTGGCCGGCGCTGGGGCCGGTGCAGTTCTTCGTGCTGATCACGTCGATCGTGGGCACCTTCCAGGTGTTCGACCTGGTCTACGTGATGACCCGCGGCGGGCCCGGCAGTGAGACCCGCGTGCTGGTGCTGGACATCTACCAGAACGCTTTCCAGGACCTGAAACTCGGCTACGCGTCCGCCGAGACCGTGATCATGATGATCGTGATCGCGCTCTTCATCGGCGTCGGGCGCTTCCTCCAGAAGGCGGATGCCAATGACTAGCGCTACCTTGCCGGCGGTCGGATCCGCCAAGCCGTCGACCAAGCCGTCCGCGGTCCGCCCGGGCCGGATCGTGTTGTACGTCGTACTGATCGTCGGCGCGATCCTGATGATCACGCCGTTCGTCTGGATGGTGTTGACCGCGTTCAAGAGCGACCTGGAGATCATGAAGTTCTCCTGGTTGCCGGGAGAGCTGCGCTGGCGCAACTTCTCCGAGGCGATGCAGACCGCGCCGTTCCTGCGCTACTTCCGCAACAGCCTGTTCATCGCGGTCGGCGAGACCGCCTTCACCCTCGCGGTGTGTACGACGGCCGGCTACGCGCTGGCCAAGATGCCGCTGCGCGGCGGCAAGATGCTGCTGAACTACTTCATCCTGCTGCTCCTGGTGCCGTTCCAGATCATCCTGGTGCCGCTGTTCCTGATCGTGAAGTCGATCCCGCTGTTCGGCGGGAACAACATCCTCGGCCAGGGCGGCATCGGCTGGCTGAACTCGTGGTGGGGCCTGATCATCCCGCTCGGCGCGGCGCCGCTGTTCACCTTCCTGGCCCGGCAGTTCTACGTCTCGCTGCCGGACGAACTGGCCCAGGCGGCCCGGGTGGACGGACTCGGTGAGTTCGGCATCTTCTGGCGGATCATGACGCCGCTGATCAAGCCGGCCCTGATCACGATCTGCGTGTTCCAGATCGAGGCGGCCTGGAACGGTTTCCTCTGGCCGCTGATGATCACCACGTCGGACACGATGCGCCCGCTGCAACTGGGGCTGGCGATCTTCTCGCAGAACCCGGCCGAGATCCAGTGGCCGTACCTGATGGCGGGCACGGCGCTCGCGACGCTGCCGATGATCGTGCTGTTCGTCTTCGCCCAGAAGCGGTTCGTCGAAGGAATGGCGAACGTGGGCATCAAGGGCTAGGAGCCCTGATCCTCGAACAGGTGCTCACCCCGCCCCGGGTGAGCACCTGCGAGGCCCCCCTCAACATGCGGTGGTCCCGAAGAAACACCGGAGCTTCCCCCAAGTGGCCCCCCACCAGGTCGCTCACCCGTTTATCGGCACAGTGTGGCCGCCGTTACATCATTCGTGCGGTTTTTTCGTGGACTCCCCGCGCGATTTCTGTAGGTCCCTACCAAATTCCCACCAAATGTCACCTCCCGCTTCGCCGCAGTGACACTAGGTGAGAACCGTGACAGAGAATGATGGACCTCAACGGCTGACGTGAACGTGGACCACGTGGCGCACCATCGGGGTGAGGTCGGTGGTGGCGAGGAGATCCAGGGCTCGGGTGGCTCGGAGGGTTGCCAGGCCGTGGATGTTGGTCCAGAGGGCGATGGCGCGGTCGCGGGCATCGTCGGGGTGAACCTGGGCGACCAGATCGATGAAGACCTGGAAGAGCGGGAGTGATTGCTGGCGGAGGTTTCCGCCGGCGCCTTCCAGCAGGTCGTGCCTGAACAGCAGGTCGAACATGCCCGGCCGCTCGGCGGCGAACTCCAGGTAGCGCCCGGCCGTGGCGACCAACTGCTCCTCCGGGGATTCACGGCGTACGTCGGCGGTTTGGAGACGACTCGCGAGGTCGGTCAGGCCGGTGGCGGCGATGGCTGCGAGCAGCGAGTTGTGGGTCGGGAAGTAGCGCCGAGGTGCGCCGTGCGAGACGCCCGTACGCCGGGTGATGGCCCGCAACGAAAGGTTCGCCAAGCCGTCTTCCTCGAGTAACTCGACGCCGGCCTGGACGAGCCGATCGCGCAACGGGACACCAGTCACGTAGACATTGTCTAGCATTCACCCCCTGTCCCGCCGTACCTCTGAGGCTCGCCTCTTGCGTTGCCGGGTGGCAGCGGGATAGGAGGTCTTCATGTACGCCGAGGCCATGGAGGCTGGTCGGGCCGCACTCTCGCAGGGCGCCTGGCCGATCGCCCGTGCGCGGTTCGAAGGAGCTCTCGAGGTTTCGGCAACCCCGGAAGCCTTTGAAGGACTGAGCTGGGCTACCTGGTGGCTCGAGGACGCCGTGGCTTGTCTGGACGCGCGTGAGCAGGCGTACCGGTTGTACCGCCAGGCCGGCGATGCGCGGGGTGCGGCCAGGATGGCGCTGTGGCTCGGCGATGATCACAACGAGTTCTACGGGGCCGGGGCGGTTGCCGAGGGGTGGTTCAACCGGGCCGCGCGGCTGCTGGACGAACTGGAGTCCTGTCCGGAGCTCGGCTGGCTCCGGGTGTTCGACGCACACGCTGCGCTCGGGCGCCACGACACCGAGCGCGCGCGGGAACTCGCAGGTGAAGCACGCCAGCTCGGCCGGAGGCATCGCGCGGTGGATCTGGAGATGTTCAGCCTGGCCACCGAGGGCCTTGCGCTGGTGGAGGACGGGGCCGTCGAGCAGGGGATGCGATGTCTCGACGAGGCGACGGCGGCCGCGCTCGGCGGGGAGTACGAGAATCTCGCGCCGGCCGCGTGGACGTGTTGCCGGCTGATGTCCGCCTGCGAGGAGATCCGCGACTACGAGCGTGGCGCCCAATGGTGCCGGCGGATCGAGGAGTTCAGCCGGCGGATGGACGCCCGGTTCGTCACCGGCGTCTGCCGGGCGCACTACGCGGCGATCCTCGGCTGGCACGGTCGATGGAACGAGGCGGAGCTGGAGCTGATCGGTGCTCGCGAAGACCTCACCGCGAAACGCCCGTTCTGGCGGGCCGAGGCCGTCGTACGCCTTGGTGAGTTGCGACGCCGGCAAGGGCGGACGGCTGAGGCAGCAGCGCTGTTCGAGGAGGTCGCGTCGCATCCGCTCGCCCGTCGTGGTGTGGCCGAGCTCTGCCTCGATCGGAGTGACCCAGCCGCCGCGCGGGATGTGCTGAACCGGATGCTGCGGCGGACTCCGGCCGGATCGGTTGCTCGCGCCTGGCCGCTCGAGCTTCTCGTCCGGGCCGAGACGGCCTTGGGTGACAACGAGTCGGCGGCGATCCACTTGGCCGAGTTCGGCGCGATCGCCGCGACTGTGGCCACGCCGCCGTTGCGTGCGGCGGCCCGGTTCGGCGAGGGACTTCAGGCGGCCGCGGCCGGCGATCACGCGAAGGCGTGCCGCTGCTTCGAGGATGCGGTCGACCTGTTGGACGGCATGGCTCCCTTCGAGGCAGGGCATGCCCGGCTGGAGCTCGCGCGGAGTCTGCTGGCTCTCGGCCGCATCGACGCCGCTCGTCGAGAGGCCCGTACGGCGCTTGAATCGGTCGTCGTACCGAGGCGGGACCAGGCCGAGTTGCTGACCTCACTCGGTCTGCAGGGCACGGTGCTGAGTTTGCGGCAGGTCGAGGTACTGCGCCTGATCGCGGGCGGCCTCGGGGATCGGGAGATCGCCGGCCGCCTGGTGATCAGCGAGCACACCGTGCACCGGCACGTCGCGAACATCTACACCCGGCTGGACTGCTCGACCCGCGCCGCGGCCGTCTCCCGAGCGACCCAGCTGGGCCTGCTGTAGATGGCCTGAACAGGCGAAGCGCTCGGGGCATCGGCTGGTCGATGCTGCTGAGCATGGAGCTGCTGGCGGAGTACAAGGAATCGGTGCGGGACACCTGGTCCACCGGGGACTACGACGCGATGCTGCGGGAAGAACGGCTGTACGAGGCCGGAGCGCGCTTGGTGCGGACCGTCGCCGTTCAGCCGGGTGAGGATGTCCTGGACGTGGCCTGTGGGACTGGGAACGCGACGATTCCGGCCGCGGCGGCGGGTGCGCGGGTCACCGGGCTGGATCTGACTCCCGTGATGCTCGCGATCGCGCGCGAACGTGCCGGGGGTCGCGAGATCGAATGGGTCGAGGGAGACGCCGAGGATCTGCCCTTCCCGGATGGGCACTTCGACGTCGTACTGTCGACGTTCGGGTGCATGTTCGCGCCCCGGCACGAGGTCGTCGCCGACGAGATCGCCCGGGTACTTCGGCCGGGCGGCCGGATCGGACTGTGCGCCTGGACGCCGGAAGGGTCGATCGGCGAGTTCTTCCGGCTGGTCGGTCGGTATGTCCCACCTGCGCCGGAGTTCGTGGATCCGCCACTGGCCTGGGGCGACGAGGAGCACGTCCGGGAGCTGTTCGAGGGCACCGGGATCGAGCTCGAGTTCAGCCGTGAGCTCGCCGGGCTCCATCACGAGTCGCCGGAGGCCGCGGCTGATTGCTACGGGACGAAGTTCGGCCCGGTCATGATGGCGCGGCAGGCGTTGGGTGATCGATGGCCGGCTCTTCGGAACGATCTGATCGACCTGTTCACGCGGGACGGCAGTCCGAGCGGGACTGGCGTCGTACTGCCGTCCGAGTACCTCGTGATCCAGGGGCGGAAGTCAGGCGGGACGGTGGGCCAGTAGGGCGTAGGAGTTCGGGAGCCGGCCGGACCAGGCTGCCGCCTTGGTGCCGTCGGCAGGTCGCCAGAACGGTTCGGCGTACTCCTCGAGTACGTCGAGGCGCAGGCCGGCCGCCGTGATCGCGGTGACGATGTGGCCAAGGTTCCACTGCCATTCTTGGGCGCCGTTGCCGGGGAACGTGTCGTTGATGTTCGTCTCGGCGAAGTAGCTGCGGTCCGGGCGGATCCGCGGCTCGTCCTCGTCCCACGTCCACAGTGGAACCGTCGGGTGCGCCTCGTACACGAACAGGCTCCCGCCCGGCCGCAGTACCCGAGCCACATCCCGTGCCCACGCACCGATGTCGCGCATCCAGATCAACGCACCTTTGCCCGTGTAGACGAGATCGACGGACCCGTCCTTCATCGGTACGCCGGGAACCTCGGCGACGACGTACCGGCAGGCAACCCCCAGCTCGACCGCACGCCGCTGGGCCGCCCCCGCCGCGACCGAGCTGTAGTCCACCCCGATCACCCGCGACGCCCCACCGTTCACCAGCGCCACGTCATCCAGCCCATGCCCACTCTGAAAGTGCACCACCACAGGGCGATCGGCGAGCAACGGCCCGAGCAACTCCTCCTCCCGCGCAAACAACCGCCCCCCATCCCGAGCCTCCGCCAACAGCTCGTCGTACTCCCGAACATGCTTGCCCGAAGCCCGTTCCCACACGACCCGATTACCCCGCACCACCTCATCCATCCGAAGAGTCTCCCGCACCGATCGATTGTTCGCAGCCGGAATTGCTGCGGGTGTGGTGGATTCAGCGGGCGGTGTCGGCGAACTGCCGAATGGAGTCCGCTGCCTCCATGGCCAAGTTGGGATCGCCCGCGTACACGAACAATGCCTCGTCCTTGGACCCGACAGTTGCCCCGGGCAAGGTCTTCGCGTAGTCGCGTATCTGGACCGAGGCAGCCGACAACGTGCCACTGTTCTGGAACAAGGTGACCGAGCGGGCCTTTCCGCTGTAGACCCACCGAATGTAGGTGCTCTTGCCGGGAGTAGACGGTCGCCATCCGGACTGCAGCAGGTAGTCGTGGACCGCCCGTGGACTCTGCGATCCGGAATAGCGCTCGAATCGGTTGAGCATGGCCTCGACAGCGTCGCCCGGATCCCGTCTGACACCCTGCGCTTCCAGTTCGCCTTCGAAGGCATCGAGCACCTTGTCCTGCGTGGCGGAGTCCGACTCGCGAACGACTTCTTCGAGAGTCCTCAGAGCTGCGCGGCCGGCGACGTCCACGACATTGTCCCCGACCTTGAAGCGAGTTGGAACCAGCCCAAATGTCGCCATGGCCAGGAAGGCGGCGCCGATCAGGAGCAGCGCGGCTGAACCGACCTCGTTCTCTGTCCAGAAGACCGCGAGGGCGCCGGCTGCGGCCGTGACGCCCCCGATCACCGCTGCAAATGCACGCTCCCTAGGCGAAGCTGCTGGACCGTTGTGTGTTGGCGTGGTGAGCGTCGACGGCTCGTCTCCCCCAGACTCTGTCATCCGGACAGAATGCACTGATGTGCTGCTTTCGTCACCACCGAGCGTGAGATTTCCGCAACCTCTACATCTGGTCAGGAAGCGTTGGAGCTGCCCTCCCGGAGGACTTCGTAGCGCAGGCGGAGAATTCCGTTGGGGGTTGTGTTGCTGGTGATGAGGCGGAGTTGGGTGGGTGATTGGTCGAGGGGGAGTTCGGGGCCGTCGAAGATGGTGGGGACTCCTTGGCCGCCGATGGCGGTGGGGAGGAGGACGAGGTGGAGTTCGTCGATCAGGTCGGCGCGGAGGAGGGCGCCGTTCAGGGTGCCGCCGGCTTCTGAGATGACGTAGGTGACGCCGAGGGCGTCGCGCATGCGGCGGAGTGCAAGCCCGAGGTCGACGCGGTCGTCGCCGGCGACCAGGTAGGGGATGGTTTCGCGGCGGAGATAGGCCAGGTACGACGGTGGGGTCGCGCGGGCGACGAGGAGCAGGAGATCAATGCCGTCGCCGCCCTTCTGATCCCAGTGCACGCGGCCGCGACCGTCCACGACCGTGAACCACTTGCGGTGGTCCGGATGCTCCACGACCTCCGGCGGCAGATAGTCCTCGAACAGCCAGTCGTCGTCTGCCGGTGGAAGCTCCAGCGGCGCGGCATCCTCGGTGACGAAGGTGCCGCTGCCCTCGAGGATCGCGGTCGGCGCGTACAACTCCTCGAGCAGAGCCGTCCGCGCCGCATACACCGCGTCCGCGCCGGCCGGCTGCATTGAGTGCCAGACACGGCCCGCCTCCTCGGACAGCAGCAACCGATCGCGCCCGAGTGTCACCCGGCCGTCGACCGACGCCGTCACGGATACCACCACACGCGCCCGATCAGTCATGCCCGACTTCTATCAACGGCCGCCGACAAGTTACTCGTTGTGCAGCACCTCGGCGATCGTCGACCGGGCAGCCGAGCGAGCCGGGAGCAGCGCGCCGAGGCCGGCGATGACGATGCCGGCCAGGACCAGCAGCGCGAGGAGTTGCGGCGGATAGACGTCGAGCATGAAATCGGGTACGTCGACCTGCGCGCCGTTCGCCATCGCCGGAACGACGAGCCGGTGAGCGACAACTCCGAGCGGGATCCCGAGCAGTCCCCCGATCGCTCCGAGCGCGGCCATCGAGGTGACCACCATCAGCGTCACCTGGGCCGGCGTCATACCGATCGACTTGAGCATGCCGAGGTCGCGGCGCCGCTCGCGGGTGTTCAGTACGACGGTGTTGAACACGCCCAGCGCGGCCACGGTCCCGAGCATCAGGGTGAGCAGGATGACGGTCACCAGGACGACCGTGACGAAGGTGCCCGCATCCTGACCTGGCGTCTGCTCCAGCCCCGGATCGCCGGCCTGTACGGCCTTGACGTAGGTGTTGAGGTCAGTGCCCGGCTGCAGCTGGATCTCGTACAACTGGGCTCGCGTCGCAGGTGCGACGAGCTGCAGTGTCGCCCAGTTGGACAGCACCTCGTCGCCCGAGTTGTAGAGGGCCTTGCCGACAATCCGCACCTGGACGCTCTTGCCCTGCGAGTCCAGCGTGATGGTGTCGCCGACCGAGAGCGCCCGCTGCCGCAGGAACCGCTCGGACACGACCACCTGCCCCGGTCCGTCGAACCACTGCCCTTCCAGCAGCCGGTAGCCAAGGTGCTCGAAATCCCCACGATAGAAGGACACTCGGAGGTCCTGACTCGTCCCGGCCAGCCGCATCGGGAGGTCCCCGCTCGCTGTCACGTACTGCGCTCCGGGCGTGGACCGCAGCAGCGCCTCGTCCTCCGGATCGCTCAACTTCGCGACCGGCGGCCCGTCCTCCGACGGCGGCTGCGGTCCCGACGTACCAGCGAACATCGTCAGGTCGACCGCATCAACGCGGCTGGCAGCCGTCTGGTAGTCGGTCAGCGAGGTCCCGAGTCCCACCGCCAGCGTCACGCTTGTCACCCCGAGTACGACGGCAGCCAGCGTCAGCGCACTGCGCGCCGGGCGAGCGAACGGCAGCCCGAGCCCGAGGCTGACCGATCGAGGCAGCCGGGTACCGCTCAGCCAGCGCTGCGCACGCAGACCGCGACCGGCACGCGGTGCGCTGCCCGCGCTGATCGCCTGCGCGGCCGACAAGCTGCGAGCGCGCAATGCGGGAACCAGAGCGGACAACGCAACCAGGACAGGTACGCCGACCATCGCAGCCACGTCGACCCACAGCGGTACGCCGACCCCACCGGCGCCGTAGTTCTCGAAAGCCCTTGTCAGCAAGGACTCCGCGAGCAGATTGCCCGCGACAACCCCGAGTGCACACCCGACGATCGCTGGGATCGAGATCATCGCCAGATAGATCGTCATCACCTGTGTGGGCGTGAAACCGAGCGCCTTGAGTACGCCGATGTGCCGGAAGCCGGCCACCACCGCACCACTGACCACGTTGACCACGATCAGCGCGGCCACCGCCAGTCCGAGCCAACCGAACACCATCAGGAACGGCACGAACGTGTTCGGCTCACCGGTAGCGAGTGCCTTCAGAGCAAGGTATGACTGCGTCCCCAGCAGAGCCCCGGACGGCAGTCCGGTCGTCACGGCGGTCTGGCCGGCGGTGATCTGCTCGTTCGTCGCGGCATCGGCGAAGCGATACAACATCTGGCTCGCCGTCGGATGCAACGCCGTCATCTGCTCCGGAACGACCCAGGCATCGGCCGACATGCTCACGCTGTAGGCGAACCCGACGACCGTCAGGGTCGGTCCACCGTCGGCGATGACGAGCTTGGAGTCGAGAGTCATGGCGCCCGGGCCGGTGCTCGACTCGACCGGGTTCCGGTTCAGCACGATCTCGCCCGGCTTGTCCGCCCACCGGCCCTTCCACACGTTCAGCCGGTCGACCGGCCCACCGGCATCCGCCCGCCCGACGGTCACCAGCGAGTCGGGCTGACCGGGGTGCTGCCCCGAGCCAAGCTCCACCGTCGCCGTGGCGAACGGGCCGGCCACTGCCTCGGCCGGCTTGCTCGCTTCGGTGAGCTGCGAGTCCGTGACCTTGGTCCGGTCGTACGACGCGGCCAGGTGGGCACCGCTCTGCCGGTTGTACGCCTGGTCGAACGGACCGCTCGATGCGGCCAGGAGTCCGAGTGCCACCACGATCATCGTTGTCGACAATGCGACAACGACACCGATCACGACCGTCTGCAGCCGCCGTCGTCGTACCGCTGCTCGCGACACCGGCCAGACGGCGCTCACGGCGTACGCTCCAACGCGCGCTCGCCGGCGATCTGCCCGTCGACGACCTCGATCACGCGGCTCGCGCAGCGGGTCGCGAGTTGCTGGTCGTGCGTGACCAGCAGCAGGGTCTGACCGATCTGGTTGAGGTCCAGGAGCAGGTCCATCACCTGCTCGCCGGCGCGGGTGTCGAGTGCACCGGTCGGTTCGTCGGCGAGCAGGACGGCGGGACGGTTCATCAGCGCCCTGGCGACGGCGACCCGTTGCCGCTCGCCACCACTGAGCTGGGCCGGATAGGTGTTGCGGCGACCGGCGATGCCGAGTTCCTCGAAGAGTTCGAGGGCCCGTTTGCGCGCCTGCGAGGCCGACGTCCCGGTCAACTGCGCGGCCAGGGCGACATTGTCGAGAGCGGACAGATCGTCGAGCAGGTTGAAGAACTGGAAGATCATGCCGATCCGGCGCCGCCGGTACAGCGCCAGGCCCTTCTCGTTCAGCGCACCCAGATCCTCGCCGTGCACCGTCACGGTCCCCGAGGTCGGCCGGTCGAGGCCGGCGACCATGCTGAGCAGCGTGGACTTGCCGCTGCCGGACGGGCCCATCACTGCCACAGCCTCGCCGGAGTGAACCTCCAGCGAAACCCCGTCGAGCGCGACGGATTCGCCGTACTCCTTGCGTACGGCGGTGAGCCGTACGACCGCCTGTCCGTTGCCTTCGTCATCGGTCATGGGTTCACGCTAGGAGCAACGGTGCCCGCCGGGCGTCAGCCTGCGGAGGTAACGTCCGCGGCGGGTCATCCTGCAGATGTACGCCCGCGGATGATGCGGAACCCGGACCGCCACTGGGACAGTGGTCCTTGTGTGGGACATCGTCTGGCTGATCGTTGCGGTGGTGGCGGTGCTCGCCGCCGGACTGCTCGCGGTCGCGCTGATCCGGGCCCGGCGGGCGCACGCCCGGGCGCTGGAGGAACGCGGCTGGCTGCTGGAACGCGAGCGGGAGACCGCCGCGCGGAACGCGGTCGACGCCGAACGGGCCCGGATCGCCCAGGACCTGCACGACATCGTCAGCCACAACGTGAGCGTGATGGTGATCCAGGCCGGTGCTGCCCGCCACGTGCTCGCGACGGAGCCGGGCGATGCCGAGGCCGCATTGCTGGCAGTCGAGGCGGCCGGGCGCGACACGATGAAGGAGCTCCGGCACCTGCTCGGCCTGCTCGCGCCGCCGGCCGACGGCGAGGACGAGGCACTGGACCCGCAACCGAGTCTGAGCCGGCTCAGTCCGTTGATCGACCGGATCGCGTTCGCCGGGCTGCCGGTCGACGTACGGATCTCCGGGGAGCCGCGACCACTTCCGGCCGGCGTCGACGTCACGGCGTACCGGATCATCCAGGAGGCGCTGACGAACGCGCTCAAGCACGGCGACGGAGTACAGGCACAGGTGACGGTCCGGTACGCCGACCACGCGCTGCGGATCGAGATCCTGAACTCCGGGCCGAGCGTGCTGTCCGGCGGACGTCCACCAGGGCCGGACGGCGAGGGGCGCGGACTGCTCGGGTTACGACAGCGCGTCGCGGTGTACGGCGGCGACCTCGATGCTCGGCGTCGACTCGGTGGTGGGTTCCGCGTGCGGGCCAAGATCCCGTTGGAGCGGCCATGAGCGCGCCGCGGGTCGTGATCGCGGACGATCAGGCGCTGGTGCGGACGGGGTTCCGGATGATCCTTACCGCGCGAGGCATCGACGTCGCCGGTGAGGCGGCCGACGGGGACGAGGCCGTCGACGCGGTCCGGCGGCTGAAGCCTGACGTCGTCTTGATGGACATCCGGATGCCGTCGATGGACGGTCTGGAGGCGACCCGGCGCATCGTCGCCGAGTCGCCGGACTGCCGGGTGCTGATCCTCACCACGTTCGACCTGGACCGCTACGTGTACGCCGCTCTGGCCGCCGGAGCCAGCGGATTCCTGCTGAAGGACGTCACGCCCGAGCACCTCGCGGCCGCCGTCCGGCTGGTCAACACCGGTGATGCGCTGCTCGCCCCGTCGATCACGCGACGGCTGGTCGAACGGTTCGCGACCGGGGATTCGGTGTCGACGCCACCCGCCGTCCATCGTGACCTGGCCGCGCTGACGCCACGGGAGCTCGAGGTACTGACGCTGATGGGACACGGCCTGTCCAACGCCGAGCTCGCCTCCGAGTTGACCCTCAGCGAGGCGACAGTGAAGACTCACGTCGCCAGGATCTTCGCCAAGTTGTCACTCCGCGATCGCGCCCAGGCCGTCGTACTCGCGTACGAAACGGGTCTGGTGGCCCCCGGAGCGTCGACGTGACGACGGTCTGCACTGGGGTTTGGGACAAAGGGGAATTTGGTTGATGAGCGACGGACCGAGCGTCTGCATTCTGTGTGCCGAGAAGGGCCCGTTCCGGCGGCGGGGGGCGAAGGGCGGCTACGGGATCGAGGAGTGCCCTGCCTGCGGGCTCGTACAGCTCGTGCCCACGCCGACGCCCGAGACCCTGCGGGCCCTCTACGAGGGCGACACGTACTTCGACGGCGAGGCAGGGACAGGCTACTCGGAGTACGAGGACCAGGAGGAGGAGTACCTGGCGACGTTCCGTGAGGACGTCCGCCGGATCGGTGAGTTCATCCCGAGCGGCCGGATCCTCGAGGTCGGCTGCGGGTACGGCTACTTCCTGCAGGCCGCGGAAGAGGCCGGGTACGACGCGTACGGGATCGACCTCTCGCCGATGGCGGTCGAGTGGGCCGCGAAGCGCCACCCCGACCGCGTGTTCCTCGGTCTGCTCGAGGAAGTGCCGGAGATCCAGGACCAGAAGTACGACGTGATCTTCGGGTCGCACCTGATCGAACACCTGACCGAGCCGGCCGACTTCCTCCGCCAGGCCGGCCGACTGCTCCGCCCCGGCGGCCTGGTCGTCATGGTCACCCCGAACATCAAGAGCCTGCTGTCCCGCGTCTCCGGCTCCCGCTGGGTCTCGTACAAGATCCCGGAACACGTCAGTTACTACGACCCGGGAACGATCACCACCCTGCTGAACCGCACCGGCTACACGGTCCGCAGCGTCGACAGCGCGTACCAGTACTACGCCCTGCCGTTCATCGGGACCCGTGTCCGCGAACTCCTGAACCCGGTCTCCCGCCTGGTCCCACCGGTGGAGCGTCTGGCCGCCCTCCGCGACCGCAAGATCCGGGTCACCAGCGGTTCCATGCGCGTTCTGGCTGCCTGGGACGGCGACTGAGAATGACCCGTGCCGCGGGGAGAATCGCGGCATGCGTCTCAGCCGTCGTGCGCTCGGGACCCTGGCCGGCGGCGCCGTACTTGGGCTGCTGACGTCGTGCGCCAAGACTCCTGAGGAGGCAGCGGCCGACCGGCTGGAGTGGCTGCGCGGTCTGGACGGTGTGGAGAAGGCCGAGGTCGTGGCCGTCGGCAACGATGAGCTGATCGTGCTGACGGTGGCGAAGCGGCTGCCGGACCAGGCCGTCGGCACGCTGGTCGACAAGGTCAAGCGTGGGTTCGACGGGCACGACGAGGACTACTACAACAGCATCGAACTGGCCATCGACGACTACCGTGCCCGGTTCTCCCCGTCGACGAGGGCGGTGCGGGATCCCGATCTGGAGCGAGTGCTCTGGCTGCGCAAGGACGGCCGGGCGACGGCGTCGACGTACGGCCCGTCGGGTCTGATCGTGACGGCGCCGGCGTCCGCTGTGGCTGCGGTGGCCGTTGGGTTCGATCAGGCCGCGCAGAGCGACGACGGACGGCGTACGCACCGGGTCGAGTCTGCGGATCGGCAGATCGTCGTCGAATGGACGGACAGCCCCGGCCTCGGTTTCCGGCTCGATCGCGTGGCGACGCAGCAGTTCGCCGACCTTCAGGCGAAGTACCCGGGGCTGACCGGGTGGATCCAGGGTCCGGACCGGTTGGCCGGCATCTACTTCGTGGCGGCGGACATCGAGTTGGACGCGCTGCTCACGGGCCTGCCGAAGCTCGTGACGACTGAGCAGTTCAAGAAGCTCGAGCTCGGTTGGGGGCCTGTCCGGGCCCCACGAACGATCTTCGCCGAGGCGTTCACTCCGCAGGTCCGGACGCTGATCGGGCCGCTGATGAAGATCCCCGGCATCACGCGGATCGACATCCGCGACGACGACGGCGTACCGAAACCGGAGTCGATCACCGTCAAGGACCGCGCCGGGTACGTCGCCACCGTCGCGAGCCTCCGAACGATCTGGGACTCGTACCTGTCGATCCAGCTGATCAGGAGACCGTCCAAGTACGTCGGGCAACTGGGCCACTGGGTCTTCCGGGGCTCGCTCTTCGACGCCGGCGTGGAGTACCGGATCCACGCCGCTCTCGCCGATGTCGCCGGCGTGACCCAGGTGCAGGTCGGACCGGAGTCCGCCAACCTGACCATCGCGAAGGACATCACCGACCATGACCTCGCTCAGGCCTTGAAGGCGATGGCCGGGCTTCCGGCCACGCACACGATCGATCTGGCGGTGAGTGATGACCCGGAGACCCTCGACGTCAAACTGATCGGACGCGTGACCGGCCGCAAGTACGTCGCTCCGAGTCCCGCGCCGGCCGAGGTCGATCCGGCCTTGATCGCCCGGGTGTCGACCGCTTGGGCTCGCGCCGCCGACTGAAGATCTGCCGGGTGGGTACCCGGAACAGATCAGTTGGGAGGTCCGGGATGACGACGACGATAGGTAACCTGCCCGAGGTCGTCTCGCCAGAGGAGTGGCTCGCCGCCCGGCGGGAGCTGCTGGCGAAGGAGAAGGAGCTGACGCGGGCGCGCGATCGGGTGAACGCGGAGCGCCGGCGGCTGCCGATGGTCCGGATCGACAAGAAGTACCTGTTCGAAGGGCCGGGCGGGACGGTCGGCCTGCTCGATCTCTTCGAGGGTCGGCAGCAGCTGGTGATGCATCACTTCATGTTCGATCCGGACTGGGACGAGGGCTGCACGAGCTGCTCCTCGGCCGCCGACGGGATCGGCAACGTGCGGCAACTCCAGGTGCGCAACACGACGCTGGTCGCGGTCTCGCGGGCGCCGTACGCGAAGCTGGCCGCCTATCGCGAGCGGATGGGCTGGTCGTTCCCGTGGTACTCGTCGTACGGCAGTGACTTCAACTACGACTTCCACACCACTCTCGACGACCGGATCGCGCCGGTGCTGCTGCAGTTCCGCACCGAGGCCGAGATGACCGAGATCGCGGAGTCAGGAAAGCCGCTGGCGGACGGGCCCTGGACCGAGGACATGCGCGGGACCGAGATGCCGGGGATCAGTGCGTTCCTGCGGGATGGCGACGAGGTCTTCCATACGTACTCGACGTACGGCCGGGGCATCGAGGAGTACCACAACGGCTACCACTACCTCGACCTCACCGTCCTGGGTCGCCAGGAAGCGTGGGAGGAACCGGCTGGGCGCGCCGAACCCCTCGGCCTGCAGGTCGGCGGCCCCAACATGCGCGTCCCGGACGAGTACGACGTCTAGGACCGTCGCGCCAGGTGGAGCGTCACGTCGGAGATCAGGGTCACCTCGTCCGGGAGCACCGCGGCGATTCGCTCGAAGACCCGCTCCCGGGTCGTGGTGGGGAGCAGCAGGTACGCCGAGAGCGTCGACAAGTGCCCGATGTAGCCCGCAGCCGTCAACGTCGTACGCCGTTCGATGGAGGTCCGGCGTACGTCCGTGAAGCGGTCCGAGCGAAGCAGCTCCGTCCCGGGCCACTCCTCCGAGGTGCCGTCAGGTGGCGGAATGCCGTCGTCCTCCAGGAACTCCGACCTGGCGACGCGCACAGCCTCGTCGAGGTCCTTGTCCGCGAGATACAGCGGCCTGTTGAAGGACAGGAAGATCCCGCCAGGGTTGAGCAGCGCAGCCACGCTTGTCCAGCGATCGATCGGGTCGGTCCAATGCAGTGACGCTGCTGCGAAGACCAGGTCGAACGCGGAGGTCAGCGGAAGATCCTCGAACGCGCTCTGCACCGCGGTGACGGTCGACGGCACGTGCTTGCGCAATTCCTCGAGCATCGCCGCATCCGGCTCAGTGGCCGTCACCGCGATCCCCCTCGCGGCGAACACCCGGGTGGCCTTTCCGGTTCCTGCCCCGATCTCCAGTGCGGTGTTCACCGGCCGACCGGCGTACTCCAGCACCTTGTCCACGAGCTCGTCCGGATACCCCGTCCGGAACCGTTCGTACGTCGCAGCCGCAGCCCCGAAACTCAACGCCCGCTCAACCATGCCTTGATGTTTCACTGTCCCGGCGTGTGGCGCACCTGAGTTAACTCATTGCGGAGGACGGTGTACATGACCATCGTCGAGTCGAGGTAGGCGCGGACCTCGACGATGAGGTCGCCGTCGAAGCGGCAGACCCAGCAGTACTTGTTGTCGAACGCCGCGCCTTCGTTGCTGATCGAGGTCGAGACCAGCTCCGCGACGACGGTGTCGCCATCGATCAGGAGATTGTCGACCTCGAGCTTGGCGCCGCCCTGCAGTACGCCGGCCAGCCGCGCGAACGTCGCGTCGATGAACTTCTGCTTGCCGAGGTAGCGACCGGCCAGCGGGTGCGTGCCCTCGACGGTCCAGTCGACGTCATCGGCGACCCGGGCCCAGAACCGGGGCTGGGTCTCCGCCGTGGCGAGGTTGGCGAACAAGGCGATGCGGTCCTGGCGGGTGGTACTCATGGTTTCTCCTTCTGGATACATTGTGGATACATAAGCTAGGTTAGGACCGTGAACAGAACCGAACAACGTGATCTGGCAGACACCGCGTACGAGGCGCTGCGCGATGACATCGCCGAGTGGCGGCTGGCCCCCGGCACGAGCCTGGCCGAAGTGGAGACCTCTGCCCGGCTCGGCATGTCGCGAACGCCGGTCCGGCAGGCGCTCCGGCGGCTGCACCGCGAAGGTCTCGCCCAGCCCGCCGGCCGGGGGTTCGTCGTCGCGCCCGTGTCGGTGGACGGTGTCATCGCGCTGTTCCAAGCCCGGGAGGCGTTGGAGGTCTACGCGATGCGGCTTGCCGCGCATGCGGTTGATCGCGCTGCGTTCGGGGATCTCGCTGCCCGCTACGACCAGGCCGCCCGGCGCAAGACCGTGGACGCCGACGCGATCTATGCGCTGTCGGCGGAGTTCGATCAGGCCGTGGATCGCGCAGCGAACAACGCGTACATCACCGAGATGCTGACCCAGCTACGCGTCCACCTGCACCGCCTTCGCCGCCTGTCCCGGCATCGGCTCGACCGGCTACGCGTCTCCGCACAGCAGCACGTCGCGATCGCCCGCGCTATCGAGTCCGGCAACGAACGCCAGACCGCCCAACTGGCCTCGGACCGCCTCCGCGACAGCCTCGACATCGTTCTCCAGTCCTTGTCCACTTCCCTCATCGGCCCCGACGACCGAGCCCCCGCACCGCTGGGTGTTCCTTCGACGTGAAGCGCTCACGGGCGGGCTGTCAGGAGGCGGCGGAGTACATCCGGAACTTGCAGCGTCACGCCTTCGGTCTCTCGCCCGGCGACTGCTCGTGTTAGCAGGCCGACGTCCAGCGATATCGGGTCGACGGCCGTGAGAGTCGCCTGCAATCTGTCGGCCTGGTCGCGGAAGATCATGGTCGCGAGCTGAACCTCAACGGGTACGACGGGGATCTGTGCCCCGTTCCAGTCGAGGACTGACCGCTCGCTCCACACTGCTCCGGCGGGGGTTTCGACCAGCAGATCTGTCGCCGGACTGTCGATATGCGCCAGTTCGACCCTGAACCCGGCCAGCGTCCACCGGCCGAATGTCCAGCGGGCTCCGCCGGGGTCGTCGAACGTCAAGGTCGGTTCGGCCACGCTGCTGAACCAGAGGGGATCGGTCGGGCTCGATCGAGCTGTCCGGCTTGGAAGCGCGGTCGCCGCCGTACGGACGCCAGCGGCTGTCGACACCGCAACATCGATGTCACCCGGCTCGATGGCTGCGCCGCGCAGTGCGGTCGCTGCGCTGCCGATCAGCATCCACTCCACCTCGGTCCCCGCCAGCCGCACAGCGAGCTCCCGAAGCGCGTCCGACCATCCACCATCCATGGGCCGACACTGCCAGCCGCCACCGACAACGCGGAATGTGATTGCTCGGGTGGGGGCGGTTTGGCACGATGCCGGCCATGCGTGGTGAGGGAGCGCCTCCGTGCTTGCTGGTGACGGGCATGCCTGGAGCTGGGAAGTCGACGGTGACCAGGCTGGTTGCCGAGCGGCTGCCGCGGTCGGCTCGGCTTGGTGGCGATGAGGTCAACCAGATGATCGTGAACGGCTTCGTCTGGGCGCTGGGTGAGCCTGCCGACGAAGCAGCGCGCCAGGTGGAGCTGTTGCACCGCAACCTGTGCGCGCTGGCCGGCAACTTCGTCGATGCCGGCTTCACGCCGCTGATCGACGCGATGATCCCGTCCCGCGCGAAGCTCGACTTCTTCCTCGACCTGCTCTCGCCTCGCCGGCTCTTGTTCGTCGTCCTCGCGCCGGGCATCGAGGTGTGCCGGCATCGCAACGAGATCAGGGATCCTGCCGAGCGGTTCGACTTCGATGGGTACGACGCCCTCGAAGCCGACATGCACCGCGAGTTCGGCGACGCCGGCTGGTGGTTCGACACCTCGGCCATCACCCCCGCCGAGACCGCCGACCGAATCGTTGCCGAAGCCCACCACCGCGCCCGCGTGAACTGATACCGCGGCCGCGCCGGTTCTGCACGACCTCTCGCGCGGAGGCCTTGTTTCGGCTGCGGCCGAGCGGTTGGCGGTCAACAATCCGGCGCCGGAGGTGGTCCCCATGTTCTCGACGGCCTACCTGAACTGGGCCGCCCGCACCGGCGCCCGCCTGCGCTGACACTCGACCAACCGCGCCAGGCTGGCCAAACAGGGCCTGTGCGCCCAGTCGCAGCACCACGCTCGGCCGGCGAGGCATTACACGGCACGCATGGGCGGATGCGTACGCGCCATGAAGGAGTACCAGGAGACCAGGGACGCGCAGGTTATGCCGATGTACGAGTTCACCGCCCAGCTCGCCGCGCTGGAGCCACCGGACGCGGAGATGCAGCGACTGCTCGGCGCGGTATCGCAAAGTCCCGCGGCCATGGACGGCTTCGCGAGGGTCGCGGCGGGGGTCACTTCGCCCGCGGAGTTCTTCTCGAGCCCAAGCCTGGCAGCGCCCTCGTGACGTCGTCCTGGAGTCGGGCTGCCCGGTGAGCGGGGCACGGCTTTCCATGACCTCGGGCTGCGTAGCCTGTGGGGATGGCTGAGGTGATTCCGATTGCGCGCAGTCGTCCGATCTCGCGTGGGTCCGAGCGGGCGATGTTGGAGAGCATGCTCGACTTCTACCGGGCCACTGTGGTCAACAAGGTGGCTGGGCTGACGGATGATCAGGCGTTCTCGGCGGTGGTTTCGCCGTCGAGCCTGACGCCGGCGACTGTGGTGAAGCACCTGGCTGGGACCGAGCGGTTCTGGTTCAGCATCGACTTCGCGAATCTCGACGTGGAGTGGCCTTGGCAGGACGACGATTTGCACGGCAATTTCCGGATCGAGCCTGGCGACACGTTGGCTGCGATCGTGGATGACTACGTCCGGGAGTGCGAGAACTCTCGGCGCGCGATCACGGACGCCGGCCTCGAGGATTCGGCCCGTGGACAGGACATGGACTTCACGCTGCGGTTCGCGATGATCCACATGATCGAGGAGACCGCCCGCCACTGCGGCCACCTGGACCTGTTGCGCGAGGCAACAGACGGCACCGTCGGCACCTAGCACATGGGCGGCATGTCTGCCGCCCCCGCCTAGGTAATGGGTATCGCTGTGAGCTAGTCCTCGGAGAGGGTTTCGATCACGTCCTTGGAATGGGTCAGCGGCACCCTGCTGCCCTCGAGTTCGATCCGCGAGTCGCTCTCGGGATGGATCAGCTCGAGCACCCTGACGTTCACTCGCTGGTGGACCTTCACCTCCAGCCCTGCCCTCGCGACCTTGAAGACCATCGCGCCGGGCTCCTTGCTGCGCGAGCGGCCGGCGAAGCCGTAAACCCCGTCGGCGGTCACTCCGACCAACATGTACTCGGGCATCCCGTGGGCGGCCGCGTTCGCGCGCATGCCACCGATCACGCCCGCGAAGTCACCGACCGCCTCACCTACCGAGCCACCGACTCCGCCCAAGCTGCCGCCCGCCAAACCGCCGGCGAACAGCGAGCCGGTCTGGCCGCGGGGGTTGAACTGGCCTGCGGCGATCACCTCATCGGCGATCCCCTCGCGCGTCAGAGCCTGCTGAACCGCGCGCTCCATCTTTTCCTCGGACATCGCCCCTCCTGGCGCTCGGGGTTGACCACCCGTCGCGCTCCCAGGCTCGCAGGTATCGCACCAGGTTGACAGCACACCCGGTGACGTCAACCCTGCGCCGTTGAGACCCCCCAATGAGAAGAAGGCCGATCGCGGAGGCGACCGGCCTTCTTCCTTGCTCATCCCTGCAGACCCCGAAACCACGGTCTGACCTGCGGTTTCTTGACTCCGGGGAGTGGCGGAGGATACGAGATTCGAACTCGTGAGGGGTTGCCCCCAACACGCTTTCCAAGCGTGCGCCCTAGGCCTCTAGGCGAATCCTCCAAGCGGAGAGGATACGCGAGCGGCGAGGGTTTCGGAAAATCGGGGCGTGAACCTGGGGAGGGTGCCGGACGACTGTGGGGCGAGAGGGAGGTGAGGGTGGAGCGGCAGTGGGTGGCGGTGGTGGTGCGGGCCCAGCTGGGGGAGCGGGAGGCGGTTGCCGAGCTGGTGCGGGGCTGGCATGAGCCGATGTGGGGATTCGTACGGCGCATGCTCGGTCGCGACGAGGTGGCCGACGACGTCTCGCAGGAGGTCTGGCTGGCCGTCGTACGCGGCCTGCCGAGGCTGAAGGAGCCGGAGCGGTTCGCCGCGTGGCTGTTCACGATCGCCCGACGCAGCGTGATCAACCAGCTGAGGGACAAGTACGCCGAGCCGCCGCAGACACCCTCGTACGACGAACCGGACCCGGCGGACCACGTGGTCGAGAGGGTGGACGTGATGAGGCTGGTCGATCGGGTCCCGGTGCCGGAGAGGGAGGTACTCGTGCTGTTTCACCTGGAGGACCTGAGTCTCGAGGAGTGCGCCGAGATCCTCGGCGTACCCGTCGGGACGGTGAAGTCGCGGCTGCATCGGGCGCGGCGGCTGCTGCGTGGAGTCGCAACAGAAGGTGCGGACTCATGATCTCCGCCGAGGAAACGATCGCCGGCCTTCAGGACACGCTCTCCCTGCGCAGGAGGGTCCGCTCGCTGGTCCAGCTGTTCGGCGCCGGCGCGGTCGTCGTGCTGCTCGGGACCCTCTGGCTCACCGAAGACGGACTGCCGGCGCGGACACACATCGGTTTCGCCGCCGTGATCATCGTCGGATTGCTGACAATCGCACGAGCCGCCCAGGTCTTGCACCGCCGCGGCCGTCTGTTCGCTCGTGACCGGGTGATCGCCGGCTGGATCGCCGTCGGCTCCACGGTCCTGCTGGCCATCGGTCTCGCCCTGGCCGGACGCGGTCCGCTCGGTACGCCGGCCGTCCTTCTCGCGCTGGTGTTCCTCGCCGTCACGCACCACACGAAGAAGCGATGGGAGAAGCGATGAAGCCGATCGGTCCATTGGGGATCGCGATGAAGCATGTCGGCAGCAGACGGGCAGCCTTGCTGGTCGCCGGCGTCCTAATTGTGCTGCTGGGGGTGGGGCTCCTCATCTAGGGTCGGGAGCATGGATGCACCGGATCCGAACGTCGTCCATCCGATGCCCGAGGCCGAGCGGGTCGTGCTGCTGAAAGCGGTCGTGAAGTCGCCGCTGATCGACGTGGGCGACTACTCGTACTACGACGATCCGCGGGACCCGACCGGGTTCGAGACGAACAACGTGCTCTACCACTACGGACCCGAGCGGCTCCGGATCGGCAAGTACTGTGCGCTCGGCGAAGGCACGACGTTCATCATGAACGGCGCCAATCACCGGATGGACGGTCCGTCGACGTTCCCGTTCCCGATCATGGGTGGCGCGTGGGCGGAGCACTTCGACCTGATCACCGGGCTGCCCGGTCGCGGTGACACCGTGGTCGGCAACGACGTGTGGTTCGGCTACCGCAGTCTGGTGATGCCCGGGGTGACGATCGGCGATGGCGCCATCATCGCGTCCGGCGCGGTCGTGGTCGACGACGTACCGCCGTACGGGATCGTCGGCGGGAATCCGGCGAAGCTGATCCGGCGCCGGTTCTCCGACGAGGACGTCGACCGGCTGCTGCGGATCGCCTGGTGGGACTGGCCGGTCGACAGGGTCACGGCGAACCTGCGGGCGATCATGGCCGGCAGCATCGAGGAGTTGGAGCGATGAACCTCGTACTGCGGCCGATCGCGGTCGAGGACGTCGAAGCGCTGCAGGAGCTGATCGAATCGGATCCCGGCTACACCGAGCGGGTCACGGGTTATCCGCCCGGGCCGGCGGATGCGCAGAGTCTTCTGCTGATGCGGCCCGACGGACTGGCCGAGGACGCGAAGGTCGTGCTCGGGTCGTTCCAGGACGGCCGGCTCGTCGCCGTCGCCGACCTGCTCAGGGGGTTCCCGAACGACCACACCGCCTACATCGGCCTCCTCGAGGTCCATTGGAACCATCAGGGGCTGGGCCTCGGCAGGGTGACGTTCGACCTGGTCCAGCGGTACGTCGAGACGTCGTGGCCGGAGGTGAGGACGCTGCGGCTGGCGATCGTGGCGACGAACGCGCACGTCGCGACCGCGTTCTGGCTGCGGCAAGGTTTCGAGCCGACCGGTGAGGAGCGGCCGTACCGCTACGACAAGCTGGAGACGACGGCGCGGCTGTACGAGAAGCAGTTGCCCAGGGCGCCGTTGGCGATCGGCGGGTGACCGCTTGGACCCCGACGACGCTACGCAAGCAGCGTGGGGGCCAGCGTCCTCCATTGCTCCACCGGCTGCGGGCCGGTGACGCCGGTGATGACGTTGATGGTCACGTGGTCGGCGCCGGCGTCCAGGTGCTCGGTCAGCTTGCCCTTGATGTCCGCCGGCGTGCCCCACGCGGCGAGTGCATCGACCAGGTGATCGGGCAGCTCGGCCTGATCCTTCTCGCTGAATCCCTGGCGCTTCAGGGAGGCGGCGTACCCCGGGATCTGTGGGAAGAAGCTGATCGTGTTCCGTGCGATCGCCCTGGCCTTGTCCGCGTCGGTCTCCAGAACGACGAGATGGCTCACCGCGAGCAGCTTGTCCGGTCCGAGCACCTTGCGCGCCTCGGCGGAGTACGCGGCGGAGACCAGGAACGGGTAGGCACCGGCCGAGCGGTCGCGCGCCAGCTCGAGCATGCGCGGCCCGAGCGCTGCGAGCACCCGACGCTCTTCCGGTACGTCGACCTCGTCGAGGAACGCGGTGATCTTCGCCAGCGGCTTGGGACCGTGAGCACCTCCGAGCCCGACGGTGAAGCGTCCCGGGGCGGACTTCTCGAGCGAGGAGTACGCCGTACTGACGTCGGCGGCACTGTATTTGTCGACGGACAGGATCCCGCTGACGAACTTGATCGAGTTGGTTGCGCCGATCAGGTCGGCGATGGTCTGCAGCCCCGGCAACGGTCCGCCGGACAGCCAGATCGCGGGGTACCCGAGCTCCTCGGCAGCCTGCGCCGCCGCCAGCGACTCCGGGCTGCTGGTCAGCCCGGTCGTGATCCCGAACGGACCGAATTGATGATTCGTCACCCAGTCAGCTTGATCCTCGTCCGGCCCCGGTAGCTACCGTGTTCGCTCAGAGCGTTGTCCGTGCGGACCGATTCCCGGTTGGCCGTCGGCATCCCGTACACTCTTGGTCGGTTCCCCGCGTGGCGGTATCTCGCCCAACTCCCCCAGGGCCGGAAGGCAGCAAGGGTAAGTGAGCTCTTCCGGGTGCGCGGGGAATCCTCATGTCCGGGCCCTCTAGGCTGGTCAGGCCGAACCTGACCGTGAGGGAGCCCGATGAGCGACGAACGCCGCTACCTGCAGGAACTGATCATCGCCGAGCTCGGCGTGTCCCCGTCCTTCGACCCGGACACCGAGATCGAGCGCCGGGTCGAGTTCCTCGCGGACCGCCTCCGGCTCACCGGCGCCTCGTCGTACGTGCTCGCGATCAGCGGCGGCGTCGACTCCGCGGTGGGCGGCCGCCTGTCCCAGCTCGCGGTCGAGCGCGTCCGCGCCGAGGGCGGCCAAGCGACGTTCGTGGCGATGCGGCTCCCGTACGGCGTCCAGGCCGACGAGGACGATGCCCAGCGGTCGCTCGAGTTCATCAAGCCCGACGAGACCCTCGAGGTCAACATCAAGGCGGCCACCGACGCGATGGTCGACGCGGTCCGGCACGCCGGGCTGGGCGACCGCGAAGACTTCCACATCGGGAACGTGAAGGCCCGGCAGCGGATGATCGCGCAGTACGTCGTGGCTGGGGCTCGTGGCGGACTCGTGGTCGGGACGGATCACGCTGCCGAGGCGGTGATGGGGTTCTTCACGAAGTACGGCGACGGCGCGTGCGACCTGACGCCGCTGTCGGGTTTGACCAAGCGGCGGGTGCGGGAGGTCGGGGCGCGGCTCGGCGCGGGGCCGGAGATCACCGGGAAGGTGCCGACTGCCGACCTGGAGACGAACAACCCAGGCCTGCCCGACGAGGCGGTGCTCGGCGTCACGTACGACGAGATCGACGACTTCCTCGAGGGCCGCGAGATCGACGAGAAGGCAGCGGCGACGATCATCGCCACCCACCGCCGCACCGCCCACAAACGAGCCCTCCCGATCGCTGTGTAAGCAGGCCGTGACGGTCCCCGAGTCGTGGATGTTGGTTCACGAAGTCGCAGGATCGCTGCGCGAATCCACGACTCGACGGCCGGCTGGAGTCAGCATGAAGTCGGTGATCAGTTTGGTGAAGGTTTCGGGTTGTTCTGCGTGGACGAAGTGGCCGGCGCCTTCGGCGAAGTAGTAGGTGCCGCGAGGGACGTCGGATTGGAAGCGGGCGATTTCTTCGGGGCTGGTCGCCGGGTCGTGTTCGCCTTTGATCAGGAGGGCGGGCTGGGTGATCTTCGCGAAGAGCGGCAGGGGTGATTCGGCGAAGTCGGCGGTGCGGGTGATCTCGTCGGAGAAGCGGGCGGCACGGGACTGGATTTCTTCGGGGAGTTCGGTGTCGGACGGGAGGGCGAGGGACTTCGTCTCGGGGCCGAGGTAGATCTCCTTGCGGCGGTCGCCGAGGCGGCCGAGGAGGGCGATGCGCTCGTCCCACATCTGTTTGGTCGCGGGCCCGGTGTGGGGCGGGATCTCGACGCCCGGGAGCAGCGGCAGCGCAGCCTTCAACAAGGTGTCGGTGGCAAGGACCATGTCCCAGCCCGGGTTCTCGAACATCACCTTGGTGACTGCCTCGGGATGCATGACGGCGTACCGGACGGCCAGCCGGCCGCCGTACGAATGCCCGAGGATCGACCACGTCTCCAGGCCGAGCGTCTCGCGGAGTGCCTCGAAGTCGGCGATCACGTCGTGTTCGGTGACCGGTCCGGTGAGGGGATCGGACTGCTGTACGCCGCGCTGGTCGACGCCGATCACCTGCAGTTGCTGGGAGAGCCGGTCGCCCTGGAACGACATGAAGTCGTACGAACCGGCTCCCGGACCTCCGTGCAGGAAGAGCAGCGGAGGCGCATCCTCGGGCCCGCGTCGATCGACGTACAGCCTGGTGTCACGAACCTCGATCAGCATGCCCAGCAGATTAAGCTCGACGACCCGCCCGTGTCAGGAGCATCCGCGCTGCGAGGCGGTCCAGGCGGACCTGGGCTATTCCGCGGTAGGCGGGTTTCAGGACGGCGGCGAGCGGGCCGGTTTGCGTGAAGGTGTGGGTTATCAGGCCGGAGTCGCCGATCGTCCAGACGCCGGTTTCGCGGAAGCCGGGGACCTGCCAGTGGATCTCGATGCGGTCCGGCTCGATCGCGGCGTACTCCAGCCGGCCGCTGAGCCCCGGGCGCACCTGAAGCTTGTACGTCGTTCCGACCGCAGGCACCGATGGGCCGGCGAGGGAGACGAACGCCTCGTTCCAGTCCGGCAGTGCGAGTACGTCGAGCAGTACGGCGCGGATCGCGTCGCGGTCGCCCGGGATGGTGAGTGTTGCTTGTTCCATGTCAGGTGTCCTGTTCTGCCGCGCGTCGGCGGGCGAGCGCCTCGCCGGCGGGGAAGGCGCCGGCCAGGACGCGCAGCGTTTCGATGGTCTGATCAACGGGTTGGTCGGCAACGAGATCGTCAATCGCCTTGTGCAGAACGTTTTCGGCCGCGACGATCCGCTGGCTGAGCTTGCGGCCTTCCGCGGTCAGGCTGAGTGCGAGGTAGCGTCGGTCCGACGGATCCGTGTCGCGTTGAACCAGTCCCTGCGCGACCAGCCGATCCACCAAACGGCTCGGGCTGTTGCCGGTCTCGCAGACGAGCAGCCCGCCGAGGGCGCTGAGGGTCAGCGGCCCGTGGTCGCGCAGCACCCGCAGTACCTCGGCCTGCGACGGCGTCACCCCGAGTGGCCGTAGTTCCGCGGCCAGCAGGCGGTTGCCCTCGCGCTGGATCGCCAGGATCAGGTAGCGCAGTTCCTCCGCCGCCTTCACTGCGCCCCTGCCGCGACGGCTTGGGTGAGCAGCCCAGCCGCCGCCGGGTCATGCGCGGCCAGTACGACGAGGTCCGGGTGCAGCGCCCGCAGTTCGTTGACCTGGGCAACGGTACGCCGGAGAGCGGACCTGGAGCCGACCCCGGGAATCTCACCGGCGGCGAGCAGATCAGCGTCGTACGTGAGATCGCCGACCATCAACAGCGGCGGCCCATCGGGGCGGCGGACCAGCAGGGACAGGGATCCCGGCGTGTGGCCGGGAGTCGGCAGCAGGACCAGGCTGCCGTCACCGAACAGGTCGTGCCCGGCGTCGAACGGTGCGATCGTGGAGTCGTCGAGTGGTTCGGGCCGGATCAGATCCCAGCGCAAGCCGGGCAGTTCGATGTGGGAGCGAAGGAACCCGCGGGCGGCGGCGAGCGGTCGGCGCATCGAGGTCCACTCGGGTTCGCTGATCACGATCCGGGCGTGGGCGAGCTCGGGCAGGCCGCCGATGTGGTCCTGGTGGAGGTGGGACAAGACCGCGGTGTGGACGTCGCGGATGTCGTATCCGATGGCGGCCAGTTGCCGGGTCAGCGTTTGCTCCGGACCGATCTCGAACTGCGCCAGCCGGTCGTAGACCACGCCGTTCAGGCCGCCGGGGAAGTACCTGGGGTCGGTCACGGACGCGCGGTCCTGACCGGTGTCGAACAACACCAGCCCATCGGCGTGCTGGACGACGTACGCGTTGATGGGTCGCGGCTGCGTCCACTGGCGTGAGGTCGCGAGCCAGACATAGAGGTTCTTGGTCGTGGGCCCGACATGTTCGGGCCGGATCTTGACGGTGCCCGTGCTCACCACGGACACCCGGTCGATCGTCGTCATGAGCAATAGATTACACGACATGTATGTCGTGTCAACTGTCTCGCGACACCCGCGGGATCGTGGCCAACCTGACAGCATCGCTGGCACAGTGTCTGCATGAAGGGTCTGATGCAGAACTTCCAGCTGTCCCTGGACAGCATCTTTCTCCGGGCCGAGCAGTTCTACCCGGACAAGACCGTTTACACCGGCGGTCCGGCACCGGCGAAGCTCACGTACGGCGAGTGGGCCGACCGGACCAGACGGCTGGGCGGCGTCCTCGACACGCTCGGCATCAGCGCGGACGGACGTGTCGGCACCTTCGCCTGGAACTCGGGCCGTCACCTCGAGCTGTACTTCGCCGCGCCCTGCACCGGCCGTGTCCTGCACACGCTGAACATCAGGCTCTTCCCCGACCAGGTCGTCTACATCGCGAACCATGCCGAGGACGAGGTCGTCTTCGTCGACCGCTCCCTGCTCGGGCTCTTCCTGCCGCTCCTCGACCGCCTACCGCTGATCCGGCACGTCGTGGTGATGGACGACCTGCCCGCCGGCGCGTCCGGTGTCGAGGTGCCGGACGACGCGCGGTTCCACGACTACGAGGAGCTGCTGGCCGCCTCCGAGCCGGTCGAGTTCCACGTCGAGGACGAGAACCAGGCCGCCGCGATGTGTTACACGAGCGGTACGACGGGCAACCCGAAGGGCGTGGTGTACTCGCACCGGTCCACCTGGCTGCACTCGATCGGCGTACTGACGAACGCCGGGATCGGGTTGGACGAGACGGACACGGTGATGCCGGTCGTGCCGATGTTCCACGCGAACGCGTGGGGTCTGGCGCACGCGGCGCCGATGGCCGGGGCGAGCCTGGTCTTCCCGGGTCCGGACATGACTCCGCAGGGGATCCTCAAACTGCTGCAGGAACAAGAGGTCACGTTGTCGGCCGGTGTGCCGACGATCTGGCAAGGCTTGTTGCCTTTGCTGGACGGGGTGGAGCTTCCCAAGCTCCGCCGGATCCCGTGCGGTGGGTCCGCCGTACCGCTGGCGTTGTCGGAGGCCTTCCGGGAGAAGCTCGGTCGGCCGATCCTGCAGGCGTGGGGGATGACTGAGACGAGCCCGGTGGCGACGGCTTCGCACGTACCGGCCCGGAACAAGGATCTGGCCGAGGACGAGCAGGCGCATCTGCGTTCGCGGCAAGGCCTGCCGCTTCCCGGCGTCCAGGTGCGGATCGTCGAGCCGGGGTCGATCACGCCGTTGCCGTGGGACGACGAGGCCACCGGCGAGTTGCAGGTCCGCGGGCCGTGGATCGCCGCCGAGTACTACCAGCCCGACGAGCCGGTCCAGCTGACCACGGAGGACGGCTGGATGAAGACCGGCGACGTCGCCGCCATCGACCGGTTCGGCTCGGTCCGCCTGGTCGACCGCACCAAGGACCTGGTCAAGTCGGGCGGCGAGTGGATCAGCTCGGTCGAGCTGGAGAACCTGCTGATGGCTCATCCCGACGTCAAGGAGGCTGCCGTCATCGGCGTACGTCATCCCAAGTGGGACGAACGTCCGCTGGCGTGCGTGGTCCTGCAGGAAGGCGCCACAGTCACCGGGGACGAGATCCTCGAGTACCTCCGCCCGCAGGTCGCGAAGTGGTGGCTCCCGGACGCCGTCGAGTTCATCGACGAGGTGCCGAAGACGTCGGTCGGCAAGTTCTCCAAGAAGGACCTGCGCACCCGCTTCGCGGACTACCACCTGGAGTAGGCGTCAGGAGAAGTCGACTCCGAAGTGGTTGCGGAGGTGGGTGAGGGTCGCGTCGACGAACTCGGCCGGCCAGTCCTCGCCGGTGACCTTGGCCAGCGCGGTACCGCGTTCGATGAACTGCCGGCAGATGTACTGGTTGGCCGCGACGATCTCGGCAGGATCGAAGCCCGCTGCCGGGATCGCCTCCAGTGCGGCGCGTTGCTCGTCGGACAGCAACGCGTTGAGGCGCTTGGCTCCGCCGGTACGGCGTACTCCGCGCTCGGCCAGCATCAGGTTGATCAGCTGATCGCGGACCGCGCCGACGCCCTGGTTGCCGACGATGCGTTCGTCGCGGCCGAGGACGGTGACCAGGTTCCCCAGGAAGTAGAAGAAGAGGTGGACTGGGCCGGCCGGCCAGTACGGCGTACCGGGACGCCCTTCCTTTGCTGGGATATCGCCGTCCGGGAACAACGTGCCGTCCCGGTCGAACAGCACCCGGACTCCGTCGTACTGGAAGCGGTCGAACGTGGCGAGCGGGTGGATCACGAGGTCGACGTGCAGCCAGTCGGAGGTGATGCCCAGCCCGCCGACGAGGCCGGGGATGCGATCCGCCCAGACGGTCGGCCCGGCCAGTGCGGTCATCAGTTCGAGCCAGTTCTCCTCGAACCAGTCGACGCTCTCGTCGGTGACGACGCAGTGCACGTCGACGTCGCTGAAACGATCCGCCTGGCCGGAGCCGTAGCTCCCGACCAGGTAGACCGCCAGAATCCGTTCGTCCGCGGGCAGCGCGGTGCCGGCGCGTTCGATGACCTCTTGTTGCTTCTCGTCCCCAGCAGTCACCTGGGCAGCGTAGGCTCACTCACCGCGCAGTGGCTGCTCGGCCTGTTGCGCCCAGCGGAACGCGACCGTCTGATGTGCCCGGGATCTTGCCGATCATCGGGGTAGTGGAGCGGCGGCACGGCGTGAGGGAGGAATTGTCGGGCAGCGGCGCTAGGGTTGCGGGCGTGGAAGCACCCCTTGCGTTGTACCGCCGGTATCGCCCGGAGACGTTCTCCGAGGTGATCGGTCAGGACCATGTCACCGCGCCGCTGCGGAACGCGCTGAGCAACAACCGGGTCAACCACGCCTACCTGTTCTCCGGTCCGCGCGGCTGCGGCAAGACCACCAGCGCCCGGATCCTGGCCCGTGCGATCAACTGCGAGAAGGGCCCGATCGCCGAGCCGTGCGGGGTCTGCAAGTCCTGCACCGACCTGGCCCGCGGCGGTCCCGGCAGCATCGACGTGATCGAGATCGACGCCGCGTCGCACGGTGGTGTCGACGACGCCCGAGACCTGCGGGAGCGGGCCTTCTTCGCGCCGGTCGAGAGCCGCTACAAGGTCTACATCATCGACGAGGCGCACATGGTGACCACGCAGGGCTTCAACGCCCTGCTGAAGCTGGTCGAGGAGCCGCCGCCGCACCTCAAGTTCATCTTCGCCACCACCGAGCCGGACAAGGTGATCGGGACGATCCGGTCCCGGACCCACCACTACCCGTTCCGCCTGGTCCCGCCGAAGGCGCTCGGCGACTACATGGCCTCTCTGTGCGAGTCCGAGGGCGTTGCGATCGAGTCGGCCGCGTTGCCGCTGGTCGTGCGCGCGGGCGCCGGTTCGGTGCGTGACTCGCTGAGTGTGCTCGACCAGTTGATCGGTGGTGCGGGGCCGGACGGTGTCACGTACGAGCTGGCCGTCGCGTTGCTCGGGTTCACGCCGGACTCCTTGCTCGACGCTTGCGTGGACGGTTTCGCGGCGCACGACAGCAGAGCCGTGTTCGAGACGGTCGAGAAGGTCATCGAAACCGGGCAGGACCCGAAGCGGTTCGCCGAGGATCTGCTCCGGCGGCTGCGTGACCTCGTCGTACTGTCCGCCGTGCCGAACGCGGTCGCCTCCGGCCTGATCGAGGCCGCCGAGGACCAGGGCGAGAGGCTGCAGACCCAGGCCGCGGGGATCGGCGCGGCCGAGCTCACCCGGGCGGCCGACATCGTCGCGGCCGGACTGCTCGAGATGCGGGGCGCTACCGCTCCTCGGCTTCAGCTGGAGCTGATCTGCGCGAAGGTGCTGCTGCCCGGCGCCGATGACTCCACCAATGGCATCCAGGCTCGCCTCGACCGGATGGAACGCCGGCTGACGATCGGTGTGCCCGCGAGTACGCCGGAGTCCGCCCCGCCCGCGCCCTCCGGTGCCGCGGCTGCGCCGTCTACTCCTGAGCCGGCTTCGCCGCCGCCCGCGGAGGCGCCTGCGAGCGCATCCACCAGTCGTGCGGCAGCCCGAGCCGCCGCCGGTGGCGGCCCGGCGTCGGGTGGTGGGGAGGCTTCGAGCGGCGGTACGTCGGGCGGCGCGGCTACTGCGGATGCGGTGGCTGGTGGCGACGGTCCAGCGAGCCGGAAGGGCGCTTGGGGACAGGAGCCAACAGCTTCGGGTCAACCCGCACCAACTTCGGGAAGTTCGACTCCGTCCGCGCCGGCAGAATCAGCTCCGGCGGCTTCCGCGCCGCCGGCTCCGGCGGGTGCGAGTGCGGCGGGGGCGCCGGCGGGTGGGGCTGTTGGGTTGGCAGACATCCGGCGGCTGTGGCCCGAGGTGCTGGAGGCTGTGAAGGCCAAGCGGCGGTTCGCCTGGATCATGCTGAGCCAGAACGCCCAGGTCATCGCCATCGACGACCAGACTCTGACGCTCGGCCTGGTCAACGCCGGTGCCCGCGAGAGCTTCGCGCGGTCCGGCAGCGACGAGATCCTCCGCCAAGCGATGATCGACACGATCGGCCTGAACCGTCGTGTGGAGGCAGTAGTCGACCCCTCCACCGACCCAGGCGCGGGCGGCGGTCACCAACCCGCTGCTCCCCGCCCCAGCGGCCCCCAAGCCGGCGGCGGCTCAACCACGCCCGCAGGCGGCCCGGGCGGCGCGGGTGGCCCGGGTGCGGGACCGGCGACGGCAACTGGTCCGAGTGGCGGCGGAACCGCCGCGCCCGGCGGAACCGCCTCGGCAGGAGGACCCGCGTCGGCCGGTGCTCTCGCATCAGACGGACCGGCGGGCGGTCTCGGCTCAGCTGGTGCGCCCAGTGCGGGCGGCCCGGCAGCAGGTGGCTCGAGTGCAACTGGTCTCGCATCAGTTTCCGACGGCACCGCGCCCAGTGCGGCGGGCGCAACCCCGGCGGGCGCAACCCCGGCCGGCTCAAGCGCCGCCGCAGGGGCAGGCGCGGCTTCGGGTAGCGGCTCTCAGGGGTCGTCGTGGGATGCGCCGGCGGGCGGCTCGGGCGCGTCGGGTCGGGGCTCGCGGGGTGCCTCGAACGGCGCCGCTGGGCAGTGGTCCGACGGTCCAGGTGCCGCGATCGCCGTACAGGAGCCACCGGACCCGGAGTACGACGTACCGCCGGAGCCTGATCCCTGGGAGGACGGGCAGGCGGCGTCACGACAGCCGGCGCCCGATCGCCGCGAGCAGGCAGCCAGCAAACGCCGGGCGGCGGAAGCAGCCGTAGCCGCTGAGCAGGCGCGCCGAGCCGCAGCCGCTCCCGTCGCTCCAGAGGTCCCTCTGACCCCTGAGGAAGAAGCAGACTCGATCGGCGAGGACGACGTGGTCCTGGAGGACGACTCCCGCTCTCACACCGACCTCCTCCGCGAGACTCTCGGCGCCCAGATCATCACCGAAGAACCCAACTAGCAGCAGCCCCGGCCGCGGGAAGTTGTCGGTGCGGCGTGGGAGGTTGCTGGGTATGGGGTTCCAAGGGTGGAGCGACGCGGCGTTCGATGTGATGGTCGATCTCGACGGCGATCCGAGTCCTGTTCAGTTGGAGTCGCATCGGGACGACCTGGAGCGGTACGTGCGCGGCCCGCTGCAGGAGCTGTGTGACGAACTGAACGAGACGGGCGAGTTCGGCAAGTTCTGGCTGGGCGGGATGTCCGATCGCCCCGCGGCCTGGCAGCGGCAGCACGCGACGGCGTGGATCGCGCGGCGGATCCGGATCTCGTTCACGTTCGACCTCGATGGGTTCGCGCTCGGCGGTGGCTCGGCGCATCCCGAGAGCGATCAGGTACGGCGGTACCGCGCGATGGTCGACGCCGAGGACAGCGGCGGCGAGCTCGCCGGGATCGTCGAGACGCTCGGCCGCACCGGTTTCGAGCTCACGGGGCCGACCGCGGTCCGGATGCCGCGCGAGTACTCGTCCGACCATCCGCGGGCCGACCTCCTCCGGCGGCGATCCGTGTACGCCGAGAAGCCGATCGACACCCATGACGTCGGCCTGATCGGCGAGGCGCTCCGGCCGCTCGTCGAGCTCACCACCTGGTACACCGACTACGTCGTCACCACCGGCTGGGAGAAGCCGTAGTCGTCCACAGGGGGTGTGGATCCAGCCGGGCGGATTCCACAGGATTCACAGCCTGTGGACAGGAATGTTCACAGGGTTGTGGATAACTTGGGGAGACTGGTCGGTTTCTGGTGCGGGGTGGGGTTGTCCTGGGGACCGGCTAGTGTTGAGGCTCGGGGTAGTCAGAGAGCGGTTGGGACGAGGAGATCGCAGTGTTCGACGGTGGCGGTGCTGGGGGCTTCGACATGTCCAATCTGCTCGCGCAGGCGCAGGCGATGCAGAACCAGCTGATGGAGGCCCAGGCCGACCTGGAGAGCCAGGAGATCGAGGGCTCGGCGGGTGGCGGACTGGTGACGGCGCTGGTGTCGGGCACCGGGGAGTTGCTGAGCCTGACGATCAAGCCGCAGGCGGTCGACCCGGACGACACCGAGACGCTGGCCGATCTGGTCGTCGCCGCGGTACGCGACGCCTCGGAGAATGCGAAGGAAGTCGCGGCCCGGGCGATGGGCCCGCTGGCCGGCGGCCTCCCGGGCTTCGGCGGCGGGCCGGGCGCGCCGGACTTCGGCGGCGCGGGGATCCCCGGACTCGGTGGATCCGGAGCGCCGGCCGGTTTCAGCCTGCCAGGTTCGACGACCCCCGCGGTCGAGTCCGGTGAAGAGACCGACGACCCGGGCAAGGGCGGATCCACGGGCGGCCCCAGTTCGGGCGGTGCCGGGTTCGTGAACCCGGGCAACGGGACCGGCCAGCCCGGTCAGAACCCGGGCTGACGTGTACGAGGGGGCCGTCCAGGACCTCATCGACGAGCTCGGCCGGTTACCCGGTGTCGGTCCGAAGTCCGCGCAGCGGATCGCGTTCCACCTGCTCGCCGCCGACGAGACCGACGTACGGCGGCTTGCGCATGTGCTCGTGCAGGTCAAGGAGAAGGTCAAGTTCTGCGAGATCTGCGGCAACGTCGCGGAGGAGGCGCAGTGCCGGATCTGCCGAGACCCGCGGCGAGACCTGAGTCTGATCTGTGTGGTCGAAGAGGCCAAGGACGTGGTCGCGATCGAGCGGACCCGCGAGTTCCGCGGGCGGTACCACGTCCTCGGCGGCGCGATCTCGCCGATCGAGGGGATCGGTCCGGACGAGTTGCGGATCAAGGAACTGATGCAGCGGCTGGCCAGCGGAGAGGTGACCGAGATCATCCTGGCCACCGATCCGAACCTGGAGGGTGAGGCGACGGCGACGTACCTGAGCCGCTTGCTGCGGCCCATGGGCTTGCGCGTCACCCGATTGGCTAGTGGACTTCCTGTAGGCGGTGACCTCGAGTATGCCGATGAGGTCACACTCGGACGGGCGTTTGAAGGGCGACGATCGATCGATGACTGATTCAACCGATATTGCAGAGCGCGCGCTGGGCACCGACTCCGAGGACCTCTCCGAGTTCGCCGAGCAGATCGCCGACCAGGTGCAGAGCTTCCTGATCTCGGTGCGCGACATCGCCGCACAGCCGGACGAGGACGGGGTCGACGAGGGCCTCGCCTCGCTGCCGTACCTGCTGCTCGAGGTGAGCCAGTTGCTGCTCGCCGGCGGCCGGCTCGGCGCGTTCGAGGACTTCGTCCCGGACGAGCGGTTCGAGTCCGACGCCGGACCGGACCCGGACCTGGACGCGATGCGCGACCGGCTCGCGGTGCTGTTCGAGGGCCTGGACGAGTACGCCGAGGTCTTCGACCCGTACGCCGCTCCGCCTGAGATCACCGTCAACCGGTTGTCCGACGACCTGACGGCGATCGCCAACGACCTCGTGCACGGCCTGGCCCACTACGAGGAGGGCCGGATCGTCGAGGCGCTGTGGTGGTGGCAGTTCTCCTACGTGTCCACCTGGGGTGCCGCGGCGAGCGCCGTACTGCGGGCGATCCAGTCACTGATCGCGCACGACCGGCTGGAGCCGGCCCACGACGCCGAAACCGAAGCCACCGACCGCGAGCTGGTCGAGGTCGCCGAGGAAGCCGTCCAGCGCCGGTAGTGCCGATGGACTCGCGGGCCGGTTGAATGGCCCGGTGTCTGTCTACGAGGTGATCCAGCGGCTGCCCGATCCGGCGACGGTGCGGCGGGTCAGTCGTGCGCTCGCGGTGCTGGATCTGGTGCTCAGCGACAGTCCGGACCACCTGCGCTACTTCTCGTTCGACGCGCGGTGGTCGGAGACCGAGGAAGCCGCGCTGATGCGCAACGGGTCCGGTGACGAGTACTCGATCGTGTTCTCGCCGGACGGTGCGTTCGCCTACGGGTTCGACCACGAGTCGCCGGTGTCGCCGTACGGGAACGACATGCAGACCTGGCCGGGACTGCTCGACGGCGTGCCGGAGGTCTTCCACGGTGCACGGGACGAACCGGCGTTCCGCGACCTGGTGCCGCGTGCCACGGTGTGCTTCTGGCGTACGACGGACGACGCCGCCTGGCGTTGCGGACCGGTCGAAGGTGTGGACAAGGACGGCGCGGATTGGCTCTTCGAGGTGGTCGCGGACGGGCGGCCGGAGGCGTACCTGACCTTCGCCGAGGACTACTACCAGACGGACCTCGACCTCGAGCCGATCCGCCATGTCTACGCGCTGATGCCACTGACCGAGTACGTCGTCACCTCGCTCAACCCACACCGTCGGCTGACCGATCTCGCCGAGGGTATCGCCGAGATCGGCTACCCGCGCTCCTGAAGCGCGTTAGCGTGACGGTCCGATGACTACGCAGGCAGGCGATCCCACGACGATCGGGTCGTTCGCGATCCAGGGCCGGCTCGGTCGCGGCGCGATGGGTTCGGTGTACCTCGCCCGCTCACCGGGCGGACGCCTGGTCGCGGTCAAGGTGGTCCGCGACGAGCTGGCCGACGACGCGAGGTTCCGGGCCCGGTTCGCGCGCGAGATCGAGGCCGCGCGGAAGGTCAGCGGTGCGTTCACGGCCGCCGTCGTCGACGCCGACCCGGACGCGGAGCATCCCTGGCTGGCCACGGAGTACCTGCCCGGTCCCACGCTGCAGAGGGCGATCGAGACCTCCGGACCGATGACGCCGGCCGGCGTCCAGGCACTCGCGGGAGGACTCGCCGAAGCGCTGGTGGCCATCCATCGCTGCGGATTGGTCCACCGCGATCTCAAGCCGTCGAACATCGTGCTGACCGGCAACGGCCCGCGGGTGATCGACTTCGGCATCGCCCGCGCGCTCGAGGAGGTCAGTCTGACCGCGACCGGCCTCGTGATCGGTACGCCGGGCTACCTGTCGCCGGAGCAGATCACGGGTACGGCGATCGGCCCGCCCAGCGATGTGTTCGCGCTGGGCGCGGTGCTGGTGTTCGCGGCGACCGGCCGTGGTCCGTTCGCAACCGGCAACCCCGCGTCTCTGCTGCACCGCATCATCCACGAGCAGCCCCAAGTCCCGCCGCTCCCCAGCCCGCTCCACGACGCCGTACGACGCTGTCTCGTCCAGGATCCCGCCCATCGCCCAACCCCCGCGGACCTGCTCCACCTCCTCGGATCCCCTGCAAACACTGGGCTTCTCGCCCCACCCGCCGACACGATCCGCCTCCCGCCGCCACCCACCAAGCACCTCCCACAGCAGCCACCGCCGGTCCAGTCAAAGCCACAGTCACAGCCAGCGCCAGCTCAACCGGCCGGTGCCACCTTCACGACCAGCAGGACCCGGCCAGCAGTCTTCGCAGCGCTCCTGACCATCCTGACCATCGGCTTCTTCCCGAGCGAAGAGACCAGGCGGGTCATGCACCCGGCGGTTGCCCTGTTCTTCCTCGCGTTCGACGTGTTCCTCCTCTACCTCGCGATCCGGACCTGGCGCCTGGTCCTGCGACGCCGAGTCCAGCTACGCCTCACCCCTCAAGGCCTCACCATGATCAGAGGTTCCCAACAGGCCAGCGTCCCTTGGCAGGCAGTGACCCGCCTCCGCGTCACCGGGGACCCCCGCCGCCCCTGGCTGATTGCATGGCTCGAGCCACCGTTCCAGTCCGCCCTTCCCAGCCCACGCCGCAACCACCACGGCGGCACCCGCCTCTACCCGGTCGGTCACGGCGCCTCCCACAAACACCGCACCCAGCAACTCGAAGAACTCCGAGCCGCCCTCAACTGGTACGCCGGCCCCCGCCACGACAACAGCCACTACTGACCAGGCGAGCCAGTCAGAACATGCCGTTCGCGTTGGCGGCTTCCGGGGGCATCGGCTGCATGACGTCCCAGTGCTCGACGATCTTGCCGTCTTCCAACCGGAAGATATCGACGATCGCGGTTCCGGGCTGTCCGGGGACCCGGACACCGTGGGTGTGGGCGATCACGTAGTCGCCGTCCTCGAACAGCCGCTTCACCTCGGCGCGTAGGTCGGGAAACCGCACGCGGATGTCGTGCAGGAACGCCGCGAAACCGGCGATCCCGTCGGCGATCAGTGGGTTGTGCTGGGTGTACGACGGCCCGAGCAGCGGCCGGGCGCGGTCGAAATCCTTCTGGTTCAGCGCTGCCTCGTAGAAGTCCAGGACAGTCTGCTGGTTGGCGGAATGCATGAGTGAGCTCCTTAAGTGAACAACTGTAGTGCTACGACTGTAGCGCCACAGTTGTTCGGCTACAATCGGCAGGGTGAACGACCCTTCGGCCCCGGCGCGCGACCGCAATCGCCGCGGGCACGGTGCGCGGTTGCGGGAAGAGATCGTCGCCACCGCGATCCGGATGCTCGACGAGCTCGCCGACGACCAGGCGCTGTCGCTGCGTGCGGTGGCCCGCGAGATCGGCATCGCGGCGACGTCGGTCTACCTTCACTTCGCCGATCGGGACGATCTCGTGTTCGCCGCGCTTCAGCAGGCTCACGCGGACCTGATGAAGTCGGTCCGCGAGGCCGCCGACCAGGCGGCCGATCCGGTGGCGGAGTTGCGTGCCCGGACCCTCGTTCTCGGCGGGTGGGCCTGGCAGCATCCCGGCCTGTACAAGGTGCTGCACGAGAGCACGCTCAACCAGCGGGCCGACATGTCCTTCAAGCGTGTGCTGGGTGAGCAGACCACGGACGTCGTACGCCGATGCATCGACCAAGGTCTGGCCCGGGAGGACGATGCGAACGAGGTCTCGCTGGATCTGAGGTCGGCCGTGCACGGAGCGGTGTCGATGCGCGTCAACGAACCCGACCTGCCGTGGCCGCCACTCGAAGAGCAGGTCGATCGCTACCTGATCAAACTCGTCGGCGTCGCCCCGGGCGCTCTGGCACGCTGAGCCCCCGGCAGGCCAAGTTATGCTGCGGGGGCATGGAGGGGCTTGTTGTCAGGAAAGCCACGGAGGCTGATCATGCGGCGGTCGTCGGCCTGCTGTCCGCGGCCTGGGGCGGGTCGGTCGTAGTCGCCCACGGGACGACGTACGACGCGGCGACGCTGCCCGCTCTCGTCGCGGAGCAGGACGGCCGGATCGTGGGTCTGCTCACCTACACGGTGGCGGATGGCGACCTGGAGGTCGTCACGATCGACGCGCCTGTTCGGCACCTGGGTGTGGGGAGTGCCTTGCTGACTGCCGCGATCGAGGTTGCGCGGGAGGCAGGGGCTCGGCGGCTGTGGTTGATCACGACCAACGACAATCTGGACGGCCTGCGGTTCTACCAACGGCGAGGGTTGCGGATCGTTGGTGTCACCCCCGATGCGATGGACGCGGCCCGCGCGGTCAAGCCCTGGATCCCGGCGACCGGCGACTACGGCATCCCGCTGCGCGACGAACTCGTTCTCGAGCTCCGCCTCGACCACTGACCCTGCTGGCGACGACTAGTCCGGGAGCATGGGCACCGTGAGGCCCTGGTCGCGACCCAGCAGGATCCCGCGGGTGATGGCGTTGGTGCCGAACTTGTCCTTGACCAGGTCGAGAGCGCTGTCGAGTTCGTCGTTCGCGGCCTTGTCGAAGGGGAGGGCGAGTTGCAGGGCAGCCTCGTTCTCCAGGTTGCCGACCGAGATGCCGATCATCGTGATCCCCTGGCTGGCGATCAGTGGCCGGGCCGCGGACAGCAACGCCCGCGCGGTGATCAGGATCGCCCGCGTCTGATCGGTTGCCTGAGGCAACGTATGTGACCGGGTCGCCCGGCTGAAGTCGTCGAACCGCAGGCGCAGCGTCACCGTCCGCCCGGACCGCCCCGCCGTTCGCATCCGCCGCGTCACCCGATCGACCAGTCCGGCCAGCACGGCGTCCAGTGTCGCCGGCGACTTGGGGGAGCGGCCCAGCGCTCGCTGCGAACCGATCGACCGCCGACGCCGCCCGACCTCGATCGGCCGCGGGTCGCGGTTGTGCGCCAACGCATGCAGATGCCGTCCGGACGCCCGGCCGAGCATCGCGACGAGCGCGGCCTCGGGCAGCATCGCGACGTCGCCGACCTTGGTGAGCCCCCGGGTGCGCAGCTTCTCCGCGGTCACCTCGCCCACACCCCACAACCGCTCGACGTCCAACGGATGCAGGAACTCCAGCTCGCGGTCCGGCTGGACCTCGAGCAACCCGTCCGGTTTCGCCACCCCGCTGGCGACCTTCGCCAGGAACTTGGTCCGCGCCACTCCGACCGTGATCGGCAGCCCGACCTTCGACAGCACCTCGGCCCGCAGCCGCCGGGCGATCTCCAGCGGCGTCCCGGCGATCTTCCGCAGCCCGCCGACGTCGAGGAACGCCTCGTCGATCGAGATGCCCTCGACCAGTGGCGTGGTGTCCTCGAACACCTTGAACACCGCCTTGCTGGCCTCCGAGTACGCCGACATCCGCGGGTCCACCACGATCGCGCCGGGGCAGCGGCGCAACGCCTGTCCGCCGTTCATCGCCGTCCGGACGCCGTACGCCTTGGCCTCGTAGCTGCAGGCGAGGACGACGCCGGCGCCGACGATCACCGGGCGGCCGCGCAGGCGCGGGTCGTCCCGCTGCTCGACCGACGCGTAGAAGGCGTCCAGGTCGGCATGCAGGATGGTCGCCCCGCCTGATCCCGCCACGAACATATGTTCGCATACTCGCAGGGCCGAAGATAGGGAGAAATCCCGAGGCGGTCACCGTCGGCGTCAGGACAGAATGCTGCTTATGGACCTGACCGCATATCGCGATCTCTGGAAGACCCACGGAGTGATGGCGCTGCTGGCGTCGGCCCTGATCGCGAGGCTGCCGGTGATGGCGACGATGGTGCCGCTGTCGTTCCTGGCGAAGGATGCCGCCGGCAACTTCGGCTGGGCCGGAGTGGTGGCGGGTGCGTACTCGGTCGGTATGGCGGTCGCCAGCGTGGTGTGGTCGCGTCTCGCGGATCGCAGAGGAGCCCGGCGGGTCCTGCTCAGCACCGGGATGGCGTGGGGTGCGTTGATGGCAGTGGTCGCCCTGCTGCCGGACAGCTGGTACCGGGTGCTACCTGTCGCCGCCGCACTCGCCGGCATGTTCGTCGCCCCGGTCACGTCGGCGCTGCGCGCCAGTTGGCCGAAGCTCGTGCAGGGTGCGCGGCTGCGCGCGGTCTACGCGCTGGACGCGACCGCTCAGGAGCTGTTGTTCCTGATCGGTCCGATGCTCGGTGCCATCGCGGTCAGCTTCGCCAGTCCACGCGCCGGTGTGCTGGCGTGTGCCGTGACCGCGGCCGCGGCGATCTGGTGGTTCGCTCTGAAGCAACAGCCGCGGACGCCACACGACGAGTCCGACGGACCCCGCCCGACCGCGCTGCAGTTGCTACTCCACCGGCACCGGTTGCCACTGCTGTTCGCCTTCGCCTGCATGGTCACAGGCTTCGCATCGATGTCGCTGGGCATCGTCGCGTTCGCCGACGAGCACGGCAACCGCCTCATCGCCGGAGTGCTGGAGATGGTGGCCGCGGCCGGCAGCCTGAGTGGCGGCCTGGTCGGCGGGGCCCTCCCCGGCCGCCGGAACTCCTACGTCTGGCGCCGGATGCTGGCCATGACCGTCCTCACCGCCGGGTGCGTGTTCGCCACGTTCTCGGTGGTCGCCCTGGCCGTGATGCTGTTCGCGGCCGGCTGCCTGATCGCGCCGACGATCGGTGCGATCTACGAGCGGATCGGCGCGATGACGCCGGGCTCGGCGCGGACCGAGATCTTCGGCTGGATGCTCAGCGGCGGCATGATCGGGTCCGCGGTCGGCTCGGCCGTTGCCGGCACGGTGGTCGAGTCCTTCGGCGTCCGCTACGCGTGGGTCCTGATGACAGTCCTGGGATTGCTGGCGACCCTGTCCCTGATCCGCGTCCCACCCCACCGGCCGGCTGAGTCCGCCGACCTCGAGGAGCTCGCGGTACCGGCGTAGAGCATCCGGTACCGAGCCTCCAGTACGCCGGAGTCCCCGGCCCACATCGAGATCAGCCGCAACGCACGCCGGTCCAAAAACGCGCCGCGGCCCGCGGCGACGGGATGGATCCGCAGAGCCACCTCGTCGATCAGCCGCCACCGCAGCAGCGAACGGATCAGCGTGAGGCTGCCGACGACGTGCAGATCGGACCCGGGCACCCGCTTCAAGGCCGCCAGCACCCGGCGCGGATCACCTTGCAGTACTTCGGTCTCCGGCCGAGCGCTCACGGGTTGTGAGGAGACGACGAGAGTCCTGGAGTGCTCGAGTCCTGTCGCGGCGTACTGCTCGAAGGTCTTGCGGCCGAGCACGACGGTCTCGGAGCCGGTCACCAGTTGGTCGATCACGGTGCCGTAGGCGGTCCGGGGCAGCCAGCGCTCCGGCTGGTCCACGATCCCGTCCTCCGACATACACAGTCTGGCGACGATCGTTCGCATGCCACTGCCCCCTCCAGGTCGGTTCACCTGTCAGATGCAGGGGGCAAGCGAAATGTTGTCAGCTCTGTCGGCGGCCGCGACGGATCTCGGTCTCCAGGGCATCCAAACGGTTGATCCAGAACTTGCGGTACCGGTCGAGCCAGGTATCGATCTCGCGCAGCGGCCCGGGGTCCACCGCGTACAGCCGCCGGGTGCCGTCGATGGTGACGGTCGCGAAGCCGTTGTCGCGCAGTACCCGCAGATGCTGGGAGACGGCCGGCTGGCTGATGCCGAACTCGGCGCCGATCGCCGCGGCGATGCTGCCGGCCGGCAGTTCGCCGTCGGCCAGCAGTTCCAGGATCCGGCGCCGGACCGGGTCGCCGAGGATGTCGAACGCGTGCACGGATCGAAGTATTTCAGTGATGACTTATATGAACAAGGGGCGTCGCCGGCCGGACGGTTTGCGGCCGGTCGTCAACGCGGCCGTGGAACCTCCAGACGCGGTCCGGATCGGCCGGATGACCGGGGCCGGTGGGGTGGGGAAGGTATCGAGTGCCGTGGACCGGGTGCTGGTCAGCCGGTAGGCAACGAGGAAGTCACGGCTAGAATGACCGCGAACGACTACGCCTGGTGCAACGCGGCACGGCGTACCGCATTCAGTGGTTTTGAGGAGACACAGCTGTGGGACGCGTCGTGCACAAGTACGGCGGTTCTTCGGTCGCAGACGCCGATTGCATCAAGCGCGTGGCCCAACGGATCGTCGCGACGAAGAAGGCCGGGAACGACGTGGTGGTGGTCATCTCCGCCATGGGCGACACCACCGACGAACTGATGGACCTCGCCCAGCAGGTGTCCCCGTTGCCGCCGCCGCGCGAGCTGGACATGCTGCTCACCTCGGGCGAGCGGATCTCCGCCGCCCTGCTGGCGATGGCGATCGCCAACCTGGGCTACGAAGCGCGAAGTTTCACCGGCTCGCAGGCCGGTGTGATCACCACGTCCGCGCACGGCAACGCCCGGATCATCGACATCACGCCGGGCCGGATCGAGGGAGCACTGTCCGAGGGCCACATCGCGATCGTGGCCGGCTTCCAGGGCGTCGCCCAGGACACCAAGGACATCACCACGATGGGCCGCGGCGCCTCCGACACGACCGCGGTCGCGCTGGCCGCCGCGCTCGAGGCGGACTACTGCGAGATCTACACCGACGTGGACGGCATCTTCACCGCGGACCCGCGGATCGTGCCGGCCGCCCGGCAGATCCCGAAGATCTCCTACGAGGAGATGCTCGAGATGGCCGCCTGCGGCGCCAAGGTGCTGCACCTGCGCTGCGTCGAGTACGCGCGGCGCTACAACGTCCCCGTCCATGTGCGCTCCTCCTTCTCGCAGAAGGAAGGCACCTGGGTCGTCGATGCGAAGGAACTGGATCAAATGGAACAGGCGATCATCTCCGGTGTGGTCCAGGACCGCAATGAGGCCAAGATCACCGTGGTCGGCGTACCGGACAAGCCCGGTGAGGCGGCCCGGATCTTCGAGACCGTCGCCGGCGCCGAGACCAACATCGACATGATCGTGCAGAACGTGTCCGCGGTCGCCACCAACCGCACCGACATCTCCTTCACGCTGCCCCGCGTCGACGGCGCCCGGGCGATGTCCGCGCTCGCCCGGATGAAGGACGAAGTGGGCTACGAGCAGTTGCTCTACGACGACCAGATCGGCAAGGTGTCGGTGGTCGGTGTCGGAATGCGCTCGCACCCGGGCGTGTCCGCGAAATTCTTCTCCGCGCTCGCCGACGCCGGCGTGAACATCGAGATGATCTCCACCTCGGAGATCCGGATCTCGGTGGTCGTGGACGAGAACCTGGTGGATGCCGCCGTGACCGCGGCGCACACCGCATTCGATCTGGACGACGAGCACACCCAGGCCGTCGTGTACGGAGGAACTGGACGGTGACCCCTGTGAGCGCTGCGGAGAACACGATCGAGGACCGGACGGGTCTGCCTTCCCTGGCGGTGGTCGGTGCGACCGGCGCGGTCGGGTCGGTGATGCTGACCCTGCTCTCGACCCGGGAGAACGTCTGGGGAGAGATCCGGCTGATCGCGTCCGAGCGCTCCGCGGGCAAGCGTTTGAAGGTCCGCGGCGAGGAGGTCGAGGTCGTCGCGATCAGCGAAGGCGCGTTCGACGGCATCGACGTGGCGATGTTCGACGTACCGGACGCGGTGTCCGCGCAGTGGGCGCCGATCGCGGCCGCCAAGGGTGCCGTCGTCGTGGACAACTCCGGCGCGTTCCGGATGGACGCGGACGTCCCGCTGGTGGTGCCGGAGGTGAACGCCGAAGCCGCCCGGAACCGGCCGCGCGGCATCATCTCCAACCCGAACTGCACGACGCTGTCGATGATCGTCGCGATGGGTGCGCTGCACCACCGCTTCGAGCTCGAGCAGCTGGTCGTCGCGTCGTACCAGGCGGCCTCGGGTGCCGGGCAGGAAGGCATCGACGCGCTGTACGACCAGCTGATGAAGGTGGCGGGCAATCGCGACCTCGGCACCACGCCGGGCGACGTCCGCCGGGTGATCGGCAACGCGCTCGGCCCGTTCCCGGCGCCGCTCGCGCTGAACGTCGTTCCGTGGGCCGGTTCGCTCAAGGACGACGGCTGGTCGTCGGAGGAGCTCAAGGTCCGCAACGAGTCGCGCAAGATCCTCGGCCTGCCCGACCTGAAGGTGTCCGCGACCTGCGTCCGGGTGCCGGTCGTCACCACGCACTCGTTGTCGGTGCACGCGCGGTTCGCTCAGGAGGTCGACGCCGACGAGGCCCGCGAGGTACTGCGGGACGCTCCGGGCGTGCTGCTGTTCGACAACCCGGCGGAGGGCGAGTTCCCGACCCCGGCCGACGTGGTCGGCACCGATCCGACCTGGGTCGGCCGGATCCGCAAGTCGCTGGACGACCCGAACTCGCTGGAGCTGTTCGTCTGCGGCGACAACCTGCGCAAGGGCGCGGCGCTGAACACGGCGCAGATCGCCGAGGTCGTCGCCAAGGAGTTCACCGCGACCGCGTCCTAGAAGTCCCTTGTGGCAAAGGCCCGTCGCCTGCCCGCCCGCCCCGGCGAGCAGGCGACGGGTGTCTAGAGCCAGTTCTCCCGTGCGGCGTGCAGGGCGAGCTGGAAGCGGGTGCTGGCGCCGGTGCGGTTCATCAGGCGCTCCAGGTAGCGGAAGAAAGTACGTCGGCTGATACCCAGCGTACGGGCAATCGTGTCGTCCGCGGCACCCGTGGCGAGCAACGCGAGCAGGCGGCGCTCGATCGGTTCGAGCCGGTCGTCCTCGGTGCCGACCGACGCGTGCAGCGGCAGCGCGTTGCGCCAGCACAGCTCGAACATCCCGATCAGGGCGGTCAGCAGGCTGCTCGGCCGGATGATCAGCAGCGACCGGTTCACATCGGTGTCGCGCACCGACATCGACACGAACGCGATCGAACCGTCGATGATGGTCAGCTTGGCCGGTACGTAGGGCAGGACCCGCGCCTGCTCGCCGGCCTCCACACAGGGCAGGATGTTCTCGGTCAGGTACCCCGGCACCTCGACCGACTCAGGCGAGTACACGACCCGGTAGGAGACGCCCCGCTTGAGGTGGTCGATCTCCTCCTGGTTCGGCCCGCCGATGTAGTACGGCGGCGAGTCGATCGCCAGGATCTCCCGCTGCGCACCGCCCTTGATCTGGTGGATGCGTTCGACGATCGCGCTGCCGGTGACGACCTCGATCAGGTGCGTGGTCGACTCGTTGTGCACGGTCCGGCGGAACTCGTCGTACGCGTTCAGCACCTCGATCCGGGCCTGCTTCAGCTCGGACTCGCGACGCAGGGTCATCGCCTCGAGGCCGGCGTCGGGTGGCACGGGCAGGAAGCGGGAGTGGTCCGAACCGGACCGCCGCGCCAGGCCCGCCTGCACCAGCCCGCCGAGGGTGGCGTCGATGGTGGCGTCGCGGTCGGGGACCGCCTCGTCCAGTTCGGTGATCGACGACGGACCGGTCCGCAGCAGGTGCTGGTAGACCTTGATCTCGTCGTTGCTGAGTCCGAGCACCTTCAGATGGTCGGCACGCTCCGTGTCCGTTGTGCTCACAACTCTCTCCTCCCTTCCGAGTGCTGTCACTGCCCGCTACCGCCCCTCCAGAGTAGGGCGGTCGATCCAGTGCCGATCGCACTGTCCGTGTCGCCCTGAATGCACCCAGCGATATTTGTTGTCCTGTCAGCATTCTTGTGCCGTGTCACCATCTGGCCACCATTTCTGCGCAGTTGTGAGCGAGAATTGAGGTCCAGCAGCCCGGCGACGGACCACCTGAGCGCCGCCGGGCTGCTGTTCCAATTCTGGCCCGAGTTCGCTGTTCCGTCAGCGGAGCCCGTTTCGGTTGGGTCTCGATCCCGGCGCATCGGTGCCCTCGCACTCCCGTGCCATCACCGGCTGTGCTGGAGGGTGTACAAACTGTGCATCTCCATCGTGAGGCCGATGAGGAGGAGAAGCGCCGATGCGACCGGTTCCGCCCCGTTCCGCCGCTCGCTGTGGTGCTGCCGTCCCCAGTGTCCGGTCGTGGCTCCCCGTCCTTGAGTCACGCTGCCGGGCAGTGTCTTCCGTCACCGGCCTCGGGTCCGTCTCGACGTCTGCTGCGCGCACCTGCTGGCGATCGCAGCCGATCCGGGGACGTGCCCACGGCGCGATGACCGCCGCCCTGGTCATCGTGCCTGCCGATCCGGTGTCCGCCCGTCCCGTCTCCGCCCCGCGCGGACGGGTCACCGGATCGCCGGTTGCGGCCGTGTCGCCCCTGACACGGCCCGGGCCCCGGGAGGTGCCGAGCGGAGCTCCGTGGATGGTGAGGCTGTCCATGGCGCGCGGGGACCTCGTGTCCCCCGTCCGGCTCGCCCCGGCCAGGAAGCACCGCCTGGGGCCCACCGCCGGCTGACACCGGTCCAGACCACTCGTGGGGTGGTGCGACACATCACGCCGCCGCTGCGAACTTCGCGGCCCCGCCGGACGTCGTACAGGGGAATTGACCGCGATTTGATCTTGCTCCCTGGTGTTCGCGAGAGTGCTCGGTGAGCATGGTCCGCGCGCCGTTTCCATGCTCTGGAAGGCGTTTTGGCCGTCGCAGGTTGTCAAATGTATATTCCGGATAACGATCGGCGACGGACGATTTCTTCCAGTGGTTCCCTCGGTCGGGCGCGGCAGTGGTAGCTGTCTGTACGTCGTTGCTCACTATGGAGGACCACCGTGTCGTCGGCCAAGTGCCCGGTCCGCTACTCTGCTCCCGGTCTGCGTGGCTGCGAACGGCAGGAGTTCGGCCGGCGCGGACTCGACTTCCGGCAGAGAGAGGCGTCGCCTGAATGAACGCGACTAGCGTCGACGAGGAGTTCAACCCGTCGGTGCATGTGTACGAACCGCACAAGGTCGGCCTGCCGCCGTTGCGTCCCTATTTCAAGGCGCTGTGGCAGCGGCGGGAGTTCGCGGCCGAGATGTCCCGGACGAACATCCGGGCCGCCAACAGCAACACCTTCTTCGGACAGGTGTGGCTGGTGCTGAACCCGTTGCTCCTGGCGGCTGTCTACTACCTGCTGACCGAGATCATCGCGGGCGGTGCGAGCAAGACCGACGGCGCGGAGCGGTTCGCGCACATGTGTGGCGGCCTGTTCGTCTTCTATTACTTCTCCGGTGCGATGACGGCCGGAGCGACCAGCGTCGTCGGCGGCGGCAAGCTGCTGATGAACATGTCGTTCCCGCGGATGCTGCTACCGCTGGCCGCCCTCCGGACCTCGTTCTTCCGCTTCCTGCCGACGATGGTCGTGTATCTGGCGATCCACCTGATCATGGGACAGCCGCTGCGGTGGCCGATGCTGCTCGCGCCGGCGTTCCTGGTCATGCTGACGTTCTTCGCCGCCGGCATGGGCATGGTCTTCGCCGCGCTGCAGGTGTACTTCCGGGACACGACGTCCTTCCTGCCGTACTTCGTCCGGATCTGGCTGTACCTGTCCCCGGTGCTGTGGTTCGCCGAGCAGGCCCCGGCCAGGTTCAAGGGCTTCATCCAGTACAACCCGCTCTACTCGCTGATCGGCGGCTGGACCGACCTGCTCGTCCGCGGTGACATCCCGCCGTTGAAGATGTGGGTCGGGGCAGGGTTCTGGGCGGTCCTCGCCGCCGTGGTCGGCTCGTTGTTCTTCATGTCGAGGGAGCGTGAGTTCGTTGTCCGTCTCTGAGGCTGAGAAGAAGTCGATGCAGAAGACCGAGCCGGCCGTGCCCGCCGTCAAGGTGCAGGATGTGTCCATCACCTACCGGACCACGTTCGAGCGGGTGCCGACCTTCAAGAGCGCGATCGTCCGGTTCGGCCGCGGCGAGCGGGCGATCCGGGAGGTCAAGGCCGTACAGAACGTCTCCTTCGACGTGAACCACGGCACCACCATCGGCATCATCGGTGCGAACGGCGCCGGCAAGTCGACGCTGATGCGGTCGATCGCCGGCATCCTGCCGCCGACCTCGGGCCGGATCGAGGTGCACGGCCGGGTCAGCACCCTGCTGTCGCTGGGCGTCGGCTTCAACGCGGCCCTGTCCGGCCGCGAGAACGTCGTACTCGGTGGACTGGCCGCGGGCCTGAGCCGCAAGGCGATCCAGGAGCGGTACGAGGAGATCGCGGAGTTCGCCGAGCTCGGTGACTTCATGGAGATGCCGATGCGGACGTACTCGTCCGGCATGTTCAGCCGGCTGGCGTTCTCCGTCGCGGTCCACATGGACCCGGACATCCTGCTGATCGACGAGGCCCTGTCGGCCGGCGACGCGTCCTTCAAGACCAAGGCCGCGGCCAAGATGAACGAACTGGTCACGAACAGCCGGACCATGTTCCTGGTCAGCCACGCGATGAGCAGCGTCCGGGATCTGTGCAACGACTGCATCTGGCTGCACAAGGGCAAGGTGATGATGCGCGGTGAGCCCAACGAGGTGATCACGGCGTACACCAAGTTCCTCCAGGTCGGCGAACAGGAATCCGTCTCTCTCGAGGACCTCTGACCATGCCCGATTCCGGGTCCCGCAGTACGGCGCCGGACGTGGGGATCATCACGACCGGCCACGACGTGGCCGACGCACGCCTGCACAAGATCACCGCGGCCCTGCACCAGCGCGGCCTGAGCGTCGAGCTGTGGGGCCTGGGTGAGGCCGAAGGCGGGCCGGTCGGCGCGGTCGTCCACGCCGGTCCCCGGGGCAACATGGTCCAGCGGATGGCCCGGACCGCGGTGCTGCCGTGGCGGACCAAGGCGAAGGTGGTGATGACGGTCGATCCGGACATGATCCCGGTCACCCGTCTCGTCAGCACCCTGCGCCGTCGCAAAATGGTTGCCGACGTTCACGAGGACTACGACCTGCTGCTCGCCGACCGGGCCTGGGCGAGGGGACCGGCCGGCCTCCCGGCCCGGCTCATCGTCCGGGCGAGTTCCAAGCTGGCCGCCGGCGCCGACCTGACCGTCGTCGCCGACTCGCATCTGGCCCCGCACGAGGCGAAGCGGCGACTGGTCGTCCAGAACTTCCCCTACGTGCCGTTCCTGGCCCCGACGCCGCCTTCGGGCCCGCCGCGGGCCGTGTACATCGGGGACCTGCGGGCCAGCCGTGGCCTGTTCGACATGGTCGAGACCGTCGCCGCGGCACCGGACTGGTCACTCGACCTGGTCGGCCCGGTGGCGTCGTCGGACTGGGACCAGCTTCAGGCCCGGATCGAGCAGTCCGATCTGGCCGGCCGGGTCCGGTTGCACGGGCGCCAGCCTCCGGTCGACGCGTGGCGGCTCAGCCAGGGTGCCTGGGCCAGCCTGGCCATGCTGCAGCCGACACCGGCGTTCGTGGAAGCGATGCCGTCCAAGATCTACGAGTACCTCGCCAGCGGTCTTCCCGTCCTGTCCACCCGGCTGCCCCGGCAGACCAAGGTGATCGAGGAGTCCGGTGGCGGAATCCTGGTGGACTCGGTGGCAGAGGCGTCCGAGGTCCTGCGGCGCTGGTCCGCGGATCCCGGCGAGCTGGAGAAACTGCGCGACCACGCGCTTCAGTGGGCGGCCGAGCACCTGCCCGCGACCACGCCGTACGACGAACTGGCCGACGCGATTCTCAACTTGCTAAGAGGAAGTGCATGAAGGACCGCCCACACATGCTGTACGTCGCCTGGGGCTTCCCGCCCTGCCGAGGAGGCGGTGTCTACCGGGCCCTGGCCACGGCCAACCGGTTCGCCGCGCTCGGCTGGAAGGTGACCGTGCTGACGGCCGACCGCGAGACCTTCCACCGGTTCACCGGCGCCGACCTGACCCTGGAGGAGCGGGTCGACCCGTCCATCGAGGTCGTCCGGGTGCCGTTCGACTGGCCGATCCTCGAGGCCGACCTGCGCCGGTGGTCCAAGCGCCGTGCCCTCAACCCGAAGGTCTGGAGCAAGTGGCGGACCAAGCAGGACCACGTGCCGTTCCCGGAGACCGGGTACGGGCCGTGGCGCTCGGTCATCGAGAAGGCCGCGGACCGGATCCACAAGGCCAACAAGGTCGACCTGACGGTCGCCACCGCGAACCCGAACGTCGCGTTCACCCCGGCGTACCTGCTGCACAAGAAGTACGGCGTGCCATACGTGATGGACTACCGCGACGCCTGGCTGCTGGACGTGTTCACCGGTGACCGGTTGCACGAGCCGAAGAGCCGCGCGGCCCGCTGGGAGAAGAAGCTGGTCGACTCCGCGCGCGAGATCTGGTTCGTCAACGACCCGATCCGGGACTGGCACGAGAAGCTCTACCCCGCGCACGCGCACAAGATGCACACGGTCTCCAACGGCTTCGATGCCGACCTGGTGCCGGACACCACGGACCGTGGCCCGGCCGGCGACCGGCCGTTGACCTTCGGGTACGTCGGCACCGTGTCGCCGAAGGTCCCGCTGACCGAGTTCGTCGAGGGCTGGCAGCTGGCCCGCTCGCAGTCCGGCGAGCTGGACGGTGCGAAGGCCAAGATCTACGGCTACCTCGGGTACTACGCCCAGCCGCGCGCCGACATGCTTGCCACGATCAACAAAGCCACCGACGACGGGGTCAGCTACGAGGGACCGGTCGGCAAGGCGGAGATCGCCCGGGCCTACGACGAGTTCGACGTCCAGTTGCTGATGCTGGGCAAGGGGCGGTACGTGACCAGCGGCAAGGTGTTCGAGTACCTGGCGACCGGGTTGCCGATCGTGTCCGTGCACGACCCGGAGAACGCGGCGTCCGACGTACTGCGTGGTCATCCGTTGTGGTTCCCGGTGACGGACGTGACGCCGGAGGCGATCGCGGCCGCGCTCGTCGAGGCGGCGCACGCGGCCCGGACCGCCGACGAGGGGATCCGGGCGAAGGCGCGTGAGTTCGGTGCGTCGTACCGGCGGGATCTGCAGCTGGATCCGCGGATCGAGTCGCTGGCCGCGTCCGTGCAGGGGGTGGCGGCGTGAAGACCGTCGTCCTGCTGAGCACCCGGCGCCTCCCGCCGACGTACTTCGACACCGTCCGCGAGGACCTCGGCAACCAGGAGTTGTCCCTCGACGTCATCGCCTGGATGCCGCCGTCGGGGTGGGTCGCCGACAAGGTCAACACCTTCACCCTCATCGGGCCGGGCCGGATGCCCAAAGCGCCCGCGCCGGAGCCGGTCGTCGAGGCTGACCCGACCGAGGAAGCCCCGGACGCGGTCATCGCTCCTGAGGCTGTTGCCGGGCCGGAGTCCGTGGTCGGTGAAGCTGAAGTAGCACCCGCCGCGGCTGAGGTCCCCGCCGATGCGGCGGAAGACGAAGCTGCCACACCGGCCGCGTCCGCCGAGGAAGTGGAATCCAAGGCCGATTCCCCCCAACCCACCGAAACCCCGGCAGGCGCCGCGCCCACCACCCCGGCGGGTGCCGCCTCGACCACCCCGGCGGGTGCCGCTGGCGCTGCGTCGGGTGGTGCATCCGCCTCCTCTCGGCCTGCGGGGAAGCCGCGGGTCACTGGGTTGAAGCGGGTTCGGAAGGCTTTGGGGTGGCGGTATCGGAGGGCTCGGAAGGTTGCGGGCAAGGTGTTGCCCAAGGCAATCAAGACGTCGGCGCCGGTGAAGTTCCTGCGCGGGAACCGGGCCAGCAAGGACCTGGGCAAGACGTACTGGGGCCGGATCGAGAGCCGTCGCGACGTACTGACCACGATCGCGCAGGCGGATGTCGTCATCGCCCTCGACGCCGGTGCGATCTGGGCCGGCTGGAACCTCGGCCAGCGCCGCGGCAGCGTCCCGGTCGTCCTCGGACTCCCGGCTGCCCGCCGCGAGCTGGATCAGCTGAAGGCCACGACCAAGGCCGCTGCAGGTAATGGATGACGCGATGACGGTGACGCGTTCGATCCGCGAGCACCTGCCGGCGCCATTGGCCCGGACCGCTGGAGCGGTCCGGCGGCGCCTGCGTGGTGTGCGGTACTCGTTCGCGCAACTGCCGGCGTTCCCGCCGGTGGCCACGACCCCCGTGCGGATGCTGGTCGGACCGACCAACTCCGCCGGTCAGGGGCACGCCTGGGCCCAAGCCGCCCAGACGATCCCCGGGGTCAGCGCCGTCTCGTTCACCTTGCAGCGCAAGGCCCAGTTCCAGTTCGTCCACGACTACGGCGTACCGCTCGCCTGGTTCGGCCAGCCGCGTTGGCAGCGGTCCCAGGAGCAGCACATCGTCGGTTCGTACACGCACGTGATGGTGGAATCGCTGCGCCCGATCTTCGGTGCCCGCGGCTTCCCGGACGCGTCGCCCGACATCGCGACCATGGTCGATGCCGGTATCAACGTTTCCCTGCTCTTCCACGGTTCCGACATCCGCCTGCCCAGCCGGCACGCGAAGCGCGAGCGCTGGTCGCCGTTCGTCCCCGGTGACGAGCTGACCGAGCGCCTGGAGACGCAGGCCCGTCGGCACGCCGAGCTGGTCGAGCGCCTCGGCCTGCCGGTGTTCGTGTCCACGGTCGATCTGCTCGACGACGTACCGGACGCGCGATGGTTGCCGGTGGCGATCGACGCGACGCGCTGGCAGCAGGCGGCCCGCCCGCTGTTCACCGGCGAACGACCGGTCGTCGCGCACGTCCCGTCGAACGCGAAACTCAAGGGCACCGAGGAGATCGACGCCGTCCTGACCCGGCTGCACGAGTCCGGCGCGATCGAGTACCGGCGCATCACCGGCGTACCGCACGACCGGATGCCGAGCGTCATCGGCGACGCGGACATCGTTGTCGACCAACTTCGGATCGGCCTGTACGGCGTGGCCGCCGCGGAAGCACTGGCCGCCGGGCGGATCGTGGTGTCGTACGTCGGTGATGCCGTTCGCCACCGCGTGCATAGTCTGACTGGGCGAGAGGTGCCGATCGTGGAGGCGGATCCAGACACCCTGGGTGATGTTGTCACGGGCCTGATCGCCGATCGTGACGCCGCGGCCGAGCGGGCGGCCGCCGGCCCCGGCTACGTGGCGGAACTGCACGACGGAAGCCGCTCGGCCGCAGCACTCACCCCCTGGCTCACTTCGAAGGAGATCCTGTGACGTCCCGCATCGCGCCCACCGCCGACGTCGACGACAGCGCCGTGATCGGCGACGGTTCGTCGATCTGGCACCTGGCCCAGATCCGTGAGAACGCGGTGCTGGGCGAGAACTGCATCGTGGGCCGCGGCGCCTATGTCGGAACCGGGGTCCGGATGGGCAAGAACTGCAAGATCCAGAACAACGCCCTGGTCTACGAACCGGCCTCGCTCGAGGACGGCGTGTTCATCGGTCCGGCCGTGGTGCTGACCAACGACTACTTCCCGCGCGCGGTGAACCCGGACGGCTCACTGAAGAGCGGGCACGACTGGGAGCCGGTCGGCGTCACCATGAAGGAAGGCTGCTCGCTCGGTGCGCGCAGCGTCTGCGTGGCGCCGGTCACGATCGGCCGCTGGGCCACCGTCGCCGCGGGTGCGGTGGTCACCAAGGACGTGCCAGACTTCGCGCTGGTCGCCGGGGTTCCGGCCCGCCGGATCAAGTGGGTCGGCAAGGCCGGAGTTCCGCTGCTCGACGTCGGGAACGGCGAGTGGAAGTGCCCGAACACGGGCGAGACGTACATCGAAACCGACGGACGGCTGCGGCCGGCCGGTGAAGACATGGAGGAGAACTGATGGTGCAGCCGATTCCGGCCGCGAAGCCGATCATCGGGAAGGAGGAGCGCGAGGCCGTCGACCGGGTGATGCAGTCCGGCATGCTGGCCCAGGGCCCCGAGGTGGCGGCGTTCGAGCAGGAGTTCGGCGCAGCGCTCGTCTCCGGCCGAGCCTGCGTCGCGACGAACTCGGGCACGTCGGGTCTCCACCTCGGCCTCCTGGCTGCGGGCGTCGGACCGGGTGACGAGGTCATCGTCCCGTCCTTCACCTTCGCCGCGACCGCGAACAGCGTCGCGCTGACCGGCGCCACCCCGGTGTTCGCCGACATCGAGCCGACGTACTTCTGCCTGGACCCGGCCGCGGTCGAGGCCGCGATCACCGAGAAGACCAAGGCCGTCATGCCGGTGCACCTGTTCGGTCACCCGGCGAACATGACCGCCCTGCAGGCCATTGCGGACAAGCACGGCATCCAGATCTACGAGGATGCCGCGCAGGCGCACGGCGCGACCTGGAACGGCGCGCAGGTCGGCAGCTTCGGCGAGTTCGCGATGTTCAGCCTGTACCCGACCAAGAACATGACGTCCGGTGAGGGCGGCATGAACTCGGTCGCGAACGCCGACATCGAGCGCCGGATGCGCCTGCTGCGCAACCAGGGCATGCTCAAGCAGTACGAGAACGAGCTGGTCGGCCTGAACAACCGGATGACCGACCTGCACGCCGCGATCGGCCGGGTGCAGCTGACCAAGCTGACCGGCTGGACCAAGCAGCGGCAGGAGAACGCGGCCTTCCTGGACGCCAACCTGCAGGGTGTCGCCGTACCGGCCGTGGCCGCCGAGGCGACGCACGTGTACCACCAGTACACGATCCGGGTGACCGACGACCGCGACGGCTTCGCGAACGCGCTGCGCACCGAGTACGGCGTCGGCTGCGGCGTCTACTACCCGATCCCGAACCACCGGCTCCCCTCGTTCCAGCGCGAGCTGGACCTGCCGGAGACCGAGAAGGCCGCGGCGCAGGTGCTCTCGCTGCCGGTCCACCCCTCGCTGTCCGAGGACGACCTGGACCGGATCGTTTCCGCAGTGAACACCGTGGCGAAGGCTGGTGCGTGAGATGGCGAACCTGCGAGCCGGACTGATCGGCCTGGGCATGATGGGGCGCCACCACGCCCGCGTGCTCGCCTCCCTCGAGGGCGTCGACCTGGTCGCCGTCGCCGACCCGGGTGGTGACAAGTTCGGCGTGGCCGGCGGTCGCCCGGTGCACGAGAACATCGAGCAGTTGATCGCCGAGGGCATCGACTACTGCATGGTGGCCGTCCCGACGCAGTACCACTCGGAGATCGCGAAGGCGCTGGCGGAGGCCGGCGTACACGCGATGATCGAGAAGCCGCTGGCCGGATCCGCGTCCGAGGCGACCGAGATCGCCAAGGCGTTCGAGGCGGCCGGCGTCATCGGCGCGGTCGGTCACATCGAGCGGTACAACCCGGCGCTGCAGGCGCTGCGGGTGCGGCTGGAGGCCGGCGAGCTGGGCGACATCTACCAGATCACCACCCGCCGCCAGGGCCCGTTCCCGGCCCGGATCGCCGACGTCGGCGTGGTGCTCGACCTGGCCACCCACGACATCGACCTGACGGCCTGGGTGACCCAGTCGCCGTTCATCGCGGTGTCCGCACAGAGCGCGCACAAGTCCGGCCGGCAGTACGAGGACCTGATCGCGGTGACCGGCAAGCTTGCCGACGGCACCGTGACCAGCCACCTGGTCAACTGGCTGTCCCCGATGAAGGAGCGGCTCACCGTCGTCACCGGTGAGAAGGGCGCCTTCATCGCCGACACGCTGCTGGCCGACCTGTCCTTCCACGCCAACGGCACGGTCGCCACCGCGTGGGACGACGTCGCGCACTTCCGCGGTGTCAGCGAGGGCGACATGATCCGGTACGCGATCAGCAAGCCGGAGCCGCTGCGCACCGAGCACGAGGCGTTCCGCGACGCGGTGCTGGGCAAGGAGGCCGACATCGTCACGCTGAAGCAGGGTCTGCAGACCGTCGTCGTCGCCGAGGCCGTGATCCAGTCCGCGGCCGAGGACCGCACCATCAAGGTCGCCCAGGAGCCCGCGCAGTCATGAAGGTCCTGAGCGTCGTCGGGGCACGACCACAGTTCGTCAAACTGGCGCCGGTGGCGGAGGCGTTCGCCGCCACCGAGCACCAGCACGTGATCGTGCACACCGGGCAGCACTACGACAAGAACATGTCCGACGTGTTCTTCGCCGACCTGCGCATCCCGGACCCGGACGTCCACCTGGGCGTCGGGTCCGGCAGCCACGGTGTCCAGACCGGCGCGATGCTGGCCGCGATGGACGCCGTACTGGACGAGCACCAGCCGGACTGGGTGCTGGTGTACGGCGACACCAACTCGACGCTGGCCGGGACGCTGTCGGCGGTGAAGATGCATCTGCCGGTGGCGCACCTGGAGGCCGGGCTGCGGTCGTTCAACCGGCGGATGCCGGAGGAGCACAACCGCGTCCTGACCGACCACGCGGCCGACATCCTGCTCGCCCCCACCCAGGTGGCGATGGACCACCTGGCCAACGAGGGTCTGACGGACAAGGCGCGGCTGGTCGGCGACGTGATGACGGACGTGTGCTTCCGGGTCCGCGACGCGGTCCAGGACAAGCCGCTGGACCTGCCGTTCCAGCGCGGCGAGTACGTCGTCTCGACCATCCACCGGGCCGAGAACACCGACGACCCGGCGCGGCTGGCGGCGATCATCGACGGTCTCGCGGCCGCTGGTGCACCGGTGCTGCTGCTCGCGCATCCGCGGCTGGTCGCGCGCTGCGCGGAGTACGGCATCAAGCTCGACCGTCCGGACGGTTCGCTGCACGTCCGGGAACCGCTGGCCTACCCGGAGATGGTCGCGGCCGTGCTCGGCTCGGCCGGTGTGGTGACCGACTCCGGTGGTCTCCAGAAGGAGGCGTTCCTGCTCGGCCGGGTGTGCACCACGTTGCGCACCGAGACCGAGTGGGTGGAGACCCTGGACGACGGCTGGAACGTCCTGACATCTGATGTGAGCAAGTTGCCTGAACTGGCCGCCCGGCCGGCTCCGGCATCAAACCGCCCCATGCCCTATGGAGACGGCCACGCCGCAGGCCGGGTCGTTTCCGCTCTCGCGGAGTAGACATATGACGAAGGCCGCCGAGGAAGACCAGAGCCAACTGCCAACGCCGGGGACCCAGTCCCCGGCGTCGGCCGTTGCCGAAGTCACGGCGGGACCAGGCACCTCCGGTCCGGAGGCGCCACGCAAGCGACTGCCCAGAGTGGAGTCGCTGACCGGCCTGCGGTGGTGGGCGGCGTTCTTCGTGTTCTGCCACCACATGTCCAACCTGGCGCCGCTGCCGATCCTCGACTTCCTCAAGTGGGGCACGTCGGGGGTGACGTTCTTCTTCGTGCTGTCCGGTTTCGTGCTGACCTGGTCGGCCCAGCCGGGGACGAAGATCCGCACCTTCTACCGGCGCCGCTTCGCCCGGATCTGGCCGGCCCACATGGCCGCGCTGATCGCGGCCTTCTTCGTGTTCTACCGGGTCGATCCGCCGGCCGACATGCCCTGGATCAAGCCGATCTCGCTCACCGTGCTGCTGCTGTCGGTGCTGCTGCTGCACGGCTGGACCAACGACCCGACCATCCTGTACGGCGGCAACCCGGCGTCCTGGACCTTGTCGGTGGAGGCGTTCTTCTACGCGTACCACCCGTTCGTGCAGCGGGCCACCGCCAAGCTGAAGACCGGCGGTGGCCTGGTCTTCTGTGTGGCCATCCTCGTGCTCTCGGGGGCCTACCGGCTCTCGTTGTTCCATTTCCCCGGGGTCATACCGGTGTTCCCGCAACCGGTGCTGCACTCGACATCGTTCCTGTTCGGCATCGCGCTGGCGATCACGCTCCGGTCCGGCTGGAAGCCGCGGATCCCGGTCTGGTTCGCGTTCCTGGTCGTCGGGTTCGGCCTGTTCACCCTGTACTACTCCGGCGAGCACCCGGCCAAGGTCCCCTTCGGCATCACCATCGGCCTGACCCAGAAGGAGATTCTCACCCTGCTGTACGGCTTCCTGATCTTCGCCGTCGCGATCCGCGACACCCGCGGCGGCAGGTCCTGGCTACGCAGCAAGCCGCTGGTCGCGCTCGGCCAGTGGTCCTACTCCTTCTACCTGATCCACGCCACCATCCTGTACGCGATCCTGGAGATCCACGGCCCGGCCGGCAAGGTCGGCTGGATCAACCTGATCTGGTACGCCGGTGTCTGCGCCCTCTCGATCCTCGCCTCGTGGCTGATGTACAAGTTCGTCGAGCATCCGCTGGAACGGAAGCTACGAGGCCCCCGATGAAGAATCACTACCTAGTGGAGTTCCTGTGCGTGTCAGTGTTGTTGCCTTAGGCAAGATCGGGCTGCCGTTGGCGGTCCAGTTCGCGGCCAAGGGTCATCAGGTCGTCGGTGTCGACATCAACGAGAAGTTCGTCGAACTGGTCAACGCCGGCCAAGAGCCGTTCCCGGGTGAGGCCCACCTGGCCGAGCTGCTGGCCGAGACCGTGGCCGACGGCCGCCTGCGGGCGACCACGGACTACGCCGACGCCATCCCCGGCAGCGACGCCGTCGTCGTGGTCGTGCCGCTGTTCGTCGACGAGGAGACCGGCGAGCCGGAGTTCGGCTGGATGGAGAACGCCACCCGGTCGCTGGCCGAGCACCTCAGCCCCGGCACCCTGGTCAGCTACGAGACCACCCTGCCGGTCGGCACCACCCGCAACCGGTGGAAGCCGATGATCGAGGAGATCTCCGGTCTCACCGAGGGCCAGGACTTCCACCTGGTGTTCTCGCCGGAGCGGGTGCTGACCGGCCGCGTCTTCGCGGACCTGCGCAAGTACCCGAAGCTGGTCGGCGGCCTGTCCGAGGAGGGCGCCAAGCGCGCCACCGCGTTCTACGAGGCCGTGCTGGACTTCGACGACCGTCCGGACCTCGAGCGCGGCAACGGCGTCTGGGACCTGGGGTCGGCCGAGGCGGCCGAGCTGGCGAAGCTGGCCGAGACCACCTACCGCGACGTCAACATCGGCCTGGCGAACCAGTTCGCCCGGTTCGCCGGCCAGAACGGCATCGACGTCCACCAGGTCATCGAGGCGTCGAACTCGCAGCCCTACAGCCACATCCACCGGCCCGGTATCGCGGTCGGCGGCCACTGCATCCCGGTCTATCCCCGGCTGTACCTGTGGACCGACCCGGAGGCCACCGTGGTCCGGGCTGCCCGCGAGGCGAACCTCGGCATGCCGGAGTACACCGTCGGCCTGCTCGAGGGCGCGTACGGCGACCTGACCGGAGCCAAGGTGGTCGTGCTCGGCGCGGCGTACCGTGGCGGCGTGAAGGAGACGGCGTTCTCCGGGGTCTTCCCGGCCGTGGAGGCGCTGAAGTCCCGCGGTGCGGAGGTTTCCGTGCACGACCCGCTGTACACCGACGAGGAGCTGCAGCAGCTCGGCTTCACGCCGTACGCGCTGGGCACGCCGGTGGACGCGGCGGTGCTGCAGGCCGACCACTCGGAGTACGCGCAGCTGACCCCGGCCGAGCTGCCGGGTGTCAAGGTGCTCGTCGACGGTCGTGACCGCACCGACCCGGGCCGGTGGGTGGGCGTGCGCCGGATTGTGATCGGAAGGTCGGTCAGCCAGTGACACAGGCCGACCTGCGGGTCGTGATGATCGTCGCCAACGACGTCACCAACGACAGCCGGGTCCGCAAGGAGGCCGCAGCGCTGGCCGAGACCGGAGCAGAGGTGACTGTGCTCGGTGTCTCGGCCAGCGGACTGCCGTCGAGGGAGATGCTCGACGGCGCGCTGATCGTCCGGGTGGCGGTTCCCTTCACACTGCGCGAGGAACGCAAGCGCAGGCGCAAGGCCCGCCGGGACTGGCGGCCGCCGTTCGCCGGCTACCGGTACCGGGGCACGTACGTCGCTCGCGACCAGCGGATCGACGCCGGGTTGCAGGAGCTCAAGGCGGACTCCGGGCATGCCATCGCCGCGGCCAAGGCGGGCAAGGGCAATCCGATCAAGTACAAGCTCGGCGTCGGCGGCCGGCTGCTGCGCCGTTCGCGGTGGCAGGCGGCGCGGAAGGCGACCTGGGTCCGCAAGGGCGTCGGGAACAAGGTCGACGTGCCGTTCAAGTTCGGCTGGCGCGCGTACGACGGCGTGATCCACCGGATGCCCTGGCCGGCACCGTGGCGCAAGCTGCATCCCGAGGCGCTGGACCTGGAGCTCGCGTTCGGTGACCTGATCGACCGGCTCGAGCCCGATGTGGTGCACGCGCACGACATGCACGTGATCGGCGTCGCCTCGCGTGCCGCCGGCCGGGCGAAGCTGCGCGGCAGGGACCTGAAGGTCGTCTACGACGCACACGAGTACGTGGCCGGGCTGTCGCAGTACGGCGCCCGGACCCGCCGCTCGATCGCGGCCTGGGCGAACCACGAGGCGGAGTACATCAACGCCGTGGACCGGGTGGTCACGGTCAGCCCGGCCATCGCGCGCACGCTGACGAAGGATCACCACCTCGACCGCGAGCCGACGGTGATCATGAACACGCCGAACCCGGCGGATGTGTCGGCCGAGGTGTCCGACATCCGCAGCCGGATCGGTCTGGCGTCCGAGGTGCCGCTGCTGGTCTACAGCGGCGGCGTCACCCGGGCCCGTGGCATCCACACCGCGGTCCAGGCTCTGGTGGACCTGCCGGACGTGCACCTGGCCATCGTGTGTGTGCCCGGTGTCGCGACCGACGCGGTCAAGGAGTTGCAGACCCAGGCCGCGGACCTGGGCGTGGAGGACCGGTTGCACTGCCTCGATCCGGTCGAGCCGGACGAGGTGGTCGCGTTCCTGCGCACCGCGGACGTCGGCCTGATCCCGATCCTGCGGTACCCGAGCCACGAGATGGCGCTGCCGAACAAGCTGTTCGAGTACGCCTTCGCCGGGCTGCCGGTGGTGGTCAGCGACATGCCGAGCATGAAGGAGTTCGTCGACCGGACCCGGATCGGCGAGGTGTTCGTCGCGGCGGACGCGCACGACCTGGCGTCGAAGGTGCGGACGGTCCTCGGTGACCTGGACAGCTACCGCGAGAAGGTGGCGGACCCGGGCTACCAGCAGGAGGTCTCCTGGGCCGGGCAGGCCGACAAGCTCCGCGGCCTGTACGGCGAACTGGTCGGCCGCACGCTGGAGCGAGTCCAGCCCGGTGGCCGGGTCGAGAAGAAGCAGAAGCGTCTGCTGATCGGTCCGGTCAACAGTGCCGGTCAGGCCTGGCTGTGGGCGACCGCGCTCGAGCGTGAGGTGCCGGGGCTCGTCGCCGAGTCCCTCACCACGGGCAGTGGCGCGTTCGACTTCCGGGTGCACCGCACCGGGTCGTACCGGCAGTACCGGTCCGATCTGCGGTGGCAGCTGGAGCTCACGGCGTACGTACTGCGCGAGGTCACCCACGTGCTCCTCGAGGCCGGTCGGCCGATGTTCGGGCAGCAGCGCGGGCAGATGTTCAACATCGACATCCCGATCCTGGAGCAGGCCGGCATCAAGCACGGCCTGATCTTCCACGGCTCGGAGATCCGCGACCCGTCGCTGCACCGGGCGAAGTACCAGTATTCGCCGTTCCGCGACCCGGACGACGAGCTGAGCCAGCGGCTGCAGTCGGCGAACGACCTGCTGCGGACTCAGCTGGATGTCTACGAGGGTCCGGTGTACGTCACCACTCCGGACCTGCTGGAGTTCGTCGACAACAGCATCTGGCTGCCGTTGGCCGTCGACGTCGACAAGTTCGCGTCGACCCAGCCGGTGCTGGACCGAGAGGTGCCGGTGGTGCTGCACGCGCCGTCGGCCAGTGCGCTGAAGGGATCGGCGTACGTCGACCCGGTGCTCACCGATCTGGATGCGCGGGGCCTGATCAAGTACCAGCGGGTCCAGGGTCTGCCGCACTCCGAGCTCGCCGAGATGGTGCGCAGCGCGGACATCGTGGTCGACCAGCTGCTGCTCGGGTCGTACGGCGTCTTCGCCTGCGAGGCGATGGCGGCCGGGCGGGTCACCGTCGGGCATGTGGCGGACCCGGTCCGCGACCTGCTGCCGACCGGCCTGCCGATCGTGGAGGCCAACCCGGACGACCTGTCCGAGGTGATCGAGCGGCTGGTCTCCGAGCGCGACCCGGCCCGCAAGATCGCCGATGCCGCGCCGGAGTACGTCCGCGAGCTGCACGACGGCCGCAGGTCGGTCGAGGTGCTGCGGCCCTTCATCACCGGCGAGAGGTGACATGCGGGTTCTGATGATCGCGCAGTCCCCGATCGCCGGGGACTCGCGCATCCTGCGGGAGGCGACCGCGCTGGCCGGCGCGGGGCACACGATCCACATCATCGGCCGCGACGTACCGGACGGCTTCGTGGTCGGGCCGGGCGTCACGGTCGAGTCGGTCTCCCGCTCGGCCGGACTGCGGGCCGGCAACGGCGGCCTCGCGGTCGGGCACGGCCGGAACGGGCCGAAGGTCCTGGTCCAGCGGTTCGGCCGGTGGTTGCTGCTGCCGGAGCACCGCAACCGGACCGAGAAGCAGTGGCGTACCGCCGCGGCCCCGCGAGTGGCCGCGGCAGGGCCGTTCGAGGTCGTGCACGCGCACGACTTCAACACCCTCGAGCTCGCCGCCGAGTACGCCGGGAAGTGGTCGGCCAAGCTGGTGTACGACACGCATGAGCTGTGGTTCGATCGCGCGCTGCCCGGCCGGCCGACGCCGTGGTGGCGGGCGCGGGGGCGGAAGCGCGAGGTTTCCCTTGCTGGTAAGGCGTCCTTCGTCATCACCGTGTCGGACGGGATCGCCGCCCGGTTGCGCGAACGTGGGTTGAGCGACGTTCGCGTCGTACGGAACACGTTCCCGCGGTCGGACGACGTACCGCCGCCGTCGGACGTGCCGGAGGGTTTGCTGTACGCCGGTCGCATCGGTGCGGGTCGTGATCTGCCGACTGTGGTGGCGGCCGCGCGTCAGTTGGCGCCGTTCCGGACCGTGCTGATGGGGTCCGTGGATCCCAACTACCGCTTGGATCTCGGGCCGGTGGAGACCGTGGCGGAACGCTCGATCGACGAGGTCGACGACACGCTCCGGTCGTACGGCATCTCGCTGGTCACGCTCACCAACACCTGCGAGAACCACCGCCTCGCTCTGCCGAACAAGCTCTTCCACGCAGTCCGGGCGGGTGTTCCCGTCGTAGCCGCCGACCTCCCCGAACTGCGCGCAGTGGTCACGGCCCACAAACTCGGCACTCTCTACGAGCCGGGCAATCCGGCCTCCCTCACCGCTGCGGTCCGCGCCTTGGTCGAGAACTACCCGACGTACGCCGACGGAGTCCGCACGGCAGGCACAGACCTCAACTGGGAAACAGATTCAGCCCACCTGGTCGAGGCCTACGCCGAGCTCTGACAACGGGGCCCGGCCAGTGCCGGGACAGGCACGGGAAATACTTCCTGATGAACGGAGCCTTCAGGCGGTGTTCATGTCGGGGTGGGCTGAACCGGTTAGGTTCAAGCGCATGATCACGACGCGTCGGACCCTGCTGAAGGCCGGTGCGCTGGGAGCCGGCCTGGCCGCGACCCCGGGCCTCTCGATCGCCGCCCGGCCGCGGCGCACGAGGGTGCTACTGGCAACGAACGAGCCGTGGGGGACGTACCACGCGCAGCCGCTGCTCGCGGAGGCCAGGCGGCGCGGCTGGGAGCTGGTGCAGCTGGTCCCGGACCGGTCGCAGATCACGCCGACCGATCCGGTTCCGGTGGCGACGTTGGACGACGTACCGCGGGCTGATCTGCTGGTCGTGAACGGCGCTTCGGACTGGCCGGCAGATTGTGCGGCTGCGTTGAAGCGGATGCCGTTGGTGGCCAGTTCGCTCGCGTACCTGAACCCGGTGGAAGCGCCACGGGCCAAGGAGTTCCGCTCGCGGCTGGAGCTGGTGACGGCCGCGTCTCCGGCCGAGTCCGACGTGTTCGCGGCGTACCTGGGCTGGAAGCGGCGGGTGCGCATGGTCGGGTCGCCGCAGACCGACAACCTGCCGGACTACACGCCGCAGGCGGACCGCGTGCTGGTGCTGACGAGCGTGACCCACCCGGATCAGACCGGCAACGCCGCGCCCGGGACGCAACTGCTGCTCGACTCGGCGGCGAAGCTGGAGGCGGCGGGCAAGCACATCGTCGTCGGCCTGCACCCGCGCGAGGACCCGACGCTGTGGGACCAGTACGAGATCAGCGCACTCGGCTCGATCCCGGCCTCGGCCACCGCGGAGTGCGCTGTCGGCATTCCCGGGACCGTGTTCCCGATCGTGGCGGCGGTCGGCGTACCGCTGGTCGGTTGCGTGGACCCGAAGCTCCAGGTCCCGGACTACATCCTTGATGTCTGCTCGTCGACGATCGACAGTCCGGAGCAGGCCGGGGACGCCGTCGAGAACGCGCGCCCGGCGAGCCGGGGTGCCGTCTTCGCCGCCGTCGGGCCCATCGGCGGCTCGGCCCGCCGCCTGTACTCGGCCTGGAACACGGCGACCCGGAGCACGACGCGCAACGTGACTGTTGCGGGCGCTTGACCTCCAGTCGGCTTGAAGTGGTTGCATCCGGCGCATGACTCTCACCGGACTGCACGTTCTCGTCACCGGAGCCGGCCGCGACACCGGCCGGAAGCTCGCTCTCGCCTTCGCGGCGGCCGGGGCCGAAGTACTCGCCACCGCCCGGACCAAGGCCGCGGCGGACGAGACCGTCGACCTCATCCTCGCCGCCGGTGGTACGGCGACCTCCGCCGTCCTCGACCTCGCCGACCCGGCGTCGATCGATGCCCTCCGCATCGACCGCCTCGACATCCTGGTGAACAGCGGCGCCCGCTATCTGGGCGCGGTCGCGAACCCGGCCGACATCGCCGACACGATCGCCGGGGTGGCAACCGGGACCGTACTGCTCACCGAGCGGATGCTGCCGCTGCTCCGAGCCTCCGAACGCCCGGACATCGTCAACCTGGTCTCCGCCACGGGGGAGCCCGGACAGCATCGCTCGGCCGCCCATGCGGCGTACTACGCCGCGAAGCACGCCCAGGCCGGGTACGCCGAGATCCTGTCCGAGCGGCTGCGGCCCGAGGGGATCCGGGTGATCTCGCTGTTCCCACCGGACTTCGTCCAGGACGGCCCGCGAGAGACCGGCGCCACCCTGACCGCGCAATCAGTGGTCGACTGCGTGATGTTCGCGGTCGGTCAGTCGCGCGACTGCTTCATCCGAGCGTTGTACTTCGAGCAGCTAACTCCTCGGCCGTGATGAGATCCGTGTGGGTGCCGCGGGAGCCGCAGGCCCAGGCGCCCGCGATCGATCCGGCGACGGCGGCGTCGTACCAGCTGACGCCGTCGAGCCAGCGGGCCAGGAACGCCGCGACGTAGGCGTCGCCGGCGCCGTTGGTGTCGACGACGGGCCGGTCGGGGAGCTCGATCGCCGGGACGTGCTGTGGCGGCCGGTCGGTGAAGTGCAGGTAGCTGCCGTCGGCCCCGGCCATCGCGACCACGACCCGGGCGCGGCCCTTGGCGAGGATCCAGTCGACCGCGTCCAGGGTGAGCGCGCTGGTCGAGACGAAGACGATGTCCGCGGCGGTGGCGAAATCCTTGTGGTAGTCGTTGCGGCCGTCCCAGTCGTGCAGGTCGGTCGAGATCGAGCAGCCCCAGGCGAGCGCGTCGGGCAGCGCCTGCCGGGCGAAGTCCATGATCGACACGTGGACGTGCTCGGCCTGGGCGCAGCTCGTCCGCCAGAGGTCCGGGTCGACCTGCAGCCCGGCCGGGTGGCGTCCGTCGTACAGCGCCAGGCGCCGGCCGTCGGGCGTGACCAGGTTGACCGAACGCCGCGTGCCGCTGGAGTGGAACGCCACATGCAGCGGCACCCGGAGGTCGTCGTACAGCTTGCGGATCCGGTAGCCCTCTTCGTCGTCGCCGATCACGTCCGCGAGCCCGGTCCGCAGCCCGAGCAGGTGGCATCCGAGCGCGACGCCGTGACCGGTGTGGCCGACGTACGACTCGACCGGCTCGACGTGGATCGTCTCCACGTCGTCCAGGGGCAGCCCGGGCACGCGCACGATCGTGTCGATCCCGACCCCGCCGATCACAAACACATCCAGCTCCACCTGTCCCGTATACCCGACTTTCGCCCACGATCACAGGTGTCTTTCAGGAGCTGAACACACTCATTGCTTGATCGGCGCGCCCGTCTTGGCCTGGAGTTCGTCGAAGGTGACGCCGCCGGCGAGCTCGACCAGCCGCAGACCGTCGTCGGTGATGTCCAGTACGGCGAGGTCGGTGATGATCCGATCGACCACGCCACGCCCGGTGTAGGGCAGGTCGCACTCCTCGAGGATCTTGTGCGAGCCGTCCTTGGCGACGTGTTCCATCAGCACGATCACCTTCTTGGCGCCGTGCACCAGGTCCATCGCGCCGCCCATGCCCTTGACCATCTTGCCGGGGATCATCCAGTTCGACAGGTCGCCCTTGGCCGAGACCTGCATGGCGCCCAGGATGGCCGCGTCGATCGCGCCGCCGCGGATCATCCCGAACGACAGCGACGAGTCGAAGAAGGAGGCGCCCGGCAGCGTCGTCACGGTCTCCTTGCCGGCGTTGATCAGGTCCGGGTCCTCGTCGCCCTCGACCGGGTACGGGCCGACGCCGAGGATGCCGTTCTCGCTCTGCAGGACGACGGTGACGCCGTCCGGGATGTAGTTCGGGACCAGCGTCGGCAGGCCGATGCCCAGGTTCACGTACGAACCGTCCTCGAGCTCGGAGGCGGCGCGGGCGGCCATCTGCTCACGGGTGAGTGGCATCTCAGGCCTCCAGCTTCTCGCGCGCGGCCTCGTAGGCCTCGCGGGGTTGAACGGTGCGCTTCTCGATCCGCTTCTCGATGTTCTTGCCGACAGCAACTACCCGCTGGACGTAGACACCGGGCAGGTGGATCTCGTCCGGGTCCAGCTCACCAGGCTGGACCAGCTCCTCGACCGAGGCGATCGTGATCCGCCCGGCCATCGCTGCCAGCGGGTTGAAGTTGCGCGCGCTCCGGTCGAAGACCAGGTTGCCGTGGGTGTCGCCCTTGAGTGCGTGCACCAGCCCGAAGTCGGTGGTGATCGAGTCCTCCAGCACGTACGTCGTACCGTCGATCTCGCGGGTCTCCTTCGGCTCCGAGGCCTTCGCGACCGAGCCGTCGGGGTTGTACTTCTGCGGCAGCCCCCCATCGGCGACCTGGGTGCCGACCCCGGCCAGGGTGAAGAACGCGGCGATCCCGCAGCCACCGGCCCGCAGCTTCTCGGCCAGGGTGCCCTGCGGGGTCAGCTCGACCTCGAGCTCACCGGTCAGGAACTGCCGGGCGAACTCCTTGTTCTCCCCGACGTACGACGATGTCATCTTGGCGATCCGCTTGTCCGCGAGCAGGATGCCCAGGCCCCAGTCGTCCACGCCGCAGTTGTTCGAGACCACGCTGAGCCCGCTCACCCCCTTGTCGTGCAGGGCGGTGATCAGCTCCATCGGGTTGCCGCACAGCCCGAAGCCGCCGACCGCGAGGCTCGCGCCGTCGCCGATGTCGTCGACCGCGGCCCGCGGTGAGTCGTACGTCTTGTCCATCAGGCTGCTCCGTTGCATGTCTGAGCTGGGTCGTTCCCGACTCTAACCAGCGGGGGACGACTCCCGCGATGTGGCCGCGACCACAGATGTGCCGCCGTACCACCCGGACATGTGGTCGGGTGCTATGCGGATGCCTCGGAGGCGTTCAGTACGGCGAGCTCGTGCAGCGCCTCGAAGTGGGCGTCCTCCAGCTCCGGGAACACGAGGACGGCCGAGAGGTGGGTTCGGGCGGCCGGGAGGTTGCCGCACAGACGGGCGGTCCGGGCCAGGCCTATGCGGGCCGCGGCGGCGGTCTCGGGGAGGTCCGCACGCTCACTGACGTCCAGAGCCTGGCTGTAGTCGTCCCGCGCGTCTTCCAGCTTGCCGAGCCGTCGATAGAGGTCACCGCGCTGACACAGCAGTACGCCGACCTCCTCGTCCAGGCCCAACTGCTCCGCAAGAGCCAGAGACTCCGTGGTGAGGTCCAGAGGCTCGTCCCCGGTCTGCCGGAGCGCGCCGACCGCCAGGAACATCCCCCAGGCGTCGTCGAGCATCCGGAACCGCCCCAGCGCCGTCCGCAGCGCCTGAGCCGCCTCATCCGGGGTCTCCGTCGTCAGGCCCGGATACCCGCGGCAGAGCTCGACGGCGGCCCGCGCCCAGGCGTCACCGCCCTCGTTCCGCTTCAGCACCTCTTCGACCAGCTCGGCCGACTCGAACGGTCCGAACACCAGTGACCAGAGCAGCACGGTCACGGAGTACCGGAAGGGTCCGGTGGTCGCCGCCACGATCTGCTGGGCCAGCTCCAGCTGCTCCTGCTCGGCCGACGCAGCACCGTGCAGCACAGCCAGCAGGTACTCCTCGTCCAGCCCGACCGGCACGCTGCGTCCGAGCATGCTGAGCACCCGCTCCGCGGCCGCAGCGGCCTCGTCCTGGAGCCCGCGCGACCACCAGTAGGCCGAGTACCGCGCGACCAGCCGGAGGGCGGTGCGCAGGTCGCTCTCGCAAGCGCGCTCGATCGCGCTGACGACCTGATCCGCCTCGAGGCTGTGCAGGCCGCCTGAGCCCCCTGAGTTCACGTACCTCATTGTCCCCCGGGGGTGGTAACCCCACGTCACCGGGTCAGAAGCGCAGTACACCCCATCGGTCCGGGAGGTGCATGTCCTCGACGTACTGGGGTGACCAGACCCAGAACTCCAGGTCGGTCCCCTTCACGTACGCCCCGTCGACCACCTCGTGCGGCCACTGGCAGCGCATCAGGTTCATCCGCCACTCGTCGCCCGCGATCGGCGGCGTCGCCCGGCCGGCGTTGTACGACGCCAGGTCGGCCCACGGTACGGCGAGCTCCACCGACCACCCGGTGTCGGTGTCGGACGGGTCGTTGACCGTGCCGTCGACGTGGATCGCGGTGCGCAGGCCCGGCAGGTTCGTCGGGTCCACCGGTATGCCGCCGTCGACGTACGGCTTCGGCAGGGTCAGCTCCCAGATCGTGCCGAGCGGGTTGATCTCGAACTCGTAGTAGTTCTGCCCGTCGCCGTCCGGGTCGAGGAACAGTTCGAAGTTGTTCTCGTGGAAGAGCTTGGTGTTCTTCTCCCGCATCGTCGACCACACGTGCGGCTCCTCGAGCAGCCCGCCGACGTACAGGTACTCGTCGTCGTACATCAGCTTGGCCCGGGACTGGTAGCGCGGCGCCGGGCCGGCTCCCGTGATCGGCACGAAGTCGGTGGTCCACGGCGCGACGTCCCAGGCGGGATCGGTCAGGGTGCCGTCGAGGTTCGGCGCGGCCGGGGTCCGCGGGCAGTCGTAGACGGGCAGGTCAGGCATCAGCACGCTCCAGCAGTCGGGCGACGAGGTTGGCGAGCAGGAAGGTGATCGTGGTGAGTGCCGGGACGATGGCCAGCGTCCACGGCGACGACAGGTTCCCGGACAGGAACGCGATCACGAGGATCAGCATGAACGCGACCCCGAGGAAGGCGATCAGCCGGGCATGCGGCAGTGCGAGCCGGCTGAGGGCGAGACCGCCGAGGACGATGGTCACCACCACGATCAGCACCAGCAGCGGGAAGCCCAGCGGACCGCAGTTCGTGGTGTCGCGGAACCGTTCGCAGCCGCGCTCACTCAGCCACACCAGCCCGACGGTCGCGAAACCGCACAGCAGCCCGACGACCGCGACGATCAGCAGTGGCGGCAACGGCGGGGCGTCGTACCGGTCCTCGTCGTCTTCGGAGCTCATTGCGGCAGGTTATCGGGATCGGACAGCCCCCAGGGAGTGGGCGATCGCATCCCGCACCTCGGCGTCGGTCGGCGTGGGTACGCCGCGCTCGGCGGCGAGCTCGGCCAGCGAGACCATCGTGACGTCGTGCAGCCCGCAACTCGTGAATGTATGAAAGACGTCCATGGCGGGATCCACGTTGACCGAGAACCCGTGGCTGGTCACACCCCGGCGGATCCGCATCCCGATCGAACAGAGCTTGCGGTGGTCCTCGGTCCAGACGCCGACCAGGCTGCTCGCGCCCTTCGGTGTCTCCCGCCGTACCAGCGGGAACCCGAGCGAGCCGAGCGCCTCGATCAACCCGTTCTCGAGCCAGCGCACGATGTCCACCGGTCCACGCTGTTTGAGGTCGATCACCAGATACCCGACCAGTTGCCCGGGCCCGTGGTACGTCGCGAAGCCGCCGCGGTCGACCGCCACCGACGGGATCGCAGCCGCCTCCGCGGGCAGGTCGTCCAGCGAGGTCCGCGGTCCGTACGTGATCACCGGCGGATGGCTGAGCAGGAACAGCCGGTCCTCGGCCTTGCCCTCCACCCGCTCCTCGACCCAGTCGCGCATCTCCTTCGCGGCAACCTCGTAGTCCACTTCGCCCAGATCGACCCGCTGCATCGTCACCCGCCCAGCGTAGGCCGGGGTGACCCGGCACCGGAGAGAGCATGGCACCAGCCCCACTGCCATCGATGGAGGGTGAGTGTCCTATGGAACTCGGAAAGCTCGCGTACGTCGATCCGCGCAAGGTCTGGCGGCACGAAGCTCACGACTTCACTCCCTGGCTGCTGGACAACGCCGACGCTCTGGCCGACGTCCTCGGAATCGATCTCGAACTCACCTCCCACGAACATCCCGTCGGCGGCTTCGCCCTGGACCTCATCGGGCGGGACCTGACCAACGACTGTGTGCTCATCGTGGAGAACCAGTTGACCGGCACCGACCATGCACATCTCGGCCAGATCCTGACGTACGCAGCGGGAACCGACGCGGCCACGATCGTGTGGGTGTCGAGGTCGCTGCGGGACGAGCACCGGCAGGCACTCGACTGGCTGAACAACCTGGCGGGCGACCGAGCCCGGTTCTTCGGTATCGAGCTCCAAGTGGCGCGGATCGGCAACTCGCCGTACGCGCCGCTCTTCCGGTTGAGGGCACAGCCGAACGACTGGCATGCGCAACTGTCGGCCCTCGCGAAGTCGAGCACGCAGGCCTCACTCAGGGGGCAGCTGTACCGAGACTTCTGGTCGCGATTCCTCGAGCGGGTGCACAAGGAGCGTCCGTCCTGGACGAGGGCGAGGATCCCGCAGAACGCCAACTGGATCACCATGCCGGCCCCGGTCAAGGGCGCAGTGATCGGGGTGAACTTCACCCAGAACCAGCAGATCCGCACCGAGTTGTACATCGACTCCGGCGAGGCCAGGACGAACGACGCGATCTTCGCGGCCTTGCACGACCATAAGGACGAGATCGAGGCGCAGTACGGCGCTGAGCTGTCCTGGGAACCGCTGCCGAACCGGCGAGCCTGCCGGATCGCCGTGTACGCCGCCGGCGATGTCGCCCAGGCGGATTCCTATGACGAGTACATCTCTTGGTTCGTCAGCGTGGGAACCAAGTTCCGGGCCGCCTTGGATCCGTACGCTGCCGTGGTCGCCGCAGCCACCGGCAGATCGTCGTAGGGAGTGGCATGGATGCTCCCCAGTTCTCGCGACACAACGTCTCCGGCCTCTACAGCGTTGCACACCTGTTCCAGCAGGGGAAACGCTGCGGTGTCTACATCCTCGAGTTCGGCAACGGGGAGCGGTACGTCGGCCAGGCGGTCGACGTGGTCCGGCGCTTCGGAGCGCACCGGCGGAACCTCGGCGACATCACGTTCCTGGAGTTCTCCCCGTGCAAGCCCGCGGAGCTCAGTGACCTCGAGGTCCGGATGATCCGGCAGCAACGCGCGCGTGGTCACCAGTTGCGCAACATCGTCCACGGCCTGGGTCCCCTCGGCGACTCGGACCTCGATCCGCTCGTCCTCCCGTCGGAGCAGCACGCGTGGCTTACCAGCCCGGTCGAGGAGCCGCCTGCTGACGGCGTACGGGCCGACGACGACGTGCAACGGCACCGGCATCGGGCCAAGTACGAGCAGTTGCGGCGAGAGCCTGCCTTCCCGCTGCTGGCGGAGATCCTCAACTGGTATGTGCCGGTGTGTCTCCCGCAGCCGGCCCGCACCGAGCGGACCTTCTGGGCCCTCAGCGCACTCCCGGGCACGAACCGGACCCGGCAGGCCCACCGGCTGTGCACGCTGTCGGTCAACAAGATGGAAACCTTCTTCCTGGTCGTCGGTGAGGTCGACGGTGAACGGTTCTTCGGCGGCGGGGTCAACCTGTCCTTGCGGACCCTGACCGAACAGGCGGGCGCCCTCAGTTCCCTCAAGCGCCGGCACCAGCACCTCTCCTTCGCACGAACGGCCTACGAGTCGGGCGGCGGCGATGTGGTGTCGATCACCTTCACAGGCATCGAGGCGTACTTCGATCTGTGGGACGTCCCGGGCGCGGTCGACGCGGCCCGGACCATGAACCTCATGCTGATGCGCAAGGGCCCGACGTTCCAGTGGCGATCACACTGCTACGACCTCGCGGACTGGGGCTTCGCCTCGGAAAGTGAGCTGGCGACGCTCTGAACGCACGGCCATTTTCGTATGTCTTTCAGCGTACGTTTCGACGTATGCGATTCGACCGCTACACCGTGACTCTGCTGACGTTGCGACCGGATGCGCCGGTGATGACGGACGACGAGGCGGCCGCGCTGCAGGACAGGCATCTCGCGCACGGCGCCGACCTGCAGGAGCGCGGGCTGATCCTGGCCCGCGGGCCGCTGACCGAGCAGGACGACGAGCGCTACCGCGGCTTCTCGATCTGGTCGGTGGACGCTGCCACTGCCCGCGCGCACGTGGAAGCAGATCCCGCGGTGCTGGCCGGCCGGCTGGCGGTCGACGTCATGACCTGGATGATGCCCGCCGGCAACCTGCGGTTCGCCAAGGTGCGGCCGCCCCGGTCGATCGCCGAGGCATCGGAGGACTGACAACGAAAAAGAGGCCCCTCACCGAGGGACCTCTTCCACGTGGTCGGGCTGACAGGATTTGAACCTGCGACCTCTTCGTCCCGAACGAAGCGCGCTACCAAGCTGCGCCACAGCCCGAAGTCGCCGTTAGCTTACATGCGCCGACCGTAGGGACGAAATCGGGTTTATCCGCGGCACCAAGGTCAGCAGCGTCGCCTCCGGCCGGCAGGCGAATCGGATCGGCGCGTACGGCGACGTCCCCAGCCCGGCGGACACGTGCAGGGCCGCCTGGCGGCCGCCGGAACCCCATGTGGACAGGCCCTTCACCCGGGACGTGTCCAGATCGCAGTTGGTCACCAGCGCGCCGTACAGCGGCACCGCCAGTTGTCCGCCGTGGGTGTGGCCGGCCAGCACCAGCGGATAGCCGTCGCTGACGAACCCGTTCAGCACGCGCTGGTACGGCGCGTGCGTGACGCCGATGGACAGGTCCGCCGTCGGGTCCACCTCGCCCGCGACCTCGTCGTACCGGTCGCGCTTGATGTGCGGGTCGTCGGTGCCGGCGAAGTCCAGCCGCAGGCCGTTGACCTTGAGCGTCGCCTTCGCGTTGTTCAGGTCGGTCCAGCCGGCGCCGGTGAACTCGCGCCGCATCTCCTCGTACGGGAGGTCCGGGCCGTGCGGCTTGTGCCGCTGCTTGTGCGCGGGCAGCAGGTACTTCCCCGGGTTCTTGAAGTGCGGCTTCCAGTAGTCGTTGGAGCCGAACACGAAGACCCCGGGGACGTCGAGCAGGTCGCCGTACGCCCGCAGCAGCGGCCGCACCGCGGCCTCGTGGGAGATGTTGTCACCGGTGTTCACGATCAGGTCGGGCTCGAGCGCCGCCAGGTCGTTGACCCAGTTGATCTTGCGCTCCTGGGCCGGCATCAGGTGCAGGTCGGACAGGTGCAGCACCTTCAGCGGCTCCGAGCCCTCGGGGAGCACCGGGACCGTCACTCTGCGCAGTGTGAACCAGCGCACCTCGACGGCGGCCGCGTACGCGACGCAGGCCGCTCCCACGGCGCCGACGACCGCCGTGGCCTTGAAGGTGGTGGTGGCAAGCCCGCGCAAACTCATTCCACCAGCCTGCCACAATGCTGGTCATGTCCAACTCCGGAATGAAGCAGCGCCTGCACGACGACATGACCGCCGCCCTGAAGGCGCGCGACGAGATCCGCAAGTCGACCCTGCGGATGGCGCTCACGGCGATCACCAAGGCGGAGGTGGCCGGCAAGGAGGCCCGGGAGCTGTCCGACGCCGAGGTCGTCGACGTCCTGAGCTCGGAGGCGAAGAAGCGCCGTGAGTCGGTGGTCGCGTACCGCGAGGCCGGTCGCGCCGAGCTCGCCGACAAGGAACAGGCCGAGGCGGACATCCTGGCCGAGTACCTGCCGGAGCAGCTCAGCCGGGAGGAGATCGTTGCCCTGGTCACCGAGGCCGTCGCCGCCACCGGCGCGGCCGAGCTCGGCCCGCGCGGCATCGGCAAGGTCATGGGTGCCCTGCAGCCCAAGGTCAAGGGCAAGGCCGACGGCGCCGTTGTCTCCGCCGAGGTGAAGCGCCAGCTCGGCGCCTGAGCACGCAGAAAGGGCCTCGTCCGCTGGTGGACGAGGCCCTTCTGCAGGTGCTATCCGTGGCCGCGGCCTCCGCAGTTCGGGTACTTCGGGTTCCACGGCGGGCAGTTCGGGTTGATCGTGATCGGGCCGCCCGGGGGTTTGGTCGTGTTACCCGGGGGCTTCGGGCTGTTCTGGGGTTCGTCCTTCTTGCTGCCGTTGGAGACGAAGATCGTGACCTTCGAGCCCTCCGGCGCGCCGTCGCGCTGCCGCGGGTCGGTGTAGGCGACGGTACCCGCGGTCTCCTCGGAGTTGACCGTGCCGGAGGCGATCTCGACGTCGAAGCCGGCCTGACGCAGCTTGTTCGCGGCGTCGTCGGGGTTCATGCCGTTCACGAACGGCAGGTCCTTCACGTTCCCGCGCATGGTCTTGTCCGACGGCTTGGTGAAGTGGGTCGTCGGGAGGCCCTGGAGCGCGCCTTGCATCGCGGTCTCCCAGATCGGGCCGGCCGTGAGGGCACCGCCGGCTTCGTGCATCTCCCGGCCGTCGAGGGTCTGCCCGACCAGTCGCTTGTACGGCGGCGACGCGTCCGCCACGACCGCGGCGGCGGCGACCTTGGACGAGTAACCGGAGTACCAGACTGCCTTGGCCTCCTGGATCGTACCGGTCTTGCCGGCCAGGTCGCTGCGGCCGAACCTCAGGGCCTGACCGGTCCCGCCCGGCTCCATCACCATGTGCAGCACCTCGTTGACGCCGTCGGCGACCTCCGGGGCCAGCACCTGCTTGCAGTCCGCGCCGGGCGTGCTGATCGCCTTGCCGGCGGCGTCCTTCGCCGAGGTGACCAGCCACGGCTTGCAGTACATGCCCCGTGCCGCGAAGGCGGCGTACGCGTTCGACAGCTGCAGCGGGGTCACATAGCCGACGCCCAGTGTCATCGACGGGTACTGGCCGAGCGGGTCGCCCGACTGGGCGTCGTACATGCCGAGCTTCGACGCGATGGTCGCGATGGGGCACAGTCCGACCTGCTGGGACAGCTGCAGGAAGTAGGTGTTGGTCGACTTCTGCGCCGCCTGGATCATGGTCGGATCCGCCACGTTCGTGGTCGAGTTGCCCGGGGTGTACCCCTTCTCGGCGGTGACATGTCCGGTGCAGGTCGTCCACTTCTTGCCGCCCAGCGGAAGGCTGTTGGGCGAGTTGATCTTGTAGGTGAGCGGGAAGCCCTTCTGGATCGCGGCCGCGATCGTGAAGGCCTTCATCGTCGAACCGTTCTGGAAACCGCCGTACCCACCGGCGTAGGACTTCTCGACGTTGTAGTTGTACGACGTCTGGCCCTTCTTGCTGCCGTACGGCTTGCTCTGCACCATCGCCTTCACCAGCCCGGTGCCGGGCTCGACGATGGTGACCGCCGCGATCGCCTGGTCACCCTTCTTGGTGTGCTGGTCGATCGACTTCTGCGCGGCCTTCTGCACCTTCGGGTCCAGCGAGGTGCGGATGGTCAGACCGGCGGTCTTCAGGTAGTTCGCCGCCGTGGTCCGGTCCTTGCCGAAGGCCTTGTTGTCCTCGAGCTGGGACACGACGTACTCGCAGTAGAACGGGTACGGACCGTTCGCGCAGCCGAGCTTGTTCGGCCGGACCTTCGCCGGGTTGATCACCGGGGTCCGCAGCGCCGCGTTCGCCTGGGCCAGCGAGATCACCTTCAGCTCGAGCATCCGGCGCAGTACGACGTCGCGGCGGTCCTTGGCCCGCTTCATGTCGTTCGTCGGGTCGTACCCGGTCGGGTTCTTCACCAGGCCGGCCAGCAGCGCGGCCTGCGGCAGCGTCAACTGGGACGCGTGCACGGAGAAGTAGTGCAGCGAGGCGGCCTCGATGCCCCAGGCACCGTCTCCGAAGTTCGCGAGGTTGAGGTACTTCTCCAGGATCTCGTTCTTCGAGTACTGCTTCTCGACCGCGATCGCGTACCGCAGTTCGGCGACCTTGCGCTGGTAGGTGTCGGCCGTCGCGGCCGCGACCTCCGCGGGCGTGTTCGCCTTCTCGACCAGGCTGATCTTCACATACTGCTGGGTGATGCTGGAACCACCCTGCTGGACCGTGCCCTGGGACTGGTTCTGCAGCAGCGCGCGCAGAGTGCCCTTGGCGTCCAGGGCGCCGTGCTCGTAGAACCGGTCGTCCTCGATCGCGACGATCGCCTTCTGCATGATCGGCGCGACCTTGTTGAGCGAGACCGGCACCCGGTTCTGCTCGGCCAGTGTGGCGATCAGCGAACCGTCGGCGGCCAGGATGGTGCTCTTCTGCTTCAGCGGGACCTCGTCGAACTGCTGCGGCAGGTCCTGCAGGGTCTCTGTGGTCTTCTCGGTGGTGAACCCGGCCAGGCCGGCGAACGGGATGGCAAGACCGGCGGCCAAGGCCCCCGACAGCACGCTCACCCCGAGGAACAGAACCACAGATTGGACGACTCCCCGGTCGCCCTTTTCCCTGACGCGCATGGTTATAGAGACTACGGGATCGCCTGGTTGGGTTACCTGGGCGAATGTGAGTTCCATCACGCTCCGCGGGGCGTGTCGGAAAGGTTTCATCCAAAAGGAGGAGGGCCCGAGCGAAGTGCTCGGGCCCTCCGGTCGTCCGTCGGTCAGGCGGCGAACTGGTGTGCGTCCACCTGGGCCGGTTCGAGGGCCAGGTCGAGCACCTCGCGGACGTCGCTGACCGGGTGGACGGTCAGCTCCGCGAGCACGGACTCCGGTACGTCTTCCAGGTCCGGCTCGTTCCGCTTCGGGATCAGGATCGTGGTCAGCCCGGCCCGGTGTGCGGCGAGCAGCTTCTGCTTCACCCCACCGATCGGGAGGACCCGTCCGGTCAGTGACACCTCGCCGGTCATCGCGACCTCCGAGCGGACCGGCCGCCCGGACAGCAGCGACGCCAGTGCGGTCGTCATCGTGACACCCGCCGACGGTCCGTCCTTCGGGACGGCACCGGCCGGGACGTGGATGTGGGCGTTCCGCTCGGCCAGGTCGCCGACCGGCAGCCCCAGCTCCGCGCCGTGCGAGCGCAGGTACGACAGGGCGATCTGCGCCGACTCCTTCATCACGTCACCGAGCTGTCCGGTCAGCGTGACTCCGGTCGGGCCGGTCTCCTTGTCGGCCAGCGACGCCTCCACGAAGAGCACGTCACCGCCCGCACCGGTCACCGCCAGCCCGGTCGCCACACCCGGAAGCGCCGTACGCTCGACGGACTCCGGAGTGAACTTCGGCGAACCCAGGTAGCTCTTCAGGTCGCCGGCGCCGATGGTCAGCGCACCGGTGTCCTCGCCGAGTGCCATCCGGGCCGTCACCTTGCGCAGGACCCGGGAGATCCCACGCTCCAGCTGGCGTACGCCGGCCTCACGGGTGTACTCGCCGGCCAGCAGTCGCAGCGCCGAGTCCTCGATGGTCACCTCGTCCGCCGTCAGGCCCGCCCGCTCCAGCTGACGCGGGAGCAGGTGGTCACGGGCGATGACGACCTTCTCGTCCTCGGTGTACCCGTCCAGCTGCACCAGTTCCATCCGGTCCAGCAGCGGCGCCGGGATGGAGTCCAGCACGTTCGCCGTGGCCAGGAAGACCACGTCGGACAGGTCCAGCTCGACCTCCAGGTAGTGGTCCCGGAAGGTGTGGTTCTGCGCCGGGTCGAGGACCTCCAGCAGAGCGGCCGTCGGGTCACCCCGGTAGTCCGCACCCACCTTGTCGATCTCGTCGAGCAGCACCACCGGATTCATCGACCCGGCCTCGGTGATGGCCCGGACGATCCGGCCCGGCAGCGCACCGACGTACGTCCGCCGGTGACCGCGGATCTCGGCCTCGTCCCGTACGCCGCCCAAGGCGACCCGGACGAACTTGCGGCCCATCGCCCGTGCCACGGACTCACCCAGCGAGGTCTTACCCACACCAGGCGGACCGACCAGGGCCAGTACGGCGCCACTGCGGCGTCCACCGACCACACCGAGGCCACGGTCCGCGCGGCGGCGCCGTACGGCCAGGTACTCGGTGATGCGCTCCTTGACGTCGTCCAGACCGGAGTGGTCCGCGTCCAGCACGGCCCGCGCGTCGCGGATGTCGTAGCTGTCCTCGGTCCGCTCGTTCCACGGCAGTTCGAGAACGGTGTCCAGCCAGGTGCGGATCCAGCCGACCTCGGGGGACTGCTCCGCGGTCCGCTCCAGCTTGTCGACCTCGGCGAGCGCGGCCTTGCGCACGTGCTCGGGCAGGTCGGCAGCCTCGACGCGGGCCCGGTAGTCCTCTTCCTCGGACTCGGCCTTGCCGTCCAGCTCGGCCAGTTCCTTGCGGATCGCGGCCATCTGCTGGCGCAGCAGGAACTCCCGCTGCTGCTTCTCCATGCCCTCCTGGACGTCCTTCTGGATCGTCTCGGAGACCTCGAGCTCGGCGAGGTGGTCCTTCACCCAGCCGATCAGCTTCTCCAGCCGCTCGGAGACGTTCGCGTTCTCCACCAGCCAGGACTTCTGCTCGTTGGTCAGGTACGACGCGTAGCCGGCCAGGTCGGACAGCTCCGCGGGGTCGTTCACCTGCTTCACGGAGTCGATGACCTGGTAGGCGCCGCGACGCTGCAGCACCGAGGTCACCAGGGTCTTGTACTCGCGGGCGAGCTCGGCCGACCTGGTGTCGGTGATCTCGTGCAGCTCGGTTGCGCTTACCCACAGCGCAGCACCCGGACCGGTGGTCCCGGCGCCGATCAGGACCCGCGAGGTCCCGCGGATCACGGCCGCCTGGGCACCGCCCGGCAGCCGGCCGATCTGCTCGATCTCACCGAGCGTCCCGGCCTTGGCATATTTCCCGTCCAGCCGCGGTACCAGCAGCACCTGGTCCTGGCCAGAGGCCTGCGCGGCGTCGATCGCCGCCCGTGCCTCCGGGTCGGCCAGTCGGACCGGCACGACCATCCCCGGCAGGACCACGACGTCGTCCAGCGGCAGAACAGGAAGATTCAACGTATCGGTCACGCTGTCACACCCTTACGAAAGATTGAGTCTGACAGGCTCAACCATGGCCCCCACCTGGTCATTCCCGCCGCTTCCGGCGTTCGCTGACGGTGAAAACCGGCGTACCGGGTGTAGTGCTCCGCTCTCAGGCCGTGAGCAGGTCGCCGATGAGGCGCAGGCCGGTGAGGTCGTGGACGTCGTCGGCGAGGGCCGGGACCTCCACCGTCGGGATCGCGCGGTGGCCGCGCCGGAACCGGTCGGCCCGCTTGTGGTCCCCGACGACCTGCTGCATCTTGTCGGCGTGCAACCGCAGTACGGCGGCGGTCAGCGGCGACTTGTCCGCCTCCTCCAGCCGCTCCGCCGCGCCCAGTGACCGCTCGGCCGACAGATCCGGCACGTGGGTGGTGGTCACCCGGTTCAGGACTACGCCGGCCAGCGGCATGCTCTCCTCGCGCAACCGCTCGGTGAAGTACGACGCCTCCCGCAGCGCGTCGTTCTGTGGAGCGGCGACCACCAGGAACGCCGTGTGCGGCTCACGCAGCAGCGCCACGGTCCGCTCGGCCCGCTGCCGGAAGCCGCCGAACAACGTGTCGAACGCCGCAACGAACGTCTGTACGTCGGTCAGCACCTGCGCACCGAGCACCTTGTTCAGCACCGACATGGCCATGTTCACCCCGGCCGACATCAGCCGGAACGGGCCGCGGGCAGGTGCCAGCAGCAACCGCAGGAACCGTCCCTCCAGCAGCGAGGCCAACCGCTCCGGCGCGTCCAGGAAGTCGAGCGCCGACCGCGACGGCGGGGTGTCGACGACGATCAGGTCCCAGTCGCCGGACTGCTCGGCCTGCTTGTGCAACTGGCCGAGCTTCTCCATCGCCATGTACTCCTGCGTCCCCGCGAACGACGACGACAGGGCGACGTAGAAGGGATTCGCGAGGATCTGCTCGGCCTTCTCCGGTGTTGCGTGGGCGATCACGACCTCGTCGAAGGTCCGCTTCATGTCCAGCATCATCGCGTCCAGCCGGCCACCGTTCGCCGGGTGGACGCCGGCCACCTCGCGGGGGGTGTTGTCCAGTTCGGTCAGCCCGAGCGACTGCGCCAGCCGCCGGGCCGGGTCGATCGTCAGGACGACGACCTTCCGCCCGCGTTCGGCGGCCCGCAACCCGAGCGCCGCGGCCGTGGTCGTCTTGCCGACCCCACCGGCGCCGCAGGTGACCACGATGCGCGTACCCGGGTCGTCGATCAGCGCATCCAGATCCAGAGCCGTCATCCGCGGAACTCCTCGGCCAGGTCGATCAGGGTGCCGTTGTCGATGCCTTCGGGCTGCAGCTCCAATTCGGTCACCTGCTTGCCGAGGGCATCTATCCGGTCGCGGTTCTCGCGTTCCAGCCCGATCCGGACGGCGTGGTCGTGCGCCTCCGCGATCAGGGTGTCCACCAGCCCCTTGCTCACGGCGACACCGGCGGCGCGCAGCCCTCGGGAGATCTCGGCGGCGGGCAGTTTCTCCTTCACCGCAAGGGCGATCGACTCGTCGTCGAGCGGGCTGTTGCGGACCATGTTCACGACGATCGAACCGATCCGCAGGTCCAGCTCCTCCAGGTGCTCGACCGCGTCCAGCGTCTCCTGGACCGGCATCTCCTCCAGTAACGTGACCAGGTGGATCCGGGTGACGTCGGAGCGCAGCATGCCCATGATCGCGTCCGCCTGGTTGCGGACCGGCCCGACCTTGGCCAGGTCGGCGACCTCGTGGTTCACGTTCAGGAACCGTGCGATCCGCCCGGTCGGCGGTGCGTCCAGTACGACGGCGTCGTACGCGAGCCGCCCGTGCGACTTGCGCCGGGTCGCCTCGTAGACCTTGCCGGTCAGCAGGACGTCGCGCAGACCCGGGGCGATCGTGGTGACGAAGTCGATCGCGCCCACCTTGTCGAGCGCCTTCCCGGCCCGGCCCAGGTGGTAGTACATGTCGAGGTACTCCAGCAGCGCGGCCTCGGCGTCGACGGCCAGCGCGAACACCTCGCCGCCGCCCGGACCCTGCGCGATCCGGGTCTCGACGTACGGCAGTGGCGGGAGGTCGAAGAGCTGGGCAAGCCCTTGCCTGCCTTCCACCTCGACCAGCAGGATCCGCTTGCCCTGCTCGGCCAGCGCGAGTGCCATGGCAGCCGCAACGGTCGTCTTCCCGGTGCCGCCCTTGCCGGTCACCACGTGCAGCCTCGCCATGGTCTCCAGGGTAGGACGTGGGCCACACCACACTCGCTACGGCGCCCGTTAGAGTCCACCTCATGAAGAAGTTCGAGTACTTCACCGCACCGCTGCTGGTCCACTCGACCAAGGAGATCCTGGACAACTTCGGCCAGGACGGCTGGGAGCTGGTCCAGGTCGTCCCGGGCCTCAACCCGGAGAACCTGGTCGCCTACTTCAAGCGGGAGATCGAGGACAAATGAGCCACCCCGAGGAGAAGCTGACCGAGCTCGGCCTCAAGCTGCCCGACGTGGCCAAGCCGGTGGCGGCGTACGTGCCGGCGATTCGGACCGGCAACCTCGTCTACACGTCCGGCCAGCTGCCGTTGCGCGACGGCACCCTGATCGCCACCGGCAAGGTCGGCGGCGAGGTGAGCGCCGAGGTCGCCAGCGACTGCGCCCAGCAGTGCGCGCTGAACGCGCTGGCCGCGGTCAAGGCGCAGATCGGTGACCTGGCCAACGTGGCCCGCGTCGTCAAGGTGGTCGCCTTCATCGCCTCGACACCCGACTTCACCGGTCAGCCGCAGGTCGCCAACGGCGCGTCCGAGCTCATCGGCCAGGTCTTCGGCGAGGCCGGCCAGCACGCGCGCAGCGCCGTCGGCGTACCGGTGCTGCCGCTGGACGCGCCGGTCGAGGTCGAGCTGATCGTCGAGGTCGCCTGACGGCTCGGCATGGTCCGCGATCTGGATTCCGAACCGCTGTCCGGACGGATGGCGGAGGCTGCCCTCGCCTACGTCCGTGAGGCCCGTACGCCGGTCGCGCCGCGGCCGGCGTCGACGGTGATCCTGCTGCGCGACACTGCCGCCGGACCGGAGGTCTACCTCCTCCGGCGGCAGCAGTCGATGGCGTTCGCGGCCGGGATGACCGTGTTCCCCGGCGGGCGGGTCGATCCGACCGACTCGACCGTCGCCGACTCGTGGTCCGGCCCGCCGCCGGCGTGGTTCGCGGCCCGGATGGGGTGCTCGGCCGAGGCCGCGGCTGCCTTTGTCGCGGCCGCCGTACGCGAGACGTTCGAGGAATCCGGCGTACTGCTGGCGGGGCCGTCGAGTGAATCGGTCGTCGACGACACCACCGGCGACGACTGGGAGGCTGACCGGGTCGCGCTGGAGTCCCGCGAGCTGGGGTTCGCCGACTTCCTGCACCGGCGCGGGCTGGTGCTGCGGGCCGATCTGCTCGGCGCGTGGGCGCACTGGATCACCCCCGAGTTCGAACCACGGCGGTACGACACCCGCTTCTTCGTCGCCGCGCTTCCGGCCGGCCAGATCACCCGGGACGTGACGAGCGAGTCCGACCAGGTCGCCTGGATGCGCCCGGCCGACGCCGTCGCCGCGGTGCACGCGGGTGAGCTGCTGATGCTGCCACCGACGTACGTCTGCTGCCGCGACCTCACGTCGTACGACGACGTCGCCGCGATCCTGGCCGCGGCAGGTGACCGTGAGATCCGGCCGGTGCTGCCCGCCGTACGGGTCGAGGGCGACCAGGCCTATCTGGAGACCACATGACTGTCGAGCAGGTGACGCCGTACGCCGCCCGCGTTCTGGCCGCGAACCCGGGGCCGATGACGCTGGACGGCACCAACACGTGGATCCTGCGAGCGCCCGACGCGGATCGGTCCGTCGTGGTCGATCCCGGTCCGCTGCTGGAGGAGCACCTGCAGGCCGTGCTCGATGCCGCCGGCGACGTGGCCGTCGTACTGCTCACGCACAAGCACCCGGACCACTCGGAGGGCGCGGCCTGGTTCGCGAACCGTGCGAGCTGCGCAGTCCGCTCCGTCGACCCGGCGTTCCGGATCCCCACCGACCACGCGCACGGCCTCGCCGAGGGGGACGTGATCACCGCCGACAACCTCCGGATCGAGGTCCTCCCGACGCCCGGTCACACGCTCGACTCGGTCTGCTTCTGGCTCCCGCAGGACGGCTCGCTCCTGACCGGAGACACCGTCCTGGGCCGCGGCACCTCCGTCGTAGCCCACCCAGACGGTGCCCTAGGCCCCTATCTCGAGTCCCTCGAACGCCTCCGAGCCTTCGCCAACTCCCCAGCCGGGGTGGACCGCCTACTCCCCGGCCACGGCCCAGTCATCGACGACCCCACCGCCGTCCTCACCTACTACCTCAACCACCGCCACGAACGCCTGACCCAGGTCCGCGCAGCAATAGCCGCAGGCCACACCACCCCAGAAGCCGTAGTACGCCACGTCTACACCGACGTAAACCCCACCCTCTGGCCCGCCGCCGAACGCTCCGTCCGAGCCCAACTCGACTATTTGAACGGATAACCCCTGAGGCTCGACGATTTGAACGGATAACCCCCGAGGTTGCTGCTTCTCGCCCCATAATTCGAGCGAACAAGCGGCAATTTGAGGGGATGACCCTCGGGAGCGTTGTCCACAGATTTGTGGAGAGGGCGTTCGAGGGCCGCGCGGGCGGGGATGCTGGTCGGGTGAATCCCAGACTCAGCGCACTCGCCGAACGACAGGGCGAGGTGTTCAGCCGTGGGCAGGCTCTCGCCAGCGGGTACACCCCGCGACAGGTCGCCGATCGCCTGGCGGACGGTCGATGGGAGCGCGTCAGGCACGGCCAGTACGCCGAACGCAGCGACGTCAGCGCGATGCCACCGTGGGAGCAACAGCGGGTTCGGCATCTCCGCGCAATCCACGCGGTGCTGAACGCTCATCGGGACGGCGCAGTCGTCGTCAGCCACCAGTCCGCGCTCGCGCTTCACGGCATGCCGCTCTGGGGTCTCGACCTCAAACATGTGCACGTCACCCGTGCCCGCGATCGGGCGGGCGGTCTGGTCGCGGGCGTCCAGCACCACCTGGGCCGTCTGGTGCCAGCAGACGTCAACCACGCCGACGGAGTGCCGGTGACAACCGTGCCTCGTGCTCTCATCGAGACCGCCTGTACGACGTCCTTCGAGGCTGCAGTCGTCGCCGCGGACGCAGTACTGCATGAAGGCCGCGTCGACGAGGCGGAGCTACTCCGGCTGCTGCAGGTGATCGAGTTCTGGCCAGGTAGTCCGGTGGCGCGGGCAGCGGTGCGGTTCGCCGATGCGCGGTCCGAGTCGGTCGGAGAATCGCGCCTCCGGGTCCTGATGCACCAGTTCGACCTGCCCGCTCCGGCGCTCCAGGCCGAGTTCTACGACGCCGACGGGTTCATAGCGCGAGTCGACTTCCACTTCCCGCTGGACGACACCGTGGTGGAGTTCGACGGGCTGCTGAAGTACGGCGGCGGCTCGCCCGACGTACTGATCCAGGAGAAGCGGCGCGAGGATCGGCTCCGAGCCCTCGGTCTCCAAGTGGTGCGGGCCACATGGTCGGACTTCAACCGCCCGGCCCGCCTGGCAGCCGCAATCCGGGGCGCGCTGACCCGCGCCCAGAAGGCAGCCTAACCCGCCGACTCAGCCACCTCCGGCCCGCCTCCGCGCCAACCACATTCGAGGGGATATCCCCTGAAAGAGCCGGTTATCCCCTCGAAATTCGCCCTGACAACCGGCAACTCAAGGGGATATCCGGTGAAATCGCCGGGGTGCCGGAGGGTTCGGGTCGGTGTGATCGGGGTGGGTCGGCAGGTGGGGGTGTGGGTTAGCGAGCTCGGCGTTGGAGGCGGTCTACGTCGAGGAGTACGACGGAGCGGGGCTCCAGGCGGACCCAGCCTCGGGAGGCGAAGTCGGCGAGGGCCTTGTTGACGGTCTCGCGGGAGGCGCCGACGAGTTGGGCCAGCTCCTCCTGGGTGAGGTCGTGGTGGACGTGGACGCCGTCGTCGGCGGTCCGGCCGAAGCGGCTGGCCAGGTCGAGCAGGGCCTTCGCGACCCGGCCCGGGACGTCGGAGAACACCAGGTCGGCGACCACGTCGGAGACCTTGCGCAGCCGGGAAGCCAGCTGGAGCAGCAGGCCGCGGGCCACCTCGGGGCGGCCGGCCAGCCAGCGCAGCAGTTCGTCGTGGGTCAGTGACATCAGTGAGGCGTCAGTGACCGCGGTGACCGTGGCGGAGCGCGGTCCCGGGTCGAACAGGGACAGCTCGCCGAACATCTGACCCGGGCCGAGGACCGCGATCAGGTTCTCCCGGCCGTCGGCCGAGGTCCGGCCCAGCTTGACCTTGCCCTCGACGACCACGAACAGCCGATCACCGGAGTCGCCCTCGTGGAACAGCACCTGGCCGCGGCGCAGCCGGTTCTCGGTCATCGAGGCGGCCAGGGCGTCGGCCGCCTCGTCGTCGAGCTGACTGAACAGCGGTGCCTGTCGGAGCACTGCGGCATCCACTTTGGGCCTCCTAGGACCTTCGACCACGACTTGCGGGTGGGGGTTCGACCCCTCCCGGCACCGGGTCGTGCACACCCGGTTGCCCCAAAACCGTAGCCCCTCGGGTGTCGGACCCGCCACGTAGGCTGTCCTGCATGCCATCCCCGCGTGTCGCGGCTCCGGTCCCAGGGCCGCTGCCGACAGTACCTCTGAAGCTGCCTCGCAAGGCCCCCGTCTTCGTCGACGAGACGCACACCCAGCTCGTCCGCCGGGCCCGGAAGATGCACAAGGTGCTCACCGAGACGTATCCGGACGCTCACTGCGAGCTGGACTTCACCACCCCGCTCGAGTTGCTGGTGGCCACCATCCTGTCGGCCCAGACCACCGACGTGCTGGTGAACAAGGTGACCCCGGGCCTGTTCGCGAAGTACCCGAACGCCCAGGCCTACGCGGAGGCGGACCGGGAGGAGCTGGAGGCGATCCTCAAGCCGACCGGCTTCTTCCGGGCCAAGACCAACAGCGTGATGAAGCTCGGCCAGGCCCTGGTCGACGACTACGACGGCGTCGTACCGAACAAGCTGACCGAGCTGGTCAAGCTGCCCGGCACCGGCCGCAAGACGGCGAACGTGGTGCTCGGCAACGCCTTCGGCATCCCCGGGATCACCGTCGACACCCACTTCGGCCGGCTGGTACGCCGGTTCGGCTGGACCACCGAGCAGGATCCGGTCAAGGTCGAGCACATCATCGGTGACCTGTTCCCGAAGAAGGACTGGACGATGCTCTCGCACCGGCTGATCTTCCACGGCCGCCGTCGCTGCCACGCCAAGAAGCCGGCCTGCGGCGCCTGCCCGGTGGCCCAGTGGTGCCCGTCGTACGGCACCGGTCCGACCAACCCCGAGGCCGCGGCGAAGCTGGTGAAGGTCCCGGCATGAGGGTGCGTACGACGCTGTGGGCGGTCGGCTGGCTTGTCGCCGGACTGCTCCTGGCGTCGTGTGGATCCGACCAGCCCGGCGCGACCGGCCCGACCACCCGGTCCACGGTCGCCGGCGCCGACAAGCTGGTGGCCTGCCCGTCGACCGAGTCGAAACCGCCGGTCAGCAACGGACTTCCGGACGTCAGCCTGCCCTGCCTGGGCAGCGGGCCCGACATCAGGCTCGCGGACCTCCGCGGCCCACTCGTCATCAACGTCTGGGCCCAGTGGTGCACTCCGTGCCGCGAAGAAGCGCCGTACCTGGCCGAGCTGGCGAAGCGGACGACCGGGAAGGTGCAACTGCTGGGGATCGACTACGACGATCCGCGCGCCGAGCTGGCGGTGAAGTTCGCCGGCGATCAGCAGCTGAGCTACCCGCACCTGGTGGACACGGACAAGCAGTTGCGCCAGCCGTTCAAGATCGGTGGGCCACCGATCAGCGTCTTCGTCAACTCCGACGGTGCGATCGCCTACGTCCACCACGGACCGTTCACGTCGCAGCGGCAACTGGACCAACTGGTGCGGGACAAGCTGGGAGTGACGTTGTGACGTTCGAGGGTGTGGAGATCCCGGACTGGCTGCAGCCGCTGGCGAAGGCGTCCGAGGAGGTCGACCCGAAGCTGTTGTCCCGTTTCCTGCCGCCGGACGATCCGTCCGTGCGGCAGTCCGCCGTACTGATCTTGCTTGCCGAGGGCAACGACGGGCCGGAGGTGCTGCTGACCGAGCGGGCCTGGACGTTGCGGCGGCACGCCGGGCAGATGGCGTTCCCGGGCGGCGGCGTCGATCCGGAGGACGGCACCGGCGACGACGGTCTGGTGCGCACCGCCATGCGGGAGGCCGAGGAGGAGACCGGTCTGGACCCGGCGGGCGTCGTCCCGTTCGCGATCTGGCCGCCGCTCTGGGTGCCGGTGAGCAACTTCGGGGTGTCGCCGGTGCTGGCCTGGTGGCGGGAGCCGTCGCCGGTCGCGGTGGTCGACCCGGCCGAGGTGGCGTCGGTGCACACCGTGCCCGTCAGCGCGCTGGTCGATCCGGCGAACCGGATCAGCTGCCTGCACCCGTCCGGATTCACCGGGCCGGCGTTCACCGTCGGCGACCTCTACATCTGGGGTTTCACCGCCGGGCTGCTGGACAAATTGCTGGTGCTGGGCGGCTGGGCGCGCGACTGGGACCCCTCGGTCGTCGTACCGTTGCCCGACCGACTGGTCGAGGCGGCCTGGCGGAGCGAGGGACGACGACCGGAGGACGTGCGGCGGCTGACCGCCATCGAGCACGACCTCGGCCGTCCGGACGGTGACGAGTCGGAAGGTGTGGAGTGAGCAAGCTCGACTACGCGCTGCTGATCATCACCGCGCTGGTGGCGATCTCGGGGTACATCGAGGGGTTCGTCCTAGGTGCCTGCGCCACGATCGGCCTGCTCGCCGGTGCCGCGGTCGGCGTCTGGGGCGTACCGCGGGTGCTGGACAACTTCTCGCCGAGCGTCTCGGTCTCGTTCGCCGCGCTGGTGCTGGTCGTGGTGCTCGCGTCGATCGGGCGGACGATAGGTGCCGTCCTGGGGTCCAGACTCAGGAACAAGATGACCTGGCGGCCGGTGAAGGCCGTCGACGCGCTCGGTGGCGCCGCGCTGGCGGCCGTGTCGGTGCTGATCGTCTCCTGGGTGCTCGGTGTCGCGGTGAGCGGCGCGCGGATCCCGAGCGTGACGTCCGCCGTCCGCGGCTCGCAGGTGCTGGCGAAGGTCGACCAGGTGCTGCCGAGCCGCGCCGACCAGGCCCTGCAGGCGTTCAACGACGTCGTGAACACCGACCTGTTCCCGCGCTTCCTCGATCCGTTCGTGCCGGAGCGGATCCGCGAGACGCAACCGCCGGATTCCGCGATCGCCCGGCAGCCGCTGGTCCGCGACGCCTACACCCGGATCGCCAAGGTCACCGGGGTCGCGAGCTGCTCGCGCGGCCTCGAGGGCAGTGGGTTCGTGTACGCGCCGCAGCGGGTGATGACGAATGCCCACGTCGTCGCCGGTGTCAGCTCGCCGCAGGTCGAGGTCAACGGGAAGTCGTACGAGGCGACCGTCGTACTGTTCGACCCCGAGGTCGACATCGCGGTGCTGTACGTGCCCAAGCTGGACATGGCGCCGCTGAACTTCGACCTGAACGGCAAGGCGGACGACCCGGCGGTCGTGCTCGGGTACCCGGAGAACGGTCCGTTCGACTCCGAGCCGGCCCGGATCCGGTCCGAGGAGCGGCTCCGCGGTCCGGACATCTACGGCGACCGCACGGTCACCCGGCAGGCGTTCTCGATCTGGGCCTCGGTCCGGCCCGGCAACTCCGGCGGCCCGCTGCTCTCGTCCAAGGGCTCCGTGTACGGCGTGGTGTTCGCGGCATCGGTCGAGGACAACCGGACCGGCTACGTCCTGACCGCCGAACAGGTCGCGGACGACGCCCGCGAGGGCGCCAACACAACCCAGGAAGTCTCCACCCAAACCTGCACCTAGCTGCTGCAGCAGATCCGCCACGCCGCCGCGTTGAAGGGGTGTGACGGTGACGATCGATGGGGTGAAGCAGGCGTTGTCGTTCGACGAGCTGGTGCAGTCGAGCGAGCGGCGGCTGCTGCGGCTCGGTCTGATGCTGACCGGCGGCGTGCACAGTGCCGAGGACCTGGTTCAAACCGTGTTCGCCCGCGCACACCGCAAGTGGGCCCGGATCAGTGCGTTGGACCATCCCGAGGCGTACCTGCGGACCATGGTGGTCAACGAGTTCCTCAGCTGGCGCCGGCTGCGCAGGTACGGCGAGGTCCCGGTCGCCGAAACGGCCGACCAGCCGTCCGGTGAGGACATCAGCGCCCGGCAGGCTCAGCGCGACGCCGCCTGGCGCATCCTGTCCGGGCTGCCACGCCAGCAACGCGCCGTGCTCGTCCTGCGGTACTACGAAGACCTGCCGGACAGCGAGATCGCCGAGGTACTGGGCGTCACGCCCGGCACGGTCCGGTCCAATGCCTCCCGAGGGCTGGAGACCCTACGGAACAAGCTGCCCGCCGAGGAGGAGCACTGAGATGGCCAGGCTGACAGACGACGAGATCGGCGAGCTGCTCCGGGAGACCTTCACGGAGAAGGAAGAGCTGACCGACCGTTTGCCCGAGGCAACTACAAGGCGGCGGACCGGCCCGATCCTGCTGGCCGCGGCCGCGGTCCTGATCGTCGTCGCGGGCGCCCTGTACGGCGTCCACCGGCTGACCTCCCCGGCCCCGGAGCCCCCGGCCGCGGCGAAGAGCTTGACCGACACCGACATCTGGGTCGGCGCGATCGAGGCGGGAGCACAGCGGTTCGCGCCGAAGGATGGGTGGAAGGAGCTGGTGCTGCGGCCCGCGTCGGTCGCTGGGCCGCAGGAGTCCGCCAACCGCGCCGAGCTGTCGGATCCGGTCCAGCAGGCGATCGCAGCGCGGCTCTCCGAGACGGTGCCTGCCCACTGGGACGGCCCGGGCACGGTCTATACGACCACGTCGTGCCGACTGAATGGGGTGGCGCAGATCGGGGTCGGCGATCTCGTCGACACGGGTGACCAGGTCGAAGTCCGGATGACCATCACCTACGCCTGCGGCAGCTGGTACGTCGTGACCTATCGCGTCGACCGGTCCGGTGCGGGGTCGATCCTGGAGGTCACCGGCCGGCCGGCGTTCACGACCTGCGCTACCCCCGGAGGGACGCCAGCCAGTCCACGAGCTGGGTGTTGAACAGGTCCGGCGCTTCCTCGTGCGGGAAGTGACCCGACGGAGTAAGGAGCTCGTGGCGCAGCGGTGCCGTGATCAGGCGTGGAGGGGTGACCGCGCTCGGCGACACCGCCGCGTCCTGTGCCCCGTAGATCTGCAGCACGGGTACGGCGATCGGCGTACGCATCTTCGCCGAGTACTTGCGCCCGTCGGGGCGCAGCCGGGACCGGGCGAACCAGCGGTGGTACTCGAGCGCACAGTGCGGTGCCGGCCAGACCTGCAAGGCGGCGCGGTAGCGACGGGACGCCTCGGCGTCGGGGAAGCTGCCGCCAGGCGCCGCCCACGCGCGGAGGAGCTGTTCGATGTGCCTGCCGTCCTGGGCGAGCAGACGACGCTCGGGCAGGATCGGCAGCTGGAACCACGCGGTGCGCGTCAACGCCTTCGGCTGACCGGACCGGGCCAGCAGAAGCGGGTGTGGTGCCGAGACCGCGGCCAGCGCCCGGATCTGACGCGGCGCGAGTACGGCGGCCGACCAGCCGATGAAGCCACCCCAGCCATGACCGACCACGACGGCGTCGGTGGCGCCGAGCGAGCGGATGACGCCGGATACATCAGCGGCGGCGGTGTACGGGTCGTAACCGCGTGGGGTCTTGTCGCTGGCGCCGTACCCGCGCAGGTCCATCGCGACGGCGCGGTAGCCGGCCGCGGCGACCACCGGCAGCTGGTGGCGCCAGGCCCACCAGAACTCGGGAAAGCCGTGCAGGAACAGGACCAGTGGGTCGTCGGCCGCTCCGCATTCGGCGACGTGGAACCGTGCTCCGTTGGCCGCCACCAGTGAGTGCGACCAAGGCCCGTCGACCAGCAGGTCGACGACACCTGCCGGGCTCAGCGCCGTCCGCCGGGCTCAGGAGGGGCGGTGGGCTCAGGTTGGGCGGCGGGGAGGCTCACCTCGTCGCCCTTGCCGATCGCCTTGAGTGCGTCGACCGACTCCTTCGACGTCTTGATCGTGCGCTCCGGACCCTTTGCGCTGCTGAGGGCCCGCCTCCCGATCAGCACCAGCACGGCGGCGATCAGCAGGTAGATCCCGGCGGTGACCAGGAAGGCGAGTGCCGGGTGCAGGCCGAGCGCGTTGAACGCGTACGCCAACGCGATGGACAGCAGGACGATCGCCAGCAGCGCCAGGAAGGCAGCGCCGGCGAACAGGCCCGCGCCGGTGCCGGCCTTGACCGCGCTCTTCTTGAGCTCGGTCTTCGCCAGCTCGATCTCGCCGCGGACCAGGTTGGACAGGTCCTTGCTGGCGTTCGCGACGAGCTGGCCGACCGTGGGCTCGTCCCCGTTCTGCCCCATCGACATGGCACTCCTTCCACCGGTCCGTGGCCCCGACACTACCGCCGCCGTTACCCAACGCCATGCATCTGGCCCATGCGTCTGGCGGCCCGGCTCAGTCGGCGTACGCGCGGTTGCGGCGGAACAGCAACGCGGCGGCGATCAGGGCGGACAACAGCGAGCCGACCAGGACCGCGGCCTTGGCCCGTTCGACCTGCGCGATGTCGTCGCCGAACGCGAGCCCGGCGATCAGCAGAGCGACGGTGAACCCGATGCCGGCCAGCACCGACACGGCGCCGACGTCTCGCCAGGACAGGTCGGAGTTCAGCTCGGCCCGGGTGAAGCGCGCGGTCACCCACGACCCGCCGAAGACACCGATCATCTTGCCGAACAGCAGACCGGCGACCACTCCGATGGCGACGGGATCGGTGAGCATCTCGCGTACGGCGTTCCCGCTCAACGTCACCCCGGCGGCGAACAACGCGAACAGCGGTACGGCGACACCCGCCGACCATGGCCGGAGCCGGTGCTCGATCCGCTCGGCCGGCGCGTGCTCCTCCCCTGGATCGGGGACGACGCGAGTGGCCAGGCCGAGGGCGACGCCCGCGATCGTTGCATGGATCCCCGACTCGTACATGAACCACCAGGCCGCGATGGCGATCGGCACATACAGGAACGGCGTCCGGACGCGGCGACGCTGGAGCACGTACCAGACCGCGATCAGTGCGACCGAGGCGAGCAGCGGCAGCAGGTGGAAACCGTGCGCGAAGAACACGGCGATCACCAGGATGGCGCCGAAGTCGTCCACCACCGCGAGCGTGAGCAGGAAGGCTCGCAGTGCACTCGGCAGTGACGAACCGACGATCGCGAGCACCGCAAGGGCGAACGCGATATCCGTTGCCGTCGGCACCGCCCAGCCGTGCGGCCGGCCGTTCTCGGCGGTCAGGTTGATCGCGAGGTAGATGATTGCCGGAAGCACCATTCCGGCCAGGGCCGCGGCCACCGGCACCACCGCCTCGCTGATCCGCGACAGCGTGCCGACCACGAACTCACGCTTCAGCTCGACGCCGGCCAGGTAGAAGAACAGCGTCAGCGCGCCGTCGGAAGCCCACGCCTCCACGGTGAGCGGACCGAGCTGGGTGTCGCTCACCTGGTGGTAGGTGTCCTGCCACGGAGAGTTGGCCCACACCAGCGCGACCACCGCGGCGGCGAGGAGCAACAGACCACCGGCGGTCTCGGCCCGCAGAGTGTCGGCCAGGAAGGCACGTTCCCGTCCCAGAATGCGGGGGAACGCTCGCTTCTTCTGCCGGATCCTCGGGGGCTCACTCATGCATCGGGCCTTCGCTCGGGGTCACTCGGACGAACGCCGACCAGACTTCCCGGCACACCCGAGGCTGGATTCTACCTCGTGAGCCGCCCGGTCAGGTGGTCCAGACGCGGAGGTCGGGGCCCTTGGGGACGATGCCGGTCGGGTTGATGTTGTCGTGGGTGAGGTAGTAGTGGCGTTTGATCTGGTCGAAATCGACGGTGTCGCCGAAGGCCGGGAGTCGGTACAGGCGGCGGGCGTACGGCCAGAGGTTGGGGAACTCGGTCAGCTTGTTGCGGTTGGCCTTGAAGTGACCGTGATAGACCGCATCGAACCGGACCAGCGTGGTGAACAGCCGGATGTCGACCTCGCGCAGCGTGTCGCCGAGCAGGTACGGCCGATCCGCCAGTCGCTCCTCGAGTACGTCGAGCCGCGCGAACAGAGCGTCGTACGCCGCCTCGTACGCCTCCTGCGTGGTCGCGAAGCCGCAGCGGTACACGCCGTTGTTCACGTCGCGGTAGATGTCCTCGATCAGCTCGTCCATCTCGGCGCGATCAGCCGGGATCAGTTGCGGCGCACCCTCGCGATGGTGGTCGGTCCACTCGGTCGACAGGTCGAGCGTGATCTGCGGGTAGTCGTTCGTGACGACCAGACCCGTCACGGTGTCGATGATCGCCGGCACCGTCACGCGACCCTCGTACGTCGGATCGGTCCGCCGGTACGCGTCGGCCAGGAACTCGATGCCGAGCACCGGATCACGCCCGTCGGGATCGAGGGTGAACCGCCAGCCGCGCTCGTCCCGGATCGGGTCGACGATCGCCACGCTGATCGCATCCTCGAGACCGAGCAGTTTGCGCACGATCACGGATCGGTGCGCCCACGGACACGCCAGGCTGACCACCAGCCGGTACCTGCCGGGCTCGACCGGCCAGCGGTCCTGGTCGTCCGGACCCTCGCCCGGACCGGCGGCGGAATCGCGCGTGATCCGGCCGGTGAATCGGTTGCCCTGGCGCTTCCATTCGCCGGACGCTGAGCTTTCCTTCACGAACTGTGCGGGGCTCATAACGGTAAAACTACCCCCGCCGCTGGAATCGCCCGGCCGCGGACGCTCGCTGGCCGTGAGCCGGTAACTGACGTTACAGTCTGGCTGACAAGGTCGTCCGGGACAGCGCCGTCGCGGTCGGCCGGAGCAGCTCGAACGATCAGCACCACGACCGCGGCACGCGCCCCCCGGCAACCGGTTTGCCGGGCACATTCCCAGGGATACTGACCTCATGGCCCGCCCACGGAACAACCCCGGCGATCTCGCCGAACTCCCCACGGAGCTTCGGACCGATCGCCCGAAGGGTGACCAGATTCGCGAGATTCTGGAGAAACTCACCCGCTCGCTCGCCGTCGGTACGGTACTGCCGTCCGAGCGCGTGCTGGCGGAGCGGTTCGGCGTGGCCCGGATGACGGTGCGCCAGGAAGTGGACCGGGTGGTGGCCGAAGGACTGGCCGCCCGTCGTCCCGGCGGTGGCACCTTCGTTGCCGAGCCGCGGCCGACCCGGATCCTCGCGTCGTCGTTCAGCCAGGACATGATCGACCGCGGTATCACGCCGGGCGCCAAGGTGCTCGAGCATCGCGTCGGCGCGGCCGACGAGGAGCTGGCCCGCGAGTTGGAGGAGCCGGTCGGCACCCCGGTGCTGCACCTGGTCCGCCTGCGGACCGCGGACGGCGAGCCGATGGCAGTCGAGCGCACGGCACTGTCGTTGCGGCGGTGGCCGGGTCTCGACGAGGTCGACTTCGCCGAGAAGTCCCTGTACGGCGTGCTGTCGTCGCGCTGGGGTGTCGCCCTCGGGATGGTGTCGGCGTCGATCGTCGCGGCCCCACCGGACCCGATCGACGCCCAGCTGCTCGAGATCGACTCGACCACCCCGTGCCTGATCATCACCTCGGCCCCGCGGACCGCGAACGACCAGGTGATCGAATTCGGCCGCTCGGTCTACCGCTCGGACCGCTACGACATCACCGTGGCCTACCGCGCCACCTGACCGAGCTCGAGGTAGGCCTCGACCTCTTTGAGGATCAGGTCCATCGGCTTCGTCGCGTCCACCTGGAGATACCCCTGCGCCGGCCGCTTCGTCCGGTGCAGCCACCCTCGGAACGCCTGCTCGCCGCCGGCGTCCGCATCGCCGAGATCGACCGGCTGCAGGCCGACGCCTCGACGCTGGCTTCGCATCGGCACTCTGGCTCTGAGTCGACTGTCGATCACCGCGAGATCGTCCGTACGGGATTCCACGTACTTGTAGGCGACACCGCGCTCGTCGGCGATCTCCCGGCCCGTCGCCATGATCTCCTCGTACTGGCAGGGGCTGTCGATCACCACGCTGAACCCCTGATCCACGAGGCTTCGAGTCAACGCGTACATGACTGGGTAGGCGGCCCTGCCGCTTCCTTCGGCCGGCACGCCACCATCGAGCACGGCGCTCCTGATGACATCGAGATCGACGACGATCGCGCCGTACCGGGCACCGATGTGTCGCGCGATCGTGGATTTGCCGGATCCCGGAACGCCCGACATCTGCAGGAGAAACTGCGTGACGTCGCTCATGGCCGGCTAGACGTTCAGACTGCGGAGGATGTTCGGCGTCTCGCCGGCCGCGGTGAGCTTGGTGACGATTTCGACCGTCAGCGCCTGGACAAGCAGCGCGCCGACCATCGTCGAGGTGGCGCCGGTCCGTTCCGGGCTGCCGTCGACCTCGATCAGCGCGTCACCCGGCACGCCGCAGTTGTCGATCACCACGTCCGCGGTCTCGAACAGCCGCTGACCACCCGGCGCTCGCGACGTCGTCGCCGCACTGTGGGCCATCGACGTCAGCGCGATCACCAGGGCGCCACGCTTGCGCACTCCGAGCGCGAACTCCACCGGTACGGCGTTCCGCCCCGAGTTCGACGCGATCAGTACGACGTCACCCGCGGCGATCTCGTTGATCTCCAGCAGTACGTCGGCCAGCCCGGGAAGCCGCTCGAGCAGCGAACTCTTCTGCAACCCCTCGTGCAGCATCAGCCCGGGCTCGAGCACTGCCCGAACATCGGCCAGCCCGCCGGCCCGCCCGTACAACTCCTCGGCGATCAGGTGGCTGTGCCCCGTCCCGAATACCCAGAACACCCGCCCCGCGAGCGTCGCCTCGACCACCAGACCAGCCGCGACCCGAATCGCCCCGACCTGCGTCTCCGCCGCCCGCCGCGCGACGTCCAACGCCTTCTCCATGTACTCCTCAGCCCCAGCCATGACGCCGAACCTACCGACCCGCCGACGGCTCCACCAGGAACTCACCTGGACCTCTTCCGGAACTCTTCCCGACCGGAATCGTAGGACCGGCCAACGGATAGACTCCGGGCCGTGGACGAGCAGACGCCGAGCGTGTTGTTGCAGACGCCCAGTTGGTTGCTGACCCAGAGCGCGGCGCACGCGCAACGGATCGTGACCGAGTCCTTCGCGGCCGCGGGAGCGCGGCAGTACCACTTCCGCCTGCTCGCGACGCTGGTCGAGTTCGGACCGGCCAGCCAGGCGACGCTCGGCCGGCACACCGGCATCGACCGCAGCGACGTGGTTGCCGCCCTCAACGAACTGGTCGACGAGGGATACGTCGACCGTACCCCGGACCCCGCCGACGGACGCCGCAACATCATCACCATCACCGCCGCGGGCCGCCGCCGGCACAAACGCCTCACGACGCTGGTCGCGAAGGCCCAGGACGAGATCTTCGCCGCGCTGTCCCCGGCGGACCGCAAACGCCTGACCACCCTGCTCGCCCGCGTCCTGTCCCAGCACCAGTGACCCACCACCCGTGACCCAGCACCAGTCACCCAGCACCAGTGACCCGCCACCCGTTGACCCACCGTCCGGCCCGGAATTGGTCCTCTTCGGCGCAGATCGGGGACTGCTCGGCGATACGCCGGTTCCGCGCCGGGGTCCGCGGTTGGTAGAAAGGTAACCGGGCGCTCCAGCGCGCCGAAGCCAGCGAGGAGGAGTCGTCGACGTGACGAATGCAGAGTCACCCCAGTCCGAGGCACTGTCGAACCTGATGCACGAGGAGCGCAGGTTCGAGCCGCCCGCGGACCTGGCCGCCAACGCGAACGTCAAGGCCGATGCCTACGACCGCGCCGCCGCCGACTTCGAGGGGTTCTGGGCCGAGCAGGCCAAGCGCCTGACCTGGTCGGTGGAGCCGACCGAGACGCTGGACTGGAGCAACGCGCCGTTCGCGAAGTGGTACGCCGACGGCAAGCTGAACGCGGCGTACAACTGCGTCGACCGGCACGTCGAGAACGGTCTCGGCGACAAGGTCGCGTACTACTTCGAGGGCGAGCCCGGCGACACCCGGGAGATCACCTACGCCCAGCTCAAGGACGAGGTCAGCAAGGCCGCCAACGCGCTGCTCGAACTGAACGTGCAGCCTGGTGACATCGTCGCCATCTACATGCCGATGATCCCCGAGACCGTGGTGGCGATGCTCGCCTGCGCCCGGATCGGTGCCCCGCACACGGTCATCTTCGGCGGCTTCTCCGCCGAGGCGCTGAAGGACCGGATCCTGGACTGCGACGCGCGCGTCGTGATCACCTCCGACGGCGGCTACCGCCGGGGCGCGCCGGCGGCGCTGAAGCCCGCGGTGGACGCCGCGCTGGTGGACTGCCCCGACGTACGCAATGTGCTCGTGGTGAAGCGGACCGGCCAGGAGACCGCCATGGTCGAGGACCGCGACCTGTGGTGGGAGGACTTCGTCGGCAAGCAGTCTGTGGACCACACACCTGAGGCTTTCGACGCGGAGCACCCGCTCTACGTGATGTACACGTCCGGCAGCACCGGCAAGCCGAAGGGTATCCTGCACACGACCGGCGGCTACCTGGTCGGTACGTCGTACACGCAGTGGGGCGTCTTCGACCTCAAGCCGGACACCGACGTGTACTGGACCGCGGCCGACATCGGCTGGGTCACCGGCCACAGCTACATCGTGTACGGCGCCCTCGCGAACGCGAGCACCTCCGTGCTGTACGAAGGCACCCCGGACACCCCGCACCAGGGCCGCTGGTGGGAGATCGTCCAGAAGTACAAGGTCTCGATCCTGTACTGCGCGCCGACCGCGATCCGCACGTTCATGAAGTGGGGCGCGGACATCCCGGCGAAGTTCGACCTGTCCACGCTGCGGGTGATCGGGTCGGTCGGCGAGCCGATCAACCCCGAGGCCTACATCTGGTACCGCGAGAACATCGGCGGCAACAAGGCGCCGGTCGTGGACACCTGGTGGCAGACCGAGACCGGCATGCACATGATCTCGCCGCTGCCGGGCGTGACCGCGGGCAAACCGGGCGCCGCGATGAAGGCGATCCCGGGCGTCAGCGTCGACGTCGTCGACGACGCGGGCAAGTCGGTACCGGACGGCTCCGGTGGCTACCTCGTCATCACCAAGCCGTGGCCGGCCATGCTGCGCACGCTGTGGGGCGACGACGACCGGTTCGTCGAGACCTACTGGTCGCGCTGGCCGGGTGTCTACTTCGCCGGTGACGGTGCGAAGAAGGACGAGGACGGCGACCTGTGGCTGCTCGGCCGGGTCGACGACGTGATGAACGTCTCCGGCCACCGCCTGTCCACCACCGAGATCGAGTCCGCCCTGGTCTCGCACCCGAAGGTCGCCGAAGCAGCGGTCGTCGGCGCCTCCGACCCGACCACCGGCCAGGCGATCGCCGCCTTCGTCATCCTCCGCTCGGAGGCCGGTGACGGTGGACCGGACGTGGTCCAGGAGCTCCGCAACCACGTCGCCAAGGAGATCGGCCCGATCGCGAAGCCGCGCCAGATCATGGTCGTCGCCGAACTCCCCAAGACCCGCTCCGGCAAGATCATGCGCCGCCTGCTCCGCGACGTCGCCGAGAACCGCGAAGTAGGCGACGTCACCACCCTCGCCGACTCCACCGTCATGGACCTGATCAAGTCCAACCTGGAATCCGGCAAAGCCGACGAAGAGTAGAAACCCTTGAAAACAACAGGCCCCCGGGATTCCCCGGGGGCCTGTTGTGTGTCCGGGCGTGGATGTCAGACCTGGCCGGCCTTCTCCAGGGCGGAGCAGCAGGTGTTCACCAGCAGGCGCGTCACGTCGTACGGGTCGATGTTGGCGTTCGGGCGGCGGTCCTCGATGTAGCCCTTCTTGTCGACCTCGACCTGCCACGGGATCCGGACCGAGGCGCCGCGGTCGGACACGCCGTAGCTGTAGACGTCGTGCGGGGCGGTCTCGTGCGCGCCCGTGAGGCGCTCCTCGATGCCGTGTCCGTACCCCGCGATGTGCTCCTCGACCTTGCCCGGGGCGCCGAGCGACTCGCAGGCGGTGAGGATCGCGTCGTACCCCTCCCGCATCGCCTTGGTCGAGAAGTTCGTGTGGGCGCCGGCGCCGTTCCAGTCACCCTTGGCCGGCTTGGCGTCCAGCGTCGCGGCCACGTCGTACTCCTCGGCGATGCGGTACAGCAGCCAACGGGCCACCCACAGGTGGTCGGCCACCTCGACCGGGCCCGCCGGGCCGATCTGGAACTCCCACTGGCCGGGCATGACCTCGGCGTTGATGCCGGAGATCGCCAGGCCCGCCTCGATACACGCGTCCAGGTGCTTCTCGACGATCTCGCGGCCGAAGACCTCGTCGGCGCCGACGCCGCAGTAGTACGGGCCCTGCGGCGCGGGGAAGCCGACGGCCGGGAAGCCGAGCGGCCGGCCCTCCTGGAAGAACGTGTACTCCTGCTCGATACCGAACCAGGACTCCTGCTCGGCGAACTGTTCCGCGATCGGCAGCAGCTCGGCCCGGCGGTTCGTCGGGTGCGGGGTGCCGTTCACGAGGTAGACCTCGCACAGCACCAGCTTGTGGGCTCCGCCGCGGATCGGGTCCGGGCAGGAGAAGACCGGCTTGAGGACGCAGTCGGAGTTGTCACCCGGCGCCTGGTTGGTGCTCGAGCCGTCGAAACCCCAGTCCGGCAGCGCGGCGCCGTCAGCGAGGATCTTCGTCTTCGAACGCAGCCGCGCGCTGGGCTCGGTCCCGTCGATCCAGATGTACTCGGCCTTGTAGCTCACCGTCGGTCCCTTCGTCACGGCCGACATGTCGGGCGATCCGGACGGCCGAGTCTGACAGTGCCAACCAGCAATTTCGGACCTGTTGCTTCGGTGTGAACGCCGTGTTAACCGGGACGTGACGTAGACCTCCCGGGGCTCTACTGTCTTGGCGGTGACTCTGCTTCTGGCGATCGTGCACGCGGGGCTCGCGGCGGCGTGGGTCGGCGGGATGGCCTATTCGCTGTTCGTCGTCCAGCCCAAGCTCGAGAAGTACTTCGGCCCGAACCGGGACGGGCGTGAGGCCCTTACCACGGTGATTGCTTCAGGCAACCGGTGGAAGGTGGTCGGGCTGATCGCGGCGATCGCGGTCAGCGGGCTCGGCCTGCTGCTGATCGACCACCAGCACTGGTGGATCCACGCGCTCAAGGGCTTCTTGTTGCTCTGCGCCACCGGCATCTTCTGGTACGTCTCCTGGCGGCACTGGCCCGGCCGGGTCTTCGCCACGTCGTCCGAACTACCCGTTCTCCAGCGCCGGCTGATCGTCCTCGCGACCACCATGCTCGGTCTCGCCGGACTCGCCTTCGCGCTCGGGGTGGCCGCCGTACACCTATGACATCCGTCACGGATGCGTTCGTTGTGATCACATATCGTCAGAAATACATTGGAATTGAATGTATCTCCGGAGAGGAGTGCGACGACGATGTGTGGCATCACCGGATGGGTGGCCTACCGGCGCGATCTGGGCTCTGAGCACGACGTGATCGACGCGATGACGGAGACGATGTCGTGTCGCGGACCGGACGCACGAGGCACCTGGTACGCCCCGCACGTCGCCCTCGGGCACCGAAGACTGGCCGTCATCGACCTCCCGGGCGGTGAGCAGCCGATGACGACCGAGGTCACCTCCGACGGCCGCCAGGTCACCCTCGGCATGGTCTACAGCGGTGAGGTCTACAACTACACCGAACTGCGCGACGAGCTCCGCCGCCGCGGTCACCCGTTCACGACGGACTCCGACACCGAGGTCGTCCTACGCGCCTATGCCGAGTGGGGTACGGCGTTCGCCGAGCGGCTGAACGGGATGTACGCGCTGGCCATCTGGGACCCGCGGATCGAGACCCTGGTGATGGTCCGCGACCGGATGGGCATCAAGCCGTTCTTCTACTACCCGACCGCCGACGGCGTGCTGTTCGGCTCGGAGCCGAAGGCGATCCTGGCGAACCCCGACGTCACCCCCGCGGTCGAGATCGACGGGCTGCGCGAACTGCTCACGGTGTCGAAGACCCCTGGCGCCTCGCTGTGGGCCGGCATGTCCGAGGTCGAGCCGGGCACGGTCGTCACTGTCGACCGGGCCGGGATCCACGCCAACCACTACTGGCGGCTGCAGACCAAGGCACACACCGACGACCAGGACACGTCCGTCGCCCGGGTGCGTGAACTGCTCGACGACATCACCCGCCGCCAGTTGGTCGCCGACGTACCGCGCTGTGTACTGCTGTCCGGCGGACTCGACTCCAGCGCGATCACCGGGCTCGCGGCCGGTCAGCTGGCCGAGGACGGCCGCAAGGTCCGCAGTTTCGCGGTCGACTTCGCGGGCCACGCGGACAACTTCCGGCCGGACGAGCTCCGGAGCACCCCGGACACGCCGTACGTGCATGACGTCGCGGACCTGGTCAAGTCGCAGCACTCCGACATCGTGCTGGACAACTCCGTGCTGACCGATCCGGAGATCCGGCGGAAGGTGATCCGGGCGAACGATGCGCCGCTCGGCGGGGACATCTTCAACTCGCTGTACCTGCTGTTCAAGGCGATCCGCGAGCAGTCCACGGTCGCGCTGTCCGGCGAGTCGGCCGACGAGGTGTTCGGCGGCTATCTGTGGTTCCACGACCCGGCGGTGCGCGAGATACCGATCTTCCCGTGGATCGCGTACATGATGACCCGGCGCGGCGACGGGCCGGTGAGCGTACTGCGGCCCGAGCTGCGGAAGGCACTCGACCTCGGAGGGCACCTACGCGATCGGTACGCCGAGGCTGTCGCCGAGGTGGAACGGCTCGACGGGGAGTCCGACGACGAGTGGACGATGCGGAAGATCTGCTACCTGCACCTGACCCGGATGGTGCGGATCCTGCTCGACCGCAAGGACCGGATGAGCATGGCCGTCGGGCTGGAGGTGCGGGTGCCGTTCTGCGACCACCGGCTGGTGGAGTACGTGTACAACACCCCGTGGTCGCTGAAGACGTTCGACGGCAAGGAGAAGAGCCTGCTCCGCGCCGCCACCCGGGACGTCCTGCCCGAGTCCGTCGCCGAACGCAAGAAGTCGCCGTACCCGCAGACCCAGGACCCGGCGTACGCCGAGGCGCTGGCGGGTCAGGTGCGCGGACTGATGGCGGACAACCACGCTGTGTTCGATCTGGTCGACCGGAACGCTCTCGAGCCGTTCACGACGGCCGAGGCGGCAGCACGGGGACGCCGGCATCTCGAGCAGACGTTGTCACTCGCGACCTGGCTGGATCTCTATCGACCTGACCTCCGCCTGACCTGAGCCGACCGATCCTTAGGTGATCCTCATCTAGCTGTGCCACGATTGGCGCCTCTCGTTCGGAGGTGATCGCAATGGCACAGGAGACCCTGCAGCTGCTGGTGAGCATGCACCGGATCGTGCGGCACCTGCGCCGGAGCAGGACGACGGCAGTCCTGCATCCGACGCAGTTCCTCGCGCTGATGCTGGTCGCCGATGAGCAACCCATCCGGATCGGTGAGATCGCGACCCGGGTGCCGTGCTCACAGCCGACCGCGACCACCACGGTCGCCTCCCTCGAGGAGGCCGGGCTCGTCCGTCGCGAGCCCGACCCCGTCGACGGCCGCGCCACCGCCGTCGTCCTGACCGAAGCCGGCGCCGCCACCGTCGAAGCCTCCGGCCAGCAAGCGGCTGCCGAACTCGGCAACCTGCTTCGCCGGCTGAACGAAGAAGACCAGGCCCTGGTCCTCAAAGCCGGCGAAGCCCTCGCCCGAATAGCCGACGACCTCTGATCATTTCCGGGGCAGCCCAGGGCACCTCACCAAATGCCCTTCCTGCACCGCCGACGCCCGCTAGACTTGACTTGCCAAGAGACAAGAGTTCCTCGGAAGTGGACCCGGCAGCTCACCGGACGGTGGACGAGCCGGGTCTCGCGTTTCACAGCTCTCTCAGCTGACAGAACGGCGCAACAGCGCGCCGCCAGTCACTGCCGCGCATCCAGCTCCAGGCAACGGCGTCCGGCACCCAGAGCAGCGGATCCGACTTGGCAGGCAGCACATCCCAGCGCAGCGTCTCGTGACAGCTGAACAGACGTGTCGCGTCGCGTAGCCAACGGCGGTCGTGCGCAGCGGTCGACTCCTCCAGCTCGACCACGAGGCGCTCGGCCGGCTTCTCGTGGTTGAAGTGCAACCGCTCCTGCCCTGGCAGCAGAAGCCCTCTCAGCGCCTTGCGATTGACGGCGACATCACCTGCCGGGCACCGTGCGGCGGCCATCAGGAGTCCCCGGGACTTGGTTTCGTCGACGAACACGTGGATCGGCATTTCCCCGCCCTCTTGAGTGGCAAGGATTGACCTTCACACGTGACGGGAGGGTTTCGGGTTGGGACGCGGGGGCATCCGGGGGCAGCGTGGGGCAGATAAAAGCTGGCCCAGACAGTGGAGCCGGTGTGGAGAGGTGGTGCCGCCGGAGGAACAACGTCCTCCGGCGGCACTGCTTGTCAGTTGCTTGTCAGTTGCGGGTGAGGGTGAAGGTTGGGGTGGTGTTGCGGATGTCTACTGCGTTGTCGGTGAGGGTCAGGTTGGTGAAGGTCGCGGCTCCTCGGGCTGGGCCCTCGCCGGGTTCGGGGAGTTCGTTGGCCCAGATGCCGAAGCCGGACTTGGCGTCGAACGCGTCGCCGGACTTGTGGGCGCCGGAGACAGTGGTGTTGGTGAAGACCGTGTCGGCGACCGGGAACAACGGCGACCCGCCGACGTAGTCGGTCTGGAACATGATCCCGGAGTACGTCGGATCGACCACGTCGAGATCGTTCACCCGGATCCCCTGGAAGATCTTCGTCGCCGAGTAGATCCACACCGCCGGGAACGTCTGGTTGCCCCAGAAATGCCCGCCGGACCGTACGACGCTGGCGTTCTCGAACCGCGTCGGCGGCGTCGCACCGAACCCGTTCATCGGGATGCCGAAGTCGAGCGAGCTGATCGTGATCCCCGGATAGGTGAGCATGTCCGCCGCGTACAGGTTGCGGAAGACGTTGTTCGTCCCGCCGTACACCGCGAACCCGGCGGCCCGCCAGGTCAGCGACGCGGACAGGTTCTCGAAGACGTTGTCCCGGACCTCGCCACCACCGCTGTCGGTGGCGTTGAAGAGTGCGAAACTGTCGTCCCCGGTGGACCGGGCGTCGTTGTTGCTGACGGTGTTGCCCGCCGACCCGTTGGTCATGTTGATGCCGTCGGCAAAGGAATCCCGGATGCGCGAGTTCTTGATCACCGAGTTGTCGGTGTTCGCGCCCCAGTACAGGCACATCTGGTGTTCGGCCCAGATGTTGTCGATGGTCATGTTCGACGTACCGGCGAAGTTGAACACCTTCCCCGGTCCGTCGTTGCGGCTGTCGTAGTTCCCGAAGTACGAGAATCCGCTGAACGTCGACCCGTTCGCCGACGACTGCGCGTCGAACCCGACGTCGGTGTTCGCCTGGCTCTGCGGCGCAACGAAGCGGGTGTACCAAGGACCGGCGCCGACCACGCGAACAGCCTTGCCGTACACGGTGAACTTCGACGATGTCTGGTACTCACCCGGCGGCAGGTAGACACCCTGCAGCGCGCTGTCCTGCCGCACCCGGTCGAGCGCGTTCTGCACGTCCTGCTGGGTGAACCCGTTCGGCGTCACGAACCCGGCACCCGGGTTCGCCAGCGGTGCCACGGCCTCGGTGTCGACGAAGTCGATCGAGTACGTCGTACTGTTCGCCGGATCCTTCTGCAACCGGATCTTCGTCCCCGCCGGGAACGTCGAGTCCAGCATGACGTTCGCCTCGTCGTAGATGTGCCGCGCTGGTCCCGAGCCTGGTGAGTTGTTCGGCGAGGCCTCCGCGCCGTACAGCCAGGAGTACTTCGAGGTCAACGGCAACGTCTTGTGGAAGCTGCCGTTCACGTACACGTTGATCGACGAGGTGATGCCGCCACCGCCGGCCGAGTCCGGGATGGAGAACCGGGTGACAAGCGTGTTCGTGCTGGCCCGCGTGGTGAACTCGACGTACGAACCGTTCGAGTTCAGCGTCACCGCGCGTCGCCCGGAGGCCTCGCCGGCCAGGTCGCCGATCGTGCGGTTCGGCCCGATCACGGTGGCGCCGCCGCCGACCGACGCGTCCTCGGCCTCGAGGTGGTCGTACGGCATGTTCGCGCCGCGACCGACGAAGAACGGACGCTCGCTGGTGTTGTTGGTCCGCTTCACCGGCAGTTCGTTGGCGTCGTCGGCGAGTACGACGCGCACGGTGTACCGCCCGTTCGCGGCCGTCCAGTTGCCTAGAGCAACTGCGGAAGTGGTCGCACCGGGAGCGATCGCGCCGCTGTAGCCGCCCGTCAGAGTGGCGACCACTGTGCTTCCGTTGCGCACGGTCAGAGTGATCCCGTGAGCGCCGGAAGCGGAGGCGACGCTGCCCTGGTTCTTCAGCGCGACCGAGAAGGCAACGTTGTTCCCCGCTGAGGGGTTGCCCGGCGTCCAGTTCACCGCGGCGGCGATCAGGTCCGAGCTGGCGACCGGAGTCACCACCAGCGGGCCGGAGGCGTTCGCGGTGTTGTTCCCGTCGTTCTGCTCGATGATCGCGTTCGACTCGTCGACCTTGGCGCTCAGTGCGTAGCTGCCGGCGTCGCGCGTCCCGATCGATGCGCTGACCGTTGTCGACGCTCCTGCCGCGAGTGCTCCGACAGCAGCCGTTCCCACCTTGCCGGAGCCGAGGTAGAAGTTCACGTCAGTCGCCGTGGAGCCCGCCGTACCAGTGTTGTTGACCGTCGCGCGCACAGTGATCGCATCCGTCTCGACCGGTGAGGTCGGCGTCCACGACACGTTCGACAAGGTGAGATCCGGATTCGGCGCAGGTACGCCCATCACCTGCAGTTCGGCGACCTGGCCGGCCGGGGCGCCGGTGTTCGCGGTGAAGTTCAGCCGTACGTCGGCCACTCGTGCGCTGACCGGGATCGTCACGCTGTTCCCGCTCGGCGGACTGAAGTTGTACGACGCGCTCGGCACGATCGTGGTGAAGCCGGACGCGCTCTGCTCCCGCCCGAGGATCGAGAACGTCTGCGTCCGCGGTCCCCACGCCGAGTCCGGGTTGAGCCGGATGACGATCGAGCTGAGGTCGGCGTTCGACCCGAGTTCCGTAGTCAGCGTGGCCGGGTTGGCGTTGCCCTCCCAGTACGTCGTCACGTCGTCGTCGTTGGCGTTGGCCGGCACGAAGACGTGCACGTACCCGGAGGCGGTGATCGGCTTGCCGGCCGCAAGGTTGCTGCCCGGGCCCGAGCTGCCGTTCCGGGTCGCGATTTTGCTGTTCGGCGATTGGTTGCCCGCAGCATCCTTCGCGCGGACGAAGTAGGAGATCGTCGTACTCGTGGGCTGGTTGTCGGTGTACGTGAGCACACTGCCGGCCACGCTGGTGCGCAGTTGGCCGTTGGCGTAGACGTCGTACCCGGTGACCCCCACGTTGTCGGTGGAGGCGTTCCAGCTGAGCCGGACCTGGCCGGCGCCGGGTTCGGTGAGCGCCAGGTTGCCCGGGGCGGTGGGAGCCTGGGTGTCACCGGTCGCCGGGCCGTAGACCTCGAGCTCGGACAGTTGCCCGGCGGGCCAACCGGTGTTCGCGGTGATCCGGATGCGGACGAAGCGGGTGGTCGCGGTGCCGTAGTCGATGGTCACCGTGTTGCTGGGCGGGGTGAACGCGCGGACGGCCGACGCCGACAGGTCGCTGAAGTTCTGCCCGTCGGTGCTGCCTTGGACCGCGAGGGTCTGGCTGCGGGCACCCCAACCCGACGTCGGCAGCTTGAGCACGACCTGGTTGGTGGCGACGGACGAGCCGAGGTCGACCTGGACCCACTGCGGGAACTCGTTGTTCGCGCTCTCCCAGTAGGTGCCCTGGTTGCCGTCGGTCACGTTCGGCGCGACGTACGTCTGGGTGCTGCTGCTGGCCGACGCGGCCTTGCCGGCGGCGAGGTTGGGTCCGGCGAGTACGGCGGCAGCCGCGGTGCCGGCCGGGGTCGGGTGGACCAGTGGGGCGGCCGCGAGCGCGAGACTCGCGGCGAACAAGGCGGTTGGCAGCCGCCACTTCGGGATTCGCATGGCCTCTCCTGGTGGGCGGGTGGTGAGGACGCAGGGGAGTAGCCGCAGCGCGAAGTCAGAAACTTGCTCTAATTTTGCTCGTTTCTTGCGCAGCGCTGGCCCATTGTTACGGCATCGCTAGCCGAGCGTCAACGGTTCGTGACGCCTGGTGGAGCCTGGGACGGCTCGGCGGAGGATCTGCTGCTTGGTCTGTGTGCAGCGCAGGTCACGCCGAGTTGTCGGCGGAGAGCCAGCGGGATGGAGTGAAGGTGAAGAGCGTGATCGTGCTGCCGGGGTTGTCGACCTCGCTGTGGGCGAACTGCTGCGCGGCTTCCTCCGGCATGTAGCGGCGAAGGATGGTCAGCATCTGCTCCACGGTCGGCCGGGTGATGGAGTCCAGCGTGGCCTCGACCGTGACGTACTTGGTCGGCCAGGTCTCCTCCTGGACCAGGAAGGTGATCACGCCGGCGGCTTTGATCGCGTCGATCCGGGCGGGCGTCCGGCCCTGGGTCGCGGTGAACATGGTGAGTGCTCCGCCTGGTTCGTAGGCATAGAAGGTCGGCACCGTGGTCGGCGGCCGACCGTCGGTGCGGCCGACGCTCACCACCCCGATGTGCTGCCCGGCCAGGAACTCCTCACGCTGTTGCCTACTCATGATCGCCATGAAGCAAGCTTGCAAAAAACAAGTAGACTCTGTCAAGTAGACTGAGTTCATGACGACGAAGACCTACGGCCAGTACTGCGGGGTGGCCCGGGCGCTCGAGCTCGTCGGGGAGCGCTGGGCGCTGCTGATCGTCCGCGACCTGCTGGTCGGCCCGAAGCGGTACACGGATCTGCGGTCGGGGCTGCCCAAGATCCCGACGAACGTGCTCGCCACCCGGCTGAAGGAACTGGAGAGCGCGGGCCTGGTCGAGCGCCGGGTCCAGCCGCGGCCGTCGGGGGCGATCGTCTATGAGTTGACGCCGTACGGGCTGGAGTTGGACACGGTCGTGCTGGCGCTCGGCCGCTGGGGCGCACGGTCGCTCGGCGAGTTGCGGCCAGGCGAGATCGCCACCGCGGATTCGCTGGTGATGGCGCTGCGATCGACGTACCACCCGCTGAAGCGGGGGACCGGCAAGCTCGCCTATGAATTGCGCTTCGGCGAGATCGTCATTCATGCGACGTGTTCGGGCTCGACGCTGACAGCGGAGCCAGGATCTTTCCCCGAGCCCGTGCCGCCCAACCTGGTCGTGGTCGAGGCGATGGCGCCGCTCACCCCGCTGCTGACCGGAGCGATCGACGGCGCGAAGGCCCTCGCCGAAGGCATCGTCGCCAAGCAGGCAACCGCCGCGGACCTGGACGTCTTCGCGACAGCCTTCCGAATCGACTGAAGGGCCGGCTCAGACGAGCCGACCCTTCAGTGGCTCGGAGATCTACGCGGTGTTGAAGTGAAGAACAACGAGGACAGAGCCTTATTCGGCCCACGGTCGGTTCGGCTCAGTCATCCTCATCATCCAGTAGCTCGCTGGAATATGGGTGGCATCATCGATGACCTTGCCCTCGACCTGGCCGAAGGACTGCAGGGCGAGCTTCTCGAACGCCGGCGGCTCCCGGACGTATTCGCCGCGGTCGTTCGCCGACATCCACCGCGAGATCCGGCCCTGGGTCGGCTCGAAGCAGGTGTCGAGGCTGATCACCCGGCCGCCGGGGCCGAGCACGCTCGCGGCCAGGTTGAGCAGATGTGTGCACTGCTCGTCCGACAGGTGGTGCAGCAGCCCGAGCAGCAGCACCACATCGATCGGCGGCAGCGATCGGGCAGCGGCTTCGTCGAAGTTGCCGCAATGGAAGCTGGCGTTCTCACCGCCGAAGCGCTCCTTGGCCCAGTCGATGTACGGCGCATCTGTGTCGAAACCGTGGTAGTTCAGCGGCTGGGGCAGACGCGGGAAGTAGTACGCGGGACCGCAGCCGATGTCCAGGACGGTGTCACCCGGCTGGATCTCCTCGATGCAGCGATATCGCAAGCGGTCTGCGCCGACGATTCGTTGCAGCAGGACGTAGGCGCGCACATGCCTGAGAAGGCCTTTCAGACCGTCCATGGGTATCTCCTCCCGGGGAGTGATCATGCTTCAGCATCTCGACACGTAAATCAACGAAACTCGTTCAGTCCCTCAGTTCGTAGACGATGACTTGCCCTTGGGTAAACCTCCGGTCGGCGAGCCGGTCGAGAGTGTGCTCGGCGACCGTGCCCTTTCGCGTGTCCGCGAAGATCCAGCGGACGCCGTAGTCGCGGCGCAGGGTCTCCAGCACCTCAGGCGTCGGCGCCGTGAGTGCCTTCGTCGTCAACTCCACCCGGTCGGGCCAGGGCGATGGCTGCAGGCTGTAGCCGACTTTGCGTTCGCCTTGGTTGGCCAGCGACTGCTGGGTGTAGGCCCAGCCCTCCATCAGCGTTCGGTGACCGCCGACACCGCTGACCAGGTAGCCACGCGCGTCGCAGACCGGACCAGGTCGTTGTCGCGACAGGCAGGCGGTGTTCGTCACGACCACGTCGTTCGGTCCAGCGTTGCGCTCCAGCCACAGCGCGGCTTGGATCTCGTCCGTGGTGTACAACGGAACCGCCGGGACCGGGATCTGCCCGCCCTCCCCGGTGACCCCGTCCGCCGCGTTGCGCCACTCCGACCAGGGCCGGCTGGGCAGAGCGAGGCCGACCGCGACGCACATCAGCAGCGCCAGGCCGAGGCCACGGACCTGCGGACGGACGGCGCGGAGGACAAGCCAGCCGAGCAGCCCGGCCACGAGTACCGCCGCAAGCCACAGCATCGGCTCGGACACCGCCCGCGTGATCTCCGCCGGGGAGACAGGCCGGGAGTCGATGTTGCCGAACGCCCGGATCGCCAGAGCGAGCGCCGCACCGGCCAGCAGGCCACCGGCGACGACCACCCGGCGGGCCACGCGGGGGCGTCCGGTAACCGCGCCGTGGACCACGTATCCCGCGGCGACGCCGGCGAAGGGCAGCGCGCTGCCGAGGAAGTAGAACTCACCAAAACTCGGATGGTCGACGAGCACGAATCCGAGCAGCGAGGCGACGAGCGTGCCGACCAGCCACCACTGCACCGGATCGGTCCGGGTCCGGCGCTGTACGAGACCAAGGAATGCCACGGCCACCACAGCCCTGCTCACCACCACGGACACAAGGATCGCGATCGCCCAGGTCAGCGTCTGCTGGTCGGCGTCAGGAAGCCCTGCGAGGATCCATCCACCCGGCTCCGGAGCGCCGGTGATACCGGTCAGAGCGGTGTATCCCGGGAAAGCCCGCAAGGCCCCGAACAAGCGCAGCGGAGTACCTGCGGTGCTACCCGCGACAGTCAGCATCGAGGCCACCATCAGACCCCCCAGTGCGACGCCGAAGCCGACGGTCGGCCAGGGGATGCGCCTGTTCCGCACCAGCAGGAACAACGCCGCCAGGCCGGTCCCGCCGAGCAGTAGCGGCACTGCGGTGGGCTTGGAGCCGGCGGATACGCAGACGACCAGCATCACGATCACCCAGGACCGTCTCGGGGCACCGCGGTACAACGCGCCGAGCAGCAGCGCCGCGGCTCCGACGCTGACCGCCGTCCCGAAGGACTGCGACGGACTCAGGAAAACGAGTGGTGCGGACCCGACGCCGCCGACGTACATCCAGATCGCGACCCGCGGGACGACCGTCGTCAGCGCGACCGCGAACGGGGCGGTCCACCAGACACCGCTGACCTGGCGGGCGAGTGCGGCCACCGCGAGGACGAGCCCGATGATGATCGGGGCGAACCAGAGCCTGAACAGCACGAGCTGGGGGTCGATTCCGGTGATCTGTGCGGCCGACGCCAGGTGTGCGTCGGCGAACCAGTGGTACTGCATGGTCTCGCCCGCCACCTGCGGGATCTGCGGCGGGACGGAGCGGCCCAGCTCGTGCACGATCCCTAGGTGCCAGAGCAGGTCCTGGTAGTAGTCGCCGCCACTCTCGGGGACCGGCGTGGCGCTGACCGTGGTGCCGTAGTACATCAGCAACGTCGCCGAGAGGAGCAGCGCCAGCGTGGCGCCCCAGGCGAGCGGCAGCCGCGGCGCGTCCTGCCCCCGCCAGCAGCGCCGCAACCGCGGTACTGCGGCGAAGACCACCACCACCGCCGCGGGCCACACCACCAACCACTGCTGCATCCCAGCGGCCGTGAACAACGCCCACCCCGGCAACTCGTAGGAGAGCCCCACGACGATGCCGAGGCCCACGTCCTCCGGCCAGGTCCGCCGACCCGGCGCGAAAGCTCGCAGCAGCAACACTCCCGGAAGCACCACACAGCCCGAGAAGTAGGCCGAGTAGCGGAGGATGTCGCCGTCGGTCACCCCTGTGCCCGCAAGTACCCAGTACGCGGTCACCGCGGGGAGTAGCCAGACGAGTGCACCCAGGAACCGTGGCCAGGTAGACCTACCGGACCGGCCCGTCATCAAGACGGTCCCTTGGTGACAGGAATCAGGACGGACATAGTAGTGGAGCCTAACCCGTTGCGGAAAACCTTCGTCGCGGAATCACAGGGCGGGGAATGTCTGGTTGCCGCAGAAATGTCCACCGGAGCGGACGAGACTGACATTCTCGAATTGCGTCGGCGGGGCGCGTGCCGCGTGACGGTGTTGCTGTTCGCCGACTGGTTGCCAGCGGCATCCTTCGCGCGGACGAAGTACGAGACCGGTGCGCCGGCCGGCGTTGCCGGCCGACGCCGAAGTGGACGGCTCTGAGTCTCCACAGCCGGACAGCAGAACGGCGGCGGCCGCGGGCATCAGCCCGAGGAACCGCCGCCGACTCCGCATACACGAACGCTGGACCGGCCAGGGGGTGCCTAGTGCTTGGCCGGACCCTCCGCGCCCGCGCCGGTGAGGGAGCGGACGGAGAGCTCGTTGTAGCGGGCTTCGCTGGACCTGTCCTTGCCGAGGTAGGTGCCGAGTACGCCGAACAGGAAGCCGAGCGGGATCGACACGATGCCCGGGTTCGACAGCGGGAACCAGGAGAAGTCGGAGCCGGGGATCATCGACGTCGGAGTACCGGACACGACCGGCGAGAAGAACACCAGGACGACCGCGGAGATCAGGCCGCCGTAGATGCTCCAGGCGGCGCCGGAGGTGTTGAACCGCTTCCAGAACAGGTTGAACAGCAGCGCCGGCAGGTTCGCCGACGCGGCGACCGCGAACGCCAGTGCGACCAGGAACGCGATGTTCAGCTTCTGCGCCGGAATCGCCAGCGCGATCGAGACCGCGCCGATCCCGACCGCCGCGAACCGGGCGACCCGCAGCTCGTCCTTCTCGCTGGGTTTGGTCTTGGCGATGACGTTCGCGTAGAGGTCGTGCGCGAACGACGATGCCGAGGTCAGGGTCAGGCCCGCGACCACCGCCAGGATGGTGGCGAACGCGACCGCCGCGATCAGCGCCAGCAGGATCGAGCCGCCGATCGAGCCGGCGCCACCTCCGACGGACTCGGCCAGCAGCGGCGAGGCCACGTTGCCCTTCGACTCCGCGACCGCGGAACCCTTGCCGGTGTCGAGCAGCGCGGCCGCACCGAAGCCGAGCGCCAGCGTCATCAGGTAGAACGCACCGATCAGGCCGATAGCCCACTGCACCGACCGGCGTGCGGTCTGCGAGTCAGGCACGGTGTAGAAGCGGATCAGGATGTGCGGCAGACCCGCCGTACCGAGGACCAGCGCCAGGCCGAGGGACAGGAAGTCGATCTGTCCGACCAGGTCCTTGCCGTAGAGCAGCCCGGGCTGCAGGAACGCCTCGCCCTTGCCGGACTTGTCCGCGGCCGCGCCGAGCAGGTCGGAGAGGTTGAAGTGAAACTTCACCAGCACCAGGAAGGTGATGACCACTGTGCCGGCCATCAGCAGCACAGCCTTGACGATCTGCACCCAGGTGGTGCCCCGCATGCCGCCGATGGTCACGTAGATGATCATCAGCGCGCCGACCAGGATGATCACGGCCGCCTTCACGCCGTCGCCCTTCACGCCGAGCAACAGCCCGACGAGCGAACCGGCGCCGACCATCTGGGCCAGCAGGTAGAAGATCGACACCACGATCGTCGAGGTCGCGGCCGCGGTCCGGACCGGCTTCTGCTTCATCCGGAACGCGAGCTGGTCGGCCATCGTGAATCGCCCCGAGTTCCGCAGCAGCTCGGCGACGAGCAACAGCGCGACAAGCCACGCGACGAGGAACCCGATCGAGTAGAGGAAGCCGTCGTACCCGAACAGGGCGATCTGGCCGGAGATGCCGAGGAACGACGCCGCGGACATGTAGTCGCCGGAGACGGCCAGTCCGTTCTGCGCACCGCTGAACGAGCGGCCGCCGGCGTAGTAGTCGGCCGCGGTCTGGTTCTGCCGGGACGCCCACCAGGTGATGTACAGCGTCACGGCGACGACCGCGGAGAACAGCGAGATGGTCAGGGCCCGGTTGCCCGGCTCGGCGTCGGCCAGCGGGATCAGGACCGGGATGCTGAGGACGTTCACCGGCGGCGCTCCCTCTTGTACTTGGCGTTCAGCCCACTGGCCAGCGGGTCGAGCTTGCGGTTCGCGAACCGGCCGTAGAGCGCGGCGATCACGAAGGTGGACACGAACTGCAGCAGGCCGAAGATCAGCGCCACATTGATGTGCCCCACCACCTGGTGGTCCATGAAGCCGCGGGCCCAGTTGCAGCAGGCGACGTACGCCAGGTACCAGGCCATGAACGCGATGGTCCACGGCACCACGAAATTCTTGTAGCGCGTTTTCAGCTTGGTGAAGTCGGCCGCCTCGTGCACCGCCTCATAGGCGCGGGCATCCCGCTCGCGCACCATCTCGTTGTCCATGAGTTTCCCTGTTCTCCAATGGCCCAGCGCTGAACCCGAACACGTGCACGTTAGCCCCATGTCGCGGATTTGTGACCCACCGCAACCAAAACGTTTCGGGGAATGCTAGAGATGCGGGGCAACCGGGGCGTCGAGAGTACGGCGGTAGTTCGCCAGGTCGCTGGGCCGGGCCCGGTAACAGTCGGTGAAGTACGGCATCCGGAGCGGCTCCGGCGGACGCGCGGTGTTCTCGTAGATGGCGTCCACCTGGTCGAGTACGGCGTCGCGGCGGGACTCGGTCAGGACGGCGATCCGTGAATGCGACTGGGCCAGTTGGCGCAGGCCGTTGCGATCGAGGTCCTGCCAGTGCCGGAACCGGGTGTCCTCGACCAGCGCGAACAGGCCCGACTGCAGCAGGACCGGCACCGGATCGAACCGGTCGCCGCCGAGGCCGTCGCCCTGCATCGTCTGGACCATCCGCCGGACCCACGGGACCACCGTGTCGGCCCGGTTCCAGAGCAGTCCGAGTACGCCGTTCGGCCGCAGGACGCGGGCGATCTCGGGCAGGGCCCGGGCGTGGTCGAACCAGTGGAACGCCTGGCCGACGATGACCGCGTCGACCGAGGCGTGGGCGAGCGGGATCGACTCAGCCGCGCCCATCATCGTGTCGAGGCCGGGCCGTCGGCGGCAGACCTCGAGCATCTCCTGCGACGGGTCGACCGCGATCACGTCGTGACCGAGCCCGGCCGCGACGGCGGCGAGCTTGCCCGTGCCGGCGCCGAGATCGAGGACCTGCAGCCCGCGTCCCGGCCCGAGGATCCAGGTCAGCGCCTCGGCGGGAAACGTCGGCCGGCCGGCGTCGTACGCGGTCGCCACGGCGCCGAAGGACTGGGCGCGGGCCGCGTTCGAGCCGGTCTCCGGCGTGTCCCGGCCGGTAGCCGGTGCTGGATCATCGGTGGTCATCACCGCAAATCATGCCGTAGCGCCAGGCTGGCGCGCTGTCACTCGCCGAGCTTCTTCTGCTCGATGTGCGCGTTGAGCGCGGCCAGCTCCGGATGCGCGTCCAGCACCGCGACCAGTTCGGCGCAGCTCAGCCGGTCCGCGCCGTACTCCTCGATCAGGATCTCGAGCAACTTCTGGTCGTCCGGGGTGTCCAGTGTCAGCCGGTACTGCGAACCTCCGCCGGACCAGGGCAGGTTCCGCAGCCGGATGTCGCCCGGCCGGTTCTGGTGCAGGTACGGCGTCACGTGCTCGCGGTCGGCCGGCAGCGTCGCCTGCTCGTCCGCGTCGAGCAGTCGCGCGGCGGAGAACACCTCGTAGTCCATTCCGCGCGGATGGGTCCTCTCCAGGCAGTTGGACAGGTAGAGGTTCTCGTCCTTCTCGGACTGCCAGCTGTCGACGCCCTCGGCAACGACCTGCGGATCGATCAGCGGGCAGTCGGAGGTCACCCGGACGATGCCGTCCAGCTGGTGCGCGCGGGTCGCCCCGGCGAACCGGCTCAGCACATCTTCCTCGCTACCCCGGAACACGGGGATGCCGGCCTGCTCGGCCAGGTCTACGACGGGATCGTCGTCGGGGTTCGTGGTCGTTGCCACGATGACCGGAAGCCCGGTCGCGCAGAGCCGGTCGAGGTGGTGCTCCAGGTAGGTTCTGCCGCCGGCGGTCCGCAGGACCTTCGCGGGGAGCCGGGTACTGGTCGCCCGCACCTGGGTGATGATGCCGATCTTCAGTTCCACCGGAACAACTCCCTGATCTCGGCGGGGCAGGCGATGTGGTCGGCGCCCAGCTCGGTATCGGTGAACTCACGTGCGACGTCGAGCGGCACGAACGGCTGGTCCAGCTCCGGCCACAACCGTTTGATCCTGGCCTGCCCGCCGAACGAGGGGTGCTCGTGCTCCAGCACCATCGGATCACCGTACACCCCTGGCTGCAGGCCGATCGAAGCGCCGTACAGGACCGCGGAGCTGAGCCGGTTGGAGGCGACCCGCCGGTGCTTGCGCAGCTCGGTCAGCTGCTTCACCAGGAAGTCGGCGTCGGTCCGCCGCCAGTGCAGGCCGCGATATCCGTGCGTGATCACCCGGAAGCCGGCGTTCTTGTAGACGTTGCGGATCGCGGGTTTCTCGTACTCGTTCCAGTACAGGCAGACCGTCACCGGCCCGCTCTCGTGCTCCTTGATCGAGGCAACGATACGGCCGTGGTCACCCAGCACGTTCTGGCCTTCCCAGCCGTGGAACGGGTAGAAGATGGTGCCTTCGGCATCTTCCGCCCGAGTGGCCAGCTCGGGATGCACCCGCAGCAGATACAGCCAGACGGAGCCGATCACCGAGTAGTTCCGCAGTCCCATCGACCAACCCCGCCGGCGGACGCTGTCCGACCAGACGTACAGCGGCATCCCCGGCGCGAACGTCGTGCCGTGGGCGAATCCGTCCAGGATGTTCCAGCCGTGCTGAAGGTATCCCCAGATGTACGGCGGCTTCTGGTATCCGGCGTACGACGCCATGATGTTCGCGTGCCCGTAGAAGTGGTTCGCGTGATGCATCAGCGTCCCCGGAGCTTCCGCGGCAGTCGCTGAACTCTCCGCACCGTCCGCTTCGCGTGCCGGCGGATCACCCGCAGTGGGCCGGTGACGGTATGGCCTACGCGGTACGGCTTCGATTGGCGGATCCCGACGATCTGGCCATGGAACAGGTACGCCCGCGCGCTGGTGAAGGCCAGCTCCTCCGAGAGGCGGGCGACGGTCTCCAACTGCTCGGCACTACCGAGTGGCCTGACGATCTCGTTGGGTGGCGAAAGCCACTTCGTCACCGTGATTCCGGCCATCGAGGCGAGCCGTGCCGTCAACCCGTCGGGGTAGCCACCCGCAGACCACGGCTGCCTCGATCCGGCTTCCATCGAACGACGGACGAAGCGTGCCAGGTGCGCGACGACCAGTGCGTCGCCACGTGCAGGCACGGGCTCACCGTCTTCGCCCTCCAGCTCATCGACCGGAAGCACTCCGATGCCGGACTCGGAGAACAACCGGAACGACATGCCGTCGAAAATCACGTTGTCCGGAGCGGCGATCTTCGCGCTGTCCTGGTGCTGTGCACGCAACCACTTCACGTAATCGGGAACAACACGCCGCACTGCCGCCTGGTCGTCGACCCGGAGAGCGGCGATGAGGTACTCCTCCAGCAGAACACCCGAGCCACCCGGGACCGCATCGGCCGGGAGCACACCGGGCAGGTCGTCGGCGGCGGTGACGACGTACCAAGCCGGGGCCAGTTCGACGCTCAGGCCGGCCCGGACCGTGTCCTGCACGAAGCGATACGGGTCCATCAGGGCCGGACCGGCGTACCGGTCGGCCATGGTGCGGGCGGCCACCGCGGCCGGCAGCGGTCCACTGACGTCCGTGAGCGCGACCTCGGCGTCGTCCAGTGACGGAAACACTGCGTACGTTTCCGCGATGTCGAGGCCGGCCTCGTCGAGGGCTGCGCGGAGCGGTTTCAGGCCGACGGGTGCGGCGTCGGTGAGATCGCGCCCCCAGTCCTCGTCTCGTGGCAGCGCGGCGGTGATGGCGGGCTGGAGCAAACGCTCGAAGCCGAACTGGTTGTCGGCCCCGAGCAGCAGACGGCCTGAGGAAGCGAGCCGATCCTGTAGGGCGGCCAGAGCATCCGCCCAGCTGAGCTTCGACGTGTCCGGACTGACGAGTCGGCCCAGTCCGTCGAGCGCGACCACCGCGTCGTACCCGGACGAGTTGCCGTACGCCGGGGTAAAGCGGTCCAGGGCGCCGCAGAAGACCTTGTTGTCGGCGAGCGGCCGCTCGATGATTGCGGCGATCTCCTCGGCGTCCGGGGCGGAACGCACGAGGACATCCACCGAGGCGACGCGTGCGGCGACGTCGGCGATCAGGTCCAAGGAGTGCGGACCGGCGAGCAGGACGGAGTCGCTGGGCTGAAGGGCGGCGGCGAAGAGTGCTGCGGCGGCCGGTCCGGCGGCAGACGGGCGTGCGTCGACCGGGTGGAGGTCCGACCAGTTCAGCATCTCGGCGCCGATCAAGATCGATCGGATCACAGGAGTACCTTAAGTGCCATGGGCGCTAGCCAACCAGCTTCGTGATCGTCTCGATCACCTGGTCGACCTCGGCGTCGGTGAGGTCCGGGAACAGCGGGAGGGAAAGTTCCTCGGCGTAGAATCGCTCCGCGTTCGGGCAGAGGCCGCGCCGGTAGCCCTGGTTCGCGAAGACCGGGTGCCAGTAGACGGGGATGTAGTTGACTTGTACGCCGATACCGGCCGCGCGCATGCCCTCGAAGATCTCGCGTCGGCGCCCGCCGAGGACGCGGACTGGGTAGAGGTGCCAGATCGGGTCGACGCCGGCTCGCTGGACCGGGGTCCGCAGTCCGTCGACGTCGCGAAAGGCCTCGTTGTAGCGGGCGGTGATCTCGGCCCGGCGACGCTTGAACTTCGCGAGCCGCTTGAGCTGGGACAACCCCAGGGCGCTGCCGATGTCGGTGAGCCGGTAGTTCACGCCGTACTCGTGGACTTCCTGGTGCCAGGGGCCCTCGTCGGTGATCTCGAAGCGGTCCGGATCGCGGACGAGACCGATGAAGTGGAACTCGTGGGCCCGCCGGCCGATCGACGGGTCCTTGCAGATCACCGCGCCGCCTTCGCCGGTGGTCAGGTTCTTGGTGGGGAAGAAGGACAGCGTGGTCACATCGGCCAGGTCGCCGACCGGACGGCCGTCGGCGGTGCCGCCGATCGAGTGCGCCGCGTCCGCGAGGGTGCGGGCGCCGACGCGATCGGCCAGCGGCTGCAGGGACGCGTAGTCCGCGGCCTGGCCGGCGTAGTCGACCCCGGCGATGACCTTGGTGCGTTCACTGACCACTGAGGAGACGGCGGCCGGATCGATCAGCGCGGTCTCCTCGTCGACGTCCGCGAACACCACCTTGGCGCCGAGCATCGCGGCACACGACGCGGTCGCGACGAACGTCATCGGCGTGGTGACGACCTCGTCACCCGGCCCCACCCCCAGGGCTGCGTACGCGATGTGCAGCGCCGCCGTGCCGGAGGTGCAGCTGACCGCGCGGTGCCCACCGGTCAGCTCCGAGACAGCCTGCTCGAAAGCAGCGACCGCCGGCCCCGTTGTCAGCCAGTCACCACGCAGTACGGCGGTGACTGCCTCGATGTCCTCGTCCGAGATGGACTGACGTCCGTACGGCAGCATTCAGTCTCCTCTACTCGATCTCGAGGATCTTGCGGATCTCGTCGATCGTGTACCACTGGGTGTTGGTGTCCGAGGTGTAGTGGAAGCCGTCGGCCACCGGGATACTGTCGGTGGGTGCCTCGTAACCCCAGGTGGCGAGGTCTGGCTGGAGGACGTAGCGGTCACCGATCGCGAGGGCGCGGCGGCCTTCCTCGGGGCTGATCATCTCCTCGTGCAGCTTCTCGCCCGGGCGCAGGCCGACGTCGTGCATCTTCGCCCCGGGCGCGATCGCCTCGGCCAGGTCGGTGACCTTCATCGACGGGATCCGCGGTACGTACAGCTCGCCGCCTTGCATCAGGTCGAAGGACTCGACCACGAAGTCGACCGCCTGCGGCAGCGTGATCAGGAACCGGGTGCAGCGCAGGTCGGTGATCGGCAGCGACTGGCCGGCGGCGTGCAGTGCCTTGAACTTCGGGATGATCGAGCCTCGGCTGCCCATCACGTTGCCGTAGCGGACCACGCTGAACCGGGTGTCGTACGCCGCCGCGTAGTGGTTGCCGCTGATGAACAGCTTGTCCGCGGTCAGCTTGGTCGCGCCGTACAGGTTGATCGGGCTGGACGCCTTGTCGGTCGACAGTGCGACGACCTTCTTGACGCCGTTGTCGATGCCGGCCTCGATCACGTTCTGTGAGCCGACCACGTTGGTCTGAACGAACTCCCACGGGTTGTACTCGCCGCTGTCGACCTGCTTCAGCGCGGCGGCGTGCACGACGTAGTCGACCTTGTGCATGGCCCGGTGCAACCGGGACCGGTCCCGGATGTCGCCGATGAAGAACCGCAGCCGGGGGTCGTCGGCGAACAGTTGCCGGACCTCCCACTGTTTCAGCTCGTCCCGGCTGAACACGATGATCCGGCGTGGGTTCAGCCGGTTCAGTGCGTGCCGCACGAAGGCCTTGCCAAATGACCCGGTGCCACCGGTGACGAGGATGTCGGAGCCGGTCAGGATGGACACGTCGGCGGGACCCTTCTACAAAGACAGTTCCGGACACTGCGCGGGGTAGTGCAGTCCGAACAATAGCCGCCCCGGCCACGGCAGCTTCAATCCAGACCGCAGTCCGGGGCGATCAGACCGTTCCACAAGTGCGAAGAATCACCCACCGGCCACCGGTGGAAACGGGTGAACAGATACGGTCGGGGCGTGGAGCGGGTCGGGATTCGGTGTGACGTGGGCCCGGAGCGCGGGGTCGGGCATGTGATGCGGTGCCTGGCGCTGGCGGAGGAGTTGCGGCGGCGCCAGGTCGACGTGGTGTTCGTCTGTGACGCGGGCACCGTGCCGTGGGCGGCGGCGCAGATCGCGGCCCGTGGCATCGCGGTGCAGCCGGCAGTGTGGACGGCGGCCGAGCACGTGGACCTGTTCGCGCGGCTGGATCTGGACGCGGTGATCTTCGACTCCTACGACCTCGCCGGGCCGGTCTATCAGGCAGTGCGGGCGACCGGGATGCCGACGCTCGCCCTCGTCGACGGTGAGTTCCGTGGTGCCGAGGCGGACGTGCTGGTGGACCAGAACCTCGCGGCCGAGCTGGACCATCCGGAGTTGCCCCACGGTACGGTGCGGCTGGCCGGGCTGGACTACGTGCTGATCCGCGACGAGATCCTCGAGCAGCGCCCGTCCGCGGTGCCGACGGTCCGGCCGGCGGCGAACGCCGTACCGAAGGTGTTCGCGTTCTTCGGCGGCACAGACGCGTTCGGGGCCGGGCCGCACGTTGTCCGGGCACTCGCGGCGACCGGCGTACCGTTCCGGGCGACCGTGGTCGCGCCGGATGGGGAGCTGGCCGCAAGGATCGCGGCGGTCCAGCTGGCACCTCGGCAGCGGGTCGACGTGATCGGGCCGACGGACCGGCTGGCGGCGGAGGTCCGCGCGGCCGACCTGACGATCAGTGCATCGGGTACGTCGATCTGGGAACTGCTGTGTCTCGGGGCGACGGCCGGGTTGGTGTGTGTCGTCGACAACCAGGTGGTGGGCTACGAGCGGGCGATCGGCACGGGCACGGCGGCCGGCATCGGCGTGCTGTCCGAGCTCGAGCGCGACCCGGGCGCCGCGTCGACGGTGCTGAAACGGCTCCTCACCGACGCCGCCGAACGCGCCCGCCTGGCAGCCGCCGGCTGGCGGCTGATCGACGGCCAGGGCCGCCGGCGGGTCGCCGACGCCCTGCTCAGCCTCTCGTGAACTCGTAGATCGTCACGTCCAGGGTGGCGTGCGAAGACTGACATACTCGCGCAGCGCGGCGGAAACCTTGCCGGCCAGATGATCGGCGTACAGCCAGCGAACGCCGGCGCTTGCGTCAGTTTCTTTTCAGGATGTTGAGTTGGCGGCCGCCGTGGACGAGTGGGTCGCCGTACTGGCCGATCAGGGTGTAGCCGCGGTTCTGGAAACCGTTGAGGATGTCGGCCGAGGTGACCGGTTGGAGCGAGCCCCACTCGCCGGCCTTCTGGGCTTTGACGGTGCCCAGCTTGGAGTTCAGCGAGACGGCGTACTTCACGCCCTTGGCGCACACCTGGTCGATGTAGTTGTCGACCACCTCGGGTTCCATCTCCTGGAACGAGAACGAGTTGACGAACACGTCGAAGTCGCCGTGGACGTCCTCGAGCCGCCAGCTCGGGATCACCGCGGATCGGTGCACCTCGATCGGCCCGGTGTCGGCGATCGAGTCGTCGTACACCTGCATCCGGTCGCGGCCGAACAACTCGGTCAGGTAGTACGACGCGACCGTGACCAGCGGCGGGATGTCGACGTCGACGTACCTGGCCTCGGGGTCGCGCGACATCACGATCTCGCCGAGGACGCCGAACCCGCCGCCGATCTCCAGGAAACTCTTCGGCGGCGTGTCGACGTGGTTCGACAGCGCCGCCATCACGATCAGGTAGTTCAGATACGGCCGCCCGAACCGCACACCCTCGGTCAGGCTCAGCCCGTACGCCTGCGGCGGCGTACCGACCGCGCTCTCGCCGAAGTCGTCCAGGTTCGCCGGCCAGCGGTCCTGGTTCCAGCGCACACCGGCGACGTCGAAGTCGCGGCGGGCCTCGAAGGCGCCGTTCAGCGCCGAGGTGACCCAGTTCTTGTTCGCCCGCGGGTTGGCCTGCAGCGCCGCCTCGTAGGCCACGCCGATCGAGGCGTTGCTGAAACCGTTGCCATACCGCGGATAGAACCACGCCCCCGACGTCGGCCACGACTTGAACCTGTCCAGCCCCAGCGTGCCCATGTCGTGCAGGATCTTGTCGAGTCCGACATCCCAGAAATTGGTCGGCCGGTAGATCGCTGCACAGGCCTTGACCTCCGCGAGGGTCCGCTCGGTCAGCGCGGACCAATCCGTCGACTGCACCATACTGCGCCCATCCGTCATGGCCAGACGCTACCCGATGCGCACCCGCCAGGTCTCCCCGCGGCGCGTACCGGCTGGTCGCCGATGTGTTGAGCACCCTGCGCGCCGTACCCTCGGCCTAATGTGAAACCTGGCCCCAGGCCGGTCAAGGTCGGCACCCGCAGCAGGGTAGCGGTCTTCGAGTAATCTCCCGAACCGGAGGTCTCTTATGCGATCCGATCAGCCGGTGCTTTCCGTCGTCGTGCCGATGTACGACGAGGAGGACGTGCTGCCCATGTTCTTCGAGCGGATGCATCCGCTGCTGGATGGACTTGGGGTTCCCTACGAGCTGGTCGTAGTGGATGACGGCAGCCGGGACGGGACTGCGCCGCTGTTGCTGGAGGCGGCAAAGGACTGGCCGCAGCTACGCGTGGTACGGCTGCTGCGCAACAGCGGTCACCAGGCCGCGCAGTCGGCGGGGTTCCGGCGGGCGCGGGGGGAGTTCGTCGTCACGATTGACGCCGATCTGCAGGATCCGCCGGAGGTGATCGTGGAGTTTCTGGCGGCGGTGCGGGAGCAGGACGTCGATGTGGTGTACGGAGTGCGGTCGGACCGGTCGAGTGATTCGTGGGCGAAACGGACCACGGCGCGGATGTACTACCGGTTGATGTGCCGGCTGGTCGGTAAGGAGATCCCGTTCGATGCGGGCGATTTCCGGCTGGTGTCGCGGCGGGTGGTGGATGCGGTGAACGCGTTGCCGGACGATGGCCGGGTGTTTCGGCTGGTGATTCCGTGGCTGGGGTTTCCGAGCGCTGAGGTGAGGTATGTGCGTGCGGAGCGCGCGGCGGGGGCGACGAAGTACAGCGTGTCGAAGATGGTTCGGCTGGCGTTCGACGGTGTGACGGCGTTCTCGGCGGCGCCGCTGCGGTTGGCGACCTGGTTGGGGTTGCTGGGTGGGGCGATGTCGATGTTGTTCGTGGTCGGTGCGTTGGTCGTCAGGTTGACCGGGCGGAGTGTTCCGGGGTGGACGTCGACGGTGTTGGCGGTGAGCGTGATCGGTGCCATCCAGTTGCTGTGTCTGGGGCTGTTGGGGGAGTACGTCGCCCGCCTGTTCCAGTCGAGTCAGCGCCGGCCGCAGTTCCTGGTCGGCTACGACAGCCTCGAAGACCCCGGCCACCACACCGTCACCGATCCAGTCGAGGAACCCGCCAAGGACATGCCCTAAGCTCCATCCCTGATGAGTTGGTACGACGCGCTCGAGGCCGGTGAGTTGGCTGTGCGGCCGTCCGTGGAGGCGGCGAAGCGGTTCGGCGTCTCGATCGACCGCATGTCGGTGTCCGCCTCGGCCGGTACGACGCTCGCCGAGGTGCTCGCGGCAGTGGAGAAGTCGACGGCCGACGTCATCGTGTTGCGCTACCCGGCACGGGAGACGACCTGGTTCGCCGCGCTGGCGAGCGGTCCGCGCAAGGCCCTGCTGGCCGACACCGTCGTGTACTGGTCGCTCGCGGTCGGCAAGGGACGGCGGCCCGCACCCCTGGCCGGATTCACCATCCGGATGGAGGAGTCAGCCGACGACGAGCTGGTCGACGACCTGGTCGCGGACATCTTCGGCGATTCCGGGAACCACTACTGCGCCAATCCGGTATTCGACCGCTCCCGCGCGCTGGCCGGACGGCAGGACTGGGCCCGGCGGCGGATCGCGGGGACCGGCGCGTTGGTGCTGCGTGGTCCCGACCGGCGGGTGCTGGCGCTGGCCGCGATCGACCAGCAGAGCTCCTGGACCGAGATCGAGTTGGCCGGCGTCGTACCGGCGGAGCAGGGCCGGGGCCGGTACGGTCATCTGCTCGCGGCGATCGAGGACGCCTGCACGACCAGGCGGCTGGTGGTCTCCGCGCAGGCACACCAGACGGGCATCCAGCGAATCTGGGCTCGCTATGGCTTCGAGCCGGTGCACAACCTGGTGACGATCCACCTCGTTGCCGCTCCGTAGGGCCGTTGAGGAGCGTTACCCCAGGTGGCGAGGTCTGGCTGCCGCGGAAAGCCTCGATCACGTGGTCTGGGCAACGTCCACGACTGGGTCCTGCCGGCGGGCGCGGACCAGCACCGACACGCCGGGCAGCTTGCCGACAGGCAAGTACCGTTCAGCGGCGATGACCGCGGTGAGACCGAGGTTGACGAGCGGGGACAGGTCCTCCAGGTCACTGCCCGTGCTCCTCTTCCGCCGCCAGGCCGCCACCGGCCGGAGCAGAACGTTCCACGACCTGACCTCCTCGATCCGCAGGCCGGCCGAGGAGAGCAGGTTCAGCAGACCGTCCCGGTCGTATCGGCGGAAATGACCCACGGCGGTGTCGTGCTCGCTCCACAGCTCCATGTCGCACGGTACGGCGACCAAGGCGGTGCCACCGGGCCGAAGGACCCGGGCGATCTCGCGGACCGCGGACTTGTCGTCCTCGATGTGCTCCAGCACGTCGTACGCGACGACGAGGTCCACCGCCTCGTCGGCCATGGGCAGCGCGATCGCGTCGCCGCGGATCACCGGGAGGCCGCGCCCGCGCGCGACCCCCGCTCCCTCCTCGCCGTACTCCAGCGCCGTGGCGTCCCATCCCCGGTCACGCAGCACCCTGGTGTTCCCGCCGCCGGCTGCGCCGATGTCGAGCGCCCGGCCCGGCTTCTCGCCGGTCCTCACGAGCGCGTCGAGCGACCGGGCGAGCACTCTGCGTCGCTCCCGGTACCACCAGTGCTTCTGCTCGAGTGCGGCGAGCTTACGGATCTCCGCTGCCTCCATAGCCAAAGCTTGGGGGCTGACGGGGGCCAACGCCAGCGCTTGAGCCATCACGTGAGCGTGTCGGCACCGTCGGTGACCACGCCGGTCGCTTGTTCGCGGCGATCGAGGACGCCTGCACCAACCGACGGCCGGTCGTGTCGACACCGCCACACCACACCGGCATCGAGCTGGTCTGGGCCCGCTACGGATTCGAGCCCGTGCATAACCTTCTGACCGTTCACATCGTTGCCGCTACGTAGACAGTGCTTTGGGGGCACATCCAGCTGCAGCGAGGGGAGTTTTGCCGGAGTGACGCCGCGGTTGAGCGTGGTGGTGCCGTTCTACAACGTCGGTGAGTACATCGGCGCTTGCCTGGACTCGATCGCCCGGCAGACCTGGGCCGATTTCGAGGCGATCCTGGTCGACGACGGGTCGCCGGACGACAGCGCGGTGATCGCGAAGGAGTTCTGCTCCCGTGACCCCCGGTTCCGCCTCGTCCAGCAGGACAACGTCGGCCCCGGGCCGGCCCGAGACACCGGCATCGGTTTGGCCTCCGGCGAGTATCTGGCGTTCGTCGACGGCGATGACCTGGTCTCCCGGCACGGCTTCGAGGCGCTGATCCGGACGCTGGACCGGACCGGGTCGGACCTTGCCGGCGGCAACGCCCGGCGGTTCAACAACAGCTTCGGCGTCCGGCCCTCGTGGCTCCACCGGCAGCCCTACGCCCGCGCGCGGTACGCCACGCACGTGTCCGAGGTGCCCGACCTGGTGCTGGACCGGATGCTCTGGAACAAGATCTACCGGCGATCCTTCTGGACCGAGAACGGGTACCGCTTCCCGCCGATCCGGTACGAGGACTACCCCGTCGCCCTGAAGGCGCACCTGGACGCGGTCACCGTGGACACGATCACCGCTCCGGTCTACTACTGGCGCGAGCGCGAGTCCGGCGAGTCGATCACCCAGCAGAAGTTCCAGCTCGGCAACATCCGCGACCGGGTGTTCTCAGCGGGTCTGGTGATGGACCTGGTCGAGGACAGCCTGCCGGTGATCCGCCGCCGGGTGCACGCGCACCTCGCCCAGATCGACCTGCTCACGCTGATGTCCGCGTTCGGCACTGTGCCTGCCGACGAGGAACAACACCTGGTCGAGCTCTCGCGGGAGTTGCTCGACCGGCTCGACAACGAGGTTCTGGCGACCACCCACCGGTACGACCGGATCCAGCACGCGGCGCTCCGGTCGGGTGATGTCGAACTGCTTCGGCGGCTCGCGCAGTTCCGCAACGACGGTGGGCTTCGCGGCGGTGCCCGGACAGTGCCGCGCCCGCGGCGGCCATGGCTGCTCGACTACAGGTACCCGGGCCTGCGCGAGGCCGCCGTACCGCAGGAGCTCTACTGGGTCCCCGACACCGATCTGACCCTGGCGACGAGTGTGCGTGAGGTGGCCTGGGTCGACGGGAAGCTGTCGGTCAAAGGCACCGCGGAGATCCGGCACCTGGAGACCACACCCTCCTCGAGCCTGCAGATCTCGCTCGTCATCGAGGACGTCCCGCACCGGCTCGAGGTACGCCGGTACGACGCGCTGGACCTGCATGGCGACACGACGAGGGTCGGGTTCGAGGTAGTGCTGGACCGCGAGCTGCTCGCCGAGTGCACGGGCAGCCCGACGCATTTCGACGTACGGATGAAGTCCGGGCGACGGGTCTGGCGGGACGTGCTCCGTGGGCAGGGACCGGGAAGTCCTGGCTGGCCGCCCGGTGCGTGGATCGACGAGACGACATGGATCCAGCCCGGGCCGGGCAAGAACGGATGCTTCTCCGTCCGGCGGCTGACGGATCCCTGCCGGTTGACGGCGGTCGAGCGGGAGCCGGGTGCGCTGGTGTTGCGCGGCCGGTCGTCGTTCGACGAGCCGTCGCTGTTCGCCACCCGGCCGGTGGTGGGCGGCGAGGAAGAGGTTCCGATGGAGGTCGACGGGCGCGATTTCACCGCCCGGCTGGCGATCGACGACCTTCTGGCGCGGACGAATCCGGACGACCCGTTCGGCCAGCGGACTACGCGTGTACTCCGGCTCCATGGTCCCGAGCGGGAGCAGAGGGTCTTGCTGTGGACCGCCGGCGAGTCCGCGGTCTCGTACGCCGAGGGCGGCCGGGTGGTGACAGTGACGCGGTCCACCGGTGGATACGTGAACCTGCACGAGTCCCCGATCCGGACGGTGGCCACGCATGCCGTTGCTGCCGGCAACATGTTGGTGGTGCGCGGGTGTGATGGTGGTGACGTCGATTTCAGCTGGCGGCGCTATGTGGCCGACTCCGACGATCACCTGGACGTCGCGTGCCGCCGTACCTTGTCCGATGACGGCTGGGAGGCGGCCGCCGACCTGGACGCGTTGGTCCCGGCGGTCGCGGTGAAGGTCTCGGTGGACCCGTTGGCATCGCTGGCCGACTGGATCCTGTTCGCGACGAAGCCTGACGGCTCGACGCACGCCGTGCAGTGCGAGCCCTTCCTGTGCAGCCGGTTGCCGGTGACGATCTCCCGCGGTGCGCACGCTCTCGCCGTACGCCCGCATGCCGGCACTCTGCACGTGGAGGTGCGCTGATGCATCATCACAATCACTACTACGGTCAGACGCACATCCTGGCTCGCTACGCGGGCCTGGACTTCGACCACCCGCCGCGGCTGCGTGGATACCTGCAGCACGGCTGGAACATCGGCTGTGGCTGGAACCCGGTGCATGAGTTCTACGACGGCGCCTGGCGGTTCACCTGGAGCGACGCGCCGCGGCGGCGTGGGCACGCGCTCGGCCGGCGGAACTACCACAGCATCGGCGCGCCGTTCCTGTACCTGCAGGAGTTGGAGCAGCAGACCGAGCCGGTCGAGCGCGAGGGCACGCTGTGGTTCCTCTTCCACGGTTGGGAGGGCGGCAAGATCCACGGCGATCATCAGCGGCTGATCGACGAGATCCGCGAGACCGAGCCCGGCCCGGTCACCTTCAGCCTCTACTACACCGAGTACGACCGTCCGGAAGTCCGCGCGTACTACGAGGACGCCGGCTTCCGGGTGGTGTCGTTCGGGCGGCGCGGGTTCTCCTACGAGGGCACCGAGCGGCGCTTCCTGTTCAAGCAACTGGACGAGCTGCGGCGGCACAAGCGGGTCGCCGCCAACCGGTTGTCGACGGCAATCTTCTACGGCGTTGCGGCCGGCTGCGAACCGGCGGTGTACGGCGATCCGATGCAGATGGAAGGCGAGAACCCCTTGTTCGGTGGGCAGAGCCGGATCGAGCGGCTCTGGCCGGAGATGCTCGGCAAGTCGATCGACCTGGAAGCTGCTCGGGCGACGACCGACCTGGAGCTGGGCAAGCCCTGGATGATGCCGCCCGCCGAGTTGCGGATGCTGTTCGATTGGAGAGAGCGTGTCTGACCTGCAGGTGGTCCTCGGAGAGATGCAGCCATGGACCGACAGCACCGACCACCGTCCGGCCCTGGCCGCCCTGCTGACCGACGCGCTTCCGAGCGACCGCCGTACGCTGATCGTCGGCCCGCACTCGCGCCCGCTGATCTCGGCCGTCCTCGACCGTGCTGCCGCTACGACGGTTCTCGTCCGGTCCGTGTCGGACGCCGAGGGGTTGGCCGCGGAGTTCGGCGACCGTCTGCAGGTCGTGGCCGGTGCTCTCGACGGTCTGCAGGCTGAGCCGTTCCAGGTGGTCGTCGCCGCGGACGGTCTCGACCGGGTGCTGGGCTACGACAGCGCCGACCTCAGCTGGACCGAGCGGCTCCAGGCTCTGGCGACACTCGCTGCTCCGGACGCGGTGGTCGTGCTCGCTCTCGAGAACGAGTTCTCCCTGCTGAACCTGCTCGACAGCCGTCCGGCCGACCAGCGCCACGGTGACGACGAATGGCGTCCGCTGCACGACGACCCGACCCGCCCGGTGTCGGTCGATCAGCTCGCGTCCGCCTTGCCCTGGACCGCACAGCTCTACGCCGATTTCGGCTCGCGGACGTTCGTGGCAGCCGGCGTCGCCGCAGCTGCCCGGCCAGGGGAACTGCCCACGCGGTTGGCCGTGGATGCCCTGGACGCGGCCGATGTCCCGGTGCTCTCGCCGATCGCCGACGGCGTCGACTCGGCTGCCCGGGCCGGTCTGCTGCCCGCCATTCCCACCGGCTGGATCGCGATCTGCGGCATGCACGCCGAGCACGACCTCTACGCGCAGACCGGCCCATCCGTCCTCACCGCCGACAAGACCCCGACCGGCTGGCAAACCTCGATCACCGGTGGAGCCTCACCTGTTGATGGACTCCGCTTCGACCCCGCGGTCGTGCCTTCCACAGTCCCGGACGGTACGTCGGTGGAGTCCGTCCTGATCCGCTTGGCTGCGGCCGAAGACGTGCCGGCCTTCCGCAAACTGGCTGCGTGTCTCGGAGAGTGGGCCGCAGACTCGCCGGTCCTCCTCCGGTGGGACGACGTGGTGGTCGACGGGGAGACCTTTGCTCTTGGGGTTTCGCCGTGGGTGACCGAGGAGCCGACGGACAGCGCCGACCTGCTGGCGGCTGCCTGGTACCGGTTCCACGAGCGGTTGATCGGTCAGCACCGACGTCACCCGTGGCCGCCGTGGATGGTGGGCGACGATCTCGTGTCGACCTGGATGAGCATGTCCGGGGTCGAGCTGCCGGAGCCGGTGCAGGCGACCTCACCCGACACCCCACCGGCGTCGGCCGGACACGTTGCTCGCGGCAAGGAGTTGGCTGCGGCGTTGGCCGGCGTACTCGAGACGCGTGAGCATGCCGCTGCCGACGTACGCACCGCGTTGGCGGATGCTGAGCGAGCGCGGCAGGAGCTGTTCGAGCTGAGGGGGCACGTCTTCGGCCTCGAGCGCACGCTCGGGTTCCGCAACAAGGCGATGAAGACCCGGGAGAACCGCATCCGCGAACTCCGTACCGAGCTGCAGAAGGTGACCGCGGACCACGATCGCGTTCGCGGATCCCGCTCGTACGCGCTCTCCCGGGTGGTGTTCCACGCCGCGCAGATCCGGAAGCCGCGGGTGGTGGCGCGCAAGGTCGCTCGACGCCTGCGAAAGCGGTAGCCATGAAGCCGCGGCTGAGCGTGGTGGTGCCGTTCTACAACGTCGGTGAGTACATCGGCGACTGTCTGGACTCGATCGCCCGGCAGACCTGGGCCGACTTCGAGGCGATCCTGGTCGACGACGGTTCCTTCGACGACAGCACCGTGGTGGCGAAGGAGTTCTGCACCCGGGACTCCCGGTTCCGGCTGGTCCAGCAGGACAACGCCGGACTCGGGCCCGCGCGCAACACCGGGGCCGACCACGCCACCGGCGAGTACGTCGCCTTCGTCGACAGCGACGACCTGGTCACGCGGCACGGGTTCGGACTGCTGGTCCGGACGCTGGACCGCACCGGCTCGGACTTCGCCGGCGGCAACGCGCGGCGGTTCAGCAACAGCTACGGCGTCCGGCCGTCGTACCTCCAACGGCAGTGCTTCACCCGCGACCGTCTCGCCACCCACGTGTCGGAGACGCCCGAGCTCGTGCTGGACCGGATGGTCTGGAACAAGGTCTACCGGCGATCGTTCTGGAACGAGTACGGCTACCGCTTCCCGGCGATCCGCTACGAGGACTATCCGGTGACGCTGAAGGCGCACCTCGACGCGGTCACCGTCGACACTCTCGCGGCTCCGGTGTACTTCTGGCGTGAGCGGGAGTCGGGTGACTCGATCACCCAGCAGAAGTTCCAGCTCGGCAACATCCGTGACCGGGTCGTCTCCGCGGGGCTGGTGATGGACCTGGCCGATCGCGCGCTGCCGTCGATCCGGCGGCGGGTGCACGCGCACTTCACCCAGATCGACCTGCTCGCGGTGCTGTCGGCCTTCGGCACTGTGCCCGCGGACGAGGAGCAGCAGCTTCTCGGGCTCACCCATGAACTGCTCGATCGGCTCGACCGCTCAGCGCTCGACGAGGCACCACGCTTCGACCGGTTGCAACACGCGGCGCTCCGCGCAGGCGATGTCGAGCTGCTCCGTCGGCTTGCGCAGTACCGCAGCGACGGCGGACCGGTCGGTGACGTGCGTGCGGTACGTCGCTCGCGGAGCTGGCGGCTCGACTACCCGGGTGCGGGTGAGGCCGCCGTACCACAAGAGCTGTATCAGGCGTCGGACGGGGATCTGACGTTGGCGACGACAGTGCGCGAGGTGGCTTGGGTCGACGGCAGGTTGTCGGTCAAGGGGACGGCCGAGATCCGGCATCTGGCGACCGAACGATCCTCGAGCCTTCGGATCGCGCTCGTCATCGCCGGGAGGCCGTATTCCCTGCGGGTACGGCGGTTTCCCACCACAGACCTGCAGGGCCACACGGCGTTGGTCGGGTTCGAGGTACTGCTGGGTCGTGAGCTGCTCGCCAAGTGCACGGCTGGTCCGGCGCACTTCGACGTACGGATGAGGTCGGGTCGTGTTCGGCGGCGGGACACCTTACGCGGGCAAGGGCCGGGCAGCCCGGGATGGCCGCCGGGGGCGTGGATCGACGAGACGAACTGGATTCAGCCGGGCCCTGGCAGGGACGATGCGTTCGCTGTCCGGCGGCTCGCGGATCCGTGCCGGTTGACGTCGGTCGAGCAGACACCGGATGCGTTGGTGCTGCGCGGACGGTCGTCGTTCGACCAGCCGTCGTTGTTCGTCACCCGGCCGGTGGCGGGCGGCGAGGAAGAGGTCCCGCTGGAGGTCGAGGGGCGCGACTTCACCGCGCGGTTGCCGATCCGGCCGATCATCGAGGAGACGAATCCGGACGACCCCTTCACCCAGCGGACGACGCGGGCGTTCCGGCTGCGGGGCCGCGAGGATGAGGAACAGGTGCTGTTGTGGACGGCCGGAGACCGCCTGGTCTCGCGAGCCGAGGGCGGCCGCGCGGTGATGCTGACGCGCTCCACCGGAGGGTACGTGAACCTGCACGAGTCGCCGATCCGTACGACGGCGACCGCTGCTGTTGCCGCGGGCAACATGTTGATGGTGCGCGGCCCCGACTGGGGTGACGTCGAGCTCGCCTGGCGCCGCTACCTGCCTGACTCCGACGACCCTGTCGAGGTGGCCTGTCGCCAGACCATCTCGGACGACGGCTGGGCGGCGGTCGTGGACCTGGACGTGCTGATTCCGAACCAGTCAGCGCAGGACTGGATCCTGTTCGCGACCAAGCCGGACGGTTCCTCCCACGCCGTGCAGTGCGAGCCCTTCCTGTCCAGCCGGCTCCCGCTGACGATCTCCCGCGGCGCGAGCGTGCTCGCCGTACGACCACATGCGGGCACGCTGCACGTCGAGGTGCGCTAGCCGGTCAGAGCAGGTCCCAGGTCAGGGGAGTGCCGGCCTTGGCGTCGGTGCGGAAGGGCCGGCCCTCGACCTGGGTGAAGGCGTCAGGGGCGAGGCCGCCGGCGGGGCGGATCGAGCGGACATTCTCCGGGCCGACCACATCGCCGGCCTTGACGTCCTGGGTGACGTGCAGCGAGCGGCGGAAGCGGAGGACGTTCTGCTCGGCCTGCTTCGGGCCGATGACCGGCTCGCCGAGCGCGAGCTGAGCGACGCGAGTGCCCTCGACCAGGAGCTCCAGCTCGCCCGGCTCGAGGGAGAACGCGGAGTCGACACCGCCGTCGATGCGCTTGAGTGTGACGTGCTTCTCGATCACGGTGGCACCGAGGGCGACCGCAGCGATGGCCGCGCCGATCCCCATGGTGTGGTCCGAGAGGCCGACCTGTACGCCGAGGGCGTCGCGGAGGACGGGGATCGCGCGCAGGTTGGACTGCTCCGGTGGGGCCGGGTAGCTCGCCGTACAGGACAGCACGATGATCTGCTCGTTGCCGGTGGAGCGGGCAGCGCGGACAGCCGCGTCGATGTCGGTCAGCGTCGCGGAGCCGGTGGAGATGATGATCGGCTTGCCGGTCTCCGCCATGCCACGGACCAGCGGGAGGTCGCCGATCTCGTTCGAGGCGACCTTGTACGCCGGGACCTTCAGCCCCTCGAGGAAGTCGATCGCGGTCCGGTCGAACGCCGAGGAGAACGCGACCAGCCCGAGCGACGCGGCCAGTTCGAACAGCGGCCCGTGCCACTCCCACGGCGTGTGCGCCTCGTGGTACAGGTCGTACAGCCGCGCCTCGCTCCACAACTCGTGCTCGGCCGGCAGCCGGAAGGCCGGCAGGTCGACATCGAGCGTCATCGTGTCCGCGGTGTAGGTCTGCAGCTTCAGCGCCTGCGCGCCCGACTCCGCGATCGCCCGGACGATGTCCTTCGCCCGCTCCAGGTCGCCGTTGTGGTTGCCCGACATCTCCGCGATGACGAACGGCTGATGGTCCGGCCCGACCGGCACGCCGCCGATCTCGATCGTGGTCACTGTCTGTTCCCCTGACTGCGGTCGTTTCTTCGGTCCTGCCTGCGCAGGCTGATCGGAATCACGGTGAGCTCGCGGCCGTCGGCGTACCGCTGCTCCGGCGTCCCCTCGGTGAACCGGAACCGCCGGTTCATCTGGCGCACCACCGTATTGTGCTCCAGCACCTCGCCGGTAATCACATCGAGGCCTAGGTCGTCGAACGCGTACGCCGTCGCCTCGCGCATCACCTCGATCCACGCCGGCAGCGTCTCGCCGCGCTCGGCCAGGCCGTCCGCGTCGAGGAAGAAGCCCCAGGCCCCGGCAGGTCCGTCGAGGTCGAAGAAGTTCACCACGCCCGCGGTCACCCCGTCGCGCGTGTAGATCAGCACCCGGCGGCTCGGGTCGGCCGACGTCTTCGCCCACCACGCAGCGTGTTCGTCCGCGGAGATCTCGTGCGAGGTGATGCTGACCTCACGGTTGGCCTGCTGGTTGCGGAGCCGGCGGATGGTGTCGAGGTCGTCTTCGGTCGCGGCACGCAGCATGCACCTAACCTAGCGTCTTCTCTGAAAGGCCTTGATGTGTAAACATCTTTCCACTTCGTCCGGAGCGATAGTCGGAGAGTGACATGAGAGTCTGGCGAGTCATGGGTGTCCTCGGTGCCACGGCAGGGCTGCTGCTGAGCGGGTTGTCCGGTACGGCGTCAGCTGTGCCTGCGGCGTCCGCGGACGGGAGCAACTGCGCGGCGAACCCGGCCACGCCGCTCCGGCAGTTCCGCGCGACCTGGGTGTCGTCGGTGGTCAACATCGACTGGCCGTCGAAGACCGGTCTGACCCCGGCGCAGCAGCAGGCGGAGCTGATCGGCTGGTTCGACGACGCGGTCCGCCAGCACCACAACGCCGTCGTACTGCAGGTCCGTCCGACCGCCGACGCCTTCTGGCCGTCCACGGTCGAGCCCTGGTCGCAGTACCTGACCGGCCGGCAGGGCGGCGACCCCGGCTACGACCCGCTGGCCTTCGCGGTGGCCGAGGCGCACAAGCGGAACCTCGAGCTGCACGCGTGGTTCAACCCGTACCGGCTGTCGATGGGCACCGACATCAACGCGCTGGTGCCTGAGCACCCGGCACGGCAGCACCCGGACTGGGTCGTCTCGTACGGCGGCAAGCTGTACTACAACCCCGGCATCCCGGCCGCCCGCAAGCTGGTCGAGGACGCGATCATGGACGCGGTGTCGCGCTACGACATCGACGGCGTCCACTTCGACGACTACTTCTACCCGTACCCGGTGGCGGGCCAGGTCTTCGACGACGCCGCGACGTTCGCGCAGTACGGCGCCGGCTTCTCGAACCTGGCGGACTGGCGGCGGAACAACATCGACCTGCTGATCCAGGAGCTGGGCCAGAAGATCAAGGCGATCAAGCCGTGGGTGAAGTTCGGCATCTCTCCGTTCGCCGTCTGGCGGAACAAGGCGACGGATCCGGAGGGCACCGACACCACGGCCGGCGTGCAGACGTACGACGACCTGGCCGCGGACACCCGGAAGTGGGTCCGCGAGGAGTGGATCGACTACATCGTCCCGCAGGTCTACTGGGCCGGTGGGTTCGCGCCGGCCGACTACAACAAGATCGTCCCGTGGTGGGCCGATCAGGTCCGCGGCACCCATGTGCACCTGTACATCGGCGAAGCGACGTACAAGGTCGGCACGTCGACCCAGTCGCCGGACTGGGCGGATCCGCTCGAGCTGAGTGACCACCTGGCGTTCGACAGCGCGATCCCCGAGGTGAAGGGCAACATCTACTTCTCCGCGAAGGACGTCCGTGCTGACCGGCTCGGGGCGACCACACTGCTCAACAACACCTGGTACACCCGCCCGGCGCTCATTCCGGCCATGCCGGCCCTCGACTCGCGTGCACCGCTCCCGGTCCACGCTGTTCAGGCCACTCGGACCGGCAGTGGCGTGCAGGTCAAGTGGCGGCGTACGTCGGGTGACACCACGTCGTACGCGATCTATCGGCGTGAGCTGCTGGGCGGCGACCACTGCCCGGACAACGACGCTCGCAACCTGATCGCGACGGTCCGGTCGAGCGGCGCTGCGCAGTCCTACCTGGACACCACGGCGACGCCCGGCAAGACCTACCTGTACTCGGTCACCGCCCTGGACCGCCTCGCCAACCAGAGCGTCCCGATCCCGGCTGTGTCCCTGCGCTGACGGTCAGGGAGTCTGCGTCGGCAGAGCACCGGTGGGGAAGCTTGGAGTCCCCACCGGAAAGCTCGGGCTGCCGGCCGGGAAGGTCGCATTCCCGGTCTGGAAGGTCGCGGTCCCGGTCGGGAAGCTCGAGGTCCCGGTCGGGAAGCTCGACGGCCCCGTCGGGAAGCTTGGCGTTTGCGTAGGCGAGCCTGTCGGGAAGCTTGGGGTGCCGGTCGGGAAGCCCGGCGTCGGCGACGGGGTGCCCGTGGGTGACGGGCTCTGGGACGGGAACGGGTTGTCCGGCGGCGGTGGGTAGAGCTGGTAGACGCGGACCGAGCCGTACTGGAAGCGGAGCTCGGTCAGGCGGTCCAGGTTCTTCGGCGGTGCGCTGACGCGCTCGTCCAGCAGCAGCCACTGCACGCCGTACTTGGTCCGCAGCGTCTCCAGGTTCTCGCGCGTGGGGTTCGCGAACACCTCGTCGTTGAGCCGGAGCGTCTCCTCGTCCCAGTACTTGCTCTGCACGCCGTCCGGGTAGGTGTCGTCCGCCCTGGTCTGGTAGGCCCAGCCCTGCACGAGCACCCGGCGTTCGGCGTACCCCGAGATCCAGTACGAGCCGGTGAGGCAGTGCGAGGCGCGGGCGCGGTGGCAGTGCAGGTTGGTGGCGATCAGGTCGTCGGACCCCGAGTTCCGCCGGATGAACCGTGCCGCGTCGATCCCGCCCGGTGCGATCGACTCGTACTCCGTCAGTGGCGGTGTGGCGAACTTCCGCAACGACACCACTGTCGGCGACACGGTCGTCCCGAGCAGCACTGCGACGGCGATGAGAGCCCAGGTACGACGTGAGCCGCGCAGGACGAGCCCGAAGACGCCGACGCCGATCGCTGCGATGACCAGTGCGACGACCAGGCCCTGCCCGAAACAGTTGGCCGACGTACACGCGTCGTCCGAGCGGTAGCGACCCCAGTAGATCGCGGCGACCCCGATGAGGAGGGCAACGGCCGCGATGGAGAACTCGCGGCGCTCCAGCGACGCGAGACCCCAGGTGGCCAGCAGAACGCCGTAGATGAAGCCGGTGCGGACGAAGAAGAGCTGGGTCAGGCCGTCGTCGTACAGCACCGCGGCAGCCACGATCGCGGCAAGGAAGCCGGCGACGAGGAACACCGGCATCGGATCGCGCTGCACGCGTCGCTTGATCAGCAGCGCGCCGACAGCAGGCATGACCCAGCCGAGGACGACGACGGCGCCGATCACCGCGACCGCGGACCCGCCACCCATCCGGTCGGCCAGCTGGTCGAACGTCTTGCCCGGCTTGAAGAGGACGCTGGACACTGCGCCGCCCAGGACGACGAAGAAGGTCAGTACGTAGGCCGCCGCGACGCTCACGCCGAGCACCAGCGCGCGCAGATTGAGACGCCCGGCCCGGACGGTCAGGTAGATCCACGCCGCAGCCAGTCCGGCGGCGTAGATCGGCAGAGTCGTCGCCTTCGTGAGTGCAAGGGCCGCGATGAGCACACCGGCCGTGACGAACAGCCGGAACAACTGCCCGCGCGTCTGGCCGGGTTTGCGGCGCAGAAGCAGGGTGGTGACCGCGATGAGTGGCAGCAACAGCACTGTGGAGAACGCCTGCGGCGGATTGGTCAGCTGACCGAGCGAGAACGGGCTCTCGGTGAGGACACGGTCAGACGCGGCCCACGGCCAGGCGGTGAGGTCGCCGGCGACGACAGTCAGCCCAGCCGCGATCGGCGCCGCGACAGCGCGGCCGGTGAACAGCATGCCGACGGCCGCCGCACCCAGCACGGTCAACAGGATCCAGGCGAACGGTGCGATCCGGTGCGTCAGAACGTCGAGAGGGATGTTCGTGAGCCAGTGCGACGAGGCGATCTGGTCGTACGCCGCCCAGTGGCCGGTCAGCCACTTCCCGTCCGCGTAGGGGACCTTCGGCGGGAAGTGGTGCGTCAGCTCACCGGCCAGCGCGAGGTTGTGCGGTGCGTCGGAGTCCGGCCGCAGGGCACTCGCGCCGTTCAGCGGAATGAGTTGCGAGCCGACTCGCACGAACCACGCTGCCGCGACGCCGACCGCGACCATCACACCGGCCGTCGCCCACCACGGCGTCGGCCGCTCGGGCAGCTTGCGGCGTGGCAGAGCGCGGTACACCCCGACCGCGAGGGCAGGCATCAGCAGCGCCGCGAACGGCATCTTGAACAGCATCCCGATCGGGTACAGCAGCGTCTCGACGGCCAGTCCGAACGCCGTCCCCAGTACCGCGTCGGCGAAGAACCAGCCGGTGCCGCCGGTGAGCCGCCGCCAGAACATCGTGCCCGGTATGGCGATGATGATCAGCAGGTAGCCGAGATACGCGGCCGGCATCCAGGGCGGATGCTCCTGCAAGGCGACGAACCAGGCCAGTGGAAGGACCAGCAGGCTCACCATCGCGGCCACGCGCATCCCCCGGCCTGGTGTGGTCACCGGTGAAGTGTATGAGTCGCCGGAGTCGCACTCGCAGGAGGCGAGCCGTTTACCGTCTCGACGTTCCCCATTACACTCGGTAACCTCCCAGGTCGAACGGGAGGTCCGATGATCGCCCTCCACATCGCCGGTCTGCCGGTCGAGGAGATCCTGCTCGCCGCCGTCGCGGCCGCGTCACCGCTGATCGCCTTGATCGGCTGGGAAATCTCGAGCCGGGTCAAACGACTGAAATCCCTGGTCCGGCGTCGCGCAGTCACCCCACCGCCGGAGCCACCGCGAGCCGGCGAGCGCACAAGCTAGGCTTTGGCCTCATGAGTTCGATAGCGCGTGGCAGGGTCAGGGAGTTGATGGGCGAGGTGATGACGGCGCAGGGAAAGAACTTGCCGGGCGACGACACCGCCGATCTGCGAGAGATCGGGTTCCGGTCGCTGGACTTCTCCGAGCTGGCCCTCCGGGTGGAGGACGAGCTGGGTGACGAGCTGAACTTCGATGCGCCCGGGCTGCGCCGGATCGCCACTGTCGGCGATGTGCTGGACTTCATCGAGCAACTTCAGTCGGCGTGACCGCTTCGCGCCGGACCACCGCTCTCATCGGTGACGACAACACAGTGGTCGTCGCCGGTAAGAGCCTGACCTGGCGGACCCTGCACAAACTTCCGCAACTGCCTTCACCGGCCGCCGTCCTGGTCGACAACGGCGCCGATGCCCTCGCCGCGTTGCGTCACCATGCGGTCCACGGCACCGAGCTCCTGGTCGCCACCTCGTCACGCGTCGACAGCCGGATGCGCGAGGAGCTGGGCGAGTCCGGGTTCGCGATCGTTCTGCCCAATGGGGAAGTGACCCCGGCGAAGCTCAAGCGCGTCGAGGAGTCAGGCCGCGCCTGGCTGCTCACCTCCGGCTCGACCGGCCGTCCGAAACGTATCGGCCACACCCTGGAGTCCCTGACCACAGTCACCGGCGACCAGCCGCCGCGCACCTGGCTCCTGCCGTACTCGCCGGGCACGTACGCCTGGTGGCAGGTCGTCACGCTCTCGCTGACCCACGCCGACCAGGGCGTGGTCGCCATCGAGCCGGACGAGCTGGAGGACTGGCCGTCGATCGCAGCGACCCACGGGGTCACCGCGGCGTCCGGTACGCCGACGTTCTGGCGCCAGGCCATCTACCGGGACGCCGATGCGTTGGCCGCCGTACCGCTGGAGCAGATCACGCTCGGGGGTGAGCCGGTCGACCAGGCGATTCTCGACCAGCTGCGGGAGATCTTCCCGAAGGCCCGGATCTCCTGGATCTACGCGTCCTCCGAGGTCGGTGCGTCGATCGTGGTGCACGACGGCAAGGCCGGCTTCCCGCGCGAGTGGCTGGACCGCACACCCGATCCGGATCGCCCGATCCTCTCGACCGACGGCGACGAGCTCGTCATCCGGTCGCCGCACCATGGTGCGGGTCTGGTCGGTGCGGTGCACACCGGCGACCGGGTCGAGTTCGTCGGCGACCGGGTGCTGATCACCGGCCGGCTCGACACCGACGAGATCAACGTCGGCGGTTCGAAGGTGTCGGCCGGCATCGTCCGCAACGTGCTGATGGGCCATCCGGGCGTCTCCTGGGCGCGGGTGTTCGCGCGAAAGGCGCCGCTCGTCGGACGGATGGTCGCCGCCGAAGTGGTGCGGAACCCGACGCTGGGTCCGCTCACCCACAACGACCTCGTGCAGTGGTGTTCGAGCCGTCTGCCGGACTACGGCGTACCGCGGCGGATCACCTTCCTCGACGAGATCCCGCAGAAGGAGACACTCAAGAGTGAAGTCTGAATCCAGCGGGGTCCCGCCCGCGTCCGTCGTCCTGGTCTCGGGCGGATCCCGCGGCCTCGGGCTGGCGATCGTCACCGATCTGCTCGCCGCCGGGCTGAAGGTCGCCGCCTTCGCCCGGACCGTGACGCCGGAGCTGACGGCACTCGGCGAGAAGTACCCGGACCACCTGTACTACGGGTCCGTCGACATCAACGACGCCGCGGCCGGACAGGCGTTCGTGCGAGCGGTGGAGACGGCGCTCGGACCGATCGACGGCCTGGTCAACAACGCCGCCATCGGCCAGGACTCGCTGCATGTCCACACCTCGGCCGACCAACTCGCCGAGATCATCAGGACGAACCTGACGTCGCCGCTGGTCCTCACCCGGTTCGTCCTCCGCCGGATGCTCGCGAAGGGCCTCAAGGGCCGGATCGTCAACGTCACGTCGATCTGCGCGCAGCGCGGCTACCCGGGCCTGGTCGCGTACTCCGCCACCAAGGGCGGCATGGACGCCGCCACCCGGTCGCTCGCCCGCGAACTCGGCGGACGCGTGCTGGCGAACGCGGTCGCGCCCGGCTTCTTCGCCTCGGAGATGTCCGCGGTTCTCGGCCAGACCCAGCTCGACCAGATCGTCCGCCGCACCCCCACCGGTCACCTCACCGAGCCCGACGAGGTCGTCCCCGTCGTCCGCATGCTCCTGCTCGACCAGACCAACATCAACGGCCAGGTCCTGGTCGTCGACGGCGCCGCCTCCATCTAGGACGAAGTCCCGGGTACGCCGAGCGTCGTCGGCGTACCCGGTCCGTTCGGTCAGGCCGGCTTGATGTTCTGGTTGCGGTGGAACACGTTGTCCGGGTCGTACTTCGCCTTGATCCGCGCGAGCCGGTCGTACTTGTCGCCGTACGACGCCCGCAGCCGGTCCTCGTCCGGGTCGGTCATCCCGTTCACGTAGCCGCCGATGCCGCTCGCATGGGGCTGCAGCGCGTCCCACAGGCCACGGACCCAGGCCCGCTCCGCGTCGACCATCGACGGCTCGGGGCAGATCGCGATCGAGAAGACCGCGTACCGCTCGGTCCGTCCGCCGCCGAACGCGGTGGCGTCGTCATCGGCCTCGAGGTAGGCGCCGTCGAGGTGGTAGAAGAGCACGACCGACATCGGCGAGGTCTTCCGGGGCACTTGTTCGGTGATCACGTCGATCGCACCGTCGGTCAGTGCGTCGAGGTAGGTGCCCTTCTCGTAGTTGTAGCGGCCCCAGTCGTTCGCCTCGTCCAGCATCTGCTGCAACGCGACGTACGGCATCGGTGACGCGAACTCGAACAACGGCGGCAGCGCGGTACGGATCCGCTCGAGTGCCTCGGCGTGCTCCTGCGGGGAGCCGAAGCCGACCACGACCAGCGCATAACCGGGCTTGAAGTGGTGCTCCGGCGGGACGAACGGCGCGGGCGGCGCGTTCAGGCAGGCGATCACCACGTTGAGGTCGCGCGGCAGGCTCGGGATGACGTCGCGCGCCATCCGCAGCGCCTCGGCACCCTGGTCCAGGCCGAAGAAGATCATGCCCAGTTGCACCATCGGCCCGGCCTCGTGCAGCCGGAACTCGAACTCGGTGACCACGCCGAAGTTGCCGCCGCCGCCGCGGATCGCCCAGAACAGGTCCGGGTTCTCGTCCTCGGCCGCCCGCAGGATGCTGCCGTCCGCGGTGACGATCCGCACGGACTCCAGGTTGTCGATGCTGAGGCCGTACTTGCGGGTCAGCCAGCCCATGCCGCCACCGAGTGTCAGCCCACCGACACCGGTGTGGCTGATCATGCCGGCCGGCACGGCCAGGCCGTGGGCCTGCGTGGCCGCGTCGAGGTCGCCGAGCAGCGCACCGCCTCCGACGCGGACGCGGCGTGCCTCCGGATCGACCGTGACCTGGTTCATCCGGCTCAGGTCGATCATCAGGCCATCGTCGACCGACGACGCACCAGACATGCTGTGTGAACCGCCCCGGACGGCGATCTCCAGGTCGTTGGCGACGGCGAACCGGACCGCGGCCTGGACGTCCTCGGCGGTCCGTACCTGGGCGATCACGGCGGGACGCCGGTCGTGCTGCGCGTTCCAGAGCCGCCGCGCGTCGTCGTACCCGTCCTCGTCTGGCGCCAGCACGGTCCCCTCCAGTGCCGCGCGCAGTTCGTCGAATCCAGCTTCCGCAAGCTGAGTCATTGCGTTTCCTCCCCGATGTGGTGCTGCCAGGCTAGGTGCCTGATCCCCCTGCGACAGCGTCCTTTTGGGCAGATCTTCGCTCGCTGTCTTCAGCCAGGCTTCAGAAACGCCGAGTTTTCCACAAGGGATCGCGGTCCCGTTTGGGCGGGAACTTCGCCGGGTGTCAGACTCGACCGCGTGAGTGACGACGAGATCCTGCGATTGTTGCCGATCGCTGCCGCCGTCGTTGCCCTGCGCGACGATCGTGCCGACGCCGAGCTGGCCCGCCTCGGTGCGTACGACGAACGCGACCAGGCCCAGGTCGATCGTTGCCTGCAGTCGTTTCTGACCGGTCTGCTCCGGACGACGTGGGAGCGCGGCTGGTCGCCGGCCGATGTCGTCCAGCATGCCCGACGGCAGCTGGATGTGGGGGTCGAGCCGCTGCTCCTGGCCGCGATCTCCGCCGAACACCAGGCCTACAAGCCCGCCACGATCGATCCTGGCTGGCTCGACCAGCTCACGGACCTCGGTGTCTCGCCACCGTTCACCGGCCTCGACCTGACCGCCTGGGCCGCCGAGGCCCGCGTCGGCCGCTACCTCACGCTCCACCACGCCCTCTCCCTCGCAGGCTTCCTCCAGACCCTCCCGATCCTCGCCCGCCTCTACCCCCTGCCCGGTACGCCGGTCCGCCGCGGCGAACATCACGTCGTGCCGGTGAACGGCAAGGTGCTGGCGCGGATCCGGGGTCTGCTCGCGAAGGCGGAGGCGACGGAGTTCCCGGACGAGGCGGAGGCGTTGTCCGGCAAGGCGCAGGAGCTGATGGCGAAGTTCTCGCTCGACAGTGCCTTGGTGGAGGCGGATCCGGCGGTGGAAATCCCGGACGACTCGGCCGGCCGGCGGCTGTGGGTCGACACGCCGTACGTGTCGGCCAAGGCGCAGCTGGTCGGTGCCGTCGCGTCGGCGAACCGCTGCCGCACGGTGGTGATCGACGAGCTGGCCGTGGTCACCATCGTCGGTGCCGACCTGGATCTGCAGCTGACCGAGATCCTCAGCACTTCCCTGCTGGTGCAGGCGAATCGGGCGATGCTTGCTGCAGGCAAACACTTCGGCCGGCGCGGCGAATCGCGAACGCGGTCGTTCCGGCAGTCGTTCCTGATGGCCTACGCGCAGCGGATCAGAGAACGGTTGCAGGCGGCCGCGGCGGCGACCCAGGCCGCCGTACCAGAAGCCGACGCGGGGCGCCTGCTGCCTGTGCTGACGAAGCGAGAGGCCCAGGTGGACGCGCTGTTCAGCAAGCTGTTCCCGAACACGACCACTCGGCGGACCCGGATCACCAACGGCGCCGGCTGGGAGGCGGGTCTGACCGCGGCCGACCAGGCCCAGCTCGAGGCCCGCCGGCAGGTACGGCGGTGAGGGCGCACGAAACCACGATCCCCGGTGTGCTGCGGATCGAGCTGGACGTGCAGCCGAACGACGACGGCTGGCTCAAGGAGAACTTCCACCGCGCCAAGCTGGAGCAGGCGGGAGTGCCTGCGCTGGATGCGGTGCAGCACAACGTGTCGTACTTCGCCGAGGCAGGGATCATCCGCGGGATTCACGCCGAGCCCTGGGACAAGTACCTGTCGCCGTCGGCCGGCCGGGTGTTCGTCGCGCTGGTGGATCTGCGCTCCGGCGAGACCTTCGGTGCTGTCGAGACGTTCGAGTTGGGTGCGGGACAGGCGCTCTACGTTCCGCGCGGATGCGGGAACTCGTTCTGCACGCTGACGCCGCACACGGTCTACAACTTCCTGGTGAACGAGTACTGGTCGCCGGAGCGGATCACGGTCGACCTGTTCGACCCCGAGCTCGCGATCGACTGGCCGTTCCCGCGCGAGCAGCTGAGCTGGACCGAGCGCGACGCGGGCAATCCGACGCTGGCTGCGGTCAGGACGCTGGCTGAGGCCGGGTGTCAGTCGGCCTGAGGCCGCACAGCACGATGTCGAGCAGCCGGTGAGCCTGCTCGGGCTCCATGTCGCGGCTCATGTTGATCCCGCCGACCAGACGCATGATGTCCGTCAGGTCGAGCTCGGGCCGCACCTCGCCGGAGGCCTTCGCCCTGTCCAGCAGCAGCTGACCGGCGTCCCTGACGTTGACCTTGCAGGTCTGGAAGAACTCCGAATCCTTGCCTAAGGCAACTGTGAGCTCGCCGGCCAGGGACTTCTTGGAGATGGCGTAGCCGACGAAGCTGCGCAGCCAGGCGGCCAGCGCCTCGAACGGCTCGAGTTCCTCGGCGAAGCCGTACGCCCGGTCGCAGACCGACTGGATCTCGTCCACGTAGACCGCCTCGAGCAGGGCGGTCCGGTTCGGGAACCGGCGGTAGAGCGTGCCGATGCCGACGCCGGCCCGGCGGGCGATCTCCTCCAGTGAGGTGTCGGCGCCGTTCTCGGTGAACGCCTCGCGGGCGGCCGTGACGAGCAGGTCGTAGTTCCGGGCCGCGTCCGCGCGGGTGGGCCGCATGGACGGCAGTGGTGGCCTGCCCATCGGACCTCCTCACAGTCGGCAGCGTCGAAGTTCCCGCAGAATATCGCTTGCAAAGCGGAGGGGGCCTCCGTATTGTATCCGGAGGAGCGCTCCGCTTTCTGTCTCAACTGTAGCCCCTCCGGGGTAAGGAGCAATATGTCGGCAACAGCCGCGGCGCCGTCCGGCGCCACCCCAGGCACGCCCGCGCGGCGGCCAGGGGTCGTTCTCGCGGTCATCCTGATCACGCAGTTGATGGTGATCCTGGACGGCACCGTGGTGAACATCGCGATGCCCAAGATCCAGCACGCGCTCGACTTCAGTCCGTCCAGCCTGTCCTGGGTGCAGAACGCCTACGCGCTCGCGTTCGGCGGTCTGCTCCTGCTCGGTGCCCGGGCCGGGGACCTGCTCGGTCGGCGCCGGGTGTTCGTCACCGGTATCAGTGTCTTCACGCTCGCCTCACTGCTCGGCGGTCTCGCGCCGAGCGCGGAACTACTGCTCGCCGCCCGCGTCCTGCAGGGCATCGGCGGTGCCATCGCCGCACCGGCCGCGCTGACCCTGCTCATGCTCACCTATCGCGAAGGTCCCGAGCGGCTGAAGGCGCTCGGGTACTACAGCCTGGTGTCCTCCGGCGGCGGCAGCGTCGGTCTGGTCCTCGGCGGGATGCTGACCGACTGGGCGTCCTGGCGCTGGGGTCTGTTCATCAATGTGCCGATCGGCATCGGTCTGGTCATCGCGGCCCGGCGGGTGCTGACCGAGACCGCGCCGGAGACCGGCCGGTTCGATGTGGCCGGTGCGCTCACCTCGACGCTCGGCATCACCTCGCTGGTGTTCGGCTTCATCCGGGTCGCCGACGTCGGCTGGACGTCGGCCGAGGTCCTGGGTGCGTTCGCGGTCGGCGTGGGGCTGCTGGTCACGTTCGTCCTGGTCGAGCGCCGGGTCAGCCACCCGATCGTTCCGCTGCGCCTGTTCCGGTCCGCCAACCGGTCGGCGTCGTACGTGACCATGCTGCTGGTGGTCGGGACGATGTTCGGGATGTTCTTCTTCCTGACGCAGTACCTGCAGGGTGTGCTCGCGCTCAGCCCGCTGGCAGCCGGTCTGGCCTTCCTGCCGCTGACCGGTCTGCTGTTCACGGCGTCCCGGGTGGTGCCGCGACTGGTCGCCCGGATCGACGGCGGCAAGCTGATGCTGACGGGGTCCACACTGGTCGCGCTGGGCACGGTGTGGCTGACGCAGCTGGACGCGAACAGCACCTATCTCGCCGACGTGGTCGGTCCGATGCTGCTGTTCGGCATGGGCGCCGGGATGATCTTCATCCCGCTGGTCAGCCGGGCCATCTCGGGCGTCGCACCGGAGGACTCGGGCGCCGCGTCCGGCATGCTGAACGTGGTCCAGCAGGTCGGCGGCGCGCTCGGCCTGGGCATCCTGGTCACGATCTTCGGTACGGCGAGCCGCAACTCCACCTCGACCATCCCGCGCGAGGTGCTGACCGACGGCGTGCACGCGGCCTTCATCGGATCCCTGGTGTACGCCGTCCTGAGCCTGACGATGATCGTGATCAGTGTCCGCCCCTGGACGTGGTTCCGGCGCCGGCCGGAGCCGATCGAGGCGACTGCGGAGCCGGTCGTCGTGGACTCACACGTCTGATCAGAGCGGCAAACGGTACGTGATCCACTTGCTGTGAATCGCGAAGCCGAGGCCTTCGTACAGGCCGAGCGCTCCAGTGGGGTTGTCGGCATCGACGCCGAGACCCGCCCGCTGGAAGCCGGCCTGTACGGCCTCGGTCAGCACCTTCGCCAGCGCGGCCCGGGCCAGCCCGCGGCCACGGTAGGCCCGAAGAGTCCCGACCTGGCCGATGTACAGCTCCCTGATCCCGGTGGCCTCGGTGTCGGCGACCCACTCGTAGCCGAGCACGTACGCCGCGATCGTGTCACCGTCCAGGACGACGTACGACTGTCCTCGGCGGAAGGCGCGGGAGCCGGTGACCCAGTTCTTCCAGCTCTCGGGGTCCCGCGGGGTCGAACCCCAGTGGTCACGGAAGGCCTCGTTGTGGGTCACCCGCAAGCCCTCGTCCATCGCCGGGTCGAACTGCGCGAGCCGCAGTCCATCGGCGAGCGTGGCCTCGGGCACCGCGGCGTCCAGCGGGCGTTTCATGTCGAAGAAGTAGCGGCACTCCTCGAAGCCGGAGGTCCGCAGCAGCCGGTCTGCGCCGACGTTCGTGCTGATCGTCGCGGTGTTGATCTCGCCGGTCGTGCCCGGGTGCTTCTCGGTGTGAACCTCGCCCGCGCGCTGGATCAGCCACCGCAGCAGCGCCGTACCGAGTCCCTGCCGGCGCCATTGCGGATGGACGGTGCCCTCCGCCCGGATCCGGGCGACGTCCACCACCGAGCTCGGGGCGTACACCTTGCCGTACCCGACCATCCGCCCGCCGGCCCACAGGCCGACGGTGTCGCGGGAGGTGTCCAGCTGCGCGTCCTCCAGCTCCTCGATCAGGTCGTCGGCGTCGTAGTTCTCGCCGTCCTGATCGGCCTTCTCCCGCGCGGCGAGCAGCTCGGCCCACGCTTCCGCGTCGCCCTTGTCGATCGGGCGCGCGTCGATCCCCTCCGGCCACGTCATAGTCCCCATGGCCCGAAGGTACGGTGTGGCTCCGGCCGGAGCACGCGAATTACTGCAGTTGCTCGCAGAGCCACCGCACCGCGAGCGGGTAGCGGTACTCGATGCCGCCGTGGGTCCCTTCGAACAGCTCGAAGTGCACACGCTCCTCGGGTACGCCTGCCTGCTGCACCTCCCGGTGGAAGGCGGTGGCACCGAAGTCGAGGTAGAACTCGTCCTGCTCACCCGCATCGATCCACACCGCTCGCAGTGAGCGCAGCGCGTCGGCATACTGCGGCTGGCGAGCCATCTCGACCGGGTCGTGGGACAACCAGCGCTCCCAGACCTCCGGGATGAGCCTGCCCAGGTCGTCGTACGGCAGCAGCACGGTGCCGTCGGGTTCAGCCGAGTACGCCGAGGAGTAGCCGTACATCTCGAGCATGTGCAGGTCCTCGTTCGAGGTCCGGCCCGCCTTGCTCGCGAACGACTCGAAGAACTTCTCGTAGCTGCCGTCGTACTTGTCGCGCAGCGTCCGGGCCCGGGCCGGGAACTCCGGCGTGTAGCAAACGCCGAACGCCGCGTCGCCGGCGTGCGTCGCCAGGGCCCCGAACACGTCCGGCCGCAGCATCGGCGTCACCATCGCGGTGTAGCCGCCGCTCGACTTGCCGGTGATCGCGCGGTGGTCGCGGTCGGCGATGGTCCGGTACTTCGCGTCGACCCAGGGCACGATCTCCTCGCACAGGTACGAGTGGTACTGCCCGGTGCCGGGGGAGTCGAGGCACTGGCTGCCGCCGTACCGCGTCCAACTGTCCACGAACACGACGATCGCCGGCGGTACGTCGCCCGGCGCGAAGAGCGCGTCGAGCAACTCCGGGAACGGCTGCCGGAACGGCGTCCGGTTGAACCACATCCCGATGTGCCCGGTGTACCCCATCGTCACGTAGATCGCCGGGTAGCGCCGGTCGGAGTCGTCGTACCCCGGCGGCAGGTAGACGAGCACCGGCCGCTCGTGCGGATCACCCAGCGGGTTCCCGCGCAGCAAGGCGCTGTCGTACGTCGTCTGCTCGAACCGGCCGGCGAGATCCGCGGACCACGGCAACATGGGCAACCTCCGGGAGAGTCACATCGCATCTGGGGCCGTGATACCGAGCAGGCCGAGTCCATCCTGCAACACTTTCCGGGTCGCCGCGCAGAGCGCGATTCTGCTGGCTCTGGTCGCGCCCTCGCTGGTCAGCACCGGGCACTGCTCGTAGAACGCGGACAGTGCGGCGGCGACCTCGTAGAGGTAGGTGCAGAGGCGGTGCGGTTGAAGGGTCTCCGCGACCTGGGCGACCGTGCCGGCGAACCCGGTCAGCAGCAGTGCGAGTCTCACCTCGGCCGGGTCCTTCAGGTCGGTCACCTCGCCGTCGGATGCGCCGGCCTTGGCGAGCAGCCGGGTCAGCCGGGCATGCGCGTACTGGAGGTACGGCCCGGTGTTGCCGGTCATTGCGACCATCCGGTCGAGGTCGAACCCGTAGTCGTTGCCCCGGTCGCTGGACAGGTCGGCGTACTTGACCGCGCCGATGCCTACCGCGCGTGCGGTCGTCTGCCGGTCGACTCCGTCGCGACCCTCCAGCAGCGAATCGGCCCGCGCCACCGCCTCGTTGAGCAAGACGGTCAGCTTCACCGTGCCGCCTGCCCTTGTTTTGAAGGGCTTTCCGTTCGGTCCGAGCACAGTTCCGAAGCTGACGTGCTCGGCGGTTGTTGTCGGCGGCAACCAGCCGGCCGTTCTGGCGAGAGTGAAGATCTGGTCGAAGTGCAAGGATTGCCGGTGGTCGACGACGTATACGATCCGGCTGGCGTGCAGCGTGTTCACCCGGTGCCGAACGGCGGCGAGATCGGTCGCGCTGTAGCCGAAGCCGCCGTCGGACTTCCGCACGATCACCGGCAGCGGCTGGCCGTCCCGGCCGAGGAACCCGGGCAGGAACGCGCACAACGCCCCCTCGGACTCGGTCAGCAGACCGGCCGCGGACAGCTCGTCCACGATCGGCTGCAGATCGTCGTTGTAGGCGCTCTCGCCGACCACGTCGTCCCGGGTCAGGGCGGATCCGAGCAGCGCGTACACCTGCTCGAAGTCGTCCAGCGAAACCTCGACCATCCGGCGCCAGATCGCCCGCGTCTCTGGATCGCCGGACTGCAGCGCCACAACACGCAGTCTGGACCGGTCCGCGAAGGGGCCATCGGCATCGAAATGCTTCCGGCTCCGCTCGTACAGCAGCTGCAATCCCTGCAGATCAAGGGATTCCGGGTCCAGCTCCTCGTCCTTGAGCTGCTCGATCATCATTCCGTACTGCGTGCCCCAGTCACCGACGTGGTTCTGCCGGATCACCTCGTAGCCGACGTACCGCAGGACGTTGCAGAGCGCGTCACCGATCACCGTCGACCGCAGGTGGCCGACATGCATCTGCTTCGCGACGTTGGGCTGTGAGTAGTCGACGACGACACGCTCGCCGCGCGGCCCGAACGTCAGCGGCTCGTTGACCGCCGCGGCCAACGTCTCGGACCGCAAGGTCAGGTTGACGAAGCCGGGTCCGGCGATCTGCGGCGGCTCACACAGGTCGTCGACATGTAGCTCGGCGACCAGGCGGGTGGCGATCTCCCGCGGCGGCCGGCCTAGGGCATTCGCCAGGCGGAGCGCGAGGTTGGTCTGGTAGTGGCCGAACTCGGGTCTGGTCGCCGACCGCAGTTCGGGATCGAGTTCGCCGTACGACGGACCGAAGGCGGCCGCGGCGGCAGTGGACAGTCTGGTGGCCAGAACAGGCAGAACAGCGGACATGAAGGGTCCTTCAAAGGGAGACGCACTGGAACAGGGACTCAGGTGTTCAGACAGTGCGTCGTCGTCGCAGGCTGAAGCGGAGGCGCGCGGCGCTCACGGACTTCAGGCTGATCGACATGTCAGCCATTATGCATGAAAGTGCGGCGAGGCTGCCGGAGAGCGCTCGTGCAGCGGCACGATCGCCGGTACGTCGGTCTCGCCGAGGAACACCCGCCGTACGACTCGCTCTGCCGCCCGGCCGTCGTCGTACTCGCAGAACTTCTCCCGGAACAGCTGCCGGTGCTTGGACGCCTCGGCCGCCGCGAACGCACCGGTCTGCAGGATCGTCAGCAGCTCCTCCGGCGACCGTGCGACCAGCCCGGGCGGGAACTCGGTGATATCGAAGTAGGTGCCGCGCCGGCGGTTGTAGAAGCGCTGATCCTCGGCCAGCAGGACGACCGGGCGGTCCAGGTTCGCGTAGTCGAAGGTGATGGAGGAGTAGTCCGAGACGAGGACGTCGGCGGCCAGCATCAGGTCCTCCACCCGCGGGTGCCGGGACGCGTCGATCACCTTGCCGGAGTGGACCTCCGGCGTCGTCGACAACGAGTAGTGCGTCCGCACCAGCACCCGGCCGTGCTCCCCGACCGCTCCGGCCAGCCGGTCCAGGTCGAGGTGGACGCCGGTGCCGCCCAGGTCGACCACACCGGTCGGGGTCCGGATCGAGTCGATGCCGTCGCGGAACGTCGGCGCGTAGAGCACGACGAGGTGCGAGTCGTCGAAGCCGAACGACGCCCGGATCGCGCGGACCTCGTCGATGCTCGTGGTGAGCAGACGGTCGTTGCGCGGGTAGCCGTACTCGAGCTCCTCGAAGTACGCCGGGTAGGTCCGCTCCCAGATCTCCGACGAGTACCGGTTCGAGGACAGGTTGAAGTCCCAGCGGTCGACCTGGCGCATCAGCTCGTCGAGGTCGAGGTCCTTCGCCGCCTGCGGGAAGTGCCGCAGGTCGGTCCCCATCGTCTTCAGCGGCGTACCGTGCTGGGTCTGCAGGTGGATCTGCCCGTCCCGCTTCTCCAGCTCCTTCGGCCAGTTCATGTTGCTGATGAAGTACGTCGCCCGGTCCAGCAGCTTGCCGTACGCCGGTGAGCCCGCGACGACGTACTCGACACCCTCCGGGACGGCGGCGACGTGGTCGGAGTCGACCACCCAGACACCGCGCAGCTGCGGCGCCAACTCGGCCGCCTTCTCGTAGATCGCCCGCGGGTTACAGGCGTACTGCTTGAACCAGTAGGCCGTGTAGGCGGCCAGGTTCGGGTCGAGCTTGGCCCGGTGCAGCAGCTTGCCGACGGTCTTGCGCGGGCTCGGGACGTGCAGCACCTTCGCGCTCAGCTTGAGCGTGGAGTACGTCGCGTAGTCGTCGTGGATCAGCAGCCAGCGTTTGAAGCCCCGTCCGGTGCGGTCGGAGGTGTACCCGTCGGGCTTCCACCGCTTCGCGAACGCGTGCGCGGCGTGGAAGAAGTCGGCCCGGTCGTCCGGATCGATCCGCTCCGGCTTGGCCAGTACGGCGAGGACGTGGTCCAGCGACCGGTCGAACGCGAACCGCCGCCAGCCGGCCAGCTCCGGGTCGGACTGGATGAACGCGTGCACCCGGTCGTACTGGCGGAAGATGTCCCACTGCCTGCGGCCGCCGGTGGCGTGAATGTTGCCGCCGGTCCGGTGCTGCCGGTAGTGCACGACGACCCGGTCCAGGGTGGCGATCCGCTCGGCGGTCAGCATCGTCGAGTAGGTCCACGGCGCGTCCTCGTAGAAGCCGTCCGTGAACGCGAACCCGTGCCGGCTGAGGAAGTCGCGCCGGCAGGCCTTGTTCCAGACCACCTCGAGGAAGGTGAGGAAGATCGGCCGCTCGGCCGCGGTGAACACCCCGGCGCCCTCCCGGGCGAACGCGTCGTGCCGCCGGTTGCCGACCACCCGGCCGTCCCAGAAGATCCGCTCGTAGTCGAACAGCACGATGTCCGGCCGGCCGGTGTCATCGATCCGGCCGGCGATCGCCTCGAGCGAGCCGGGCAGGTACAGGTCGTCAGCGTCCAGGAACAGCACGTACTCGCCGCGGCACTCCTTCAGCCCGGCGTTCCGGGCCAGGCCCAAACCGACGTTCTCGTCCAGGTGCAGCGCCCGCACCCGCGGGTCGGCGGCGGCGTACTCCGCCAGGATCCGGCCGGAGCCGTCCCGGTCGGCGTCGTCCACCCCGATGATCTCGAAGTCGGTGAACGACTGGCTCAGCACCGAGTCCAGGCAGGGTCGCAGCCACGCCCGGGAGGCATGGCAGGGGACCACGATGCTGAACTTGGGGACGGTGCCGAGCGCCATGCCACGTCATCCTAGGGTGTCGCTGGTGGTCCGGCGTGGGACCACCATCGACGCCCTAGGGTGCAGGTATGAGTGTTGATGTGTTCGAGCCACTGGGTGGGCTGGAGGGGGTCGGGTCGGCGGCCCGGGCCGCACGGGACGCGGTCGACGTGCTGCTGCGGGACCGCGGTCTGCGCAAGGTCGGCTCGGACGTGACCGCCGAGGCCCTGCTGCGTGGCGCCCACGCGTCCGCCGCGCTGGCCGGCAGCCCAGCGACGCTCGACGAGGTACGGCGTGGCGCCGCCGACGGACTGGCCACCGGGGCGGTGCGGATGACCGGCGAGCTGATGGCGCTCGCGCCGCGGATAGACACCGCGCCGGTGCAGGTCTGGACCAGACTGCACCAGTTGGCGGCCGCGGACCTCGGACCGGACGAGCAGCTGGGCCATTTGCGAACCACCCGCGAGACACTGCCCGACGACATCCCGGGCCTGCCGCCGGCGCCGCCCGCGGACGAGATGTGGGAGCGGCTGAGCGCCCTCGCGCAGAACCTGACCCGCCCGACCAAGGCGCCCGGCCTGGTCGTCGCGGGCATCGTCCACGCCGAACTGGCTGTCCTGCGTCCGTTCCCCACCGCGAACGGACTCGTCGCCCGGGCCGCCGAACGCTGTCTGTTGGTTGCCCGGGGCATCGACCCGGTCGGGGTCACGGTGCCGGAGCTTGGTCACTACGAGTTGGCCGGATCGTATGGATCGGGCCTCGGCGACTACGCAGCGCGAGGATTGACCGGGGTTCGTGACTGGTTATTGCGGACCTGCGAAGTCCTGACACTCGGTGCCGAACGGTCACCGCTGGTCCGGTCCCGGTAACGTGCGAACGGCGCTCTCTGACGAGAACGCCGTCGCTGGCACGCCATCCTGGTTACCATGCGTGCACCTGTTTGCCGCCACAGGACTAGGCCTGGGTCGCGCTGCCCGGTTGGGATGGGCTGGTCGCCGCGTGGGTGCCTGGCTGCCGTGCAATCTCTACCGGACCCGAAGGTCCTTTGTGCTTCCTTTGTACTCCTGAATACCCTTTCTGTGAAGGGGAAGCTCGGTCTTCATGCAGTTGAGAACAATGAAGCAACCTTCAGCTTTCCGGACCGCCGCCCAGGCTGTCCGAGGCCGGCCGCGACCGCCGGCGGGAGGCCAGCAGGAACGCCCCGGCCGCCAGTCCGGCGACCAGGCCGGCCGCCATCGCGGGACGCCGTACCTCACGCAAACGTGACCGCTCGGTCAGACCGACGGGCTCCTTGAAGTCGAGGACCGGCCAGTCACGCTCGGCAGCGAGCCGCCGCAACGCCTTGTCCGGGTTGACCGCGTGCGGGTGACCGACCGTGGCCAGCATCGGTTCGTCGGTGATGGAATCCGAATAGGCGAAGGAGTTCTCGAGGTCGTAGCCCTCGGCCACGGCCAGCGCCTGGATCGCGGTCGCCTTGTTCGGGCCGTAGGCATACTCCGCGATCTCGCCGGTGTACTTGCCATCAGCAACTACCATGCGGGTGGCGATCACCTTGTCCGCGCCGAGCATCGCTCCGATCGGCTCGACCACCTCGGCACCCGACGACGACACGATCACCACGTCCCGGCCGGCCGCGTGATGAGCCTCGATCAGCTCCACCGCCTCGTCGTGGATCATCGGCGTGACGATGTGGTGGAGGGTGTCGGCGACGATCGCCTGCACCGTCCGGACGTCCCACCCAGTGCACATCGCGGAGATGTATTCCCGCATCCGCTCCATCTGGTCGTGGTCGGCGCCGCCGAGCAGGTAGACGAACTGAGCGTAGGCGCTGCGCAGGACCGTCCGCCGGTTGATCAGCCCGCCGGCATAGAACGGCCGCGAGAACGCGAGCGTGCTCGAACGGGCGATTATGGTCTTGTCCAGATCGAAGAAGGCGGCGGACCGAGTGGTCCCGAGGGGCTCCATGAGGTCGAGCATAGGCATCGGAGAGAAACGCCGAGGGGCCCGGGCTTTTGTGTCGGCCGGTCTCCCGTTAGACTGTTTGGCAGTGTGACAGTGACACTGGCTTGGGAGGCCTGATCGGCACTCCTCGGCGCTCGGTCCACACGTGCTCGGTCGCAACCGAATCGAGATGTGTGAGATCCGATTTTGGGGGGTACATAACCCCTGACAGTGGCAGACTGTCGCCTCCTGATCGGCCCCCGGCTCCTCCCCCCGAGCCCGTGGCCGAAGACGGCCCCCGGTCACCCCCCCGCCGGGGGCCGTCGCCTTTCTACCGGCGGATTTTCGCAACGGTTATGTCAAGAATCTGTACATTCTTCACCTTTTGGCAGCGTGAGAGCGCGCTCACTTTATGCAGGGTCTTGACAATGTAGTTGCGCAGTCACAGTTTGTAAGCCATGAACCCGCCTGCACACCGCCCCCAGGCCGCGATCATTCCCGTCCTGCTCACGCTGCTCCTCGCCCTCGCGGGCCTGGTCCTGGTCCCCTCGACCGGGACGGCCGCCACCAATCTCGTCACCAACGGATCCTTCGAAACCGGCACTACCTCCGGGTGGTCCTGCCCGGCCGGCACGGTCTCCGGCTCGGCCCGCACCGGTAGCTACGCGCTCCAGGCCACTCCGAGCGGATCCGACATCGCCCGTTGCTCCCAATCCATACCGGTACAGCCCAATACGGCGTACACCTTGTCCGCCTGGGTGAAGGGATCGAACGTCTATCTGGGCGTCGACGGCGGACCCAGCACCTGGACCACCAGCAGCGCGTGGAGCCAGCTGACCGTTCCCTACACCACCGGCTCATCAGCTACGTCCGTGACGATCTATCTGCATGGCTGGTACGGCCTCCCGGCGTACCAGGCCGATGACGTCGTACTGGACGGTCCCGGTGGGACGGCGGACACCACGCCACCGTCGACTCCCGGTGGACTCACCGTCGGCAGCCCGACCTCGAGTTCGTTGCAGCTCAACTGGTCCGCCGCGTCGGACGCGAACGGCATCGACCACTATGACGTGGTGCGCGGGACGTCGGCCGCACAGAACGTCGGCGCCGTGACCAACTGGACCGCGACCGGTCTGAGCCCGAGTACGACGTACAGCTTCAAGGTTCGGGCGTGTGACCCGAGCGGCAACTGCTCGCTGTACGGCGCCACCGTCTCCGGTACGACGTCCAGCGGCCCGACGACCCCACCGGCCGGCAGCCTGCCGAAGCACGTCCTCACCGGGTACTGGCAGAACTTCAACAACGGTGCGACGGTGCAGCGCATCTCCGACGTACCGGCGGCGTACGACCTGATCGCGGTGGCGTTCGCCGACGCGGACGCCTCCCGGCCGGGCGCCATCACCTTCAACCTGGACTCCGCCGGGCTCGGTGGCTACACCGTCGCTCAGTTCAAGGCGGACATCGCCGCGAAGAAGGCTGCCGGGAAGAAGGTCATCCTGTCGGTCGGTGGCCAGAACGGCACCATCTCGGTCGGCGACTCCACCGCCGCGAACAACTTCGCCGGCAGTGCGCTCGCCGTACTGCACGAGTACGGGTTCGACGGGATCGACATCGACCTGGAGAACGGCGTCAACGCGCAGTACATGGGCCAAGCGCTGCGGAGCCTGCAGAGTCAGTTCGGCAGCGGTCTGGTGATCGCGATGGCACCGCAGACGATCGACATGCAGAGCACTTCGTTCGAGTACTTCAAGCTCGCGCTGGCGATCAAGGACATCCTGACCGTGGTCAATGTGCAGTACTACAACTCCGGCTCGATGAACGGCTGCGACGGGCAGGTGTACTCGCAGGGCACGGTCGACTTCATCACCGCGCAGGCGTGCATCATGCTGCAGGGTGGGCTCCGGCCCGACCAGGTCGGCCTCGGCCTGCCGGCGTCGTCCCGTGCGGCTGGCAGTGGGTACGTCTCGCCGACGATCGTCAACAACGCGCTGGACTGCCTGACCAAGGGCACCAACTGCGGCAACTTCAAGCCCAGCACCACGTGGCCGGCGCTGCGTGGCGCGATGACCTGGTCGACCAACTGGGACGCGCTGAACGGCAACGCGTTCGCCAACCAGGTCGGATCCCACGTCCATTCACTGCCCTGACGCGCAGACATGCACAGCTACCGACCTGCTCCGGTGCTGGAGGCGCTCGGTGTCTGCTCGGAGGACGAGCAGCTCTACCGGGCGCTTCTGGCCCGGCCGGAGTGCACCACCATCGATCTGTCCCACGACACCGGCTGGGCGACCACTCGCGTCGGCCGGCATCTGCGGTCCCTGCTGGCACTCGGCCTGGCCTCCCGCACGCCGGGGCGTCCTGCGCGCTACGTCCCGGCCGTACCGGAGGCCGCGGTCGAGTTGCTCGCGCTCCGGAAGCAGGCCGCGATCGTCGAGGCCCGCGTGGGTGCCTCGGTGCTGACCGCGGAGTTCCGGGCGCGGCATGACGCGTTCACGGTGGTCCGCGGGGCGGAGGCGATCGCTCAGCGGTTCAACCAGGCGCAGCAGTGCGCGCAGGACGAAGTACTGGTGCTGGATCGGCCGCCGTACGCGGTGGTTCCGATCGAGCCACGGCGGGCGCATGGTGTGTCGTACCGGACGATCTACGACATGGCGTCGCTGTCGGAGCCGAGTGACCTGATGGCTGCCCGCTCTGCGGGTTGCCGGATCTTGCGCGACGTACCGCTGAAGCTGGTCGTGGTGGACCGCCGTACTGGGCTGCTGCCGACGAGTCCGGATGTGGTGGTCGAGCTCGGGCCTTCGAGTCTGCTGGACGGGCTGCTGCGGTTGTTCGAGCTGCTGTGGAAGCAGGCGAGTCCCTTGGCTCCGTCTGCCTCGGAGGGTCCGCTCAGCTTCGAGGATCAGCAGTTGCTGTCGCTGGCGGCGGCCGGACTGACAGACCAGGCCATCGCCCGGCGGCTCGGTGTGGCCCAGCGGACGGTGGAGCGCCGCATGCAGCGGATCCTCAGGTCGCTGGACGCCACCACCCGTTTCCAGGCCGGCCTCCGGGCGGGCCAGCGTGGACTACTCGTCTAGTCGGTCACATCGGCGACGGTGGCGTTCAGGAACTTGGCCAGGTCCTCGGCGTTCACCGTCATCCCCACGCCGTGGTCGCCGCCGCCGATGGAGATGGTGCCGGTGATCCGCTCGTCGGCGATCACCGGCCAGGCGTGGGTGCTGCCGAGCGGGGTGATGGTGCCGCGGACGTAGCCGGTCACGTCGAACGCGGTGTCCTTGTCCGGCATCGAGATGCGGTTGACGCCGAGCAGTGCCCGGAGCTTGGGCCAGGCGATCTCGCGGTCGCCGGGGACCAGCACGAACCGGTAGTCGTCGTCGGCCAGCCGCACCACGATCGTCTTGATCAGCCGGGCCGGCTCGATGCCGCGTGCGGCCGCGGCCTCCTCCAGCGAGTTGACTCGTCCATGCCGGGTCACCTCGTAGCTGAGGCCCAGCTGATCGGCTGCATCGGTCGCTTTGGTCACCTGGCTAGTTTGGCACCTTGCTCGGAACGCCCCTGAGGACGATCGACAGCACCAGCGCCACCAGGAACAGTGCCCCGGCTTCCAGTACGACTCCACTCCAGCCCGCGCTGCTCCACGCCGTACCTGCGAGACCGCCGAAGACGGACGAGCCCAGGTAGAAGGAGAAGAGGTACAGGCTGGCTGCCTGTCCGGTGCCGCCGCCTCCGGCGTGTGCCCGGACGGCGACCCATCCACCGGCGACACCGTGGACCGCGAAGAAGCCTGCGGTCATCACTGCGAGCCCCAGGATGATGAGTGGGAGCGGCGCGGCCAGAGTGATCGCGACCCCGGCCAGCGTGATCAAGCAGCCGACCGGTACGACGACGCGACGCCCGTACCGGTCTGCAAGCGATCCTGCCGTCGCCGAGCCGACCGAGCCGAGCAGATAGACGCAGAAGACCAGCCCGGCCATCCCCGAGCTCAGCAGGTACGGCGCTTCGGACAGCCGGAAGACGGCACCGTTGTAGACGGCAACGAACGCGCCCACCGCGGTAGCTGCGATCCCGTAGAGGGCCAGTAGCGCTGGATCACGCAGTACTCGACCGGTCTGCATGAAGAGCTGTCGTGGACTGGCCGGGCTCGGGTGGAAGTTCCGTGACGACGGCAGCAGGAGCCAGACCAGCGCAGCACACAGGACGCCGACCAGGGCGATGCCGGCGGTCGCGACCCGCCAGCCGCCGAGGTCGTCGAGGCCTCCCGTGATCAGGCGACCCGTCATACCGCCTACCGCCGTACCCGCGATGTAGAGGCCGCTGGCGCGGGCGTGACTGGACGAATGCACTTCTTCTCTGAGGTAGGCCATCGCGACGGCGGGCAGCCCGGCCATGGCGACGCCTTGCAGACCGCGCAGTGCGAGCAGGGTGTGCCAGGTCGGTGCGGCTGCGGTGAGTACGGCGAAGCCGGAGGTGGCTGCTACCGACCAGCGCATCAGCGTGGTACGCCCGACCACTTCGGAGGCAGGGCCTGCGATGAGCAGAGCGATCCCGAGTCCGAGCGTGGCGATGGACACGGTGAAGGCGCTCTGGCTGGGGGAGACGTGGAACGCGTCGACCAGTTCGGGAAGCAGCGGTTGGGTGCTGTAGAGCAGTGCGAACGTCGCCAGGCCGGCTGCGAAGAGTGCGATCGAGAGTTTGCGGTACTCGCGGTCTCCAGGGCGGTAGCCGGGCTCGCTCAGGTGCGGGGCGACGTGCATGTCTTCGACGGTCGCATAGCTTGCGCCATACGTAAAATGTCGATCTCAACAGCTACCGATACGCTTTCGGTATGAATATCGAGGACCTGCGGTGGTTCGCCGTACTCGCGGAGACCGAGCATCTGACCGATGCCGCCGCGGCGCTGGGCACCAGCCAGCCGAATCTGTCCCGGTCGTTGCGGCGGGTGGAGAATGCGTTCGGGGTCCAGCTCTTCGAGCGCGAGCATCGCGGCGTACGGCTGAACCCGTACGGACGGCTCGTCCTCGAGGCGGCCCAGGCCGGTACGGCGGCGGTCGACTCGGCCCGGCGGCGGATCGACGCATTGATCGATCCGGAGTCGGGAATGGTCCGCCTCGGGTTCCTGCACTCGGTCGCGACCAGCCTGGTGCCGGACCTGCTGAAGGCGTTCCGTGAGGTGGCGCCGAGCGTCCGGTTCGCGCTGCGGCAGGAGCCGTCCCACGACATCGTCCAGGACCTCGTCAGCGGTGAGGCCGAGATCGGCATCATCGCGCCACGACCAGATCCGGAGGTGTTCGGCTGGCACCTGATGGAGCAGCAGCGGCTGTGCCTGCAGGTCCCGCCCGGGCATCCGTTCGCGTCGCGGCGGCGGGTGGAGCTGGCGGCGGCGGCCGACGAGCCGTTCATCGGGCTGCGGCCGGGGTTCGGCTTCCGGAGGATCAGCGATGAGCTGTGCCGGGCCGCCGGGTTCACGCCGCAGCTGGCCTTCGAGGCGACCGACCTGGCCACCATCGACGGTCTGGTCGGTGCCGGCCTCGGAGTGGCCGTCCTGCCGGCCGGTGCGGTCCGTGGCAGCGACAGTGGTGCCGTGTCGGTGCCACTGGCCGGTGTTCAGGCCCGGCGGGAGATCGGTATGGCGTGGCGGCTGCGGACACAGCTCACACCGGCCGCCGAGCGGTTCCGTACGTTCGTCCGTTCCCGGCCCGCGACGTCCAGCCGACTTTCGTAGCGTCCGTCCCATTTCTGCGGTGTCGACTTGCAGAGAGAGGGCTTTCCCCCGCACAGTTTCTCCGTGAGGAAGCGTCTCAGTTCGTTCAGGCCGAGCCGGCGGCTGCTGTTCGCGGCAGGTACGGCGGCCGCGGCGTCGACTGTCGCATCGGCCGCGACGGCGACCGCCACGAGCGCCGAGGCCAGCGCGGCCGGTGTCTACGGCTCGGGAGTGCTGGGCACCTGGGAGCGGCAGGCGTACGCGATCTCCACCGAGGCGCAGATCCGCAGGGCGCAGGAGACCGACGGCGTCTACATGTTCGGCGACAGCATCGCCCTCCAGGACGCTCGCTCGCTGGCCAAGCAGCTGACGCTGGTCGGCATCAACATCGCGGCCAACAACTGGGCCGGCCGTCCGGTCACTCCGGCCGTCGATGCGCTGAACACCTGGGCCCAGGACTACGGCCTGCCGCACCGCGTCCTGATGTCGGTCGGCTCCAACGACATCTTCACGCCGCCCGCGGTGGCCGCGCAGATCGAGCGGACGATGCAGATCGTCGGCGAGGACCGCACGGTCTTCTGGGTGAACATCCAGGCGGCCCGCACGCTGTACGGTCCGGCCATCCAGGTCGCCGACCAGCGCAACAGCGCCTGGATCAACCTGCAGCTGGCCGAGGCACAGCGCCGGCACGACAACCTCCGCATCATCCAGTGGGCCGAGCATCTGGCCGCGAAGCCCGAGCGCCTGCAGCTGTACCTGCGCGACGGCCTGCACCCCTCGGTCCCGCGCGGCCAGAACGCCCGCAACGCCCTCATCGTCAAGGCGCTCAAGTCCGGCTGAGCGGCGTACGGGTAACTGCCCCGTACGCCGCCGTACCGCTGCCGGTCAGAAGCCCGCGGTGATCCGGGTGAACTCCCAGTCGGGCTGTGCGATGCCGCTGCAGTTCGAGACCACGCCTCCGCCGGCGCAGCCGCGGTCACGGTTCACCGACCAGAACGCCAGCCGGCCGAGCCCGTTGCTCTTGGCCCAGTTGGTGATGTTCTGCCAGGTCGCCGTGGTGGTCATCTCCTGCTGGTCGGACAGACCGTTCATGCCGGAGATGCCCTGGTGGGCGTAGGCGTCGGCGGTGCTCCAGCCGAAGGTCGCCTTCAGCTTGTTGTTCAGGCCCTGTGACGCGGCCACCGTGTCGTTGTAGATGTTGGCGCTGCCGAAGTCGAACGGCATCAGCGTGAAGATGTCGATGTTCGCGCCGAGCGCCGCGGACCGCTCGATCAGCCGGTTGCCGTAGTAGTTCGGGCCGGTGGTCGAGGTGCCGAAGGTCAGGATCGTCTGGATCCCGGGGTTGTTCTGCTTGACGATCTTCAGCGCGGTCAGGATCCGGTCCTGGACGGCCTCGTTCTCGAACTCGTCGGAGTTCTCGATGTCGATGTCGATCGCCTTCAGGTTGTAGGCGCTGATGACCTGCTGGTACGCGCCGGCCAGTGCCTCCGGGGTGCTGCAGTTCGGGCCGAGCTTGTTGCCGCTCCAGCCGCCGATCGACGGCACGATGTCGCCACCGGCGGCCCGGATCTGCGCGATCGCGTTGGCGTCGGCGCCGCCTTGCAGCGGCCGGTTGCCGTCCCAGGCCGGGTTGCAGCCGCCGGACGAGAGGATGAAGGCCATCGTGAACCACTTGATGCCGGTGGCATTCATCACGGTCGCCGGGTTGGGCGGGTCGCCCCAGCCCATGTAGAGGTACGGCGCGGCCCGGCGGGTGCCGGTATTGCCGCCACCGGTGGAGGTCTTCACGGAGATCGTCGTGCTCTTCGGACCCTCGCCTGCACTGTTGGAAGCGCTGACCTGATAGCTGTACGTCGTGTTGGCCGCCAGACCGGAGTCCGTGTACGACGTACCGGTCGAGCTGCCGACCTTCGTGCCGTTGCGGTAGACGCTGTAGCTGGTCGCACCGCTGGGCGCTGACCACGTCAGGCTCACCGATGAGGAGGTCGCCGTACCGGAAAGGCCGGTCGGTGCACCGGGGGCGGTGCCGCCACCGCCGCCACTGCAGGAGCCACCGTTCAGCCGGCAGGCGGCCAGACCGGGGAAGTTGCCCGGGCTGCCGTTGAAGCCGAAGGTGACCGTTGCGCCCGGGGCGAGCGGTCCGGCCCAGCTGGGCGGGGTGAAGGTGTGCGTCTGGCCGCTGCTGCTCCTGGTCGCGTCCCACGAGCTCGAGATCGTGTAGCCGGACGGGAAGTCGAGTGCGACCGACCAGGTGCTCAGTGAACTGGTGGTGCCGTTGGTGACGGTCACCTTGCCTTCGAACCCGCTGCCCCAGTCGGACACCTTGGTGAAGGCTGCGGTGACTCCTGCGGCGTTCGCCGCCTGTGCTGTCAGCAGTGCGATGACCACTGCGGTGATGGCTGCTATCGCCAGAGTGATGCGTTTCATGATGCTCCGATCAGTGGGCGGTACGTGATCAGACCCGGCCCCAGAGTGCGGGGACGTTCGGCGGCTCCCAGCCGGTCAGGGACGTGTGGCCCTGGATGCACTTGTAGGTGACGCCGTTGTAGGTCACCAGTGCACCGGTCGCGTACGTCGTGTTCGGTGCCCACGGGGTCGCCGTGGGTGGCGTCGTCGGCGGTGTGGTGGGAGGCGTGGTCGGCGGTGTAGTGGGAGGTGTCGCGGGCGGGGTGGTGGGCGGCGTGGTGGGAGGTGTCGTGGGCGGGCCGCTGCAGCCAGGGGTGTCGGCGTTGACCGCGTTGATCACGTTGTTGAAGAGCGTGACGTTCGGGTCGAGGGCCTCGAGGGAGTACATCATCGCGCCGGCCAGACCGTTGCAGTGCTGATAGTCCGCCTTGGCCTTGATCGACTGGGCGTTGTCGCCGGTCCAGAAGGTCCCGTTGCGGTAGAACCACGACGACTTGGTGGCGTCGTCGAAGTACGTGGCCGAGGGGTCGTCGACGAAGCCGGTGAGCTCCTTGTAGAACGAGACTCCCGGTACGTTGCCGCTCAGCGCGTGTCCGTCGGCGGGACCGGTAGCTGTCTGGTACTTGCCGTTGGCTGTGCTCGGAACACCCTTCCATCCCCTGTAGTAGAAGGGATACCCGATCGTCAGCTTGTTCGCCGGGAACCCGCCCGGGATGCCGTACGCCGGGTCGCCGGTGGTCCACGCCTTCACGGCACCGTCCACGGAGTACTTGCTCGAGCCCGGCGGGATCGGGTTGCTCGGGTCGTTCGGCGCCTGGTAGAGCGGGTCCTGGAAGTTCGTCGGCCCGGTGGCCTCCCAGCCGCCGTGCATGTCGTACGACATCACGTTGTTGTAGTCGAGGTACTGCCCGATCTTGTTCGTCTCGATCGTGGCGATCTTGTCCTGCCCGGCCGGGGTGGCGGCGGTCAGGTAGTACCGCTTGCCGGTCTGGTTGCCGTAGGCATCGAGCTGCGCGCGCAGCTCGGCCAGCAGCAGGGTGAAGTTCTGTTTGTCCGCGGCACTGAAGTGGTTGCCGACGTGGCCGTTCGGCGAGCCCGGGTACTCCCAGTCGATGTCGATGCCGTCGAAGATGCCGGCCGCCGTACCGGGGCCGCCGAAGCCGTCGATCACGGGCAGGTCGCCCTTGAGGAACATGTTCACGCAGGAACTGACGAACGCCTTGCGCTTGGCATCGGTGGCGGCCGCGTCGGAGAAGTACTTCGAGTACGTCCAGCCGCCGATGGAGATCAGGATCTTCAGGTTGGGGAACTGCGTCTTGAGCTTCTTCAGTTGGTTGAAGTTGCCCTGGATCGGCTGGTTCCAGACGTCGCCGACGCCGTCGACGCTGATGTCCGAGCCGTACGACTTGCCGTAGTCGGCGAACGCGTCCCCGGCGCCATCGCCGGCGTTCGGGTTGTTCTCGTCCTGCGAGGCGGCCTTGTTGGCCATGAAACAGGTGTGGTCGGTCGGGTGGACATTGGCGAACGCGTAGTTCAGGAAGTCCAGCTTGCCGGCCACGCCGGTGGTGACCAGATTCTTCGGGTAGAACGCGTTGGCGTAGATACCCCACTGGGTGAAGTACGCCGTCTTCACGCCGCCGCTGGTAGCTGCGGGGGCGAGCGGCGCGGCTGCGGCACGGGGTGCTTCGGCGCTCGCCAAGGCGACGCCGGTGGCAGCGATCAGGGCAGTGGCGGCGACAGTGGCCGTGGCGGCGAGCAAGCGTAATCGACTCATGGGCGGGTCCTCCGGAGCTGGGACGGAAGCGGTCCGGTGAAATTTAGTTAAAGACGCTTCGAAAGGAACGGTAACCGGTCACGACGCGTTGGTCGCCGCCTCGCCGTGGCGGATTCCCGCTGCTGGCGGGAAGCCGACAAGCCTTTGTCCACAGGGATCCGGTTGGTTGTCCGGAGCGGGTCCGGGAACGGCATGTTCTAGGCATGGACACAACTTCGGTTCCCACATCGGTGCTCATGGCAACTACCAACGAGGTGCTGCTCGACGACCTGCTCCGGCTGGCGGCGGCCGCATCGATCACGCCGCTGGTCGAGCACGACCTGCACGGGCTGCGGCGCAGCTGGCAGTCCTGCCCGCTGGTCGTCGTCGGCCGGGACCTGGCCGAGTTGCTGGGCACCAGGCAGCCCGATCATCGACGAGGTGTTGTCGTGGTGGGTTCGGCGCTGGACGGCGACGAGCTGTACCGGTGCGCCTTCGACATCGGTGCGGATGCCGTGTTTCGCCTGCCGGCCGAGGAGCCCGCGCTGGCAGGCAAGCTCGCGGACACCCTGGACGGTGGAGTGCGGACGGCGCTCACGCTCGCGTTCGTCGGCGGGTGTGGTGGGGCGGGTGCGACCACGCTCGCGTCGGCGGTCGCGGTGTTCGGGAATCGGCGTGGGTTCCGCACGATGCTGATCGACGGTGATCCGCTCGGTGGCGGGATCGAGCTCGCCCTGGGGATCGAGCGTGACGTCGGCGACCGCTGGCCGAAGCTGCTCAACGCGTCGGGCCGGATCAGTGCGGCCGCTCTGCGTTCCGCCTTGCCAACGGTCGACGGTCTGGCGGTGCTGTCCTGGGACCAATCCGATGTCACGGTGCTTCCGCCGGAGACGATGAGTTCGGTGTTGGGTGCCGCGCAGCGCAGCAGCGATCTGGTCGTTGTCGATCTGCCGCGACGTGCGGATCCGGCAGTTGAGGAGGGCTTCATCCGTGCCGCTGCCACGTTGCTGGTCGTGCCCCGCGACGTCCGGTCCGTCGCCGCGGCCAAGCGACTGGTGGGTCCGCTGCGGGCCGTAGCCGGTGAGCTTCACGTCGTCACCCGCGAATCACGGGTGAAGGGTCTCGCTGCCACTGACGTCGCCTCGCACCTGTCTTTGCCATTGGCAACGAATATCGGGACGGAGCGCGATCTCCCGGCTGCCATGGACCAGGGCCGCTTCGATCCTCGGCCCCGAGGTCCGCTGGCCCGCGCGGCCACCGCGCTCCTCGACCTCTTCGGCCTCCTCGAAGTGGCCGCGGCATGAACGTGTCCCGAGAGGTTCTCGACCGGGTCCGCGGCAGTCTGGCAATCACCGGTGCCGAGCCGACTCCCTCCCAGGTGGCGGCTGCGCTCCGCGCCGATGGCAGGGTCTGCGGCGACTCGATGGTCCTCGCCGTCGTCGAGGCGCTCCGCCGCGACGCGCTGGGAGCCGGTCCACTCGACACCCTGCTGTCCGAGCCAGGCATCACCGACATCCTCGTGAACGGACCCGACGAGGTGTACATCGATCGCGGCTCCGGCCTCGAGCGCGTCCTGGTGCGAACCGGCGACGAGCCCGCGGTCCGCCGCCTCGCAACCCGCCTGGCGGCTGCTGCGGGACGCCGACTCGACGACGCCACGCCGTACGTCGACGTTCGCCTCGCCGACGGCACGCGCTTCCACGCTGTGCTCTCGCCGGTTGCGGCTCCAGGCACGTGCCTCTCGCTCCGCGTGCCGGCCCGCCACGTCTTCACCCTCGACGACCTGGTCACCGCGGGCGCCCTACCTCCAGCCGGTACGGCGATCCTGCGCGATCTGCTCGAAGCCCGGGTGGCGTTCCTCATCAGCGGCGGCACCGGGACGGGGAAGACGACGCTGCTCAACTCCCTGTTGTCGTTGGTGAATCCGTCGGAGCGATTGGTGCTGGTCGAGGACGCGAGCGAACTGCGCCCCAATCATCCACACGTCGTGCGCTTGGAGGCTCGTCCGCCGAACGTCGAGGGCAGTGGCGAGATCTCACTGCGCGACCTGGTGCGGCAAGCTCTGCGGATGCGACCCGACCGCTTGGTCGTCGGAGAGGTCCGAGGCTCCGAAGTGGTGGACCTGCTCACTGCCTTGAACACCGGCCACGAAGGTGGATGCGGCACGATCCACGCCAACTCAGCGTCCGACGTTCCCGCGCGTCTGGAAGCCCTCGGTGCCTTGGCCGGCCTGACCCGGGACGCCGTACACAGCCAGGTCGCGTCGGCCCTGCACGCCGTCATCCACCTGACCCGAGGAACGGACGGGGTACGCCGCGTCGCCGAGATCCGAACCTTCGACCGCCTCCCCGGCGGCCACGTCGTCACCCGCCCAGCCGTCGAGTTCCTCCCCACCGGCACCATCAACGTCCTCCCACCAGCCCATCACTTCACCAACCTGCTAGCCGGCGCAGCATGAACCCGACGATCCCTCGCCCCACCACGGTCCCTGTGGGTGCAGCATGAACCCAGCCTTCATCGCAGGTGCTCTCGCGTTCTTCGTGGTGGTGCTGGTTCTGCCGATCCGAGGCCGCGGCCTGCATCGCCTGACCGCACGAATCCCCAGCCGTTCCGATGCCCTCACCCGCCGCTGGCTGGCCGGTCCCATCGCCGTCACGATCGCTGTCGTCTTCGGAGCGCAGATCCTCGTATCGGTGATCGCCATCGGCGTAGTCGCCGCACTCGTCGTCGTACAGCGGGCACAGCACAAACATCGGGTCGCGACGGCTGCCCGGCGTGCACAGATCATCGAGGCACTCGACGTACTGGCCGCCGAACTGACCGCGGGCCGCCCGCCCATCGACGCGCTCGAAGGCGCCACAACCATCAGCCCCGACTTCCAGATCGCCCACGCCGCAGCCCGACTCGGCGGCGATGTTCCAGGCGCACTCGAGCTGGCCGCCGAAGCCCCGGGCGCCGGTGGTCTCCGCGCCCTGGCCGCCGCGTGGCGCGTGGCCGAGGAATCCGGCGCGGCCTTCGCCTCACTGACCGAGCGTCTCTCGGACTCGCTCCGCGCCGACGAGACCATCCACCGGCAAACCGCGGCCAGTCTCGCCGGCGCACACTCAACCGCCCGCATCCTGGCCGCGCTTCCTGTGTTCGGAATCGCCTTGGGCTACTCACTCGGCGCCAGACCCCTGACCTTCCTCACGGCCACACCCGCGGGCTGGGTCTGCCTGGCCGGTGGCCTGGCCCTGACCACCCTCGGCCTCAACTGGACCACCCACCTAGCAAAGGTCTCAACATGACCCCCACCCTGTCCTCGGGGCCTGCGGTGGCTGCAGTTGCCGGCGCTCTCGCGGCCTACCTCCTCGTCCCACCCCGCTCGAATCTCCGCCGCCTGACCCCGCGCTCCCGACGTACCCGCGGCCCAACCTCACGCACGCACCGGCTTGCTGCCATCGTCGCCGCGATCGGCATCATCGTTCTGATCGGCTTCCCATGGGGCGTGCTACTCGCAGCGCTCGCGTATTACGGCGTACCTCGGGCCTTGTCCCGCCTCGAACCTGCTGAATCCAAACAACGCGCAGCCCGGATCGGCCGCGACCTACCACTAGCCGTCGACCTACTGGCCGCCTGCCTCCGCGCCGGCCGCCCACCTCAACAGGCGCTCGGTGTCGTAGCCACCGCCGTCCGCGGCCCGCTCGCCGAGCTCTTCACCAAGGTGGCCCACCACCTGGCGCTAGGCGCAGACCCAGCCGACGCCTGGGCGCATCTACGCACCGAAGCAGCCTGTGCCCCCGTCGCCCGAGCCATCGACCGCTCGATCCGCTCCGGCGCACCCCTCTCGAGGACTCTCGAACATCTGGCCGACGACACTCGTCAGTCCCATCAGCACGCCGCGGACCAACGCGCCCGTGCCGCCGAGTCACGCTCCGCCCTGCCGCTCGGACTCTGTTTCCTGCCGGCCTTCATCCTGCTGTCGATCGTCCCCACGATCGCCGACGCGTTGATCCCCTACCTGCTCCAGCCCTGAGCGTCATCCACAGCCTGAAACTCCTGTGAAAAAAGGGCATTCGACGACTGCATGTTGTCAGTGAGCGATCCGGACGAGCCGAATCGCAGTCCCGGGAGGTATCACATGTCCAAGGCACTGGTGGCCGTTCGCCACCGTCTCCGCACCCGCTCCGAACGCGGCGCCGCAACCGCCGAGTACGCGGTCAGTGTCGTCGCGGCCTGCGGGTTCGGCGGCATCCTCGTCGCGCTGCTGAAGTCCGACGTGATGATGAACGCCCTGAAGGCTCTCATCAACTACGCGCTCAAGCTCGCCGGCGTCGAGGGCGTCCAGCTCTGACCTGAAGATCCGGCGGCCGGTCGCGGGTCACCCCTTCACCGCGACCGGCCACCGCCACCCCATCGAAGGAGTACTGGATGCCATCTCGCAGAACACAACGCGGCGCGATCACCGCCGAACTGGCGATCGCTCTACCGGTCCTCCTCACCCTGCTCCTGCTGGGCATCTGGGCCATCGGCCTCGTCATCCTCAACATCCAATGCATCGACGCAGCCCGAGACACTGCCCGCGCAGCCGCCCGAGGCGACCCCTTCGACCACGCGCAGGCGATCGGCCGCCGTACTGCCCCCGGCGCGACGATCACGATCACCCGCACGGGCAACGACATCCACGTCACCGTCACGGCCGCCCCACGCCACAAACCTCCACTCCTCACCCACCTCGTCCCCACCGAACTATCAGCCGAAGCCACCCTCCAGTCCGAGGCAGCCATCCCATGACGAACCGCGCCTTCCATCACCCCAGGACACCCAACGAGCGAGGCTCCGCCACCGTCCTCTCCCTTCTGGCTGCTCTGCTCCTCCTCACAGCCCTGACCGTCGCGACCCTCTGGTCGTCGATCTCCACGGCCCGCCACAAACTCTCAGCCGCAGCCGACCTCACAGCCCTGAGCGCCGCCACAGCCCTGAGCGCCGCCCAGGCCCTGACCGCCACCACCCAATCCGCCGCCCCATGCGAGATCGCCGACCGAATAGCCACCCTCCAGAAAGTCCACCTCACGTCCTGCCACCCCACCCCCACCGCGGTATCCATCACCGTCACCCTCCAACTCCACCTCCCACCCTTCGCCCACCCCACCCTCACCACCACAGCCCGAGCCGGCCCCGTGTGAGTCCGGTCGCCCTGGTCACAGCCGCGCCGCGTCCCGTTTGGCGTCAGCTCACAACGTCACCGATCGCACCCAGTCCGCCACCCAGGAACGTACCGACGAGGGCGTCTCCTAGACCCGTCCAAGGAAGTGACCGTCACTCGAGTCGACTGAGCCGGCAGCCTTCGGGGCGTCGTGCACGTGCGGGGTTCTGAAGCGGTCGCGATCTGGTCGCAATCTGGTAGAGATGCCGCGTTGATGTGGACGAGGCGTGGGAGCGGACTCCATGATCTGGACCGAAGACCTGCCCATCCTCCCGGACGCACTTCCCCGGCGCCCGGACGGTTACCCCGGAGGCCCGTTTGCCCGACCGCATCCGGCTGTTGCTGGTCGACGACCAGATCCTCAGCCGAGGCGTCCTCAGAACCGGTCTGGAGCGCGAGCGCGATCTGGAGATCGTTGCCGAGCTCAACAGATCGGACGACGTCGTGGGCGCCGCGAAACGTCACCGCGCGAACGTCGCCCTGCTCGACGCGGCCGGCCCGGGCCACGACAGCATCACCGTCACGACCAGACTGCGGACATCGATCCCGGAATGCCGTGTCGTCATGCTCACGACGTACGGCCGGCCGATCCACCTCCGGCGTGGTCTCGACGCGGGAGCCAAGGGGTTCGCTCTGAAGGGGAGCCCGGCGCCGCAGTTGGCCGACGCGGTACGACGCGTGCACCTCGGCCTCCGCGTGGTCGACGCCAACCTGGCGGCCGAGACACTCATGTACTCCGAGACCCCGCTGAGCGACGACGAGACCGACACCTTGCGGGCTGCCCGCGACGGTGGCTCGATCGCGCTGATGGCGCGCAAGCTCGAGGTCTCCGAGCGCGTCGTCCGCACCCGGCTCTGGTCGGCCATCGGTAAGACCGGCGCCCGTACCCGCTCCGACGCGATTCACATTGCCGACCGCAACGGCTGGCTCCTCGACTGACGCCGACCGCGGGAGTCGGTGGTGCGCTAGAGGCAGAAGGGGTGGGCTGCCGGGTCGGCGTAGACGTGATGGTGTGGGCCGGGTTGGAGTTCGATGGCGCCGAGGCTGCCTGCGAGCGCGCGGGCGGATTGCAGGCTGGGCTCGTCGGCGGCGGGGACGTGGAGGTCCAGGTGGACCTGTTGCGGGTAGGCAGGGTCGGGCCAGCGGGGTGCGGGGAACTGCGCGTGCTGGAACGCGAGAGTTGGTAGGCGTCCGTCGGTCCGGGTGATGACGACTCGCTCGGAGGTGTCCAGCTCGCGCTTCGGCATGTCGAGGAGGCCGGCGTAGAAGTCGGCAAGCGCCCGCGGACTGAAGCAGTCGATCACCACACGACCAACCCGCCCGACCCCACCGAGCTCATCGGATGCGTTGAGTGCGCCGGGTTTGTCTGGTGCGTCGGCTTGGTCGGGGCTGGGCTGGGACGGGCTGTTGGTGAGCGCGGTGCGGGGGCCGGTTCGGGATTCGGGGGTGGTGGGGTAGAGGCAGAAGGGGTGGCCGGGGGGTCGGCGTACGTGCGGAAGGTGTCTTTGTCCTGGAGTTTGGAGGCACCGAGTTGTACGACGCGTTGGTCGGCGGCGTCGAGGTCGTCGACGGTGATGTCGAGGTGCATCTGTTGTGGGTAGTCCGGGTCGGGCCAGCGGGGCGGCTGGTAGTCGATCGGTCCGTCGCCGAACGCCAGGCGGAGACCGTCCGGATCGTCCTCGTGAGCGATCACGAACCAGTCCTCGCGGACGATCCGCATGCCCAGGAGGTTCGCGTAGAACTCGGCCAATGGGCGGGCGCCGCGTTCGTAGGACTCTTCCGTGTTGCCGGGGCAGGCGAACACGACGTTCAGGAGTTCGATGGTCACGGGGTTCGTCATGGCGGTCCCTCCCCGGGAGCGGTTGGGTAGGTCAGGGCTGCTCGAGTTGGTCCAGGAGCCAGCGGGGGCCGGTGGTGGTGGCGCCGGTGGGTGCGAGGCGGTCGCGGAGGCCGCGGTCCGCGGTGACCACGGTGACGTGGGCGTTGGTGATGGCGGCAGTGGTGGTGACGATCGTGTCGTCGCCGGAGCCAGGGGCCAGGACGATGCGGAGGTCCGCGGTGTCGGGAGCGTCGGGGCCGGAGATGGCGGAGCGGGCTGCGCCTTCCAGGATGACGACGATCTCGGTGTCATCGAGGCGTTCCTGGAGGGCGGTGAGCTGACGTAGCAGTCGGCGAGCGGCGCCTGGCCGATCGCGCCACCACCCGTCAGGACGCGAGCCGACCACGTTCGCCGCGTCCACCACGATCACCTGATGCGCACCACTCACCATCAGGTCAGTCTGCCTCGTCCCCGGTTCGCCGCAGGTGAAGCGGGGCGCGCGTCAGGTGCAGGTGGAGGAGCGCGTCCACCACGATCACCTGATGCGCACCGGTCGCCATCAGGTCAGTCTGCCTCGTCCTCGGCTCGCCGCATGTGAAGCGGGGCGCGCGTCAGGTGCAGGTGGAGGAGCGCGTCCACCACGATCACCTGATGCGCACCGGTCGCCATCAGGTCAGTCTGCCTCGTCGCCGGCTCGCCTCGCGTGAAGCGGGCGGGGGTCAGGTGCAGGTGGAGAGGAATTGGCCGGTGTGGGTTATGAGGGTGTGGGGGCCGGGGGCGGCGGGGAGGCGGTGGTGGGCGGACGGGACGGGGTGGCGGGTGCCGTCGGGGGTGATGACGAGGGTGTTGGGGGCGTCCAGGGCGATGAGTTCGTCGTCGGCGCGGACCAGGATGGGAGCGGTGTAGGACGTGGAGATGGCGGTGCGGCCGGCGGACAGGGCTTCCAGGGTGGCGTCGCGGAGTTCGGCGGGGCTTTCGGCGGAGGCGTCGATGGCTAACCACGTGGTGGGGGTGCCTGGTGGGGTGAGGGACGTCGGGTTGTGCCAGTCGCTGCCGCCGATGGGGATGGTGTCGAGTCCCCACGCCTGCCACCAGGCGATCGGTCCACCCCAGTGGTGGTCGAGCCACGAGGAGTGCCAGACCTCGGCCAGCCGTGGATGTTCCGGGAGCGGGTGACGCCACGAGCAGTCGCCGCCGAGCGGGTGGTTGATCGACAGCAACCCACCACGCCGGGCAACCTCGGTCACCCACGTCGCGGCCGGCTGCCGGAAGTCGATCGCCCCGATCTCACCGAAGGCGTTCGCGTGACCGGTGTCGGTCGTCACCTCCTGCCCGGGGATCAGCCCGATACCGAACCGATCGCTCAGCCCAGGCAGCTCGAGGTGGTGCGCGACCGTGTTGTGATCGGTCACCGCCAGCAAGTCCAGCCCGGCCGCGACACCCAGTGCAGCGAGGTTCGCGATCGGAGTGGACCCGTCCGAGTGCAACGAATGCGCGTGGAAGTCCCCAGCGATCCACTTCAACCCGGCAGACGCGGGCAACGTCCGGCGCGGCGGCCGAGCTGGTACGGCGACAGCCGCGGTGGCGTCGGCGTACTCCGTCAGACCAGGCACCGACGACACCGGACCAGTCACAGCCTCGACGACAAGCTCGACGCCCTCGACCGGCACACGGTGCAGCCCGAGAACGACCCACCAAGTCCCCGGCTCGAGCTCACCGGCGACATACCCAGGCGTCGCCGCGTCCGGAGTGATCGCAAAGGTCTGACGCGCACCGCCGGACCACCCGCGCCAACCACCCGCACCCTCGCAACCGATGTCGATGACCGCACCTTCGACGGGCGGGATCGTGAGCGTGACCAGCAGACCAGGGCAGTCCGCCGGGATGTCGACCGGCAGCGAATGCCAGACCGACTCCGCCCGATCGTTGAGAGTCCAGGTACGGCGGTACGTCGTGACCGCCATCAGGCGACCGTGGCCGGTTGACGGGTGAGCAGGTCACCGGACTCCCGGTCGTACAGCAGTACCCGTGATGCCGGTGCGGTGAGGACGACCGTCGTACCGGGCTCCGGCTCGTTCTCCTCCGGCACGGTGACACCGATCAGGGTGCCGTCGCAGTCGACGCTGACCAGCGACTGGGTGCCGAGGTTCTCCGCCACCACGACCTGGCCACGCAGTGTCGGCCCGCTGACGTCGCCGCCGGCGAGGGTCAGGTACTCCGGCCGTACGCCGACCGTCACCTCAGCGCCCGCGGGAGCCGAGAAAGTGGCCGCAGACAACGATCCGCCGGCCACCGAGACCGTCCCGACCTCATCGACATAGGTCTCCGGCCCCGAGGTCGACGAGACAGTGCCGGGCAGAAGGTTCATCGGCGTCGAGCCGATGAAGTTCGCCACGAACGTGTTCGCGGGCCGCGCGAAGACCTCCCGCGGGCTGCCCAGCTGGCGGAGCTTGCCGGACTCCATCACCGCGATGCGATCAGCCAGCGCCAAGGCCTCGGCCTGGTCGTGGGTGACGAAGACCGTGGTGATGCCGAGGTCGCGCTGCAGCTTCTTCAGGAACGTCCGAGCCTCCAACCGCAGCCGTGCGTCCAGGTTGGACAACGGCTCGTCCAGCAGCAGGACCTTGCCCCGGGACGCGATCGCGCGCGCCAGCGCGACGCGCTGCTGCTGACCACCGGACAGCTGCGCCGGCTTGCGTTCCAGCAGCCCGTCCAGCGACAGCTCGCCCGCGGTCCGCTCCGCCGTCTCCGCGCGAGTCGCAGCCGAGACCCGCCGTACCTTCAGCGGATAGGTGATGTTCTCCGACACACTCATGTGCGGGAACAGGGCGTAGTCCTGGAACACCATCGCGACCCCGCGCTTGCCCGGTTCGGTCCGGGTCACGTCGGCCGCGTCGATCCGGACCGTGCCCTCGGTCGCGGATTCCAGGCCGGCGATCGTGCGCAGCAGTGTGGTCTTGCCGCACCCGGACGGCCCGAGCAGGGCGAAGAACTCGCCGTCGGCCACATGCAGGTCCAGCCCGTCGACGGCGCGTACGCCGTTGGGGTAGACGGTTGCCAGGCCTTCGATGTCGATGCCCGCCATCAGCTCTTGATCCCTCCGTGGAAGCGGAACCCGTACCGCGAGTTCACCAGCAGGTACAGCACGACGACCGGGATCGAGAACAGCAGCGAGAAGACCGGCAGCACCTGCAGGTTCACGCTGCCGCCTTCGTCGGTGAGGGTCTGCATCAGCACCGCACCGGGTTGCTTCTCGATCGACCGGATGAGCAGGAAGGGCACCAGGAAGTTGCCCCAGGAGTTCACGAACGCCCAGACCATGATGGTGGCCAGGCCGGGCCGCGCCACCGGGAGTACGACGTCGCGCAGGATCTGGCCGGTGGACGCGCCGAAGACCCGGGCCGACTCCTCGTACGACTTCGGCACCGCGTCGACGAAGTCCTTCAGGATGAAGATTGCCGCTGGCAACAGACCGCCGGTCATCACCAGCGCGACCCCGAACCGGGAGTCGATCAGCCCGAGCTGGAACATCATCACGAAGATCGGCACCATCGCCGCCGTCCCGGTGACCACCGACGACAGCAGCAACAACCCGTAGAGCAAGGCGTCGCGGCCCGGAATGCGGACCCGCGACAGGGCGTACGACGCCAACGCGGCGAACGCGGTCACGGCGACCGCGGTGGTCACGCAGATCAGCAGCGAGTTGACCATCGAGTGCATCGCGTACGGATGCTCGAGCGTCTTGCGGACGTTGTCGAGCGTCCAGTCCGGCCAGTGCACGCCGAGGCCGGGATTCTTGTCGAACGGCGCGGACGCGATCCACAGCATCGGCACCGCGAAGAACAGCGTGATCGCGCAGATCAGTACGTAGAAGCCGATCCGGCGAAGGACGAAGGACGGGGTCACGAGCGCCTCCTCAGCAGCCGGAGGTAGATCAGCGAGACCAGCAGGTTCGCGATCAGCAACAGGAACGAGATGGCAGAGGAGTAGCCCAGCTCACCGCCCTGCAGCGCCACGTTGTAGATGTACACCGGCACCGTCTCGGACTCGTGGTTCGGCCCGCCCTTGGTGAGCAGGAACGGCGAGAAGTCGTTCGCCGTCCACAGCGAGATCAGCAAGGTGTTCGTCAGCACGTGCCCGCGGATGTGCGGGAACACGACGTCCCGCAGCGTCTGCCAGCCCGACGCACCGACCATCCGGGCCGACTCCAGTTGCGACGGCGGTACGGCCTGCAGCGCGGAGGAGTAGAGCATCATCGAGAACGCCGTACCGCGCCAGGTGTTGAAGAACACCAGGCAGGCCATCGGGTAGTCGATCAGCCACGCGGTCCCCGGCGTACCGAGGATGTTGTTGAGGGTGCCGCCGTCGCGGTCGAAGAACGCGACCCACAGGTACGCGACCACCGTCGACGGCAGGATCCAGGCCAGCAGCACGAACGCCTCGACGGTACGCCGGACCGCCGGGCGGGTCCGCCGCATCACCCAGGCGAGGGTGAAGCCGAGGATGTTCTGGCCGATGATCGCGGAGCCGAGGACGAACAGCAGCGTCAGCCACAACGCGTTGTGGAACAGGGCGTCGTTGAGCGCCTTGGTGTAGTTGGACAGCCCGACCATCGACGGCGAGACCGCCTCGACACCGGTCAGCCGGTAGTTGGTCAGGCCGATGTAGATGGTCCAGATCGCCGGGAAGACCAGGAACGCGCCGATCAGCAGCAGGGCGGGCGCGACGAAGCCGAGGGCCCGGCCGACGCCGAGCCCTGCGACATCGCGTGCCGGTCCCCGCACACCGGTCCGGCCGCCCCGATCGACCGGACCACGTCCCTGGACCGGGTCTGCCGGTGCAGGTGGGGAAGCCGTCGTCATCAGTTACCGGCGACCTTGTCCTTGCTGCCGGCCGCGGCCTCGACTGCCTTCTGGTACGCCTTGGCCGCCGCGTCCGTACTCTTCCCGCCGATCACGTCCGCCGTCGCCTGCTGCAGCGCGGCCGAGACCTTCGGGTACTCCGCCAGGCCCGGACGGAACTGCGTGATCGGCAGCACCTTGGTGGCGACGAAGTTCAGCATCGGGTCGCCGGCCAGCACCTCGGCGTTGACGTCACTGCGCTGGGTGATCTTGGCGGCGCCGTCCAGCGATGCCTTCACCATCTCGGCGGAGTTCCAGAACTGCATGAGCTCCCAGGCCTGCTGCGGGAACTTGGTGTTCGGGTTGATCACGGTCGCGCCGCCACCCGACATCGAGACGAAGTCCTGGCCCTTGACGCCGCCGCCCGGCCTGGCGGCCGGGATCAGCGCGTAACCCACGGCGGAGTCGCGGTCGGCCATCTTGGCCACGCCCTCCTTGGGCTCCACCACGCTGCGCCAGAAGTAGTCGCTCTCCAGCAGGATGCCGACCTTGTTCGCGGCGAACTCGGCGAACGACTTGTCCCGGCCCTTGGCCTCGCGCTGCAGCACCGGGTCGCCGAGACCCGTGCTGTAGATCTGGTGGTAGAAGTCCAGCACCTGACGCACCTGCGGGGTGTCGCCGAGCCACTTGCCGTCGGTGTTGACGGTCGCGCCGGTACCGACCAGCAGCGGCAGCACGCCCTGCATGGTGGTCGCCTCGCCCATCGCCGTACCGCCGTTGATCTGGATCGGCGTGACGCCGGACAGCTTCTTCAGCGCCTGGCCGGCGGAGATGATGTCGTCCCACGACTTCGGCTGCCAGTCGGCCGGCAGCCCGGCCTGCTGGAACAGCTTCTTGTTGAAGAACAGCACCCGGCCGTCGGTCCCGCCGGGGACGCCGTACCGCTTGCCGTTGTAGCTGCCGAGCTGCTGCACCGTCTCGGGGATCTGCTTCCAGCCGTCCCAGTCGTCCACCTTGCTCGCCTCGCCGACGGTGTCGGTGAGCGGCTTGATGTAGCCGGCCTGGGCGAACTCGCCGACCCAGATGCCGTCGATCTGGAACAGGTCCGGACCGGACTTGTTCGACAGGTCGAGCGACAGCTTCTGCTTGTAGACCTCGTCGTCGGAGCCGTCACCCTGGAACTTGACGGTGACGTCGACGCCCTTGCCCTTCTGCTCGGCGACGAACTTCGGGATCAGCACGTCCTCGATGAACGTTGCCCCGGCGCTGCTCTTGCCGCCCTTGATCGAGTTCGACCCGATGGTCAGCTCGACCTTCTTGGCATCGGCGTTGCGGTTCGTGTCCTGGTCGCCGCTGTCGGATGCGGACGAGCCGAGGCAGCCGGTCAGCAGCAGGGTTGCGGCGACGCCGAGGAGGGCGGGCGCGGAGAACCGCGGGAGAGATCGCATCAAAGCTCCTAGCGAGATCGGTACTGCGGAGTGCCGGTCAAACATTGGCACTCGTCGGCGACTTTGTGAAGACTTTTTCCCAACCCGGAGGAGAACGTTGACAGGGGCTGTAGGCAACCAGTCGCGAACTGTCAAGTCGGGGTCCCACGGGAAGCGTTGCGGAAGGGTTAAAGGATGCTCAAGGTTGTGTGGCAACCAGTAGTGGACTAGATACAGAACGTGACAGCGAGCGGTACGGTCTTGCCGATCGGTTCAGCGGATCGGAGGTGAAAGACATGGGGCTGCTTTCTTGCCTTCTGGACGACCTGCTCAGTCATTGCCACCACTGGTGCCATCACCACTGTTGGTGGTGACACCGGCCGGCTGGTGACGGCCGCGGAGGAGGTGGGTCGACGGTGACGACGACGCAGGGCTCCCGCTGACGCGCAAGCAGCGGGTAGCTCGAGGTCACTCCCCGAGCATCGGATCCCACGACCGACGAGGTTCACCAGACACTGCACTACCGAACAACCGAATGGCGTCGATCACGAAGGAGTGAGAAAACAACCGGCCCCGACATCGTCGGGGCCGGTTGTCCTCTGTCCGGCTGAGGATCCTCCTTGCGGATCAGCGCTGTGCCAGCTGCATCATCTGCTTCGGCAGCACCGTCAGCTGAGCCGGGATCGGTGTCGCCGGCCGAACCAGCTCGAGCAGGCTGGACGCGGCCTTCGCGATCGGCAGCGGCAGGGCCAGGCCCAGGGACGCCAGCAGCGCGTTCACGAGTGCCAGTACCGCACCCAGGATGTCCAGGCCCGGCAGCGGCAACGCGCTCCAGCCCTGGACCGGTGTGCCGGCCGTGGACATGCTGCCGGTCGGCTGCGCCTGCTTGGCCTTCCCCTCGCCGAGCAGGGATGTCAGGGCGAGACCGCTGGCGGTGTTCACGAACGTGCCCGCGCTCTCGTCGTAGGTCCATTTCTGTCCGTCGCCGTCACGGCAGGGCAGCACCAGCAGTGGTGCCGAGGCCGGCACCTTGGCCAGGTCCGCACCGCTGTCCAGGCAGGCGCCGGTCTTGGCAAGGGCGCCACCGACGCTCTTGCTCATCGCGACCTGCAACTGGCCGGACTCGGTGTAGATCCACTCCTGGGTCTTGCCCTCCTTGCCCGGTGCGCACGCCATCATGACCGCCATCGGGACCTTGGCGGCCGCGACGAAGGTGAGGCAGTACCGCGTGTCGGCGCGGGTGGCGATCTGTTTGGCCACCCCGACCTCGACGCCCGGGGCCGCGGCCGATCCGCCCGTCGACGGGTTCGCCGCCTGGGCCGGGACCGCGGTGGCCAGTGCGACGCTGACCGCGAGCACGGCCACGCCGGTACGGCTCAACAATTTACGGATGATCAAGACAACCTCCAGAGGTCGTGCCATCTCGCGGCGTCAGGTCGTCGGGACCCCGTGGCGCGAGCCGGTCCGGTTCCGGGAACCGCGACGAACACCCTTTTGCGCGGAGGGCGAGCTGCGGGTCGATCCCCCGTGAGGAGGCGGTGTGGCCCGGAAGGCCGACTGTGACTCAACGCGACGTTGACGCCACAACCAGTAATGCACAGGTGGGTCGGCGGTGGTTATGGCGAAGCCGCGAAACTTGATGCCAATGGCAACTAACTGCCAGGCCAAAGTCGTTGCGTAGGGCACCGAAATCCGGCCGCAGGGCCGTCGTGCCACCGCTGAGCGGAGGCTGTGCGCCGATCGAGATGTTACCGTACGCCGGGGAAACTCCGGTGGCGCAACGCGTTAGTTGATGCCGTGGGCAACAGAGTGGTCAGTGGGGCTGCTTGGTGTCAGTGGGATCCTCGGCGACGTGCCGCTCAGTCGCTAGCCGCTCGTCGGCGCCAGGCTCGCGCTCAGGAACGGCGCGCTCAGGAACGGCGCGCTCAGGCCCGACCGGATCGGGCTCGGTGCGGTCGGGCACGGCGCTGTCGGACTCGGTGCGATCGGGCGCCGCCGTGACCTCGGGAGCGGTGTCACTCGTGGTGACCGCCGCCGGTTCGGTGGTCGCGGCCTGTGCGCGGAGCTCGCGCATCTCCTTGCGCCGCCGGTAGCCGCGGGCAAGTCCCTTCTTCGTCAGCCACAGCCCGAGGGCAAGTGCGATCCCGGTCAGCGCGCCGAGCAGGAACACGGTCGGCACCGAGACGCCGAAGTCGATACCGAACACCTCCATCGTGGTGGAGGCGGTCGAGGTCACCGAGACACCCAGACCGAACAGCACGGCCAGGACGATCAGGACGATTCCGAGGACGGCCATGGCATGCTGCCTCTCCGCCAGCCCGGGGCTGGCTGTTCAGGCCTCACTGCTGAGTAGTGCGGTGAGCAGCGCCACCGCGCCGCTCTTGTCGAGTGGGTTGTTCTGGTTCCCACATTTGGGTGACTGTACGCACGACGGACACCCATCAATGCACTCACAGTGTGCAATCGCCTCACATGTCGCCGTCAACCATTCGCGCGCCGCGGCGTAGCCGTGTTCCGCGAATCCGGCGCCGCCCGGGTGGCCGTCGTACACGAAGACGGTGAGGCGGCCGGTGTCGGCGTGCCGGGCGGTGGAGACGCCGCCGATGTCCCAGCGGTCGCAGGTGGCGAACAGTGGGAGCAGTCCAATCGACGCGTGCTCGGCCGCATGGGCCGCACCGGGTACGTCGTACAGCCCGAGTGCCTCGACCGCGGAGTCGGGCATGGTCCACCAGACGGCCTTGGTCCGCAGCGTGCGCTCCGGCAGGTCGAGGGGCTGCTCGTCGAGTACGTCGCCGGTCGCGATCAGCTTGCGCTGGTACGAGATCACTTGGCTGGTCACCTGGACCCAACCGCGCGACAACTCCGCCGTACCCCAGGTGCAGGTCTCCTCGGTCGCCAGGATGCTGATCTCGGTCACGTCCCGGGCGAAGGTGGTGTAGTCCGGCGAGGCCGGCTCGACCACGGCCGCGTGACCCTCGAGGTCCAGCGTGCGCACCAGGTACGACTCGCCCGCATGCACGTAGACCGCGCCCTCGTGGACCGAGGCGTGGGCCGAGCCGCCGTCGACTGTGCCGAGCAGCCGGCCGGTCTGGTCCTCGACGATCTGCACTGTCTTGCCGCCGGCCGACCGGATGTCGATGGCGTCCACAGCGCGCTCCCGCCGTGTCCAGAACCATCCATGCGGTCGCTCACGCAGCAGCCCTTGGCGGACCAACTGCTGGATCACGGAGGGCGTCGTACTGCCGAAGATGTCGTAGTCCGCGTCCGTCAGCGGCAGCTCCTGCGCGGCCGCGCACAGCTGTGGGCCGAGGACATACGGGTTCTCCGGGTTGAAGACAGTCGCTTCCACGGGTCGGCCGAAGATCGCGTTCGGGTGCCGGACCAGATAGGTGTCCAGCGGGTCGTCGCGCGCCACCAGCAGCGCCAAGGCATCCCCGCCGGCTCGACCCGCCCGTCCGGCCTGCTGCCACAGCGATGCGCGCGTGCCAGGCCAACCGGACAGCAGTACGGCGTCCAGTCCGGCGATGTCGATGCCCAGCTCCAGAGCGTTGGTCGCCGCGACACCGGTGAGCTCACCGCTCTGCAACATGCCTTCGAGCCGGCGCCGCTCCTCCGGCAGATAGCCCGCCCGGTACGCGGACACCTGGTCCATCAGCGAGGGGTGAACCTCGGCGAGGTTCTCGCGGGCTGTCATCGCGACTGTCTCGGCCCCACGCCGCGACCGCACGAACGCCACAGTCCGCACCCCGCTCACGACCAGATCGGTCAGGATGTCGGCCACCTCGGCCGTCGCGGAACGTCGTACCGGCGCCCCGTTCTCACCACGTACAGAGGTCAGTGGCGGCTCCCACAGACCGAAGGAGATGCCGCCGCGGGGTGATCCGTCCTCCACCACCTCCACCATCGGCAGACCGGTCAGCCGCTCACCGGACACCGCCGGCTCGGCCACCGTCGCCGATGCGCAGATGAAGATCGGATGGGCGCCGTACTGCGCACACACCCGCCGCAGCCGACGCAGTACGCCGGCCACATGCGCACCGAAGACACCGCGATAGTGATGACACTCGTCCACCACGACGTACTGCAGGCAGCCCAGGAAGCGGGCCCAGCGCTGATGGTTCGGCAGGACCGACCGGTGCAGCATGTCCGGATTGCTGAGCACGTACGTCGCGTGGTCGCGAGCCCAGTCGCGTTCGGAGCGTTCGGAATCGCCGTCCAACGTTGTCGGCCGCAGACCGGACACTGTGTACGACGACACCGCGCGAAGCTGGTCGTGCGCCAAAGCCTTGGTCGGCGACAGGTACAGAACAGACGCCACCCGTCGATGCGGTGACGCGGCCTGCGCGATGCTCAAGGTGGCAAAGGCAGGCAGCAAGTAGCCGAGCGATTTGCCGGACGCCGTCCCCGTCGCGACCACCACATGCCGGCCCGAGTACGCCGCTTCGGCGGTAGCGACCTGATGAGTCCAAGGCGCTGTGATGCCGGCCTCCGCGAGTTGCGCGAGAACCTCGGCCGGTGCCCAGCGCGGCCATTCACACGTTTGCCCCAGTCGCGGCGGCACGGTCTCGACATGCGTGAGCCGGTCGTCCCGGCCTGCTGCCAGGCGCTTCAGCACATCCGCCGCCTCACCACCTCCGCGCATACCGCGAGCGTAGTGCCGGCCACGGACAGCACGCGCCGGGAGTGCACGGGCGTGTGCACGCGGCGGATGCACGCCTCATTTTGCGGACGGAGATCGACTTCGGTGGGACGAGATGAAAGAGTTTTCGGCAACGGTCCTACTCACGGTCCGTACATGGTTGAATGCAGCAGTTCACGGGATCGGAGGCCGAAGTGGATCTGTCGCTGACCGCGCGCGCCGAGGGCGGGCGCACCGTCATCGAGGTGGCGGGGGAGATCGACGTCTACACCGCACCGAAGCTCCGCGAGAAGATCGCAGCGCTCGTCGACGAAGGCGACTACCACCTGGTGGTCGACCTGGAACGCGTGGACTTCCTGGACTCCACGGGTCTCGGCGTCCTGGTCGGTGGACTGAAACGGGTGCGCACCCACGACGGATCCCTGTCCCTGGTCTGTACCCAGGAACGGCTGCTGAAGATCTTCCGGATCACCGGCCTGACCAAGGTGTTCGACATCCATCCGGACGTCGCCTCGGCGATCTGACGACGTGACGACGAAGTGAAAACGTGTCCCCTTCAACACGAAGAGTGAGGTAGCTGCTCGTGTACTCGGGTATGGCGTAGACCACCCTGTCGTCAGGTCTGGTCGGATACCCGTTAGAGTGACCCACCGCGCCAAGTCTCTTTGGCGCTGTGCCGTATTTTCCCAACCCTTCGGTTGCGGCAGACGGGGGCCGTCAAGCCCTGAGGGGTTGCCTACAAGGAGGACGGATGTCCGCGCTGCTTGCACAAGCGGTGGATCTTTCGTCGAGCAACACCACACTGGTGATCGTCGTCGGAGTGATCGCGATCCTCGCGGTCGCCATTGCGATGGTCTTCCGGGGCCAGGTGCTTGCCGCGAACGATGGCACCGAGAACATGAAGACGATCGCCGCGGCGGTCCAGGAAGGCGCATCCGCCTACCTGAACCGGCAGTTCCGAACGCTGGGCGTCTTCGCCATCGTCGCGTTCCTGCTGCTGTTCCTGCTGCCCGCCCACAGTGACGGCGACAACGAGACCACGCTGAAGATCTTCCGCTCCGTCTTCTTCCTCATCGGTGCGGGTTTCTCCGCGCTGATCGGCTACCTGGGCATGTGGCTCGCGACGCGCGCCAACGTCCGGGTCGCCGCCGCGGCCCGCGACGAAGGCCGCGACCCCGCGATGCGTGTCGCGTTCCGCACCGGTGGAACCGTCGGCATGGCCACCGTCGGCTTCGGCCTGCTCGGTGCGTCGGTCGTCGTCCTGCTGTTCAAGGGTGACGCCCCGACCGTGCTCGAGGGCTTCGGTTTCGGTGCCGCCATGCTCGCCATGTTCATGCGTGTCGGCGGCGGTATCTTCACCAAGGCCGCCGACGTCGGCGCCGACCTGGTCGGCAAGGTCGAGCAGAACATCCCCGAGGACGACCCCCGCAACGCGGCGACCATCGCCGACAACGTGGGCGACAACGTCGGTGACTGCGCCGGTATGGCGGCCGACCTGTTCGAGTCGTACGCCGTGATGCTGGTGGCCTCGCTGATCCTGGGCAAGGCCGCGTTCGGCGAGCAGGGCCTGATCTTCCCGCTGATCGTGCCGGCCATCGGCGCCGTCACCGCGGTCATCGGCGTCTTCCTGACCCGTCCGCGCACCGGCGAGAACGGCCTGCGCACGATCAACCGCGCGTTCTACATCTCCGCGATCGTGTCCGGTGTGCTCTGTGCGGTGGCGGCGTTCGTCTACCTGCCGAGCAGCTTCAAGGACCTGACCGGCGCGACCGACGTGATCGCCGCGCACGACGGCGACCCGCGGCTGATCGCCACTGTCTCGGTGATCATCGGCATCGTGCTGGCCGCGATCATCCTGGCCCTGACCGGCTACTACACCGGCACCGAGGACAAGCCGGTCAAGGACGTCGGCAAGACCTCGCTGACCGGCGCGGCGACCGTGATCCTGTCCGGTATCGCTGTCGGCTTCGAGTCCGCCGTCTACACCGCCCTGGTGATCGCCGCGGCCGTCTACGGCGCCTTCCTGGTCGGCGGCTCCGGTGTGGTCGGGCTGTTCGCGATCGCGCTGGCCGGTTGTGGTCTGCTCACCACCGTCGGCGTCATCGTCGCGATGGACACCTTCGGCCCGGTCTCCGACAACGCGCAGGGCATCGCCGAGATGTCCGGTGACGTGGACGGCGAAGCGGCCCAGATCCTCACCGAGCTGGACGCCGTCGGCAACACCACCAAGGCCATCACCAAGGGCATCGCGATCGCCACCGCCGTACTGGCCGCGACCGCGCTGTTCGGCTCCTACACCGACTCGATCCGGTCCTCGCTGGGCGAGAACTACGCCAAGTTCGAGGCTGAGGCGCTGGTCTTCAACCCGGGCACTCTGGTCGGCCTGATCCTCGGTGCGGCCGTGGTGTTCATGTTCTCCGGCCTCGCGATCAACGCCGTCGGCCGCGCCGCCGGTGCGGTCGTCTACGAGGTACGTCGCCAGTTCCGCGACATCCCCGGGATCATGGACGGCACGGGCAAGCCGGAGTACGGCAAGGTCGTCGACATCTGCACCCGCGACTCGCTGCGGGAGCTGGCCACTCCGGGTCTGCTCGCGCTGCTCGCGCCGATCGCCGTGGGCTTCGGCCTCGGTGCCGCGTCGCTGGCCGGCTACCTGGCCGGTGCGATCGGTGCCGGCACCCTGATGGCGGTCTTCCTGGCCAACTCCGGTGGTGCCTGGGACAACGCCAAGAAGCTGGTCGAGGACGGCAACCACGGCGGCAAGGGTTCGCCCGCGCACGAGGCCACCGTCATCGGTGACACCGTCGGTGACCCGTTCAAGGACACCGCCGGCCCGGCCATCAACCCGCTGATCAAGGTGATGAACCTGGTCTCGGTGCTGATCGCCCCGGCGGTCGTCGGGCTGTCGGCGATCGGCGACGACACCAACAGGCCGCTGCGGATCGGTATCGCCCTGGTCGCGGTGGTCATCCTGGCGGCCGCCGTGTTCGTCTCCAAGCGCCGTGAGTCGGTCATTTCCGACACCCCGGCCGAGGTGAACGCCGCCGCCTGACCGCGGTAAACGCGCAGAAACGGCCCACCGGGTTTCCGGTGGGCCGTTTCGCATGTCTGGACCAAGACCGTCCGTCCCTTTTACTGTCGTTGTACGACGAACTGCGCTACGCCGAGCGTAGGGAGGTAGCGGTGCCTCGACGACCGGCCACGGGCTCTGCTTTCCCCCGACGGGCGACGCTCGCCCGTTTGTCGGCGCTGTTGCTTCTCGCCGTGGCGGGAGTGCTCGCAACAGCGCAGCCTGCGAGCGCGAGGGCACAGCAACCGGATGCCGACTATCTCAACGCCGCCCACCAGCTCGATCTGACGATCATCCAGGCCGCCCACTCGGGGACGATCCACGGCCGGACCTCGTGCCTGAAGAACGTCGCCGCCCAGGAGGAACGCGATCATCGCAGGCTCGCCGCGCAGCAGCTCGAGGTCGCCAATCAATTCGGCATCGGATTGGTGACGCTGCCTTCGGCGGCGCAGCGTCAGCAGCTCGCCGCGCTCGCGGCCAAAGCCGGGACCCCCGAGTACGACGCCGCCTGGGTGCAGTTGCAGCGGCAGCTGCACCAGCAGTACCTGGCATTGGTCGAGGGCGAGCTGCCGAAGAGCGCGTCGCCTGCCGTCGAGTCAGTGGCCAACGGCGCCAAGCCGGTCATCGAGATGCACCTGCGCACGGTGGCGGGTCCCTGCAAGGACGAGACCGGGCCCCCGGTCGTGTCGACCGGCGACGGCGGCCAGGTCGCCGATGCCGAGCAGACTCGTTCGCGGGCCGCGATGCTGCTGCTCGGCGTCGGCGTACTGCTCCTTCTTGTCGGTAAACCGGTCCCGGTCCGGCGACGTCTGCTCGGAGTCGTAGCGATCGGTGCCGCGCTGGTCATGGTGTTCGGAAGGCCCGGTGACAGCGGGCAGGTCCCGGACGCGAGTGCGTCGGCCGTGGACCGCGAAGCCGCCGTTCCGCCGGTGCGGCTGAAGCTGCCCGGCGTGCTGGAGGCATCGGTGCTGCCGGTGGCGACCGCCGCCGACGGCCGGCTGCAGATGCCGGCGTCGGCGGCCGACGTGGGTTGGTGGGCGGCGGGTGCGGCGCCGGGCTCGTCCGGCGGTACGGTGCTGCTGGCCGGCCACGTGGACACGGCTCGCGGTCGCGGAGTGTTCGCCGCGCTCTCGGGGGTGCCGGTGGGCGCGAGGGTTGCCGTGACGGCCGGGGGCGGAGACGTGCACTGGTACCGCATCGTGGCGCGCCGGACCTACCGGCAGGAAGCGTTGCCCGCAGACCTGTTCCACGGTGCGGTGAAGCCCCGGCTGGCACTGGTGACCTGCACCGGCTCGTACAACCACAAAACCCACCGCTACAGCAGCAATCTCGTGCTCTACGGTGTTCCGGTGGACTGAACCGCGGGCGGTCCTTTTGGTAGTCACTCCCATCTACTCCCAACCGAAGTACGGCCGGTCGTCGACTTTCGGCTGATGCGGGCAGGTGGCCGGGTGGGGGATCGTCGGGGTCGTGGTCAGGGCTTTAACCGATGGTCGCCTGGCCCGGGCGGACGGCAGAATCAACCCACGGGTGGACACACCGGATCCGCCCCGGGTCCGATGTTCTGCACCGGTCCGACCTCGATACTGAACTCAATGCGAGACAACCCGCCCGACCGGGAACACTGGCGCCACCGAACGAGGAGTAGGCGATGATCGAGGCAAAGGGCCTCACCAAGCGATACGGTGCAACTGTTGCCGTTGACAACCTGTCTTTCGAGGTGAAACCCGGCAAGGTGACCGGCTTCCTCGGCCCGAACGGGGCCGGCAAGTCGACCACGATGCGGATGATCCTCGGCCTGGACACCCCGACCTCCGGCGACGTCCGGATCGACGGGCAGCGCTACCGCGACCTGCACCAGCCGCTGACCAAGGTCGGCGCGCTGCTGGATGCCAAGTGGGTGCACCCCAACCGGTCGGCCCGGTCGCACCTGGCCTGGATGGCCGCGTCCAACAAGCTGCCGAAGGGCAGTGTCGACAAGGTGCTGGAGATGGTCGGCCTGACCGCGGTCGCGAACAAGCGGGCCGGCGCCTACTCGCTGGGTATGTCGCAGCGGCTCGGCATCGCCGGTGCGCTGCTCGGTGACCCCGAGGTGCTGCTGTTCGACGAGCCGGTCAACGGTCTCGACCCGGAGGGCATCGTCTGGATCCGCACCTTCATGCACCGGCTGGCCGACGAGGGCCGGACCGTGCTGGTGTCCAGCCACCTGCTGTCCGAGATGGCGCTGACCGCCGAGGAACTGATCGTCATCGGCCGCGGCCGGCTGATCGCCCAGAGCACCACCCAGGAGTTCGTCGACCGCGCCAGCGGTACGACGGTCAAGGTCCGGACTCCGCAACTCGACCAGCTGGCCGGTGTGCTGCAACAGCAGCAGCTGGTCACCCGGATCGAGGACGTCGAGGACCAGGGCAAGGTCCTGTTCGTCGAGGGCGATCTGAGCACCGACCAGGTCGGTGAGACAGCCGCCGCGCACGGCATCGTGCTGCACGAACTGACCCTGCAGCGCGGCTCGCTGGAGCAGGCGTTCATGCAGATGACCGGGGATTCGGTCGAATACCACGCGCACGACGAGATCGCTGCGGTGACCGCGCTGGACGCGCCGACCGCCACCGAGGTGGCCGCGGGTCCGAAGGAGGACAACTGACATGTCGGTGATCACAGTCGAGCGGATCAAGCTCTTCTCCACCCGCTCGCCGTGGTGGTGCATGGTCATCGCGGCGTTCCTGACGGTCGGTTTCGCCGCACTCACCACCGGCTTCCTGAACGCCACGGACGAGCAGCAGGCGACGATCTTCATCACCCAGCCGGGCGCGCAGCTCAGCCAGATGGTGATGATGGTGATGGCCGCGCTCGCGGTCACCACCGAGTACCGGTTCGGCACCATCCGGACCAGCTTCCAGGCAGTGCCGCAGCGGGCCGCACTGCTGCTCGGCAAGACCGCGGTCGTGGCCTTCCTGGCCGGGATCGTCGGCCTGATCGCGTCGTTCGGTGCCTGGGGCATCGGCAGCCTGTTCGCCGGCAACGCGGACCTGGCCATCAACACCGGGGCCGAGTGGCGGCTGCTGGCCGGCCAGGGTCTGATCTTCGCGCTGTCCGCGGTGATCGCGGTGGCGGTCGGCATCCTGATCCGGCAGAGCGCCGGTGCGATCGCGATCCTGATCCTCTGGCCGTTGCTGGTGGAGAACCTGGTCACCCTGATCCCCAAGGTCGGCGACGACCTGGCCAAGTGGGCGCCGTTCGCGAACGGCAGTTCGTTCCTGAACCAGGGCCAGGACTTCGGGCTGGCCGGCGCGAACGCCGGCGGCAGCGACTTCGCCCTCGGTCCCTGGTGGGCCCTGCTGTACTTCGCCGGCTGGGCGGCGGCGCTGATGGCGATCGCTCTGTTCACGGCGAGCAAGCGCGACGCCTGATCGCGATGACGACGATCCCGGCCGTGGTTGAGGGGCCCTGGCCGGGATCGTGAGGCCCGGCCGGGCTGAGGGGTCCTGGCCGCGCTGAGGCCCGTGGGACATCACGTTCCACGGGCCGACCCTTGTCCGGGGCGGTCGCCGTACCACTGCGTAGGGGTGGCGGGCGCGGCGGGAAAGCGTCTAGCCTGCCGCGCATGACCGACTGGGCGCAGGTGCGCGCCGATGACTTCTTCGTCCCGACCGATCGGCCGCTCACCGAGCTCGTCGCCGAGTTGTCCGCGCTGCTGCGCTCCCCGGATCCGGTGCTGCGCGACTCCCAGGCGTACTCGATCCTCGCCACCTGGATCGGCCGCGGCGTACTGTCCGCCGACCAGCTGCGTGCCCTCGGAGACGAGATGGTCGCGCGGTTCGCGGACCCCGAGACACAGGCGCGCACGTTCGCGCCATTGATCCTGGACTGCATCGTCACCGCGGGTGTCTTCGAGCCGCACTGGGTGCCGCCGTTCGAACGCTGGTACGTCGCCGAGGAGGACCTGCGCGGGTACGACGCCAAGCTCGGCTGGCTGCACGCGATCGCGCACGGCTCCGACCTCCTGGGCGCCCTCGGGCTGCATCCGGCCGTCGAGCCGGTGCAGATGCTCCGGTTGGGCATAGGCCGCATTCTGACGCCGACACAGCACGTCCTGCGGGACATGGAGGACGACCGCCTCGGCTACGCCCTGGCGACCACCCTGACCCGCGCGGACCTCACCGAGACCGATGCCACCGACTGGCTCGACCCCGCCGTCCGTATCCTCGCCAATCCGCCCAGCGAGGGCATCACTCCGGAGGTCACCAACACCATCCGCACGCTGCGGGTCCTCTACCTGCTGGTCGACCACGGCGTTCGCGTTCCGGCCTCCGGCCCGGTCACGCAGATCCCCCATCGCGACCTCGTGAAGGCGAAGATCACCGAAGTCGTTCGGATGGTGACGCCGTACTACCTGTGATCTCCGGGCGGACGGGTGTTGACTTGGTCACATCCATGACACGGTCGACGAAGGATGAGACCCGCATCCGACTTTCGGCTGAGATTTCCCTGAAGTGTCCCCGAGGTACGGCGTGCCGCGGTCCAGGGCGATGTACAGGTGGTTTCCGGTAGAAGCAGAGATCTCGTTCATGACAAGGTCTGTGCTGGCATTGCCGTGGTCCCCTCCCATGGTGGTGCCAACGCCACTATCGCAGTAGTGCCAACACCATCAGATCTGCTCCTTGGCAACGCTACTTTTTAGGTGACGAAAGCCGTCGGGGGCAAGCGGTTCAGAGAGGGCGCGTGGAAGTCATGGTTGCGACATACCTGAAGAGATGGGTCGGCAGCCGGATCTTGAACAGAACCACCCGCAAGGGTGGTCTCGACCTGTCGAAGATGCGGATGTTCCCCAGCCAGGTCTCGATGCCGCTGCGCCGTCACGGCGTGAACCCGGTGCCGGAGCTGGGCAAGGTGCGCGAGGCCGAGCCCGTGCACAAACTGGCGCATCTGTTCGGGCTCAACGTCTGGGTGGTGAGCGGGCACGCGGAGGCGAAGGCCGTGCTCGCCGACTCGACGAACTTCAGCAACGACATCCGGCCGCTGGTCGGCTCGGACCCGAACAAGCCGTCGGAGGGGATCGGGGGGCTCGGGTTCACCGACCCGCCGGACCACACCCGGCTGCGGAAGCTGCTGACACCGGAGTTCACCAAGCGGCGGCTGGCGCGGCTGGAGCCGGCGATCGAGAAGATCGTCCAGGACCAGCTGGACCTGATGGAGGCCAAGGGCCCGGTCGCCGACATCGTGTCGGACTTCGCCTTCAACGTGCCGTTCCTGCTGATCGCCGACCTGCTCGGTGTCGAGGAGTCGGACCGCGATCGCTTCCGGGCGCTCGGGCCGGCGCGGTTCGACCTGTCCGGTGGTGGGATCGGGGTGTTCGGTTCGGCCAGCGAGTCCCGCGACTTCCTGTTCGAGATCGTCCGCAAGCAGCGCAAGAACCCGGGTGACGGGCTGATCGGGTCGATCATCCGCGAGCAGGGTGACGACATCGACGACGTCGAGCTCGGTGGGCTCGCCGACGGCGTGTTCCTGGGTGGGTACGAGACGTCCGCGAGCATGCTCGCGCTCGGCACGCTGGTGCTGATGCGCAACCCGGAGAACTTCGAGCGGATCCGCAACGAGCCGGGTGCGGTCGACGCGATCGTCGAGGAGTTGTTGCGGTACCTGACCGTCGTCCAGGTGGCGTTCCCGCGCTTCGCGCGGCACGACCAGGAGTTGTTCGGTCAGCAGGTGAAGAAGGGCGACCTGGTCGCGGTGTCGCTGTCGGGGGCCGACCGCGACAAGGAGGTGTTCGGTCCGGACGCGGAGGAGTTCTGGCCGCGTCGTGCACCGGCGGCGCACCTCGCCTTCGGCCACGGCATGCACCGCTGCGTCGGCGCCGAGCTGGCTCGGATGGAACTCCGGGCCGCGTTCTCGGCGCTGGCTCACCGCTTCCCCGACCTGTCCCTCGCCATCCCCGAGGAACAGCTTCGTTTCCGCGACTTCTCCATCGTCTACGGCGTCGAGACTCTCCCCGTCCAGCTCCACGCCGCAGAGCCCGAGCAGGTAGCCGGCTGACGTGCAGTCCACCGAGCAGTACGCCGCTGGGTTGCCGCGGAAGCGGATGGCGGCGGGGGTGTTGTTCCGGGGTGAGGACGATCGCGTTCTGCTGGTGGAGCCGTCGTACAAGCCGAACTGGGAACTGCCCGGGGGTGTGGTCGAGGCGAACGAGGCGCCGTGGGTCGCGGCAGCCCGGGAGCTGAGGGAGGAACTCGGGGCGGAGCGGCCGATCGGCCGGTTGCTGGTGGTCGACCACGTGCACGCGTACGACGGCCGCCTCGAAGGCATGATCTTCGTCTTCGACGGCGGAGTGGTGACGGAGGCGGATCTGGCCGCGTTCACGTTCCCCGACGGGGAGATCCTGTCCGTGGGTCTCTACTCCCTGACCGACGTACGCGCGCGCGTCAAGCCGCTGTTGGCCGATCGCCTCGGCGCCGCTCTCGACGCCGTGCACGAGGGCACGACGGCCCTCTGCGAACACGGCGTACGCGTCGCCTGAGCTGTCAGCTCGGGGTCAGGGCGAAGCGTTCGGCGAAGGCGGAGAGCTGGTCGCGTTGCTCGGACAGGTCCGGGCTCGACGTGCCGACCACCAGACGGGTGACTCCCTGGGCGGCGTACGCCTCGAGCGAGGCAGGGGTCAGCTCGATCGAACCCCAGCGGGTGTAGTCGAGCCTACGGTCGCCTGCCGTGGATTGAGCCAGCTCCCATTGGGCCGCGCGTTCGTCGCCCATCAGCGCGCCGCCGGCGAAGTACCCGTCACCGCGCAGTCCCGCCCGCCGGGCCGCGGCGCGGCTCGACCCGCCGACGTGGATCGGCAGTGGGGACAGAGGCTTCGGAAAGCTGTAGACGTTCTTGAATTCGAAGAACTCACCGGAGTAGCTGGCACCGTCGGCCTCGTCGGACCAGAGCAGCCGCAGTACGTCGATCGACTCGTCGGCGCGGCGACCGCGGGTGCTGAAATCCACGCCCGCCGCGACTGCCTCGCTCGGCAGAACACCGACGCCTACGGTGAGCAGTCGCATCCGGCCCTTCGAGAGCACGTCGATCGTCGCCAGCCGCTTCGCCAGCATCACCGGCTGGTAGTACGGCAGCAGCAACACTCCGGTCCCCAGCAGGATCCGCTCGGTCGCGGCGGCGGCGTACGTGAGCAGGTCGAGCGGAGCGCCGTACGGCAGTGTCATCGGCAGCTCGGCACCGCCGAACGTGTCACCGGTGGTCAGCGCCACCCTCTCGGGCACGTAGATCCCTTCGAATCCGCACGCCTCCGCGTGCTGCGCGAACGCCGCCAGGTGGTCCGGATCCACCCCGAACATGGGCGTGCTGTAGCTGACCGCGAACTTCATCCCGTTCCCTTCCGCCGTGGGGGCAGCACCTTAGAACGTTGCCCCCAGGGTCAAGGCAACTGGAGGGGATCTTGCCGAGGCTCTGGATCGGAGTCGAGAGACCGTCGGCGTGGCCGGAGAGTTGCACCGCCGGGTTTTGGTGAACTTTGGGGTCCGGAATGGCGGTGGGTAGTTTTGGGGTGGCACTAGGTGGTCGTTGGCCGGATCGGGTCGTGACAGAGGTGGGGGTGGGTGGTCACAATGGGCGGTCCGGCCCGAGGTACGGGTGAGGATCAGGGAAGGCCGCCGGCGGGTATGGGGAGTGGCGAGATGGCGACGGGCGACGAACTGACCGCCCGGATCGCCGCCGCAATGACATCGGCTCAGTCCGGTGGGCATGCGAGCGCGGCTGCCGAGATCGAGCTGATCCGGGCCGAGCTGGGCGGCGTGCCGAGCTACCAGCTGGCCGCGGCGGAGTACGTGCGTGGTGTCACGGCGCACCATGCGAGCGACGCGGACGAGGCGCTCAAGGCCGTTGACGCATGTGTCGCGGTCGCGAAGGCGATCGATGAACCGGGCTGGGAAGCGAACGCACTGCCGATCCGCATCATCAACCTCGCCCGCAGTGGCCGAGGTGGTGACACGGTCAACGACCTCGTCGCCGCCGAGCACGCGCTGAGCCGCACGAAGGATCCCGGCCTGACCGCCTGGGCACACACCGGCCTCGGCTATGCGTACGACGTACTACGCCTCTTCGAGCTGTGCATCCCGCACTACGAGCAGGCGGCCCGGGCGGACGCGGACGTGTTCGAGCTGGCCGAGTCGGAGGCGATCGACCGGCTGAATCTCGCCGAGACCTATCTCCGCTGGGCGCATGAGCTCGAGCGGCTTGGCGATCCGTCGTACGTCGGGGAGATCCGCGAGCGGCTCGCATCGGCGGCGTACTGGGCGCGCGAAGGTGAGCGGGTGATCGTCGACGACGAGAGCCAGGAGTTCTGGCGGTTGAGTGCGCGGCTGTGGCTGGCCGGCGCGGCGACCGACCACGATCCGGATTCGGCGGTCGCCGAACTGACGGAATGCCGCGACGAGATCAGCAAGCTGGGTGAGACCGAGCGGCTCGCGATCGCCGGCGCCTACCTGGCCAGGGCTCTGCAGGCACAGGGCAAGTCCGAAGAGGCGAAGGCGGCGGCCGATCGGGCCGCGGACGACCTGATTCCCTTGGCGGATCCGGCCACGCACGTGCTGGTTCTGCAGACCCGATCGGAGATCGCGGCCGCGTCCGGTGAGCCCGGAGCCGTTGCAGGGTTGGAGTATGCGCGTTCGGTGGCCCGTGGTTGGTGGAAGGAGCGGCAGCGCGCACTGACCGCCGTACGGCATGCGCTTGCCGCGCGCGACCTTTCGGCGCGGCACGACGCCGAGTGGCATGCGGCGCGACAGGATCCCCTGACCGGCGTGGGGAATCGGCGCGCGCTCGACGAGCGGCTGACGGCGGCGCGTGACTCGGGGCGGGCCGTGACCGTGCTCGCCATCGATGTGGACAACCTGAAGGTGGTCAACGACACCTTCGGGCACGCCTGCGGGGACGAATTGCTGCAGGTTGTGGCAAACCTGCTGGTAGAACAGGCGCGAGCAACCGATGCCGTGGTTCGATCGGGTGGCGACGAGTTCGTCGTGGTGCTCGATCAGCCGGACGCCAAGGGCGGTGCGCTGCTGGCACTGCGGATCCGGACCGCGGTCAGGGCGATCGCGGCGGCGACGGACAAGCCGTGGCTGCGGCGGCTCGGTTTGAGCATTGGGTACGCCGCGACGGCAGAAGGTGTTGCGGTGGACCAGCTGATCGCGACGGCGGATCGGCGGCTGTACGGCGACAAACGCCGTCAGCGGTGAGGCAGGCACTCAGGGGAGGTTTCTTGCGCGAGACGTCGGGGGTGACGGCGCGGATCGCGGCGGCGATGACACGGGCCCAGTCGGGGAGTCCGGCCGAGGCGGCGACCGAGATCAACCGGTTGCTGGACGAACTCGGGCCGGAGCCCACACACGAGCGCGCAGCGGCCGAGTACGTGCGAGCTGTCGCGGCGCACCACGGCGCCGATGCGATGGAGGCTCTGGACGCGGTCGACGCCTGTATCCGGGTCGCGCGGGCGATCGACGAGCCGGGCTGGGAGGCCAATGGGATCGCGATCCGGATCGTCACGCTGATCCGGACCGGCGAGGGTGGCGACTCGGTGGCCGACCTGGTCGCGGCGGAGAACGCGCTGTCGCGGACCCGCGATCTCGGCCTGGCCGGCTGGGCGCACACCGGACTCGGGTATGCCTACGACCTGCTGCGCCTGTACGAGCTGTGCATCCCGCACTTCGAACTCGCCGCCGAGGGCGACCACGACCCGCTCGGGCTGGCCGAGGCTCCGGCGATCAACCGGCTGAACCTGGCCGAGTCAAACCTCCGCTGGGCGCACGAGCTCGAGCGGCTCGGCGACACGTCGTACGGGGAGGAGATCGCCGAACGCCGGCGGGAGGCGCGCCGATGGGCCGGTGAGGCGATCGAGGTGATCGTCGGCGCCGACCTGCTCGGGTACTGGCCGATCGCCGGGCGGATGTGGCTGGCCGCCAGCAACGACGACAGCGAGGCGGCCGAAGCCACGGTGATCCTGAAGGACTGCCGGGACCAGTTGGCGAAGCTGGGCGACCTGGAGCTGGCCGCGATCGCGGGCGCCTATCTGGCCAAGGCGTACGCCGCCATGGGGCAACTCGACGACGCGATGGAGGCCGCTGACCAGGCCGGCACGGATCTTCCGCCCACCTCGGATCCGCCGGTGGAGGCGTTGATCCGGCACACCGCCGTACAGATCGTCGCCGAGTCAGGTGACGCGGGAGCCGCGACAGGGCTGCAGTACGCGCGGGCGATCACCAGGGGGTGGTGGGCGGAGCGGCTGCGCGGTCTGTACGCCGTACGGACCGCACTGGCCAACCATGAGCTGTCGATCAGGCACGACGCGGAATGGCGTGCGGCGCGCGAGGATCCGCTGACCGGTGTGGGCAATCGGCGGGCGCTGGACGAACGGATGTCGGTGGCCCACGACGCGGCGCGGTCGGTCGCGGTGATCGCCATCGACGTCGACAACCTGAAGGTCATCAACGACAGCTACGGGCACGCCTGCGGCGACGCCGTACTGCGCCGGGTCGGCCAGCTCCTCACCGAGCAGTGCCGGGCCGAGGACGTGGTCGCACGGGCCGGTGGCGACGAGTTCGTCGTGGTGCTGGACAACCCGGACGAGCGCGGCGCGCGGGAGCTGGTCGAGCGGATCAAGTCCACGGCCGAGAGGGTCGCGGCGAGCGCGATCGAACCGTGGTTCACGATGCTGCGGCTGAGCATCGGCCAGGCCAGCAGCACCGACGGCATCGCGGTCGGCGAACTGCTGACCGAGGCGGACCAGCGGATGTACGCCGAGAAACGCCGCCGCCGCGGACAGGTCTAGTGCCCTGCGTCGGAGATCCCTTGGCGCTTGCGGCGCCCAGGCACTAGTAGTCCAGGAAACCTTCGACGACCAGGCGGCGAATCTGCGGCAGGTAGTCCTGCAGGACTTCCACCGCCGGACGGTCCAACAGGTCGGCAAGGGCAGCGAGGATCTGCCCCGCACTCAGGTCGCCGTCACACGCACCGACGAAGCCGGCCAGCACGGTGTCGACCTGCTCCGCTCGCCGCATCCCTCGCTGGCGCCGCAGCACGATGGCCGCGGGATCCTCCGCGCCTGGCCGTCCGGTCGTCTCCTGGATCACGTCGTCCGCGACCACCAGATGCAGTCCGGTCAGGTCGGCCGGCATTCCCTCCGCCCGCTCGAACCGCCGCAGGACGTGCGGACCGATCGGCTGCTCGATCTCGTACGGCCACTCCTCGGCGTCGAGCGTCCCTGCCACGTTGTGCAAGGTGATCCAGCCCATGCCGATCGCTTCCACCGCCTGTGCGTCCAGCCAGCGCATCCAAGCGTCGTACTGAGCGGTGTACGACGGTGTGCCGGGGACACCGGCGTCGCGGAGCCAGAGTTCGACGTACTCGGAGGGGTCGAGCAGCTCGCGCTGCACCGCCCAGGCGGACCGATCGCCTGTCCACGCAGCGATCCGGTCACGCCAGTCCTCGCCGCGGATGTACGTCCAGTTGGCGAGCAGCTGGCACCAGCCGCCGTCGGTCAGGTGGTTCGGCGCCTGCCGCACCAGTTGCTCGACGAGCGTGTCGCCGGCGAATCCGGTCTCGCGGTACGTCAGCTGATCCTCGCCCGGCGGTGAGATCACGTACGGCGGGTTGCTCACGATCAGGTCGAAGCGCTCGCCCCGGACCGGTTCGAACAGACTGCCTTCGCGGACGTCGAGCTCGATCCGGTTCAGCGCGGCCGTCCACCGGGCCAGCCGGAGCGCGCGCGGATTCACGTCGGTCGCGACGACCTGGTTCACCCGGTTGGACAGATGCAGTGACTGGATCCCGCTGCCGGTGCCGATGTCGAGAGCCCGTTCGGCCTTGATCGGCACCGTCAGGTTGACCAGGCTGAGGCTGGCTGACGAGATCCCGAGAGCGTAGTCGCTGCGCATCGGCTCACGACGTCCGTCCAGGCCGGGCGTCAGGTCCGCGATCACCCACCACTGCCGGTCGTCCTCGGCGTACGGCCTGATGTCGAGGAGTGCCCGGGCCGAGCCGCCGTCGACCGCGATGATGCCGAGAGCAACCAGATCTACGCCCGGAAAAGCCTGCAGGACAAGAGCTTCCGGTACGTCGCGTTGCAGCAGGAACAACCTGATGATCGTGTCCAGGGCGTCGCCGGACGAGGTGCGCCGGCCCGCGAGAGTGGTCTCGTTGCGGGCCAGCGCACCATTCGCCTGAGGACCGAGCCGGGCGGCAACTCCCTCAACCGTGTACCCGGCTTGTCCGAACGCCTCACGCAGCACGTCCACGTCGGTCCCCGTCAACTCGATCATCCCTCATCCTCCCATCCCCGGCCGCCCGCATTTGAACGGACAGCCCCCTGAGGTGGGCTGGGCGGGCGGTGTGCAGGTCGACAGGTAGTGCACCGGCGAGACGGTGTACATAGAGGGGCGCGAGCGCTCAGCTGCACTAGGTAGGGCTCGACATCTCCTGTCCATCTGCACGCCGTCCAGCCGAATCGACGGCGGGGTGGGGGCTATGGGTTGCAGCTCAGCTTGGCCTCCGCCCAGTCGGCGTGATCGCTGGTTACGCCGTCGCCGCCGTCGGTGACTTGCAGCGTGAGCGTCTGGCCTCCGGTCACGTCCACCGAGACGTCCGCGGTCGGCGACGTGCCGGTGAGCAGATCCGAGGTGTACTTCGCGGTCCCGTCGACGAGGACCTTGAAGCCGACCTTGCCGCGGTCCTCCATCTCGTCGTCGACCCCGGCCTTGGCGGTGAAGGTCTTGCAGTTGCCGCCCATCCGGACACTCACCGACGACGCCGCGTGGGTGCCGAGACCCTTCGCGTACTGCACGCCGTCGAGGGTGATCGGACCGCCGTCGCCGGCGCCGTCCTCGCCGTTGCTGTGGTCCCGTTCGACCGGACCCCAGCCGTTCGTCGAGTCGAGGAACTCCAGGTCGCTCACCCACTGTTCACCGGTCGGTGCCGGAGGCAACGGTTTGTCGGCGATCGTGGCGGCGAAGAACCCGAGCCCGCCGCCGGGCAGCTTGATCGCCTTCACCGTCTTGCCAGGATCGAGCGGTACGGCGGTGTAGAAGACCCGGTAGTCCGTCGTGGTGTTGGCGAGACCCGCGGGGGTGTAACGACCCTTCACCGACACCGCCAGCTTGGCGCCACCGGTGGCTGGGTCCTGACAGCACCAGTTCGGGAGCTGGAACGTGCCTTGGGATTCCGTCCCGTCGGTGTAGATGATCGTCACCGTGCCCCGGGCGTTGAGACTCGCGCCCGCGCCCAGGAGGGCGAGATGCGAACCGGTGCCGGAGACAAGGATCGGAGCGGGCTGGTTCTTCACCAGGTTGGGCGTTCCGGGTGCTCCGGTCGGCCAGGTGAACTCGGCATCCTGGACGGTCACCGTCGCGCCAGGTGTGTAGCCGACGGCCGCGAGTGCCTCGCCGTTGTAGCTGTTGCCGGATCCGTCGAAGTTGCCTTGGGCGTAGGTCGTCGCGTCGCTGATGCCGACAACATTCGCCGCCTGCGACAACGATGCATAAGGCAACTGAGCCGTCGCGACGGCACTGTTCGTGTAGCTCTTGCCCTGCGCAACATAAGACGCGGCCAGCTCGAGCGTGAAGCTCGCCGGTTTCACATCGGCGCCGGGAGTGACCTGCAGCTTGGTCGTGACGGTTTGCCCGGGCTGGACGGTGTCGAACACCTTCTGCCCGGCGACGGTCCAACCAGCCGGCGGCTGGAGCGCGAGGTTCACGTTGCGCATGGTGGTCGGGCTGCCGTTCCGGAACGTCGCAGTCACCTCGGTGGCCTGGCCCGGAGCGTTCCACAACGACGGCGTGGTGAGCTCTGGCGTGCCGAAGGTGTTCGCCACATCGGGACCACCGACGGAAGACGTCCCGCTGAGTCGGACCACCGCGGTGCGTGCGGTGGAGATCGGCGCGGTCTGTACCCGGACCACTCCGTTCTCATAGGTCCAAGTCGCCTTGCGGCCGTCCACGGTGACCTCGTGCGGTGCGGTGCCGGTGTGGACCGTCAGCTCGTACGGACGGGTTGCGGGCTTGCCGGCGTACGTCCCGGCACTGGCGCCGATCTTGACTGTCACGTCGCCGCGGGACTGCTTGGGTGCGTCGACCGTGAAGGTCTGGGTGGCGGAGTTCTGCGAACGAGTGACGCGGTCGTCCTCGTAGAGGCTGAACGACGACTTGCCCTGCGGGTAGATGTCGAGAGTGAGCCGATCCCCGAAGCCCTGCTCGGCCGCGGAGTTGATGCCCTGCTTCCACATCGGTACGACGGTACCCGCCTTCACGAACAGCGGCAGCGTGTCGAGCGCGGCGTGGTAGCCGTTGATGGTCGTCGGACCCTGGTAGACCCGGCCGGTCCAGTAGTCGACCCACTGGCCCTTCGGTAGGTAGATCCCGCTCTTCACCTCGTCCGCACCCCACATCGGCGCGACCAGGAAGTCCTGACCGGCGAGGAACTCGTACTTCGTGGTGTCGTCCCACGTCTTCGGGTCGTTCGGGTACTCCAGCACCAGCGACCGGTTCAGTGGTGCGCCGGTGCGGTGCGCCTCGGCGGCGTACGTGTAGAAGTACGGCAGCAGGCGCTCGCGGAGCTTGAGGTACTTGCGGTTGATCGAGGTGTACGGCTCGCCGTACGCCCACGGCTGCTTGATCGCCGGGGTGGCCCAGCCGGACATCGTCATGAACGCCGGGTTGAACACCTTCCATTGCATGTCGCGCACATACGAAGTGGCCGAGCCGCCGAAGATGCCGTCCACGTCGCCGGCGCTGTAGGCGATACCGGAGTTGCCGGAGCCGGTGATGGCCGGGATCTGCCACTTGATGGCGTCCAGCGAGCCGCTGTGGTCACCGGTCCATTGCACCGCGCACCGCTGCGCACCGGCCCAGCCCTCCACCATCCAGGCGAAGCCGCGGGCGTTGCTGTACTGCTCGATGCCGTCGTGTGCGGTGTCGCAGGCGCTCAGCGCGTGCCGGTAGCCCGGACCGACCCAGGCGACGTCCAGCTTGCGTACCCGCACTCCGGCCTCGCCGACCTCGTCCGGCTGCCGGTCCAGCGACGACTGCGTCCACAGACCCATCTGGATGTCGCGGTCGCGCAGTGCGTCACCGGTCTGCTTGAGCGCGGGGATCTCCCGCTTGCCCCACCAGGTGCCGTCGACCTGCTCGGAGTCGGTGTCGTCGGAGTAGCCGCAGCCGTAGTCGTCGTTGACCAGCATCCAGCCACCGGGCATGTCCTCGTCCTTGAACCGCTGCGCGACCTTGACCGCGTCCAGCGTCGTCACCTTGTCCGGGTGCACCTTCCAGTCGTTGCTGGGGTCGGGGTCCGTCCCGTAGTGACCGCGGTTGTAGCAGTCCGAGTCGCCGTACTCGAGTCCGTAGATCGGCGGCATGAACGGGCGGCCGGTGAGCTCGGTGTAGCGGTCCAGTGAGGTCTTGAGGTCGCCGATGAAGTAGTACGCGTCGAACCGCTTCTCGTCGTGCTTGGTGACGACGGGGTCGGTGAAGCTGTAGCTACCGGGGCTGAACGTGTTGCGCAGTACGCCGTACCCCGCCGTACTCATGTAGTACGGCGAAGCGTTCGGGTTGCCGCCGTCCTCCCAATTGAAGTCGCGGGCGATGGTGATGGTCTGGTCGCGGTGCGAGAAGCGTCCGTTCTGCATACCGCCGCCGAAGAACTGCTCGCTCGGTCCGCGGCCCAGCGACTGGGTGGTGGACGTGTCGTCCCAGGACAGCGGAGCCGTCTCGGCCCAGACCAGCTGGCCGTTGTCGCGGTAGACGCTGAACTTGAGCGGGTGCTTCTGCGCGCGGACCTCGACCTTGCCGCTCGTGAGCGAGTAGTACGAGCCGCGGTCCCGCCAGGACGTGTGCGGCGTGCCGTAGTCGGTCTTGGTGACGATTGTCGACGCGGGCTCGTTCGGGTCGGTGGGCGGCGTACCGGCCGGGTCGGTGAAGTTCCCGTCGGGCGCCAGCCAGAGCCGGAACACGTCGTCCTTCAGGAAGACGACACGGACCTTCGCGGCACCGGCCGTCAGTGTGTACGTCGCCTTGTCGGCGGTGAAGCCGGTGACGTCACCGAGCGCGGTGCTGTCGGCCCGTGCGGGGGCGGCCGTGTGCACAAGAGCGCCGGCGATCAGAGCCAAGGCGACTAATGAACGTTTCATGCGGGCGGAGATGTTCACGACTGCCTCACTTCACGCATCTATGAACAAGAGTGCGCTCATTGAAGCTCACCCGTCGGCGGTTGTCATCAGCTCGCCGTCATGAAGTTGAGACGAGGTCGCCATCACGGGGTGAAATGTGGCCGTGACGATGAGTCGCATGGCGAACAGGCGTCCCATCCGCACCATCAGTCACACAGTCACCACGCCGGTGACCAGGCCTGTGACAAGGCTTGTGACAAGGCGCGGTGTGCTGACGGCAGGGCTGGCCGCAGGCTTGGCGATGGCCGCTCCCGGCGTCGCGCGAGCCGTTCGGTTCGACCCGGAGCAGGATGACCCCGACTTCCACCCGGTGACCTTCGAGCTACCGGCGCCGACCGGGCGCAAGGCGCTCGGGACGACCGCCGTCCACCTGATCGACCAGTCCCGGCCGGACCCGAGCATGCCGAGCGGCCGGCGGGAGCTGATGATCAGCATCTGGTACCCGGCCTCGGTGGTCGGCTCGGCGCCGTTCGCGAAGTACATGCCGGCCCGGACCGCCCAGGAGGTGGACAACACCTGGACCGGTGAGTACGGCCTCGCGCTGCCGCCCGGCTCGTTCGACTTCGCCGGCACCGAGACGCACTCCCGCATCGACGCGCCGATGCAGCCGATGCGGCATCCCGTCGTACTGTTCTCTCCCGGCTACCAGTACAGCCGTTTCGTGAACACCGCACAGGTCGAGGAGCTGGCCAGCCGCGGGTACGTCGTGGTGACGATGGACCACACCCACGAGACTCCGGTCGAGTTCCCGGGTGGGCGGTTCCTGCCCGGTGTGCCCGCGTCCCAACTGCCGGATCCGGTCTTCACCCGCAAGGCGGTCGAGACCCGCACGGCCGACGCGCGGTTCGTGCTGGACCAGCTGGAACTGATCGCCGCCGGGCAGAATCCCGGTGCCGAGGGCAACGATCTGCCGCCGGGGATGGCGGCCGGACTCGATCCGCGGCGGGTCGGCATGTTCGGGTTCTCGCTCGGCGGCTACGCGACCGCGAACACGCTGCTCGAGGACCGCCGGATCTCGGCCGGCCTGGACCTGGACGGCACCTTGCAGGACGACCCCGCGAAGGGGCCGCTCGGCGAGGTCGCGCGCAAGGGTCTGGACCAGCCGTTCCTGCTGTTCGGCTCGGACACCACACAGCGGACCGATCCGGACCAGGAGTACTACGACAAGTCCTGGGCCGGCTTCTGGGAGGCCCAGCGCGGCTGGAAGCTGAACCTCAGGCTGGCCGGCGCCAAGCAGAAGGCGTTCACCGACTACCAGTTCGTCTTCGACCAGTTGTTCCGTTCGATCTACGGCGACGACCCGATCATCACCTCGGTGATGACGGCCCTCGTCGGCAAGGCCGACCCGGCCCGCAGCGTGCTCGCGCAGCGCGAATACCTCGTGGCGTTCTTCGACCAGACCCTGCGCCGCCGGCCCGGGCTGCTGCTGCGTGGCGACTCCCCGAAATACCCGGAGATCCGTTTCGCCCGCTGAGACGGCGTACCCTCGGGGCATCATCGGGGGCCGGAGGTGGCCTCGCCGCGACGCGCGACGACTGTGGGTGGTTCGCCACTTTCTGAAACCCTGGGAGGCGGACCGGGGGTGGCAGCGGTTACCGTGCGTTGAGAAATGTGTTGCCGTCGGCCGTACCCTGTCCTCGGACGGGGTCGGTCTGTGCCCGGGGGAACAGACGTCCGGTCATGGACGTTGCCGCAGGACGAGAGCGAGAGCAAGGAGCGCAGTGGCAGGGGCAGCAGGGACGAAGACATCGGCGGGCAGCCGCCTGGTGATCGTCGAGTCGCCGAAGAAGGCGCGGATGATCGCCGGCTTCCTGGGGTCCGGATACGTGGTGGAGTCGAGCTTCGGCCACATCCGCGACCTGCCGAGCGGGGCGGACGAGATCCCGGCGAAGTACAAGGGCCTGCCCTGGGCGCGGCTCGGCGTCAATGTCGAGGACCACTTCGACCCGCTGTACGTCGTACCGGCGGACAAGCGGGCCCAGATCCGCAAGCTGAAGGACCTGCTCAAGGGCGCCGACGAACTCTTCCTGGCCACCGATGAGGACCGCGAGGGCGAGGCGATCGCCTGGCACCTGCTGGAGGAGCTGAAGCCGCGGGTCCCGGTGAAGCGGATGGTCTTCCACGAGATCACGCCTAAGGCGATCCAGGACGCGGTCGGCAACGCCCGCGACATCGACGAGGCGCTGGTCGACGCGCAGGAGGCGCGCCGGATCCTCGACCGGCTGTACGGCTACGAGGTCTCGCCGGTGCTGTGGAAGAAGGTCATGCCGAAGCTGTCGGCGGGCCGCGTGCAGTCCGTCGCGATCCGGATGGTGGTCGACCGGGAGCGGGAGCGGATCGCGTTCCGCAGCGCGTCGTACTGGGACCTGGACGCCACCCTCGACGCGGGTGAGGGGCGCTCGCCCCGGCAGTTCCCGACCCGGCTGATCTCGGTGGACAGCCGACGGGTCGCCCAAGGGCGCGACTTCAGCTCGATCGGTGAGCTGAAGAGCCAGAACACGGTCCACCTGAACGAGGCGACCGCGACGGCACTGGCCGGCGCGCTGCGCGACTCGCAGTTCTCCGTCCGGTCGATCGAGTCCAAGCCGTACACCCGCAAGCCGTACGCGCCGTTCCGGACCACCACGCTGCAGCAGGAGGCCGGCCGCAAGCTCGGCATGTCCGCCTCGCAGACCATGCAGATCGCCCAGCGGCTGTACGAGAACGGCAACATCACCTATATGCGGACGGACAGCGTCACGCTGTCCGACACCGCGATCACCGCGGCCCGGGCCCAGGTCCGGGAGCTGTACGGCGCGTCGTACCTGCCGGACAAGCCGCGCGTCTACACCTCCAAGGTGAAGAACGCGCAGGAGGCGCACGAGGCGATCCGGCCGGCCGGTGAGGTCTTCCAGACCCCGGCGCAGACCGGTCTGTCCGGTGCGGAGTACCGGCTGTACGAGCTGATCTGGATGCGCACGATCGCGTCCCAGATGAAGGACGCCGAGGGCCGCAGCGTCTCGATCCGGATCGACGCGACCGCGTCGACCGGGGAGAAGTGCGAGTTCACCTCGTCCGGCCGGGTGATCACCTTCCACGGCTTCCTGAAGGCGTACGTCGAGGGCGCGGACGACCCGTCCGCCGGGACGGACGACCAGGAGACCCGGCTGCCCGACGTGAGCGAGGGCGACGTACTGCCCGCGGTCGAGGTGCTCGCCTCCGGGCACGAGACCAAGCCGCCGGCCCGCTACACCGAGGCCACGCTGATCCGGGAGATGGAAGAGCGCGAGATCGGCCGCCCGTCGACGTACGCCACCATCCTCGGCACGAACGTGGCCCGCGGGTACATCTACAAGAAGGGCCAGGCGCTGGTGCCGGCCTGGCTGGCGTTCGCGGTCGTGCGGCTGCTGGAGGAGCACTTCACCCGGCTGGTCGACTACACGTTCACCGCGTCGATGGAGGACATCCTCGACGAGGTCGCGGCCGGCAACCTGCAGCGCGAGGGCGTGCTCGGCCGGTTCTACTTCGGTCACGACGATGTCGAGGGCCTGCAGTCGATGGTCAGCGACCTGGGCGACATCGACGCCCGGGAGATGTCGACGTTCCCGGTCGGCGGCGACGACTCCGGGGTGGTGCTCCGGGTCGGTCGCTACGGGCCGTACGTCGAGGACAAGGACGAGCGGCGCGCCAACGTGCCGGAGGACCTGCCGCCGGACGAGCTGACCGTGGAGAAGGCCCAGGAGCTGCTCAGCCAGCCGTCCGGGGTCGAGCACGAGCTGGGTAACGCGCCCGACACCGGGCTGAAGGTGGTGGCGAAGGCCGGGCGGTTCGGGCCGTACGTGACCGAGGTGCTGCCCGAGGACGCGCCGAAGAGCGCCAAGCCGCGGACCGGCTCGCTGCTGAAGTCGATGACGCTGGAGAGCATCGACCTCGGCGACGCGATGAAGCTGCTGTCGCTGCCGCGGGTGGTCGGCAAGGATCCGGACAGCGGCGACGAGATCACCGCGCAGAACGGGCGCTACGGGCCGTACCTGAAGAAGGGCACGGACTCGCGGTCGCTGTCGTCCGAGGAGCAGATGTTCGACATCACCCTCGAGGAAGCGTTGAAGATCTACTCCGAGCCGAAGCAGCGTGGCCGTCGGGCCGCGGCGCCGCCGCTGAAGGAGCTGGGCGAGGACCCGGAGTCGGGCAAGCCGGTGGTGGTCAAGGAGGGCCGCTTCGGTCCGTACGTGACCGACGGCGAGACGAACGCGACCCTGCGCAAGGACGACTCGGTGGAGACCATCTCGCTGCTGCGCGCGGCCGAGCTGCTCGCCGACAAGCGGGCCCGTGGACCGGTGAAGAAGACGGCCCGGAAGTCGCCGGCGAAGAAGACCGCGGCGAAGAAGACGGCGGCCAAGAAGACCACCACCAAGAAGGCCGCCGCGAAGAAGACGGCGACCAAGAAGACGGCGACGAAGAAGTCCTAGGATCCGTCGTGAGGAGGCCGATGTGACGAGTGCTGTCGAGGTCACCGCGCAGCGGCTCCGGGACCGTGGCGAGCGGGTCACACCGGCACGGCTGGCGGTCGTCGAGGTGCTCGCCGGTACGGAGGAGCACCTCAGCGCCGAGCAGATCGGCGAGCGGGCAGAGGAGCTGCGTCCGGGGATCCACCGCGCCACCGTCTACCGGGCGCTGGACGCGCTCGGCGAGTTCGGCCTCGTCACCCACGTCCACCTCGGCCGCGCGGGGACGACGTACCACCTGGCCGGGGATCTCGCGCCCCGTCACCTGCACCTTCGCTGCTCCGAGTGCGGCACCGTGTACGACGCCCCCGGCGACATCCTCGAGGCCGCCCGCAAGAAGGTCCAACGCGACCTCGGCTTCCACCTGGCCCCCGAGCAGGTAGCCCTCGTCGGCGTCTGTGCGGACTGCCAGCGCTGACCCCACCCCCGCCCCGTACCCGACACTGCCGGCCCCCGTCTGGTGGGTCGGCCCATCAGAGCGTGGGTTGACCCACGGCGTGCGGCTGGCCGACCCCCCGTCTGATGGGTTGACCCACCAGGCGGGGGGACGGGTGGGGGTGTGAGGGCCTGGGGTGGGGTGGGGTTGTCCATATCTGTTCATCGGTGTGGATTCGTGAGCAAGGTTGGCTTAGGGTCGGTCGGTGTGACGGATGACCTGAGCTATGTCGAGGACTTTGCCCCCGGTGCGGGCGTACTTCCCCCGCGGGCCTGGCTGGACGACGACGCTGAGCGGATCCCGCTCAGCGGGGACTGGAGCTTTCGGCTGTCCCCGAGCGTGGCCGACGCCCCCGACGACCTGAAGGACCCGGACACCACCGGGTGGGACACCATCGCGGTGCCCGGGCATTGGCAGCTCAGCGGGTACGGCGCCCCGGCGTACACCAACGTGGTCTATCCGTTCCCGCTCGAGCCGCCGTACGTGCCGACGGACAACCCGACCGGTGACTACGTCCGGACCGTGACGATCCCGGCGGACTGGGCCGGTGCGCGGGTCGTGCTGCGGTTCGAGGGCGTCGACTCCCGGTTCGCCGTCCACGTCAACGGCTCGATGGTCGGCTGGTCGTCGGGTTCGCGGCTGCCGTCGGAGTTCGACCTGACGGAGTTGGTTGCTCCGGGCAAGGAAGCGCGGATCGCCGTCCGTGTGCACCAGTGGTCGGCCGGCAGCTATGTCGAGGACCAGGACATGTGGTGGCTTTCCGGGATCTTCCGCGAGGTGAATCTGCTCGCGCTCAAGCCGTCCGCCCCCACCGACGTCTTCGTGAAGGCCGCCTGGGATCACCTCGACGGCGCGGGCACGCTGCTCGTCGAGTCCGACGTACCCGGCACGGTCTCCGTGCCCGAGTTGGGGCTGGAGTTGCCGACCGGCGAGCACACCCGGATCGAGGGTGTGCAGCCGTGGAGCGCCGAGGTGCCGCGGCTGTACGACGGTGTGTTGCGGACCGACGGTGGTGAGGTGCGGCTGCGGATCGGCTTCCGTACGGTCGCGATCGTCGACGGCGTCCTCGAGGTCAACGGCAACCGGGTGCTGTTCAACGGCGTCAACCGGCACGAGTTCCACCCCGACCGCGGTCGGGCGCTGACCGAGCAGGACATGCTGGACGACGTACTGCTGATGAAGCGGGCCGGGATCAACGCGGTCCGGACCAGCCACTACCCGCCGCACCCGCACTTCCTGTCGCTGTGCGACTCCTACGGCCTGTACGTGATCGACGAGTGCGACCTCGAGACGCACGGGTTCGGGTACGAGCCCGAGCCGCCGAACCTGCCGAACCCGGTGATGGACCCGCGGTTCCGCGACGACCTGGTGGCGCGGATGGCGCGCACCGTGCACCGGGACAAGAACCACCCGTCGATCATCATCTGGTCGCTCGGCAACGAGTGCGGAATGGGCGAGAACCTCCGCGCGATGTACGACCTGGCGAAGGAGATCGACCCGTCCCGGCCGGTGCACTACGAGCGCGACACCGAGGCGGAGTTCGTCGACATCTACTCGCGGATGTACACCTCGCCGGAGGGGTGTGCGGAGATCGGGGCGGACACCTCGTTGTACCGCAATCTGCCGTTCATCCTGTGCGAGTACGGGCACGCGATGGGCAACGGGCCGGGTGGGTTGCTCGACTACCGCGAGGTGTTCGACAAGTACCCGCGCTGCCAGGGCGGCTTCATCTGGGAGTGGATCGACCACGGCATCCGGACCACGATCGACGGGCGCGAGGTCTACGCGTACGGCGGTGACTTCGGCGAGACGATCCACGACGGGAACTTCGTCTGCGACGGACTGCTGTTCCCGGACCGGACGCCGTCGCCGGGCATGCTCGAATACATCAAGGTGATCGAGCCCCTGCGGATTGTTGCTGACGGCAACGGTGGGGTCGCGGTGACGAACCGCTACGAGGTGCTGGACACGAGCCACCTGACGTTCCGGATGGTGCTGGAGGTCGCGGGTGAGCGGGTCGGCGAAGGCACGCTGCCGGTGCCGGTGCTCGCGCCGGGTGAGACCGCCACGGTCGTGCTGCCGCCGGGCGTGCACAAGCGGGTCGACGGGGGCGAGTCCGAGATCTGGGTGACCGTGACTGCTGAGCTGACCGAGGCCACCTCCTGGGCCGAGGCCGGTCACCGAATCGCATGGGGTCAGCTCCGGGTGGACGAGCCGGCTCGCCCGGCCGAGGTTGGCGCGGGGGTGCCGGCTACCAACGTGGTGGCCGGCGTCGGCGGGATCTCTTTCGGAGATGTGCGGAACGCTCGGCTGGATGTTTGGCGGGCGCCGATCGACAACGACGCGAACCCGGGGGTTGCGGACGCTTGGCGCGAGCAGGGACTGCACCGGGTGCAGCACCGGATCGTGTCGCAGGGCGAACGTGATGGTGTTTGGGAGGTCGTCACCCGGACCGCGCCGCCTCAGCTGCAGTGGGGTCTCGTCAGCACCTGGCGCTGGACCACTGTCGACGGTGCGGTCGTTCTCGAGCTGAACGTCGTACCTGAAGGGCAGTTCCCGGAGGTGCTGCCGCGGCTCGGCATCACGTTCGAGCTGCCGAAGGTGGGGCGGGTCGAGTGGTTCGGCACCGGCCCGAACGAGGCGTACGTCGACACCCGCGAGGCCGCGGCGGTCGGCAGGTACTCGGCCACGGTCGCCGAACTGCAGACGCCGTACGTCCGCCCGCAGGAGAACGGCCACCGCATCGACACCCGCTGGGCCACCCTCGACGGCCTCCGGATCGAAGCGCTCGGCCCCCTCTTCGGCCTCACCGTCCGCGACTGGACGACCGAGGCCCTGGAGACCGCTAAACACACAGCGGACCTGACCCCCGGTGACACCACGTACGTAACCCTCGACATCGCCCAAACCGGCGTAGGAACAGCCGCCTGCGGCCCAGCCCTCCCAGACCGAGACAAACTCAAAACCGCCCCCGCCACCCTCACCCTCCGCTTCACTACCGCGTAGGACGTGGACCGCCAGGCCATCACAACTGGGCAACCCGAGCGGCTCCCGCCCACGGGTCTCGACGACTCCGCGATTGTGATGGCCTGGCAACCCGCAGGTGGCTTCAGATCGCGATGGTCGGCCGGGGATGTACGCGGGCGGCTGGGGGGTGGTAGGTGGACCAGGCGGTGGTTAGGCGGGCCACTGCCTCTGTGAGGGCTTCGGGGGTGGCTCGGAAGTGGAGGCGGAGGTAGGGGTCGCTGGCGCCGGTCACGTCCAGGCCGGTGCCGGGGAGGATGGCCAGGCTGTGGCGGAGGGCGGATTGGGCGAAGGAGTTGCCGTCGCCGTGGGGGAGGCGGGCCCAGAGGGTCTGGCCGCCGCGGACGGGTGGGACGTGCCAGGTCGGGAGGTGCTCGGCGAGGAGGGCGTGCAGGTGGTCGTGGCGGGTCTCCAGCTCCTGCGGCAGGCCTAGGTCGTCGAGCTGCGTCACTAGGTGTGCGGCGGCCAGTTGGGTGGGGACGTTGCCGCCCAGGTCGTGGACGGCGCGGACGCGGGCCAGGCGAGTAACGAGCGGAGCCGGTGCGCGGACCCAGCCGATGCGTAGGCCGCCCCAGATGCTCTTGCTCAGTGAGCCGACCGAGATCACCGCATCGCTGTACGCCGCCAGCGGCTTCAACCGCGGCTCACCAGGAAAGCCGAGGTCCGCCGGCACCTCGTCCTCGATCAGCGGTACGTCCGCCGCCGCAGCCGCCCGCGCCAACCGCTGCCGGGCCAGCGGAGACAGCACGGACCCGGTCGGGTTGTGGTACGTCGGGATCACATAAGCCAACGCCGGACGCCGTTCCCGCACCGCCGCCTCGAAGCCCTCCAGACCAACCGGCAGCCCACGCAGCACCGCCGCCCCCTCCCGGAACGCCTCCAGCGCACCCGGGTACGTCGGAGCCTCGACCAGGACCTGATCCCCAGGAGACAGCAGCGTGTGCGCCAGCAACGAGAGCGCCTGCTGACCACCGTTCGACACCAGGATCTGCTCCGGCACCGTCGGTACGCCGTACTCCGCATAACGCCGAGCGATCGCCTCCCGCAGGACCGGTACGCCGTACGGGTAGTAGCCGATGTCGCCGCTGATCTTCCCGAGTTCCGGCACGATCCGCGCGTACGCCTCCGCGACCTGCGGCGGCGGATCCTCCGGCGCGGCACAGATCGCAAGCAGTACGCCGTCGTCGTGGGACTCCAGCGAGTCGAGGAAGATCGGGTCCACCGGCGCGTCCTCGACGGCGGCCCCAGACGGGACTCCAGCCACTCGCGTCCCGCTGCCCTGCCTCCGAGTGATCCGCCCCTCGGAGCGCAGCAGCTCGTAGGCAGCCACCACCGTCGTACGGCCGACCGCGAGCGCTCCAGCCAGCGCGCGGTCCGGCGGCAGCAGTGCGCCCGCAGGCAGCTCACCGTCGTCGATCAGCCGGCGCATCCTGGCCGCGAGCAGCACGTACAGCGGGCCGCGGCCCGACGACCAGCGCCCCAAACGCTCACTCAGCTCGATTGGTCTCATCTGCAAACCAATTGTGCCGGATTGGCTCTGGGGTCGCCAGGGCCGGTCCCGGACGATGGCGGCATGGCCACCTTCCCGCGCAACGACATCGTGTCCCTGACCGACGAAGAGTCCCGCCATGAGCTCGGCGAGAGCTACGGACCCGACCTCCGGCTCTCGGACCTGCTCACCCCGGAGCTGGGCGACCTGGAGCTGAGCTACGGCACCGCCGCCGGCGACCTCCGGCTGCGGACCGCGATCGCCGGCGCGCACGGCGTACGGCCCGATCAGGTGGTCGTCACGGTCGGCGGGATGCACGCGATCTTCCTGCTCGCCTATCTGCTCGCGGATCACGGCGGTGAGGTCGTCACGACCGCACCGCTGTTCCCGCTGACCAGCAACGCCTACGAATCCGTGGGTGCCGACGTCCGCGTGATCCCGCTGACCTTCGACGACGGCTACCGACTGACCGCGGACGCAGTCCGCGAACGCCTTACCCCACAGACGAAACTCGTCAGCCTGACGACACCGCAGAACCCGTCCGGGGTCGCCGTACCGCTGGAGACCCTGCGCGAGATCGTCGCCGCCATGAGCGAGATCTGCCCCGACGCGTATCTGATGGTCGACGAGACCTACCGCACCGCGACGTACGGCGATGATCCGGTGGCGGAGACCGCGATCCACCTCGGCGTGAAGGTGGTGACGGTCGCGTCGCTGTCGAAGTGCCACGGCGCGGCCGGGCTGCGGGTCGGGTGGATCGTCAGCACCGACGCGGATCTCGTCGATCAGCTCGTGACCGCGAAGTTCAATACGGTGGTGTCCGCGTCCCCGGTGACCGAGGCGTTGGCCGTCCGGGTGTTCGAGCTCGAGGACGAGATCCTCGCCGTACGACGCGCGTGGCTGGCCGAAGGAGTCGCCAGCACGGAGGAGTGGGTGCGGGCGCACAGCGACCTGATCGAGTGGGTCCGGCCGGATGCCGGCGCGTTGTGCACGGTCCGGCTCAGGCCGCAGGTCGACCTCGATCGGTTCCGGGCCGCGATCGCTGAGCTCGGCGTACGGCTCGCCGACGGCGACTGGTTCGGCGACGAGCCGCGGGTGTTCCGCCTGGGCTTCGGATTCCCGCCGCCAGTGGAGCTGAAGGCCGCTCTCGACGCCTTGGCGACCGCACTGCACCGGGCTGTCGATGCTGACGACTAGGCTTTGGGTGTGCCGGAGGTATATGACCCGCTGACCGATCCCGCACCGGCGCATGACGTGCGCGCGGTGTTGCGGATCCGGGCGTTCCGGCGGCTGTGGATCGCCTTCGGGCTCTCCAGCCTCGGTGACTGGATCGGCCTGCTGGCGCTGACCGCGATGGCGAAGGCGTTCGCCGGTGACGACTACCAGGCGGCGAACTTCGCGATCGGCGGCGTGCTGTTCCTGCGCGTGCTGCCCGCACTGGTGATGGGACCGGTGGCCGGCTGGATCGCGGACCGGCTGGACCGGCGCTGGACGATGATCATCGGCGATCTGGTCCGGGCCGCGTTCTTCGTCAGCATCCCGATCGTCGGCACCCTCACCTGGGTGCTGGTGGCAACGGTGCTGATCGAGATCGTGAGCCTGATCTGGGGCCCGGCCAAGGACGCTAGCGTGCCCAACCTGGTGCCCCGGCACCGGCTCGAGGCGGCCAACCAGATCAGCCTGATCACGACGTACGGGACCGCTCTGCCGGCCGCCGTCATCTTCACCGCGATCACCCTGATCTTCCGCTGGGCCGGCGACTTCTCCATCGACCTGGCCGTGTACGTGAACGCCGCGACCTTCGTGATCTCGGCTCTCGCGATCGTCTCGGTCGCGGAGATCGGCCGCGCGGTGCACGAGCACGAGGACCACCCGACGCTGTGGCGGACCATGGTCGAGGGCTGGTCCTACGTCACCGGTACGCCGGTGGTCCGCGGGCTGGTGGTCGGCATCTCCGGGGCGTTCGCCGCCGGTGCGGTGGTCATCGGTCTCGGCCGCACGTACGTCGAGGACCTCGGCGCCGGCGATCCCGGGTACGGCGTGCTCTTCGGTGCCGTGTTCGGCGGCCTGGCCCTCGGCATGGGGTTCGGACCGCGGCTGTTCTCCGGTCTGTCCCGGCGCCGGCTGTTCGCGGCCGGGCTGGTCGGGTCCGGGATCTGCCTGACCGGACTGGCTTTGATCCAGCAGATCGAGATCGCCACCATGATCGCGATCCTGCTCGGATTCTGCGCCGGTGCGTCCTGGGTCTCCGGGTACACGCTGCTCGGTCTCGAGGTGCCGGACGCGGTTCGCGGTCGCACCTTCGCCTTCGTGCAATCCGCCGTACGCACGGTGCTGGCGGTGACGTTGGCGATCGCGCCGTTCGCCGCCGGTGCGATCGGCCGGCACACGTACTCGATCGGCGGCAAGTCGGTCACCTACAACGGTGCCTCGATGACGATGCTGATCGCGGCGATCGTGGCCGGGGTGATCGGCCTGATCGCGTGGCGGCAGATGGACGACCGCCCGGGCGTCCCGTTCTGGCGTGACCTGCGGCGCAGCTTCGGCAAGACCCCGGGCGTGTACCCGACGACAGGCCTGTTCATCGCGCTCGAAGGCGGTGAGGGCGCCGGGAAATCGACCCAGTCCGCGCTGCTGGTGAAGTGGCTGAAGGAGCACGGCCAGCAGGTCCTGCTCACCCGCGAGCCCGGCGCGACCGACCTCGGCAAGACGCTGCGGCAGATCGTGCTGGACCCGGCCACCGGCGACATCTCGCACCGGGCCGAGGCGCTCATCTACGCCGCCGACAAGGCCGAGCACGTGGACTCGGTGATCAAGCCCGCGCTCAAGGCGGGCGCGGTCGTGATCACCGACCGGTACGTCGACTCCGCGCTGGCCTACCAGGGATCCGGGCGCGATCTGGACCTGTCCGACGTGGAGCGGGTCAACCGCTGGGCGACCGACGACCTGCGGCCGAACCTGACCATCCTGCTCGACCTGCCACCGCGGAGCGGGCTCGGCCGGTTCGCGGAACGGGATCGGATCGAGGCACAGTCGCACGACTTCCACGAGCGGGTCCGCAACGCGTTCCTCGAGCTCGCGGCCGCGGAGCCGCAGCACTACCTCATCCTCGACGCCACCCAGGACCGCGAGGACATCGCCCAGCAGATCAGAGCCAGACTCCAGCCGATGCTCCCGAAGGTGGACCTATGAGTGTGTGGGACGACCTCGTCGGGCAGGAACCGGCGATCGCCGTACTCAAGAAGGCTGTGGCCGGGGCAGAGGCCGGCATGCGCGGGGAGACCGGCGCGGCGGTGGCCGGGATGACGCATGCCTGGCTGATCACCGGGCCGCCCGGATCCGGCCGATCGAACGCCGGGCGTGCGTTCGCGGCCGCACTGCAGTGTGCGAACCAGGGCTGTGGCGAGTGCAACCAGTGCCGTACGGCACTCAGCGGTGCGCACCCCGACGTGTCGCTGATCCGCACCGAGCTGCTGTCGATCCGGGTCAGCGAGATCCGCGAACTCGTCCGCCGGGCCGCGATGAGTCCGACCCAGGGCCGCTGGCAGGTGATGGTGGTCGAGGACGCGGACCGGCTGACCGAGCAGGCCGCGGACGCGTTGCTGAAGAGCATCGAGGAGCCGGCGCCCCGGACGGTCTGGGTGCTGTGCGCACCGACCGTGGAGGACGTCGTACCGACGATCCGGTCGCGGTGCCGGCTGCTGGTGCTGCGGACGCCTCCGGTGGCTGCGGTGGCGGACATGCTGACGACCAAGCTCGGGGTGGACGCGGAGCTCGCCGGGTTCGCGGCGCGGGCCGCGCAGGGGCACATCGGCCGGGCCCGGGCGCTGGCGCGCGACGAGCAGGTCCGGGAGCGCCGTACGAAGGTGCTGGAGGTCCCGTTCGCGCTGCGGGACATCGGAGCTTGCCTGAAGTCGGCGCAGCAACTGCTCGACGCGGCCAAGGAAGAGTCCAAGGCGAGCGCCGAGAAGGTCGACGAGAAGGAGCGGACCGAGCTCGAGCAGGCGCTCGGCGTCGGCACGAAGGGCGCTCGGCCACGCGAGGCGGGCGCCGCGATCAAGGAGCTCGAGGAGCAGCAGAAGGCTCGGGCCAAGCGCTGGGAACGCGACGTGCTGGACCGGTCACTGGTCGACCTGATCGCGCTCTACCGGGACGTGCTGGTGGTGCAGACCCAGGCCGGCGCCGAGCTGATCAACGCCGAACTCAGTCGCCCGATCGAGCAGTTGGCAGGCCGGACCACACCGGAGCAGACCCTGCGACGGATCGATTCCCTGTCGGGCTGCCGGGAGGCGATCGTGACGAACGTCGCCCCGCTGATGGCGCTGGAAGCGGTCATGATCGCGCTGTTCGAGGGCTCGGCCAGCCCGTTCGTGAGACTGGCGTCCGACTAGCGGGCAGTCGTGGCGTCCGGTTAGCGGGCGGCCGATGTAACACCGAGACCGGCGAGTCCGATGACTGGGTGTCCGGGCAAAACAGAACGCTCGGCGGTTTTTGCCTGAACGGACCAACATGACCCAGCCGCCCTCTCCGATCCAGCCTGCGCGGCCGTCGCTGCCGTCAGCAGAGTCCTGGCTGGAGGGCGTCCCGACGCCGGCCCAGCAACGGCAGGACCGATACGCCGTTGCGGCTTTTGTGACAAGCCTGCCCGGCTTGGTGCCGGTGGCGCTGGTCCTGGCCGTGATCGCGCTGCGCCGGATCAAACGCACCGGCGCCCGCGGCAAGGGCCTCGCGTACGGCGCGCTGGCGATCACGCTCTGCTGGGTGATCGCTACCAGCGTCGCGGTCGGCCTCAACCTGTACGGCGAACGGAAGGCGGGCATCGGCCGCACGGTGGGCATCGCGGAGGTGCGCGTGGAGCAGTGCTTCGACGCGGACCTGGAGGCGGAGACCCTGCGGCTGGTGCGGATCCAGGACTGCGCGATCTCGCACACCGGCGAGGCGTACGCCAAGGTTCGGGCGAACCTGGCCGGCCTGTCCGCGGAGGAGACCCAGACGGTCGCGACGCAGCAGTGCGCGACGGCGTTCAAGACGTTCGTCGGGAAGCCGTACGAGCAGTCCGAGCTCGACATGTACTACGTGGTGCTGGAGGATCGCGCTGTTGCTGACGGCAACGTCCTGTGCCTGGTCGGGATGCCGGGGACCCGGTTGACCGGTACCATGCGCGGGTCGCAGCGGTAGCTGTCGCGGCGGATTGCTGGGGGAAGCGTGAGCCAACCACCGTACGGTCCGGAGCCGGACCGGCCACAGGACACGCCGAGGTCGTTCCCGACCTACGGCCGTGCCGGACGACCGCCTGCCCAGCAGCCAGGCCCCGGCCAGCAGCCGGGTGCTCAGCAGCCGGGAGCCGCGCCATGGGTGGCGCCGGGGCAACCGCAGTCACTCCCCGGGCAACCGGCTTACGGGCAGCAGCCTTATGGCCAGCAGCCTTATGGGCAGCCGGCGCCGTATGGTCAACCACAGCAGGGGTATGGGCAACCGCACTACGGGCAACCGCCGTACGGACCGCCTGCGTATGGGCAGCCGGGGTATGGGCAGTTTCCGGCGGCGTACGGGTACGGGTATCCGGGGGCGGCGACGAACGCCACCAATTCGCTCGCGACCGCGGCTCTGGTGACCGGTCTGGGCAGCATCGTGTTCTCGCTCGCGGCGCCGGTCGCGGTCGGTCTCGGCATCGCGGCCCTCGTGCAGATCAAGAAGCGCCGGCAGAGCGGTACCGGGCTGGCGATCACCGGCATCGTCGTCGGCGGCCTGGTGACGATCTTCTGGCTGGGCTTGATCGTGGTGATGATCGCGGTCGGTTCGGACCGCGACGACGACTACTACGGTGCGCCCCAGCCCACCTCGTCGTACCCCACCACGACGACCACCTACGTGGACGAGTTGGCCGTCGGTGAGTGCTTCGACGACGGGAACGTCGAGGGCGAGGCCGTTCGCCAGCCCTGCTCGGAGGCACACGACGGCGAGATCTTCGGCAACCTCCAGCTCGCGGACGGTCCGTTCCCCGGCGAGGACGAGGTGGACCTGGAGGCGGAGAGCACCTGCTCGGCGGCGTTCACCACGTACGTCGGCAGGAGCACAGCCACCTCCGAGCTCGAAGTGTCGTACTGGGCTCCGGACGAGTACCAATGGAACAACCACGACCGCCTCGCCGTCTGCGCCGCCTACGGCCCCGGAGGCGACACCCTCATCGGCACCGTCAAAGACAGCAAGCGCTGAGCATCTGAGGCCCTGGCCAGTACTCTGGCTGGCGTGGGCATGGTGATGGCGGTGTCGTTCGAGCGATACGGGCGGCTGTACTACCTGGACCCCGGCCCGCATCGTCCGCGCGTCGGGGACAAGGTCTTGGTGCCGACCGACGACGGGCCGGAGGTGGCTGAGTGCGTCTGGGCGCCGCAGTACGTGACGGAGGAGATCGGCGGGCTGCCGCTGTGTGACGGCATTGCCACCGCCGACGACCTGGACCGGGACGAGGCGAACCGGGTGCGCCGGGCCGATGCGCGGGTGATCGCGAAGCGGCTGATCCGCCAGCACGGGCTGCCGATGAAGGTGGTCGGCATCGACTTCGTCGACCGGCGGCCGGATGTGGACCAGCTGGTCATCGTGTACTTCTCCGCGCCGCACCGGGTCGACTTCCGCGAGCTCGTCCGGGATCTGGCCCGCGGGCTCAGGGCGCGGATCGAGCTGCGTCAGGTCGGTGCCCGCGACGAGGCCCGGCTGCAGGGCGGCATCGGGCCGTGCGGGCGGGACCTGTGCTGTGCGACGTTCCTGAAGGACTTCGAGCCGGTCAGCGTGCGGATGGCGAAGGACCAGGACCTGCCGCTGAACCCGCTGAAGATCTCCGGTGCTTGCGGACGGCTGATGTGCTGCCTGAAGTACGAGCACCCGCTCTACCAGGAGTTCAACGCGAAGGCGCCCTCCGTCGGTACGCCGGTGGAGACCCCCGCGGGTGACGGAGTGGTGGTCGGACACAACGTGCCGAGCGACACCGTGGTCGTCCGGCTGGCCGCATCCGGCCGGCGCTGTGCGTGCAGCCGCGCGGACGTGTGCTCGCCCCGCCAGCAGTACGAAGCCTCGAGTACGACGACGCCCGACGCGCCACTGCCCGAGGACCTGGCGGACGTCGTACCGGACGAGCCGGAGGCCGCGCCGAAGACGGTGCCGATGTCTGTGCCGACCCCCACTCCGGAGACCATGGCAGAGCACTCGGCCGCGGAGGACCCCGCGGCCACGGCGGAGGAGACCACGGAGCAGCGGCGCCGCCGCAAGCCCCGGCGCCGCCGGCGCCTGCACCACGAGGACGAGGGAGACGCCCCGCAGTGAAATTCCGCATGACTACCGTGTTGTTGGCAGCCGTTGCGGTACTGGCGAGTGGATGTGGGGTGGCGAGCCGGGCCCAGGATGGGGAGAACGGCGGGACGGCCGGCTCGAGTCCCGGCCAGCCGAAGGGGCCGGCCGGCCCGATCCCGGCGGGGCTCGAGAAGTTCTACCAACAGCAGCCGGACTGGGAGCGCTGCGGTTCCAACCAGCAGTGCGCGACCATCACCGTGCCGCTCGACTACTCGAAGCCGGCCGGTCAGACGATCGAACTGCGGGCGCGGAAGGTGCTCGCCCGGGACCGTGCCGGGAAGATCGGGACCCTGTTCATCAACCCCGGCGGGCCCGGTGGGTCGGGGCTGGAGTTCGCCGCCTCGGCCGGGTTCGTGCTCGGGCAGTCGCTGCTGCGGAAGTTCGACGTGATCGGCTGGGATCCGCGCGGCGTCGGCGAGTCGACCCCGGTGAAGTGCCTGGACACCGAGCAGCTGGACAAGTTCATCGCGGCCGACGGCAGCCCGGACGACGACGCCGAGATCAACGAGCTGAACAACGAGGCGAAGACCCTCGCGGACGGCTGTGAGCAGCGCTCCGGCGAGCTGCTGCCGCACGTGTCGACCAAGGATGCCGCCCGCGACATCGACGTACTGCGGGGCATCGTCGGCGATCCCCAGCTGTACTACCTCGGCATGTCGTACGGCACCTACCTGGGCGCGACGTACGCCGAACTGTTCCCCAAGAACGTCGGCCGGCTCGTGCTCGACGGCGCGGTCGACCCGTCGAAGACGTCGGAGCAGAACAACATCGCCCAGGCGAAGGGCTTCGACACCGCGCTGGACGCGTTCGCGGAGGACTGCGCGCAGCGGTCCTGCCGGCTGGGCAGCACCAAGGCGGAAGTGCTCGCGAAGGTCGACAAGCTGATCAACGACAGCGACGCGAATCCGCTGCCGGGCGACGGGAAACGCCAGGTCACGCAGGCCCTGGTGGTGCTCGGGGTGATCTACCCGCTGTACCTCAAGGACTTCTGGCCGCGCCTCGAGGATGCGGTCCTGGACGGCCTCGACGGCAAGGGCGCGCGCCTGCTGGCTCTCGCTGACGAGTACACCGGCCGCAAGCCGTCCGGGTACGAGAACAACCAGAACGAGGTCATCTACGCGGTCAACTGCCTGGACCGGCCGGACATCACCTCGGTGGCGCAGGCCAAGGCCGAGGAGCCGGAGTACCAGGCCGCCTCACCGCGGTTCGGGTCGTTCCTGTTGTGGGGCTCGGTGGCGTGCGCGAACTGGCCGGTGAAGCCCGAAGACAAGCCGCATCCGATCAAGGCGGCTGGGGCCAAGCCGATCGTGGTCGTCGGCACGACCCGCGACCCGGCCACGCCGTACGCGTGGGCCGTCGGCCTCGCGCACCAGCTGGAAAGCGGTGTCCTGGTCACCCGGGACGGTGACGGGCACACCGGTTACAAGGCTGGGAACGAGTGCGTCGACAACGTGGTGGAGACCTACCTGCTGCAGGGCACGGCCCCGACTGCCGACATCAAGTGCTGACGTCAGTTCGGGCGGTTGTCGCCGCTTGACGACGGCAGCTGGAGGGACTGGGTGGCGCGCTCGAGTACGGCGCGCAGGCCGGCCTCGTCCTGCGGGCGGCCGCCGACGGTGATCTCGATCGCGGAGCTCTCGCCGCCATCGGTGGAGACGAAGCGCGACAACCCCATCCGCGGGCCGCGGTTCTGGTCGACGTAGGTGTAGATCAGCGTGCCGTCGGCGCGGCTGATCACGTCCAGGTCCTGCTCGTCGATGCTCTTCGCGCGGTTGTCGACCAGCTTGTCCGGCGACGACTTGCTGCCGCGCGTGTCGAAGCGGATCTGCCAGACGCCGGCCGGATCCATGAAGCGCGGGCGGGTGCCGGCCTGGCTGCTCTTCCAGCCGGCCGGGACCTCGGCCGAGACGGGCGCCTTCTCGGTGCCGAACGTCTGCTCGGTGTAGCGCAGGGAGTCGGCCTGCAGTCCGTCGGAACGGGTCGTCGTGCCAGGGGTCGGTTGGCTGTTCACGATCCCGGCGGGCTTGTCCCCCGCCAGCGGGTTCCCGTTGATCGCCAGCACGCTGCCGAACACGGCTACGCCGACGGTCATTCCCGCCAGCGTCATCAGCAGCGCCTGGTGCCTGGGCGTGAGCATCCCGACCTCGCTTCCCGATTCTCGAGCCTGATTATCGTCCACACAGGGGGCGACCCCACAAATCGGCGCGTACGCTGGCACGTCGTGAACATGCTCGGCCCCCCACAAGATCAGGCTTTTCAGCAAGCACTCCAACGGTACGACGCCGGTACGGCCGAGCGCACCGACCTGAAGCTGCTCACCAAGCAACTGCTGAAACGCCTCGTCGCGAAGGCTCCCGGTCATGCGGTCGAGGTCCGCGTCCCGCCGTACGGCGCGGTGCAGTGCATCGAAGGCCCTCGGCACACGCGAGGCACCCCCGGCGCGGTGGTCGAACTCCCGCCGGAGCTCTGGATCGACCTCGCGCTCGGCCGCACCACCTGGATCGAGGCTCGCGCCACCGGCAAGCTCCGCGCCAGCGGTGAACGCACAGACCTGACCGCGTACCTCCCGCTGGCCTGAAGCGCGATCGACGCCAACGGCAACCAATCGGTCCCGAGGGATGGATAAAGCTTTTCGCCGGAGCCGCGATCCGATGTCACTATGTGCCGGTGGCGTCAAGTGTCCGTGAGCGGCTGGGCCGGCTGCGCGTCGATCTGACGCCCTGGCGAGGCTCTCGCGATTTCCGCATCCTGGTGGTCTCGGGCTCGGTCTTCTTCCTCGGCGGCATGGTCGGGTACGTCGCCCTGCCCTACCAGCTGTACCAGATCACCGGCTCCAACTTCGCAGTCGGTGCGATGGGTCTGGTGACGATCGCGCCACTCGTCGTGTTCGGCCTGTACGGCGGTGCCCTCGCGGACCACGTGGATCGCCGCAAGCTGCTGATCGGCACCGGGGTCGCACAGGCCCTCATCTGCGCGACCCTGCTCGGCAACACCCTCCTCGCCAGCCCGCGAGTGTGGCTCATCTACGTCTGTGGTGCCCTGAACGCGATCGCCTCGTCGCTGCAGCGCCCCAGCCGCGAAGCACTGCTCCCGCGGGTGGTCAAGCATGCTGAGATCCCGGCCGCTGTCGCGCTGAGCTCTCTGACCATGCAGGTCGGGCAGCTCGCCGGGCCGGCGCTGGGCGGCGTGCTGGTCGGGTCGGTCGGCGTGACCTGGGCGTTCGCGGTCGAGCTCACCGGGCTGGTTGTCGCCACCGGGCTCTACCTCCGCCTGGGTTCGTACAAGACGAGTGAGCACAGCACGCCGCCGAGCCTGCGCGCGATCGGCGGCGGGATCGTCTACGCGTTCCGCCGCAAGGACCTGCTCGCCACCTACCTGGTCGACATGGTCGGCATGTTCCTGGCGATGCCGATCGTGCTGTTCCCGGCGTTCGCCACCGAGATCCTGCAGCAGCCGAAACTGCTCGGTCTCCTGTACAGCGCTGAAGCGATCGGGGCGATGGTCGCCAGCCTCACCAGCGGCTGGGCGAAGCACGTCCACCACCAGGGCCGGGCCGTCGTACTCGCGACCATGACCTGGGGTGCCGCGGTCGGTGTCGCGGGGCTGGCACCGGACATCTGGTTCGCGATCGCCTTCTTCGCCGTGGCGGGCGCCGCGGACATGGTGTCGGTGCTGTTCCGGTCGGTGATCTGGAACCAGACCATCCCGGACGAGATGCGCGGTCGGCTGGCCGGGATCGAGATGCTCGGCTACTCGCTCGGCCCGCTCGGCGGCCAAGCGCGATCCGGTCTCGTCGCCGACCTCACCGGCGTTCGGACCGCGATCGTCAGCGGCGGCATCCTCTGTGTCGCCGGCGTGATCGGAACCGCGGTCTGGCTGCGCGAGTTCTGGCAGTACGACTCCCGCACCGACGAACACGCGGTGCGCGAAAGGGAGCTGCGCACAGCGGGTTAGGCTCGGTCATCATGCGTATCCGCCGTGTTGTGATCGCCGGGCTGACCATGGCCGCCCTTGCGGGTTGCGGCGGACCGGGTCAGGAGACGGCGCCGAACGTGCCGCCGCTGGTCTCGGTGAGCACGCCACCCACCGAGACGCCCTCGGAGACACCGTCGGCGACCCCGAGTGGTCCGGCCACCTCCAAGGTTGCGGACACCCTGTGCGTTCGGATGGATCAAACGCTCGTGCAATCGACGCTGGCGGTCCCGGTGGTGCAGATCCAGCCCAAGGCGATCCCGGCGGAGTTCGGCCTGCCGACGTACGACGTCTGTCAGCTCGGTCTGAGCGCCAACCCGAGCGGCCCGGTCCTGCGGGTCGGGATTTCGGTGCTTCCGGCAACAAAAGCGACACTGACCGCGACGCAGCGCGCGTACGCCGCGACCAAGCGGCAGCCGGCCAAGCCGGCGGCCGTCGGTGAGGGCGGGTTCGGGACCAGCACCTTCGTGGTGTTCCTGCTCGACGGACGGCTGTACAAGGTCAGCGGTCCGTCGGCGACGCTGGCGAAGTACGTCCTCCTCGGTCAGGAAGTGGCCCGGCAGGCGCCGGGACTGCCGGAGCCGCCGCCGCAGATCACCCGCCCGGACTGCGAACGCGGTACGTCGGCCGCGGAGAGGGTGCTCGGCGCGCCCGCGATGATCCGGCGCGACGGCGAAACCACCCTCGGCGATCTCGTCTGCGGCTGGGTCAACCCGACCAGCGTGCTCTCGACGTCAGTACGGCGTACTCCGAAGGCGGAGGCCCTGATGGCGCCGATCCGCAGGGCCGCGACCTCACAGTCGATCCCGCTCGGCGACGAGGGGTACGTCGACACCGCCACCGGCCGCACCATCATCAGGGTCGGCGACGACAAACTGGTCGACCTGGTCCCGCTTCCGGCCCGGGCGGTCGACCCCGACCTGATGACGAAGTTCGCCCTCGCCATGTCCCCGCTCTACACCCGCTGAGATCGGTACCGAAGGACGGGTAGTAGTGCGCCGGCTCGCGCCTCTTCACGCTGCGGAGGTGGCGCGGAGCCCCACTACTACCCGTTCTTGAGTACGCCTGCCACGGTGGCGATCGCCTCGGCGACTTCGGTGGGGGTGCGGGCGGCGTAGCCGAGGACGAGGCCGGGGGCGTGGGGGAGTTGGCAGTGCCAGGAGAGTGGGTGGGTCTTGATGCCCTTCTGGAGTGCCCGGGCGGCCAGATCGACGTCGTTCAGCGTGTCGTCGAAGGTGATGGTCAGGTGCAGCCCGGCCGCGGCGCCGTGGACTGTGGCGGTGGGCAAGTAGTTGCTGATGGCATCGACCATCGCGTCGCGGCGGGTCCGGTGGCGACGGCGGAGGAAGCGGAGCTGGCGTTCGAGCTCGCCGGACTCCATCAGCTGTGCGAGCGTGAGCTGCGGGAGCGCGGCGTTGCCGAGGTCGGCCAGGCGCTTCATGCCGATCAGCGCGTCCTTGTACTGCGGTGGCGGCAGCATCCACCCGATCCGCAGCGACGGAGCGAGCAGTTTCGACACGCTGCCCGCGTAGATCACCTGATCGGCCAGCATCGCGCGCAGCGCCGGAACCGGCGGACGGTCGTACCGGTGCTCGGCGTCGTAGTCGTCCTCGATGATCAGCCCACCCTCGGCCGCCCACTGGATCAGCTCCCGCCGCCGCTCACCTTCCAGTACGACGCCCGTCGGAAAATGGTGCGCCGGAGTCGCCATGACCGCTCGGGTACCCGACTCGCGCAGCAGGTCGACCCGCAGTCCGCCGGCGTCCACCGGGATCGGGGGCGTGCACATCCCCCAGTTCTGCAGATGCTGCCGGGATCCGAGCGACCCCGGATCCTCCACCGCGATCTCGTGGATCCCGCGGTCCTTCAGCACCTGCGCGACCAGCCCGATCGCCTGCGAGACCCCGGCGACGATGATCAGGTCGTCCGGGTCCGCCGCGATCCCCCGGTTGCGAGCCAGCCAGTTCGCGACCGCGCGACGGAGCGCCGGCGTACCGGACGGATCGCCGTACCCGAACTCGGACGACTCGAGATCGCTGAGCACCGCCCGTTCGGCCCGTAGCCAGGCGGCCCGCGGGAAGGCCGCGAGATCGGGTACTCCGGGCGTGAGGTCGATCCGAGCCGGAGCTGCCCGCAAACTGTCGAACACGTCCAGGCCGGGCTCCGGTACGACGGTTGGTGGCGTGATCCGGCCCGCTCCAACGCCCGGCTCGGCGACGACCGGAACTGCGACGACCACCGTGCCGGCGCGGCCGCGGCCGGCGACCTGGCCGTCCTCGGTCAGGCGCTGGTAGGCCTCGGTGACGACACCGCGGGAGAGGCGGAGTTCGGTGGCGAGGAGGCGCGTGGAGGGGAGCCGGCTGCCGATCGGGAGGCGGCCGTCGGAGATCGCGGCGCGGAGGCTCTCAGTGAGCCAGTCCGACAACCCGCCGGGCGGCGCGTCGGCAGGGTTCAGCTGCAAGAAGTCCGTACCGGCGTTGACCAGTCCTTTGGACCTACCACTTTGGCTCGGATTGGACCTGTTCACTGGACCATTGTGGCGGCACGTTGGAGGTATGGGAACTGACTACGTGCACGGCTACACCCCGGCCGAGACCCGCCGGCTGACCGACCAGGCGCAGACGCTCGCCGATCTCCTGCACGGCGGTACGACGTACCCGCCCGGGAGCCGGGTCCTCGAAGCGGGCTGCGGCGTCGGCGCGCAGACCGTCCAGCTGGTCACCCGGAGCCCGGGCATCGACCTCGTCTCGGTCGACATCTCCGAAGAGTCGCTCGCCCGGGCCAAGGCCCGCGTCGCCGCCGTCGCGCCCGAGGCGAGCGTCGACTTCCGGCACGCCGACCTCCGGGACCTTCCGGAGGAGGAGTTCGACCACGTGTTCGTGTGCTTCGTCCTCGAACACCTCGCGGACCCGCACACCGCCCTGGTCGCCCTGCGCCGCCTGATCAAACCCGGCGGCACGATCACCGCGATCGAGGGCGATCACCAGTCGGCGTTCTTCCACCCTCGCAGTACGGCGGCACAAGCGGTCATCGACTGCCTCGTCGACCTGCAGGCCGAGGCAGGCGGCGACTCCCTGATCGGCCGGCGGCTGCAGCCGCTCCTGAAGGACGCCGGGTACGCCGACGTCCGGACGCACCCGTGCACGGTGTACGCCGACGAGACCCTGCCGCACCTGGTCGACGGGTTCACCCGGAAGACGTTCATCGCGATGGTCGAGTCGGTCCGGGAGCGTGCCCTCGCCGCCGGGATGCGAACCCCGGCCGAGTGGGCGCAGGGCATCCGCGACCTGGAGAAGTCCGCGGAGTCCGGCGGGACCTTCCACTACACGTTCTTCAAGGCGGTGGGCGGAACATGATCGCTCTGCTGATTCTCGTCGTACTGATCTGCTGGGGACTCAACCGCAACCAGCGGCGACAGCTTCGGACCCTCTCGCCCAACGGCGTACCGGACCGGGATCTGGAGCGACTGGTCGCCGACCTGCGAGCGCTCGGCTGACCAATTCATGAACGCCTGGTAAACAAGAGGTATGGCGCCGACTGAGCAGCTCGAGATCGAGACCAAGTACGACGTCGACGACGGCGCGGGTCTGCCCGCGCTGCACGAGCTGCCTGGGGTCGCGAGTGTGGCGCAGCCGGTGGAGCTGGACCTCGAGGCGGTGTACTACGACACCGAGGCGCTGGACCTCGCCGCGAACAAGGTGACGCTGAGACGGCGGACCGGCGGCGAGGACGACGGCTGGCACATCAAGTTCCCGAAGGCCTCAGGCGAACGGCTGGAGATCCACCACCCGCTCGGACGGTCGGTGCGCAGCGTGCCGATCGCGCTGGTCCGCACAGTGCGGGTGCATGTCCGGGACCACAAGCTGATCCCTGTCGTCACGCTGCAGACCCACCGGGTCGTGCACAGGCTGCTGGATGCCGACGGCAAGGTGCTCGCGGAGCTGGCCGACGACCGCGTCACCGCGACGGTCGAGGGTGCCGAGCCGGAGAGCTGGCGGGAATGGGAATTCGAGCTCGTCACCGGCGAGCGTGAGCTCCTCGAGGCCGTCGACCCCGTACTGCGGTCGGCCGGTGCCGAGCCCGCAGCCGGACCGAGCAAACTCGCGCGGGCGCTCGGCGACCGTGTGCCCAGCCCGGCCGGCTGGGAGCTGCCGAAGAAGCCGCGGACGTCGGACATCTTCCGTGCGTACGCCGGTGAGCAGGTGCAGGCGATCCGGGACCGCGATCCGCAGGTACGCCGTGACGTCCCGGACTCGATCCACAAGTTCCGGGTGGCGACCCGGCGGCTGCGGTCCGCGCTGGCGACGTACCGGCCGGTCGTGGACCGCGAGGTGGGTGACGAGATCCGGGCCGAGCTGAAGTGGCTGGCCGGGGAGCTCGGTGTCGCCCGGGACGCCGAGGTGCAGCGTGAGCACTTCGCCGCGGAAGTGGCGGAGCAGCCCGTCGAGCTGGTGATGGGCCGGGTCGGCGGCCGGATCGACGACCATCTGCGCGGGGTGTACAAGGAGGGCCGGGCGGGCGCCCTGGCCGCTCTGGAGAGCGAGCGGTACTTCCAGTTGCTGGACACGCTCGACGAGCTGATCGCCAAGCCGCCGCTGACCGGCGACGACCGGAAGGCGGCCAAGCAGATCGGCGACCTGCTGCACCACGACTGGAAGCGGATGCGGAAGGCGGTCCGCCGCGCCCAGGACGCGGAGAGCTCGGCCGAGCAGGACCACGAGTTGCACGAGGTCCGCAAGGCAGCCAAGCGGCTGCGGTACGCCGCGGAGTCCGCCGTACCCGTGCTCGGGGACGAAGCGTCGGACCTGGCGGCTCGGACCGAGGAGGTCCAGGAGATCCTCGGCGAGCACCAGGACAGCGTCGTCTCCCGGGAGCTGCTCCGTCAGCTCGCGATCCAGACCCACCTCGACGGCGGCAACGCCTTCACCTTCGGCCGCCTGCACGCCGCCGAAGAACTCCGCGGCACCCGCTCCCGCGACACCTTCCTCACCCTCTGGCCCACCCTCAAGCTGTCCTGACAACGCGAGACGGACCCGGCCAGGGGTACCGGGTCCGTCTCGAGGGGCGGTGGTGGGGCTGCCAGGCAGGATCGCGTACGGTCCGCAGAGCCTGCCTGACAGGTCTGGAATCACCTCAGTGCTGGACCGCCTTCTCGGCGCCCGCGCCGGTGAGGGAGCGGACCTCCATCTCGGCGAACTTGTCGGTGTCGACCGGCTCCTTGCTGGTGACCGTGCCGAGCCAGCCGAGCACGAAGGCCAGCGGGATCGAGACGATGCCGGGGTTGTCCAGCGGGAACCAGTGGAAGTCGATGCTGGTGTCGGTGATCATCGACAGGCTCTGTCCGGTCTTCGCGTCGACCTTGCCGGAGACGACCGGGCTGAACGCGATCAGGATGATCGCCGAGCCCAGGCCGCCGTAGATGCTCCAGAGTGCGCCGCGGGTGTTGAACCGGCGCCAGAACAGCGAGTACAGGATCGTCGGCAGGTTCGCGCTGGCCGCGACCGCGAACGCCAGCGCCACCAGGAAGGCGATGTTCTGGCCGTTGGCGAAGATGCCGCCGATGATCGCGACGATGCCGATCACGACCGCGGTGTACCGAGCCACCCGGACCTCACCGTCGCCGCTGATCTGGCCCTTCTTGATGATCGAGCCGTAGATGTCGTGGGCGAACGACGTACTCGCGGTGATCGTCAGGCCGGCCACGACCGCCAGAATCGTGGCGAAGGCGACCGCGGAGATGACGCCGAGGAGCAGCTCACCGCCGAGCTCGAACGCCAGCAGTGGTGCGGCCGAGTTCGCCTTGCCGGGCGCGGCCTTGATCGCGTCCGGGCCGACGATCGCGGCAGCGCCGTACCCGAGCACCAGTGTGAACAGGTAGAAGATGCCGATGATCCAGATCGCCCAGCTGACGCTGCGCCGGGCCTCCTTGGAGTTCGGCACCGTGTAGAACCGCATCAGGACGTGCGGCAGACCGGCGGTGCCGAGCACCAGTGCCAGCGCCAGTGAGATGAAGTCCAGCTTGCTGATCCCCGTTGCGCCGTACTGCAGACCCGGGTTGAGCAGCTTCTCGCCTGCCGCCGGGCTGTTGTCGACGGCTGCACCGAGCAGACCGGACAGGTTGAACGAGTACTTCGCCAGCACCCACAGCGTCATGATGCCCGCGCCGATCACCAGCAGGACGGCCTTGATGATCTGCACCCAGGTGGTGCCCTTCATGCCGCCGACCAGGACGTAGGTGATCATGATCGCGCCGACCACCGCGATCACGATGCTCTGGCCGGTTCGGCCGGAGACGCCGAGCAGCAGCGCGACCAGACCGCCGGCGCCGGCCATCTGCGCCAGCAGGTAGAAGAAGCAGACGCCGAGCGTGGAGATCGCTGCCGCCATCCGGACCGGCCGCTGCTTGAGCCGGAAGGACAGTACGTCGGCCATCGTGAACCGGCCGGTGTTCCGGAGCAGCTCGGCGACCAGCAGCAGGGCCACCAGCCACGCCACCAGGAAGCCGATCGAGTACAGGAAGCCGTCGTACCCGTTCAGGGCGATCGCGCCCGCGATGCCGAGGAAGGACGCGGCGGACAGGTAGTCGCCGGCGATCGCGATGCCGTTCTGCGGGCCGGTGAAGGACCGGCCGCCGGCGTAGAAGTCGGCCGCGGTCCGGTTGTTCCTCGACGCCCGCAGCACGATCGCGAGGGTGGCCAGCACGAACAGCCCGAAGATGATGATGTTGACGGTCGGGTTGCCGATCTCGGTTGCCATGGGCAACATCAGTGGGGCGGTCACTTCGGCTCTCCCTCGATCTGGTGGCGCATCCGCTCGGCGTCCGGGTCGATCCGCCGGTCGGCCCAGCGGACGTAGATCATCGTGATCGCGAACGTCGACACGAACTGACCGAGGCCGAACAACAGGGCCACGTTGATGTTGCCGCCGACCTTGTGCGACATGAACCCGGGTGCGTAGGCGGCGAGCAGGACATAGAGGAAGTACCAGACCAGGAACAGTCCGGTCATCGGGAACACGAAGCGCCGGAACCGGCGACGCAGTTCGGAGAAGTCCGGCGAGAGCTGGACGTCCCGGTACGTCGTCAGGTCCGGGTCACCCGCGGATCGCGTATCGGACATCGCGGGACCTCCAGACGGTGATCAGGCCGGGCGGATGGGCCAGGCAGGGGCTGCTGCTGGTCCGTACTGTGTCCTCGGTCACTGTCGCCTGACAGCTCCCACACGCATCGAGCGCTCAGCGGACCACACCAGTCGCCCGGTGGATCACTCCGCTGCGGCGAGCGGTAGGAATCCCACGACGAGCGGTCTCAACGAAACGGCAGTCCGCGGTCGACGTCGACGGCTTCGGGGGTGTGGAGGCGGACCATGCTGCGGGCGGCGCCGGCGGGGATCTTGTCGGGGGTCAGCTTCGACACCACGATCACGGTGATGAACGCGAGCGGCATCGTCCACGCGGCCGGCTGACCGACCAGTGCCTTCGGCCAGCCGCCGTCGGGGCCGCCGAGCACGTTGATCAACGCGGCGGCACTCGCGGCGACTCCACCGACCACCAGGCCGGCCGCGGCGCCGGTCGTGGACATCCGGCGCCACCAGATCCCCAGCACCAGCAGGGGACAGAACGTCGACGCGGCGACTGCGAACGCGAGGCCCACAGTGTCGGCCAAACTCAGCGAGCCGGTCATCAGAAACGCCAAGTAGGGAACGGCCATCGAGAGCACCGCAGCGATCCGGAAGCTGTTCACCGCCACGTAGTCGCCGCCCGTCCACCGATGCAGCCGGCTCCGGAACAGGTCCTGGTCGATGACTCCGGCGATCGCGACCGTCAATCCCGACGACGTCGAAAGGAACGCGGCGAACGCCCCGGCCGCGACCAGTGCACCGAGCAGATCCCCTGCTGTGCCAGGAAGAATCCGGTTCGGCAGTTCGAGTACGACGGTGTCCGCGCCCTCACTCACCAGGTCGGGCGCGAACGTCCGGCCGAGTACGGCGTACATCGGTGGGAAGAGATAGAAGAGTCCGAGCAGTGCCAGGACGACGACCGTCGTACGGCGGGCCGCACGGCCGTCCGGATTCGTGTAGAAGCGGACTAGGACGTGCGGAAGGCCCATCGTTCCGAAACAAAGGGCCAGGAGCAACGAATAGGTCGCGTACAGCGGGTGGTCCCGGCCGCCCGCGCGGGACAGCGGTTCGGACCATTCGGCGGCCGCGCCCTGCAGCGACTGCAGTACACCGGCCGAGTGATCGCCGGCTCGCCACGCGATCAGGATGACGAAGATCGGCGTGGCCAATGCGGTGAGTTTCAGCCAGTACTGGAAGGCCTGGACGAAGGTGATCGAGCGCATGCCGCCGGCGGCGACGTTGAAGACCACGATCACCGCGACGACCGCGGCACCGACGTCGGGCGGCGCGCCCGTGACGGTCTGCACGGTGAGCCCGGCGCCGTGCAACTGGGGCAGCAGGTACAGCGTGCCGATGCCGACGACCAGACCCGAGCAGATCCGGCGGACCACAGCCGACTCGAACCGGGTCTCGGCGAAGTCCGGCAACGTGTAGGCACCGCTTCGCCGCAGCGGTGCCGCGACCAGGACCAGCAGCATCAGATAGCCGACGGTGTAGCCGACCGAGAACCAGAGCATGTCGGCGCCGTTGACCAGCACGAGACCGGCAACACCGAGGAACGACGCGGCCGACAGGTACTCACCGCTGATCGCGGACGCGTTCCAGCGTGGCGAGACCGCACGGCTCGCGACGTAGAAGTCGCTGGTGGTCCGGGAGATTCGCAGCCCGAACAGGCCGATCCCGATCGTTGCCAAGACCACCAATCCGATGGCGGTCAGACTCATCGCCGGTGACATCTACTGCCGTCCGACGAACTCGGTGAACTCGGCCTCGATCCGTTCGGCGTTGCGGACGTACACGCGGGCGGCGATGTACACGACCGGGTAGACCACGATGCCGAGGATGACCCAGGGCAGCGGCAGTCCGAGGACGGACAGTGTGCGGGTCGCGGGGACGAGAGCGAACAGTAGTGGGATGCCACCGAGGATGACGGCGGCGCCGGCGATCACCGCGAGGGTGAGGCGGAGCTGGGCCTGGATCAGCGAGTGCATGTAGATCTCGCCGAGCCGGGTCTGCTCGTCGATCTCACGGGTCCCGGTGGGGATCACGGGTCGCCGGGTGGCGGTTCTGCGCGGGCTGGTGACGCGAACCCGTCTCGGACTGTCCGGCGTACTCATGTCAGCCGCGCAGGGAGGTCGAGCGGACCAGGAGGTCGCGGAGCTCGCGGGTGTGGCGGCGGCTGACCGGGAGCCAGTCGTCGCCGACCCGGACCGCGCACCGGCCGCCGTCGACGCGCATCTCGTCCACATGTGCGAGGGCAACCAGCGTGCTGCGGTGGATGCGGGTGAACCCGGCGTCGCCCCAGCGTTCCTCCAGCGTGCTCAGTGGGATCCGGACCAGGTGCGAGTTCTGGCCGGTGTGCAGCCGGGCGTAGTCGCCCTGCGCCTCGACGTACCGCACCGTGGAGCGCTGGACGAACCGGGTCACCCCGGCGAGCTCGACCGGGATGACCTCGTCGTCGGTTTCGTCCGGCGTCTGCAGCGCCGCCGGCGCACCCGCGGTGACGACCCGGCGGACCGCCTCGGCCAGGCGCTCGGCCCGGACCGGTTTCATCACGTAGTCGGTGGCCTCGAGCTCGAAGGCCTCCACCGCGTGTTCGTCGTACGCCGTGACGAAGACGATCTGTGGGCGTGGCGGGCGGAACTTGGAGATGACGCTGGCCAGGTCGATGCCGTCGAGCCCGGGCATCTTGATGTCGCAGAACACCACGTCCAGGTCGGCCGCCTGCAGGATCTTCAGCGCGTCCGGCCCGTTCGACGCGGTCCGGATCTCCCCGATCCGGTCGTCCCGCTGGAGCAGATACACGAGCTCGGCCAGCGCGGGCTCCTCGTCGTCCGCGACCAGCACGCGCAGGGGAGTCTCGGCCATGGCATCACAGTAATGCCAGGGGATCCGGAATTGGAGCTGCCGGCGAGGCCCCCGCGACCGGCAGGCGGGCGCTCAGGACAGCATGTGCGGGGCGTGGTCGGGCTGGTGTTCCCAGCGGAGGCGGCTCGAGCCGAAGCCGGCGGCGTGGACGCCGTCGTGACCGCTCGGCCGCCGGCAGTAGTAGTGCGGCGAATACAGGTCGCGGCACGAATCCTGGTACGCCGTGTAGGCGAACTCGAGGTCCAGTCGCTCGTCACTGCTCATGAAAGTCGCTCTCGTCGAACCTGGCCTTCCTTCGCAGTATGACTCGGCCGGTGCGGACGACGGGAGCCGGACCCTGCGCCCGGCTCCCGTCCATCGCGCCTCTACTTGATCAGCCCGTGTGGGTCGAGCACGTACTTCCGTGCCGCGCCCTTGTCGAAATCGGCGTACCCCTGCGGTGCCTGGTCCAGCGGAATGACCGTGGCGTTCACGTTCTTCGCGATCTGCGTACGGTCGTGCAGGATCGCCTGCATGAGCTGGCGGTTGTACCGCATGACCGGACACTGGCCGGTCGTGAACGCCAACGACTTCGCCCAGCCCAGACCCAGGCGGATCGACAGCGAGCCGGTCTTCGCGGCCTCGTCGCTCGCACCGGGATCACCGGTGACGTAGAGGCCGGGGATACCGACTGCACCACCGGCACGAGTGACGTCCATGACCGTGTTCAGCACCGTGGCCGGGCGCTCGGACCGGGCGTCGGTCCCGTGGCCGTGGGCCTCGAACCCGACGGCGTCGATCGCGCAGTCGACCTCCGGTACTCCGAGGATCCGGTCGATCTGGTCCTTCGGATCACCCTCCGACACATCGATCGTCTCGCAGCCGAAACTGCGTGCCTGCTCCAGCCGTTCCTTCTGCAGGTCGGCGACGATGACCACCGCCGCACCGAGCAGGAACGCAGAGGTGGCCGCGGCCAGGCCGACCGGCCCCGCGCCCGCGACGTACACGGTCGAACCGGTCCCGACACCCGCCGTGACGGCACCGTGGTACCCGGTCGGGAAGATGTCCGACAGCATCGCCAGGTCGCGGATCTTCTCCAGTGCCCGATCCTTGTCGGGGAACTTCAGCAGGTTCCAGTCGGCGTACGGCACCAGCGCGTACTCCGCCTGGCCGCCGACCCAGCCGCCCATGTCGACGTACCCGTAGGCCGACCCGGGCCGGTCGGGGTTCACGTTCAGGCAGACGCCGGTCTTGCCCTCCTTGCAGTTGACGCACCGCCCGCAGGCGATGTTGAACGGGACGGACACCAGATCGCCGACCTTGATGAACTCGACGTCGCGGCCGACCTCGGCCACCTCACCGGTGATCTCATGGCCCAGAGCGAGTCCCGGCGGTGCCGTGGTCCGGCCGCGAACCATGTGCTGGTCGCTGCCGCAGATGTTGCTGGCCACCACCTTGAGGATCGCCCCGTGCGGAATCTGCCGCCCCACGTTCGCAGGATTGACTCCTGGACCGTCCTTGAGTTCCAGACTCGGGTAGTCGATCGTCTCGACCGCCACGTCGCCCGGCCCCTTGTAAATCACTGCCCTGTTACCTGGCACGAGTAGTGCTCCTCTCCATCCGGGCTCGACCAGCCCATCGGCACTCTTCGTGGGCCGCGATCGCCTCGTACAGAAAGCGATCCGGCCGTCACCCGCCCCGTCCAGGTGAATCCACTCGTCTCGACGCTCGCGCGGACGCGCATTCCCAGCGCCGTAAGGGGATTGCCATCGACGCTAGTCCGCGCCACTACTACGGTCAACGGCGCAGAGGACTACGGCGTGGCGTGTACTCCCGAGGAGTATTTGGGCACCCGGAAGGTGACCTTGGTGCCGGCGTCGACCGCGGTTTCGACGACCAGGCCGTACGTGTCGCCGTACACCTGCCGGAGCCGGGCGTCGACGTTGCCGAGGCCGACCGAGTCGCTGCCGGACTCGCCGGACAGCGCGGCCCGGATCACTTCCGGATCGCTGCCGGAGCCGTCGTCCTCGACGCTGATCTCGGCCTCGTTGATCCGGTCCCGGGCCCGGATCGTGATGTGCCCGACACCGGTAGTGCCCTCCAAGCCATGGCGTACGGCGTTCTCCACCAGCGGCTGCACAACCAGGAACGGGATGACCACCGGCAGTACCTCGGGCGCGATCTGCAGCGACACCTTGAGCCGGTCGCCGAACCGCGCCTGCTCGAGCACCAGATAGCGCTCGACGTTGCGCAGTTCGTCGGCCAGCGTGGTGAACTCGCCGCCGCGCCGGAGTGCGTACCGGGAGAAGTCCGCGAACTCCAGCAGCAGCTCCCGCGCGCGGCCCGGGTCGGTCCGGACGAACGACGCGATCGCGGCCAGCGCGTTGTAGATGAAGTGTGGGCTGATCTGCGCCCGCAGCGCACGCAGCTCCGCCTCGATCGCGCGGGTGCGTTCCTTGTTGAGCTCGGCCAGCTCCACCTGGCCGGACACCCAGCGGGCGACCTCCTCGGTGGCCCGGACCAGCGCTGCCGACGAGCGGATGCTGTACGCGACCAGTACGGCGACCACTCGCTCCTCGGTGACGATCGGCGCGACCACCGCCGTACGGATCGGGCACTGCGGGTCGCTGCAGGCCACGTCATGCGCTCCGAGCACCGCCGTACGTCCGGAGCGGAGCGTGGGCGCCGCGAGGGCCTTCGCATCGCCGCGGTGGTTGCTCTCGTACGGTCCGCCGACTCCGTCCCACGCCAGTACGCCGGACGAGTCGCAGATCGCGATTGCCGCCGTACCGAGGAGGTCTCTGAGGTGGCGGCTCGCCTTGCCGGCCGCTGCGGGCGTCAGACCCTCGCGCAGGTGGGGAGAGGCCAGCGAGGCGGTATGCAGGGTCGCATACGTCGCCTTGTCAGCCGGAGTCCCGAAATGCTTCCGCCGCCGTGCGAACACGTGTCGACGGTAGCCGGTCAACCCTCCGCGCGGGGTCTGAACGCGTCCAGGGCCTCGGTGTCGGAGTAGTTGGTCAGCAGGTACTCCTCCACCCACTCCTGCCGGCCCGGGTACGTCGACTCCGTGGTGATGCGCTCCGCGGCCTTGACGGCGTCGAGGGGTGCGCGGCGGAGCTGTACGCCGTCCGCAGTCAGGAACGCCCAGCTCGGGCCAGGAGCGCCGTACGGCATGCCGACGCTGCCGGCGTTGACCACGAGCCGCCGGTCCACCTGCCTGGCGAACGGCATGTGGGTGTGGCCGCACACCACCGTCCGGACGTCCTCAGACAGCCCGGTGAAGACCTCGGCCCAGCGGGAGATCGGGCTGTCGACCAGCACCATCTCCTCGTCGCCCCGTGGCGTCGCGTGGCAGAACAGCGCGTCCCCGATGGTCACACTGGTCGGCAAGGGCGCCAGCAACTCCACCTGGTCCGGCCGCAACTGCTCTGCTGCCCACGGGCTCACCGCATCCGGCGGTTCGCCCGTGAACGCGGCCCGGGCCATCTCCACCAGCTCCCGGTCGGCGTTCCCCCGCACCCACACCACGCGGTCGCCCAGTGACGTCAGCAGATCCAGAGTCTCGACCGGCTGCGGCCCACTGGCGATGTCCCCGGCCAGCACGATCGCATCGGCCGACCGTACGTCGTCCTCCGCCAGCACCGCCTCCAGAGCGGGCAACACTCCGTGCACATCAGCCAGCACCGCAATGCGTTCCATGCGGTCAGTCTGCCCCCGAAACCCTTGCGACACAGGGTGATCTGCTCTCGGCAGATCAGCTGCCGATCCGCAGATTGCCCTTGGCCGGCGGAGTTGCCTGCTCACACGCGCCGGTGACGGTCGAGCAACGGATGATCGAGGCCGCGCTGTCCGGGCCGTCGTCGGCGAGCAGGAGCAGGTGCTGGTCGTCCTCGGCGATCGACTGCCGGAACGTGCCGGTCCACTCGTGCAGCAACGCGCCGGTCTTCGCATCCAGGGCTGATGCGATGCCATCGGCGTACCCGTCCCGGTAGAAGGGTGCTCCGATCGCGGTGCGGCCGTCGCGGGTGAAGCCCACGACCTGGTACTCGCAGGTGCGCCAGAGGCGTTTGCCGCCCTCCACGGTGACGACGTTGGTGCAGCTGCTGTAGTCGGTGAGGTTGATCAGTGAGGCGGCCGTCGAGCCGTCGGCGGACAGCGCGGTCGGCTTCGGGATCGACTTGACCACAGTGGCCTTGGACGCACCCGGGACCCATTCGTACAGGTTCCAGGCGAGGGCGCCCTCGGCGGTCTCGGCCCGGAAGTAGACCTTGCCGTTGACGTAGCCGAGCGGGAACGCGTCCCAGACGTCCGGCACCGTGATCTTCCTGACCGATTCCTGCTCCGCGTAGACCACGGCACCCGGAAGTGCCGCGCTCTGCTCGGACCGGCGAGTGGCGACGTACGCGGCGGCCAGGCCGTCCTCGGTGGTCACGATCCCGGTGACGTCAGGGGTGGTCCGCAGGACCTTCCCGCTGCTGTCGATCGTCAGCATCTCCGTGTCGGTGCCCTTGCTGACGACGGCCAGCACGGACTGGTTCAGGCGGGCGACGTCCCCGATGTCACCCGAACCCGGGATCTTCACCTCCTGGCCGGGGCCACCCTCGACGGTGCGGCCGGACAGGTAGGTGACCTGCGGGCTGCGTCCCTTCGGCAGCTTGGCCAGGTTGACCTTCGACTTGACCGGACCGCTCTTGGTCGCCGTCGTGGACGGCGGAGGTTTGGGAGTCGTGGCCGATGGAGTCACCGACGGCGTGGGGGTGGGCGTCGCGATCGGCTCGGCCGTGGGAGACGGGGAGCCGCTGAGTGGGGCTGCGTCGGCTTCCGCGACCTGAGGGCCCTGGCGGTAGGCGATGGCTGCGCCGATGGCGACCGCGGCGACCGCGATCGACGCGACCAGGGCCACGAGGCGGCCGTTCTTGTTCCGCATCACGGCGCTCCTAACACGATGGACCCTGCTCTCATGATCCGAGCAACAGGGGTTCCGGGGACAGGGGTGTGGCCAGCTCGCACTGGCCGGTGCTGATCGTGCAGCGCACCACAGCGGAGCGGGACTGTGGTTCCTGCTGGTCGTGCCACTGCAGGAGGACGTGGTCGTCGTCCTCCGCGACCGCCGCGCGCAGGGACGGCGCGGTCCATTGCCGGAGCAGCTTGCCGGTCTTCCCATCCAGGACCGCGGTGCGCTTCTCGCCGTACGGCTCACCAGTGCCGGGCGGCAGGCCGACGACGTACGCGCCGCCCGGGCTGAACCGGTCGAGCCGGTACTCGCAGGTCCGCCAGCGTTGCAGTTGGCTGGCCACGTCCATGACGGCCGTGCACTGGCCGCTGTCGGTGAAGACGGTCATTCCAGCCGCCAGACTGCCGTCGGCCGTCATCGAGACGGGTGACGTGACCTTGGGCAGCTTGCGGACCGTCATCTTCTCGGTGTCCCAGCGGTACAGGTCCCAGGAGTCACCCGGCTTCGTGCCGCCGTGGAAGTACACGGCATGACCGACCACTGCCAGGACCGCGACATCGGTGAGCTTCGGTTGCCGCAGTACGTCGGCCGGCCCGGTGGTGTGCTCCTGGAAGTACAGCGTGCCGCCGGACCGGTAGTCGGAGAACCGGCCACCCGAGGCGAAGGCGACATACTTGCCGTCGGCACTGGTCACCAGGGAGTCGACGCTCCGGATCTCGTTCACGACCTTGCCGGTGTGGTCCTGCACCATCAGGAAGCTGCTGGTGGCGGTAGCGACCTGCACGGTCATGGTGGTGTCCCACAGCCGCGCCACGGCGATGATCTCCTTCGTACCGGGCACGCGGACCGGACTGCCGACTCCACCCAGGACCGTGCGGCCGCGGACGTACGTCAGCTGCGGACTCCTGCCGGTCGGGAGGTTCGTCGCGTCGATGATCCCGTTGGTGGCGCTCTTCGCTGCGACGGGGGAGGTCTTCGCAGCGGCGGATGCGGACAGGGGAGCGGCAGCAGCGCCGGTCTGGTCCTGTGGTCCGCGCAGCGTGGCCAGCAGCCCGCCGCCCACGACAGCGACCACCGCGATCGCGGCCGGCACCGCCACCAGCGACCGATTCCAGCTCGGCACCCGTCCCGTATCCATCCCCGTTTGTGACGCATCGGAACATGCTTTGGTTCGCTCCGGCGAACCAGTCGCACGAGCGATCGAGCATAATGCGTGCATGGACCAGCCAGCGCGGATCGGCCGGTACGCCCTGGTCCGCCGGGTCGGTGCCGGTGGTTTCGCGACGGTTTGGCTGGCCCGGGACGAGCAACTCGACGCCGAGGTGGCGGTCAAGATCCTGTCCGACCTGTGGGTCGACGACGAGGACGTCCGCCGGCGGTTCCTGGCCGAGGGACGCTTTCTGCGCAAGGTCGACTCGCTGTACGTCGTCGGGGTGCACGACATCGGTGAGGCCGAGGACGGACGCCCGTACATGGTGCTCACCTACGCCGACGGCGGGACGCTCGCGGACCGGATCAAGGCCGGCTCGCTCGAGCTCGGCGAAGCGGTCCGCGTCATCACCGAGGTCGGCAAGGGCCTCAAGCACCTGCACACGCGCGGCGTCCTGCATCGCGACGTGAAGCCGGCCAACGTGCTGTTCCGCACCGAGCCGGGTGGTGACCGCGCGATGCTCGGCGACCTCGGTCTGGGTAAAGCGGTTCAGGACGTGTCCCAGCTGACCATGCCCGGCGGCACTCCGGCGTACGTCGCTCCGGAGCAGGTGCGCGGTGAGCGGCTGGACCACCGGGCGGACCTCTACTCGCTCGGAGCGGTCGCGTACGCCGCCTTCACCGGCCAGGCACCGCATGGTGTGGCCAGCCTTGGCGCGGTCATGCGGATCGAGTCACCGCCGCCGTCGATGACGACGCTGCGCGCGGACGTCTCGGACGCGATCGACGTCGTCGTACGTCGTGCACTCGAGCCGGACCGGGACAAGCGGTGGCCGGACCTGGACAGCTTCCTCAACGCGTTGCGGGAGGCCCACACCACCGGCAAGGTCCCAGTCGGCCTGGTGCCTGCGGCCGAGATGCCGACGCCTGTGCCCAAGACGGCCGGTGGGGTCGACCAGGAGACCGCTCTGGTCAGTGCCAACGAGCCGACCGTCGCGGTTCCCCCGAAGCGGTCCGGCCGGTCCCGGGTGATCGCCACTGTGCTGGCCGTCGTACTGGCAGTCGGCGGCGGGTACGGCGGCTATCGGTACGTCTTGAGTCGCCCGGTGAAGGTGGAAGCCAACGGACTGTCGGTGGAGGTCCCGCGCGAGTGGTCCCAGAAGGCACAGGCAGACACTCAGTTGCTGGTGGCCACCGAGACCGCCGGATGGCAGACGGATACGAGCGTCGAGGGTGTCTACCTCGGTCTGGTGGCCTCGTCGACGCTGCCCACGAGCGCGACGGCGCCCGAGGGCTGTACGTCGCTGACTCCGGAAACCTCGGACACGACCGCGACCTTCCGGTACAGCTGCAACAACGTGCCGACCGTTGTGGAGCAGTACCGGAAGGTGGGCGCCTCGACTCTGCTCCGCGTCCAGGTCCGTGAGGACAACCCGAAGAAGCGTCAGGCAGTGCTGGACTCCGCGGAGTACAAGCCTTAGGGGACCAGGGACGTCAGGGACGAGATCGAGGCCTTGTGCAGCCGGGGAATGACGTTGAGGGTGGCCGGGTCCGAGGCGTAGAGGTGTGAGCCGGACTCGTAGACCAGGTACGCCGTTCCGTTGTACTCGGTGATGCCCTCGGTCATGCTCGGCGCCCGGAAGCAACTGAGTGCGGCCGCGTCCAGATCCTTCTGGCCGCGCTTCACGACGTACAGGTTGCTGCGGTTCCCGCGCCCGTACGACGTGCTGTAGATGAAGTGGTTGGCGGTGACCGTCAGGCCCTGCGTCTTGGTCGGCACCTCCCACGCGCCGGCCAGTGTGGTCAGCGTTCCGTCGTCCGCGATCTTGTACTCGTACATGGTCCCGCGGCCGGTGTCGTTGAACGTCCCGGAGAACAGCGAGTCCCCGTAGCTGCCGATGAACGACGCGCCGGCCACGTCCCGCGCGGTCCCCACCTGCGCGAGGTACGGCGTACCCGCTGCCTTCATGGCGTCGCGCAGCGAGGTGAGGCTGTACTTGCGGATGCTGCTGCCGGCGCCGGACACGAAGGCCCAGCCCTTGCTGACGGTGATGCCGCCGACGTGCGACTCGGCGATCGCGACCACGCCGACGGTCGATCCGGTGGCCGGGTCGATGCCGTAGATCTGCGAGTCGGCGCCGGCGCGGTACGAGCCGACCAGCAAGAGGTTCTTGCCGGAGCCGTCCCAGTTGTACCAAGTGCCCGCGCCCTGTGGGGTGTAGGTGCTCAGGTTGGGGATGCTCGCGCTGTTGCTGAACCGGGCGTCGTACTTCTTCGACGCGGACGGGCCGTCGTAGAACGTCGCGCCGCCGGTGGTGGCGGTGTCGCAGGTGATCGCGGCACTGGCGGGCAGTGCGGCGGTGAGTGCGGCCGCGGACGTGACGACGGCGGTCAGGAGGGCGAGGGGGCGACGGGCCATGAGTGAAGTCCTCTTCGGTCGGGCGGAAACCTACGAGAGCCTTAGGGTATGACGGCAATGACTAACATGACCAGTTACGAGCACAGCATTCCGGGCGGCAGGCCGGCGAACGGACGCCGTACGGTAGGCGCATGACCGATCTGTCCGCGGCGATCGACCGCGTTCTGCCCAGTGTCCGTGCCGACCTCGAGGACCTCGTCCGGATCCCGTCGGTCAGCTACGAACCCGCCCGCGCGGCCGACGTCCAGCGCTCCGCCGAGGCGACCGCGGCGCTGTTCGAGGCCGAGGGGTTCACGGTGAAGATCGTCCGGGCCGGCGACGGCGCGCCCGCGGTGATCGCGAAGAAGGCCGCGCCGGCCGGCAAGCCGACCGTGCTGCTGTACGCGCACCACGACGTCCAGCCGACCGGGCCGGTCGAGCAGTGGACCTCGGACCCGTTCGTGCCGACCGAGCGCGGCGACCGGCTGTACGGCCGGGGTGCGGCCGACGACAAGGCCGGCATCGCCGCGCACCTGGCCGCCGTACGGGCCTTCGGCAACGATCTGCCGGTGGGCGTGACCGTGTTCGTCGAGGGCGAGGAGGAGATCGGCTCGCCGACCCTGCTGCAGTTGCTGGACGAGTACTCCGAGGAGCTCGCCGCCGATGCGATCGTGATCGCCGACTCGGGCAACTGGGACGTCGGCCGGCCGGCGCTGACCGTGTCGCTGCGCGGCCTGGTCGAGGCGTACGTCGAGGTGCGGACGCTTGATCACGCGGTCCACTCGGGGTTGTTCGGCGGGCCGATCCCGGACGCGCTGTCGACGCTGTGCCGCCTGCTCGCGACCCTGCACGATGACAAGGGCGACGTCGCGGTGGACGGGCTGCATGCTTCGCGGGCGGCGGATGTGGACTATCCCGAAGCGCGGCTGCGCGCCGAGTCGAGTGTGCTGGACTCCGTCCGGCTGACCGGATCGGGTTCGCTCGTCGACCGCCTGTGGACGCGGCCGTCGATCGCCGTACTGGGCATCGACGCGCCGTCCGTGGCGGAGGCCAGCAACACACTCGTGCCGGTCGCGCGGGCCAAGGTGAGTCTGCGGGTCGCGCCGGGCGACGACGCGATCAAGGCGAGCGCGGCGCTGAAGGAGCACCTCGAGAACCACGCGCCGTGGGGTGCGCAGGTGACCGTCACCGAGGGACAGAACGGCCAGCCCTGCAGCGTGAACGCGCGCGGCGCCGGGTACGAAGCGGCCCGGTCCGCCTTCCAGACCGCGTGGGGTGTCGAGCCGATCGACATGGGCATGGGCGGGTCGATCCCGTTCATCGCGGAGTTCCAGCAGACCTTCCCGGAGGCCTCGATCCTGGTCACCGGCGTGGAGGATCCGGACACCCGCGCCCACGGAATCGACGAGGGCCTGCACCTCGCCGAGTTCACCAAGGTCTGCCTGGCCGAGGCCCTTCTCCTTCAGAACCTGGCGAACCAAGCGTGACCGGGCTTTCCGGCGACCCAGTGTTTGGCATAGGTTTCGGCGAGTGAAGATCGCAGTCGTACGGGAGACCAGACCGGCGGAGCGCCGGGTTGCGCTGGTGCCGGAACAAGTCGCGAAACTCATCGAGCTCGGCTACGAGGTGGCGGTCGAGCCGGCCGCCGGCGAACGGGCCCTGTACTCCGACGACCAGTACCGCGATGCCGGCGCCGAGGTGGCCTGGGGTGCCGACCACGCGGCCACCATCGTGGCGTCGGTCCAGCCGTTGGAGCGGGAACGCCTGCAGCGGCTGCACGCTGGTACGGCGCTGATGTCGTTCCTGCCCACGAATCCACCGGATGTGGTCCGCACCGCAACCACGGCGAAGCTCACCGCGTTCGCGATGGAGCTCGTCCCGCGGATCTCGCGCGCCCAGTCGATGGACGCACTGTCGTCCCAGGCGCTGATCGCCGGGTACCGCGCCGCGATCGTGGCGGCCGAGCGGCTGCCGCGATTCTTCCCGCTGAACATGACCGCGGCGGGCACCGTGCCGCCGGCCCAGGTCCTGGTCCTCGGCGCCGGCGTCGCCGGCCTGCAGGCCATCGCGACCGCCAAGCGGCTCGGCGCCGTCGTCAGGGCGTACGACGTCCGGACCGCGGCCGCCGAGGAGATCGCCTCGATGGGCGCGCAGCCGATCGAGCTCGAGCTCGGCACCCTGGACGGCCCCGGCGGGTACGCGCGCGAGATGACGCCGGAACGGGCCCAGCTCCAGCGTGAGCTGCTGACCCCGTTCGTCGCCGCCGCGGACGCCCTCATCACGACCGCCGCCGTCCCCGGGCGGACCGCGCCGGTGCTGGTGTCGCGAGCGATGGTCGAGCAGATGAAGCCGGGTTCCGTCGTCGTCGACCTGGCCTCCGAGCAGGGCGGCAACGTCGAGGGTTCGGTGGCCGGCACCGAGCTCACCATCGGCAACGCGCTGGTCTGGGGTGGCGCGAACGTCGCCAGCCAGATGGCCGGACCGGCCAGCCGGCTCTACGGTCAGAACATCGCGAACCTGATCCGCCTGATGACCCGGAACGCCTCGTTCGATCCGGACTTCAACGACGAGATCGTCCGCGGCTGCTGCGTCACCCACGACGGCAGCGTGCTCCACGAGCCGACCCGCGAGCTCCTGAAAGGACAGTCCCTGTGACCGAGTCCATCGCGCTGCTGACGATCTTCGTCCTCGCGGCGTTCGTCGGCGTCGAGGTGATCAGCAAGGTCTCGTCGACCCTGCACACCCCGTTGATGTCCGGCGCGAACGCCATCCACGGCGTCATCCTGGTCGGTGCCATCATCGTCACCGGGCAGGCCGACTCCGCGATCGTGGTGGTCGTCGGGCTCCTGGCCGTCGTCCTCGCGACCGTCAACATGGTCGGCGGGTTCGTCGTCACCGACCGGATGCTGCAGATGTTCAAAGGCCCGGGGGCACGCAAGAAGGAGCTGCGCAAGTGATCCCCACCTGGGCCCAGATCGGTTACCTGGTCGCCGCGGTCTGCTTCATCGTCGCGCTGAAGGCGCTGTCGTCGCCCCGCAGCGCGCGGGCCGGCAACCTGCTCGGCGCCGCCGGTGCGGTGCTCGCCGTGATCATCACCTTCGTCGCCTACAAGCCCGATCACCTGACGCCGATCCTGATCGCGCTGGCGGCCGGCACGGTCGTCGGTGTGGTCGGGTCGCGCCGGGTGCAGATGACGCACATGCCGCAGCTCGTTGCCCTCTTCAACGGTGTCGGCGGTGGCGCGGCCGCGCTGGTCGCGTTGATGGAGCTGAGCGAGGTCAGCGACGACGCGACGGTGGCCGCGATCGCGACCGCGTTCACCATCCTGGTCGGTGCGGTCAGCTTCTCCGGCTCGATCGTGACGTTCGCCAAACTGCAAGAACTGATGACCACCCGGCCGGTGACGTTCCCCGGTCTGCCGGTGCTCTTCATCGCCTCGGTCATCGGCGGGATCGCGCTGGCCGGCTGGCTCGTCTCCGATCCGCGTGTGTGGGTCGGCGTACTGCTCTGCCTGGTCGGTCTCGCGGTCGGTGTGATGCTGGTGCTGCCCGTGGGCGGTGCCGACGTACCGATCGTCATCTCGCTGCTGAACGCCTTCACCGGCCTCACCGTGGCCGCGGGCGGTTACGTGCTCGGCAACACGCTGCTGCTGGTGGCCGGCACGCTCGTCGGCGCCGCCGGTACGTTGCTGACCAAGCTGATGGCGGACGCGATGGGCCGGTCCGTCTTCAACATCCTCTTCGGCGCCGTCCGCGGCGGGTCGACTCTGGGCGGCGGTACGGCGTCCGAGCGGCCAGTCATCTCCGGTGGCGCGGAGGACGTCGCCATCCTGCTCGGGTACGCGAACAAGGTCATCATCGTGCCCGGGTACGGGCTGGCCGTGGCGCAGGCGCAGCACACGCTGCGCGACCTGGTCGACGAGCTCCAGAGCCGCGGCGTGAAGGTCGACTACGCGATCCACCCGGTGGCCGGCCGGATGCCCGGCCACATGAACGTGCTGCTGGCCGAGGCCCAGGTGCCGTACGACCAGTTGCGCGAGATGGACGACATCAACGGCGACTTCAAGTCGACGGACGTCGTCCTGGTGGTCGGCGCCAACGACGTCGTGAACCCCGCCGCCCGGAACACGCCCAGTGCCCCGATCTACGGCATGCCGATCCTGAACGCCGACGAGGCGCAGCGGGTGATCTTCCTCAAGCGCTCCATGCGTCCCGGATTCGCCGGCATCGAGAACGAACTCCTCTACGACCCCCGAACGACCCTGCTGTTCGGCGACGCCCGCGAATCGCTCACCAAGCTTCTGGCCGCACTGAAGACCGTCTGAGCGGGAGCGGTCAGACCCAGCCGCGCTTCGCTGCCGCCACGCCCAGCTCGAAGCGGCTGGCGGCGTTGAGGCGCTCCGACAGGGTCGCGGTGATTCGCCGGGCCGTCCGCAACGAGATGCCCAGCAGCCGCGCGACCTGCTCGTCCTTCGCGCCGCCCGCGAGCAGCCGTAGTACTTCGGCCTCGTGGGGCGTCAGGGGTGCGTTGTCCTCCCGGTCGTCCGCGTCGAAGAGCTCGGTGGCGCGGGCCCAGTAGGAGTCGAACAAGGCGAGCGCGACCGAGACCACGGCGGGGCTGCGGTGGATGACCGCGCCGATGGTCGGGTTCTCCGGGTCCATCGGCATGACCGCGATCTCCTGGTCGAAGATCAGCAGCCGCAGCGGCAGCGTGGGCGTGGCCCGGATCTCGCCGCCGAGCTGGTGCATGGCCGCGGCGTAGTCCAGCGCCTGCTTGGACGAGGTGATGCTCTGGAGATAGACGGTCCGCATCCGTAGCCCGCGCTCGAGCAACGGGACATCCGGCGACTTGTCGAACGGGTGGGTGACGTCGTCGATGTGCGCGGGCACCAGGCCCCACAGCGTGTCCTTGGCCTTCAGGCCCAGCTCTTCGATCCGCCGGGAGGCGTTCGCCCGGCCGTTGAGCACCTCGACGTCCCCACTGCTGCGGGCGGTCAGGAGCTCGTTGTACTGCTCGGCCAGCACCTCGGCCGAGGCTTCGGCTTCCTTGAGCTCTCCGAGCATCTTGTTCAGCTCGGTCCGGCGCCGCTCGGCCAGGCCGGTCAGGCCGACCCGCGGGTGCACCGCGTGCTCACCGTCGGGGTTCGTCCAGGTCGGGACGAGCAGCTCCAGCTTGCGGAGCTTCTCCATCAGCTCGTGAACCTCGGTCACCGGCCTTTTTACTAGCGCGGCAATGTTCTCGGGCGTACTGTCTGGGTGGCTGAGAAGGGCGTGATAAACCGCGAAGGTGGCTTCATCAACACCCAGCGGCTCGAGCACGTCCTCCTCCTTCTCAGTCTTGTCGGAACCGACCATATACAGAGCGCGTCGACACAGAGCACTCCTCAGCCGGTTCCGGCTCATTTTCGAAGGGACAGATGTGTGATCAGGAAATTGCTCATTGTAGTTGGTGTGGCCGCGGTGCTGACACTGGGCGGCGCCCCACTGACCGCGTCGGCGGCCGGAGGCAGTGAACCGGGCTGTATCCCGGTGCTCTGCTGGTGACCGTAGCTTTCCACTGAGTAGTCGTACGACGGGTTCCCTGTGCCCGGCCACCGGATCGGGCCAGGGCACCCCGTGACGTCCCGTAGACTGACGCCGTGGCTCGTGGCGATGGTCGGCTAACCCATGACCTTGACCCGCAGGACCTTGGACCCCAGGACGCGTGTGGCGTCTTCGGGGTCTGGGCGCCGGGGGAAGAGGTTGCCAAACTCACCTACTTCGGGCTCTACGCCTTGCAGCATCGAGGGCAGGAGTCGGCTGGCATCGCGGTCAGCAACGGAAGCCAGATTCTGGTCTACAAGGACATGGGTCTGGTCAGTCAGGCGTTCGACGAGGCGACTCTCGCGTCGCTGCGCGGACACATCGCGATCGGCCACTGCCGGTACTCGACGACCGGGTCCAGTGTCTGGGCCAACGCGCAGCCGACGTTCCGGTCCACCGCGACCGGGTCGATCGCGCTCGGGCACAACGGGAACCTGACCAACACCGGTGAGCTGGCCGAGAGCCTGAACGGCGGCGGCGACCTCGATCTCGGCCTGGACGCCGACGTCGAGCACGCCAAGGCGAACGCGAAGCACGGCGCCTCCTCCGACACCGACATCCTCACCTCGATGCTCGCCGGGTACCCGGACCTGACCATCGAGCAGGCGGCCGCCAAGGTGCTGCCGAAGGTCAAGGGCGCCTACAGCCTGATCTTCATGGACGAGAACACCCTGTACGCCGCTCGCGACCCGCAGGGCATCCGCCCGCTGGTGCTGGGCCGGCTGGAGCGCGGCTGGGTGATCGCCAGCGAGACCGCCGCCCTCGACATCGTCGGCGCCTCGTTCATCCGCGAGGTGGAGCCGGGCGAGATCGTCGCGGTCGACGCCGACGGCCTGCGCTCGACCCGGTTCGCCGAGCCGGACCCGAAGGGCTGCCTGTTCGAGTTCGTCTACCTGGCCCGCCCGGACACCCAGATCTCCGGCCGGCGGATCTACTCCACCCGCGTCGAGATCGGCCGCCGGCTGGCGGGCGAGCACCCGGCTGACGCCGACCTGGTCATCGCCACCCCCGAGTCCGGGACGCCCGGCGCGATCGGGTACGCCGAAGCCTCCGGCATCCCGTACGGATCGGGCCTGGTCAAGAACGCGTACGTCGGCCGCACGTTCATCCAGCCCAGCCAGACGATCCGCCAACTGGGGATCCGGCTGAAGCTGAACCCGCTGCGCGAGGTGATCGAGGGCAAGCGGCTGGTCGTGGTCGACGACACGATCGTGCGCGGCAACACCCAGCGCGCGGTGATCCGGATGCTGCGCGAGGCCGGCGCGAAGGAGATCCACGTCCGGATCACGGCGCCGCCGGTGAAGTGGCCGTGCTTCTACGGCATCGACTTCGCCAGCCGCGCCGAACTGATCGCGAACGGGCTGAACACCGAGGAGATCTGCCGCTCGCTCGGCGCCGACTCGCTCGGCTACATCAGCCTGGACGGCCTGATCGCGGCGACCACAGTGCCGAAGGACAAGCTCTGCCGCGCATGCTTCGACGGGGTCTACCCGGTCGCGCTGCCGGATCCGGAGCAGCTCGGCAAGCACCTTCTGGAGCTGCCGGTGTCCACCGACGTCGACGGCCTGGCCACGGTCTCCGGTGGCGCCGGTGCCGCCGACGCCCTGAGCCGTCCGTAGGCAGATCAGACCGGCGTACGTCGTACCGCCGGAGTATCGAGGAGATGAACGTGAGCGAAGGCGCGAGCTACGCCGCTGCCGGAGTCGACATCGAGGCCGGTGACCGGGCCGTCGAGCTGATGAAGGAGTGGGTGGCGAAGGCGACCCGCCCGGAGGTGGTCGGTGGGCTCGGCGGGTTCGCCGGGCTGTTCGACGCGACCGCGCTGACGTCGTACCGGCGGCCGCTGCTGGCGACCTCGACGGACGGGATCGGGACCAAGGTCGCGATCGCGCAGAAGCTGGACAAGCACGACACGATCGGGTTCGACCTGGTCGGGATGGTCGTCGACGACCTGGTCGTCTGCGGCGCCGAGCCGCTGTTCATGACCGACTACATCTGCACCGGCAAGGTGGTCCCGGAGACGATCGCGCAGATCGTGAAGGGCATCGCCGAGGCGTGTGTGGAGGCCGGTACGGCGCTCGTCGGCGGGGAGACCGCGGAGCACCCGGGCCTGCTCGAGCCGGACGAGTACGACGTGGCCGGTGCGTCGACCGGTGTGGTCGAGGCCGACGAGGTGCTCGGTGCGGAGCGAGTCCGCGCGGGCGACGTCGTCGTGGCGATGGCGTCCTCCGGCCTGCACTCGAACGGGTACTCCCTCGTCCGCCACGTCTTCTTCAACCGCGCCCGCTGGACGCTGGACCGGGTCGTGCCGGAGCTGGGTACGACGCTGGGCGAGGTGCTGCTGACTCCGACTCGGGTGTACGCCAAACACTGCCTCGAACTGATCGCGGAGCTGAACGGCGACGTCGAGGGTGACGCGAAGCCGCTGCACGCGATGTCGCACATCACCGGTGGTGGGTTCGCGGCGAACCTGGCGCGGGTCATCCCCGACGACCTCTCGGTCCGCATCGACCGGTCGACCTGGGCGCCGGCGCCGATCTTCGGCCTGGTCGGGCTGCTCGGCGACGTCGCGCTGCCCGAATTGGAGAAGACGCTGAACATGGGTGCCGGCATGATCGCCGTACTCGACCCGTCGTCGGCTGACGCCGCGATCGCCGAGCTGGCGTCCCGCGACATCCCGGCCTGGGTCTGCGGCGAGGTCACCGCGACGCCCGGCGGCACGGTCGCTCTGGAAGGCACCTACGCCAAGTAAGGACCCGCGCAGGTAGCTCTCAGCTGGTGCCGGCCCAGTCGCCACCCGCTCGAGCAACCGATTTCTGGGTAGGCTCGATCGCTCCGGGTGGTGCTGGTGTGGTGGAACACGTCGGGCGCACGGTCGACCTGCTCAGCGCCCGAGGGCACTGAGCAGGTCAGCCGAGCTGTCGTTGCTTACCGACGGGGGTGGTATTCGTCGGCGTCGTATTCGTCGCCGTCGTTGTCGCCGTTCGCAGAACGGTCGCCACCCTGGTCACCGGACAGCTCTTTCTTGAGCTGGTCCAAGTCGGTGTCCCAGGTGCGGTACTTCAGGTCGCGAGCGACCTTCGTCTGCTTGGCCTTTGCACGGCCGCGCCCCATAGCGTCGACCCCCTCGCACAAGTCAACCGGGTACGCAGCGTGGCGCCCACGGATCAGTCGTCAGTAATCGTGCTTCTAGGTTACCCGGACCCGGGGATCGACACACGCACCGCCCCCTGGCTGAACCACCGAAGAGGTCCGATCACCCCGTCGGCGGGGTGGGCCGGTCCCCTCAAACCGGCCCACTCCGCCGCGTCGGACCCCGTTTACTTGACCTCGCGACGTGAGCTTGCCCACAGTCCGACGATGGTCGGGACAACGATCCAGACTGCGATCGCGGTCAGCGTCTCGGGCAGCATGCCGTGCAGGTCACGGTCCGCGATCCGGCCGAAGGCGCCGAACACGTCCAGCCAGTTCGCGTTGTCCATGAACAGCGCCGGCCCGGCCAGCGACCACGCGGTCGGGGCGATGAAGTAGACCAGAATCGCGACAGCGGTCTGGGCGATCACAGCGCCGAAGGCAGCGGCCATCACCACGTTGAGCGCATTGGTCAGGTACGACCCGGCCAGTGCCCCGCCAAGTCCGGAGTACGACGCACCGTCGCCGCCGACCGCGCCGCCGACCGCGGTGCCGGCCAGCGCCAGCAGGTTGGTCACGGTCAGGACGACGACGCTCATGATGAGCGCGGAGACGAATTTGGCGATCTGCACCCGGACCCGCCGGGGCGACAGCGTGAAGGTGGTCAGCGCGGTGCGCTGGGTCCACTCACTCGTCATCGCCATCACGCCGATGACCGGCAGCAACAGCATCACGCCGGTCGAGGCGGCACCGAGGAAGCGGTCGGCGGCGGCCGGGCCGTCCGGCAGGTGGGTCAGCTCCCAGCCGATCGCGAGCAGGGCCAGCGCCACGATCGCGCCGATCAGCAACTTGCCGCTGCGGGTGTTCACGGACTTGCGCAGTTCGATGCCGACGAGTTTCAGGAAGGACTGCCCGCGGACGGGCGGAAGACTGGTCGTCGCCTCGGCCCGGTGCTTCGCCGGGGTGGTGGGCGCGACGTCGGTCACGGTGGTCATGGCTGTGAGCTCCAGGAAGTAGAAGTGGTCAGGCCGCTTCGGCGGCCGGAGTGGTGAGCTGGAAGAACAGGTCCTCCAGGCCGGCGCCGTCGCTCTGGCGCAGTTCGAGCAGGACCTGGCCCGCGGCCGCCGCGGCCCGGCCGACCTGCTCGGCGGTGGCGTCGACGCGCAGCGCGCCGTCGTGCAGCGGCTCCGGCCGCAGACCGGCCGCGGTCAGGGCCTCGTTCAGGCCGATCGGGTCGAGGCCGCGGACGAGCGTGCCGCTGCCGGCCAGCAGTTCTTCCAGCGAGCCGTTGGCGACGATCCGGCCGCCGCCGATCACGACCAGCCGGTCGACGGTCGCCTGGACCTCGCCCAGCAGGTGGCTGGACAGGATGACCGTGCCGCCGCGGGACGCGAAGTCCTGGAGCAGTCCACGCATCCACCGGATGCCCTCCGGGTCCATCCCGTTGGCCGGCTCGTCCAGGATCAGTACGGCGGGATCGCCCAGCAGCGCACTCGCGATACCGAGCCGCTGCCGCATGCCCAGCGAGTACTGCCCGACCCGGCGCTTGGCGGCGTGGCTGAGGCCGACGGCCTCGAGCATCTCGTCCACGCGGGTCTTCGGCACCCCGAGCAGGCTGGCGTTGAGCAGGAGCGTCTCCCGTCCACTCCGGCCCGCGTGCTGCGCGGCGGCGTCCAGCATGACCCCGACGACCCGGCCCGGGTTCGGCAGGTCGGCGTACTTCTTGCCGTTGATGGTCGCGGTGCCCGACGAGGGCGGCGTGAGGCCGGTCAGCATCCGGAGGGTGGTGGACTTGCCGGCGCCGTTCGGGCCGAGGAAGCCGGTGATGCTTCCGGGCTGGACGGTGAAGGACACGTCCTGGACGGCAGTGGTGCTGCCGTACCGCTTGGTCAGGTTCTCGACGGTGATCATGACGTCGAGTCAACCGTCACCGACCCCCTCGGCACATCGGACGACAGGCTCGACCAACCCCCTACGAAAGTCTCTCGGGGACATCCCCGACCCCCACCTGATGGGGGACGAGACGGCGTACTCCGGGCAACTACGCTGACAGAATGCGACGGTTGCGCCGGTGGTACGCCTGGTGGGTCAGGCATGCCCCGCGCCTGCGCGACTTCCTGTACGTCGGCTTCAGCCTGCTCACGATCGTTCTCCAGGCGGCCTCCGACAACGGCGGCTGGGACGTCAAGGACTGGTACGTCCTGGGCGCCGGCGTGGTGGCGTCGGTCGCGCTGTTCTGGCGCCGGCGGTTCCCGGCCGTCGTGACCGTCATCGGCGTGCTCGCGATGCTGACGGCGGGTCTCGTCGTACCGATGGGTCTCGCCCTGCTGACCCTGGCGATCCGCCGCCGCGATCTCGTCCTCGCGATCCTCGGACTGGCCGGCTACGCCGCCTACGTCCTCAACATCTGGAGTGAGGGCGGCGGGTTCTGGGTGTCGGTCTTCAGCGGACCGTTCCTGATCGGGAGCTGGATCGCGGCCGGTGCCTACATCGGCGCCCGCCGGGATCTGATGGTGTCGCTGCGAGACCGGGCCGAGCGCGCCGAGGCGGAGCGCGAGTTGCGCAGTGAGCAGGCGCGGCTGGGCGAGCGGGCCCGGATCGCCCAGGAGATGCACGACGTACTGGCGCACAAGGTGTCGCTGATCGCCCTGCACGCCGGCGGCCTCGAGGTGAACCCGGCCGTCGGCCCGGACAAGGTCGAGGGGTCGGCCCGGTTGATCCGGGAGACCGCGCGGCAGGCGATGGAGGATCTCCGCGAGGTTCTCGGCGTACTGCGATCCGACGTCAGCGTCGACGGGGCCGACCTGACCCCGGTGCCGCGGGCCGCGGACCTGGAGCGCCTCGTGACGGCGTCGCGGGATGCGGGCGTGAGTGTGGCAGGCGAGTTCACGCTGCCGGACGACGTACCGGTGTCGATCGGACGGACGGTCTACCGCGTCGTCCAGGAGTCGCTGACCAACGTGCACAAGCACGCCCGGGGTGCGTCGACCGAGGTCCTCGTGTACGGCGACCGCGGCGACGGCGTGACGGTGAGGGTGACGAACGTGCGTCCGGTGGCTGCTGGTTCACTGCTCCCGGGCGCCGGTGCCGGACTGGTAGGGCTGCGTGAGCGGGTCCAGCTGGCCGGTGGGCGGCTGTCGACGGGACCGACGCCCGAAGGCGGCTGGCGGGTCGAGGGCTGGCTGCCCTGGCCGGACAACCGGGAGAGTGCCGAGCCTGTGCGTGTGGACGAAGGGGAACGATGACGCGGCTGCTGATCGTGGACGACGAGGCGCTGGTCCGAGCCGGACTGAAGATGATCCTGGAGTCGGACGACGAGCTCGAGGTGGTCGCCGAGGCCGAGGACGGTGCCGACGCCGCCCGCATGGTGAAGGAGCACCGGCCCGACGTCGTACTGATGGACATCCGGATGCCGCGGCTGGACGGGCTGGCCGCCACGCGTGAGGTCCAGGCGTTGCCGGATCCGCCGAAGATCGTCGTACTGACGACGTTCGACCTGGACGACTATGTGTTCCGGGCGCTGCAGGCCGGCGCGAGCGGGTTCCTGCTGAAGGACACTCCGCCGCGCGAGCTGGTGCAGGCGATCAAGGTGGTGGCGGCCGGGGACGCGATGCTGTCGCCGGCGGTGACCCGGCGGCTGATCGGGCACTTCGCCGCCGACCCGCGGGCGGACCGCCGGCGGGCGGCGAAGGAGCGGATCGCCAAGCTGACCGATCGCGAGCGCGAGGTGCTGGTCGAGGTCGGCCGCGGCCTGCAGAACTCCGACATCGGCAGGACGCTGTTCATGAGCGAGGCGACGGTCAAGGCGCACGTGTCGCGCGCGCTGGTGAAGCTGGATGCCACCAACCGGGTCCAGGTCGCGATCCTCGCCTACGAGGCCGGTCTGCTGGACGGATAGAGAAACCGGCCCAGGCCGTCGGAGGGGTGGGGGACGACGGCCCGGACCGGTTTCGGGGTCAGCGGCGCCCGTGGGGGGAGGAGACGCTGACGGGTCGGACTCAGACGCGGCCGAAGGCCACCTTGCTGGTCCAGATCTTCGCCTTGGCGACCGGGCGGCCCGGCCTCGAGGCGTGCCACAGCAGGTTTCCGCCGGCGTAGATGCCGACGTGGTAGACGCGGCCACCGCTCTTGAAGAAGACGAGGTCACCCGGCTTCGCGGACCTGCGGCTGATGTGCTTGGTCGCGGAGTACTGTGCGCGCGACGTACGCGGCAGCTTCTTGCCGGCCTTCTTGTAGACGTAGCCGGTGTAGCCGGAGCAGTCGAAGCCGCGCGGGGTCGTGCCGCCGTAGCGGTACGGCCTGCCCTTCAGCTTCGCGGCCTCCCTGAGCACCCTGGCCCGGAAGGTCGACGCGGCGGGCTTGCCGTACGGACCGTAGAGGATCCCGCGCTTCGCGGCCCAGGTAAGCCGGCCCCAGGTCTTCGGGTCCGTGTACCCGGTCGCGCGAATGCCCCAGGAGCGCTGGAACTTGATCAGCACCCGGTAGGTGCTGGTGCCGAAGTAGCCGTCCGGCCCGAGGTGCAGGGCACGCTGCACGTACGAGACCGTCTTGCCCTTGTCCCCGCGCCGGAGGTACGGGTGGCTGTTGATCGGCGCGTTGCCGCGGATCTGGGCCGGGGTCAGGGCGGTGGTGGCCGCCGAAGCGGGCGCCGGGCCGGTGGTGACGCTGATCGCGGCTCCACCGCCGACAGCAAGGCCGACCGACAGGACTGCGGCGGCCGCCCCCCGGGGTGCGCCGGACTTGGTGTTCTTGCGGTGTTTGGCGACGGTCCGGCCGATCGGCCGGACGGTACTGGCCTCGCTGGGCTGGCTGACGGCGCGCGAAAGCGACGTCCGCCGGGCAGTGACGGGCATGGTTGTCTCCCGACGCCTGTGAAGTTAGCTGTCGGGTTCGGGCTGGGAAATCATCGCCCGGTCCGCTCCCGCGGACTTCACCCCAGGGTTCCGACCACTCACGGTCGAGACCCAACCTCCTGGGTCCCCCACCTCTGCCATGGTTCTTGAGGGGAGCACAGGTGCCTGGCAGAGCTCGGCGCTGACACATGTGCGGTCCGTGTTGTTTACCGAACCGCCGACGACTGTATTACAGAACGATCACGGCGCAAACCCTCAGATCCACAGGGACCCTCTGGAAAGGCCCTCAAGGGGTCTCTGACGGATCAGGAAGTCCGGGTGAACACCACGTGTCCTGAGCGCGTCTGAGCGAGGCTCAGACGCCAAATCAGCGGACTAGTGTGACCTCGGTCACATTCCCTCGTGGCACTCTGTGACAATGGGCACAGCGAGTACACAGGGCTGCCTAAGGTGCTTGCGGATTCAGCTATCTCCGAGCAGCTCGCGGAACCGGTCCAGCCCCACGTTCCCGCCGGACAGCACCACCCCGACACGCTCCGGCAGACCCTGGATCCGCCCGGCCAGTAGTGCCGCCAACGCGCTGGCCCCGCTCGGCTCCAGCACGATCTTCAGCCGCTCGAACGCGAACGCCATCGCGGCCACGATCTCGTCGTCACTGACCAGCTCGAAGCTGTCCACCAGCCGACGGTTCACCGCGAACGTCAGCTCGCCGGGTGACGAGATCGCCTGCCCGTCCGCGATCGTCCGCGGTACGTCGATCTCCACCCGCTCGCCCGCGGCCAGGGACCGGGCATGGTCGTCGCCCGCCTCCGGCTCGACGCCGATCATCCGGATCCCCGGCGACAACAGCGTCGCCGCGGTGGCGCAGCCGGCCATCAACCCACCACCCCCGACCGGGACCAGCAGCGCGCCGAGTCGGCCGACCTCCTCGATCAGCTCGAGCGCAACCGTCCCCTGCCCCGCCATCACGTCGTAGTGGTCGTACGGCGGAATCAGCGTGAGTCCGCGTTCGGTGGCCAACTCCTTGGCCAGCGCGGCCCGGTCCTGCGTGTACCGGTCGTACGTGACGACCTCGGCGCCGTACCCACGGGTGGCCGCGAGCTTCGTCGGGGGAGCGTCCTCGGGCATCAGGATCACCGCGGCCGTCCCCGCGATCCGGGCCGCGAGAGCAACGGCCTGCGCGTGATTCCCCGACGAGTACGCCGCCACGCCGTGCTGGAGCTGGTCGGCGGACAACCGGCTGACCGCGTTGTAGGCGCCGCGGAACTTGAACGCGCCGATCCGCTGGAAGTTCTCCGCCTTGAGGAAGACGTGCGCTCCGACCCGCTCGTCCAGAGTCCTCGAGGTGAGGACCGGCGTACGGTGGGCGACCCCGGCGATGCGCTCGGCGGCGGCCCGGACATCTGTGAGACTCAGCTCGGCCATGGGGCGACGCTATCGCGATGTCAAGATCGCCCGGGCGGCTCCGTACTCATCGTCGAGAGGCCCCGAACCGGGGCTGTGGTGAAGGAGAGATCGTGAAGTACCTACTGATCATGAACATCAACCCCGACGTTCTCGCCGCGCTGAGTGAGGAGGAGCAGCAGGCGATCGGCGCCGGTCACCAGAAGGTGATGGCGACCATGAAGGAGTCGGGCGAGTTCCACAGCACCGTCGCACTGGCCGAGCCGGCCAGGTCCACGGTGGTCAAGGTCCGCGACGGCGTACCGGCGGTGACGGACGGGCCGTTCGTGGAGGCGAAGGAGTTCCTCGGCGGCTACTACCTGATCGACGTGGCCTCGCCGGAGCGGGCCCAGGAGCTGGCGGCGATGATCCCGGACGCCGCGATCGAGGGCCTCGGCGTTGAGATCCGGCCGGTGGTCTTCGAGGAAGGTCTCTGACCGTTGCCGACAGCAAAGGGGTTCTCCACAACCTGTGGAGAACCCCTTGTTTTCTGTGGGTTTCAGTCCGTCTGGTCGTCGATCTTCGCCTCGGCGGCGTTCTTCTGGATCGACTCGATCCCGTTCAGCGCCGCGGCCTTGCTCGAGTAGCTCTCGCTGCTGGTCGCGATCACCTCGCCGTTGCCGGCCTTCAGCCGGAACCGGAACTCGCCCGACTTGTCCTTGTAGAGCTCGAACTTCCCCGCCATCGGTCTACCTCCGTGAGGATTGGTGTCACTGTCCGTGTCGGGAGCGTAACGCTGTCAGCCCGCCGGAACCTCGCGCACCACGCCGGGCGGGCCGGACCAGCCCGGCCACGGACCGGGCGACGGGCCGTCGCCGTCGGGGCGTTCCTCTTCCACTGTCTTGTACGGCTTCAGCCCGCGCGCCTGGTAGTTGGCCAGCGCGGCCGGACCGTCGAGCGTGTTCGTGTTCACCCAGACGCGGGTGATCGGATCGACGCCCTCGTGCCGCTCGTGCATGGTCCACGCGTTCCGCAGACCGACCGTCAGCAGGTGGCCGCCGAGTCCGCGGCCGATGAATCCGCGCAGCAGTCCGAAGTTCTCGATCTCGACCTCGCTGCCGACCCCGCGCAGCGCGACGTACCCGGCCGGAACGCCGCCGGCCCACGGGACGTAGGTCTCGAAACCGGGACGGCTCAGCCAGTCGACCCACTGGTCCCAGTTCCAGCCGAGCTTGCCGATCCAGTGCCAGTGGCCGCCGACCGCGGTGTAGAGGTACCGCGCGAACTCCGGTGACACCTCCTCGACCCGCCTGATCTCCACCGGCTGCTCCCGGGCCGGGATCAACTCGTCCGGGCTGTGCTGCTGCAGGTAGGTCATGACGCTGAGTGCCAACTACTGCTCCTTCTTCAGTACGCCGCAGATGCCGGCGACCACCAGTTCGATCCCCAGGGCGTAGTAACGGTCGGGCGAGGTCGGGCAGATCAACGTGTCCGCGGCAGCCGTGATCAGCGGGTACTTCCGCGGCGACAGGGCGGCCAGGGAGGCACGCTTCATCCGCAGAGAATCCTCGCGCGCGACCGGGTCAGTCACCTCGCGAGTGATCGGGTCCGTGGTCACCAGGGAGATCAGCGAGCAGACGGACTGCCTGCCGACCTCGGCCGCGTCGTCGATCGAGAATCCGCCCTCGGTGAGCAGTTCCATGATCCGCTCGGACATCGCCAGTCCCGCCTCGGAGACCAGGATCCGGGTCAGCGTGAGGTCGGCCAGCTTCGGGTGCGCACGGAGCGCCGTCACGAACGCCGTGAGCACCTCGGTCAACTGCTCGTCCCAGCGCGCGCCGGTCGGCTCCGGCACCACGACGTCCGCGAGCAGCCGGTCGCCGAGGGCGGCCAGCAGATCGTCCTTGTCCTTGAAGTGCCGGTACAGCGCCATGGGCGTGACGCTGTGCTGGGTCGCCAGACGGCGCAGGGTGACCGAGGCCGGTCCCTCCACGTCCGCGAGGGCCAGCGCGCTGTCGACGACCTTGTCCGGATCCAGGCGGCGAACGGGTTCTTTGGCAATCACGTTGACAAGTTTACACCGTAGACCTACCGTCTACAGGGTACGCATACAGCGTATACATACAACGTAGACTCTCGTTCTGAGTGAGGTAGGCATGCGACGCAGTCCCTGGGCCACCCTGGCGGTGCTGGCCCTAGCGCAGTTCATCGTGGTGCTCGACGTGACGATCGTGAACGTCGCGCTGCCGCACATCCAGGCGGACCTGAACTTCTCCGCCGACTCCCTGCAGTGGGTGATCAACGCCTACACCCTGCTCTTCGGCGGCTTCCTGCTGCTCGGCGGCCGGATGGCCGACCTGCTCGGGCCGCGCCGGGTGTTCGTCGGGGGCCTGCTGCTGTTCGGTGTCACCTCGCTGGTGGCCGGGTTGTCCAACTCACCCGAGTTCCTGATCGGTGCGCGCGCCGTACAGGGTCTCGGCGGTGCGCTGTTGTCGCCGGCGGCGCTGGCGATCCTGACCATGACGTTCGCGCACGGGCGGGAGCGGAACATCGCGATGGGCGTGTGGGGCGGGCTCGCCGGTCTCGGTGGAACGCTCGGCGTCGTGGCCGGCGGTCTGCTGGTCGACTCGCTCAGCTGGCAGTGGGTGTTCTTCGTCAACGTGCCGATCGTGCTCGCACTGGTCGCGCTCATCCCGGTGTTCGTCCCCGACGTACGGCACCACTCCGGACGGCGTACGTTCGACACGCTTGGCGCAGTGCTCGGTACGGCGGGTCTGATGGCGGTCGTGTACGGCGTCGTGCGGTCGGAGCCTGCTGGTTGGGGTTCGTTCGAGGTGGTCGGCGTACTGGTCGCCGGAGTGGCGCTGCTGATCTCCTTCGTCGTGGTGGAACGACGGTCTGCTGCTCCGTTGGTGCCGCTGCGGCTGTTCCGCTCGCGTGCGTTGAGTGTTTCGAGCGCATCGCTTGCTCTGAACGGTGCTGGGTTCCTCTCCATGTTCTTCCTGACTGCTATCTACCTACAGCAGGTCCGTGGAGACAGTGCGCTCGACGCCGGTGTGCACTTCCTGCCCATGGGTGGTGCGGCGATCGTCGGTGCGATCCTGGCTTCGCAGCTCGTGCAGCGCGTCGGTACGCGCACCGTGCAGCTCTCCGGCGCAGTACTGAGCGTGGGCGGTCTGCTGCTTCTCTCGCAGGCCGATGCGTCCGGCAGCTACGCTTCCCAGTTGCTCCCCGGGTTCATCATCTTCGGCTTCGGCATCATCGGGGTCGGCGTACCTGGTCAGATCACGGCTGTCTCCGAAGTACAGCCGCAGGAGGCAGGCGCTGCTTCCGGTGTGGTCAACGCGATGTACCAGGTCGGTGGCGCACTGGGTCTGGCCATCGTCACCACGCTGTCCATCACCCACACCACGAACGAACTGGCCGCCGGCGCCACCCAGCAACACGCCCTCGAGGCCGGCTTCCAACGAGGCCTCCTGGTAGCCGCCGCCTTCGCCGTGGCCAACGTCCTCCTCACCCTCGCATCCCCCCAGCTCCAACCCACCTCAGAACAACTAGCCGAAGCCACCGCCGCCGCCTGACCCACCCCACAGCCCCGGCCACCCGCGGCCGGGGCTGTGGGTTTCAGCCGGTCAGCGGGATGTTGCGAGCAGGGCGGCGTTCTGGCGTTCGAGTGCTTTGACCGAACCGGCGGTCCAACCCGACTCCAGAGCTGCTGACAACGGGTCGGGGAAGATCTCCTCGTCGCCGGCCGCCACGCCGTCGAAGATCGCTCGTGCGACCGACTCCGGAGTCGCCTTCGGTATTTCGAGGTCGCGGGACATCTCGGTATCCACCGGCCCGGCCAGTACGGCGTACACGCGGACACCGCTCGGGGACAGCAACGCGCGGAGGGACTGGGTGAGCGAGAACGCCGCGGCCTTGGAGATCGAGTACGCCGGGCTGACGGGCACCGACGCAAGCGCCGCCGCCGACAACACGTTCACGACGGCACCCCGCGATCGCGTCAACTGAGGCAGGAACGCCTGGGTGGTGGCGTGCGTGCCGAAGAGGTTGACCGCCAGGTGCCGCTCGAGGATCGCGCGATCTCCGAGGTCGTCGTACTGCAACAGGCCGGCGTTGTTGATCAGGACGTCGAGCGCGTCGACGCTCTTTGCGGCGAGCTCGATCTGGACGTCGTCGGTCACGTCCAGACTCAGCGCGGTGACGCGTTCGTCCGGGTGATCGAGCGGCCGCCGGGCGCGTACACGCGGGACGCGCCGCGACGCAGCGCCTCCTCGACCAGGGCCTGGCCGATGCCTCGATTGGCGCCGGTGATCAGGACGGACCGGTTCGCGATGGGGTCTTCCGACATGGTGTCTCTCTCCTTCGGATTTGGCTTGCTGAGGAGACAGACAGGGCGGGCCCGGGAAACTGGGCGCTGCGGGAGCGACCAGTTCTGTCCATGGCCGGTGTCAGTATCGGTATGGAGGTGACGGATGGACTCGTTGTTGCAGCGCGCGCGGGCGGGTGACCGGGACGCGTTCGCGGAGTTGGTGGAGCCGCATCGCCGGGAACTGCAGGTGCATTGCTACCGCATGCTCGGATCGTTGCAGGACGCCGAGGACGCGTTGCAGGAAACGTTGCTCTCGGCATGGATCGGGCTGGACGGGTTCGAAGGGCGGTCCTCGGTCCGGACCTGGCTGTACCGGATCGCGACCAACCGTTGCCTGAACGTCCTGCGATCGTCTTCACGCCGACCGGTGGCCGCGACACCGTTCCCGGTCACGCCACCACCGGAGCCGTCGCGGATGGGTGAGGTCCCGTGGCTGCAGCCGTATCCCGACCTGCTGCTCGACGGTCTGCCGGACGACGACCCCGGGCCCGAGGCTCGCTACGAGTCCCGCGAGGCGATCTCGCTGGCGTTCGTGACCGCCGTACAACTGCTGCCGCCGAACCAGCGCGCGGTGTTGCTGCTGCGCGACGTCCTCGGATACCGGGCTCGCGAAGCCGCTGAAATCCTTGGCCTGACCGAGCCCGCCGTGAACAGTGCACTCAAACGAGCCCGTACGACGATGGACGCTCAGTCAACCGGCAGGCCGGCGCGCGGTCCTGAGGATCCTGACCTGGTCGAGCGCTTCGTCGCCGCCTTCACCGCGCAGGACGTCGACGCACTCCTCGCTCTGATGGCCGACGACGTCTGGGTCCGGATGCCACCGCTCCCGTTCGAGTACGGCGGCACCGAAGCCGTCCACCGCTTCTTCACCGTCCTCGCCGGACATCGCCGCGAGATCGCGAAGATGGTCCCGGTCGGCGCGAACGGCCAACCAGCTTGGGGCGAGTACATCCGCGACCCCGTCACCGGCGCCCTCCACATCGTCGGCGTACTCGTCATCGGCATCAGCGGAACCCACATCCACGAACTGACCCACTTCGAAACAACCCTCGCGCCGTACTTCGGCCTGCCCCGGACCCTGGACTGACACCTGTGCTGAACTGGCCGAACTGCACCAACGCGCGAGACCTCGGCGGGCTGCCCTTGACCAACGGCGGCCGAATCCGCGCCGGCACGCTCATGCGCAGCGACAACCTCGATCAGCTCACCGACGCCGGCGTGGCCGCCGTTCGTGCTGCCGGTGTGAGCCGCATCGTCGACCTGCGCAGTGCCTGGGAGTGCGAGACGTTCCCGTCCCCGTTCACCCACGACGACCGCTGGCTCAACGTCCCCCTCACCGACCCCGCCGATCCCGACGTACCTGAACTCGACCTCTTCGAGCTCTACCGCATCCTGATCGACAGCTACCCTGAGCGCTTCGCCGCCGCCATCACCGCGATCGCGGAGGCGCCACCCGGCGCCGTACTCCTGACCTGCCACGCCGGCAAAGACCGCACCGGCCTCGTCACCGCCCTCACCCTCGCCTTGACCGGCGTACCTCACGACGCCATAGCCACCGACTACACCATCACCAACCTCACCGAACCCCGCCCCGGCTTCGCCCTCCCCACCGCCGAAACCATGCTCCAGCTCCTCGCCCACGTGGACACCAAGTACGGCGGCCCGGCCCCGTACGTACTGGCAGCCGGCACAACTCCCACCCACCTGACGTCCCTCAATGCCCGCCTCCGATGAACTCGGTGTCGTCAGACCGCGCCAAGGTCTGGCCTGCGCCTGAACCGCGTTCTGCGTCTCGCCGGCTTCGTACCGAACCCGCATGACGTCCAGGTCGACAGCCCGAGGTCGGCGAGTGCATCGGGTTCGCTGCGAACGTGGATATCGCGCTGGAGCGTTCGCTGCCAACTGGCCTCATCCTCCTGCCACTGCATGACGAACTCCACACAGAGCTTGGCCGGGATGCTCGCTGCTCGCGTCTTGGCCGTCTGCAGGGATTGCTGCGCGTCCAGCATGTCCAGGTAGTCGACCGGACTGACGCTGGGCTGCTCGCGGGCGAGTGCATCGAGGGTCTCATCGATCAGGGCCAGCCGAATCTCGGTGAAGTCCTCCCAGTAGCTTGGTCGCTTGGCGGCTGCCAACTGCTCTTCGAAGGTCCAGCCAGGCGTGTTGTCGAAGATCGCATAGAGCCCCTCCGCCAGCAAGTCGCCGAACTCTTCTTGATCCGCGCGCGTCGGTTCGCCGAACGGCTCGTACTTCGCTTGCCTCACCTCACCGACCTTCGGCAAAGATCGAGCGGCGGCGTGACGTGCGAAGAAGAACCAGTCCTCGTTGTAGATGTCCGCGAAGAAGGACAGCCCGGGCTCGCGCAAGTTGACCCCCAGCGTCGCGCCACTGACGAACACATCCTGCTTGAACCCGGCGAGGCGACGCGCGTGGCAGACCACCGAGTTGTCGGGGAAGTACCGGGAGATCATGGACGCCACCGGATGCCGATTGAGGTGGCCGGTCATCCGCGCGACAGCCAACGGAGTGATCCGACTGATGTCGTCGTCGACGAACATGATCTTGTTCCAGCCGCGCATCAGCCCGAGCAGCAGGCCGAGGTTTCGCTTGACACTGAGATCGCTGGACCTGCCGGCCGAAGCCTCCTTGAACTCCGGTCTCGAAGTCCCCGGGCTCAAGTAAGGCAAGCTGTAGTTCTCGGCCACCTCGACCACGAGCGCGCGTGCGTTGAACGTCCTCTCCACGCGTTCTACAACCTGGGCGACCTGTGCTTGCCGGCTGCACAGGATGACGAGCGGTAGTGACACTGAAGCGGACAGGGTGATGATGTCCTATAAACCCGACGCCGGTCGTGCGGCCGGCACCACGATGGCGTCCAGTCGCGTGCGCGCTCGCGGCACCCGGCGCGCCTGCTCATCGCGAAGCAGTGATGCGTGCGACGGCCCCTGGCCGAACTGGCGGCTCACCCGTCCGGCTCCTCTGGACACCACTCGAAGAGTCGGTTCTGCGGGATCTCGAGATCTGGAGTCATGGCTGTGCCGTTGACCACCGGGACACGGAGGAGCAGCGCATAGGATCCGCCGGGGAAGCGGTGCGCGAGGTACGCCTCGTTTTGCTCGCGGACCGCGGCATCGGTGAGGGTCCGGACGGCGCCCACTACGCCGCGACTGTAGACACCGTTGCAGATGGTGATGGTCCGGCTGTGGTTGAACGGATTGCGCAGCCGGACGAGGAGCGCCACGTCCTCGACCAGTTCTCGCGGTTGGCTGTCGCCCGAGGCGTCCCACAACGGCCGATACTCCGCGCCGTCGCGTGATCGGAAGATCTCGCCGTCGTTCAGGTCGGGTGCTGCCACCTGCCGGATCGGGAGTTCGTCCAGCACGCGCATCAGCCGGCCGGTGAGGCTGTTGAACGCGATGCCGCCGAGCAGAATCAGATGACCGGACAGATCGTCAGCGTTGATCTCGGTGGGCAGACGGTGCTGTACGGGAAGCTCTGGGTTCGAAGCGCGTAGGTGACCCCATAGCTCGATCAGCGCGTCGAGGTCGGCATACCTGTACAACCGCGTGTGGTTCGCGTTGTCCTGCTCCGCCAGTGGAGAACGAATCTCGGCCGGCAGCTCCGGACAGATCACCGTGACGGGGCCGGATTCGAAGTCGAGGGTGTATTGCGCATCGATCAGCGGATCGACCTGGTGGCGAACGCAGTCACGCAGGCCGAGCAATTCACGATGCAGCGTCTGGAAGCGTTCCCGCTCGTCGGCAGTCAACTCATGCTCACGGCGTACTCGCGGAGACGTGTCGTCAGTCAGCGTCGTGGAGAAGAGCAGGGCGTACGCGCGTAGCCGTTCCTCCGGAGGCAGTTTGGGGCTGGACTGCGACTCCCACGAGCTGATCGTCGCAACCGCGACACGTGAGTCGGTACTGAGTGCGCGCGCCAGGTCGGACTGGGTCAGTCGCTGGGATTCCCGTAGCTCTCGAAGTCTCCTGGCAAGTCGCACGGCCTCGGGCGAAGGGGCCAAGATGCACTCCCGGGAGATCTCTCGTCATGCCAGCCATTCGCGCCGCCGCGCGGAAACGCTGCTGAGCGCTCGGTCACCTAAATTATGCCCTAGGCGACCAAGCGCTGAAAGCGCTACTCCGAGTGCGCACGCGACCCGACTGGCTCGAGGTGCTTTTGGTACTCTTGTTCGCGCCTGCGGCGGCCGTTCGACTTGATATCTTGTACGACCGGCGTTCGGGTGTAACCCAGTCGTAAATAGAAATCTCGAGCCGAGTGATTCTCGATGAAGACCCAGAGTCGCAGCTCTGGCGCTCCCTCCGTCGCCGCAACGCTCTCCAGCGCCGAGACCAGGATCCCGCCGACTCCCCGGCGCCGCATGTCCGGAGTCACCCACAGCGCCTCGAGATGCAGGTCGTCGAGTGCGCGAGCGTTGCAGTTCAGTTTTACAAGACCGATTTGTCTCGTATTCGACGTGGCCGTGAGCCAAACGTTGAGATCAAGCTCCTGGCGCCAGTGTTTCTCGCTGTAGTCCCGCTCGGCGGACATCTCACCGAAAAATGAGTCAGGGGAATCCGCCAGTGCCTGCAGTCGCAATTCTCTGAGGGTCCGCCAGTCGTCCGCACCCAAGCGGAAGACAGAAGTCCGCGATTGGCCAACCTGTAGGATTTCTTGCACCGTAGATCCTTTTGTAGGTCGACGCTTCCAAGTCGGTCGAAGCGGCGACGCCGGCAAGCAACTGTTTGTCTGAACTGTCCTGATGCTGCTACGTCTGGCCGTACGGACGGCTCGAGATCACGTGGCGACGATCCAAGGTCACTCGCCCGCCTCATCGTCCGGTGACCACTCGAACAGACGGTTCGCGGGCGTCTGCAGGTCAGGCGCCACCGCGCCGCCGTTACTCGTCATCTCAACCCGCAGGAGCATCGCGAACGATCCACTCGGGAATCGATTGGCGATGTAAGCCTCGTTCCGATCGCGGACCTTGGTGTTCGTGAGCGCACGAACCGCTCCCAGCACTCCTCGGCTGTACACGCCGCTGCAGATGGTGACGGTGCCTTGGGCCATGTAGGGATTGCGCAATCGGGCGAGGAGCGCGACGTCCTCGACCAGTTCGCGGCGGCGGCCGTCACGCCATACGTCTTCGGCCTGCTCCGCTGCGATTCGCCTCTGGTCAACGGTCTTCGGGCCGTCGTTCTCGATCTCCATCCACTCAGGACGGAACTCTCGACCGCCCCGCGCGCCCAGCCTGAAGATTTCGCCGTTCTCCAGGTCCGGGACGACAACCTGCCGAATCGGGAGATCCGCCAGCTTTCTCTGGAGACGAACAGCGACCCGGTTCCAGCCGATGCCGCCGAGCACGATCAGGTGACCGTTCAGGTGGCTGTCTCCGACCTCTGTCGAGAGCACGTGCTCCACCGGCAGTTTCGGATTGGAGGCACGGACCTGGCCCCAAAGCTCGATCAACGCATCGAGGTCTGCGTAACGGTACGCCCAGGCATAGTTCGGATTCTCCTGCTTGGCCAGCGGAGAGCGGACACTGTCCGGCACCTCGGGGCAGACGATCGTGATCGGGCCGCTCTCGAAGGTCCAGATGGAGCCGCCGGACGATGGCGCGACCACGCCGCGAACCGCGTCGCGAAGGTCGATGAGCTCTTGATGTAGCGCGTTGAACTGGTCGCGTTCGGTGGCGGTCAGGTCCTGCTCGCGGGGCAGACGTGGAGTGTCGCCCGCGCTGGTCTTCGAGAAGACAAGAGCATAGGAACGCAAGCGGTCCTTGGGGGGCAGCTTGGGGTTGGTCAACGACTCCCACGAGCTGATCGTCGGCACAGCAACCCGGACGTCCTTGCTGAGCGCTTCCGACAAGGTCGCCTGAGTCAGGCCGCGAGATTCGCGCAGATCCCGCAGACGTCTGGCGAGTCGCTCCGCCTCTGCTGAGGGCGCCACAGTCACTCCCGAAGGTCAGCCGGCGCAGGTAGCCAGCATCCGATCACCATACTGTCTACTTCTCTACCGGGCCACAGCCGAAGCCCGGTAGAAGGAGAGTTGCTGGCTACCTCCCTTGGCGAAGGGGTCAAGGCTGATCACTAATAGTATCGTCATGTGACTCTAATGTGACGACACGCGATATTGCAAGCGAGGATCGAGTCCGCGTTCTATCTTTATACCTAAGTACACCTGAAGACAGGTGAAGCCACGCGGTTCAGAAGGAGAGATTCACTTCGATCTCAGCCGGCGTCATCGTTTGACCGAAGCAGGTGCCACATGAGCAGGTTCTTCGCCGCAGCACACATGCTCACCGTGAAGCCTTCGCCCTTCGTGGGCGTTCGGCCCCACCTCGTTTCATCACAGCGAGGAAGCTTCGTCATCCAGGACCACGGCGCAACGGGGCGCGTAGGTCACGACGTACTTTCACGGCCATGAACGCCGCTCCAGGCGAGATCGCCGCGATCAACGAACTGGAGCTCGGCAACTGGCGCACCGCCTGGCGCATCCTCGCCGCAGGCGACTTGACGGATGCGTACACCGGCGCCGATCTGAGGACGATCGCCCGAGCGATGTCGTATCGGGCGGCCGGTGACTTCAGCCTTGCCTGGTCGGCGCTCGGCGTCGCGGCAGCGAGTGTCCATCGCCGTCAGCCGGGCATCCCTGTCGCATCGCCGCAAGGGACCGATGTCGTCCGGTTCGCCTTGCCTCCGGACCCCGGTCCGCGGGCGGGAGCGGCGTACCGGACGGTCCGGCTGATCTGGCGCGAGCAGGGCGAGTTGCACCGGCTACGTCGTCAAGCGGCCGAGCGCCCGATCGGCATGACCCAGGACAGGCACATCCTTCTGCTGGCATTCGTCGAGTACCTGTGCTGGGTCGAGTGCGATCGAGAGAGCTGGCTGCAAGAGGCGGCCACGGACGACGAGAGCGCGTCGGTCGAGGCGCGAATCCACGAGTTCCGCGAACGCCGGCGCGAAGGCTTCCTCCGTGGTGCCACCGATCTGCGACGGCTGGATCGTCCCACGGCCGGGGTGATGACTCGGACGGTCTGGGATCGCATCGACCAGTACTACGGGCTGCGCCGGCTGGCGATGCAGGAACTCGGGCGACGTCCAGCACCGCCATGGGTCGACTCGGTCGTACCGGAGGGGACGCCGGCACGCAAGGGTGCCTCGGTCGCGTGGACGATGGCTCAGCCCGCTTGAGCCGCGCGGTCTTTACCTGCCGATCGTTGGGCCATAACCTTTGGGGAACCGTGTTCCATCGCATGGTCGCCGTTCAGATCGTTGAGATCGTCAACGATCGGAAGACCGGTCGGCAGCGCGCGAGGAGGGGTCGAGACGATGATCGCGATCCTCACCGCGCCCGGGACCTGCACCTCCGAGCCCGAGATTCGCCTTGCCGGGTCGAAGCCTGCCGATCTGTTCAGGACGACTGACCTCGGTTCCGGCATCGGGGTCGAGGTCGACCTGTCCGAACCCGAACGATGGCGTTCCGTCACTGTGCACCGCTGGGAGCGGGCCGACCTGGTTCTGCTGCGCGCGGTCATCGGACCGGACGCCGTACAGGATCTCGAGCGATGGCGCGACGAGCGGATCGCCGCGGGCTCCCGACGGCTCGAAGCCGATCTGTCTGTCGACTTCGCCCCTGCCCGTCCCTGGCTCAGGGCCGCCGTGATCGATGCGCTGGACTGGTGGCTTCAGCTTCCTCTCGATCAGGCCTTGCTCGACGCCGAGCGGGCGGTCGTCCGCGCCCGGGCGGCACGGTCGCTGCCGGCCGGCTCACTCCGCCGGGACGTCGCGGACCAGTCGCTCGTCCTCGCGCGGCGTTCCGCGAGCGGATTCGTCGACTATCTGGACGGCCTGACGGGATCGGCAGAATCGTTGCCTCGAGCCCTGTTCTCCGGACTCTCCCGCCTCGCCAACGGATATGCGGCGCTCGGTCGGCGGGTCGTCGACGGCCCGGACGACGACCTGGACGCTGTGGCTGATGCGTGGCTCAGGCTGAGGGCGGTTGTTCCCGTTGTCGCGACGTTCAGGCTGCCCGATCACTCCATGACCTATCGGCTGAGTGATCGGCCGCTGATCAACACGACACCGCTGAGGAGCTCGGTGGACCCGCGTCAGCTGCGGGCGCGCATCGTCGATACCGACGTACAGGCGCAGGAGATTCGCATGGTCATGTCAGGCGAAGGCTCCGTGCGCGTGATCGTGCCGGCCTTCGGTACGCGTCAGCAGCCGGCCCTCCTGGCGGATCGCCTGATGGTCCGACTGGTCGACAGCCGGTCGGGCGCGGCACAGGAGCCGGTGCTGCTGACTTTGAGGTCGGGCAGCGAAGCCGAGCGGTTCGGTGTGGCGACTCCGGTGTTCACCGAGATGGTTCCGCTGCGCGGCGCATCGCCTGAGTACCTGCGCGCGGATGTGTTCGACCCCGACAGCCAGGCTTCGCCGGCGCGAAGCGACACCGACGACGAATTGCTGCGCCAGCGCCGGGCGCAGTTCGTCCTGGGTGAATGGCGCCGCGCTGCGGCCGAGTCGCGCCTCTCCCGGGGTGTGAGGGTACGGCGACGCCGTCTGACGCAGTTGCTCGACGTGCTGACGCAGGCGAGCGCTGACTCCGAGCAGCCGGCGTTCCTCGGAGGTCCGACGCCGGCGGAGATCGCACAGCTGATCGGCCACGCAGGCGCGGGGCCGGAGACCGGTCACCCGTGGTTCGCGTCGACCGAAGGAGCCGGGGAACTGCTCGTCGCCGAGCTCGCAGCGGTGCACGCAAACCGTTGATCGGGTTTGGGCTTTCGGCTCGGCGATGCCGTCGCGGCATCGTTGTTGGCCCTGCACACCAGGGGTACGGCGTACTGGGAGTCAGGAGCGCGGCCGTGAACGGGCACAGGCCGCGCTCCGTTGACCCGGGAGCACCCCATGGCCCTCACCAGAGCAAGAAGGCGGGATCCGGCGCTGGTCCGTCCGGCCGGCGCCACCGACGTCCAACGGCCGGATGGCCTGATACAGCTGGGGACGCGAATGGCTTCCCGACCTTCGATCTCGCTCTGGTTCGTGATGGCCGCCGACCTGGCAACGGTGGTCTGGATGTACACGGTCGGTTCCTGGCTGGACCACACCTCGAAGTTCACCGCCACGTCGACACTAGGCGGCCATCACATCCTCGTTCTGGTGCTCGCCGCCCTCGCCTTCGCGACACTCGCAGTCCTCGCCCTGATCACCGACGGCTTCACGAACACGACCCCACGCCTGTCCCTCATCAAGAACTTGGCCTGCATCCTCTCCGTCGTAGCGCTGACCGGCCTGGTAGCCCTTATCCTCGCCAGCCTTCTCAGCCGAATCGTCTTCGGCCGCCTACGTCCTTGAATCCGCCCGCCCGCACCCCTACTTCGCCCTACCCCCGCACATCGACTGGCAACCGGCGTACTGTCGGAGTAGGGGACGGAGTTGGAGGCTCCGTGGGGGAGGTAGTCATGACTGCAACACAAGGCGATCTCGCACTTCTGCAGGATCCGGTCGCACAACGACTCCTGGGATCACGTGAGCCGGCACGGCTGGCGTACACCTGGACCGATGGGACTCCGCGCGTGGTGCCGATCTGGTTCACCTGGACCGGGGACGAACTCGTGTGCGGTACCCCGCCGAGGGCGCCGAAGCTGAAGGCGTTGGCGGAGGTCACCGACGTCGCGGTCACGATCGACGACTCATCCGCGTGGCCGTACAAGGTGTTGCTGCTGCGCGGGATCGCGAACGTCGAGATGTACGACGACGTCGTACCGGAGTATGCGCGATCCGCCGATCGCTACCTCGGCGCCGAGCAGGGTGCGGCGCTGATCTCGCAGATGCGGGGCCAACCGATGGCCCGCGTCGCCGTCAGGCCGACCTGGGCCGCGGTCCTCGATTTCGAGACCCGGTTCCCGAGCGCGCTTTCGCTGTAGTCAGCACGCCTGGGAGGGCGCGGATAGGCTGCGGCGTATGGCATCCGAGACGATCGATATCACCATGCCCGACGGCGTCGCGGACGCCTACCTCGCACGACCCTCTGGCGACGGAGATCATCCCGGCGTGCTGTTCGTGATGGATGCGTACGGCGTGCGGCCGCAGATCGAGCGGATGGTGGATCGGATCGCCGAGCACGGGTACGTCGTACTCGCACCGAACGTCTTCTACCGCTCCGGACGGTCGCCCGTGGTCCCGCTGGACGAGATCAGCGATCCGGGACTGTTCGCGCGGCTCCGGCCGATGTTCAACGAACTGACGCCTGAGCGGATCGTCAGTGACGGCCGCGTCTACCTGGACACCTTGGAGCGCGTCGCACCCGGCCCGGTCGCGATCACCGGCTACTGCATGGGCGGGCGGGTCGGCTGGCGGATCGCAGCGGCGTACCCGGATCGCGTCTCCGCACTCGCCGGATTCCACGTCGGCGGCCTGGTCGCCGATGGCGACGACAGCCCCCACCTGTCTGCCGGCAATCTCACCGCCGAGGTCTACCTGGGCTTCGCAGACAACGACCGCAACGCCACCTCCGAGCAGATCGCCGAACTCGACCGCACCCTCACCGACGCCGGCGTCCCGCACCGCGCCGAGGTCTACCCGGGCGCCGCCCACGGCTACACCATGGCCGACACCTCCGCTTACAACGAGGCCGCTGCCGAACGCCACTACACCGAACTCTTCGCCCTACTCGACCGGACGCTGCCGTCTAGCTGAAGCGGTGCTGATACTCAGCCGGTGTCATCCCGAGGCTCCTCTGGAAGTGCCGATGCAGATGGCTCTGATCGGCGAACCCCGTAGCTTCGGCGGCTTGGGCGATGGGCATGCCCGCCTCGAGCAGACGACGGGCCGCCCGGATCCGATGAGCAAGCTGCAGCGCATGAGGTGGAAGCCCAGTGCGTTGCCTGAAGAGCCGAATGAGCCGGAACTTCCCGATCCCCGCCACCCCGGCAAGCTCGTCCAGCCCGACGTTCCGCTCAGGCTGATCAGCGAGGTACTCGAAGGCTCGGTGCAGCGCCCGCCCGTCGTGCGGGGTGAGCGGTGGGTGCGCTTTTTGGATGGATGAGGTTCGGTCGATGAGGAGGCGTAGCCACTCGACCAGCTGCTCGTCCTGCTCGAGCCGTGAACTCGGCCCCTCGAGCGTGGCATGCAACCGCAGGAACCCGGCAGCCAACTCGGGATCACTCAACACCGGCTCCGGGAACAGTACGTCGGCCAACGGATCAGCCTCCGCATCCTCAGCCAGCGCCGCCAGATCAGCCACCTCGATGACCATCAACCGCGCATCCCACGGCCGGCCCTCGTCGACCGATCGCCCCGAATGCGCGTACGACGGATCCCAGGCAACCAACTGCCCCGGCCGCACCACCCGCTGCTCCCGCCCCCGCCAGGACCGCATCGGCTCGCCACCGACGACACCGAACACGTACTCACCCCGCGGATCCACCGCGTACCGAGTGGTGCGCCCCGCCATCAGCAGCACCCGCCCTTCACCCGGCGCCCGCCACATCCGAACCTGCTCCACCTCGCCATGCTAGGCGCCCGCAAGAACGTTCAAGACACCCTCGACGGCGGCGGCCTAGGTTGCTCGACATGTCGATCACCCCGCACATCGTCGTCCAGAACGCCGACCGCGCCGCGGCCTTCTACCGCGAGGCCTTCAACGCCGAAGAACTGGAACGAATCCCCACCCCCGACGGCCGACTCATGTCTGTCCAACTCCGCATCGGCGACTCCCTTCTCCACCTCGCCGACGAGTTCCCCGAAATGAACGTGCTGGCGCCGCCCACCATCGGCGGCACCGCCGTAGTCCTGGCCCTCGACGTGGCGGACGCCGAAGCCGCCCTGGCCCAGGCTCTGACCGCCGGCGCCGAGATCCGGCATCCCCTCCAGGAAACCTTCTGGGGCACCCGCCACGCTCAACTGACCGACCCCTTCGGCCATATCTGGAACATCGACCAGCACCTGCACGACGTACCTCACGAAGAAGTAGTAGCCGCCGCGGCCCGAGCCTTCTCCTGACCTACCTGAACGTCTTCTTGTAGAACGTGGCGGAGTCTTCGTAGCCCAAGGCAACGTAGAAGTCGCCCGCCCGCCGGCTGGCGAGTGCAAGGTAGGCAGCGCCGGTCGACTGGGCCCAGTCCTCGACATGCTCCATCAGTTGGCGCCCCACGCCCATCCGACGGGCACCCTCGTCGACCATCACTTCCTCAACCCAGGCGACAGGACCGTTGGCGAGAAAGGTCGTATGACTGTTACCTAGCAGGTACCCGACAACACCCCGGCCAGGCACCTCTGCAACCAGCAACAGCGTGTGCGCCGCGGTCAGAAGCCTCGCAAAGGATTCGTCGAACGCCGAACGCTCGGGCACGAACGAGGTTGCGAACTCCCGCGCAAGCCCCCAGACCTCGTCCCGATCGCCCGCCCCAGCACCCCGAACAACCACCCGATGATCAGCCACGCGGCCCACCCTGCCAGGCAGACGCCTCTGGGCGCATCCGATTTCAGCCGCCGGCGCCCGATCCGGGCATATGCAGCAAGCATTTGATCACTACCGCTGCTGGTATTTGAGCGAGCACTCAAGGTCGTCGATGTGACGCTCATTAAAATGCCTGTGTGCCGACGCGGGTGCAGCGGTATTATTGGATTAGGCGAAATATCAATCCGCGGTGCGAGTCTTCGGCCGGCGGAAACGAAGTGGCCGTGCCTCGGGCCACCGAGCCTCAGCGAAGGCCCTGTGCCTGTTGCGCGACCTGGCATCATCTGCCGGTCGTCGCGGATCGCGGCCGACCGGCCGGGGGAAGGCAGGGTGCAGGATGTCCGATGATCCTGCGGTGCGCGCGGAGTTGCGCGCTCGAATCGACACAAGGCGGGCGGGTATCACCGCCTTTCTGCACGACGTCCGTCCACGCCGCAATCGACTGACCAATATCAGCATCGTCAGCAGCGCGCTGGCGGCGGTTTTGGTGGCAGGCCCGGCCGTCGGCGGCCTGGCATTCACAAACAGCGTAAAAGAAGAACTGTCAATCGCTACCGCTGCGGGCGTTTGGAGACCGCTCTGCGTGGCCGCATTGATCGTCTCTTTGGTGTCGGTGATTTCCGCCAACCTGAGCAAGTCGCAGGATCTCGCCGCACGCGTCACCGCCGCGGAGGTCTGCAACACGGAGCTCGAGGGGGTGGCGACTTCCCTCCAGTTCGGCCACCTCACCGTGGAAGAGGCTGCCGAGCAGTACCACCAGTCCGTCAGCAAGATCCCCTTCGTAGAGGACCTGTCGGACAAACCGCGTACCTTCGAACAGACCTGATCCCCGCTCCGGCAGCATCGAGACTTCGAGCCTGCCGGAGCGAGTCAGCTTGCTTCGAGAACGAAGGAACCACTCCGGTGGTGGGCGGTAGCAGCTAGCGCGGAGCCTCGGGGGAGAACGGCGCCTCGGCGAGACCGGAGCTGCGAAAGCTCGCCTCGGTGAACGCTTAACGCGCCCGCGGGGGTGCCGTCGAACCCAGTCACGATGGACCCCTTGGCTCGCAGCGCCGCAGACAGAGGCCCAGAACCGCACCCAGCATCGAGAACCCGGCGCGCCTTGACGTCCCCCGCTCTCAGCAAATCCGTCATAGTGATCAGCCTTCACCAAGTCCTGACTCATTCGAGTCTGCCAGCGGCTGCGATGCCTTCAGCCCGCCAACCTGATCGCCGCGCTAGGCCACCTTGGCAATCTTGCATTCAATGCCTGCCGGTCCGATGGGAGCTTGCGCTGGAGTGGTTCCTCCGAAAGTCGTCGTCCCGCGAACCTCGAAGGTCTGACCGCCGATCCTCTGATGTGAGGCTGCATCCAAGACGTCGACAGTCACCGAGTAGCTCGCCGCGTCGCCCGAAATCGTGCCGCTGATCGTCACAGTCCCCTGCGATCCGATCGTGTTCACCTGGCAGTCGACGTTGGTCTTGTAGCTCTTCGGAGTACTGCGCCCCGGCACACCGATCAAATAAAGCACGGTGACGACGACCATCAACGCCACCAGTACGAACGCGAAGATCATCCGAGTCCTCCGCCGAGGCCCCCGAGGCGAGCCATAGGCATCGTTGGCCATGGTCCACTCGCTAGTCGGCATCCCCAGTCCCCCCGCACCCCTGATCAATCCTCGCGCAACAAGACCCGCCATCATACAACTCGGCATCTGCCCCACCTCATGCGCCCAAACCCACCACCCGCAACCGTCCCGCGGCACGTGCGGAAGCCGGGTTGTGGACGGGGTGTGCCCGGGCAGCAACGACCACGGAGCGCCGGCCGGGCTGTGTACGACGTCGGTGGTGGCGTCAGCCGTCGGTGCCTCGCGCAACCGTTCCGCGGCGCGTGCAGGTGCCCGGTCGTGGACGACCGCCGCGGCATGTACGCCGGTCGGCTGGAGCGTCAGCCGCTGGTGCCTCGCGCAACCGTTCCGCGGCGCGTGCAGGTGCCGGGTTGTGCCGGTCGAGCTGTGTGCGCCGGTCGGCTGGGGTGTCAGCCGCCGGTGTCGCGGCGCAACCGTTCCGCGGCGCGTCAGATGCCACGTCGTGGACGCCGGCCACGGCGTGTGCGTACGACGGCCTGGAGCCGAGCGAGCTCGCCCGTCGGCTCGGGCGCCAGTCACTGGCGCCGCGCGCATCCGATCGCACCCGGGCGGTTCAACACCCTTCTGCGTTCCGCGGCGCGTGTGGATTCCAGGTCGTGGACGCCGGCGCGGCGTGTACGTACGACGGCCTGAGCCGAGTGAGCTCGCCCGTCGGCTCAGGTGTCAGTCGCTGGTGGGGTTCGGCGGCGTCTGGGTCGCCTCCGGAGCCGGTGCGCCCTGCGCTGGGGCGATCGGCGCCGGCGGTGTCCGCCGCGCGGCGCGCAGCACGCCGATGACGGCCCCGATGAGCCACAGCGCGAAGGCCACGGACGCAATGCCTCCGCTCCAGAAGCCGGACAGGCACAGTACGGCGACCGCGTAGGAAGCCCAGAGTGCCCACGTCGGCAGGGCACCCGCCTGCTGGGCGATCCGCGTCGTGACGGCGACCAGCACACCACACCCGATCAGTCCGGTCAGCGCGAGGACCTGCCCCGCCATCCCGAGCGCGCGGACGGTGTTCGGATCAGCGGTGAACTCGTCCGACCAAGCCGCGAACGCGCTCCCCACATCGAGAGAGACACCGGTGATCATCAGCCCGCTGAACAGCGCCGCGGCCGGCACGATCGCGTGCGCGAGCGGATCGCCGCCGGACAGTCGGTCCAGCACCCGCCGCAGACCGGTGGCGAACCACAGCAGCAGCGCGACCCCCGCAGCAAGCACGGGCATCCCGACCCCGGCGGCGGCCTGCCGCCCGTCGTCGTTGAGCCTCTCGAGTATGGCGGCGTCCGACATACCTGGGTCGTCAACACCGACCAGATACCCCAGCGCAACCCCAACGCCGAGCAGCACAACCGAAGCAGCACCCGCCCACCCCGCACGCCGAAGTGCCCGAGACTCGTCCATACATCCTCCCCACGGTGGCACCCACGCGCGGGTAGGAGGTCATGCAAGCACCAGGACCCGCCCGCGGCGCGAAGTACCGCCAATCCGAGTGTGCAGCCGCCCCGATCCACCAGCAAGCCACCGCAACAGACAGCCGGTCGCCGTAGCAGTCCAGGAGCTCCCCAAGCCGGGCAGCCGTCGCGAGTCGCTCCGCAGAACCAGCACGGCCAGTCCGTCGAGCGCTGATGACCAACGCGACCAGCCAGATGGCGATTTAGAGGCTGAGCCGGCCCTCGAGTTGGCTCAGGACGCATGACCATCGAAAGCCTCGTGCGACCTGATCTCCGGTCCCGGACTCGAGTGGCTTGAGCGACGTGGTCGAGCCGTTGTGCGGGTCGGAGATGCCTACGCCTGCGTACCGAAGTACTGCGAGCCAAGCAGGATGGCCGGCCAGGTCAGAGTTGGCGAACGGGGACTGCGACAGCTGGTGTGCGCGATCCTAGGGCAGCGCAGAGGGTTGACAGCGGGTACGTGTTGGCGTTGCCGTTGGCCCATGCGTTGAGGGTGTTGAACGTCGCCGGCACGACGGCTACGGCGTCGGCTTTCGGCGTGCGTTTCGGTTCGCCTGGTTTGCGATTGCCGGTCAGAACGGGCGCATCCGCCAGGTCTTGGCCGTCCAGCCACGGCAAGGCGCGTCCCTACGGGATCGGCAAGCCGACTCTTGACACGCGCCGCGCCGGCCTGGGTTTGGCAGCTATCGGGGGGACGGGGCAGGTGTGGGCGCAGAGCCGCTACACGAACCCCCGCAGCGTGTGATCATGTGCCGGTGTTCCCACGTCAATTCTTCGATCGCCGAAACTGGACCGATCCGCTGTTCTGGTTCGGCTGATGGAGGGCAATCATCGACGCCTTGAGCTCCTCAGCCGGGCGGCGTCGCCGGCTCGTCCGGAGAACAGGTGGGACACCAAAATCTACATCCGGGACTGGAAAGGGTGACGAGTGATCGTGCTGTCCTTGGTGCGACGTGCACGGCGAGCGATCCGGTCGGTGCTCAGCTCCAGGGATCGGCGCGACGACACGCTGCTCGCCGAACTGAAGGTAATTCCGGTCGCTCGGCTGGATGAACTCATGGCGAAGAACACCGCCGCCGGTCGGGGTGCGAACGGCAGGCCGGCTTGGCTGGCGGCGAACCATGCGACGGTGGAGCGCGTCATCCTCGTGCCGCACAATTACGCCTCGCCTGGGGTTCTCCGGTGCAACGCAGCGGTTCTCGGCACAGGGGAGAACGATTGGCTGTTCTCGGTTGACGTCAGCCTTGCCGATTACGACACGCTGCCTGGGCTTGCGAGGAGAAGCGGTCAGGAGTTGCTGGCCGATCTGCTGATGCGTCTCCCGGTCCTGCCGCTCGACGATGATCAGGAGCGAAGTTGGGAACTCCCCGACGATCACTGACGGTGCACGGCTCTGGGCGGGGGACAGGCGACGCGAATGGCTCGTTGCTTCGGGCGGTTGCGCCCTGGGCGGCGACTTTCGGGCTGATTGTTCGTATGTCCTTCGAGGAATTGTCGTCGGCCTGTCCGTCAGTATCGGCATTGGCCTGATCCTTTCGACAATCCGGCACCAGCTCCGACGCCGCCGGGCCATGAAGCAGCACAGTGCTGAGGTCGCGTCTGATTGAGTGCGTGGACCGGGATTGCTAACGGACTTGCGAACAGGACCAGTGGATGGCCGCAGACACTTAGCGCCGATCCAGGCTGCGCGTACGCTCGGCCCTGACATGGCAGCCAGCTCGGTAGACCATGGTCGACGGTCGATCAGCAAGTTTGAATCTCGCGGAGTCGGATCCCGAGGTTGCTCCTGGCCGAGCCGTCGCGCTCACCAGTCTGACCAGATGCCGTGGTAGGTGACGCCGTGACGATGGCAGGCATCGGCTAGTGCGCTGTCGGCTGCTTCGAGGTCGGCTCGATGGATCACCATGATCTCGGCGAATTGGCGGAAGCCAGCGGGCGGGCCACCAGCCCCACCGGAGCACGCCAAACAGCACACAGCCAACGCCGGCTAGCACCACCAAGAGACTCGGTCAAGCTTCCAGCCGCGATGAACACGAGACCTGCGGTGGAGGGGAGGACAGCGCCTCGCCATGCACCCCTTACAGATGCAGTGACCAGGGCCACGCTGGATTCGCCTCGCCTACGTCGATCCTCCACGAGTGTGACTATGCCGACGCGAAGCGCGCCGCTCAGAAGCTCCGACCCGCATAGTCCTTCCCGTGCAACATCCGTGCAGCAGCGGATGGTCGCTGACGGGGATTCACGGGGACTGGCGGGTGGGCCGGATTGGCCCGATTCACGCTCAAGAAAGGGTGGTCAGGGGCCGGTCTCGAACCGCCGACTTTCCGCTTTTCAGTTCGACAGCGGTGCCCGGGGTGCATGGCTGCATCGTTGTCGGTAGGCCTCGCCGAGCGGCCTTGTCGGTGTCTGGCGCTGGCCGTTGCGGTCATGGTTGCGGTCGGACGGGTATCAGCTTGGAAGCGGGGCGTGTCTGCAGGCGTGGCGCCGTTCTGCTCAGCCGGGTTGGCTGGCGCTGGCGAGTTCGGGTTGTGGGTAGCGCCTTGCCACGCGGTCGCCGATGGCATGGAGGATGGCTAGTCCGATGATCAGGATGCCTATGCCTGCGAGGATTTGGACCCCGCGTTCCTCTGCTTCGAATGCGACGTCGTCCGGGGCGGCGAAGTAGAGCACGAGGGAGAACGTGTAGAGGCCGTACATCCGCCAGTAGGTCGCCCGTTGGGTGACGGCGAGCAGGAACGCGACGATGGCCAGCGCGGTCAGGACCCAGGCGGGCGGAGCGATGATCGCAACCAACACCGCAGCTGCTGCACCGAGGGCGGTGCCGAATGCCTTCTCGCGGATGCGTTCCCTTCGGCCCATCAGCAGGTACATGACCAGGATCAGGATCGGCTCCGGGACCCAGTACGGTTCGGTCCACGACAGAGCGACCCCGAGTGCGGCTGCGGCGCCCAGCACGGCGCCGAACGCGAGCGCGATGAGGACGGTGACCGGCAGCGAGTAGCGGTCACCCTCGACCACCGGCGGTGCACCGAAGCGGCGAGCGATGACGATGCCGTATCCAGTCCCGATCGCGACGATGACGCCGAACGTGACTGCGGCGGATCCGGTGGAGACCGGCGTCACGAACGTGGCGGCGTACGGTGCCATCAGCAACGCTCCGAACCAACCGAACCGGAACCCGACCCCGGAGACGAGACCCGCGATGGCCAGGAGCGCTACCCACGACCAGTCGTAGGCGGTGTACGCCCCCAGCCCAGCGACCAGCCCGATCCCGGGCGTCAGATAGACCAGACGGCGGGTCCCGCCGAGCTTGGCCCCCAACGCGCCCCACAGCACGCCGGTGAACAGAGCTGAGACTCCCAGTTGGCCCACCAGCGCGCCGACTACCACCGCCGGCAGCACAGCCCCGACCAGCACCGCACCGATGACATGCATCAGCCGGCTAGCACCAGACGGCTTCACGGCAGGTGTGCCAGGGGCGTGGGGTTTCACCGGGTCGACGTTCTCGCCCTCGCTCACTGCGCACCACCCCCCCAGTGCGAGCGTGGCGCACCGGTCTGCCGATCGTACTCCGGCACCGAGACGTCCGGACTTACCGCAAGTCCACGGTGACCGTGTACATGGAACCCCGGACGAAGGGCGTTGACCGCCGAACATGGAAGCCACACGACACGTGGACGCCAAGTGGGGCGGCCAGCGTGTGCAACATCCGTGCAAATACAGATGGTCGCTGAGGGGATTCACGGGGACTGGCGGTTGGGCCGGAGTGGCCCGATTCACGCTCAAGAAGGGTGGTCAGGGGCGGTCTCGAACCGCCGACCTTCCGCTTTTCAGGCGGACGCTCTACCAGCTGAGCTACCTGACCGGGGAGAAAGTAAGCGGCGGTGTGTGAACACCGCCGCCTTCTCCTGGCGACCCAGACGGGACTCGAACCCGCGACCTCCGCCGTGACAGGGCGGCACGCTAACCAACTGCGCCACTGGGCCAGATGACTCGATGATCCTACAGCATCTCCGAGGTGGTTCTGACACCGGCCTTTCGGCCGTATCCCCAACGGGATTCGAACCCGCGTTACCGCCTTGAAAGGGCAGCGTCCTAGGCCACTAGACGATGGGGACTCGGACCCGCGGGAGCCGAAGCTCCAGGGACAGCCGTAAGCATAGAGGGTTTGTCCCCGCGCTCCAAAACGAGTTCCTGAGTGGGGGCGCCGTACGCCGGGAGGGGGTCGGCGTACGGCGCCCTGGCCGGGGGAGAGCCGGCCTACCCAGCTGATCGCGCGGCCCGGGGTCAGGGGGTCGCGTCAGGGGCGATCAGCGTCGGGTACTGCGCTGCGAACAGGTCGTAGAAGCTGCGGGACGGCAGGATGTGACCCTGTGGACGGGCCGAGTCGGCGACGCCGTTCGCCCAGAGGGCCGAGCGCATCCGCTGGTTCGGTGTGCCGTGGTGGCCGGCGGCGGTGAACCCGCAGTCGCCCAGCTGGTAGAACATCTGGCCGAACGACTGGACCCGCTTCCAGTTCATCGAGGCACCCCGAGCATGGGTGAGGAAGTACGCACTGAACGCGTCCGCCATCAGCTCGGCCCAGCGTGACGCCTCGGGCGCCGGCAGGTCGTCCCGCATCAGGCCGTCGGCGTACTGGACGTGGTGACCGAACTCATGCGCCAGGATCGCCTGCGGTGCCACATCGCCGAGTCCGACCCGGGCGAAGCCCTCCATCACGCCGTCGCCGAACGCGATCCGCTTCGGAGCGGTGCCGTACCCGGGGATGTTCTCACCACCGGAAGCCGCGTACGCGTTGAACGTGAAGATCGGCAGATCGCCGTACCCCAGGGTCGCGCTGTTGAGCTCATGGGCGACCAGGTCGGCCGACACCCGGGACTGCTCGGCGTTGAAGCCGTAGACGGCGGTGAAGACCCGGTAGTTCACCTCTGGGTCGAGCATGGAGCGGCCGTGGGCAGGCACGAGCTCGATGTCGCTGGACGGGATGTCCCAGAAGCGGCCCAGGTCCTTGATCGTGCGGTTGACCTGGTTGGTGAACTCACCATGGGCGCCGTAGGTGAACGGACCGGTCTGCGGCAGGTACGCCGCGTCGATCAGCGACATCTGGAACAGCAGGACGTGGAGTACGGCGAGGATCTGCTCGAACGTCCAGGTCGACGTGTCGGGCATGACCGCGCTCACCACGGCCGGGGTTTCGGTGGAGCACTCGTACTGGGTCGGGTCGATGGCCGCGATCAGCGCGTCCCGGACCGGGTCGTCCGGCAGCCCGAGCTGTGCGCGTACGGCGTCCGCCCGCGCCCGCATCGCCGGCAGATTGTCGACGATCTGCTGGATCTCGGGGGACAGGTGCTGCGGTACGGCGCTCTGGACCGCGACGCCGGCCGGTGCCGCCGAGGCGGCGGGGGTGGCCGCCAGCCCGAGCGAGAGGCCGACAGCTGCGACTGCCGACCAGACCATGCTCTTTCTCATCAGGGATCTCCTAGGGGACGGGGACGAGCGGCATCAGTATTGGCAGCGTGTAGCGGCCACTACGAGACCTCGTGCTGTCAGAAACCGGCATGGCGAGAACCTGTCGCCTGCTGGTACACAGAGACATGGAGCCGCTCCAGGCATTGGGTCTCTCGGCCGCGGCCGAGGTGCTGCTGCTCGACCTGCTGCTGAACCCGGAGGCGATCCAGCAGGCGCACCCGGACGAGTGCCTGGACGAGCTGATCGGGCTGGGCCTGGTCGAACGGACAGACGACGGGCTGGTGGTCCGCCCGCCGCGGCTGGCCATGGACGCGCTCGCGGAACGGCACACCAAGCAGGCCGCCCTGGCCCACGAGAGCGCCGATTTCCTCACCGAGCTGTGGAAGTCGGCTGCCGGCCGCCAGGACTACTTGGAGATCCTGCCGACGTACGCCGCCGCTCAGGCCGTACTGAACTCGGTCCAGTCGGACGCGCACAGTCAGGTCCGGGCCATGACCATGGGCAACCTGGCGGCCCGCGAGATCCGGATCGTCGAGGGCATGTTCGACGCGCTCGAGCGAGGCGTCAGGTACGAGGTCATCTACGGAGCCCACGTCCTCCAGGACGCCAACGCCTTGCACATGGTGCGGTCGTGCATCGAGGCCGGGGAGCACGCTCGGGTGTTCCCCCGCGTTCCGCTCAACATCACCATCGTCGACGACCGGTGGGCGCTGGTCGGTGCCCGGTCGGAGGTCGAGCGTGGGCCGGAGTTCGTCGCGATGGTGGTCCACGACTCCCCGTTGCTCGCCGGGCTCGCGCGGGTCTTCGATGCGCTGTGGCGGATCTCCGTACCGATCACCAGCGCGACCGACCTGAACGACGTGACGGCCGGACCGGACCTGGAGTCGAAGCGACTGCTGACCTATCTCAGCGCAGGCCTGACGGACGAGTCGATCGCTCGGGAGTTCGGCGTCAGTGAGCGGACCGTCGCGCGCCGGATCGGCCGGCTGCAGGAAGCGCTCGGCGCCCAGACCAGGTTCCAGCTCGGCGTCCAGGCCAGCCGTCAGGGCTGGCTCTAGCTACCCGTCACGGGTTGGCTCGGGAACTACGCTGAACGTCGTGATCGAGATGAGCCGGGCGGACTTCGAGGTGCTGGTGTCCGAGGCGCTGGACGAGGTGCCGCCGGAGCTGGCGGCATTGATCGACAACGTCGCGATCTTCGTCGAGGACGAGCCGCCGGCCGAAGACCCGGCGCTGCTCGGGATCTACGAGGGCATCCCGCTGACCGAGCGCGGGCACTACTACGGCGGCGTACTGCCGGACCGGATCACGATCTACCGCAACCCGACGCTGGCGATCTGCGACAGCGTGGACGACGTCGTCGACGAGGTGAACATCACCGTGGTGCACGAGATCGCGCACCACTTCGGCATCGACGACGCCCGCCTGCACGAGCTCGGCTACGGATGAGCCCCAGCCGAAATCGTCAGGAAGACCGCTTGAACAGCAGCTTCCAAGGCATCAGCGCGGACTCCAGTTGCACCTTGAGGCTCATCTTCGAAGCACCCGCGGTCCGCTCCTCGAACCGGATCGGCACCTCGGCGATGTGCAGCCCGCGACGGACCGTGCGGTAGTTCATCTCGACCTGGAACGAGTACCCGTTGCTCTGGATGGTGGTGACGTCGATCCAGCGGAGCGTGTCCGCCTTCCAGGCCTTGAAGCCGGCGGTCGCGTCCTTCACCCCGAGCCGCAGGATCGCGTTCACGTAGAAGTTCGCCCAGGCCGACAGCGCCCGGCGGTGCCAACCCCACTCCGCGGCGGCCGAACCACCCTCGACGTACCGCGACCCGATCACCACGCCGGCGTCCGTCGTCCGCAGCGTCTCGACCATGATCGGGATGACCGAGGCCGGGTGGGACAGGTCGGCGTCCATCTGGATGACGATGTCGGCGCCGTCGTCCAGGGCGCGGCTGATGCCGGCGATGTAGGCGCGGCCGAGCCCGTTCTTCTCGGTCCGGTGCAGCACCGAGACCTGCTCCGGCGACGCCTTCGCCAGTTCGTCGGCGACGTCGCCGGTACCGTCCGGGGAGTTGTCGTCGACGACCAGCATCTGCAGGCCGGACAGGTTCAGGTCGGACAGCAGCCCGGCCAGCACGGGCAGGTTCTCCCGCTCGTTGTAGGTCGGCACCACGACCACGATCTTCGCTAGCTCACCCATGACATTCCTTCTTCGGAGACACCGGACGCTACCGTATCGGGCGGTCGAGCCCGTGACACGTCACCTGCCGAAGAACGAGTGTCGGCCAGGCCTCCGCGACCGTGGCGGATCAGAGCTCCGCCAGGGCCTCCTCGACCGTGGAGTAGATGCGGAACTGACCGCCGAGGCCGGTGACTGCGAGCGGGCGGTCGACCGGACGGCCGACGCCGACGAGGGCCAGCGTGATGTTGTGCTGGCCGGCCAGGTTGCGGGCCTCGACCAGGTTGCCGAGGCCGGCGGAGCTGCAGAACGTGACGGCGGACACGTCGATCAGAACCAGCCGAGCCGGCGGTGCGACCGCGGCCCGGATCGACTCGGAGGCGAAGTCGGTGGTCGCGATGTCGATCTCACCCGACATCCGGACCAGCAGTACGCCGGCTTCCAGCTCCTCGGTCACAGCGTCGAAAGTCGTTCTGATCATCTCGCCGTCCCGCGGCTCTGGGTGGCTTGTCACGCCGGTCTCTCCCCCGGGTAGCGCCACGAACGCCGGTCGGTCCTGGCGGGATGGAACTGCCCTGCTCTCACCGTATGCCCCAACGGCTTAACGTCACAACGGGTCTGACCCGGATGACCCCGGAGCGTGACCTTGACCCGATGTAAGCGCTGCCAGTACTTAGGTGTGCCTGTCCGAACCGTCAAGCCGTGCGGCGATGCGAGCAGTCCGCGCGACGAAGCCGACAGCCCCCGGGCCGGTGGTAGACAGGAAGAAACACACGGCTGAAGGAGCGGACATGGGCGTACTCGACGGCAAGGCGGCTCTGGTCACCGGCGGCTCGCGCGGGATCGGAGCGGCGATCGTCCGGCGGCTGGCCGCCGACGGTGCCGTGGTGACGTTCACCTACACAAGCAGCGAGGCCGCGGCCGCGGACGTGGTCGCGGAGGTGAAGGCGGCCGGCGGTGAGGCGATTGCGGTCCAGGCCGATCAGGCCGACCTGGGTGCCGTCGACGAGCTGTTCGAGCGGGCGGCCGAGCCGACCGGCACCCTCGACATCTTCGTCTGCAACGCCGCGCAGGCGAAGGTGCAACGGATCGCGGATGTGACCGAGGCCGACTACGACAAGACTTTCGCGACCAATCTCAAGGGCCCGTTCTTCGCCATCCAGCGGGCCGGCCAGGTTCTCCCCGACGGCGGCCGGATCATCGCCCTGTCCACGCTGAACACCGCGGTCCCCGGACCGGGCATCTCGTTGTACGCCGCCAGCAAGGCGGCGCTGGAGCTGTTCGTCAGGGTCGCCGCTCGCGAGTACGGCGCCCGCCGGATCACCGTCAACGCGGTGTCGCCGGGTGCGACCGACACCGAGATGTTCCACCGGGAGAACCCGCCGGAGGCCAAGGACGCTCTGGTCGGGATCACCGCGCTGGGCCGGATCGGCGAGCCGGCCGAGGTCGCCGACGTGGTCGCCTTCCTGGCCGGCCCCGACAGCCGCTGGATGACCGGCCAGAACCTCCGTGCCACCGGCGGCCTCCTCATTTGAGGACCAAGGACCTACTCGCCGACATCGACGCCGCGGCGGACCCCGCGGTGGCGGAGGTGCTGTCGCGGTACTTCCAGTTGCAGCCCGGTGGGTACGGCCACGGCGACCAGATGATCGGGGTGAAGCTGTCCACGATCCGCGGACTGCTCAAGCCCTACCTCCGCGCCGGCCTCCCGCTGCCCGAGCTCGAGCAGGCGCTGACCAGCCCGGTCCACGAGCACCGGCTGGCAATCCTTTGCCTGCTGGCCGATCGGGCCGTCCGTGCTCTCAAGCCGCGTACGGCGGACTCCGCGGAAGTCACCGCGATCCACGACCTGTACCTGCGCAGTACGGCGTACATCAACAACTGGGATCTGGTCGACTGCAGTGCGGCGGACATCGTCGGCGGGTACCTGTCCGACAAGCCGCGGGACGAGTTGCACACCCTGGTCCGATCGACCTCGTTGTGGGAGCGACGGATCGCGCTGGTCGCGACCCAATGGTTCATCAGGCGCGGGGACAGTGCGGACATCTACGCGCTGGCGCCGCAGGTGCTCGACGATCCGCAGGACCTGATCCACAAGGCCTCCGGCTGGATGCTGCGCGAAGCCGGCAAACTGGTCTCGGAGGACGAGTTGCTCGCGTTCCTGGACGAGCATGCGGCGGCGATGCCGCGGACCATGCTCAGCTACGCGACCGAGCACTTCGCCCCCGACGTGCGCCGGCACTACCGAGCCTTGCGCTGACGTTTCAGTGCAGGTCGAAAGGCCTGCCGGAGGTGGCGGCGTGGTCTTACCCTGAGCCCAACCGCTCGCGAAGGGGCCGCCCCGATGAACCTCAAGCGCATCCTCAGGTCGTTGGTCCTGACAACACTCGTCGCGGCCGGGCTGATCGCCGTACCGACGGCCGCGATGGCGGCGCCCGGCTTCCAGATGCCGATCCCGTGCGGACTGCGGTGGACCACCGCGAGCCACAGCGGTCACGCCAGCCAGTGGATGATCGACATGGTCGACCCGGGCGGCCACACTCGCGGTACGCCGGTGCTCGCGTCGGCCGGCGGCACGGTCAGCGCGTCACTGCTGTCGTCCACCGGCGGGAACATGGTCGTCGTCGACCACGGCGGTGGCTGGCAGACCCGCTACCTGCACATGGATCGGCGTGATGTTGCCGTCGGCAACACGGTGGGCCAGGGCACGCAGCTCGGCATCGTCGGCAGCACCGGCGACAGCACTGGACCACACCTGCACTTCGAGCAGAAGCTGAACGGTGTCGTGCAGCAGGCGTGGTTCAACGGTCATGCCGTGCCGCTCACCTGGTCGTACAACCAGCACTACGAGACCAGCGCCAACTGCGGCGCGGGCGACGGCAAGTTCTGGGTGGACACGTTTGCGAACGCCCCCGGCTACAGCACCCCTGGTGGCACGCAGACCGGCACCCTGAACAAGGGCACCAACTATGTGTTCTGCCGGGTCTGGGGCCCGGAGGTCCGCGTGGGTACGGCGTTCAACCACTGGTGGCTGAAGACGGACCTGGATGTCGGCCCGGCGAACCAGTGGGTGTCGGCGTACTACCTGTCCCGCTGGGGCAACGACGAGGCCAAGGACAACTCCGGCCGCGACATCCCCGCCTGCGCCTGACAACTGCTTGCCGCCAGCAACAGACGGACCGGCGACGGGCAGGCCGGCGACAGACAGGCCGGCGACAGACAGGCCGGCGGCAGACAGGCCGGCGGCAGTTGTCAGCCCTCGCGGGTCTGGGCGTACGGCGGGGCTTCGATCGCGCAGTGCCGGTGGTGGTGCAGGTGGATCCGCTGCGCGGTCCGGTCGCCGATCGTGAACCAGGCCACCACGCTGCCGGAGGCGGTCAGTAGCGCCGAGATCCACACCGCCCGGTCGAACCCCTCCTGGAAGGCGGCCGGGTCGCGGTAGGAGTCGCCCGTGATCCCGGCCGCCATCGGGATCGCGGCGACCGCCATCAGTTGTGCCGACCGGGCGACCGCGTTGTTCACGCCGGACGCGATCCCGGCGTGGTGGTCCTCGACCGACGACAGGACGGTCGAGGTCAGCGGCGCGACCGTCGCGACCAGGCCGAGCCCGAGGACGACGACGGCCGGCAGGACCGCTTCGACGTACGACGAACCCGGCTCGATCCGCAGCATCAGCAGTAGGCCTATCGCCATCAGCGCCGGTCCGATCGTCATCGGGAGCCGGGCGCCGATCCGCTCCGAGAGCGCCCCGGAGTACCCGGACAGTGCCAGCATCAGGATGGTCATCGGCAACAGTGCGGCGCCGGCCCAGATGGCGTCGTAACCGAGCGCGGTCTGGAGATACACGACGAGCAGGAACGTCACCGTGCCGAACCCGCCGTACACCACCACCGTGACCAGGTTGGCGCCGGTGAACTGTCTGTTCTTGAAGATGCCGGGCGGCAGCATCGGGTGCGAACTGCGGCGTTCGACCTCGACGAACGCGACGAAGGCGAGCACTCCGATCGCCAGCGTGGTCAGGACGATCGGGCTGCCGAAGCCGTCCTCGCCGGCCCGGATCAGGCCGAAGGTGAGGCCGGCCAGGCCGATCGTCACCACCGCCGCACCGGCTAGGTCGAGCTTGCCGGCGGCGGTCTCGTCGCGCGTCTCGGGGACGTGCCGCAGCGTGACCAGGACGGTGACGAGTGCGATCGGCACGTTGATCACGAAGATCAGCCGCCAGGAGCCGCTGTCGACCAGGCCGCCGCCGACGAAGGGGCCGACCGCCGCGGCCACCGAGGTCAGGCCGGACCAGGCGCCGACGGCCCTGGCGCGGTCGGAGTGCTGGAACGTGGTCTGCAGGATCGCCAGGCTGCCCGGGGTGAGCAGCGCGCCGCCGATGCCCTGCAGGACGCGGCCGGCGATCAACACCTCGAGGTTCGGCGCGACCGCACAGATCACCGAGGCGAGCGCGAACCAGATCACCCCGGTGACGAACATCCGTCGCCGGCCGAGCCGGTCGCCGAGCGAACCGCTGAGCAGGATCAGCGACGCGAGCAGCAGCATGTAGCCGTTGACGATCCACTGCAGCCCGCCCATGTCGGCGTTCAGGTCCTCGCCCATCGCCGGTAGTGCGACGTTCACCACCGTTCCGTCGAGGAACGCCATCCCGGATCCGAGGGCCGTCGCCGCGAGCACCCACCGAGCCCGAGCGGTGCCGAACGCGATCCGCTCATCCGTCATGGGCTCAGCGTAGGCCAGGGGTGGTCCGCGCTCAGTTGGGCAGATCCAGTTGCAGTACGACGAGCGCCTTGTTGGCCGGGATGTCGGGCAGGATGCCGAGTTCGGGCGGATCGCCGACGGCACAGAGGGTCTCGGTCAGCAGCGGGCAGACGGCGTTCAGCAGTCCCTGGGTGACGGTGAGATTGGTCGGCAGGGTGCCGTCGGCGCCCGCGGTGAGCGGCCGGATCGCCGCGCCGGCCCGGCGGGACACCGACGGTGTGCGCTGCACGGACGAGCCGGACAGCCGGTAGGTCAGCTGGAGCTTGGTCGCGGCAACGGTCAGCGGAAGGTCCATGGGTGCGGCGAGACTGGTCTGCTCGATCGGCACCTGCTCGCCGTCGGCGACGACCTGCAGGTTCGTCGCCCGCGGTTCCGTCTTGGTCATCATCCCGGGCAGGTGCTCACCGGAGTCCGGCAGTTGGAGCTGGACGATGTCTGTGGCCTCAGGCAACATCACGTCCTCGGTGATGTCGAACGACCCGTCACTGCGCGGTACGGCGGTCAGCCGGATCCCTGGCTTGGTCACTCCAGGACCGGGGCTCACCGGCACGCCTTCGGCCGGGCTGACGCTGACGGAGCCGGTCAGCCCGGGACTGGGGGCGACCGGAGTGCCACTGCTGCCCGAACATGCGACGGTCGCGCCGAGCCCGAGCGTCAGCGCGACCGCGACCAGCCCCCGCATTCCTGGGTGCCGCCGACGGAGGTCCTCCACCCCCGATGCCCCGCTCGGGAGGAACTCCTGGCCCACCGCCGGTGCTCTGTTCGGAGAACTCCGTCCTGACATCAGTCATCGCCCCCCAGATCGGATCCCGGGACGCTTCCTCTGGCGTCGGATCGGACTTGCGCCTACGATACGCCGAAATTAGTGGGGTGCGGCAATTACCGCCGTATTTTCAGGCGCACTTCGAGGGGGTTCGGAATGCAGGAACAGAGCGTGTCCGGAAAATTCCGGGCAGTATCCCAAGGGGCATTTTCGAGAATTCGAGGTCCGGTAATTCGAAGGGTGATTCCGCTGCTGCTGGCGGTGACGGTCGCGGCCGCGCCGGCAGTACTGACGGCACCCGCCGACGCCGCCGCGGGGGGCAACCTGTACGTCGTCCAGGGGCTGCCGGGGAAGTCGCTGGACATCAGCATCGACGGGAAGCCGGTCGCCGGCGGGGTGGCGACCGCGAAGCTGGTGGGACCGTTCGGTGTTGCCGCGGGCAAGCGGATGGTCACCGCCAAGCAAGGCGGAAAGCTGGTCATCCAGCGTGAGGTGACGGTCGGCTCGGGTGCCAGCATCGACGTCGTCATCCACCAGCCGGTGTCGCCGACGGGTGCGCCGCTGATCACGACGTACGCGAACAAGCTGGACGCGGTGCCGGCGGACAAGGGTGGGCTGCGGGTCGCGCACGATGCGGCCGTCGGCCCGGCCGACATCCGGGTGAACGGCAAGGTGGCGTTCGCCAACGTCGCCAACGGTGAATCGCTCGAAGCGGTGGTTCCGGCGGCGACGTACAAGGTCGACATCGTGCCGGCCGGCGCGACTTCACCTGTTGTTCTCGGTCCGTTGGATCTGCCGATCAAGGCCGGATATCTGACCCGTGTATTCGCGGTCGGTGCGCCGACGCAGAACACGATGACAGTGGCAGCCGGGACGATCAAGCTCCCGAGCACGGGATCCGGCAAGCCGGGTCTGGTGAACACCGGGACCGGCGGACAGGCAGCAGGGCTTGACCAGGCGCAAAGCTCTGCCGCTGACGAGTCCGGTCTCTGGGTCGTGGCACTGCTGGTCGGTCTGCTCGCCGCTGTGGTGACGGTGCGGAAGGTGGTCCGCCGCTGAAGAGGCTCCTGCCCGGACTGCTGCTGTTGATGTTCTGCGTGGGCCTGGAGGGGTGCTCCGCGCAGGCCGACGGTGCATCGCCGGGCCCCGGGTCGGGCGGCGGCGGGTCAACGCCGTCGTCCCTCCCAGCCGTTCCCGGGTTCTCGACGGTGATCACGCCGACGATCCCGACTCCTTCCGGTCCGGACGGCGCGGCCTCCGCGCCGCCGGCCCGGATCGGCACGCCCGCACCGAGTCAACGGATCCGGTTCGTCCCGACCCAGGTCGTGCTGCCGGGTGGTGCGCAGGCTCCGGTGCTGCCCGCCAGCACGGTTTCCGGGCAGTTGATGGTGCCCGAAGGGGCACGAAACGTCGGCTGGTGGGACGGCGGTGCCGAGGCCGGAGACCCGTTCGGCTCGGTGGTCGTGGCCGGCCACGTCGACACCAAGACCGAGGGCCTCGGCTTCTTCTCCCGGCTGCGGCACATCCAGCCGGGTGAGACCGTCGTACTCCACGGTGCCGGCCACACGGCGTCGTACCGGGTCAGCTCGATCGTGTCGGTGCCGAAGAACGCGCTCGCGACCAAGAGCGGCGCGTTCGACCAGAAGGTCGACCACCGTTTGGTCCTGATCACCTGCACCGGTCCGTACAACGCCGCTCGCGGTGGGTATGCGGACAACCTCGTCGTCACAGCCACCGCGATCGGCCTGGCCAAGTAGCTACGACTTGCGCCGAAGGTTCACGAACGTGTTCGTGGTAGCCGTGATCGCCTGCTCGGTCGGCAGCCGCTCCATCGACGAAGCGCCGTAGAAGCCGTCGATCGTCGGACACAACTCGAGGATCCGCTGTACGTCGGCGGGCTCGGCGATCGGGCCACCATGGCACAGCACGAACACGTCCGGCCGGACCGCTCGCGCCGCGGCCGTCCACTCGTTGATGAGAACGCCACAGTCCTCCAACGAGCGTGCGGTCCCGGCCCCGATCGAGCCGCCGGTCGTCAGTCCGAGGTGGCAGACGATGATGTCGGCGCCGACCTCGGTCATCGCCACAGCGTCGTCGGCGGAGAACACGTACGGCGTGGTGAGCAGTCCGAGTTCGTGCGCGGTGGCGATCATCGCGACCTCCTCGGCGTACCCCATCCCGGTCTCCTCCAGGTTCGCCCGGAAGGTGCCGTCGATCAGGCCGACGGTGGGGAAGTTCTGCACTCCGGAGAAGCCGAGGCCGATCAGCCGGCGCAGGTACTCGGTCGGCTGGTAGAACGGGTCGGTGCCGTTCACCCCGGCGAGCACCGGAGTGTGCGTGACGACCGGGAGCACCTCGCGGCCCATGTCCAGCACGATGTCGTTGGCGTTGCCGTAGGCAAGTAACCCGGCGAGCGAGCCACGCCCGGCCATCCGGTAGCGGCCGGAGTTGTAGATGACGATCAGGTCGATGCCGCCGGCCTCCTCGCACTTGGCGGACAGCCCGGTGCCCGCCCCGCCGCCGACGATCAGCTCACCGGTTGCACGCTTGGCCCGCAGCCGGTCCAGGATCGTGTCGCGCTCCATCCTCAACTTTCCTTCCGTAGAAAGGCGTTCAGTGCATCCGCCGCCGCGTGCGCGAATCTCTCGTCGTTGATGGCCGCGTCGAGTTCCACCACCTCGACGACCGAGTGGTCCACAGTGTCACGGATCGCGTCGAACAGGGCGGCGTCGGCCGCAGGGTCGTGGAACACTCCGCCCTCGACCGCGATCGCCGAGATCCCGCGCAACGGCAGGAGCAGCGTCACCGGGCCGGTCGATCCGTTCAGCCGGGTCGCGAGCCGGCGGCCGAGCTCCGCGCACTCGGCGGGCGTCGTCCGCATGAGCGTGACGCTCGGGTTGTGCACGAAGAGATTCCGGTCGGCGAACTGCGGTGGCACGGTGTCGAGCGGGCCGAAGTTGACCATGTCCAGCGCACCGACCGACACCACCTGCGGAATCCCGGCACAACCTGCTGCCGTGAGCCGATCCGGTCCGGCCGAGAAGACCCCGCCGACCAGCTCGTCGGCCAGTTCGGTAGTCGTGAGATCGAGAACCCCTGCCAGCTGTCCCGAGCTCGCCAGCGACTCCAGCGTCCGCCCACCGGTCCCAGTCATGTGGAACACCAGGACCTCGTAGCCCAGGTCTGTCAGCCGAGCTCGCGCCATGTCCACGGCCGGCGTCGTCACCCCGAACATACTTGCCGCCAGCAACGGGAGGTCGGCGGCATCATCCACGGGTTCGGCGGTCACCATGCCCGCGACAGCGGCGGCCGCGTTGGCGAGGATCCGCGCGGACAAGCGGTTCACCCCGGCCACGTCGACGACGCTCGGCATCAGCACCAGATCGGTCTCTCGCAGGTACGCCGACGTGTCGCCGGCAGCCGCGGTCGACACGATCACCTTCGGCACTCCCAGCGGAAGCTCCCGGAACGCGGCCGCCGCGATCGACGTACCGCCTGTCCCACCGAGCGCCAGCGCACCATCACACCGGCCCTCGTCGTACAGCCGCCGTACGACGGACGCCGCGCCGGCCGCCATCGCGGTCACGGCGGCACCACGATCGCCCGCGTCACGCAACGCCGTCAGATCGACGTCGGCCGCAGCGGCCACCTCGTCCCGGGTGACGTCGGCGGTCAGTCCCGGCGTACCCAGGACGCCGGCGTCGACCACAACGACCGTCAGGCCGGCGGCGATCAGGCGGTCGCGGACGAACGCGTACTCGTCACCCTTGGTGTCCAGCGTGCCGAGCAGCACCACGGACGGCATCTCACTCACCCACCGTCTGCCGGTCGGGCGCCGAGAACGAGATGACGAAGATCGCCTCGTCGGTGCCGATGTTGCGCGCGTTGTGCAGCGCCCCCGACGGGATGCTGATCGTGTCGCCCACACCCATCGTGACCCGCTCGTCGTCGACAGTGTGCTCGATGGTGCCCTGCAGGATGTGCAGCACCTCGTCGCAGTTCGGGTGGTAGTGCCGTGGGTTCTGCTCGCCGGGCCGGATGTAGCACCGGCCGACCGTCATCGTGCCGGAGTTGCCCAGGGCGCCGGAAACCATCCACTCCAGTCGCCCCCACGGCTGGTCCTCGACCAGCACCTCGTCGGCCGGGGTCATCTGTCCCATCCGTCAGCTCCTTGGTTCGATCGTGGCCGGCTCCCCGGCCGGCAGTCGGCGGTACAGCTCGTACAGCTTGAGGATCTCCCGGACGTCGGCGAGTGTGCCTTTCTCCGGTGGCTTCCCGGCCAGCACGCTCTCGCAGAAGTGCACCACCTCGGGCACGTAGCCGAGGTAGAACAGGTTCTTGTTGTAGAGCTGGCCGAGGGAGAACTCGGGCTCCCAGTGCAGCGGCGCCACGTCGTCCCCGGTGATGAACGAAGCCGATCGCCCGTACGGCAACTCGGCCCCGGCCCGGTAGTACGTCATCCGTACGCCGTTGTCGACGACCACATTGGCCCCGGTGCCGATCACTTCGACGCGTTCGAGTGGTGCGCCGTTCGCGGAGCCGGCCGCGAGGTGCAGCGTCCCGACGGCTCCCGACTCGAACAGCAGACTCGACACGCTTGACCCGGTCCGCGGCTCCCATTCGTAGCTGAGGCGACGTACCGGTCCCATCAGATAGGTGAGGATCGCACCCGGATGGAAGATGTGGTCCAGGAACCCGATCATCGCGACGTCGTCGGACCGGGCGTCCGGTGCGGGCAGCGACTGCGGGTACCGCACCGAGATCGAGCTCGCCGTCCCGAACTCCGGCGTACTCAGGATCGCCTTCACCTTCTCCATCGCCGGCGTGAAGATCTTCTTCAGCCCGGTCATCACCGTCAGCCCGGTCTCGTCGGCCACCGCCTGCAGGCGATCCAGCTGCGCGATCCCGGCGGCCGTCGGCTTCTCCATCCAGACATGAGCCCCGGCGCGCAGGCAGTCCTCCGCGAGAGCAGTCGCCTGCACGTCGCCCTCTGCGGTGTAGGAGGTGACGATGAACACGGCGTCCGGCCGCTCACGAGCGAGCATCTCCCGGTGATCGTCGTACGCCGCCGGTGCGCCGAAGCCCCGGGCGTAGGTCTGGGCGCGCTCGAGCTGGACGTCGCAGACGGCGACCAGCTCGACCGGCGCGTACTGGAAGGTGGGATAGACGTTGCGGTACGAGTGCCCGCCCGCGCCGATGAAGGCGCAGCGCAGCCGCTCGGGGTACTCGAACTGATAGGTCACGGTCATCGCAAGGCTCCTGCCACGAGGCCACGGGTGAAGGATCGCTGCAACACGACATACACCAGGATGGATGGGATCATCGCCAGCACGATGCCGGCGAACAACGCGCCCGAGTCGGCGCTGTACTGCCCCTGGAACTGCACCAGCCCGAGCGGGATCGTCCGCTTCTCCTGGCTGAACAGCAGCAACAGAGCCAGCTGGTACTCGTTCCAGGCGCCGAGGAAGCTGAACACGCCGACCGCGAGCACGGCCGGTTTGGCCAGCGGCAGCATCACGCTGCGGAAGATCCGCCAGTCCCCGGCGCCGTCGACCCGGGCGGACTCGATCAGCTCGTTCGGCAGGTCCCGGAAGAAGTTCCGGGCGATGAAGACGCCGAGCGGTACGCCGCCGGCGACCAGGATCAGTCCGAGGCCGACCCGGCTGTCGACCAGCGACATCTCCCGCAGTTGGTAGAACGTCGGCACCATGATCGCCTCGCCGGGCAGTGTCATGACGAGGAGGTAGGCGTAGAAGATGCCGTTGCTCCGGCCCGTCGCCAGCTTGCCGAAGACGTAGCCGGCCGGGCAGGTGACGGCGACGGTGAGTGCGGTCACCGCGATCGCGATCACCGCGCTGTTGACGAAGTACGTGCTGAAGTCGCCGCTGGTCCAGACGGTGCGGAAGTTCTCCCACCGCCATTGACCCGGCAGGCCGAGCGGTTCGCCGAAGATCTCGGTGTCGTTCTTGAACGCGCTGAACACGGCCCACACGACCGGGACCATGGTGGCTCCTGCGATGACCGCGACCAGTACGACGAGAGCGTGGTGCCAGCGAGAGACGGTACGCATCGTGCTCACCTTCCCACTGCGGCGCGGTCGCGCCAGCGGTTGAAGCCGACGGTGATGACGACGGCGATCACTGCGATGCTCAGGCCCGCGGCGCTCGCCGCACCGATGTCGCCGAGGCTGAACGCCTGCCGGTACGCGTAGACCGCGACAAGCTCGGTCGACCGGTCCGGTCCGCCCTCGGTCATCGACCAGACCGTGCCGAATCCCTTGAGAGCGTTGATGAATGCGAGGACGACGACCAGGCTGATGGCGTTGTGCAGCGACGGCACGGTGATGTTGCGGAACCGCTGCCACGGCCCGGCACCGTCGATCGCGGCGGCCTCGTGGAGAGCGGGATCAACCGCCTGGATCGCGGCCAGGAAGATCACCAGGTAGAAACCGTACGCCTGCCACGCACTCGCGACCCCGACCGCCGGCAGGGCGAACGCCGTACTGCCCAGCCAGGGTTCGGCGAGGTCGTCCAGGCCGATGGCGCCGAGGAAACCGTTCAGCAGCCCGATGGTCGGGTGGTAGAGCTGGCTCCAGATCACGCCGACAACGGCCAGCGACATGATGTGCGGCACGAACACCAGACTGCGGAACAGGGTCTGTGCACGGCGCCAGCGGATCTCGCCGATCAGTGCGGCCAGCACCAGACCGCCGCCCACGGCGAGACCGAGGTGCATGGCCCACCAGATCACCGTCCGGCTCAACGCCTTCAGGAACGCGGGATCCGACCAGACGCGGGCGTAGTTGTCCAGCCAGGCACGATGCATGACCGGCGCGACGCCGTCCCAGGTGTAGAAGCTGAGCTCGATCCCGCGCAGCAGCGGCAGGAACAGGAACACCGCGAGCAGCAGCAGCGACGGCAGCAGCATGACGGTGATCAACGCCGTACGACTCAAACCCGTCCGCCCAGCGGAGCGGGGCGCGTGTCTGCTCATCGGCCCGCCGCCAGCTTCTCCTGCACGCCCTGCATCGCGTGCTCCGGTGACAGGCGCCTGGTCAGGATCCCTTGCACGGCTTGGTACCACGCTTCCTTGGCGGCATCGGGCAGGTACACGCTCGGGTTGAATCCGGTGCCCTTGGCAACCTTCTCCAAACCGTCCTGGACTGCTGGGTCGAGCCTGGTTCCGGCCGGCACGACCTGGGCCGGCACAAGTGTGCGACCCTTCGCCGCAGTCAGCGCCAGGTACTCCGGACTCGCCAGCCAGCGCAGCCACTCGATCACCGCGGAGCGGGACTTGGTGCTGTTGTTCACCACCCAGCTGAGCGCCAGCCCGGAGGTCGGCAGCGCTTCGACGCCCGGTTCCCGCGGCGGCATCGGGAACGAGCCGAACCCGGACACGTCCACACCGTCCTGCCGCGCGTTCGCCATCGATCCCTGCGGTACGACGATCATGCCGCCGCCACCGCGCCAGAACGCGGACTCGGCCTGGCCACCGTCCAGCGCCGCCGCCTGGCCGCCGTCGAGGCAGCCGCGCTGGATCAGGTCGGCGAGCATCTGACCGCCCTGGACGACCGCGGGATCGTCGAACGAGCCGGAGCCGTTGATGATGTCGCTCATCTTGTCCCGGCCCGCCGACGCCTGCACCAGCGCGCCGAGCAGCCAGCCGCCGGCGAAGTTGTCCCGCGCGCCGGCCAGCATCGGCTTGACCCCGGCGTCCTGCAACTTCTGGCAGGTGTCCAGGAACCCCTGCCAGTCGGTCGGGACCTGCAGACCGTGGGCGGCGAAGAGTTTCTTGTTGTAGTAGACCTGGAACACGTCCAGGCCCTCGACGATCTCGTAGACCTTGCCGTCGGTGCCGGCCTTCGTCTGCCGGACCACCTCAGGGGCGAACCGCCCGGCCAGGCCATTGGTCGCGAACACCTCGTCCAGCGGCCAGATCAGCCCGGCGTCGGCGAGCAGGCCGACCCGGCCCGGACCTGAGTTCACCAGCAACAGGTCCGGTCCGCTGCCGGATCGCAGCAGCGTCTGCACACTGCCCGCCTCGAACGAGATCGCTCCTTTCACGTACTCGACGCTGATGTCGGGATGCTGCTGCTCGAACGCCGCGACGGTGGCATCGGTGTAGGGGAAGTCGGCTCCCATGATGCGCAGCGACCGGGACGTGTCCTGCGGGCCGCCGGCGTTCAGCGATCCGGTGCCCGGTGCGGCGACCGTGGCACATCCCGGCAGCGCGACCGCTGTCGTGGCGGCGAGCAGCAGGGCACCTAGCTTCCACTTCATTGCACCCCACCTCACAGACCAATTCGTTCCCAAGAAGCTCAATGGGCGTTAGATTGGCCTTCCTAGCGTGGTGTTCTCTAGAGCCACATCGACGAAATTGGACTCTGTTTGTGATTCAGGACGCCAATGGCCTCAGGTTCTCGGCTGACGAGCTCGCGCGGATGCTGGTCGGCGCGGGTGCGCGGTCCGGCCCGCTCTACCGCCAGTTGAGCGACAGCCTGGCCGAGTTGATCGACCGCGGTGAGCTCCCGCCGGCCGCGGTCCTGCCACCCGAGCGTGCCCTCGCCACGGCCCTGACGGTCAGCCGTACGACGGTCGTCGCGGCGTACCAGGCATTGCGCGAGAGCGGACGGCTGGAGCGGCGGCAGGGGAGCGGGACCACGGTCAGCGCCGGCCGCGCCCGCGAGACGGTGTCGGGCGGAGTGCTCGCCGGCGACCACGCGGCGAGCCAGTTCCTGAACGGGCCGTTGGCAACGATCGACTTCGCGACCGCGGCACTGCCCAGTCTTGACCTGGTCGCCGACGTCGCGGCGGGTCTGACGCGGGACGACTACCTCCGCCTGACCGGCACGCATCATGGCTACCACTTGCGGGGTCTGCCGGCGCTGCGTGAGCGGATCGCCCGCTGGTACAGCGATGCGGGGATGCCGACCGCACCCGAGGACATCCTGATCACCTCCGGCGCCCAGCAGGCCTTGGAGTTGGTCGCCCGTGGTTGCCTGCAGCCAGGTGACGGTGTGGTCGTCGAGCAACCGACGTACCGCGGTGCGTTGGAGGCCTTCGGGCGGACCGGCAGCCGGATGCGGACTGTACGGATCGACGACGAAGGGCTCGACGTCATCGCGTTGGAGAAGCTGCTCGCCACCGAGTCGCCGCGGCTGGTCTATGTCCAGACGGCCGCGCACAACCCGACCGGCGTCGTACTGTCCGACGATCGCAGGCAGCGGCTCGCGCGGCTGCTCGACCAGCACGAGGTCGTCCTCGTCGACGACACATCGCTGTCCGGTACGTCGTTCGACGGGCGACCGTACGCCCCGGCGCTGGCCACCCACGAGCGGCTCGTCACGATCGGCTCGATGAGCAAGCTGTTCTGGGGTGGCCTGCGGCTCGGCTGGATCCGGGCTGTCCCGCAGGCGGTTTCGCGGTTCGCCCAGGTCCGTGGCATCACCGACCTGGGCAGCTCGCTGGTCGCCCAGGAGGTCGCACTGCGGTTGATGGACCACCGACCACCGCGATGCCGCCGAGGCCGAGCGACGTACCGCGCTGCCGGCCGGGCTGCGGACGTTGACCGAACTGCTCGGCCGGCACCTGCCGGACTGGACCTGGCGCGAACCGCAGGCCGGTGCGTCGCTGTGGGTCCGGCTACCGCAGGGCGACGCGACCCACTTCGCCCAGATCGCCTTGCGGTACGGCGTCGCGCTGCTGCCGGGCGCGGTCTTCTCGGCCGACGGCAGCACCGACGACCACACCCGGCTGCCGTATTCGTTGCCCACAGCCATGATGAGCCAGGGCGTCACCCGGCTGTCCCAGGCCTGGACCGACTACCTGAACCGCGCAACCGTAGACGTCACCCTCACCTCCGCGGTCACCTGATCGCGTGGAAGCTCCGCATGTGATCGACCATGGCGACTTCGGTCGGCAGGCGTTCCATGCTGGAGGCACCGAGGAAGCCGACCACGCCGTCGACCTTCGACAGGATGTGCTTGGCGTCCTCGGGGGTCGCGATCGGTCCGCCGTGGCAGATCACCAGCGCATCCGGGTTGACGGCGAAGATCGCGTCCCGTAGCCGGGAGACCAGGTCGACCGAGTCGTCCAGGCTCAGGCTGGTCTGCGCGCCGATCATGCCGGACGTGGTCAGCCCCATGTGCGGGACCAGCACGTCGGCGCCGGCCTCGGTCATCGCGGCCGCCTCGTCCTCGCTGTGCACGTAGGCCAGCGTCACCAGGTCGCGCTCCCGGGCGGCCCGGACCAGGTCGACCTCGCGGTAGAAGCCCAGGCCGGTCTCCTCCAGGTTGGCCCGGATGATCCCGTCGAACAGGCACACGGTCGGGTAGTTCTGGATCCCCGCGAATCCGGCCGCCTTCACCTGATCGAGGAACCGCGGGATGTCGCGGAACGGGTCGGTCCCGCACACGCCGGCCATCACCGGCAGCTTGTCGGTCACCGGCAGCACCTCGGTGCCCATCTCCATCACGATCGCGTTCGCGTCGCCGTACGGCATCAGGCCGGCCATCGAGGAACGCCCGGCCATCCGGTACCGCCCGGAGTTGTAGATCACCACGAAGTCGAGGCCGGCGGCCTCGGCGCACTTGGCGGACAGCCCGGTGCCGGCGCCACCGCCGATGATCGGGCGGCCCTCGGCGACCTTGCGGCGGAAGCCGGCCAGCAGCTCGGCGCGGGTCAAAGTGTTCACGGTGTCTCCTTCTCCAGCCAGGTGGCCAGCAGATCCACGGCGGTGGCAGGCACCGCCGGGTCGTTGATGTCGGTGTCGAAGTCGTGCAGGTCGATGCCGGGCCGCAGCCCGTCCCGCAAGGCCTGGTACAGCGCGTCGTCCGCGGCGGGGTCGTAGAAGACCCCGCCGGGTGTGGACAGCTGGGACAACCCACGGCGCGGGAACAGGACGGCCACGGGTGCGATGGAGGGATTGAGCCGGGCCGCGATCCGGCGACCCAGTTCGGCACACTCGGCGGCTGTGGTCCGCATCAGCGTCACAGCCGGGTTGTGCGGGTGGAGCAGCCGTCCGGAGAACTCCGGCGGCACGGTGTCGTAGAAGTTGACCATGTCGAGCGCGCCGACACTGACAACCTGAGGTACGCCGGCCTCCGCCGCGGCGGTGAGGCGGTCGGGACCGGCCGAGCAGACCCCGCCGACCAGGTCGTCGGCGAGCTCGGTGGTGGTCAGGTCGGCGACACCTTGGATCGTGCCGCCGCGGATGAGCGCCTCCAAGGTGCGGCCGCCGACACCAGTGCAGTGGAACGTCAACGCCTCGAAACCGCGGTCCTCCATGCCACGGACAACGGACGACCCGCAGGCCGTCGTCACTCCGAACATGCTCACCCCGACCAGCGGTGGGCCGCCGGCGGGTTCGGCGTACCGGCTCGTTGCCATCCCGACGCACGCCTGCGCGGCGTTCGCGAGGACGGGCCGGCTGAGCCGGTTCAGGCCGTTGATGTCGACAACTGGGTACATCAGCGTCAGGTCGGTCTCGCGGACGTACGACCGGGTGTCGCCGGCCGCGATGGTCGAGACCAGCACCTTCGGGAAGCCGAACGGCAGCCGCGCGCAGATCTCCGCCATCACGTACGCCGCGTTGGACCCGCCGACCGCCAGTACGCCGTCAACATCGCCGGACGCCACGAGATCCGCCAAGGATGACGCGGCACCACGCGCCATCACCGTCATCGCCGCGTTCCGGTCGCCCCGATCGCGTAGCTCGGTGAGCGAACCACCGCCGAGCTCGGCGATCAGGTCACGACCGATCCCCGGCGTCAGCGCCGGTACGCCGAGCACCCCGACGTCGATCAGGAGCGGAGTGGCCCCGAGTGCTGCGACCCGGTCGGCCAGGAAGGCGTACTCCGCTCCCTTCGTGTCGAGGGCGCCGACAAGCGCGATGACGGCCATCAGCGAGCTCCGTAGTCCGGCACCTGGATCTCGGCGCCGCCCTGGAGGGCCGACTGGTGGGCGCAGATCCCGGGTGCGGTCCAGGTCGCCGCGGTCCGGGCGTCGACCCTGGGCTCGCGGTTCTCGACCATGCTGGACACGAACTCGTGGACGAGATGCGGATGCGAGCCGCCATGTCCACCGTCAGCGAACCGCTTCAGTGCCTCGGGCAACAGTTCGGGTGCGCCGGGCGGCCGGACGTCGGCCTCGGTCACCGGCCGGCCCCGGCGCCCGTCGGGGAGCTGCTCGAGCTTGAACTCCTTCATCGGACCGCCTTCGAGCTGCGGCCACTCGAGCGCGCCCTCGTCGCCGTACACCGAGAAGCCTTCGAGGTAGCTGCGGCCCAGCTGGAAGAACGACATCGTCACGTTCGCGACCAGATCATCGTCGCCGCTCAGTTTGAACAGTGCGGCCTCGGTGCCGAACCCCTCGCCCGCGACGCCGATGTGGTCCGGCGTCAGCTTGCTGGAGCCGAGGCAGCGGACGGACTCGACGCGGGAGTTCGCCAGCGCCAGGGCGGGTGAGAGGGCGTGCGTGACGTAGTGCATCGGCGGGTAGCCGCGCCAGTAGTCCGGATACCCGTCGAGGTTCTGCAGGTGGTCGCCCTTGAAGTAGGCGAGGCGCCCGAGCTTGCCAGTGTCCAGCAGGGTTCGCGCGTGGAAGAACTCGCGGGAGTACACCGCGGTCTCCATCATCATGTAGTTGCGCTGAGCATCGTCCTGTGCCGCGATCAGTGCGTCCAGATCCTCGAGGGTCGTTGCCATCGGCACCGCCGAGGCGCAGTGCCGGCCGGACCTCAGCACCTGCTGGACCTGTTCCGCATGGAAGCGCACAGGAGTGAGCAGGTGGACCGCGTCCCAGCCGGGTGCGGCCAGCGCCTCGTCTAGGCTCGGAAACCGGTCGGTGATCCCGAGCCGGTCGGCGACGGCTGTCGTACGGGCGGGATCCGCGTCGACGACCGCGACGCGGCCGACGTCGGGATGGGCCTGGTAGATCGGGGCGAAGTCGGCGCCGAAGCCGAGGCCGACCACGATCACATCGATGCTCATCGGACCGGCACCTCCCGCTCCTCACCGAACAGGAACACCGCGCCGCCGCTGGCGAAGTTCGCCACGTCCTCGTTGGCCGCCTTACCTGCCTGGGACTCCAGTACGAGCTCGAGGTCCGCGCGGCTGTCGGTGTAGAGCTCGGCCTGGTAGTGGTACTGCGGTGGTGTCCCGTCCGGCGCGGATTCGAAGCGGCACACGGTCCACCGCTTGAGTCCGGTCATCTGCTGGGCGATCGGGATGTGTGTCTCGTCGTAGTACCGGTCGAACTCCTCGGTCGAGTCCGGCGGCCCGTAGAGCACGGTCACCTTGTACATATCAGCCTTTCAGTCCGGTCAGCGCGATGCCCTCGACGAAGTACTTCTGTGCGAAGGCGAACAACAGCACGATCGGCAGCAGCACCACGGCGGCCGCGGCCATCAGGTACCCCCACTGTGCGGTGTAGGTGCCCTGGAACGACGCCAGCCCCATTGCCAGCGTGTATTTGTCCGAGTCGTTCAAGTAGATCAGGGGGCCGAGGTAGTCGTTCCAGACCCCGAGGAACGTGAACACACTCACCACGGCCAGGGCCGGCTTCGACAGCGGCAGGATGATCCGCCAGTACACCTGCAGCGGCGTCGCCCCGTCGATGTACGCCGACTCGTCCAGCTCGTACGGGATGGACAGGAAGAACTGGCGGAGCAGGAAGATGTTGAACACCCCGGTGCCGAACCAGTGCGGCAGGATCAGCGGCACGTAGGTGTTCACCAGTCCGAGCTTCTGCCAGAAGAGGAACGTCGGGATCAGCGTCACGGCGTACGGCAGCATCACCCCGGACATCAGGATGCCGAAGACCAGGTTCTTGTGCTTCCAACGCAGCCGGGCGAACGAGAACGCCGCCAGCGAGCAGGACAGCACCGTCCCGATCAGTACGCCGGCCTCGATGATCAGCGTGTTCAGGAAGTACCGCGCGAACGGCACCTGTGTGAGCGCGCCGGAGAAGTTGTCCCAGGCAAAGGGTTTCGGGATCCACTGCGGTGGCGAGACGAAGATCTGGCCCGAGTCCATCAACGCACTGCGAACCAGCCAGATCAACGGCAGCAGCGTCGGCACCGCACCGGCGATGAGCAGCAGGTAGACGAGGAGCCTCTTCCCCACACCCCGCGGCGCCAGCGGCCGCGATGCCGGTGGCGCGGCCGCCACCACCTCGGGTTTCTCCAGTACGGCGGTCATCGGGTGCTCCCGGCCTCGTAGTAGACCCAGCGGCTGGAGTTGCGGAACAGCACCACGGTGACCGCCATGATCACCAGGAACAGCACCCAGGCCAGCGCGCTGGCGTATCCCATCTCGTTGTTCGTGAACGCGGTCCGGTACAGGTAGTAGATGTAGAACAGCGTCGAGTCGTTCGGCCCGCCCTCGGTCATCACGGCGGCCTGCACGAACACCTGCAGCGCCCCGATCACACTCGTCACCAGGCTGTAGAAGATCGTCGGCGTCATCATCGGCAACGTGATGTGCCGGAACTTCCGCCACGCCCCGCCGCCGTCCACCGCGATCGCCTCGTAGAGTTGCCGCGGCACGCCCTGCAATCCCGCCAGGAAGATCACAGCGACGTTGCCGAAGCCCCACACCGACATCAGGATCAGCGACGGGATCGCCGTACTCTCGTCGAAGATCCACTGCGACCGGGGCAGCCCGGCCTTCTCCGTCAGCGTGTTCAGCAGCCCGAAGTCCGGGTTGAACAGCCAGATCCACAGCATCGAGTTCGCCACGATCGGCACGATCGCGGGCAGGTAGTAGATCACCCGGAAGACGGCCTGCCCGCGGACCGGCTGGTTGAGCAGGAGCGCGACCGCGAACGCGACGATCAGCAGCAGCGGTACGGCGCCCAGCGTGTAGTACAGCGTGGCCCACAGCGACTTGAAGAAGCTGTCGTCGGCCGTGAACATCCTGGTGTAGTTGGCGAAGCCGACGAACTTCGGTGCCGCACCGATGGTCCAGTCGGTCAGGCTGATCACCGCCGAGGCGATCATCGGCAGGAAGGTGAACGCGACGAAGCCGATGATCGCGGGCAGGGCCAGCAGCACGCCCCAGCGTGCCTCCTGCTTCATCGGAGAAGAAGCCATCACAGCTCCTGGAGGGGCCACTTGCCCTGCAGCAGCGCCTGCATCTTCGGCTTCAGCGCCTTGACGATGTCGACCGGCGCGCCCTTGTTCAGGCTGATCTGCTCGATCGCCGGGTCGAGCACCTGGTGGATCCGGTCCGCGTTCTTGATCTGCTGGCCCCAGTCGGTGACGCCGTTCTTCAGCGTCGTGTCGACCACCGCGGTCTTGAAGTTGGCCGGGTACTTGTCCTTCAGCACCCACTTGTCGATCTCGGCCTGGTCCGTGTAGTACTTCTTCTGCAGTGGCGCCCAGAGCCCGTCCTTGAACAGATCAACGTGTTCGGGGTCGTTGTAGTACAGGTAGAGTTCGATCGCCTCCTCCGGGTGCTTGGTCTTGGCGAAGATCGCGCCGGCCGCACCGCCGGTCATCGTCAACGGCTCCTTGAACTTCGGCAGTACGGCGACGCCGAACGGCACCTTGCTCTCCATCAGGTCGAGCAGCGTCCAGTTGCCGTCGATGATCATCCCGACCCGCTTGGTCTGCAGCTGCACCGACGTGGTCGGCGCGTTCTTGCCCAGCTGGGCCGGACTCGGCGCCACCCGATGCACGTAGATCAGGTCCTGGATCTTCTTCAGGACGTCGATCGCCGCGGCCGAGTCGAGCGTGAACTTCGTACCGTCCTCGTTCACCATGTCGCCGCCGTTGGAGCGCAGCAGGCTGTAGAGCGGGGCACCGCCGATCGGCGCGATGGTGCCGAACTGCTTCACCTTGCCGGAGTCGAAACCGTCCTCGGACGGGTGCTTGCCGTTCTGGTCGACGGTCAGTTTGTCGGCCGCCTGGACGAAGTCGTCCCAGCTCCAGGCAGTGTCCGCGGTGAACGGCGCCGGGTCGAGACCGGCCGCCTCGAAGGCGTCGGTGTTGTAGTAGAGGATCTGCACGCCCATCGCCAACTGGTTCGCGGCGAGCTTGTCCTTGCCGTACCAGAAGTAGCTGCTCGGCAGCCGGTCCTTCAGCTCGGGGTACTTGTCCAGATACGGGAACAGGTTGAGGATCAGGTCCTTCTGCGCCAGGTCGTACATCTGCCCGGTGCCCAGGTAGGCCAGGTCGGGTGGGGTGTTCGCGGCGACCAGGCTGGACACCTTGGTCGGGTAGTTCGACACCGGCACGTACATCGGGTCGACCTTCGCGCCGTCGTGCTCCTTGCCGTACTTCTTCAGCATCTCGTCGATCGCCTTCTTCTCGAAGGCCGATCCCCAGTACATGAAGCTGAGCGGGCCGCCGGTCCCGCCGGCATCGTCCGAGCCGCCGCACCCGGCCAGCGCGGCCGGCGCCAGTCCGGCGGCGGCGACGGCCACCCCGCCGGTCCGGAGCAACTGTCTCCGGGTCAGTCCTGAACTGGTCATGCGAACTCCTTGGTCCCGGGAGGCTTTTCGGCGAGCGTATGGTCTTTAATGTCGACCGTCAACAGAAAGATGTCGACCGGAGTTCTAATTGATACTGTGTGAGCAGCGTCGGACCACGAGGGGGACCAGGATGACCACCGCGCCACTACGCTCCCGCCGCCGTCCGGCGTCGCAGTCCCGGATCGCCCGGTCCGGCGAGATCCTCGAACTGGTCCGGCACGGCCGGGCGAACACGACCGGTCAACTGGCCGACGAGCTCGGGATCGCCCGATCCACGGTGAACGATCGGGTCGACGTACTGCTGGCTGCTGGGCTGCTGTCCCTGGACGGACCGTCCGCGGACGGATCCCGCGGACGACCGGCCGCGACGCTCAGCTTCAGTCCGCGGGCCGGACTCACGCTGGCGGCACAGCTGGGCATCTCGGGCATCCGGCTGGCCGCGACGGACTTGGCCGGCGAGATCCTCACCAGCACGATGATCGACATCGACCTGGCCGACGGGCCGGAGGCGGTGCTGTCCGAGGTCACCCGGACGTACGACGGCATGCTCGAGCAACTGGACGCGGACCCGGCCCGTGTGCACGGCATCGGCTTCGGGATGCCGGCCCGGGTGGAGCTGGCGTCGCAGGGTGGCGGCGCGGACTGGACGGCCGAGTCGGTGTGCGAGGTGCTGAACCGCTGGACGGACGTGCCGATCTTCGTCGACCATGACGTCAACCTGCTCGCGTTCGGCGAGCACTGCGCGCGTACCGACGAGCCCGAGGTGCTGGTCTGCGTGAAGGTCGGCACGGTCATCGGGTGCGGGGTCGTTGTCAACGGCAAGGTAATCCAAGGCGTCTCGGGCTTGGCCGGGGAGATCGGTCATACTCGGGTCGGTGCGTCCGAAGTGCCCTGCAGCTGCGGCAACCTCGGCTGCCTCAACGCCGTCGCAAGTGGTGCCGCCCTCGCTCGTCGGCTCCGGGCCGAGGGTGTGGATGCGCCGAACGCTCGCGCCGTCGCAACCCTGGCCCGGTCCGCGCATGTCGAGGCGGGGCACGCGGTGCGAATCGCCGGTCGCGACATCGGCGAAGTCCTGGCCGGTGTGGTGAATCTGCTCAACCCCGGCGTCATCAGTTTGTGGGGTTACCTCGCCGAGGCCGAGGAGCAGCTGATCGCCGGCATCCGCGAGAGCATCGCCAAGTCGGCACAGTCCGGCCCGGCCGGCGACGTACGGATCGAGCCCGCAACCATGGGACCGGACGCCGGTCTGTACGGCGCGGCCATGATGGTCGTCGAGCATGCTCTTCAGCCGGCTGCGGTCGACGGTTACCTGGTTGGGCTGCAGCGCTAGGCTCGGCGGTCATGGCCAGGTATTTCGACGTGCATCCGGAGAATCCTCAGCGGCGGGCGGTCGGGCAGGTGGTGGACCTCGTCCGTGAGGGCGGGTTGATCGCGTACCCGACGGACTCCTGCTTCGCGCTCGGGTGCCAGCTGGGGAACCGGGACGGGATCGACCGGATCCGGGCCATCAGGCACCTCGACGACAAACACCACTTCACCCTGGTCTGCCAGGACTTCGCCCAGCTCGGGCAGTTCGTGCACATCAGCAACGCGGTCTTCCGGTCGATCAAGGCGGCGACCCCGGGCAGCTACACGTTCATCCTGCCGGCCACCAAGGAGGTGCCGCGCCGGCTGCTGCACCCGAAGAAGAAGACGGTCGGCGTACGCATCCCCGACCACGTCGTGGCGCAGGCCCTGGTCACCGAGCTCGGTGAGCCACTGGTCTCCAGCACCCTGCTTCTCCCCGACCACGAGGAGCCGATGACGCAGGGCTGGGAGATCAAGGAAGAGCTGGATCACCAGGTGGACGCCGTCGTCGACGGCGAAGCCGGCACCGAACCCACCACGGTCATCGACTTCTCCGAAGACTTCCCCGAAATCGTCCGCGTCGGCGCCGGAGACCCCAAGCTCTTCGAGTAGGAGCTACCACTGGTTCCAGTGCAGGACCTGGTCGCGGGGGACGCGCTTGGCCGGCCGGAAGTCGGTGCCGAGCGTGAACGCAAGCGGGATGAACGCCGCCAGCATGACCTCGTCGTACGGGACGCCGAGGATCTCGGCGAGTTCATGTTCGAGCGGTGCCTGCGCGGTTGTCCAGACCGTCCCGAGACCGCGCTCGCGGGCGGCGAGCATGAAGCTCCACACGGCGGGCAGGATCGATCCCCAGACCCCGGACTGCACGTCGACCGACGCTCGATCGGTGCGTCCCTCGACGGCCGGGATGACGAAGGCCGGCACCCGACGGATGTTGTCCACCAGGTAGCGCAGGCTGTCGAAGACCCGCTCGGTCGAGGCTGCGTGGTAGTTCATCCGCGACACGTCGCGGTCGGTCAGCGGGTGGCCGGTCGCCAGTGGCAGTGCACGCCGGAACACGTCGGCCACGGCCTGCCGCTGGGCCTCCTCGGTGACGACCAGGAAGTGCCAGCGCTGTCGGTTGCGGCCGGTCGGGGCCTGGGTGGCGAGATCGACGCACTCCTCGATCAGCTCGCGCGGCACCGGGCGGGTGAGATCGAGGCGTCTGCGCACCGCGCGCGTCGTGGACAGCACCTCGTCGGCCGACAGGTTCAGTGACATCAGGGCGTTACCCTTCCAGTAGAAGATCATCTGGTTCAGGATTATCTGCAAGCATCGTACTGCCAGGGTCTTGCGGGTGGGAAATGGATGCCGGATGGTGGCGGGGAAGTGTTGGTCAGTTACCTCTTCCGCCCCGGAGGGACCATGAAGCGTGTTGTTCTGTGTGCCTTGACCGTGCTGCTGGTCGCCGGCTTGCTGCCTGGGTCGGCTCAGGCCTATGCGAATGCGTTCTTCCCGACGCAGAGCAGTGGGAATCGGGGGGCCGACGTACTGGCGATCCAGTATTTGCTGCAGCACAACGGGCAGTCCGTCGCTGCTGATGGAGTGTTCGGTACGACGACCGTCGCGGCTGCCAAGGCGTTCCAGACGGCCAAGGGTCTCGGCGTGGATGGGATCGTCGGACCGCAGACGTGGGCCGCGCTGGCACCGACGATCCGGTCCGGTGACAACAACGCCGCGGTGAAGGCGTTGCAGGTCGAACTGAACGCCAAGCGGCGGTTGAGTCTCCCGGTCGACGGAGTGTTCAGTACGGCGGTCCGCGACGCGGTGGTCGCGTTCCAGTCGCACGCCGGGATCGGCGCGGACGGCATCGTCGGTCCGGTCACCTGGCGCAACCTCGCCTGGCACTACGACTACCCGGACTTCGCCGCCAACCTCTGCGACCAGGACCCCGACGGCAACGGTACGGCGGCCAACTGGGCGACGTCCGCGGCTGTCGCACAACTCGAGCAGGCGGCCCGGTCGTTCGCGAGCACGAACCAGGGCCGGCTCCCGTACGGCGACGCCGGCTTCGAGCACGGTGGTGACATCCCCGGCCACGGCAGTCACGACGTCGGGCTGGACATCGACATCTGGCCGATCCGGACCGACAGCGCGCAGTGCACCGCGGGCCGCATCACCTGGCAGTCGGCGACGTACGACCGGGCCGCGACCCGTCAACTCATCCAGGCGCTCCACGCCGCCGCTCCAGGGCACGTCCGGATCATCTTCTTCAACGACCCGACCCTGATCAGCGAGGGCCTCACCACCGAGTGGCCGGCCCACGACAACCACCTCCACGTCCGCTTCTGCGAGAAGGTCCACCCCAACTCCCTCTACACCTGCTGACCCTCGGCGTACCGAAGGACTGGTAGTAGTCCTCTGAAGGCCGGTCCGCCGCCGCTGCCCAGGCGGCGGATCGGAGCTATGCATACCTCTACGTCCCGTTCTTCGGTACGGCATGCAGACTGTGGGGCATGACGCAGACACTGGACCTCTCGCCCGACGAACTGCTCACGACCACCCGGACGGTGCGCAAGCGGCTGGATCTGGAGAAGCCGGTTCCGGCCGAGTTGATCCGGGAGTGCATCGAGGTTGCGTTGCAGGCGCCGTCGGGGAGTAATCGGCAGACCTGGCACTGGCTGGTGATCACGGACGCCGAGAAGCGGGCGGTGATCGGGGAGTACTACCGGCTCGCGGTCGAGAAGTACCTGGCCGGCTCCGGGGCCGCCGGGAAGCTGTACGCCGACGACCCGGTCCGCGGGCCGATCCAGCGCAGGATCGGGGATGGCGTGGCCTATCTGGGTGAGCGGATGGGGCAGGTTCCCGTCCTCGTCATCCCGTGTCTGCAGGCGAAGAACCTGCCTGCGGGCAACCAGGCCGGGTTGTGGGGCTCGATCCTTCCCTCTGCGTGGAGTTACTGCCTGGCCGCACGCGCCCGCGGACTCGGTACGGCGTGGACGACCCTGCATCTGAACTACGAGCAGGAGGTCGGCGAACTACTCGGTCTGCCGGAGGACATCCGCCAGACCGCACTGATCCCGACCGCGTACACGATCGGCACCGACTTCAAGCCCGCGGCTCGGCAGCCGCTCGACGACATCCTGCACGTCGATACCTGGTAGCACGTTGCTAAGGGCAACGGTCAGGACGCGGCCATCTCCTCGATGGTCAGACCACTGAGAACCGACCGTGGCTCGGTGACCGTCAGATCGAGCGCGGGATCGGCCGCGGCGTCGCGGACCTTCACCAGCAACCAGTCCGCACCGGTGCGGGTGAAGGCCCAAGCGCCGTTGAGTTTCACGCCGTGCAGCTGAACCTTGAAATGACCGCGTTCGATCGCCTGGGCCGGGTCCACCACCTGGTGCCGGTCGTCGTGGGTCAGGTTGGTGTAGATCCCGGCGTCCCAGACGATCACGGCGCCACTGCCGTACTGCGCGTCGGCGTGCACGCCTTCGTACGAGGCGTACTCGAGGTCGTGGTCGGTGGTGAAGACGGCGAGCCGCTTCACCACCGGATCCAGTGACGGCCCCCGCGGGACCGCCCATGACTTGAGTACGCCGTCCACCTCGAGCCGGACGTCGTAGTGCAGCCGCCGGGCGTCGTGCAGCTGCACCACGAAGATCGGCTTGTTGGTCAAGCGGCGGCTGCCGCAGGCGGCTCGATCCGGTCGCGCAGCCGGTCGAGGATGCCGCGGAGCAACCGGGACACCTGCATCTGGCTCACTCCGATCTCGGCACCGATGTCCGCCTGGGTGTGACCCTCGACGAACCGTAGTTCCAGAATCTTACGCTCGCGCGGCGCGAGCGCGCTCAGCACCGGCTCGAGGACGGCGACCGCCTCGGTCCGCTCGAACGCGGTGTCGTCGGAGTCGGCGATCGTGTCGGCCAGGTTCGCGGCCGAGTCGTCGTCGACCGGGCGGTCCAGGGACAGCACCGAGAAGCAGCCGTCAGCGGCGATGGCATCCTCGATTTCGTTGACCTGGGCCCCTATTTCGTCGGCCAGCTCCTGCTGGGTCGGCTCGCGGTGCAGCTCCTGCACCAGCCGCGGCCGGACCGAGGCGATGGATCCTTGCAGTTCCTGCAGGCGGCGCGGGATCCGGACCGTCCAGGAGCAGTCCCGGAAGTACCGTTTCACCTCGCCCCGGATGGTCGGTACGGCGTACGCCAGAAACGGCGTGTCCGCATCCGGGTCGTAGCTGCGGGCGGCCTTGACCAGGCCCAGGTACGCGACCTGGTCGAGATCGTCGGCCTCCACGCCGCGGCCGCGGAACCGCGAGGCGATGCTGTGCGCGATACCGAGGTGGAGTTCGATCGCTTGATCGAGAAGGGCCTGCCGGAGATTCTCGTCCGTGCTGGCGGCTCGCCGGCTCAGCAGGGACCTGGTTTCGCTGTCTCGGCGCTGCTTCCGATCGGTGCGGCGCGGCTCGGCGGTGGTGCTGGCAACGGTGTTCATGATGTGTCTGACCTCGCGACTCTGAGTCACGGCGCGGCACATGTCTGGACCGCGGTCAGGATGTTCTGACCACAGTTCTACCCCACCGACCCTGGGTTATGCATCCGGGCAGGCAGTAGGTTGCCGCCATGGACTGGAAGCTCGAGCTGGTGTCGGTCCCGGTGTCGGACGTTGACCGGGCCAAGGCGTTCTACACGGACAAGGTCGGCTTCGTCGCCGATCACGACCATCAGGTCAGCGAAGAACTGAGGTTCGTTCAGCTCACGCCGCCCGGATCGGCCTGCTCGATCGCGATCGGCAGCGGCATGGGCCAGGCCGAGCCCGGCTCGGTCCGCGGGCTGCAGATCGTGGTGTCCGATGCCGACGCGGCTCGCGCCGAGCTGGCGGGTCGCGGGGTGGACGTGTCGGACGTCCAGGAGATGCCGTGGGGCCGGTTCGTCTTCTTCAGCGACCCGGACGGGAACACTTGGGCGCTGCAGCAGATCGTCGGTCGCGCCGACTAGTTCCGCCCGGTTTCCGCCTGGTTCCACGGGCTCGCGCCGACTGGTGGTTCGGGGTTCCGGATCAATCCGAGTTACCGCTAACGGTGGGTCATCTCTCGGTTGTAGGGTGGCCTTTGGCTGAGCAACCAGCCCCCCAGATGATGGTTGTGTGTCCTTGCGAGGGCGACGATGACCGGACTTCAGCATCACCCCACAGCAGTACGACGCCACCCCACCGCTTCCGCCCCTGTCCAGAAGTCAGGTGCCATGCCAGTAGCCACTTCCCCGGCCCGGCCCGTGGCTGTCCAGGTCCGCATCGGCGGTCGCTGGATCGCCGGCCAGGAGCTGGGCCGCCGGACCGGAGCGGCCGGGGCCGACGAGGTTCTCGTCAGCCACCACGGCCACTTGGTCTGGGTCGACCAGCAGTCGGTCCGCGGGTCCTGAAAGCCCTTACCCAGCAGGGATTTCAGGAGAGAGATTTCGCAACCAGGTTGCCGATCTCGATCGCCGACGCCGACTGCGCCGGGTCGAACAGGGACCTGGTCAACGCGAACGCCACGCCTGAGCGCGTATCGGCCCAGGCGACGCTGCCACCCATGCCCGGCATCCCGAACGACGTCGGGCTCTCCTCCGCTGTTGAACCGAGCCGGCCGATCGGGTAGCCCAGCGCCCATGTCGCCGGATTCCCGAGCAGTTCGTCCTTCGCGACCAGGGCCCGACCGGTGATCTCCGCGACCGACTCCGGCCGGACCAACCGGACACCGTCGACCTCACCGATCAGAGCGGCGTACAGCTTGGCGATGCCGCGGGCGGTCAGGATGCCGCTGGACGGGGTCTCGGCGGCGAGATGCTCAGGCGTGTTGAGGTATGCGGCGCGGGGCATGGCGGCGGGCGGGGTGACCTCGGCGAACATTCCGGCCAGCATGGCGAAGGTCTCCTCGGCGCCGTTCGGCTCGACGAGCGTGGCGACGCGGTGCTGCTGGTCGAGGGGTACGCCGAAGTACACCTCGTCCGCGATCCCGAGCGGCTCGGCGATCTCCCGCTGTACGTCGGAAATCGTGCGGCCCGTTGCGCGACGGACGATCTCGCCGACGAGATAGCCGAAGGTCTCGGCGTGGTACGTCGTCCTGGTGCCCGGCTCCCACCACGGCTCGGCCGCGGCGAGGTACGACGTCAGCTTCGTCCAGTCGGCCAGGTCGGCGAGGGTGGTGTCCGGCGGCAGCGCGGGCAGGCCGACCGAGTGGGTCAGCACGTGCCGCAACGTCGCCTTCTCCTTGCCGTGCGCTGCGAACTCGGGCCAGATGTCCGCGATCGGAGAGTCGTACGCGAGGACGCCGCGATCGACCAGCACGTTGGCGACGGTTGCGGCCGCGGCCTTGCCGGTCGAGGCGCTGTAGAACAGGGTGCTCGCGGTGACGGGGCGGCCGGTCGCGGGGTCGGAGGCACCCGCGACGGCATCGACGACCAGTTCACCGTTCTGGTACGCCGCCACCTGCAGGCCGATCTCGGTCCTGGCCAGTTCGTCGACCCGCTGCTGCACCTGCTCCTGAAGATTCGTCACGTTGCCCATCCTGTCTCCTTCGGTGTTCCGTCACTGCCAGGTCGGAGCGGGCCCGGCGTTCTTGACGTGCGGTGCGGCAGACTTCGGCTGTGGAGTTGCGGCAGCTGGAGTACTTCGTGGCGGTGGCGCACGAGCGCAGTTTCACGCTGGCCGCTCGGCGGTTGCATGTGGTGCAGAGTGCGGTGAGTGCCGCGATCGCCGCGCTGGAACGTGATCTCAGGGTCACGCTGTTCGAGCGGAGCGCCCAGCGGGTCGTCCTGACGGAGGCGGGTACGGCGTTCCTGCCGGAAGCGCTGGCGGTGATGGACGCGGTCCAGGGCGCGCGTGACGTGGTCGACGAACTCGGTGCGGGCATGCGCGGGTCCGTTCGGGTCGGTTTGCTGCCGGGTCTCGGGCTGATCGACCTGCCCGCCGCGGCCGGTGAGTTCCGCCGGCGGTACCCGAACGTCGAGCTCCAGTTGCGGGTCGACGCCGAAGGATCGGCCGGCGTGGTCGTCGCGCTGCGGAACGGCGACATCGACGTGGGGTTCCTCGGGATCGCGGCCGGCAGCGTGCCGCGCGAGCTGACCGCCTGGGAGTTGCTCCGGGTCCCGCAGGTGCTCGCGGTCCCGGTCGGGCACCGGCTCGCGCGCCGGCGGTCGGTGACACTGGCCGACCTTGCCGACGAGGCGTTCGTCGACTTCCCGCCCGGGTTCGGGACCCGGACGATGATCGACCAGACCTTCGAGGCGGCCGGGATCGGACGGCATGTTGTGGTCGAGGCACTCGGCATCGAGAACGGTGTCGAGTTCGTCCGGCACGGCGTCGGCCTCGGCATCCTGCCCGGGTACGCCGTGGCGGATCAGAAGGCGATCCGGGTCGTGGCGATCACCGGCGAATCGTTCCAGTGGTCGCTGTACATGGCCACGCTGAAGAAGCGCAAACCGACCGCCGCGCTGCGGGCCCTCCTCGGTCTGGTCAGCACCCATCTCCGGCATCCGTCCGGCACCGAACCGGGTGCCGACGTACATCAATAGAATTGATTCACCCATCGACTTGAGTCGTTGGACTTGATCCATCCTGCGGAGCACGATCTAGGTGTCAGCAAGACCAGGCACCGAGATCGAGGAGCAGGACGATGACCGAGAACACCACCACCGAGCGGGTCGCCATCGTGACCGGCGGATCCAGTGGCATCGGCCGCGAGGCGGCGGCCCGGCTGGGCCGCGACGGCTACGCGGTGGTGATCGTGTACGGCGGCAACCAGGCGGCGGGCGAAGAGGCCGTCAAGGAGGTCGAGCAGGCCGGCGGCCGGGGGATCGCGGTCCAGGCCGACGTCGCCGACGAGACCGCGGTGGCCGCGCTGTTCGACCGGACCGAGCAGGAGTTCGGCGGGGTCGACGTGGTCGTGCACGCGGCCGGGATCATGCCGCTGTCGCCGCTGGCCGACCTCGACCTGGACGTGTTCGACCGGGTCGTGCGGACCAACCTTCGCGGCACCATCGTGGTCGACCAGCAGGCCGTACGGCGGGTCCGCAACGGCGGCGCGATCGTGAACATCTCCAGCTCGCTGACCAAGCTGGCCCGGCCCGGCTACTCGGCCTACTCCGCCACCAAGGGCGGCGTCGAGGCCATCACCCTGATCCTGGCCCGCGAACTGCGCGGCCGTGACATCACCGTCAACACCGTCGCCCCCGGTCCGACCGCGACCCCGCTGTTCTTCGAGGGCAAGCCGCAGGAACTGATCGACCGGATCGCCGCCGAGCCGCCGCTGGAGCGCCTGGGTGCGCCGTCCGACATCGCCGAGATCATCGCCTTCCTGGCCGGTCCGGCCCGCTGGATCAACGGCCAGGTCATCTACGCCAACGGCGGCTCGGCCGCGTAATCCCCCTGATTTCGAAGGAAAACCGTCATGAGCAAGACAGTCCTGATCAGTGGCGCGTCGAGCGGCTTCGGTGCACTCACCGCCCGTGCCCTCGCCGACGCCGGCCACATCGTGTACGCCGGAATGCGCGACCTCAACGGCCGGAACGCGGCGGCCGCCTCTGACGCCAAGCAGTACGCGACCGAGCAGAACGTCGACCTCCGGGCCGTCGAGCTGGACATCAGCTCGGACGAGTCGAGCCGCCAGGCCGTGAACACCGTGGTGAGCGAGACCGGTCGACTCGACGTACTCGTGCACAACGCTGGCCACATGGTCACCGGCCCGGCCGAAGCGTTCACGCCGGAGCAGCTGGCCGACCTGTACGACACCAACGTGGTCGGCACACAGCGACTCAACCGCGCCGCACTCCCGCAGATGCGCGGGCAGCAGGACGGGCTGATGGTGTGGGTCGGTAGTTCGAGCACGCGTGGCGGGACCCCGCCGTACTTGGCTCCGTACTTCGCGGCGAAGGCGGCGATGGACGCGCTGGCGCAGAGCTACGCGCTGGAGGTCGCGCGCTTCGGGATCGAGACCACGATCGTCGTACCCGGCGCCTTCACTCACGGCACCAACCACTTCGCCCACAGCGGCAAGCCGGCCGACACGGACATCGTGTCCGCGTACGAGACGAAGTACGCCGGTCTGATGGAGCAGGTCAGCCAGAAGCTCGCCGAGCTCGAGCCGTCCTGGGCCGATGTCGCCGAGGTGGCCAAGGAGATCGTCACCGTGGTGGGCACCGAGAAGGGCCGGCGGCCGTTCCGGGTCCACATCGACCCGTCCGACGACGGTGCCGCGGTGGTGAACGGGGTGGCCGACCGGGTCCGCGCCGAACTCCTCCGGCGGATCGGCCTGGACGACCTCCTCCACCCGGTGGCATGAGGGGCCTGATCGACGTCCACTCGCACTTCCTGCTGCCGGAGTACGTCGCAGCAGCGGAACGCGCCGGGCATCTCCGTCCAGACGGGATGCCCGGCTGGCCGGAGTGGAGCGTCCGCAAGCAGCTCGACCTGATGGACCGCAACGAGATCGCGACCGCTCTGCTGTCCGTGTCGTCGCCGGGGGTGCACTTCGGTGACGACTTCCGGGCGCAGGTGCTGGCCCGGCGGATGAACGAGGCCGCGGCCGAGCTGGGCCGGGACCACCCGGGACGGTTCGGCTCCTTCGCCAGCCTGCCGCTTCCGGATGTCGAGGGTGCCCTGGTCGAACTGGATTACGCGTACGACGTCTTGCACGCGGACGGCGTCGTACTGATGAGCAACGCGGGCGGTCAGTATCCGGGTGAGCCCTCGTGGGAGCCGTTGTGGCAAGCGTTGAACGACAGGTCCGCGCTGGTGTTGCTGCACCCGACATCCCCGCCGCAGTGGCGACAGGTCGCCCTGGACCGCCCGCGGCCGATGATCGAGTTCGTCTTCGACAGCGCCCGGGCGGTCACCGACCTCGCGCTCACCGGGGTGTTCGCCCGCTACCCCGACATCCGCTTCATCGTCTCGCCCGCTGGTGCTCTCCCGATGATCGCCGAGCGCCTCGATCTCTTCCAGTCAACGTTCACACCGCCGTCCGACGGTCTGCCCAGCGTTGCCTCCCAGCTGCAAACCCTCTGGTACGACTCGACCGGCGCGTCCGCACCCGGCAGCTCTGACCGTCTCCTCTTCGGTAGTGGCTACTGCTTCACTCCGACGGACGCGGTCTCACGCCATCTCGCCGGCCTCGATGTCGCCGTACCCGGCTGGCGGGAGCACGCGAAGACCAACGCGTCCGAACTCATTTCAATCCGCGCGCATAGTCGTGTGCGAACCTGATCGTCCGTTTCCGCTCCTCATCGGTGCCGACCGGGCACAGCAGGAACTCCGTCGCTCCGGCCTCCGCGAACCGGTCGATCTCCTTCGCGACGGCCGACTCGTCGCCCAGTACGGCGGTGTCCTCCGGCCCCGCCTTGCCGCCGCGGTCCAGCACCGCTCTGTAGGAGGGCATGTCGCCTGCCGGGCCGTAACGGGCCCGGATCCATTCCCGGGTCGCGTCCGGATCGTCGGTGAGCGCGACGCACGCGCCGGCGATGACCTGCGGCCGCGGGCGACCCGCAGCCCTCGCAGCCTGGTCGATCGTCGGCCGGATGAAGCTCTCGATCACCTCCGGTCCGACCCAGCTGGTCGTCGTACCGGCGGTCAGCTCACCCGCGATCTTGAGCATCCGCGGGCCCAGCGCGGCCAGGATCAGCTCCGGTGCCTCAGTCCCGAGGATCTCGATGTGCCCGCGGGCGGTGAGCTTCTCGCCCTCGTACGCGACCGGCTCGCCGGACAGCAGTGGCCCGAGGGCTTCGACGTACTCGCGCATGTAGCGGGCCGGCTGCTCCATCGACAACCCGAACATGCCCTCGATGATCTGCGGATGACTCGACCCGATCCCGAGCGTCAGCCGGTTGCCGATCACCGCCTGCACGCTGAGCGCCTGTGCTGCCAGCGCGAGCGGGTGCCGCGGATAGACCGGCACGATGCCGACCGCGAACTCGATGGTCGAGGTGAACGGCGCCGCCCCGGCGATCAGCGTGAGTGCGTCCCACCCGAGCCGCTGGCTGAACCAGATCCGGTCGATGCCGTGCTCCTCAGCGGCCTTCGCGGCCGCGCCCACCTCGTCGATGCGCAGGTTCTCTTCGTCGATCCACAGTCCGAGTCTCATGTCCATCAGTCAACGAGCCCGGGGAGCGGTGACCAAGCCCCGATTACGCTGGGCAGCGATAACGACTCGTGATCGCTGGAGGTCCCCGATGGAGCTACGGCAGCTGCGGTACTTCGTCACCGTCGCCGAGGAACTCCACTTCGGCAAGGCCGCCGAGCGGCTCAACATCGTCCAGCCCGCGGTCAGCCAGCAGGTCGCCAGGCTGGAACGCGAACTCGGACTGAAGCTGCTCGACCGGTCCTCCCGCCACGTCCGGCTGACCGGTGACGGCGAGCGGATGCTGCGTGAGGCACGGACGATCCTGGCTGCCGCGGACCGCGCCACCGAGGTCGCGGCGGAGCTGGTTTCCGGACAGAGCGGCGTATTGCGGATCGGGACCGCGCAGGGACTGCGAGATCGGCTCGAGCGTGGGTTGGCCGTGCTGCGGTCGGACACTCCGGGAATCGAGATCAAGCTCAGCTCGGGCTCGGCCGCGGATCACCTCGAGGCGCTGCGCGCGGGCGAGCTCGACGTCGCGTTCGTCCGGGGTGACGTGGCTGCTGCCGATCTCCAGGTGGTCGAGCTCTGGCGGGATCCGCTGTCCGTCCTGGTGCCATCGGCGTACCGGGCTGATGACGGCGTGAAGCTCGTCGACCTGGCGGGTCTGCCCTTGCGGTTGCCGGCCGATCCTTGGCTGCTCGAGTACATGGTCGGCGCCTGCCGGGAGGCCGGGTTCGAGCCGCTGGTGGGGCGTCCGGTGGACAACCTGGAGGACGCCGTCGTCGAGATGTCGACCGGTGCGCCGGCCTGGACCGTGGTCTACGGCACGTCATGTGAACCGGCCGAGGGCGCGTTGTGGATGGGGCCGTTCGCGCCGGCGCTGTCCGCTCCGGGCAACCTCGTGATCGCGAAGGGCGATGCGCCGGTCTGCCTGGACGTGCTGGTGAGGGCCTTCGGTTGAGACCCCCGGCGGGCCCTGACAGCACCGCCGGGGTGGCTGTTGATCTCTCAACAGCCCGGATCGTATGCGGAAAACCCTCTCCCGAGGAGGGGTTGTCTCAGGAAAAGACGCGGGCGGATGGTGGCGCCCGGTGAGCGGTCGCTGACGGAGCGGGCTTATCGTTGGTTCTTGCAACCATAACCAGGCCTGGGTGAGGACCCGGTGTCCCGACGTGCGCAGTACGCCGGGGCACGTGCCGGCCGTTTCCGCCCCGGAGCAGCGCTGACCCGCTGCCCCGGCCCCGAAGCGACCCCGCGTACGAACGGAACCCGATGTCTGCCACCCGGACCGAGGCCATCGACTCGGCGACGGCCCATCCCGCCGCCCCCGAGCAACCCCCAGCCCGCTACCGCTCGATGTACGCCGAGGACCGCCCGGCGCCGCCCGGCCCACCACCGGCCGCCGCCACCATGGATCCGGGGCTGACGCACCGCGAGATCCTCGAGATCCTGGCCGGCCTGCTCGCGGCGCTGTTCACCGCGGTGCTCAGCTCGACCATCGTCAGCAACGCGCTGCCGACGATCATCGCGGACCTGCACGGCACGCAGACGCAGTACACATGGGTCGTCACCGCCAGCCTGCTCGCGATGACCGTGTCGACGCCGGTCTGGGGCAAGCTGTCCGACCTGATGAGCAAGAAGCTGCTCGTCCAGCTCGCGATCATCATGTTCGTGGCCGGATCCGCGCTGGCCGGCGCCGCGCACAACGTCCCGTTCCTGATCGGTGCACGGGTCCTGCAGGGACTGGCGATGGGCGGCTTGATGGCGCTCGCGCAGGCGATCGTCGGTGCCGCGATCCCGCCGCGCAGCCGCGGCCGGTACTCCGGCTACATGGGTGCCGTGATGGCCGTCGCCACCGTGTCCGGGCCACTGGTCGGTGGCGTCATCGTCGACACCTCGTGGCTCGGCTGGCGCTGGTGCTTCTACGTCTGTGTGCCGCTCGCCGTGGTTTCGTTGCTCGTGCTGCAGCGGTACCTGCACCTGCCACTGGTCAAACGCAAGGTGAAGCTCGACTACTTCGGCGCGATCCTGATCGCGGGCGCGGCCAGCCTGCCGCTGATCTGGGTGTCGTTCGCGGGCGAGCACTTCCCGTGGTGGTCCTGGCAGACCGGCGCCTACCTGGGCGGTACGGCGCTGCTCGCCATCCTGGCCGTGATCGTCGAGACCCACGCGCGCGAGCCGCTCGTCCCGGTGCAGGTGGTCCGCGAACGCACCACCGCGCTGGCGATCCTGGCCAGCCTCGCGGTCGGCATCGCGATGTTCGGCAGCGCCGTCTTCCTCGGGCAGTACTTCCAGGTCGCCCGCGGCTACAGCCCGACCGAGGCCGGGTTGCTGACGATCCCGATGATGTTCGGCTCGTTCCTCGGATCGGTCGGGTCGGGGCAGATGATCACCCGGTTCGGCAAGTGGAAGCGGTACCTCGTGATCGGTGGGTTGTTCCTCACCGCGGGGCTCGCGGTGCTGGGGACGATCGACCACACGTCGCCGTACTGGTACGTCGGCAGCGGCATGCTGTCGATGGGCATCGGCATGGGCATGATGATGCAGAACCTGGTGCTCGCCGTACAGAACACGGTCGACGTCAGCCAGGTCGGTGCGTCGAGTGCCACGGTGACGTTCTTCCGCAGCCTCGGTGGTGCTGTCGGTGTCTCGGTGCTCGGGGCGGTCCTGGCGAGCCGGGTCACCGATCTGATCGCCGAGAACCTGCGCGCCCTCGGGCCTGAGGCCGCCGCGGCAGCGCAGAGCGGGGGCGGTGGGAGCGTCCTCGACGTGAACTCGCTGCCGGCACCGGTCGCCGAGATCGTGCGGCACGCGTACGGCGACGCGACCGGGAAGATCTTCGTGATCGCGGCATGCTCGGCGGTGGTCAGCCTGCTCGCCGTGCTGTTCATCCGCGAGGTGCCGCTGCGGCGGACGGTGGGGATGACCTCGGAGGAGGACGGCCCGACTGCGGACGGTGTGGCGCCGGATGATCCGGCGGAGCGGGCGGCTGTGGTGGCGCTCGACGTGATCACCTCGGCCGAGCGGACCGCCCGCGAGCGGGAGCGCGAGGCCAACGAACGCGTCCAGGCCGCTTCCACGGTGATCCGTCAGATGCGGACCGACGTCGCCGACCTCTTCACCCGGGTCGACCAGCAGATCGCTGCCCTGGAGGACGCCCTCCCCGACGCGGTTCCCCAACCGGCTGCCGCCATCCTCGACTCCCAGCGACCGGCGGGAGAGTTGGTCGACGAACTGCGGCGCTACGAACTCAGCGTCCTCAGTGCGAGCCAGCGTACTGCCGATCACCTCCGCGAAACCGCCAAGACCGAGGCCGACCAACTCCTGGCCGAGGCCCGAGCTGAGGAGCAGGAGGTCCGGGCCCGGATCGCCGAACTGGAGGCCGTCGAGCAACGCCTCCTCGGCACCATCCGTGACGGCCTCTCCAACACCCCACCACCCCCGCCAACCCCTGGGCCGACCGGCAACGGCTACCCCAGCGAGGACATCCAGGAACGCCAGGCGTTCGGGTGAACATGTGGACAGGAGGTAGTGGCCTCCAGCCGGCGATGTGGGTGCGACTCAGGCGGCGCCGCCGGTCGCCGGGCCGGCTACCTCCTGTCCTGAGGGCACACCACCCCCGGTCGATGTCGGATGCGGATGGCATGCTTCCGGGAGAAGCCTGGGAGCGAGGAGTGCCGTGGGGCCGTGGGACGTGGAGCAGGTGCTGGGACTGGCGCCTGATTCTGCGTCCGCGAAGGCTGGGCAGTCGCAGGCTCGGCCGGAGAAGTGGTCCGGGACCGGGTCGTCCGACCGGGCTGTCTGGGGACTGTGCCAGGGGAGCGGCAAGACGCCGTACCAGATCACGGTTGATCCGAGTGGGCCGGCGTACAAGTGCTCGTGTCCTAGCCGGAAGTTTCCGTGCAAGCATGCGCTCGGGTTGCTGTTGCTGTGGGCGACCGGGGAGGCCCAGGGCGGTGACGAGCCGGAGTGGGTGAGCTCGTGGGTGGATCAGCGAGCGGCCAGGGCCGAGCGGCCGGAGCGTAAGCCGGGTGAGGTCGCCGACCCTCTGGCCGCGCAACAGCGTGCGTCGAGACGGGCTGACCGGGTGTCGGCCGGCATGGCCGAACTGTCGAGTTGGCTGGATGACCAGGTCCGGCAGGGGCTCGGCGGATTCGACCAGCGTGCGTACACCGAGCTGAGCAGACTCGCCGCGCGCATGGTCGACGCGCAGGCGCCAGGAGTCGCAGGAGCGGTACGGCGAGCCGCCGGAGTCGTCGGCCGTGGTCACGGCTGGCCGGGTGAACTGCTCGAGGAGCTGTCCCTCATCCACCTGATCGTCTCGGCCCACGCCCGCCTCGCCGACCTCCCGCCGTCGCTGGCCGACACCGTGCAGTCGCGGATCGGCTGGACGGTCGAGACCGCCCGCGTGCTGGTCGAAGGAGAGAAGGTCGAGGACGACTGGCTGGTGCTCGGCCGCGTGATCGAGCCCGACGACCGCCTCACGGTCCGCCGCGTCTGGTTGCGTGGGGCAACGACTGGCCGACTCGGCCTGATCCTCACCTTCGCAGCCGCCGGACGTCCACTCGACCCGTTGCCGGCGCGACCTGGTGAGTATGTCCCCGGAGCTCTGTCCTTCTATCCCGGCGCCCTCCCGATGCGCGCCCTCCTCACCCAGACCGCGCCGCGCCTGCCCGCACCGAAGCCGGCCGGATTCACCGCACGTCAGGCCTTGGCGTCGTACGTCGAATCCGTCGCCGCCGACCCGTGGAACGAGCGCTGGCCACTGGTCCTGCAGGACGTGCGTCCGGCCCAGTACGGCGAGGGATGGGCGCTGGTGGACGACGCGGGTGATGGACTGGAGATCTTGCCCGGGGTGGATCCGTGGAAGCTGCTGGCGGTGTCGGCCGGCGATCCTGTCACCGTCGCCGGCGAGTGGAACCGCGCGGGCTTCCGGCCGATGACCTGCTGGCACGGCGATCGGCCGGTGATCCTGTGAAGGGCTGGGACGGGCTGGTCAGCTCGGCGTTGCTCGGTACGGACCGGCGGCCGGTGCACTTCGAGGAGTTGCCGGAGCACATCCAGGAACGGCTGGGTGACGGTGGACTGCTCGACGCGGCCGCGCTCGCGACCGTCTACAAGCGGGCCGGTCGCAAACCTCTGCAGGAGCTCGAACCGTTGCCTGTGGCATCCGGTGAGGATCGGCCGTTGCCCCGGCCGGTCGCGATCCGGCGGCTGGCCGCGATGCTTGGTGGATTCCAGACGACCGCGCTCGGCGAATGGCTGCGGGCCGCCGACGCTCGTGGTTGGGGCGTGCCGCCGGAGCACCTTCCGGCGTTGGCCGACTATGCCCGCAACAGAGCGGAGTACCGGCCGCTCGTGATCGAGGCTGCAGGTCGGCGGGCCGCATGGTTGGCGGATCTGAATCCGGAGTGGCGCTTCCTGCACGCAGCGGTTGTCGAGAGCAACGATCCGGAGTTGTGGACGCATGGCAACGCGATTCAGCGACGCAGCTGGTTGCGTGGCCTGCGGCAGCATGACCCGCACGCGGCACGGGAGGCGCTGAGCGAGGTCTGGCCGACCGAGTCCGCCGCGACTCGCGCTGACTTCCTCGGTCTGCTCGCGGACGGATTGTCCACGCAGGACGAGGACTTCCTCGAGGCGGCCCTCGACGACCGGTCCAGGGAGGTACGCCGGGTTGCGGCCCGCCTCCTCGCGCGAGTTCCGGGTTCGAAGTACGGCGAACGCATGGCCGAGCGGATGTGGTCGCACCTGACCGTCAGTCAGGGGGTGATCGCGGTCGACCTGCCGCGCCGGCTGAGCGCCTCGATGGAGCGCGACGGGATCACCTCGGAGAACCCCGAGGGAGTCGGCAAGCGCGCGTGGTGGTTCCTGCAGATCGTTGCCAACACCCCCTTGTCCGTCATGGATCTCAGCTGGTTGCAGACACCGGTGGAGGGCTGTTCGCCTGAGGTGCTGCAGGCTGCCTGGACGGAAGCCGCGATCCGGGAGGGTTCGGCCGAATGGGCCCGGAGTTTGTTGCGGTCCGAGGCATCGACCGGCAGCCGGAGTCCGGCGGAGCTGCTGCGGTTGCTGCCGCCGGACGAGTGGGCGCGGGCCGTGGAGGCGCTCCGCACCACCGTGGATGTCGCCGAACTGGTGGGTGGGCTGCCGGTGCCGTGGCCGTCGTCGCTCGCGACCATGATCCTGGACCAACTGGCCAAGGTGGGCACCGCGCGCGCGTGGGCCCGGTTGGCGAGCATCACGGCCCGCGCCGCGCCGGCCGACGTACTGAATCATCCGATCACCCGGGAGCCGACCGGCGAGGAAGACACCTGGCGCCGACGGCTGGTCGAGACCCTGATCTTCCGACGTGAGATGTATGAGGAGCTGTCATGACCACTGAAGTACTGCGGCCGCACGCGGAAGAAGAGTATGCCGACGAGCTGGTCGCGCTGGCGGCCGCGGACGATCGGGCCCGGCCGCCGGCCTGGCGGCTGTCGCCGTCGGCGGTGGTCACCTACCTGCTCGGCGGACGGGCCGGCGACACGGAGATCTCACCGAAGTACGTCGGTCCGCGCCGGCTGATCGAGGTCGCGGTGGCCACGCTCGCCACGGACCGTGCGCTGCTGCTGCTCGGCGTACCGGGGACGGCGAAGACGTGGGTCAGCGAGCACCTCGCCGCGGCCATCAGCGGAGACTCGACCCTGCTCGTGCAGGGGACGGCGGGTACGGCGGAGGAGTCGATCCGCTACGGCTGGAACTACGCGCAGTTGATTGCCCAGGGCCCCAGTGAGGCGGCGCTGGTGCCGAGCCCGGTGCAGCGGGCGATGACCGAGGCGAAGATCGCCCGGATCGAGGAGCTGACCCGGATGCCGTCCGACGTCCAGGACGCGCTGATCACGATCCTGTCCGAGAAGACGCTGCCGGTGTCCGAGCTGGGCACGGAGGTCCAGGCCCGCAAGGGTTTCAACGTGATCGCCACCGCCAACGATCGGGACAAGGGCGTCAACGAACTGTCCAGCGCGTTGCGGCGCCGCTTCAACACCGTCGTACTCCCGCTGCCGGACTCCGCCGAGGACGAGGTGGAGATCGTCTCCCGCCGGGTCGCGCAACTCGGTTCGGCGCTGGAGTTGCCGCAGCCGGACGACGCGCTGGACGAGATCCGCCGGGTGGTGACGATCTTCCGCGAGCTGCGGTCGGGCCGGACCGAGGACGGCCGGACCGCGGTCAAGTCCCCGTCGGCCACGCTGTCCACCGCGGAGGCGATCAGCGTCGTCACCGGCGGTCTCGCGCTGGCCGCGCACTTCGGGGACGGCGTACTGCGTCCGACCGACGTGGCCGGCGGCATCCTCGGAGCCGTCATCAAGGACCCGTCGGCCGACCGCGTCGTCTGGTCGGAGTACCTCGAGACCGTCGTGCGAGAGCGGGACGACTGGGCCCCGTTCTACCGAGCCTGCCGAGAGATCAACGGATGACCGTTCATCTGCTCGGGATTCGGCATCACGGGCCGGGGTCGGCGCGGGCGGTGGCCACCGCTCTCGGCGAGATCCAGCCCGATGTGGTGCTGATCGAGGGACCGCCGGAGGCCGACAAGGTGGTCGAGCTGGCCGCATCGGCGGAGATGGAGCCGCCGGTCGCGCTGCTTGCGTATGCGGTCGACGACTCGACCAGGGCGGCTTTCTGGCCGTTCGCGGTGTTCAGTCCCGAGTGGCAGGCGATCAAGTACGCGCTGGCTGCGGGTGTGCCGGTGCGGTTCTGCGACCTGCCCGCCGCGCAGCAGTTCGCGTCGTCCGGTGGTGACGGGCGGCGGGCGATGTCGATCGATCCGCTGGCCACGTTGGCGAACGCGGGTGGGTACGACGATCCCGAGCGCTGGTGGGACGACGTGATCGAGTCCCGGCGCGAGGGGGCCGAGCCGTTCACGGTGATCGCGGACGCGATGCGCGAGTTGCGGCACGGCGAGGAGGCGACCGGCCGGGAGGCACAGCGCGAGGCGTACATGCGGACCGTGCTGCGCAAGGCCCTGCGCGAGGGGCATGAACGGATCGCCGTCGTCTGCGGCGCCTGGCACGTGCCCGCGCTCGAGATTCCGTTGCCTCCGGCAACGCACGATCAGCGCATCCTGAAGGGTCTGCCGAAGCGGAAGGTCGCGTGCACCTGGGTGCCGTGGACGCATGGCCGGCTGGCGGCGGCGAGCGGATACGGCGCCGGCATCACCTCACCCGGTTGGTACCACCACCTGTTCACCGCGCCTGACCAGATCACCACCCGCTGGCTGTCGAAGGTCGCTCGCGTACTGCGGGACGAGGACCTCCCTGTCTCCAGCGCCCATGTGATCGAGGCTGTCCGGCTCGCTGACACCTTGGCGGCCTTGCGCGGACGTCCGCTGGCCGGGTTGAGCGAGGTCACCGAGGCGACGCGGGCCGTGCTGTGCGGTGGGAACGACGTACTGCTCGATCTGGTCACCCGGGAGGCGGTGGTCGGGGAGCTGCTCGGGTCGGTGCCGGGGGAGACGCCGCAGGCGCCGGTGGCGGCGGACCTTGCGGCTCAGGCACGGCGGTTGCGGATGAAGCGGGACGCGACCGAACGGGTGATCGAGCTCGACCTGCGGAAGCCGAACGATCTGGACAAGTCGCGATTGCTGCACCGCTTGCGGATTCTCGGCGTGCACTGGGGTGTTCCGGCGACCGATGAGCGGCGCGCGCAGGGCACGTTCCGCGAGATGTGGCGGCTGACCTGGGATCCCGGGCTCGAGGTCGAGCTGGTCGCAGCGGGTGCGCACGGTACGACGGTGATCGGTGCCGCGACCACCGTGATGCTGCGCGCGGCCGGCGATGCGTCGACGCTGGCGGATGTCACCGCGGCCTTGGAGAAGTCCCTGCTGGCCGACCTCGAGGACGCGCTTCCCGAGTTGCTGCGCGGCGTCGACACTCGCGCGGCGGCCGACGCCGATGTCGGACACCTCATGGCCGCGCTGCCCGCGCTGGCACGTTCTTCGCGGTACGGCGACGTACGCGGGACCGACACGGCGGGTTTGGGTGCTGTTGCGGGGCGGATGGTGTCGCGGATCTGCGCCGGGCTCGGGCGGACCGTTCATGGTCTTGATCCCGATGCGGCCGCTGCCGTGCAGGAGTTGATCGACGGTGTGCAGGACGCGACCGCCTTGCTGGCCGAGGATGTGCGCTCGGAGTGGCTGAACACCTTGGAGGGGTTGAGCGACCGGACCTCGGTGCCGTCACTGATCCGTGGGCGGCTGACTCGGTTGATGCTGGACACGTCGCGGCTGCCGGATCAAGAGGTCGCCTTGCGGCTGGGGCGGGCGCTGTCCCCGGGGACGCCGACCGCGGGTGCGGCCGGGTATGTCGAGGGATTCCTCGCGGGCGGCGGTCTGCTGCTGGTGCACGACGAACGGTTGCTGGCGCTGGTGGATGCGTGGCTGGGTGCGATCCCGGACGATGCGTTCGTCGAGGTGCTGCCACTGCTTCGCCGTACCTTCGGGACTTTCGCGTCGCCGGAGCGGCGGTCGATCGGGACGCGGGCGCGTGCCCTGGCCGACCCGGCCGCACTGGTTGTTGCTGATGACAACGACCTGGACACCGAGCTGGCCGCGTCCGTGCTGCCCGTCGTCGCGCAGCTGCTGGGGGTCTCATGAGCGACGAGAGGATGCGTCGCTGGCGCCTCGTGCTGGGCAGTGACGCCGAGCCGGAGACGGGTACGACGCTGTCCACGCAGGACCGGTCCGTCGATGCGGCGCTCGCCGCGCTGTACGACGCGGAGCCCGGAGAGCAGGGGCCCGGGCGGTCGGCCGGGCTCGGCTCGTCGGCGCCGCGGGTCGCGCGCTGGCTGGGGGACATCCGGCAGTACTTCCCGAGCACCGTCGTACAAGTCATGCAGCGGGACGCGGTCGAGCGGCTCGGCATCACCCGGATGTTGATGGAGCCCGAACTGCTCGGCGCGGTCGAGCCGGACGTGCACCTGGTCAGCACGTTGCTGGCGCTCAACGAGGTGATGCCGGAGGAGACCAAGCAGACCGCGCGCGAGGTCGTCGGCCGGGTGGTCGCCGAGTTGGAGGCGCGCTTGGCCGAGCGCACCCGGGCCGCGGTCACCGGCGCACTGGACCGGGCCGGGCGGACCGGCCGGCCGCGGCATTCGGACATCGACTGGGACCGGACCATCCGCGCGAACCTCAAGCACTTCTCGCCGGCGCTCGGCACGATCGTGCCGGACCGGCTGGTCGGGTACGCGCGACGCAACCACAGCGTCCAGCGCGACATCGTGCTTGCGATCGACCAGTCGGGCTCGATGGCGGAGTCGGTGGTGTACGCGTCGCTGTTCGGCGCGGTGCTCGGGTCGATCCGCACGCTGCGGACCAGCCTCGTCGTCTTCGACACCGCCGTGGTCGACCTGACCGATCAGCTCGAGGATCCGGTCGACGTACTGTTCGGGACCCAGCTCGGCGGCGGGACGGACATCAACCGCGCGCTCGCCTACTGCGAGGAGCTGGTCACCAAGCCCGCCGAGACCGTGCTGGTGCTGATCTCGGACCTGTACGAGGGTGGCGTCCGCGAGGAGATGCTCCGTCGCGCCCGCTCCTTGACCGAGTCCGGCGTCCAGGTGATCGCCCTGCTGGCGTTGGCCGACTCGGGTACGCCGTCGTACGACCCGGAGAACGCGGCCGCGCTGACCGCCCTCGGCATCCCGACCTTTGCCTGCACCCCGGACCGCTTCCCCGACCTGATGGCCGCAGCGATCCGCCACGAAGACATCACCACGTGGGCCGCCACCAACCTGTCCTGAAAGGAACGCCCTATGACGACTGTCGAGCTGACCCGCTTCCGGGTGCTGCCCGAGAAGACCGCGGAGCTGCTCGCGGCCCGCGCCGACATGCTGACGGACTTCACGTCCGATCGCGCCGGGTTCCTCGGCGCCCGCCTCGTGCAACTCCCGGACAACGAATGGCTCGACATCGTCGAGTGGGCGAGCCCGGAGGACTTCGCCGCGTCGCGGGACAAGGGCGGGAACCTTCCCGGCATCGCCCGGTTCTTCGCCGCGATCGACTCGCTGGTCACCGCCGAGGAGGGCACGCTCGCCGTCGGCGAGCCGTAATCCGCCTGACAGTGGGCGGAGCGGGTGCGACCGTGGGCGGCATGGAGATCACGGAGATCCCGCCTCACGAGTACGCACGGGCGGCGGAGTTGTGGGAGGCGTCGGTGCGGGCGACGCATGACTTCGTCACCGAGGCGGATCTGGACGTGTTCCGGCCGTTGGTGCGGGCGTCCTTCGGGGAGATCCCCCAGCTGGCCGGTCTCCGCGCCGACGACGGGTTGCTGATCGGCTTCATCGGCGTCGCCGACGGGAACGTCGAGATGCTGTTCCTCGATCCGGCGTACCGCGGGCAGGGCGGCGGGAGTCTGCTGCTCGCGCATGCCTTCCGCGAGTTCGCCGCTACCGCGGTCGACGTGAACGAGCAGAACCCGCAGGCCGTCGGGTTCTACGAGCATCACGGGTTCCGAACGGTGTCTCGGAGCGAGCACGACACGACGAACAAGCCGTACCCGATCCTGCACATGAAGCTAGCCGGCTAGTTCGAGGATGTCGATCGGGGTGTTCGGGTCGGCCTCGGCGAAGCGGAGGGCCCACTGGACCGCCTCCTGCTTGGAGTCGACGCGGATGATCGAAACCCCGGCGACGAGCTCCTTGGTCTCGGTGAACGGTCCGTCCATGACGCGCGGCTCGCCGGGGCGAGGAAACGTCACCCGGGCGCCGCGGGCGCTCGGCATCAGCCCCTCGGCGACGAGCAGCACGCCGGCCTGGCGCATCTCCTCCAGAACCGCGTCCGCCCGGGCCAGCATCTCCGGGTCCGGCGGGTTCCCTGCCTCGAGGTTGTCGTTGGTCTTGTGAAGCAGCATGTACCTCATACGGCAGACCTTAGTGCCGTCCAGAACCCCGGCGGGATCTTGTGGTCCATCCACCCGGCGACCTCGGTGATCTCGCGCGGGCTCCGCGCCCCGACCACGACTGCCGCCACGGCCGGATGCGTGAGTGGGAACTGGACGGCAGCGGCCAGCAGCGGTACGTCGTACTCACGGCACAGCTCCCGGAGTCGGGCGATCCGCTCCAGCAACGCAGGCGGCACCCGGGCGTACCCGTGGGGTGCGCCGTCCGCGGTGTCAGCCAGTACGCCGCCCTGGAAGACGCCTGCCGCGAGCACGCTGACGCCGTACTTCTCGCACAGCGGCAACAGCTCGTCGGCGCCGGACTGGTCGAGCAACGTGTACCGGCCCGCGAGCAGGATGCAGTCGGGACCGTCCGCGCCCGTCTCGCGGAGGAACCGGGCCGCGACGTCCGCGTGGTTCACGCCGAGCGAGATCGCGCGGATCGTGCCGCGCCCGCGCAGCTCGGCCAGCGCCCGCAGCGCCTCGGTCGACGCGGTCAGGTAGTCGAGGTCGGGATCGTGGATGTGCAGGACGTCGATCCGGTCGATGCCCATCCGCTCCAGACTCGCCTCGAACGACCGCATCACCGCGCCGTACGAATAGTCCAGCCGTGGACCGAGGCCCGGCGGCGGGTCCGCCCAGATCGGCTGGATGTCCGGCCCGCCGGGCTCGATCAGCCGGCCCACCTTGCTGCAGAGCACGAACTCGTCCCGCGGCCGTCCGCGCAGCGCGAGCCCGGCCCGTTGCTCCGAGAGGCCGTACCCGTACACGGGTGCGGTGTCGAAGAGACGGACGCCGAGCTTCCAGGCGCAGTCGATGGTCGCGATCGCCTGCGACTCCGGAACCGCGGCGAACATCCCGCCGATGGAGGCGAGCCCCAGCCCCAGCCTGCTCACCGTCAGTCCGGTCCGCCCCAGCTCCACACTCCGCATGCCGAAGACCCTAGGAGTTGCCGCCGACAGAAACCGGGTCTTCCGTACGGCCGGTCCGCACGGCACCATGCGGAGATGGGTGAGATCGCGGAGCGGTACCGGCGGCGCGCCGAGGCGTTCGAGCGGAAGGTCGCGGCGGTACGGCCGGAACAGTGGGACAACCCGTCGCCGTGCGAGCTGTGGACGGCCAAGGACGTGGTCGACCACATCGTCACGATGCACGGGGTGATGCTGATACCGGTCGCCCGCAAGCTCGAGCGGTCCGACGACCCGTTGACGGCGTTCCAGGAGGCGCGGGCGGCGGTCGAGGACGTCCTGGACGACCCGGTGCTCGCGCTGACCGAGACCGACACCCCGAGCGGACGGATGACCGCGGAGCGGCACGTGGACGAGGTGGTCTCCGACGACCTGGTCCTGCACGGCTGGGACCTGGCCCGGGCCACCGGTCAGGACGAGACGATGGATCCCGTCGATGTGGAGCTGATCTGGGCCAGTACGGCGGCCATCCCGGCCGAGGTGATGGAGCAGTTCCGTACGCCCGGCGCGTTCGGGGAGGGGATCGAGGTGTTCGGTCCGGAGGTCCAGGTCTCTGTGGACGCGCCGCTGCAGGACCGCCTACTGGGTCTGATCGGCCGTCAGCCGTAGCAGGTCGCTCGGGGCGTAGTAGACCTCTGGCGTGGCGCACAGCGGCGCGCTGAGGAGCTGTCTGGGGTGCGACATGAGCAGTGCGTGTCCTTGCGCGACAGCCGGCTCGAGATACTCGTGCCCCGGCAGGTCGGCCACGGCAGTCCGGCAGCCGAGCGCCATACCCTCGAACAGCGCCGTCGTCGACACGCCGACCTGATACGTCGCGGAGGCCAGCAGGTCCAGCGTGCTCCCGCCGGTCGACAACTGCACGCCGGCCGGGACGGTGTAGTCCGACGCGTGCTCACTGGGGTGCGGCCGGAACAGCACCTCCAACTCCGGATGCTCCTTCACGACCGACTCGGCCACATGCAGCAGCTCGGCACCGACCGTGCCCTGCGACAGGAACACGACCCGGTGCGGATTCTTCTCCGTCGTACGCGGCAGGTACGACGTTCCGACGACCTCCGTCTTCATGCCGGCCGGGAGGTCGGCGACGGTGGTCCAGTACGACCCGAAGCACCAGAGCTCGTCCGGTTGATCGGCGACCACCGGCCGGCCGGGGTAGCTGTAGCCGAGGTGGAACGGGCTGATCGCGCCGTGCTGCAACTCGACCACCCGGATCCCGAGATCGCGCGCGGCGCCGACGATGTGCTGGTGGAAGTAGGCGACGACGACGTACACGGTCTTGATCCCGTGCCGCCGCAGCAGGGCGCGGTAGAGGGCCCGCAGTCGCAGATGTTTGGGCACCTCGCGGGCGACGAGAGCGCCGATCGGAACTGAGATGCCTGTCAGGTCGCGGAGCGCTTCGCTGATTCCGCGGTCGTCGGCGGATCGCCCGTGCAGCGCCCCCGCCGCGGAGGTGAAGAAGTCGAGGTTCCGGCTGTCGGGCAGCGGTGTTCCGTTGATGCCGGAGTCCAGGATCAGCGCCGACGGGCCGAGCGCTGCTCGCAGTTCGTCGGTGTAGATCTCGACACCGTTCGGTTTCCGCGGGTGCGGTACGACGAGCGAGTCGTAGTGCCCGACGAACGGGCTGCGCGTGACCAGTCCGGTGACATGCCTGCCGACGAGGCTTGCCTTGTCGTACGACGAGCGTCGTACCGGATGCGGTGCTCCGTGAATGCCGCTGCGGCGGGTCAGCTCATGGAAGACACGCATCCGGATGATCGGCCACGGGTGCGCGCTCTTGATCCGCCACTCGAGCAGACTCAGCTCCCGCTCCACCTGCCAGATCGCCCGGCACAGGCCCGCCACCGTCGGGCCCACGCCCGGCGCCGTGCCGTTCCCGGTACTCGTCATGGTTGATCCCCACTATGCCCGCGAGACTGCCGACCCCTGAGAAGAACCGGCGGACCGCCTTCAGCAGGTGCGCCTTCCGACCGAGCAGCAGCCCGGCGAGGGCGAACCCGATCGCCGAGACCACCCGGGCCGAAGCATAGGCCAGCACCAGCACGTAGCTGATCGCACCCCGGCGGATCAGCAGCCGGCTGATCGTGTCGCCGCTGCCGGACCGGAACGCACGGCGTACCAGCCAGCTCAGAGTGGTCCGGCCGACGGGCACCTCCTCGGAGATCACCGCCTCCTCGCACCAGACGATGCGGAACCCGGCCCGGTGTACCCGGAGGAAGAAGTGCAGGTCGCTCGAGCCGGTATAGCGGAACGCCGGATGGAAGCCGGGGGTCACCGTGTGGTAGACCCGCCGGCTGACCAGCGTGTTGTTCGTGTACGCCTTGCGCAGTTCCTCGCCGGTCGCGTGCCGGCCCGTCGAGTCGTGTACGTCGCTGTACTTGTTCCACGGTGGTGCGCCCTCCGGGAGGTTGCCCTTCACCGGACCGGTGACGACATCGGCGCCAGTGGCCTCCCAGGCGCGCAGGAGCGACGCCAGCCACCCGGGCGGCGCGACCTCGTCGTCGTCCACGAAGATCAGCGCGGCGTCGTTCCAGCACAACTCCACCGACCGCTCGCGCGCGAACGGGATCCCCGGCTCCGGCTCCACCACCGCCTCGATCGGGTACGGCGTCCCCTCGCCGAACTCCTCGAGCACCCGGGCCGCCGACCCGTCGGCGTCGTTGTCGACCACCACGATCCGGATCCTGTAGTCGGATTCCTCCGGAAGTTCCTGGGCCTGCAGGCTGGTCAGCAGCGCATGCAACAGAGCGGGTCGCCTGAAGGTGATAACCGCAATGGCGACGCTGGTGCTCATGGCGCCCGAGACTATCGGTCCGGACCAACCCACCACCATCCAATCAGCGTGTGAAGTAGCACAGACCACTCAAACGCATGCTCGTGTGATCACCCATCCTGCTGTACCTGGAGGTACAGTCCTGGGGTGGAGACGGTGGAGCGGTTGATTCGCAGTACCCAGGAACTGTTGTGGGAGCGGGGGTATGTGGGGACCAGTCCCAAGGCGATTCAGCGGGCTGCTGATGCGGGGCAGGGGAGCATGTATCACCACTTCACCGGGAAGGCTCAGCTGGCGCGCGCGGCGATCGAGCGGTCGGGGGCCGAGCTGCGGGAGGCCGCCGAGGACCAGTTCAGTGGCGGCGGTACGGCGACCGAGCGGATCAGTGGGTACCTGGAGCGGGACCGGGAGGTACTGCGGGGGTGCCGGATCGGGCGGTTGACCTCGGACCCGGACGTGATGGCCGACCCTGAGCTGCGCGCGCCGATCGACGAGACGTTCACCTGGCTGCGGGCCCGGCTCGCCGAGATTGTCGCTGAGGGCAAGCGCACCGGCGAGTACCCTGACTCACTGGACCCCGAACAGACGGCCGCCACCATCGCCGCCGTACTGCAGGGTGGTTATGTGCTGGCCCGGGCGGCGGGTTCCGTGGAGCCGTTCGAGCTGGCGGTGAAGGGTTTGATCAACCTGTTGCCGGAGGCTGCGAAGTGAAGATCGGTGCGGTGTTTCCTCAGCTCGAGATCGGTGCGGACCCGACGGTGGTGCGAGACTGGGCGACGACGGTGGAGCGGGCCGGGTACAGCCACGTGCTCGCCTACGACCACGTGCTCGGCGCGGATCCGGCGAACAGGCCGGGCTGGACCGGCTACACCGACAAGTCCTTGTTCCATGAGGTTTTCGTGCTGTTCGGGTACCTCGCGGCGATCACCACCGAGCTGGAGCTTGTCGTCGGCGTGCTGGTGCTCCCGCAGCGGCAGACCGCGCTGGCCGCGAAGCAGGCGGCCGAGGTGGACGTGCTGAGCGGCGGCCGGTTGCGGCTCGGCGTCGGCATCGGCTGGAACCAGGTCGAGTACCAAGCCCTCGGTGTGCCGTTCAGGCAGCGCGGCGCTCTGCTCGAGGAGCAGGTCGACGTACTGCGCAAGCTGTGGTCCGAGCCGGTCATCTCGTACGACGGGAAGTTCCACCAGATCGTGGAAGCGGGGCTCAACCCGCTGCCGGGCCGGCAGATCCCGATCTGGTTCGGCGGCGGTGCGGACGCCGTACTGCGTCGTACCGGGCGGATCGGTGACGGGTGGATGCCGCAGGGCCCACCTGACGACAAGGTGCGGGCGCAGTTGGAGACGATCCGGGCAGCGGCTGTGGAGGCAGGTCGCGATCCCGCGCAGATCGGCTTCGAGGCGAGGCTCACGCTCGGCAACGTGCCCGAGCAGGACTGGCGGACGTACGTCGACAGTTGGCGTGAGCTCGGTGCGACCCACCTGACCGTCAACACGATGAACATGGGCCTGTCGAAGCCCGAGGATCACGCCGAGGTCCTGCGCGACGTCCTGCCGGGACTCAGCTAGCCCAGGGAGTGTTCGCGGTCGAGCCGCGGATCACCAGCGGGCACGGCAGGCTGATGATCTCGGTCGGCCGGTCCGGGTCGGCGATCCGGCTGCGGAGCAGGTCGATCCCGGTCTGCACGATCGCGTGCACCGGCTGCTCGACCGAGGTCAGGTCGAACGACTCCCAGGCGGCGAGTTCGGTGTTGTCGAAGCCGATCAGCCAGACGTCGTCGGGCACCTTGGCGCCGATCGCTCGCGCGCCGTCCAGGATGCCGAAGGCGAGCAGGTCGGTGACGGTGTAGATCGCGGTCGGCGGCTTCCGCTTCGACAGCAGTTTGCGCGCGGCCGCGTGACCGTCGGCATGCGGAACCCCGACCGAGACGACGTTGCTGGGCTTGATCCTGAGTCCCGCGTCGGTGAGCGCGGCGCGGAAGCCGAGGTCGCGATCCCGCGAGGTGTTCCCGGTGTGGGTCAGGGTGACCAGACCGATCTCGGTGTGGCCGGCCTCGACCAGGTACCGGCCGGCGTCGTACGCGCCCTGCCAGTTGTCGCCGACCACTTGATCGCAGTCGAGGCCGTCGATGCCGCGATGCAGCAGCACGGTCGGTGTCCCCGAGGCGAGTGCCATCGTGTGCATCTTCGAGTCGTACGTCGCCGACGTGAGCAGGAAGCCGTCGACCAGGCGCTGGTGCAGGACGTCGGCGATCGTCTCCTCGGGGTCGTGCTCGATGTTCCACAAGATCATGTGCAGCCCGACCGAGCTGAGCACCCGGCCGATCTCGTCCAGCAGTTCGGCGTGGAACGGGCTGGTCACCCGGGTCATGAAGACGCCGATCGTGTCGGTCCGCCCGGTCTTCATCGCGCGGGCCAGCGCGTTCGGCGTGTAGTTGGCGTCCTTCAGCACCTGCAGCACCCGGGCCCTGGTTTCCGGGTTGACCTTCGGATTGTTGGTCAGCACCCGTGAAACCGTCGCCTGGGACACCCCCGCCAGCCGGGCCAGATCCCTGCTCGTCGGTGGTCGCGCCATGAACCCCGCCTCCCCTCGTAGTCCAAATGGTGAACCCTACTCAAGAGTGTGGCCACTCGCCGTTGACCTCTGGTTCCGCACTGTGTATACGTATTCAATTGTATACGTATTCATCCCTCGTGGATGGGAGATTCCGGTGCAGACACAACTCTCCAACCTGAGCCGCCGCAGGTTTCTCGCCGGACTGACGGGACTCGCTGCCGGTGGGGTACTCGCCGGCTGTGGTGGCAACGGCAACGCAGGTGGTGGTGGAGGCAAGAACGGCCTGACCTTCCTGAACTGGGAGCAGGTCAAGGGCAATCCGCTCGAGCAGGCCATCCAGGCCTTCGAGAAGGAGTCGGGGACGAAGGTCACCATCCAGCCCGCGGTGACCCAGGAGTACGACACCAAGATGCGCACGCTGATCGCGGGTGGCAGCCCGCCGGACGTGATGCGGATCAACGACGACTTCGTCCGCGGCTTCTCCACCCAGGGGGCGCTGCTGGACCTCAACCCGTACATCGAGAAGGACAAACTCGACACGTCGGCGTTCGCCAAGGAGACGTACGAGTTCCCGAAGCAGCCGGACGGTTCGCACACCGCCTGGGTGCTCGGCTACGAACCCCGGCTGATCTTCTACAACGCCGATCTCTTCAAGCAGGCCGGCGTACCGCTGCCGCCGACGACCTGGTCGCCGGACGGCTGGACCTGGGCCGACTTCGCCGACCGGGCGAAGAAACTCACCGACCCGGCCAAGAAGCAGTACGGCGCTCTGGTCTATCTGGACACCGGCTACGAGCAGACCTTCACGGTCAACCACGGCAGCCAGACCGGCATCTTCTCCACCGACGGGACGAAGTTCACCCTGCCGGACGCCAAGGAGGTCGAAGCGTTGCAGTGGGCAACGGATCTGACCTGCAAGGACAAGGTGCAGCCGCCGTGGTCGGCCTTGCAGCAGGACAACGCGGAGACGCAGATGTTCGCGCAGGGCAAGCTCGCGATGATGTTCGCGACCTTCGGCACCGTGCCGTACCTGCGGACCACGGTCAAGGACTTCACCTGGGATGTCGCGGCACCGCCGGCCGACGTCGAGCAGAAGACCGAGTCCAGCGTGATCGTGTTCTGCATTCCGAAGAAGGCGAAGAACCCGGACCAGGCGTGGGAGCTGCTCAAGTACCTGGCCAGTGAGGAAGGCGGCAAGACCCTGCTGCAGGGCGGTGCCTTCACGCCGATCAACAACAAGGCCGCGGCCCTACTGGCGCCGAACGGGAAGATGCCCGAGCACATCGGGCTGTTCGCCGAGGCGGCCAAGCACCTGACCGCGACCAACCAGACCAAGAACACGCTCGGCGCCCGCGAACTGTACCGGCCCGCGCTGGACCAGGCCTACAACTGTGAGAAGCCTGTCGGCGACGTGCTGAGTCAGATCAAACCACAGGTGGAGAACGCCTTGAAGGGTTGATGTCGATGGCAACGACAACACCAACAAGGACCCCGGTGGCCGAGGCCCCGGTACCGAACCACCAGCCCGAGATCCGCCGGGCCCGCCGGAAGGCGAACCTGGTCGGGTGGTTGTTCATCAGTCCGATCGTGGTCGGAGTGGTGGCCTTCCAGTTCTTCCCGATCCTGGTCTCGATCGGGGCCTCGCTGACCGACTGGAACGGCATCTCGGCGCCGAAGTTCGTCGGGCTCCGCAACTTCACCGAGCTGTTCGGCAACGACCCGCTGTTCATCCAGACGTTCAAGAACACGATCTACTTCACGCTGGCGAGCATTCCGCTCACGATCGGGATCGGCCTGGTGCTGGCACTGCTGTGTGCCCGGCCGATCCGCGGCGTCGCGTTCTTCCGGACGGCGTACTTCGCGCCGTACGTGACGAACGTGGTCGCGATCGGGTTCGTCTGGTTCTGGTTCTTCCAGCCGGACAACGGCGTGGTGAACGGGCTGCTCGACCAGATCGGCATCCCCGGGCCGCAGTGGCTGTCGAGCTCCACCTGGGCGATGCCGGCGGTGATCATGGTCAGCGTCTGGCAAGGCATCGGGTACCCGATGATCATCCTGCTGGCGGGTCTGCAGGGCCTGCCGGCGGAGTACTTCGAATCCGCGAAGATCGACGGCGCCGGAGCGTTCCAGCGGTTGCGGTTCATCACGCTGCCGCTGCTGACGCCGCACTTCCTGTTCCTGCTGATCACGCAGTTCATCACGTCGTTCCAGGTGTTCGGCCTGATCTACGTGATGACCAAGGGCGGGCCTGGCCACGCCACCAGCGTCTACATCTTCAACATCTACCAGAACGCGTTCGGCTTCGGGAAGGTCGGCTACGCCTCGGCGATGGCGTGGATCCTCTTCGCGGTGATCGCGGCCGTCACGTTCCTGCAGTGGAAGTTCCAGAAGAGGTGGGTGTTCTACTCATGAGACTGGTGAGCAAGACCTCGCAGTACGTCGTGATGTCGCTGTTCGCGGTGACCTTCCTGGCGCCGTTGGTCTGGATGGTCAGCGCGTCCCTGCGGCCGGAGGCGAAGGTGCTGTCGGTGCCGCCGCAGTTCCTGCCCACCGACGCGCAGTGGGACAACTACCGGCAGGTCTTCGAGCTGATCCCGGTGTTCCTGTGGAACAGCGTGAAACTGGCCGGGCTGAACGTGGTCGGCATCCTGATCGTCGCGTCGATGGCGGGCTACGCGTTCGCGCGGTTGCGGTTCGCCGGCCGGGACGCGGCGTTCATGGTGCTGCTGGCCACCTCGATCATCCCGGGCATCGCGTACCTGATCCCGCAGTACATCGTGTTCCGCCAGATCGGCTGGGTGGACACGCAGTACCCGCTGTGGGTGCCGAAGGTGCTCACACCGGTCTTCGCGACGTTCCTGATGCGGCAGTCCTTCCTGACCATCCCGCAGGAACTCGAGGACGCGGGCAAGATCGACGGGGCGTCCACGTTCGGCATCTACTGGCGGATCATGCTGCCGCAGACCAAGCCGGCGCTGGCCGCGATCGGGGTGTTCACCTTCCTCGAGTCGTGGAACGACCTGTTCGGTCCGCTGATCTACATCAATTCCGAGAACCTGCAGACGCTGCCGGTGGCGCTGGCCCAGTTCCAGGGCGAGTACTTCACCCAGATCAGTCTGCTGATGTGCGGGGCGACCGTCTCGGTGGTCCCCGTCATCGTCGTCTTCCTCTTTGCGCAGCGCTATTTCATCCAAGGCATCACGATGACAGGAATGAAGGGGTGAGCACCGTGCCGGAGCGGCTCGTTGCCATGCAGATCGGAGCGGTTTCGTTCGTCGACGAAGGCGTCGACCAGACACTCGACATCCTGGCCGACCGGGGCGCGGTCAACGCGCTGTTCCTGGCCACACCGACCTGGACCCGGGGCACCGGCGGGCGCCAGATCCCCGGGCACCCGATTCCCGACCACGGCGTCTCCGAGTACGACCTCGGCTGGGTCGGCGGCAACTACGCGACGCCGCATCCGCAGTACTACGCCAACACCGCGCTCGGCTCGGTCGGCCGGGCGCCCGAGCACCCCGAGCTCGACCTGCTCGGCGAGGTCATCCCGAAGGCCCGTGAGCGCGGGATCAAGTCGTTCGCCTGGATGGAGGAGAGCGGTGGCGCCCGCGAACTGCGGACCTACCCGAACTTCGCCAAGGTGCTCGAGGTGGACGCGTGGGGCCGTCCGGGTCGCCGGCCGTGCTTCAACAACCCGGACTACCGCAACTGGCACCTCGGGTTCGTCGAGGACTACGTGCAGAGCTACGAGCTCGACGGTCTGGCCTGGTGCTCGGAGCGGCCCGGCCCGCTGAACATGCTGATGCAGGGGACCGTCGAGGTGGCCGAGATCGGCTGCTTCTGCCGGCATTGCCAGCAGATCGCCCGCGACCGCGGGATCGACGTCGACCGCGCGATGCGCGGCTACCGCGAGCTGGTCGAGTGGAACCAGCGCGTCGGTGCCGGTGAGCGTCCGGTCGACGGCGCGTTCGTCACGTTCTGGCGGATCCTGCTGAACTTCCCCGAGGTGCTGTCCTGGCAGAACCTGTGGACCGAGAGCCAGCGGCAGCTGTACCGCGACATCTACGGTGTCGCCAAGGCGATCTCGCCCGAGGTACAGGTCGGCTGGCACGTCTACCACAACATCTCGTTCAGCCCGTTCTACCGGGCCGACCAGGACTACACCGAGATGGCGAAGTTCTCCGACTTCATCAAGGTCGTCATCTACAACAACTGTGCGGGCCCGCGGTTCTTCACCTGGGTGAAGAGCATCTGCGGCTCGCTGTTCGCCGACGCCGAGCCCGAGGACGTCTACCCGTTGATGATGAAGCTGCTGCAGCTCGACGAGGGTGCGTACGAGAAGCTGCCGCAGACGGGCTTCACCGCGGACTACGTACGGCGCGAGACCGAGCGGGCCGTCGCCGGAGTCGGTGGCCAGAGCAAGATCTACCCGGGCATCGACATCGACATCCCGGTCGGCGTCGCCAAGCAGCGCGGGCTGGAGAAGCCGCGTGACGTCGGCACCAAGATCAACTGGGACGACAACGAGGGTGAGCTGACCGCGTGCACCCGCGAGTCCGTGCGGGATGCGACCCTGGCCGCGTTCGAGGGAGGCGCGGAGGGCGTCGTACTGAGTCGCAAGTACTCCGAGATGCTGCTGGAGAACGTGTCCGGCGCCGGCGATGCGATCCGGAGTCTCAAGTGACGGTTCCCTGGTACAAGCGCACACTTCGGTGGGCGCAGACCAACCTGACCGAGAAGGACCCGGCCCGGTACGACGCCGACTGGTGGCGCGAGCACTGGCGTCGTACCCGGGTGCAGGGTGTGATCGTCAACGCGGGCGGGATCGTCGCGTACTACCCGAGCAAGTTCGAGCTGCAGCACCGGGCCGAGTTCCTCGGCGATCGCGACCTGTACGGCGAGATCGTCGAGCTGGCCAAGGAGGACGGGCTGACCGTGCTGGCCCGGATGGACTCCAACCGGGCCCACCAGCCCTTGTACGACGCGCATCCGGACTGGTTCGCGGTCGATGCCGACGGCAACCCCCACCGGGCCGGGAAGCTGTACGTCGCCTGCGTCACCGGCCCGTACTACCGGGAGTTCCTCACCGGGATCCTCGAGGAGATCATCGAACGGACCGCGCCCGACGGGATCACCGACAACAGCTGGAGCGGTCTCGGCCGGGACACGATCTGCTACTGCCAGAACTGCCGGGACAGCTTCGGCCAGGACCTCCCCACCGGCGTGGACTGGGCCGACCCGGTCTATCGGCAGTGGATCCGGTGGAGTTACGACCGGCGGCTGGCGGTGTGGGACCTGAACAACGAGGTGACCCGCCGCGCCGGCGGTCCGGACTGTCTGTGGATCGGCATGAACGGCGGCGAGGTGGTTGCCCAGAGCAAGCGGCTGCGGGACGACGTGGAGATCTGCAAGCGCGCCTCGATCTTCATGCTCGACTCGCAATGGCGGCACGACGAGTCCGGCTTCCAGGCCAACTCCGACAGCGGCAAGCGGCTGCACGGCCTGCTCGGCTGGAACACGCTGATCCCGGAGAGCACCGCCATGTACGACGCGGGCACGCCGACGTTCCGGCTCGGGAGCAAGCCCGCGCCGGAGGCGCGGATGTGGGCGGTCGAGGGATTCGCCGGCGGGATCCAGCCGTGGTGGCACCACATCGGTTCGGTGCACGAGGACCGACGGCAGTACGCGACCGCCGAGCCGCTGTTCCGCTGGCACGAGGAGAACGATCGGTACCTGGTGAACCGCGAACCGGTTGCCACGGTCGGGCTGCTGTGGAGTCAGCGGAGCGTGGACTTCCACGGCAAGGCCGATCCGGAGACGACCAGCTGGTTGCCGTACCGCGGCTGGGTCGACGCACTGGTCCGGGCGCGGATCCCGTACCTGCCGGTGCACGAGGTCGACCAGCGGTTCGCGGTGATCGTCGTACCGAATGTCGGGGTGCTGACCGACGAGCAGTGCGTGGCGCTGCGCGAGTACGTCGATGGTGGCGGGCGGCTCGTGGTCACCGGTGAGTCGAGCCTGTACGACGAGTGGGGCGATCGGCGCGACGACTTCGCGCTGGCCGACGTGCTCGGCGTGCATCATCAGGGCAAGACGCTCGAGGCCGGCAAGGTCGACTGGGAGACGTACGCCGCGCACACGTACCTGCGGATCGAGGACCGGGTGATCGCGGACGGCTTCGACGACACCGACGTGCTGCCGTTCGGCGGGCAGTTGGAGGTGGTCGCCGCGTCTGGAGCAGCGGTGACGTACGTGCCGCCGTTCCCGATCTATCCGCCGGAGAAGTCGTGGATGTCGGAGCCGCGGACCGACGGACCGGTGGTGGTGCTCGGCGAGCAGACGGCGTACCTGGCGGCTGATCTGGACCGGATGTACGCGCAGTACCACCACCCGGATCACGGTCGGTTGCTGGCGAACCTGGTCCGGTGGGCCGCCCGGGACGACATCCCGTTGCAGGTGGAGGGAGCCGGCGTACTCGACTGCCAGGTCTACCGGCAGGACGATGCGCTCGTGCTGCACCTGGTCAATCTCGATCAGGGCGGCGCGTGGCGCGGCCGGCTGGAGGAGCTCACGCCGGCCGGGCCGTTCACCGTCCGGATCCGGGGGACCGGTGACCGGGCCCGCTTCCTGGTCGCGGGTGGGGAGGCGGAGGTGAAGAGCGAGGACGGCTGGATTACGGTCGAGGTGGCGAGGATCGCCGATCACGAGGTCGTGGTTGTGACTGAGAGGGAGTGAGTTCGTGGCAGTCGAGGTCATCGGTGCACGGCGCGCGCGGTACGACGAGATCCTGACCGAGCGGGCGCTCGGCCTGATCGAGCGGTTGCACCGCGAGTACGACGGGCGGCGGCGCGAGCTGCTCGACCGTCGCCGGGAGCGGGTCGCCGAGATCGCCGCCGGCGGATCGCTGGGATTCCTGGCGGAGACCAAGGACGTCCGGGACGACCCGGACTGGCGGGTCGCCGCGGCCGCGCCGGGGCTGGTCGACCGGCGGGTGGAGATCACCGGCCCGACCGACCGGAAGATGACGATCAACGCCCTGAACTCGGGCGCCAAGGTCTGGCTGGCCGACCAGGAGGACGCGAACACGCCGACCTGGGACAACGTGGTCGGCGGCCAGCTGAACCTGCTCGACGCGATCACCCGCACGATCGACTTCAGCACCGATGCCAAGAGCTACGCCCTGAAGCCGGACGACGAACTGGCCACCATCGTCGTCCGGCCGCGGGGCTGGCACCTGCCGGAGAAGCACCTCCTGGTCGACGGCGAGCGGACGTCGGGGGCGCTGGTGGACTTCGCGCTCTACCTCGCCGCCTCCGGGCAGCTGCAGATCGATCGCGGGCAGGGACCGTACTTCTACCTGCCGAAGATGGAGTCGCACCTGGAGGCGCGGCTCTGGAACGACGTGTTCGTGACCGCGCAGGAGGAGCTCGGCATCCCGCGCGGGACGATCCGGGCGACCGTGCTGATCGAGACGTACCCGGCCGCGTTCGAGATGGAGGAGATCCTCTACGAGCTGCGCGAGCACTCGGCCGGCCTGAACGCGGGGCGCTGGGACTACATGTTCAGCGTGATCAAGACGCACCGGACCCGGGGCGCCGACTTCCAGTTGCCGGACCGCAACAGCGTCACGATGACGGTCCCGTTCATGCGGGCCTACACCGAACTGCTGGTGCGGACGTGTCACAAGCGCGGCGCGCACGCGATCGGCGGGATGGCGGCGTTCATCCCGAGCAAGGACCCGGCGGTCAACGAGCAGGCGTTCGCGAAGGTCGAGGCGGACAAGACGCGCGAGGCCGGCGACGGGTTCGACGGCTCGTGGGTCGCGCACCCCGGGATGGTCGAGACCTGCCGGACCGTCTTCGACTCGGTGCTCGGCTCGTCGCCGAACCAGCTGGGCAAGCTCCGCGAGGACGTCCAGGTGACGGCCGAGCAGTTGCTCGACGTCGCGTCGACGCCCGGTGAGGTGACCGAGGCCGGGCTGCGGAACAACATCAGCGTCGCGATCCAGTACCTGGCCGCGTGGCTCGAAGGGACCGGCGCGGTCGGGATCTTCAACCTGATGGAGGACGCGGCGACGGCCGAGATCTCCCGGTCCCAGATCTGGCAGTGGCGCCTCAACGGCGTCGTACTGGACACCGGGGAGACCGTCACGACCGAGTTGGTCGAGCGGATCGCCGACGAGGAGATCCTCAAACTCGACCAGTACCTGCGCTACCAGTCCGCGCGAGCGTTGTTCCTGGAGGTCGCGAACTCCGAGGAGTACGTCGACTTCCTGACGCTGCCGGCGTACGAGCGGTTCGACTGAGCCGCCGAGATGGGTTGACCTATGAGGGCGTGGGTTGGCCATCGGCAGGCGATGGGCTAACCCATCGTCTCGTGGGTCAACCCAGCAGACGGGTGGGTGCTGGCGGTGGGAGTGCGTCGACTGGGCCTGCTGGGGTGGGTTGACCTATGAGGGCGTGGGTTGGCCATCGGCGGGCGATGGGTTAAGCCACCGTCTCGTGGGTCAACCCAGCAGACGGTGGGCTTCAGGACGGCGGGCGTGATGGGTTTGGGGAGTGCAGCTCATCGGATCCAGCGGGCTGCACTCCCCAACGCACACATGCAGCGCACGATCGCCGCCCTCTCCCGCGCTAGCGGGATCGCTCGGGCGGGTCGACATTCACGGTGGGGATGCCGCCACCCGCCCGGGCGATGATCGCGAGGGACGGCTCGCTGCTCGGGTTGCTCTCGCGGTGGACGGTGAAGGCCGGGACGTGGACGAAGTCGCCGGCGACCGCGTCGAGGTACTCGTCGGTGCCCTCGAACTCCAGGCGCAGTACGCCGGAGACGATGTAGAGGCTGCTCTCGTTCTTGTCGTGGTGATGCCAGCCGGAGATCGCTCCGGGGTCGGTGATCACCTTCCCGGCCCAGAGGATCGGCAGCTCGAAAGCCCGCATCCGCAGCATGCCGGAGGTCGGGTCGGCGGCGACAAGGTCGCCGGCCTTGATGACGCGAACGGGTTCGCTCATACCAGCAGTCTGACGTCCCCCGGGCGCTCTCGCCACCGGGGGCCGGGAAGATGCAACCCGCCGGGCATGCGGTCAACCGCGCGTGATGCGCCTAGGCTGCGAAGCATGGCAAGCATTGTGTTACGGGTCCGGCTGACCAGCGGTGATCAGCTGGATGTCACGTACGAGAAGGCTGCCGCGGCCGATGACGACGAGGTCGTCGAACACGCCATCGCCGAACTCGCGGGTGAACCCGGCGTCCTGCGCTGCCGGCATGGCGACCGGGACCTCGTGCTGTACGCGCGGGGAGTCGCCGCGATCGAGGTCGCGCCGCGGGGTGCGGTCCTGTAACCGCGGAGTGATGCCCTGGCGCCGGGTCGCCAGGGCATCCGGGTCCGTTCAGCGCTTGGCGGGATAGGCGGCGTCGACTTCGACCTCGACGAGCCAGCCGGTCACCGGGAGGTTCTCGATCTCCAGGGCGAAGCGGGAGGGGCGGGACTTGTTGACCACGAACGGCTTGGCGGGTGGCGCCGTACCGAGTGGGACCGGGACGTACTGACCTGTGGTGAGGTCGGTGTTGGCGAAGTACTGGCGGTAGGCGCGGTTCCAGCCGGCGAAGTCGGCGGTGGTGGCGCCGGCGGGGTTCTGGAGGAAGACGCGCATCGTGTAGACGTCCGCGTACGACAGACCCGCGGCCTGGAGGTTCTCGCCGATGCGGCGGAGCACGTTGATGCCTTGGGCCTCGGTGATGGTGACCCCGGCGGGCAGGGCGCCGCCGGGGAAGACGGTGGTGTCGACGTACGACGCTTCCGATCCGGCGGGAGCGTCCGTGTTCAGGGCGGTCGGACCGATGCCGCTGGTCTTGTAGACGGGAGTGTTGGCCCCGATGCCGACACCGGTGGCGATCATCGGGTTGGCCTGGCCGGCCGGGAGGGCGGGAACGACGGTGCCCGGCTTCGGCGGCTTCGGTCTGTCCCACCAGCCGGCGGCGGTGGACGCTCCGGCGGTGAAGGATACGACGAGGGCGACCAGGCCGGCGATCACGCGGGTCTTCATCGGCCCGCCACGACGCGGTCGTGCAGGGCGGTCACGGTCGCGCGGGCGGAGACGATCGCACCGTGCTGCCAGGCGATGGTGTGCGACAGGTGGTCGCCGGCGAAGTAGATGTTGCCGGTGGCATCGAGGAGCCGGGCGTAGATCCCGTCGGTCTGAGACGGCCAGCTGACCCAGGACGCCTCGGAGTACTTCGTGCCCAGCCAGTTCACCGAGAACGCCGCCTTGACGTCCTTGGTGTACACGTCTCCGTGGATCTTGGCGCCCTGCATCAGGGCGCGTTCCAGCCGGGCGGCCGGCGTCAGAGCGCCGTACGCGGTGGCGTTGGCGCCGGTGTTGTAGTAGCCGATGACCGTGCCGCGCTCGCCGTGGAAGCCCGTCGACGGGTACCAGGTGTTGACCGTGTCGAGGCTGCTGTTGGTGATGCCGCCGTAGATCCGGTGGTCCTCCTCCCACCAGCGGCGGCCGTACTCGATGCCGATCTTGCCCGCGTTCGTGGGCCGGGCGTACTTCAGGGCCTCGAGGATCGGGGCCGGCAGGTTGGACGGGACCTTCGCGGCCAGGTGCGGCGGCAGCGTGCAGATCGCGTAGTCCGCGGTGAGCACCCGGCTCCGCGTTCCGGTCGTGTAGGTGACCTCGACGCCGGCGCCGGTGTTGCGCAGTCCGGTCACCTCGGCGCCGTACCGGATCTTGTCCTTGCCGATCGCCTTCTCGAACGCGTACGGGATCCGGTCCATCCCGCCGACCGGCTGGAACATCATCATCGCCTGGTCCCAGCCGAACTCGAACGAGAAGTAGTTGCCGACGCCACTGGCGAAGACATCGCTCAACGGGTACGGCGCGGCCGTCGTACCGCCTTCCATCCCGGCGCCCGGTTCGACCTCGTAGCCGCGGCGGCCGTCGGTGCCGGTGTAGGCGAAGCCGGCCGCCTTGTTCCCGATCGCACCGAAGCTGCTGAGGAATCCGATCAGCGCCTGCTTGTCGGTCGCCGTCAGCAGGCTGTCGAGGGCGCCCTGGTCGGTTGCCGTGGCGAGCAGTTCGGAGACGTAGCCGTACACGTCGGCCTTGGCGGTGCGGTGCCGGATCGCCTTGCCGGAAAGGGCTGTTGAGCCTTCGCGGTACAAGTACGCGTCGGCGTTCTGGTTGACGAACGGCTCGATCGCGACGCCGAGTTCACGGCAGTACTCGAGCGTCACGTGGTGCTGCGGGAGACGGCCCGGCCCGGCGTTCATGTACTGGCCGGGCGAGAACGCCGCCCGCTGGGTGTTGCCGGCCAGATCGGTCTCCGTGGTGCCGCCGCGGACCGTCCAGTTGCGGCCGCCCGGCCGGTTGCGGGCTTCCAGCAGCGTGACCTTGTAGCCGGCCTTGAGCAGTTCGTACGCCGAGGTCAGGCCGGCGATCCCGGCACCGAGGACGACGATGTGCTTGGTGCCGCGGCCGTTCAGCTCGACGCGCGACGGAGCGGCGTACGCGGGGGCCTCGGCGACGCTCGTGAGGCCGAGCGCCGACATCGTGGAGTACAGGACACCGGCCCCACCGGTGATACCGACCTGCTGCAGGAACTGACGTCTGGTCTGCGCCATGCCTTCTCCTCACTGGGCAACGGGGTAGCTGACCAGAAAGGTAAGGACTTGATGTTTTCGCTCTGTGTCCGGGCGGTGACGACCTGAGACCGATACCGACAGGTATGTTTCGGCTTAACGAACCTGTTGGAGCTGGGGCCGTAAAGCCTTCACGACCGGCGCGATCTCGGCGTACACCCCTGGGTAGTCGGGTTCGGCGCAGCCGCTGCCCCAGGAGACGAGAGCGAGCAGGCGGCCGTTGAGGACCAACGGGCCGCCGGAGTCGCCCTGGCAGGCGTCGCCGGTGCCGTCGAGGTAGCCGGCGCAGACGTTCGACGCGGCCGCGTAGCCGCCGGCGACGTACTCCTTGTTCGCCAGGCAGGCGTCGTCACCCAGGTCGGGCACGGCCAGTTTCTGCAGCGTGTCTTCAGGTCCGGTCCCCGCGGTGTCGCCCCAGCCGTAGACGGTCGGTACCACGCCGCGCCGATCGGCCTTCGGGTTCGTCTCGAGTCGCATGGCCGGAACGCCGGTGAACGGTGTGGCCAGGGTCAGGACGGCGAAGTCGTTGCGGTTGGTCTTCGCGCTGTACTCCGGATGGATCCAGACCTTGCTGATCCCGGAAACCCTGCCGACCGTGTCGTCCCGCAGGTCGGCCCGACCCTGGATCGCCGTGTACGTCGTCACCGCCCGGCCCATGCAATGTGCGGCGGTGAGCACCTTGTCCGGCCGCACCAGCACCCCACTGCAGTACCGCCCGGTCGGCCGCACGGACGCGGTGTTCGTCAGCGCCACCGCCCACGGCGCCTCACTGACACTCGCCAGCGTGCCGCCGACGATCAGCTTCTTCCCCGTGGACGCCGACACCGCTCCCGCGGACATCACCACGAGAATCACCGCCAGCACAGCAGCCCGTCGCACCATGCCGACGAACTTACTCCAGGTGAGCAGATGACCGCGGAAGGTGGCCACCCCGGCCACGCATGCCGGGGTGGCCACGTCGGTGAGTTCAGGCTCGGTAGGCGGTCCACATGTTGCTCATGCGGGTGCTCTGGTTCGGCGTGAACTGGTTGTAGCAGGAGTCGTACGAGTAATCCATGTAGTTGTGGATCGGGTCCAGACCGGGCAGCGAGCAGGAGTCCCGGCCGGTCGGGCAGCCGCTGCTCGGGCTGCTCTGCGCCGGGGTGTCCGCGACCTCGTCGTTCGTCGCCGTACAGCCGCCCTGGAACGTGTGGTACAGCCCGAACCAGTGGCCGGCCTCGTGCGTCGCCGTCTCGCCCAGGTTGAAGTTCGTCTCCGAGCCGCCGGGCAGCGAGGTGTACTGCACCCGGATGCCGTCGATCCCGGGCTGGCGTGCGTAGTCCCACGGGAAGGTCGCGATGCCGAGGTAGGCGAAGTCGACCAGCCAGATGTTCAGGGCGTTCGCGCCGCCCTTGCGGGTCTGCTTGCGGTAACTGCTGCTCTGCTTGTCCTGGTGCCACTGGTTGTTGTTGTAGCGGAACGTCCCGGCCAGCGTGAAGGTGAAGCCGGTGTTGGCCGCCTGCGACGACTCCTGACCGCCGAACGTCTTGTTCAGGACGGCGATCTGCTGCGCGATCTGGGTGTCGGTCACGTCACCGTTGCCGGCCGCGTCACGCATCACGTTCACATAGACCGGGACAGTCGCCGCCGCCAGGGCGCCCTTCGGTACGGCGGTGCCACGGGCGGCCTTGGCCTTCAGGATCTGCGCCGTCCTGGCCTCGATCGCCTTCTGTTCGGCGGCGGAGATGTCCCGGGTGTCCGGGCCGTGGCCGCCCTTGGCCGAGGCATTCCCGGGCGGCACGAAACAGTCGGATGCCGGTGCCTTGTCCACCGGAGGCCTGGCCGACGCCTGGCCGCTGAGCGGGCTGAGCAGGAGCGCCGAGCCGGCCAGCAGGACGGCGGCGGCGCGGGGACTGGGGATGAAAGATCGCATGGCGCGTTCCTCCGGGTCGGGCCACTGGGCGGGCGGCCGGTTGCTCGGCATCCTCCGCAACAAAGTCCCTGCTCCGGAAGCGATCGCCGTCGATTCTCCCGCGGTCTAGGGAAAACCTTCGGTGCTCGCGGGGGCGCGCAGACTTCCGTAGCGTTCCATCCTTTGCCAGCGCAGCCGTGAGCCGGCCAGTGCGGTGAACACGGACTGGATGACCACGAGGTACATCAGCTGGCGATACACGAACTGCTGCAGCGGAAGCGTCCACAGCGGTCCGGCGCGCTCACCGTCCAGGTGGAACGCATAGCGGCCCATCGCGAACTGCAGCGCGAGGAACCCCAGCCAGACGAGCCCGACGCGGAGCGGGTCGAGGAACACCAGGCCGTAGATCGCGAAGACGTCGACCACCGGCGCGAGCAGCGGCAGCAGAACCTGGAAGAGCAGCAGGTAGGTCAGACCGCGGCGGCCGAACTTCCCGGACTGACCGCGCTGGACCCACGCGCCCCGGTGCTTCCACATCGCCTGCAGCGTGCCGTAGCACCAGCGGTACCGCTGCCGCCACAGCGCACCCAGCGACGCCGGAGCCTCGGTCCACGCGACCGCACGCTCCTCGTACACCACTCGCCAGCCGTCGCGGCACAACGCCATCGTGAGGTCGGTGTCTTCGGCCAGCGTCACGTCGCTCAGCCCGCCGATGCGTTCCAGCGCCGTACGGCGGAATCCGCCGACCGCACCCGGGACGGTCGGCATGCACTCGGCCAGATCGAACAACCGCCGGTCCAGATTGAACCCCACCACGTACTCGATGTGCTGCCAGCGACCGAGCAGGCCGCGCCGGTTGCCGACCTTCGCGTTGCCCGACACAGCACCGACCGAAGGATCGGCGAACGGCTGCACCAGCATCCGTACGGCGTCCGGTTCGAACACCGTGTCGCCGTCGACCATCACGATCAGATCGAAGTGCGCGGCCTGCAGGCCGGTATTGAGGGCCACCGGCTTGCCCGCGTTCCGTTGCCGGATCACCCGCACCCCGCGGATGCCCATCGCCTCGACGATGTCCGCCGTGCCGTCGGTCGAGCCGTCGTCCACGACGATCACCTCGATCGGGTGGTCCGAGGCGACCAGTGACCGGATCGCGGCCTCGATGCCCGCGCTCTCGTTGTACGCCGGGACGATCACGCTGACCGGCTCGGTGACGGGCTCACCCCACGACCAGTCCCGCATCCGGGCATGCCGCCGGGCCGCCCAGACGGTGGTGATCGCCCGGAGCACGCTCAGCGCGCCCGCGGCGTACAGGAACCAGGTGAGCAGGGACAGCACACCGTCGCTCACCCGCATCGCCCAGATCGCGGCGAGCCCGCGGCCGCGCTCCAGCAGGCCCGCGTCGTGCGCCGGCTGCGGGAGGCCGACCGCATCACTCACAGTGGCGAAGGTGTATCCGCGCGCTTTCAGCGCCGGGATCAGCTTGGTCAACGCGGCGACGGTCTCACTGCGATCACCACCGGCGTCGTGCATCAGCAGCACCTGGCCCGCGGTGCCACGCGGCGTCGAGTTCGCGATCACCTTGGCGGTTCCGGGCCGCCGCCAGTCCTCACTGTCCTGGGTCGTCAGGACGGTCAGGTAGCCGGCCTGCCGGGTCTTCTGGATCGCGGTCCAGTCCGCATCGGTCAGCGCGTCCGGCTCGGACGAGTACGGCGGACGCAGCAGCGGTGTACTGAGGCCGGTGGCGCCGGCCAGGACCAGCTGGCTCTGCCGCAGTTCGAGTGACCGGCGCCAGCCGGGCGCCGTGCTCAGGTTCGCGTGGGTGAACGTGTGCATCCCGATCTGGTGGCCCTCGGCAACTATCCGGCGGGCCAGTGCCGGGTGGGCCGCGACCTCGGTGCCGACGACGAAGAAGGTCGCCTTCACGTGCTGCGCCTTCAGCACGTCGAGGATCTTGGGGGTCCAGACCGGATCCGGCCCGTCGTCGAAGGTCAGTGCGATGGTCCGGTTGGCCGGCCGGACCGAGCGCACTTCTCCTGGCTGGGCGTCGATCACCGGACCCCCGCCGGCGATCGCCCGAGGTACGGCGCCGGCCGGGCCGCCGGAGGTCACTGCGCCGTCAGGTTCTGTCCCGAACAGATGGTGGGTGTATCCGTTCAGGAGCAGCATGCTGGACAGGCAGACGAGCAGCATGGTCAGCACGATCCAGTGGGTCCGGAGCGGGACCTGCTTGGCGCGCCGCGCGACCGGGCGGCTCACGGCTTGGCGGGTGACTTCGTACGACCGGGTGGCGCGGTCGGCTTGCTGTGGGTGGTCGTCGGCTTACCGGGTGGCGTGGTGGGGGAGCCGGTGGTGCGACTCGTCAGTGCGACCGTCGGCGTGGTGGTCGGGACGACAGTCGGCGTCGCCGCGGAGCTCGTAGTGGATGACGGCGTACCGCTCGATCGCACCGGCGTGCCGGTCGGTTCGGTCGGGTTGCCTGGCGTCGGCTTCGCTGACGGATCGATCGTTCGAACGGCTTCTGGGCCCGGGGTCAGGTGCGGCTTGGGTCGTGTGACGGCCTCTGGCAGCGGGATCAGTGGGGTGTCCGGACGTGGCCCGCCGAACAGGCTGCTGGCGGTCAGGGCGAGGTAGACAGCCGCGGGCACGGCAAGAACCACCCCGGCACGACGCAGGGTTCGGCGACGGCGCCCGGTCGAGTCCAGAAAGACGGGGCCCCGGGCGGAGGGCGACTTCACAAGGCGGGGAGCTTACTAGCTACCCATCGGTCAGGCGAGATCCGCAGGGCAATGTGCCGCCGGCGCCCGAGGTGGCTACTGTCGTCAGGTGCAGAAATGGCCTGGTCGTCCTTACCCTCTCGGCGCCACGTACGACGGCGCCGGGACCAACTTCGCGGTGTTCTCGGAGGTAGCGGAACGAGTAGACCTGGCCCTGGTCGCTGACGACGGGACCGAGCAACTGGTACAGCTGACCGAGGTGGACGGGTTCGTCTGGCACGCGTTCCTGCCGGCGGTCCAGCCGGGTCAGCGGTACGGGTTCCGGGTGCACGGCCCGTACAACCCGGCCGACGGGGACCGGTGCAACCCGTCCAAGCTGCTGCTGGATCCGTATGCGAAGGCCATCGACGGGCAGATCGACGGTGACGAGTCGCTGTTCAGCTACCGGTTCGGCAACCCGGACGAACTGAACACGATGGACAACCGCGAGCACACGATGCTGTCGGTGGTGACGAACCCGTTCTTCGACTGGGGCAACGACCGGCCGCCCGGGCACGCCTACCACCAGACGGTCATCTACGAGGCGCACGTGAAGGGTCTGACCAAGACCCACCCGGCGCTGCCGGAGGACATCCGCGGCACGTACGCCGGGATCGGGCACCCGGCGATCGTCGAGCACCTCAAGGAGCTCGGGGTGTCGGCGATCGAGCTGATGCCGATCCACCAGTTCGCCCAGGACGGCCACCTGCAGGAGCTCGGCCTGTCGAACTACTGGGGCTACAACACCATCGGCTTCTTCGCGCCGCACAACGACTACGCGGCCGGCGGTACCCGCGGTCAGCAGGTGACCGAGTTCAAGACGATGGTGAAGGCCCTGCACGAGGCGGACATCGAGGTCATCCTCGACGTGGTCTACAACCACACCGCGGAGGGCAACGAGTTCGGTCCCACGCTGTCGTTCAAGGGCATCGACAACGCGGCGTACTACCGGTTGGTGGACGCCGACAAGCGGCACTACTACGACACCACCGGCACCGGGAACAGCCTGCTGATGCGGCACCCGCACGTGCTGCAGCTGATCATGGACTCGCTGCGCTACTGGGTCACCGAGATGCACGTCGACGGCTTCCGCTTCGACCTGGCCGCGACGCTGGCCCGCCAGTTCCATGAGGTCGACCGGCTGTCCGCGTTCTTCGACCTGGTCCAGCAGGACCCGGTGGTGAGCCAGGTGAAGCTGATCGCCGAGCCGTGGGACGTCGGCGACGGCGGCTACCAGGTGGGCAACTTCCCGCCGCTGTGGACGGAGTGGAACGGGAAGTTCCGCGACACCGTGCGGGACTTCTGGCGCGGCGAGAAGTACACGCTGGCCGAGTTCGCCTCCCGGCTGACCGGCTCGTCGGATCTGTACCAGGACGACAGCCGCCGGCCGCTGGCGAGCATCAACTTCATCACCGCGCACGACGGCTTCACGCTGCGCGACCTGGTCTCCTACAACGACAAGCACAACGAGGCGAACGGCGAGGGCGGCAAGGACGGCGAGAGCCACAACCGCTCGTGGAACTGCGGCGTCGAGGGCGAGACCGAGGATCCCGACGTACTCGAGCTGCGGGGCAGGCAGCAGCGCAACTTCCTCACCACGCTGCTGATCTCGCAGGGCGTGCCGATGATCGCCCATGGCGACGAGCTGGGCCGGACCCAGGGCGGCAACAACAACGTCTACTGCCAGGACAACGAGATCGCCTGGGTCGACTGGGAGCTCGCCGATCCGCAGAAGGATCTGCTGGAGTTCACCAGCCTGCTGGTCAAGCTGCGCAACAACCATCCGGTCCTGCGCCGCCGCCGCTTCTTCCACGGCGACACCGGTGTCGACGGACTCGGCGACCTGGTCTGGTTCACCCCGATGGGCACCGAGATGCAGAACGGCGACTGGCAGCGCGACGACGCCCGCGCGATCGCGGTGTTCCTCAACGGTGACGCGATCTCCGAGCCGGACCAGCGCGGTGAGCCGGTGGTCGACGACTCGTTCCTGGTCCTGCTGAACAGCGACTACGAACCGCAGGACTTCCTGCTCCCACCCAAGGAGTACGGCGAGAACTGGACGGTGGTCGTGGACACGACGACCGCGCAGGGCGGGGCGAGCGACGAGCCGCATGCCGCCGGCAGCACAGTGCGACTGGAGGCACGCAGCACGCTCGTCCTGACCCGCCCGAGGCAGGCCGCCGGATGACAGGGGTCCCGCAGGCCACCTACCGCTTGCAGTTGCACGCCGGTTTCGGGTTCGACGACGCCGCCACGGTGGTCCCGTACCTGCACAGCGTCGGGATCTCCCATGCGTACCTGTCCCCGATCCTCCAGGCCGCGCCCGGCTCCACCCACGGGTACGACGTCGTGGACCACAGCCGGCTGTCCGACGCGGCGGGTGGTCGTCCCGCGTTCGACCGGCTGGCCGCACGGCTGCGCGACCATCGGATGGGCGCGGTGGCGGACGTCGTACCGAATCATGTGGCGGTGCCGACGCCTGCGCGGCTCAACAAGGCGTTGTGGTCGGTGCTGCGGGACGGACCGGGGTCGCCGTACGCCGAGTGGTTCGACGTCGACTGGGGTTCGGGGAACCAGCCGCTGCTGATGGCTGTGCTGGGTCAGCGGATCGGCAGGGTACTCGCGGACGGCGAGTTGTCGATCGACGGTGACGTACTGCGGTACTACGAGCATGAGTACCCGCTCCGCCCGGGCACCGAGGATCTGCCGATCGCGGAGCTGGTGACGGAGCAGTGGTACCGCCTGGCGCACTGGCGGGTGGCGGACGAGGAGCTGAACTACCGGCGGTTCTTCGACGTGGACACGCTGGCCGCCGTACGCGTGGAGACGCAGGAAGTCTTCGAAGCCACGCACGAGCTGCTGCTGGACCTGCTGCGCGAGGGCGAGCTCAACGGCTTCCGCATCGACCATCCGGACGGTCTGGCCGACCCGCGCGGCTACCTGCGCCGGCTGGCCGAGCGGACCGGTGGTGCGTGGGTCGTGGTGGAGAAGATCCTCGAAGGCGATGAGGAGCTGCCGCGCGACTGGCCCTGCGCGGGCACCACCGGGTACGACGCTCTGCTCCGCGTCGGCGGCCTCTTCATCGACCCTGCGGGTGCAGCGCCGCTGTCTGCCCTCCACTCCGAGCTGACCGGTGAGCCTGCAGACTTCGCACCCGTTGTGGAGCAGGCGAAGCGCGAGATCGTCCAGCACGGGCAGTACGCCGAAGTGCACCGCCTGGTCGAGTTGCTGGCCCGCATCTGCCAGGACGACGTCCGGCTGCGTGACCACACCCGCCGCGCGTTCCATGAAGTGGTCGTCGAACTGCTGGTCCACTTCGACATCTACCGGGCGTACGTCATTCCGGGCGAGCCACCGTCACCGACGGCGGTGCAGGCCTTGGAGCGGGCGGCCGAGAAGGCGCGGGAGAATCTCGACGACGACCGGCGGGAGACGCTGGATGTCGTCCTGCATCTGCTGCTGGGTCGAGAGACGAGCCGGATCGACGAGCATGCGCGGCATGAGTTGATCGTCCGGTTCCAGCAGACCTGCGGCCCGGTGATGGCGAAGGGCGTCGAGGACACCGCGTTCTACCGGTGGTTCCGGCTGACCTCGCTGAACGAGGTCGGTGGGGATCCGGAGCACTTCGGCGTGACGCCGGAGGAGTTCCACGCGTTCGCGGCCCGGCTGAACCAGCACTGGCCCAAGACCATGACCACGCTGTCCACCCACGACACCAAGCGGTCCGAGGACGTGCGTGCGCGGCTCGGTGTGCTGTCCGAACAGCCTGCCGCTTGGTCGGAGGCGGTGCGCGAGTGGCGTCGGCTCTCGGAGGACCATCGGAGCCCGCTGCTCGACGGCAGCACGGAGTACCTGTTCTGGCAGACGCTCTTCGGCACCTGGGACGACGGACCGTTGCCCGAGGATCGCGTGCAGGCCTATCTGCTCAAGGCGGTCCGCGAAGCGAAGCGCCATACCACCTGGACTTCACCGGACGAGGAGTACGAGCAGGCCGTCGCCGCCTTCGCCACTGCGATCCTGGGCGACTCCGCAGTGCTGGACTCGGTACGACGCTTTGCCGCCAAGCAGTCCGGATTCGTCCGGGCGGCGACACTCGGCCAGAAGCTGGTGCAGTTGACGATGCCCGGCGTACCGGATGTCTACCAAGGCACTGAGGCGGTCGACCTGTCCTTGGTGGATCCGGACAACCGGCGGCCGGTGGACTACGAGGACCGGATCGCCCGGTTGCAGCGGTTGGACGAGGGCTCCAAGCCCGACGACCTGTCCGACGAGAAGCTGCTGGTCACCTCGCGAGCACTCCGCATCCGCCGGCAGTACCCGGAGGCTTTCGCGGGCAGCTACACCCCACTGCCGACGTCCAATGGTCACGCCGTTGCCTTCGCGAGGGGAGATGCGGTGATCACGGTGGCGACCCGGCTGCCGGCCGCCCTGCATCGCGTGGGTGGTTGGGGCGACAGCACAGTGGTGCTGCCGAGCGGCCAATGGAAGAACGTGTTGACCGGCCGCGACGTGGGTAGTGGAGCAGCCCGGATTCACCAGCTGCTGGAGGACCTCCCGGTGGCCCTGCTCGTAAGGAGCTGAATGCACACCTTCCGCGTCTGGGCGCCGAACGCGTCGTCGGTCGACCTGGTGTTGCGCGACGGCGTGCTGCCCCTGCGTTGGGCGGCGGACGGCTGGTGGACGCGGGACGTGGTCGAGGCACGTCACGGCACCGACTATGCGTTCTCCGTCGACGGCAGCGAGCCGCTGGCAGATCCGCGGAGCCCGTGGCAACCGGACGGTGTGCACGGCTTCAGCCGGGTCTTCGACGAGGACCGCTTCCGCTGGACCGACGATGACTGGGCCGGCCGCGACGTACGCGGCTCGGTGTTCTACGAGCTGCACATCGGGACCTTCACCCTGGAAGGCACGCTGGACGCGGCCGCCGACCATCTGGACTACCTGGTGGCGCTAGGCGTCGAGATGGTCTCGCTGATGCCGGTCGCCGCCTTCCCTGGCCGCCACGGCTGGGGGTACGACGGTGTTGACCTGTACGCCGTCCACGAGCCGTACGGCGGTCCGGAGGCGCTGCAGCGGTTCGTCAACCGGTGTCACGAAGTCGGTCTGGCCGTCTGCCTCGACGTCGTCTACAACCACCTCGGTCCGAGCGGGAACCGCCTGGACATGTTCGGCCCGTACTTCACCGATCGGCACGCGACACCGTGGGGTCGGTCGGTCAACCTGGACGACACCGGGAGCACCGAGGTACGGCGGTGGATCTGCGACAACGCACTGCGGTGGTTCCGGTCGTTCCACCTCGACGCTCTGCGGCTGGACGCCGTACACGCGCTGGCTGACGAGAGTCCGACGCACCTGCTGGCGCAGCTGTCGACGGAGACCGCGGAGCTGTCGCAGGAGCTGGGACGGCCGCTCGGTCTGGTCGCGGAGTCGGACCTGAACGACCCGCGGATGGTGGAGCCGGTGGCCGAGGGTGGTCTGGGGATGACCGCACAGTGGAGCGACGACTTTCACCATGCACTGCACACGCTGCTGACCGGCGAACGGGCCGGGTACTACGTCGACTTCGGTGAGCCGGGGGTGTTCGCGAAGACGCTCACCCAGGTGTTCCTGCACGACGGGTCGTACTCGACGTTCCGTGGCAAGGACTGGGGCCGGCCGGTCGACCCGGCCAAGCATCGCGGCAGCGAATTCCTCGCGTACACGTCGAATCACGACCAGGTCGGCAACCGTGCGCTGGGCGACCGGCCGGCGCTGACCCCCGGCCAGCTCGCGATCGGCGCCGCTCTGGTGATCACCTCGCCGTACACGCCGATGCTCTTCATGGGCGAGGAGTGGGGCGCCTCGACGCCGTGGCGCTACTTCACCGACCACGACGAGCCGGAGCTGGCCGAGGCTGTGCGCAGCGGCCGGCGGCGGGAGTTCGCCGCGCACGGGTGGAACGCCGACGAGATCCCGGACCCGCAGGATCCGGCGACGTGGCGTAGTTCGGTCCTCGACTGGACCGAGGTCGACAAGCCGCCGCACCGCGAGTTGCTGGCCTGGTACCGGGACTTGCTGGCCCTTCGCGCCCGAACACCGGAGTTGCGCGACGACCGGCTCGCCTCCGTCGGCATCGAGTCCGGCGCCGACGGGGACTGGATCGTGGTCACCCGGGGCCGGTTGCGTGTCGTGGTGAATCTGGCCGCGACCGAGTCCGTGGTCCCGGTCGACGGCGTTCCGGCGTACCAGCTGATGGCGTTCCTGGCGGCCGAACCGGTCGGCGAGGGTGTCCGGTTGGCGGGTCACGGCGTCGCGATCGTCGCCGTCTGAGACTTTCCAACGCCAAGATTTCCGGCGCAATCCAACACAACCAGGCGTTCGAGCCTGTTCGTCGATGGTGATTTCCTGGATCGCTTGCCTCCGGCGCGCTGGAGGCGGACTGTATAACGGCCAGGGGTGTAGCCGGGGGGTTGACGGGAGGATCTGGATGACAGTCGGAGGCGTCGACACTTACTACGACTACGAAGAGAAGCAGTGGAAGAGCCGGCGGCTGGGAGGCGGACCGATCCGCCGCGGCCCGGTGTGCCCGGCCCCACGAACCGCTGACCATGCGGTGCACGAATCACCCCGCGAGCGGCATCCGGCCGGTCGCGACCACGACAAGACCACGACCGCCCTCGCCTGAGAGACCGCGCTGACGCACCGGTGACAGGGCCCGCCAGATCAGGTCACCGACAGCAGCCAGCAGTCACCACAGCGGCCGTCGTGCCGGAACCCGACGGCCGCTGCGGGCTGTCTCAACCGGGCTTTCTCAAGGTCGGAACAGCGTCCGCAACTCGAGCGATGCGTGGAGCCGATCCGTCCACGGCCGGGACCGCAGAGCCTTGCGGGTGCGCCGGGGACCGGGAAGACCACGGTGGCTCGGCTCTACGGCAAGCTGCTGAAGATGCTCGGCGTACTGCCGAAGGGCGGGTTCACGGAGGTGTCGCGCCGGGACCTGGTCGGGCAGTACATCGGGCACACCGCGGAGATGGACGACTTCCTGGCCGCCAACCCGGGGCTGGCGTCGCGGTTCTCCAAGACGGTCGAGTTCCAGAACTACAGCCCGTCCGAGCTGCTCCAGATCACCGGCCGAATGGTTGCCGGAGGCGACTATCAGCTCGATCCCGCGGCCGGTCCGCCGCCCACGTCCGTACTTCGACCGGATCGCGGCCGGAAGCTGAAACGGTTCGGTAGGACAGGACTGGCCGGGGGCGGGAGCGGGGTGGTTCGGGCGTCGCATAGAGTGACTGGGGTCACCACCGGATCGGAAGGACCCGCCGCGATGGCCGATGCAGACAAGCAGGGGAAGCGCTCGTACGCGGAGTTCGATGTGAGCAAGCCGAGTATCGCGCGCACCTACGACTACCTGCTCGGCGGCAAGGACAACTTCGCCGTCGACCGCGCCTTCGGGGACCGGTTCATCAACGAGTTGCCCGGTTCGGCGGTGATCGCCCACGACAACCGCGGGGCGCTGGTCCGGGCGATCCAGCAGATCATCACCCACACGCAGGTCCGGCAGTTCATCGACCTGGGCAGCGGCCTGCCGACCGCGGACAACGTCCACCAGGTCGCGCAGCGGTACGTGCCCGACGCGAAGATCGTGTACGTCGACAACGACCCGATCGTCCTCGCCCACGGCCGCGCCCTGCTGGCCGAGAACGAGAACACCACCGTCATCCAGGCCGACCTGCGCGAGCCGAAGGCGATCTACGAGCACCCGGACACCAACGCGCTGATCGACTTCGCCAAGCCGGTCGGGATCATCTTCAGCGCCACCCTGCACCATGTGAACGACGACGAGGACCCGGCCGGCCTGGTCCGGTTCTGGTACGACCGGATCGCGCCCGGAAGCCACGTCTTCATCAGCCACTTCCGCAGCGAGAACGACCCGCGCAGCCAGGAGCTGGAACAGGTCCTGCAGGGCTCACTCGGCCGCGGCCGCTGGCGCACCGACGAGCAGATCCTCGCGCTGTACGGCGACGGGTTCACCGTCCTCGAGCCCGGCCTGGTCCCGGCGGTCCGGTGGCGCAACCGCGAGACCGTCGAGGAGCTCACCGACTACCAGCCGCTGATCGCCGCCGTCCTCGCGGTCAAGGACTGAACGGGCAAGGACTCAGCGGGCAAGGACTGATCAGCCCGACTTCCACACGAAGATGTTCGACGTGTAGGTGCCTTCCGGCCCGGTGACGGTCACCCAGACCTTCTGTCCGACAGCGCTGCACGGGAACCGGTCGTCGACCAGCATGTGACCCTCGCTGCTGGTCGTCAGCGTCGCCCCCGGGTTGAAGTTGCTGACCTCCGGACCGAACTGGCTCAGAGGTCGTAGATGCCCTGCCGTTCAGCTCAGGAAGCGTTCCGCTGTGAGGAAGCCGAGTTGCGCGGTCTTCGTGGTGCCGTCCGGCAGCGTGATCTTGACCTCCGGGCCGATGGTGAATCCGGACCGGTACAAGCGGTCGACCGCGCGTTCGTTGCGCGTATCGGGCTCGGCGACGAGCCGCGGATGACCGAGGTGGACGAACACGAACCGGCCGATCGCCCGCAACAGGTTCCCGGTGAAGCCCGGCCGCGGATCACCCGGCGCGACCAGCAGGTGCGCCCCGATGTCCCCGGCCCGGATCTCGTACGCCGCCCCGACCGGATCGGCCTGTGGATCGTACGTGTGCAGCAGCCCGACCGGTACGCCGTCCAAGCGCACGACGTACACGTGATGCGTCGGCACCGAGTCCAGGAACTCGTACGTCGCCGCGATCTCGTCCCGGGACAACTCGCCCATGCCCCAGAAGCTCGCGCGGTCGCCCGTGACCCAGCCGTGGATGAGGTCGAGATCTCGCGACGGATCCGCCTCCACGATTGCGACCGTGCCGAAGCCCTCGATCTCGTGGGTGAAACTCCGGTCCTCCCGCTCGAGCCTGTCCCACTCGGTGACGATCGGCGCGAGCTCACCGCGCAACCACAACGGCAGCTGGTCGTGATGATGCGGGTCGCCGAGTACGCCGGACGCACCCAGCGGCACCACCCATCGGCTGGCCGACCGATCCGCGAGATCCCAGGCATAGCGCGCAGCCGAGCCGCGCACGCACACATCGGTCAGTCCTGGCAGGGACGAGGTCGACATCACGCAGTGATGATCGCCGGACAGCCCGAGGTCGAACGGCTCCTCGCCCGGTGCGAAGACCGGCCCGCGCAACGCGTGCAACGGCGCCAGCTGGTGCGTCTCGCCCCACGGCGGCCGGCGCTTGCGTGCGGCAACTTCTTCCAGCGCCTCGCGCGCCAGCCAGGACACGTTGACGTCCGGGATCAGGTCGGTCGTGAGCAGGTTCTCCACCGCGTACGAGACATGCGTGAGCACGTCCATCCACGGCACGAACACCTCGGGGACCTGCGCGTCCTCGAGTACGCCGAAGTGGTCGGCGAGCCGCGAGACGAGCGCCTTCCGGATCGCGGCGTACGACGATGCGGTGCTGCTGGTCGCGTCCATCCGCCGGTCCCAGCCGAGCAGTTCGGTGCGCAGGGCAACGGCTTCCGGCGACAGCTCCTCGAGGCCGGCCAGCAGGTCCAGGACGGACGCGGCCGACCCGAGGTAGGTGTCCTGGTGGATCGATGGCATCTCCGCCACCGACCAGCTCGACTGTGACGACACCAGTTCACGGATCCGGCGAGACCGATGTGGCGCGGCGAACTCGACGCCGAGTGAGGCCGCGAGCTCCCGCGCGTTCGCCATCACGGCCGGCCCGTCGACGGTTTCCCGCGGCATCGGGTCGTGCCATCCGTCCCACTGGTGATCGGCTTCCCAGGCCGGCACGACGCGCAGCATGTTGTCGCCGTGGCGTCGCGGGACCAGCCCGGCGGTGCGATGGAGCAGCCCACCCGCGGTGTCGGCCGCGAGGATCACGTTGACCGGCTCCACCCAGTCGCCGACGGCCGCGTCGATGTCCGCCACGGTGGTTGCCTGGAGCAACTTCGGGATGACCTCGAAGCCGAGCCGCCCGGTCACGCGCGGCGGGTACCGAATGCTGATCGTCCGGGTCGAGTCGTTGACGATCACCGGGCCACGCTCGGTCTCGATCACCTCGACCTCGATCGGATCCGCGGCGGCCACCTCGACGACCTCGGTGTGGACCCGTGCCGGCTTCCAGCCGTCCGGGCCGAGCGCTTCCAGTCCCGGCCCGGCCGGCCGGAGCTGCTCGGCGTACAGGTCCTGGTAGTCGGCCATCGCGTTGGTGATCGCCCAGGCGACCTCCCCGGTGTGGCCGAAGTGCGCGACGCCGGGGATCCCGGGGACGGCGAGGCCCAGTACGTCGTACTCGGGGCAGGACAACCGGATCTGCTGGTAGACGCCCGGGCTCTCGATGTAGCGGTGCGGGTCGCCGGCGACGATCGCCTGGCCGCTGCTGGACAGCGACCCGGGGATCATCCAGCCGTTGCTGCCCGCCGTGCGCGGTCCCTCCGAGGTGAACAGGTCGATCTTGTCGTCGCCGAGGGTCCGCGCTACGTGGGTGCGCCACAGCTTGCTCGGGAAGCCGGCGAACAGGACGTGCACCGCGAGCCAGATGCCGAGCGGCGCCCACGGCTCCCACTCCTGCAGCGTGAGGCCGGTCTGGGCGAACTCGGGGGCACGCGCGGCTCCACCGGGCAGCGCGAGGTTCACGCCCTCGACGTACGCCGTGATCCAGTCGCGGGTCTGCTCGTCGAGCGCCTCGAAGCAGCGCTGCGCGGTGTCGGCGAGGCGGGCCTGCCTTGCGAACACATCCCAGCCCGCCGCCTCGGCGCCCAGGAAGGCCGCGCTGGTGCCCAGGAACCGGCGGCGCTCGAGCTCGAGCTGCCAGGCCCGGTCGGCCGCGGCGTTGGTGCCTTGCAGATAGACGAGAGCCAGCGGGTCTCCAGCCCGCAGATGCGGTACGCCGTACGCGTCCCGGAACACCCGAGCATTCACTCCTGGCCTCGTTTCAGTTAGGTTAGGCTGCGCTAACTTACAAGTCAGATTCTTCGGCCGCAATGGCATCGACTCTAGGGGAGGTTCTCGTGGGGCACGGCTGGGAAGGTGTGGTGCTCAAGCTGTTCCGCGGGAAGGACTTCGTCTTCACCGTGACGGGTGCCGAACAGGTCACCGAGCGCTACCGCCGGGTGCACTTCACCGACGGCGGGCTGCTCGAAGCCATCGGGGTTCACCCGACGATGTGGGTGCGGCTGTGGTTCGACAATGCGGGCAAGCCGCACCAGCGGGCCTACACGCTGGTCGACCCGGATGCCGGGGCCGGGACGTTCAGCCTGGAGTTCGCGTTGCACGACGGCTGCGCGAGCGACTGGTCCCGCAAGGCCCAGCCCGGCGACACGATCGAGGCGACCGTGCAGGGGACCGGGTTCGAGGTGCCGGACCCGCTGCCCGAGCGGATGCTGGTGATCGGGGACCCGGCGTCCCTGCCGGCCATCAACTCGCTGCTCGCGGTCGCGCCGAAGCTGCCGGCCACGATCTGGTTCGAGACCTCGCACGACGCCGACCACTCGCTCCCGTTCCGGATCGACCCCGAGCGGCACGAGCTCCGTCCGATCCCGCGGCCGGAACTCGTCGCGAGCGTCAAGACGGATCTTCCGAAGCTCCTCGGCGAAGCGTCCGGCGCGTACGTCTGGATCGCCTGCGACACCGCGACCACCCGCGCTCTCACGACGTACGTTCTGAAGGACCTCGCCGTACCGAAGCACCGGGTGAAGGCGTTGGGCTACTGGAAGGCCGCGTAGCCTGACGGGCGTGATCAGCCCTCTCGACCTCAGTGACCGCACGCTTGCCGAACGGTTGCTGGCGATCCAGCACGCCGCGTACGCCATCGAGGCCGAGCTGATCGGGTTCGACGGCATCCCGCCACTGCAGGAGGACCTCGCCGGTCTGATGTCGTCCACCGAACACTGGCTCGGTCGGTACGACGGTGACGTCCTGGTCGGCGCGGTGGCGTACGAGTTCCCGGACGACGACACGGTCGAGATCTCCCGCCTGATCGTCGATCCGGCGTACGCCCGCCGCGGTCACGGGCGCGCGCTGCTCGACCACCTCGACCAGCTGGAGCCACGGCCGTCCAGCCTGGTTTCGACCGGCTCCGCGAACACTCCGGCCGTCAACCTCTACAAGTCCCGCGGCTACCACGAGATCGCCAGGATCGAGGTAGCCCCCGGGGTCGAGGTCACTCAGTTCGAGCGGTAGAAACGGTCGAGCCACTCGGGCCATGGCCGCAGCTCACCGGCGGCAGCGGCGAGATCGAGCAACGCCTCCGCGACGGTGCCCCGTGCGGCTGGGTCTGTCGAGGTCAGGCGATTGACGACCTGCCAGACCTTGCCGGCGCCAGGGTTGAGGCACTCGGCGAGGGTGCATCCCAGGCTGTAGAGATCCATCGCGACGCTGACAGGTGCGCACTCCTCCTGCTCGGGCGAGGCGTACCCCAGTGTGCCGACGGGATGCCCGGCCGGTTGCAGTGAGCCGATCCGGCGGGCGGTGCCGAAGTCGATCAGGATCGGCCGGCCGTCCCGCAGTACGACGTTGTCCGGCTTCAGATCCAGGTGCGCGAGGCCGCGGCGGTGCAGGGTCGCGAGGGCCGGCAGGAGCTGGGCGCCGACCAGTGCGACCTGGTCGTCGGGAAGGGCACCGTTCTCGTCGATCTCGTCCGCCAGCGACGGACCGTCGACGTACTCGATCACGATGTGCGGTACGGCGTCGTCGGTGCCGTCGGCAAGCAACCGGGGGAGGGCCGGATGCTGGTTCCCGCTGAGGGCGGCCGTCTCTCGTCGCAGGGACCGGACGGCGCGCGGATGGCGGATCTGGTGCGGGCGGGCGACCTTCAGCACGGCCGGGGCCCACAGGTCTGGCGACCACACCAGCCAGGTCTCGCAGCGCGTGCCGACGCCGAGCCGCTCGATCGCGAGCATCCCGCCGGGGAGCTCCGAACCTTCGGCCGACTCCCACACCGCCAAGCCGTCCACCGCCAACTCGTCCATCGCTGTCCCCTCCAGAAGGTTGACGGCCCGCCGGACACACCCTGAGCGGTGTCCGGCGGGCCGGGTCCGTCAGTCGCGCGAGCGGCTGCGGGAGCGGCTGCGGCTGCGGGAGCGGCTACGGGACCGTCCGCGACCGTGGCCGTGGTGCATGGTCGGCTTGATCCGGAGCATGGTGTTCACCTCCTTCCGGCGTTCTGCAGGAGCCCCCTGGCCGGCGGCCGGGAGGAAGACAAGGTGACGACCCGATCGGCGATCGACGCCAGCGCGCGGTCGTGGGTGACGAGCAGCACGGTGCGGTTCGTCGTGGTACTGCGGATCGCCTCGATCACCGCCGCCGCGGACTCGGGGTCCAGTGATGCGGTCGGTTCGTCGAGCAGGACCATCGGCGCGGTCGACACGGCGGCCCGGGCGATCGCGACCCGGCGGCGCTGACCACCGGAGAGGCGGACGCCGCCTTCGCCGAGTGGGGTGTCGTAGCCCTGCGGCAGCCGGCCGGCGAACTCGTCCACCAGCGCCGCCCGGCCGGCCGCGACCACACCGGCCCGGGTCGCGTCCTGGTTGCCGAAGGCAATGTTCTCGGCGACCGTCGCGTCCAGCAGCCACGGGTCCTGCGGTACGAACGCGAACCGCTCCCGCAGCGACCGCTGGTCGCAGTCCCGCACATCCACGCCGTCGATCAGGATCCTGCCCGCGTCCACGTCGTACAGGCGGAGCAGCAGGTACAGCGCGGTGCTCTTACCGATGCCGCTCGGGCCGAGCAGGCACACCGTCTCGCCCGCCGCGATCCGCAGGTCGAAGTCCTGCAGCACCGGATGCGCCGCTTCGTAGCTGAACCCGACCTGCTCGAAGTAGACCTCGTGCACCAGCCGGGGCGCCGGTCGTGCATTCGGTCGGTCGACCACAGCCTCGTCGTTGTCCAGTACATCGCGCACCCGGGTCGCACTCGCTCCAGCCTTGGCCAGTACGGCGGACAGTCGCGTCAGACCACGGACGGGCGAGTACAAGTCCCGCAGGTAAGCCAGCACGACCAGCAACTGCCCAGTGGTCAGTGCACCGGTCAGCACGTGCCGTCCGCCGACGATCAGGACCAGCGCCGACCCGACTGCGAGCACAATGTCGGCGACCGGAGTCCAGCGGGCGTCCACGTCGATCGCCCGTAGTTCCACGTCCAGTACGGCGCGGTTGCGCGTGCCGAAGACGGCAGATGCTCGGTCCGTCCGGCCGAAGGCCTGCACCGCTCGCACATTGCGCAGCAGGTCGGTCGTCGTACCTGCGAGCCGTCCGGACTCGGCGCGTGCGTCCTGCTGAGCCGACTTGATCAGCCGCCGCTGCCGTACGGCGAACGCCGCCAGCACCGGTACGACGGCCAGCCCGATCAGCGCGAGTTCGGGGTCGAACGCGAACAGCAGGGCCAGGACACCGAGCAGCATCACGGCATCCGGCAGGAACGAGGTGGCCAGTGCGACGACGCCGTCGAGCACGCGACCGACATCGGTGGTGAGCCGCGAGACCAGCTCGCCGCTGCGCATCCTGTCGTGCCAGCGCAGCGACCTGGTCATGGTCCGCTGGAACATTGTGGCTCGCAGCGCGGCACCGATCCGCTCGGCCGCACCCTCCGCGGCGCGCAGACTGCCCATGTCGAGCAGCCCGATCGCGCCGCTCAGCAGCACGCCGGCCGCTGCCGCGCCGCCGAGTACCAGGAGCGGATCCGGTCCGCCGGCAGAGCGGTCGTCGAGTGCGTGGTCGACGGCCAGAGCCAGCGGCCACGGACGCAGCAGCACCACACCGACCCGCAGCACGACCAGTCCGGCCGCGGCGGCGAGTGCAGGGAACTGCGCTCTGGCCGCGGGGCCTGCGACGGTGAGTGACAGCGGGAGCTTCATGCCAACCACAGTCGTCGGCCCGAGGTCGGCATCGGTAGTGCACCTTGGTACTACGACTCTTGTCGGGCTGCCGTTGCACAGTTCGGTCCCCCTACCATCCGAGCATGGTGAAACTGCGACGTCCGCGGGCGGAGCGTGAGCCGGTCTCGACCGCCGGTCTGTTGGTGCGCTTCACTGCCGCCGGCCTGATCGTGCTGCTGTCGCTGGCCGCGCTGATCGCGTACATCGCTCGTCAGGCCGGCATCGAGCAGGCCTCCGAGTCCGCTCGGCAGGTGACGTACGTGACCGCGCGCGGCGTGGTCGAGCCACGCCTGACCGCGGAGGTCGTCGCGGGTCAGCCTGCCGCCCTGCAGGAGTTCGACACCGCGATGCGCAGGTACGTGCTGCAGGGCTCACTGGTCCGGGTCAAGCTGTGGAACGCGGACGGCACGATCGTCTACTCCGACCAGTCGGAACTGATCGGGCAGACCTTTCCCCTCGGCCCGGAGGAGATCGAGGCACTCCGGGTGCAGGGCAGCGCCTCCGAGGTGAGCGACCTGAGCCGCCCCGAGAACCGCTTCGAGATCCCGTACGAGAAGCTCCTCGAGGTGTACGTCGGCGTCCGGGCGGCCAACGGCGAACCGATGCTGTTCGAGGCGTACTTCCAGTACCAAGCCGTCACCGAGGCCGGACAGGCCGCCTGGCAGCGCTTCGCTCCACCGTCACTCGGGGCACTGCTCCTGCTGGAGCTTGTCCAGATCCCGTTCGCCTGGTCGCTGGCCCGCCGGGTCCAGAAGCAGCAGCGCGATCGGGCGCGGCTCCTGCAGCACGCCGTCGAGGCATCGGACGCCGAACGGCGCCGGATCGCGGGCGAACTGCACGACGGAGTGGTGCAGGAACTCACCGGGCTCAACTACGCGCTCGACGCCATGCGGTTGGGACATCCGACCGAGGGCCAGCGTGCTGAACTGATCGCGGACAGCGCCTCGCGCCTGCGTGGCAGCATCGGCTCGTTGCGGTCGCTGCTGGTCGACATCTACCCACCCAACCTGGCTGAGGAAGGCCTGGCCTCCGCACTGGCCGAGCTGGCTGCCGGTCTCGAGCGCGTGGGGATCGACGTACGGCTGGAGACCGATGGTGCGGAGCAGCTGCCACCCGCGGCCGCCGCGCTGCTGTTCCGGGCCGCGCAGGAGATCATCCGCAACGTGGCCGCACACAGTGGGGCGCGCGAGGTGCTGATCAGTGCGGACCGGAGTGACGGAGTCGCACGACTGGTCGTGGACGACGACGGGCGCGGGTTCGACGAGTCGCGGCTGGACGAGCGCAGCAGCAGCGGACACCTCGGGCTGAGGTCGATCGGCGACCTGCTGGCGGACTCAGGTGGCATGCTGACGGTGCGGGCCGCGCCAGGCCAGGGGACACGAGTGGAAGTCGAGGTGCCGGTCTGATGATCCGGGTCCTGATCGCCGACGATCACGCGATCGTCCGGGCCGGCCTGTCCCAGCTGATCGGTACGGCGGACGACCTCGAGCTGGTCGGCGCCGCGGACGACGGGGACCAGGCGGTCACGATGGCGGCCGAGCTGCGGCCGGACGTCGTACTGATGGATCTGTCGATGCCGGGCACCGACGGGGTCGCGGCGACCGGGCGGATCGTCGCCGCGGACTCGTCCGTGCGGGTGGTGGTGCTGACGTCGTTCAGCGACCAGACGCGGATCCTGGACGCGCTGCAGGCGGGCGCGGAGGGGTATCTGCTCAAGCACAGTGAACCCGAGGTGATCCTGGCCGGCATCCGCGAGGTGATGGCGGGTGGATCGCCGCTCGACCCGAAGGCGGCGCGGGTGCTGCTGACGCACCGGCGCAACCCCGGTCCGGAGGTCAAGCTGACCGGGCGGGAGCAGGAGGTACTGCGGATGGTCGGCGACGGGCTGCCGAACAAGACGATCGCGCGCCGGCTGGGAATCAGCGAGCGCACGGTCAAGGCGCACCTGACCAACGTGTACCAGCGGCTCGGCGTCACCGACCGCACGCAGGCCGCGCTGTGGGCGCAGCGGCACGCCCAGCGGCAGCCGGACCAGGGGTACTAGTACCAAGGTCCGATGGCGGCGGACCGGGTCGACCGGACACCATCGGAGTATGGAGCCAGAAGACCCGAGACGCCGACCGGTCGTCCTGCAGTCGCGATCCGCCGAGCCGGCGTCCACTCGCCGCCCGGCCCGCTACCTGGCCTGGGCCGGCACCGGACTGCTCGGCCTGGCCGCGGCCGCAGGCCTGGTCGCAGGCGGCACCGCTGTCTGGACGGCCTTCGACCCCGGCACTCCCAACGAGTCACCGGCCCAGCTCTGGCTGCCGCCGCCGGTCACCGTGAACCCGCAGAGCGCCACGATCACGCCGACGACACCGAGCCCGGACGACCACGGCGGCGACCGCACCCGTACGCCGTCGGGCACCAGGACGACCGAGCGCGGCGACGACAAGGGCGGCGATCGCAGCCGCGCTCCGTCGACGACCACGAAGGGCTCGAACACCACCGAGCCGGGTGACGACAAGGGTGGCGACTCCGGCAACTCCGGGAAGGGCAAGTCCGGCGACGACGGGTCAGGCCACGGCTGACGACCGGGTCCGCAGTTGCTCGAAGCCGTAGTACAGGGCAAGGACGAACTGGACGAGCAAGGTGAGCGGGGCCGAGATGAACGACAGCCCGATGCAGGCCGCGTAGAACAGCGTGCCGATCGAGTAGCGCAGGACCGACGCGCGCTGCTCGGACGGCGTGAGGTTGTGGTCGACCAGGTGAGACCGCAGCACGTGCCACCAGATCAGGCTGAACGCGATCGCCGCCAGCGTCAGGTTGGTGCTGTAGACCGCAGCCGCGACATGGGCATCGATCGTGTCGTCACGCAGGTACTCGGCGAACATGTTCGTCGGGAACGGCAGCAGCGCGGTCCACAGCAACAGCAGCAGGTTGAGGAACATCAGCCCGCGGTCCGCCCGCCGGATCTGCCGGAACATCGAGTGGTGGTTGACCCACATGATGCCGAGGACCGCGAAGCTGGTCAGGTACGCCGCGAACTGCGGCCACTCCTGCACCAACGCCGGCCAGAGCCGCTCGTCCGGTTCGGGCTCGGGAATGTGCAACTCGAGGACGAGCAGGGTGATCGCGATCGCGAACACGCCGTCGCTGAACGCCTCGATCCGCGAGGTGTCCGCAAGGTCAGACTGGGTGGCCACGGTCACCCAGTCTGACACCGCGAACTCAGTCGGTCGACAGCCTCAGCGCAACCCAGCTGATGGCCGGGAGGGTGACGGTCAGCCGGCCGTCCTGGAGGCGGGAATCGACTGGTTGGGGGGTGACGCGGTCGGGGTTCTCGGCGGAGTTGGTGGCCAGCGCATCGGCGTCGTGCACCATCACGGCCTCCTCGACGGTGGTGACGCCGGAGCGGCTGACGTCGACGGTGACGTCGATCGTGTCCTCGGACGAGCGGTTGACCAGGAAGACCGACAGTTCGCCCTCGGAGTACGTCGCGACCGCGTCGACGGCCGGGACGTCGCCGTACTTGGCGGTGCTGACGGTCGGTGAGTCGGTCTCCAGCCGCAGCACCTGGCCGGCCGCGAGTCGCGAGGTGATCGCGAACGGGTGGAACGTCGGCTGCCGCCAGGCCGGGCCGTTCGGCTCCGTCATGATCGGCGCGATCACGTTCGCCAGCTGCGCCAGGCAGGCGACGGCGACCCGGTCGCTGTGCCGCAGCAGCGAGATCAGGAGGTTGCCGACGACAACGGCGTCGGTGACGTTGTACTCGTCCTCGATCCGGCGTGGGGCGACCTCCCACTGGTCGTGCGGTCCGTCGGTCCGCCGCGAGCGTTCGCCGTACCAGACGTTCCACTCGTCGAAGGAGATGCCGATCTTCTTGCTGCTCTTGAGCTCCGCGCCGACGTGGTCCGCGGTGGCGACGACGGCCTCGATGAAGTGGTCCATGTTCACGGCCGAGGCCAGGAACGACGCGGTGTCGCCGTCGTCGTTGCCGTAGTACGCGTGGCACGAGATGTAGTCGACGAACTGGTACGTCTCCCGCAGCACCTCGCGTTCCCAGGTCCCGAACGTCGGCATCCGCGACGACGACGAACCACAGGCGACCAGCTCCAGATCGGGCTCGATCATCCGCATCGTCCGTGCCGTCTCGGCCGCGAGCCGCCCGTACTCGGCCGGGGTCTTGTGCCCGATCTGCCACGGCCCGTCCAACTCGTTGCCGAGGCACCACAACTTGATCCCGTACGGCGACGCGCCGTGCTGCTCGCGCAGGTCGGACAGCGCCGTACCGCCGCGGTGGTTCGAGTACTCCTGCAGGTCGAGGGCCTCCTGCACACCGCGGGTGCCGAGGTTCAGCGCCATCATCGGCTCCACCCCGGCCTTGGCGCACCAGGTGATGAACTCGTCCAGGCCGAACTCGTTCGTCTCGACGCTGTGCCAGGCCAGGTCGAGCCGCCGCGGCCGGCCCTCGCGCGGGCCGACGCCGTCCTCCCAGCGGTAGCCGGAGACGAAGTTGCCGCCGGGGTAGCGGACCACGGACACCCCGAGCTCCCGGGTGAGCTCGAGGACGTCCTTGCGGAAGCCGTCCTCGTCGGCGGTCGCGTGCCCGGGCTCGTAGATGCCGGTGTAGACACAGCGGCCCATGTGCTCGACGAACGTGCCGAAGGTCCGCCGGTTGACCGGGGCAACCGTGAACGCGGGGTCGATGATGATGCGGGCAGAGGTCACCAGGTGGCTCCTGTCGTGAGAGGTGAGGTCATCCCTTGATGCCGGCGTCGCCCACCCCACGCACCACATGGCGCTGGAAGAGGGCGTAGACGATCAGCAAGGGAAGTCCGCCCAGCACGGCGGACGCCATGATCTGGGCGTAGCGCAGGCCGTAGGAGCCCTGCACGTTGGCGAGTCCGACCGGGATCGTCATCATCGACGGGTCGGTGGTCACGATGAACGGCCAGAGGAAGTTGTTCCAGGCCCCGATGAACGTGAAGATGCCGACGGCAACGAGGATCGGGCGCGACATCGGCACCATCACGCTCCAGACGATCCGCCACCGGGTCGCGCCGTCCACCCGGGCGGCGTCCTCGTAGTCGCGGGAGATGCCGTCGAAGAACTTCTTCAGGACGAACACCATCACCGGCGCGACCACCTGCGGCAGCACGATGCCCCAGTAGGTGTCGACCAGGCCGAGGCCGGTCATCTCCTGGAACAGCGGCACGATCAGCACCTGCGGCGGGACCAGGATGCCGGCGATGATCAGGCCGAACAGCACCCGCCGGCCGGGGAACCTGGTCCGGGAGAAGCCGAACGCCGCCAGCACCGAGACGACCAGGGTCAGCCCGGTCACCAGCACCGACACGACGGTGCTGTTGAAGAACCAGCGGATCAGGTCGCCCTGGTCGAGCACGCTGCTGTACGCCGCCATGGTCGGTGCTGCCGGCAACCACGTGATCGGTGACCGGGTCGTCTCCGGTTCCGGCTTGAGCGAGGTGTCGAGGGCCCAGAGCAACGGAACCAGCCAGAGCACGGCCAGCAGTACCGCGCCGACGATGGTCGCCACCTTCGGGAAGGTCCACGTCGTCCTCATCGGTCGGCCTCCTTCCGGCCGGAGAACAGTCTGAACTGCAGCACCGCGACCACCACGATGACCGCGAAGAACATGTACGAGATCGCCGACGCGTAGCCGATCCGGTAGTTGGTGAAGCCGTTCTGGTAGATGTACTGGATGATCGGCCGGGTCGCGAAGTTCGGTCCGCCGTTGGTCATCAGGTAGATCTGGTCGAAGATCTTCAGCGACGCCACCAGTTGCAGGACGACGATCAGCCCGGTGGTCCGGCTCAGCAGCGGGAGCGTGATCCGGAACAGTTGCTGCCGGCCGTTCGCGCCGTCGATCGCGGCCGCCTCGTACACCTGGGCCGGAATCCCTTGCAGGGCGGCGAGATAGAGCAGGAAGTTGAATCCGACCGTCCACCAGACGGTCGTGATCACCACGGCGAGCATGGCCCGGTTCTCGGTGTTCAGCCAGTCGATCTCGGCGAACCCGCCGGCCGTCAGCAGCCCGTTCACCAGGCCGAACCCGGGCTGGTAGATCCACACCCAGATCAGGGTGACGACGGTCGCGGGCAGGACGAACGGAGCGAAGTACGAGAACCGCAACAGCCAGCCCAGCAGGCCTTTGCGGTTGGCCAGCAGGGCCATCACCAGCGCGATGACGACCAGTGGCGGAGTACTCATCGCGGTGAAGACGAGGGTGTTCTTCAGTGACGACCAGACGGCCGGATCGCCGAACATCTCCCGCCAGTTCTGCAGCCCGAGGAACTCCTGCTTCACTCCGGCGAGACTGGTGTTGAAGAAGCTGTTCCACAGTCCGGAGATGATCGGCCAGATCATGAAGACGGCGAACAGCAGCAGGAACGGCGCGACGAAGAACAGCCCGCCCCAGCGTTCCTTCCAGGGCTGTCCCGCCGCCGGCTTCGCCGCGGTGCGCGGCGTACTCGTGGTGACCTGAGGTTGTGTCTGCACGGCCATGAACGTGACCTCCTGTCAGACCGGGGACGGGGTGTCGAGCAACTTCTGGGTGGCGGCCTTGAACTGCGCGAGCGCCGCCTTGGGTGTCGCCTGGCCGGAGAACACTCCGCTGAACGCGGCTCCGGCCTCGTTCTCCAGCTGGGCTCCCGAACCGCTGAACCAGCCGTCCGGGTCGTAGAGCACGTCCGGCGCGACACTGCGGTACTCCGCCTGTGGCTTGAGGTCCAGGTACTTCTGGCTCTTCGCCACCGGCTGGTACGCCGGGATGTGGCCGCCGGCCGCCCAGTCCGCGCTGTGCTTGAGGATCCAGGCGATGTACTCGATCGTCGCCTTGGTGTCGTCCTTGTTCCGGTTGGCCTGGTGCGGCAGCACGAACGTGTGCGAGTCCCCGGCGAAACTCGGTACGTCGTACACGACCGGGAACGGCGCCATGCTGAACGGCGTCTTCGCGGTCTGGTACGTCGTCACTTCCCACTCACCGTTGAAGCTCAGGCCTGCGTCGCCGTTGGTGAACTGGGCGACCAGGGCGGCGTAGTTCGACGACTTCGGGGTGAGCCCGTCGGTGGCGAGTTTCGCCATCAGTTCAAGGGCTTCCAGCGCCTTGGCGTCGTCCAGGACGAGCCGCGTGCCGTCGTCGCTGAAGAACTTGCCTTCCAGCTGGCCGTAGAGCGTCCACCAGATCCGCCACGGGTTCGTGGTCTCGACCGAGGCGGCGTACTTGCCGGTGGTCTCCTTGACCGCCTTGAGCATGTCGAGGAACTCGGTGACGCCCTTGACCGGCTTGATCTTGCCGTCCGGGCCGAGGAGACCGGCCTTCTTGCAGACGTCGGTGTTGTAGTAGAGGACGAACGGGTGCTGGTCGAGCGGTACGGCGTACAGCTTCCCGTCGACGATGCAGCGGTTCCAGGTCGCCGGCAGGAAGTCGGACTCGCGGACGCCGGCCTCCTCGAGCAGGTCGACCGGGATCGGATCGAGCATCGTGGTCGGACTGAAACCCTTCAGCCGGGACAGATGCAGGGTCGCGACCTCGGGCGCGCGGCCGCCGGCCGCGGACATCGCGAGCTTCGTGTAGAACGGCGGACCCCAGGCGAGTGTGTGCGCCTCGAAGTCGACGTCGGGGTGTTCGGCGACGTACTGCTGATGGATCTGCAGCAGGCGGGCGCCGTCACCGCCGCCGAACAGGTTCCATTCCCGGACCCGTGGCCGGGACCCGAGGCTGCCGCAACCGGTGAGCGCGAGGGCGCCGAGCATGCCACCTAGTACTGCTCTGCGCCGTGGACGAGGAGGGCGGTCGTCAAGCATGCGAGCCTACTTTACATCGGTGTACTACATCGGTGTAGAGATGATGCCCGGGTGCTTTGGGACCGTCAAGGGCTCAGTTGGTGCCGAGGGTCGATTCGCGGGTGTGGAGCTCGTACGGGGCCACGATCTCCTCGTGTTCGGAGTCGTCGCCGGTCATCCGGCGGACGAGGAGGTCGACCGCGGTGCGGGCGATCTGGGCGCGGCCGGGGTCGACGGTGGTCAGGGTCGGCGTGCTGTATCGAGCCTCGTCGATGTTGTCGAAGCCGGCGACGGCGACGTCGTCCGGGATGCGCAGGCCGTGCTTGGTGAGGGTCCGGATCGCACCGAGGGCGAGGGTGTCGTTGAGGGCGAGGACGGCATCGAACTTCCGTCCGGAGGCGAGCAGGGCCTGGGTTGCCTCGGCGCCGGTCGAGCGGTGCCACTTGCCGGCGTGGAAGGCGAGCTCCTCCGGCACCGGTACGCCGTGCTCGGTGAGCGCCTCGGCATACGCGTCGTACCGGATGGCGGCGGTGCCGACCTTCTCGCCGGGGTGGACGCCGAGGACGGCGATCCGGCGGCGGCCGAGTTGGAGCAGGTGTTCGACCGCGGCCTTGGTGCCGGCCACGTTGTCGATCATCACGTGGTCGACCGGGCTGTGGAAGATGCGTTCGCCGAGCAGGACCATCGGTGTGGACGTTCTCAGCTGCCCGATGTCTTCCTGCCCGAGGCCGAGCGGGCTGTACAGCAGACCGTCGACCAAGTGACCGCGCGGCCGGTTGATCACGGTCAGCTCGCGGTCGCGGTCCGCGCCGGTCTGCTCGATCATCACGGTCAGGCCGTGCTTCTCCGCGGCCTCGATCACCGCGTCCGCGAGCTCGCCGAAGTACGGCAGGCTGAGCTCGGGCACGGCCAGGCCGATGATGCCGGTCCGGCCGGACTTGAGGTTCCGGGCCGAGATGTTCATCTGGTAGCCGAGCGCATCGATCGCGGCGAGCACCTTGGTCCGGGTCTCCTCACGGATGTACGGGTACCCGTTCATCACGTTGGAGACGGTCTTCGGTGACACCCCGGCCTGCCGGGCCACGTCACGCATCGTCACCGCCACGGCATCACCCCCAACCACCGGTCATGGGCACACACGGTAATGCACGCGACCGCCCGGACCGCTCAGTCGTCGGTCGACGGCGGCACGTCGTGCGGTGGGCGCCGGGGCGGGTTCGGCTGCGGACCGGCCGACGGACCGCCCGGGTGGTCCGGGATGTCCGGCTCGTGCTCGGTCAGTTCGACACCCTCTTCGACCAGGTCCTGGTCGATGTCCGGGTCCATCTCGTGACCGGGATGCGGCACGCCGGGCCTGTCGAAACTCATGACACCCTCCCTCGGATCGTCCGCGTACCTCCACGGTACGTCGACGGGGCCCCGGGTCAGGTGCCGTACGGCGGGCGGTTCAGCGGGGTGAGGGTGATACCGGTCTGGAGCGCCTTGCTGAGGATCGCTCCTTCCGGCCGGCCGAGCCGGAGACCGATCACCGAGGGTGGCAGGTTCTCTGCGGCGAGTGCTTTGAGCTTGTTGAGTTCTTGTGCTGTCCAGGGTTCCGCGGCGTTGCGGATGGACTGCGGCAGGGGTGCCATCGACCTCACTCTTTCTTCCGATTACCTCACCCCGGTTCCCGATTTCCAACGATCGAAAAGTGCGTCAGTACGACTGGAGTTCGAGCAGGGTGCCGTCGGGGGCGCGGAGGTGGGCGGTCCGGAGGTTCGGACCCCACTGCGGGCGGTCCTGGGGCGAGGTCAGAACCGTGGCGCCGAGCTTCTCCAGAACCGCGGTCGCCGGGTCCACGGCGTCGACCTTCAGCACCAGCATCGACGCGTCCTGGGACTCCACATCAGCCGGGAGCGCGGCGGTGCCGATCGTGCTCGCGATCATCGCGCGGCCGAACAGCACCAGACCGGTTTGACCGTCCAGATCCCAGTTCGCGTACTGCGCCTCCGGGATCACCTTGACCGGCTGAACGCCGTACAGCTCGGCCAGTGCGGGCCGGTAGAAGTCGACGGCGGCCGGAAAGTCGCGGACCAGCAGCCGCGGGTAGAGCGCGTCCATGGGTGAGCATCTCCAATTAGTTGGGAATAACCAACAGTTGGTTCGAGCCTACAATAGCGCGATGGAGACGCTCAGCGGGACGACCACCTTCGTGCTGCACAAGGTGGCGGTGGCCGGCCGGCGAGCGATCGCCGACCGGCTGGCCGAGCGCCCCGGCCTCACGTTGTGGGAGTACGCCGCCCTGGCGGAGCTGGCCGAGCTCGGCCCGTCGGCGCAGAACGCGCTCGCTACCGCACTCGGTATGGACACCGCCGACATGGTCCGCTTGATGGACGCGCTGATCGAGAAGCGGATGGTCCAGCGAGAGCGCGACCCGGCCGACCGCCGCCGCTACCGGATCACCCTCGCCGCCAGAGGCCGGACTGCCCTGAGGACGGCCCAGCAGAGCGTCCGCGACGTCGAGAAGACAACCCTGCAGCCGCTGACCCCGGCCGAGCGCGCAACCCTCCACGCCCTGGTGACGAAGATCCGCGCACACTCAACCCAGGACTGATGAACCGCCAGGCCATCACAACGTGCCCAGCGACACCGAGCTGCGCTGGACGCGCTCCGGAACCGTGGATTGTGATGGCGTGGCGGTCCGCACTTCACCGCTCCGCGGCAGGTCGGCGGCGCTGCGCGACGTCCGTGAGCGACTGGGGTTGCCAGGCGGCGTCGGCTTCGTAGAGGTCGGTGCCGGGTGGAACGATCTCGTCGATCCGGTCGAGGACGGCGTCGTCGAGGACCAGGTCGGCGGCCTTCAGCAGGCCTTCCAGTTGGTCCATCGTGCGCGGGCCGTTGATCACCGAGGTGACCGCCGGGTGCGTGGTGACGAACGACAGCGCCAGCTCCGGGAGCGTGACTCCGATGCCTTCGGCAACTTCCATCAGCCGCTCGACCGCGTCGTACTTCGCGGCGTTGGCAGGCAGAGACGGGTCGAAACGGTGCGGTGCGAGGGCTGCGCGGCCGGTGGTGAGGTCGATCGGCTGGTCCCTGCGGATCTTGCCGGACAGGAAGCCCCACGCCAACGGGCTGTAGGTGAGCACGCCCATCCCCAACCGCCGGCAGGTCGGCAGCACCGAACGCTCGACCCCACGGCTGATCATCGAGTACGGCGGTTGGTCGGTGCGGAAACGCCCGTATCCACGCCGCTCCGACACGTGGTACGCCTCCACCAGCTCCTCGGCCGGGAATGCCGAGCACCCGAACGCGCGGATCTTCCCCTGGGAGACGAGATCGCTCATCACCCACAGTGTTTCCTCGATGTCCGTGGTGTGATCCGGCCGGTGGACCTGGTAGAGATCGATCCAGTCGGTGTCGAGCCGGCGCAGGCTGTCCTCGACCGCCCGCGTGATCCACCGGCGCGAGTTCCCGCTCTGGTTGCGGCTCCCGTCGTGCAGCGGGAAGTGCACCTTGGTCGCCAGGACGACGTCGTCCCGGCGCCCCTTCAGGGCTTTGCCGACGATCTCCTCGGACTCGCCGGTGGAGTACATGTCCGCGGTGTCGACGAAGTTGATGCCCCGGTCGAGTGCGGTATGGATGATCCGGACACTGTCCTCGTGGTCGGGGTTGCCGACGGCACCGAACATCATGGTTCCGAGGCAGTGCGCACTGACCTCGATCCCGGTCCCACCCAACGTGCGGTAACGCATGAACGAACTCCTCCTGTGTCGTGACCCGATGTCCCGGAGGCTAGGAGCTAGACCGCTGTCTAGGTCAAGCCCCGCATAAGGTGGTCGGAGAGCCGATCTGAGGAGTGCACGTGGGCGGTGTCGACGAGTTCGCGGGGTTGTGGGATCCGGAGCCGGGGTGGCTGAACACGGCCTCCTACGGATTGCCGCCGAGGCCGGCCTGGGAGGCGTTGCAGGCAGTGCTGTCCGACTGGCGGGTCGGCGCCACGAGTTGGGAACCCTGGGACGCGTCCACGACCCGTTCGCGGGAGTCGTTCGCGCGCATGGTCGGAGCCGACGTACGGGATGTCTTCGTCGGCAGCACGGTCTCGGCTGCGCTGGTCCCGATCGCGGCCGCCCTTCCGGATGGCGCGAAGGTTCTCACCGACGACGTCGAGTTCACGTCGAACGTCTTCCCGTGGAAGGTGCACGAGGACCGTGGTATCGAGGTCGTCGGCGTACCAGGAGACCAGTTGGTCTCGGCGATCCGGCCAGGTGTCGACCTGGTCGCGGTGAGTGCGGTCCAGTCGTCGACCGGAGTCGTCCTCGACCTGCCCGCGGTGGTTGCCGCGAGCAAAGAGGTCGGTGCGCTCGTGGTGATCGACGCGAGCCAGGCGCTCGGCTGGCTGCCGCTGACCGTGGACGGGATCGACGGACTCGTCGCGCACACCTACAAGTGGTTGATGTCGCCGCGCGGTGCGACGCTTGGCTACCTGTCGCCGCGACTCCAGGAGCGGTGCCGCCCGATGGCCGCCGGGTGGTACGCCGGTCAGGACGTGCGCGGCTCGTACTACGGGACCCGGATGGACCTCGCCGACGGCGCGCGCAGGTTCGACCAGTCGCCGGCCTGGTTCTGCTTCGTCGGTGCCGCACCGGCGCTGGAGTTGGTCGAGGAGATCGGCGTCGAGACGATCAACCACCACAACGTCGGCCTGGCGAACGAGTTCCGCGCCGGCCTCGGTCTGCCGCCGTCGAACAGCGCGATCGTCAGCACCAGCATCCCCGGAGCCGACGACGCCTTCGCGGCCGCGGGTATCCGGGCCGCCGTGCGCGACGGCAAGCTCCGCGCGTCCTTCCACATCTACTCCACGCAAGCCGACGTACATCAGGCCTTGGCAGCCCTGAAGCCCCTGATTAACAGCTAGAGGTGGGTCTAGCTGCCGGGTTAGGGTGCCGCCCATGGGTCTGAGCATCGGGCAGGTGGCGGAGCGGACCGGGCTGAGCGTGCACGCGCTGCGGTTCTACGAGCGGGAGGGGCTGCTCGCGGACCCGGTCCGGCGGGAGTCGAACGGCCGGCGCGTCTACACCGAGGACGACGTCGACTGGCTCGACATGTGCATCAAGTTCCGCTCGTCCGGGATGCCGCTCGACACGATCCGCAAGTACACCGACCTTGTTCGCCAGGGGCCGGGCAACGAGCAGGACCGCCTGGCGTTGCTCCGCAGCCACCAGGACTACGTCAGCGCGCAGATCCAGGAACTCAACGAGTGTTTGAACGTCATCACCCACAAGGTCGACATCTACACCGAGAGTCTCGCCGAGGGCACCGCCGACTGCCTCTGGGTAGCCCCCGGTCCCACCGACGCGTCAGCTGCCTCCTGAGCCGCAGCACAGACGCCCGCGCCACCTCTCCGGCATCGCTGATCGCCGGAGGTGGTGGAGAGATCTGAGTCGTGCCACTGTGAGGTGACGGCCGGCGCAGCTCAGCGCCGCGGCGACCGGCCCGAGGACGGGCCGATGTGACGGTGGGTATCGACAGCGCACCGGAAATGCGCGGCCGAGTGCGGCCAAGCCTCCGTCGGGGGTGGGGGAGTCATGAATCCCAGACGACGCCTGGGGATTTTCACGCTGGTGCTGGCGCTGCTGGGAGCGGCGGTGGCCTGCAGCGACGATGCACCTGAGACCAAGGCCGAGGCCGATGCGAGCCCGGTGACGATCCAGGTCGGGACGGCCGACGACGATCCGGACAGTCCTGGCGGGATCGCGATCATGAAGCTGGTCGAACTGGTCCGAACCAGCTCCGACGGCAACCTGCTCCTCTATCCGGTCTGGCAGGCGTCCGGGGAGGAATCCGTCGAGTGGGACCAGAAGATCGCCCGGATGGTCAAGGAGAAGCAACTCGGGATGGGGATGGTCCCGGCCAGAGCCTGGGACACCGAAGGCGTGAGCACCTTCCGTGCACTCAACGCGCCGTTCCTGGTCACATCGGACGCGCTGGCCGACAAGATCGTCACGAGTTCCGACCTGTCCACCGAGTTGATGTCGGGCCTCGAGAAGGCCGGCGTCATGGGTCTGACGCTGCTGCCGGAGAGTCCGCGGCACGCGTTCGGTTTCCGGCACCCGCTGGTGAGGGTCGAGGACTACAACCTGCAGACCATCCGGACACCCCGGTCCGCACTCAACGAGGCGACCTTCCGGGCGCTCGGCGGGAAGCCGGTCGACATCACCGACAGCAGCTTCGTCCAGGGCGTCGCGGACGGGTCGATGGCCGGCGTCGAGTCGGGATTCCTCCTGGCCCGCGGTCTCCCGGCGCCGTCCACCGCGGCCGGGAACGTCACCTTCAACGAGAAGGTGAACACCCTCGTCATCAACCCCGAGGTGTACGCCGGGCTGTCGGAGGACAACCGGACGGTCCTGCAGACCGCAGTGAAGGACCTGCAGGAATGGGTGCTCACGAACCGGACCACCGAGACCGCCAACGCTGTGGCGTTCTGCAATCTCGGGGGAAAGATCGTCACGGCCGGCGCCGCGGATCTCGCAGCGCTGACCAAGGCCGTGCAGCCCGTGTACGCCGAACTGGCGAAGGATGCGAAGGCCCAGGCGCAGATCGAGCGCATCCGCACCCTGAAGCAGTCCATCCAGATCCCCGCGGAGGACGTGGCAAATCCGTGTCCGTGACGGGGATCAGGCAGGCAGGAGGGCAGCCTCCATCGCGGTGAGGGTTCTGCGCATGTTGCCGGCGAGCTGATCGAGCCGGCCCTGGATGATTCGCGCCGCGTGGGTGGGGTCGTTGCGGACGCCCGCCCGCAGGCCGCTGTCGCCGGGACCGTGCGTGAAAGTCTGGTGCACCAGGGTCTGCGAGCCTTGCGGTCGCAGGTCGTACTCCCAGTGGGCGAACGCCTCGTCCTCGTCGCCGTACACGTCCCAGCCGAACCTGGTCAGCTCGTCGGCAACCGTGACCACGCACGTCACGTACGTCTCGAACCCGTCCGCAAACCTGTTCCGTGCCTCGAACCGCGCCCCGGCGACAAGCCGGTTGTCGTCGAGCCAGGCGCCGTAGTAACACTCCGGACTCCACTCGCCGTACCGATCGACGGCCGTGATTCCCGCCCACACCTGCTCGACGGGAACCCTCAACACCACCTGGACCTCGGTGCTCGCACCGGTCACTCCGTAGTCGTTCATGCCCCGGACGTCGTACTCACCCGAGCGGCCTCGACATTTCGCCGCGGGCCTTGATAGATGCTGCCTATCGACTGATAGGCAGCATTGCTTTGACCCTGCGATGCTGGCGACGGAATGTTGTATACATGACGAGTGAGGTCGTGGCCGCAGCCCCCGTCCCGGTCCCCGGGCGTGCCCAGCGAGTACGCGAGATAGCCACCGAACTGCGAGGGCTCCGGGGTGCGCTGATCCCGATCCTGCACGCCGTCCAGGAGGAGTTGGAGTACGTCGACCAGGTCGACATCCCGGTCATCGCCGACGTCCTCAACATCGCCGTGGCCGAGGTGCACGGCGTGGTCACCTTCTACAAGGACTTCCGCCGGGCACCGGCCGGGAGGACGACGGTCGCGATCTGTCAGGCGGAGGCTTGCCGATCGGTCGGTGCGGCCGAGCTGGCCGAGCACGCCAAGCGCACTATCGGCTGCGGTTTCGGTGAGACGACGTACGACGGCCGGATCACCCTCGACGAGATCTTCTGCTTCGGCAACTGCGCCCTCGGACCCGCGGTCCAGGTCGGCGAGAAGTTGCACGGTCGCGTGACACCGGCACGACTCGACGCCCTTCTCGGGGAGGCCCGATGACCATTCGTGTCTACGTCCCGCGTGACGCGGCCGCACGCTCCGTCGGAGCGGACGAGGTCGCCGAGCGGATCGCCACGGCGGCCGCGGCGCACGGTGAGGACGTGCAGGTCGTGCGCAACGGTTCGCGCGGCATGCTCTGGCTCGAGCCGCTGGTCGAGGTCGAGACCGCCGAAGGCCGGGTCGGCTACGGTCCGGTCGCGCCTGAGGATGTCGATGGCCTGCTCGCGGCCGGGATGCTCAGCGGCGAGGTCCGCGACATCGGCGCTCACCTCGGCGTCGTCGACGAGTTGCCGTGGATGAAGCGGCAGCAACGACTCACCTTTGCCCGGGTCGGGGTGACGGATCCACTCTCCGCCGAGGAGTACACGTCGTACGGCGGGATGCGGGGACTGCGGGCGGCGCTGGCACGGACGCCGGCCGAGGTGGTGGAGACGGTGGTGGACTCCGGGCTGCGCGGACGTGGCGGCGCCGGGTTCCCGACCGGGATCAAGTGGCGGACCGTGCTCGGCGCCGAGTCCGACCTCAAGTTCGTCTGCTGCAACGCCGACGAGGGCGACTCCGGGACGTTCGCGGACCGGATGCTGATCGAGGGCGATCCGTTCACGCTGATCGAGGGGATGACGATCGCGGCGTACGCCGTCGGGGCCTCGGAAGGATACGTGTACCTGCGGTCCGAGTACCCCGACGCGGTGGCGACGCTCAGGGCCGCGATCGAGATCGCCCGGTCGGAGGGCTGGCTCGGGGACGACGTCCTCGGCTCCGGCTTCGCCTTCGAGCTGCACGTCCGTGTCGGCGCGGGCGCGTACATCTGCGGTGAAGAGACCTCGATGCTGGAGAGCCTTGAGGGCAAGCGTGGACAGGTCCGGGCCAAGCCCCCGATCCCTGCCCTGGAAGGGCTTTTCGGCCGTCCGACCGTGGTGAACAACGTGTTGTCGCTGGCAACTGTCCCGGTGATCCTGGCTGAGGGTGCCGAGGCCTACGCGGCGTACGGGACCGGCCGGTCGCTCGGTACGAGCGTGTTCCAGCTCGGTGGGAACGTGGCCCGCGGCGGGATCGTCGAGACCGCGTTCGGCATCACCCTCGGCGAACTGGTCAACGACTTCGGCGGCGGTACGTCGTCGGGCCGCCCGGTGCGGGCCGTCCAGGTGGGCGGCCCGCTCGGCGCGTACCTCCCGGTCGAGCAGTTCGACCTGCCGATGGACTACGAGGCGTTCGCGGCGGCCGGTGCGATGGTCGGGCACGGCGGGATCGTGGTGTTCGACGAGACCGTCGACATGGCCTCGATGGCGCGGTTCGCGTTCGAGTTCTGCGCGGCCGAGTCGTGCGGCAAGTGCACCCCGTGCCGGGTCGGCGCCGTCCGCGGCGTCGAGACGATCGACCGGATCGTGGCCGGTGAGGACCGGCAGAAGAACCTCGTCCTGCTCGACGACCTGTGTGAACTGATGACCGACGGCTCGCTCTGCGCGATGGGCGGGCTGACACCCATGCCGGTACAAAGTGCCGTCCGTCACTTCCGAAAGGACTTCGGCGCATGAACGAGCGAAGCGAGTTCATCATCAAATACAGCGCCCTTTGTGTCTCATCCGCGCCCGGAGCGAAGCGAGGACGCGGATGAGCTTGCTCAAGGAACCCGACTTCGGTACGCCGGCCCGCCCCGGCGAAGCCACCGTCGAACTGACCATCGACGGAATCGCGGTGACCGTCCCACCCGGGACCTCGGTCATGCGCGCGGCCAAGCAGGCCGGGGTCGACGTCCCGAAGCTGTGCGCCACCGACAACCTGGAGGCGTTCGGCTCCTGCCGGCTGTGCGTGGTCGAGATCGACGGAGTCCGCGGTACGCCGGCCTCCTGCACGACACCGGTGGCACCCGGCATGTCCGTGCGGACCCAGAACGAACGGCTCGGCAAACTCCGCCGCGGCGTGATGGAGCTCTACATCTCCGACCACCCCCTGGACTGTCTCACCTGTTCGGCCAACGGCGACTGCGAACTGCAGGACATGGCCGGCGTCACCGGCCTGCGCGAGGTCCGTTACGGCTCCGGCGTCGAGGCCGGAGCGAACCACCTGGACCTGCCGACAGACTCCTCCAACCCGTACTTCGACTTCGAGGCGTCCAAGTGCATCGCGTGTTCGCGCTGCGTCCGCGCCTGTGACGAAGTACAGGGAACTCTCGCGCTGACGATCGAGGGCCGTGGTTTCGACTCGAAGGTCGCGGCCGGGGCGGGCGTCTCGTTCATGGAGTCCGACTGCGTGTCCTGCGGCGCGTGCGTGCAGGCGTGCCCGACGGCGACTCTGCAGGAGAAGTCCGTCGTCGAGCTGGGTATGCCGACGCGGTCCGTCATCACCACCTGCGCGTACTGCGGTGTCGGCTGCTCGTTCAAGGCAGAGATGCGCGGTGACGAGTTGGTGCGGATGGTGCCGTACAAGAACGGCGGCGCGAACGAGGGCCACTCCTGCGTGAAGGGCCGGTTCGCGTTCGGGTACGCCAGCCACCCGGACCGGGTGCTGGAGCCGATGGTGCGCGACACGATCGCGGACGAGTGGCGGAAGGTCTCCTGGGACGAGGCGATCTCGTTCACCGCACGGCGGTTGCGCGAGATCCAGGCGCAGTACGGGCCGGGCGCGATCGGGGCGATCACCTCGTCGCGGACGACCAACGAAGAGGTGTACGCCGTACAGAAGATGGTCCGCGCGGTCTTCGGCAACAACAACGTGGACACCTGCGCGCGGGTCTGCCACTCGCCGACCGGGTACGGCCTGAAGCAGACGTTCGGCGAGTCGGCCGGCACCCAGGACTTCAAGTCGGTCGAGGAGGCCGACGTGATCCTGGTGATCGGCGCCAACCCGACCGACGCCCACCCGGTCTTCGCGTCCCGGATGAAGAAGCGGCTGCGGCAAGGCGCCAAGCTGATCGTGATCGACCCGCGGCGGATCGACCTGGTCCGTTCACCGCACATCGAGGCCGCGCACCACCTGCGGCTCGCGCCCGGCACGAACGTGGCGATCATCAACGCGATCGCGCACGTCGTGGTCACCGAGAACCTGGTCGACCGCGCGTTCGTGGCGGACCGGTGCGAGGACTTCGAGACGTGGGAGTCGTTCATCGCTCGGTCCGAGCACAGCCCCGAGGCGGTGGCCGACATCAGCGGCGTACCGGCCGAGGAGATCCGCGCGGCGGCCCGGTTGTACGCGACCGGCGGCAACGGCGCGATCTACTACGGGCTCGGGGTCACCGAGCACAGCCAGGGCTCGACCATGGTGATGGGGATGGCGAACCTCGCGATGGCGACCGGCAACATCGGCCGCCCCGGCGTCGGGGTGAACCCGTTGCGTGGGCAGAACAACGTGCAGGGTTCGTGCGACATGGGTTCGTTCCCGCACGAGTTGCCGGGCTACCGGCACGTGTCCGACGACGGCGTCCGCGAGGTCTACGAGAAGCTCTGGGGTACGCCGCTGCTGAACGAGCCGGGCCTGCGGATCCCGAACATGTTCGACGCCTCGATCGAGGGATCGTTCCGGGGTCTGTTCGTGCAGGGTGAGGACATCGCGCAGTCCGACCCGAACACGCAGCATGTGTTCGCGGCGCTCGGTGCTCTGGACCTGCTCGTCGTCCAGGACCTGTTCGTCAACGAGACCGCGAAGTTCGCGCACGTGCTGTTGCCGGGGACATCGTTCCTGGAGAAGGACGGCACGTTCACGAACGCCGAACGGCGGATCAACCGAGTTCGTCCGATCATGGCCCCGGAGACCGGCAAGCAGGAATGGGAGATCATCTGCGAGATCGCCCAGGCGATGGGCTACCCGATGCACTATGACTCGGCGAGCCAGATCATGGACGAGATCGCGCAGACCACGCCGACGTTCATGGGCGTCTCGTTCAAGAAGCTGGACGAGGTCGGGTCGATCCAGTGGCCGTGCAACGTGGACTTCCCGAACGGGATGCCGATCATGCACGAGGAGGAGTTCACCCGCGGCAAGGGACGGTTCATGGAGACCGTGTACGTGCCGACGACGGAGCGGTCGACGCGGAAGTTCCCGCTGATCCTCACCACCGGGCGGATCCTGTCGCAATACAATGTCGGCGCCCAGACCCGTCGTACGGCGAATGTCGCCTGGCACCCGGAGGACATCCTGGAAATGCATCCGCACGACGCCGAGGTCCGCGGGATCGAGGACGGCGACCAGGTCGCGCTGTCGAGCCGGGTCGGACGGACGGAGCTGCGGGCCAAGCTGTCCGACCGGATGCCGGTCGGGGTCTGCTACACGACGTTCCACCACCCGGTCACCGGGGCGAACGTGATCACCACGGACAACTCCGACTGGGCCACGAACTGCCCGGAGTACAAGGTGACCGCGGTCCAGGTCGACCTGCTGCCCGACAAGGTGGACACCCGGGCCGAACGCGAGCCTGTCGTTGCCGGCGGCAACCAATGAGCGCCGGACTGCCCCCGCACGTCCGGCTGGCGAACGAGATCGCGGCCCAGTTCGCCCACCGCTCACCCACGGACGCCGCCACCGCGGTCGCCACCCACATGAACGCCGTCTGGGACCCGCGCATGAAGGCGGCCCTGATAGCCCACGTCCAATCCGGAGCCGAAGACCTGGACCCCATCGCCGCCCTGGCAGCCCAACAGCTGGCCACCAAGTGACCACAGACCATGACCCAGCCCTCCAAGAAGTTGGAGAGGACAGGGCTGCGGCATCGGATCCCGGCCGTTTGCTTCGGGCGCGGCGGGCTGAGGTTTCTTGGGATTTTGCTCGGCAGGTGGCTCATGCTGCGGGGACGCCACTGGGGGCGGTCTCGCGGAGTCTGAGTGACGCGGACGGGCTCACGCTGGCCGCGCCACTGGTTTCTACGGTTGCAGTACCGCCCGTGGATCGCTCGGCCATGGACGGGTTCGCGGTGCGGGGCACCGGACCCTGGCGCGTGGTCGGACAGGTAGGCATCGGGTGCGCCGACCCCGTGAGGTTGGAGGAGGGCGAGGCCTGCGGCATCGTGACGGGAGCCGCGGTGCCGGCGGACGCGACCTCGGTGATGCGGTCCGAGGACAGCGTGTTGCTCGGCGACCGCCTCGACGGCCCAGGTGAAGAAGGCAAGCACATCAGGCGGGCCGGAGAAGAATGCAAGGCCGGTGAACAACTCCTGCCGGCCGGCGTGACCGTCGACCCGGCCGTCCTCGGCCTCGCCGCAACCGTCGGGCTCAACCGCCTGACCGTCATCCCGAAACCCCGCGTAGCCGCCCTCGTCACCGGCGACGAACTCGTCCACCGCGGCCCGTCCGGACCGGGCCGGGTCCGCGACGCCATCGGCCCCATGCTCCCGGGCCTGATCACACGCGCCGGCGCCGTACCCGCACCGGTCAGGCACCTCCCCGACTCCGGCGCCGACCTGATCAACGCCCTCGACACAACAGACGCCGAGCTCATCCTCGTCTCCGGCTCGTCCGCCTCCGGCCCAGCCGACCACCTCCGCCCGGCGCTGTCCGCCCTCGGCGCCGAGCTGATCGTCGACGGCGTCGCCTGCCGCCCCGGCCACCCCCAAGCCCTTGCCCAGTTGCCCGACGGCCGCCTGGTCATCGGCCTCCCCGGCAACCCCTTCGCCGCCCTCGTCGCGTTCCTCACCCTCGGCGTCTCGGCCCTCCTCCGCATGCGCGGCCTCCCGCTCCCGAGCCTCACACTCACCCCCATCCCCGGCGGCCTCCAGTGCCACCCCCGCAGCACCCGCCTCGTCCCGGTCCGCCTCGAGCCGTACGGCGCCGTACCGGTTGGGCATGGCGGATCCGCAATGCTCCGAGGTCCAGCCGCAGCCGACGCACTGGCCGTTGTCGACCCCGGACCAGCCGAAGCGATCGCCGCAAGGCTGCTGCCGCTCGATCCAGGAGCACGCCCATGGGCCGTGTGATCGCACGCCGTCCGGTACTGCGTCTCGGCCCGGGAGGCGAGCGGAAGCGCCCGGACTCGATCGCCGTCGAGGAACCGCTGGAGATCCGCGTCGACGGCAAACCTCTCGCCGTCACCATGCGAACGCCCGGACACGACGTCGAGCTCGCACACGGGTTCCTGCACACCGAAGGTGTGATCGGCAGCGTCGACGACATCCGCGAAGCGCGGTACTGCGACTCCTTCGACGACGAAGGCCGCAACACCTACAACGTCCTCGACCTCGGCCTCGCGCCCGGCGTACCGCCGCCCCTCGCCGGTGTAGAGCGCAACTTCTACACCACCTCGTCCTGCGGCGTCTGCGGCAAGGCGTCCCTGGACGCGGTCCGGGTGAAGACACGGTTCTCTCCGGCAGACGATCCGATGACCGTGCCATTCGACGTACTGGCCGGACTGCCCGACGCGTTGCGGGCCAAGCAGCAGGTGTTCGACCGGACCGGCGGCCTGCACGCGGCCGGCCTGTTCACAGCAACCGGCGAGCTGCTGGTCGTCCGCGAGGATGTAGGCCGCCACAACGCCGTCGACAAGGTCGTCGGCTGGGCCGTCCTCGGCGGCATGATCCCGGCCACCGGCTGCATCCTGGTCGTCTCCGGGCGTACGTCGTTCGAGCTCGCGCAGAAGACTGTGATGGCAGGCATCCCGGTCCTCGCCGCCGTCTCCGCGCCGTCGTCCCTCGCAGTCGATCTGGCGGAGGAGGCCGGGATCACCCTGGCCGGCTTCATCCGCAACGGCAGTATGAACGTCTACACCCGCCCGGACCGCATCACGACCGCGGCCGAAAGGCTCACCTCACCAGCCTGAGCCGGTCCGTAGAGCGCCTCTCCGCGCTCTTCGAGGAATGCCCAGTAGCGGTCGCCGAAGGACCAGTGCCACCACTCGGTCGGGTAATTCACCAGCCCGGCAGCGGACAGTACGTCGGCCAGCAACGCCCGGTTGGTCCGCGCCTCCCTGCTGATGTTGGTCGCGTCGAAGAAGCACGCGCCGTTGCTCTGCTCGGGTGTCGCGTCGATCGGCGTACCCAGGTCGAGCGGGCCGTGTGCGCCGATCAGCGTGAGGTCGACCGCGGCGCCGGCAACATGGGGCGCCACCTCGACCGGGGACACGAACCGGCTCGCGAGCACGTGAACGTCGTGATCGGAGATGCCCGGGTGCAGCCGCTCGAGCTCAGCCCGGTAGCCGTCGTAGATCTCCTGCTGGCTCTCGATAGGCCGCAGCCCTTCCACCACGTGCAGCTGAATCCCTGCCGGTAGGAAGGTGTCCGCTACCGCCAGCCGGTCGGCCACGCTCTCGCGAGCGAACTGCTGGTTCGGCGTCGAGATGCCACGGGTGTAGAGGTCGACCAGCGGCTCGCCGGTCTCCACCACCGGGATCGTGGTGATCCGCTCGTCACTCAATAGGACGGTCATCCGTTCGCCACCGCCGTCCGCAGCAGGGTGTCGACCACGTCGGCGTAGCTCATCCCGGCCGCCGCCCACATCCGTGGGAACTGCGACGCCGGGGTGAACCCGGGGAACGTGTTGATCTCGTTGACCACCGGCTCGCCGTCGGCCGGGATGAAGAAGTCCACCCGGGCCAGCCCTTCACATCCCAGTACCTCGAACACCTCGATCGCCGTACGTCGCAGCCGCTCGGCCAACGCAGGATCCAGCGGCGCCGGTACGACGAAACGCGTGGCGCCGCTGTCGTACTTGGCTGTCGCGTTGAAGAACGGCTGGGACGGATCACTGTGGATCTCCAGCGCGGGCGCGGTGTCGACCCGGCCGTCGGGGAACTGCAGCACGGCCAGGTCGATCTCCCGGCCGACCATCTCCCGTTCGACGAGTACGTGCGGATCGAGGTCGGCGGCGTCCGCGATCGCGTGCGCCAGCGAGGCCAGGTCGGTCGCCCGAGTCACGCCGTAGCTGGAGCCGCCGTTGCCCGGCTTGACGAACACCGGGAAGTCGAGGCCGGCCGCTTTGATCGTCTGCATCGCGGCCTCGGTGTCGGTGAGATCCGGTCCGCTGAGTGTCACGCCCGGAGTGACCGCGATGCCGTGGGCCTTGAGGACCGCCTTGGTGAGGTGCTTGTCCAGACCGACCGCGCTCGCCGCGACGCCGCTGCCGACGTATGGGACCTGCAGTTGGTTGAGGAATCCCTGCAGGGTGCCGTCCTCGCCGCCTTCGCCGTGCAGGGCCGGGACGGTGACGTCGCAGGCCTGCAGGATCTCGATCGCCTCGTGCTGCCCGTCCACCCAGTTGCCCTTGGCATCGATCACCAGCGGGATCGCTGTATGGCCGAGGATCTCGACCGCCTTGGCGATACCTCTGCCGCTCGCCAGTGAGACCTGGTGTTCGGGGCTCGCGCCACCCATGACGACTGCGACCTTCATCGACTGCCTTCCTCGTAGCGTCGGGGCACCCGGGATCCGATGCCGCAGTAGATCTCGTGCGGGATCGTGCCGGCCCAACCGGCCCAGTCCCTGGCGGTCGGCTCACCCTGGGAGCCGTCGCCGAAGATGGTCACCGGTTCGCCCGGCTCGACCGCCAGGTCACCGGCGTCGACGACGAACTGGTCCATCGCGATCCGCCCGATCACGGGCATCCGGACGCCCCGGCAGAGAACACTCGCCTGACCGGCCGCGACCCGTGGGATGCCGTCGGCGTACCCGAGCGGCACCAGGGCGACCGTGGTGTCGCGCGGCGCGATGTAGTCGTGGCCGTACGAAACCCCTTCACCGGCGTGGATCCGGCGTACCTGGGCCAGCTTGCTCATCAGTCGCATCGCCGGCCGCAGCCCGATGCCCGTCTCGTCGATGCCGTACAGACCGGCGCCGATCCGGACCAGGTCGCAGTCCGGCGCGTCGAGTGTGATCGCACCGGCGGAGTTGGCCAGGTGTACGACGCTCGGCCGCAGACCGGCCCGTCGCGCGAGACTCACCCCGGTCCGCAGGAGCTGGAGCTGCCTCTGGCTTTGCACGGCGTCGGCGGAGTCGCCGTGCGAGAGGTGGGACCAGACCCCGCGGACCGTGACGGCGCCGAGCGCCTCGTAATGCGCCGCCGCACGGGTGAGTTCGATCCACTGGTCAGGTGCACTGCCGGCCCGGTGCAGTCCGGTGTCCAGCTTGAGGTGCACGCAGTGGACGGATGGGATCGAAGCGACGCGCTGGAGTTCGGCGATCGTCGAGACGCTCACATCCACGTCGACGTCGCCGAGCAGCATCAGCTCCGCGGCGTCGTACAGCCAGGTGAGAATCGGAGTGGTCAGTCCGCCCGCGCGCAACTGCAGCGCCTCGTCGGCGCGAGCCACACCGAGCCAGGTCGCCCCGGCCTCGACCGCAGCCCGGGCCACCGGTACGGCGCCGTGGCCGAAGGCATCCGCCTTCACCACCGCCATCACTTCCTGCGGGACGAGCCGCCGGAAGGTCCGGACGTTGTCGCGGACAGCCGAGAGGTCGACGACCGCCTCGGAAAGCCCGGCAATCCCACGTGTCGCCGGGCGGTGGCGAGACTGAACCAGGTTCATGACCGCCATTGTTGTTTCTGGCAACCATCAGGATCATCGGAGTAAGGAACGATGTTGCCCGGGCCGGGCGTACGACTCTGGTAGTACGAGTTGGCATGCCCTGGGCTGACCTGCCTCGTCATAATGGACGAGTGGAGGCCACCGATCACCTGAAGGCATCGCTCCTCGCGGCGATCGCGCTGGCGAACACCTTCGGCCCCGCCTGGCGTCAGGGACGGCCCGCGACCACACCCTCAACGGAAGCCGTTGCCAGTGTGCTGCGGCTGACCACCAACCGCATCGGCTCCCCGGACCCCGCGGAGTACGCCTCCGGCGGCAAGACCTTGTACGACGCCCTCAGCCGGCTGCCGGAGCTCGATCCCGCGGTCGAGCGGGTGAACAACTTACTCCGGGTAACCAAGGCCGCGCCGCAGCTCGTCCGGGACGAGGGCGCACCGTGGCACCTGCACTTCGCCGGTCCGGACGCGTCCGAGGCGACCGGTTGGCTGGCCGAGTTCGCCACCGCCGTCGCGATGTTGCTCGGCAGTGACGACGTCCATCGCCTTCGTCGGTGCGAGGCGGAGCGGTGCGAGGACCTCTTCCTGGACGCGACCAGGAACCGCACGCAGCGGTTCTGCTCAACGGCCTGCCAGAACCGCACCAAGGTCGCCGCGCACCGGGCCCGCACCGCCTGACCCGGTCGCCGTCACCATCGTTGCTTCGGGCAACCAGCCGAGCTTCGTGTAGAGGTGAACGCCTTCGGTGGTGGCCATCAGCAGCCCGGTCCGTGCGCCGTTGGCGATCGCTCGTCGGCTGAGGGCGCCCATCACCACGCTGCCGAGTCCGCGCCGCCGATGCGCCGGATCGGTGTGGATGTCATGCATCACCGCATCATTGTCGACAATCGCCACCAGGCCGCGCGCCGCCACCTCACCGTGGTGCAGCAGCCGCACGTATTCCAGTGATCCGTCGGTCTCCGTCGTCAGTTCGTACGACGTCGGTGGCTCCGGCTGCGGGTGATCGGCGAGATCGATCGACATCAAGACCTTCTGCTCGGCGAAGGTCTGCAATCCGGCCGCGCGGAGCCGCCGCGCGATCTCGTCGCCGTGCTGCGTGGTGACAGTCAGCCAGACACCCTCGGACGCCTGCGCTACCAGGTGGTCGACGACCGCAGGGTCGTCCGCGCGAGCGAACAGTTCCCGGTCGCGTCCGGGCAACCGCAGTACGACGGCGAACACCTCGTCGTACTCGATCGCCGGCTCGAGCCCACGGCATCGTCGCCAGCCGTCCACCCACCGCCTGAGGAGATCGTCCATGCGGAGGAGTGTAACTGTTTATCAAGCGATAGTCAGTTACTCACGTCCGAGCACGAAGGTCTGGATCGCGACCACCGCGCCGCCACGGGCCCACTCGCTGAAGTCGGCCGGCTGGAGCACCATCGGCAGTTCCACGCTGGACGGATGCCGGTCGGCGTGGAGCCCGGCGAGCAGGTCGTCGTGCGCTACGTCGGCCAGGCGGACGCCTTCGCCGCCGAGGACGACGAGTTCGGGCAGGGTGAAGTTCGCGGCAGCCGCGATCAGCCGGCCCAGCGCGCGGCCGGCCCGACTGATCACCTGGCTCGCGGCCGGATCACCTTTGGCTGCGAGGTCGAGGCATTCCTCGTAGTCGACGGACCGGCCGAGCGCGGTACCGACCTGTTCGGTGATGGCGCTGACTGTCAGCAGGCTGATCGCGCAGCCGCGGTGCCCGCGATCGCAGCGGGGTCCGTCCGGCAGCAGGGGGTAGTGGCCGATGGTGCCGATGCTCGTGTCAGGGCTGTCCACGATCCGATTGTGGACAATCAGCCCGTACCCGACCCCGGCGCCGATCGTCAGCAGCACGAAGCGGTCGATGCCGCGGCCCGCGCCGAACCAGTGGGTCGCCTCGGTCAACGCGACCAGGTCGTTCGCGATCACGACCGGCGTACTGGTGTGGGCGGCGAGGATCTCGCCGAACGGTACGTCGACCCAGTTCAGGTACGGCCCCCAGCGGACCTCGGAGCTGTTCGCCACCCGGCCGCCGAGAGCCACGCCGAGCCCGGTGATCGGCCCCGGCGCCTGGAGCGCGAGGTCGTCAGTCAGTGCGAGAACGAGCGCAGCCACTGCGGATGGCGTCGGATCGGTCAGCGGCCGCTCGGCACTCGCGATCACCTCGGCACGCAAAGTCGTGAGTACGCCGATCGCCGTGTCACCAGTGAGTTTGATGCCGACGAAGTGGTGTGCGCCGGGGTCGAGATCGAGCGGCTGCGACGGCCGGCCGACACGGGCGTCCGTCGGTCCTCCGGCGACCTCGACCAGCAGACCGGACTCCACCATTGGCTTGGTCAGCCGGGTCAGACTGCCCGGCGACAAGCCCACGCGGCGTGACAACTCGGCGCGCGACAGTGGCCCGTCGAGCAGGATCTCCAACGCGACCTGCCGCGACGGTCCGGTCAGCGGACGCCACTCACCCATTTCGACAGGGTAACCGCGCACGCTGGGGATGGACGCCGGGACGTGACCCGGTCCGCGGTTCTGGCCGCACAAGCCCCGGCGTCGAGATCAACCCAACGTCGTGTAGGTGTCCACACCCCTCGAAATGGTGAACGCACCGACGGCGTCGTACCCAATTCTTTACGAAGTATGCACCCACCCGGCTGGAAAAGATCGGGGACAACGCTGTCAGAAAAGTAACCCCGGCCAGGGCTCGCAGGACGGATAAAAACGTCGGGCGGATCAGCGGCCGCGGGTTGTCAGGCCGGGGAGGACCAGTGTGAGCCACCGGGATCGCACCGCCGGAGGCTGGTCGGTGGGGGCTGTGTTGATCAGCAGATAGAAGTCCTGGACCGTCACGTCGGCGTGCAGATCTCCGTCGTCCTTGGCGGCCTGGATCAGTTCCGCGAAGGCCGTGCCGGTGCGATCTTCGACGAGTTCGTCGGTCGGATAAGCGCCGAGCAGGCGGGCCGCCGCCTTCACCGCGTGGTCCGTGGCGGATGCCTCCAGTACGCGCTCGACCAGCCCGAGGATCTCGTCCATCGCCCTGGCGCCGCCGGCCGTTCGCTCCCGGGCCGCCTCGATGTCGTCGGCGACGCGATCCAGGTGCTCCGTGAGGACCGCGCTGACCAGGTCGGTCTTGTTCGGGAAGTGCCGGTACAGCGTGCCGACGGCCACCCCGGCGGCCGCGGCGATCTCGTCCATCCCGGCGTCCGGTCCGTGCAGGGTGATCTGGTCCCGGGCGGCGTCCAGGATCTTCGTCCGGTTCCGGACCGCGTCGGCGCGCGGGCTCATGGGCCTCCTCGGCTGGGCGTTGCAATATCGTGAACGCTGGTTCATGATAAGTGTGAACCAGCGTTCAGCTTATCCCCTGGGAGTGCCATGACAGCCAGGATCGCCCTCGTCACCGGCGCCTCGTCCGGTATCGGCGAGGCCACCGCGCGGAAACTGGACGCGCTCGGGTACGTCGTGTACGGCGCCGCCCGCCGCGTCGACCGGATGGAGAAGCTGGCCGCCGACGGCATCCGGACGATCGCCATGGACGTCACCGACGACGATTCGCTGCGCGCCGGGGTCGACCGCATCCTCAGTGAGACGGGGCGCATCGACGTACTGGTGAACAATGCCGGCTATGGGTCGTACGGCGCCGTCGAGGACGTGCCGCTGGACGAGGCGCGGTACCAGTTCGAGGTGAATGTGTTCGGTGCCGTCCGGCTGATCCAGCTGGTGCTGCCCGGGATGCGGGCGCAGCGGAGCGGCACGATCGTGAACATCAGCTCGATGGGCGGCCGGATCTACACACCGCTCGGTGGCTGGTACCACGGCACCAAGTTCGCACTGGAGGCACTCAGCGACTGCCTGCGCCTGGAGACCAAGTCCTTCGGCATCGACGTGGTCGTGATCGAGCCGGGCGCCATCCAGACCGAGTGGGGTGACATTGCCGCGAGCAACCTCCGCAAGGTCTCCGCCGACGGTCCTTATGCCAAACGAGCAGACGCCATGGCCGCGTCGATGAGCTCCGAAGCCAGCGCCCGCCGGAACTCCCCGCCCACAGTCATCGCCGACGCCATCGCCAAAGCCGTCACCGCCCGCCGTCCCCGAACCCGCTACACCGCTGGCTTCGGCGCCAAACCCCTGATCACGCTCCGCCGCGTCCTCCCGGACCGCGTCTTCGACGCGCTGATCAGCCGGCTGACCGGCGCCACGGTGTAGCGCTACCGCGGGAGTTTGCGGGTGTCGATCAGCTGCTGGGCGACGTCGCGGAGCTTGGTGTTGGTGTCCTGGGAGTAGCGCTTGAGGATGGCGAAGGCACGGTCGCCGTCGACGTCGAAGCGTTCCATCAGGATCCCCATCGCCTGACCGACGAGCTTGCGGGCGTCGACCGCCTGCGCCATCGACTCCTCGTGCCGGGCAGACGCGAGTGCGACGGAGGCGTGCCGCGCAAGGATGTGGGCGATCGCCTCGTCGTCCTCCGAGAACGCATCCGGGAACGGGCTGTAGAGCCCGAGCACACCGACGGTCGCACGAGCCGCCTCGCCGGTGGCCAGCGGTACGTCGAGCACGCTACGCACCCCAAGGGCAGCAACCTTCGCGGCCCACTCCGGCCAGCGGTCGTCGGCGGTGGTGGTGTCGCGGATCAGGACCGTGGATCGATTCCGCAACGCGGTGACCAACGGACCGTTCTGAGAACTGAGCTGCAGGTCGTACACGTCCCTGACGACCGGATCGGTGACCGCGGCGATCTCCGCCTGTGATCCACGGGAGTACAGCGCGACCCCGGCGTAGGTGCAGTTGAGCGCCTGGAGGGCGAACTGAACGACGGCATCGACCGTCTCGTCCACCCCCGGGGCGTCGTGCAGCTCGATCGCCAGACGCGCGAACGCGTCCGCCGACGTCGCGGCGAGATCCTGATCGGTCATCACAGGGACTCCAGTCGTGCGCGAGCCATCGGGCACCCCGTGGCTGGAGTGATCCTCAGGAGACATGATGCAGCCCCCTGGCCGGAAAATGTTAGCCGGACCCCGCACAGATTTTTCTGGGTCACTGGACCCAGAACGCTACAGTGAAGCCCATGACGGACTTCTCCGCTCTGCTGAGCGGCCAGACCAGCTGGCGGCGGGAGTTCGCGGCACCGATGCGTGCCTTTCTGCGGACCGAAGCGGGCAGCTCCGGAGTCCTCGCCGCGGCCATCGTGGTCGCGCTGCTGTGGGCCAATATCGCCCCCGAGCTGTACGACGATTTCTGGCGGACAGAACTGTCCGTCGGCCTCGGGGACAACGTCCTGAGTCTGGACCTGCGGGAGTGGATCAACAGCGGTCTGATGACGCTGTTCTTCCTCGTCGTCGGGCTGGAGGCGCGCCGCGAGTTCGACCTCGGTGACCTGCGCGAGCGCAGCCGGTTCGTCCTGCCGCTGCTGGCCGGCGTCACCGGCATGATCGTGCCGGTCCTGATCTATCTCGCCTTCAACCTGGGCGGCGACGGCGCGCACGGCTGGGGCGTCGCGATGTCGACCGACACCGCACTGGCGCTCGGGTTGCTGGCCCTGGTCGGCCGCGGCGTACCCGATCGGATCCGGATCTTCCTGCTGACAGTGTTCGTCGTCGACGACCTCCTCGCACTGGTCGTGATCGGCGTCGTCTACAGCGAGAACGTCGACCTGATGATGCTGGCGGCGGCGATCGTCGCGTTCGCCATCGTCCTGATCCTCGCCATCTACCGCGTCCGCATCGCCTGGCTGTACGTCGTACTCGGCGTGGTCATGTGGGCCGCGTTGCTGACGAGTGGCGTCGACCCCGTCGTCGCCGGACTCGCGATCGGGCTGACGGCGACGGCGTACACACCGGGACGTGAGGAACTCGAGCAGGCGACCGGGCTGGTCCGCCTGTTCCGTGAGCAGCCGACGCCCGAACTGGCGCGGTCCGCGACGGTCGGACTGACCGCGACGATCTCACCGAACGAGCGCCTGCAGTTCCTGTATCACCCGTGGACCAGCTACCTGATCGTCCCGTTGTTCGGCCTGGCCAACGCCGGCATCCCGATCGACCTGGACTTCCTCGGCCGCGCGTACACCGCGCCCATCACGCTCGGCATCCTGATCGGGTACGTCGTGGGCAAGCCGGTCGCGGTGACCGGTGTGTCCTGGCTGCTGGACCGCGCCACCGGCGGCCGCTTCCGCCCGCAGGTCGGCTGGGCGGGCGTGATCGGCAGCGGCACCATCGCCGGCATCGGCTTCACCGTGTCATTGCTGATAGCAACGATTGCCTTCGAGGGACAGGAGTTGGTGGAGGCCAAGCTCGGCCTGCTGTCGGCGGTGGTGGTGGCGTCTGTCCTCACCTGGCTGGTGTTCCGGACCGCGAAGCTGCTGTCGCCACCGAAGAAGGCGCTGGCGCTCCTCGGCGACGCGGAGCAGTTGGTCGACCTGATCGACCCGGTCGATCCCGAACGCGACCACATCCGCGGTCCGCAGGACGCGTCGGTGACGCTGGTCGAGTACGGCGACTTCGAGTGCCCCTACTGCGGAATGGCGGAGCCCATCGTCCGCGACCTGCTCCTGGACGACGACCTGCGATACGTGTGGCGTCACCTGCCGCTGAGTGACGTGCATGCGCGGGCACAGATCGCGGCCGAGGTCTCGGAGGCGGCGGCCGCCCAGGGTGCCTTCTGGGAGATGCACGACCTGCTGCTCGCGAACCAGGACAAGCTGCAGCCGGCCGACATGATCGGGTACGCCACTCAGCTCGGACTCGACACGGACCGGCTGCACGACGAGGTGAAGCGGCATGTGGCGGCAGCCCGGGTCGCGCAGGACGTGGAGTCGGCAGATCTGAGCGGTGTCTCCGGGACGCCGACGTTCTTCATCAACGGTCAACGTCACTATGGCGCGTACGACGTGGAGACGCTGAAGGCGGCGATCCATGTGGCCCGGGCGCGAGCGAAGATCAGCCGCCGGGACTGACTGGATCTTGTGGTACTAGGGCATTTCTGCCACTTTCGCGGGGTGGCGCGGATGCCTGACGCTGGTGGCTCCCATGAGCATTAAGGAGCCCGCCATGACCGTTCTGACCTCGGCTGTTCTGCAGACGCCCGCTGCCGGGCGCGACGACGCAGTCGCGCACTTCGCCGGCCGGTTGTCGTTCGAGGCCGACGTTTCCGACGTGGCCGCGGACATCGGTGTCGGGGCCCCCGGCTGGGTGCTGATCGACAGCCGCAGCCAGGAGAGCTGGGACCAGGGTCACGTGCCCGGCGCGGTCCACCTGCCGACCCGCGAGATCGCTGCCCGCGCGGCGTCCGTCGTACCCGACGGTGTGACGGTGGTGACGTACTGCTGGGGGCCAGGGTGCAACGGGGCGACCAAGGCGGCGCTGGAGTTCGCCAGGCTCGGGTATCCGGTGAAGGAGATGATCGGTGGGTTCGAGTACTGGACCCGGGAAGGGCTGCCGGTCGAGACGGCCGACGGCATCGAACGCCGGGCGACCGATCCGCTCACCGCACCGCTCGGGATCGCCTGCGCTTGCTGACCGGGCTCAGAGGCCGGCCAGGTAGTCCGCGTTGCCGCGGATGGCGGCCTCGTAGCGCTTGATCTCCGCGCTGTCCACGCGGTCGGCGATGACGAGCAGCAAGGACGCCAGTGCCTTGTCCTTCTGTCCGGCCGCGTGGAGGGTGAGTGCCTTGAACACCCGCAGCGAGTCCGACTCCGGGAACTCCGCGCAGGCCTTCTTGAACACGTCCAGCGAGTCGTCGAACCGGTCGAGGTTGCGCAGCGTGCTGCCGTACTGCAGCAGGCACTTGCGTCGTGTCTCCCCGCTCAACCCGGGCAGCGCGCGCTCGTAGTACTCGATCGCCTTCGCTTCCTGCCCGTCGGTGTCGTACGACCCGCCGACCTCGTACAGCACGTACGGGTTGCCCGGATGCTCGGTCAGCAACCGCTCGAAGAAGTCGATCGTCGGCTGCATGTTCGACCGGTCCCGCCGGGCGAACGCCTCCTCGATCGTCGCGGCCAGCTCCGGCGTCAGTTCTGTTGTCACCACTCCATCATGCCGCGTCCGGCGGGACCTCCGGCGTGCGGCGTTGCTGCCAGGGCCACGAGCCGGAGATCTCGACCTCGAGGGCGAAGCTGAGAACGGTGCGGATGAGGACGATCAGGCCCAGGACGAGGACGGACTGGGCCGAGGTGTCGACGATGATCGAGCGGATGATGTCGCCGACGATCAGGATCTCCAGGCCGAGGAGGATGACCCTGCCGAGGTTGACGCGCAGGCGCTGGTAGGTGTTCGTGCCGTGGTGCAGCACGTCGTACACGTAGCGGATCAGGACGACCGCGAGGCCGATCGCCATGATGACCACGCCGGCGCCCTCGATCACCCGCGCCACGTCGGCGAACACGGCCTCGAAGTCCACCGTCCACAAGTACCAGTCAGGCGGCCGCCGTGGTGGCTGCCTCGCCGGGCCGGATGTTCTGGTTCAGGTGGAAGACGTTGTCCGGGTCGTACGCCGTCTTGAGCGCGACCAGCCGGGCCAGCTTCGCCGGCGGGAACGCACGGCCGATCGGGTCACCGTTGAGCGTGTTCACGTAGGCCCCGTTCGCGTACGGCGCCAGCGTCGCGGCGTACTCACGCAGCTGGGCGATCCGTGCCTCGTCCTCCGCCGGGTCCTCCCACCGGGTCGCGGTGACGAACTCGAACAGCGTGTCCCGGTGACTGAACGCCGCGTCCTCATCCGGTACGTCGGCGATCGCACCGCCGTACGCCTGCAGGCTCGCTGCCACACCAGGTGTCTGCAACAACGCACGGATGGCCTCATCCGGCAACGCCTTGAAGTAGTGGCCCTTCCAGTAGCGGCGGTAGCGGTGTCCCTGCACGCTGTCGTCCCGACTCTGCAAGGTCAGGTACGGCATCTCCTCGATGGACTCATGCAGCACAGGACCCAGCGCACGGAACGCCGGCAGCAGGTTGTAGCCGCCTTTCCCGACCCACACATACCCGACGGTGACGGTGTCCGCCTTGATGGTCGCGGTGAACGTCGCCTCCCGCGGTGCGTTCGCGTTGAGTTCCCGCCAGCCCCGCAGGACATGGAAACCTGCCGATGCCGGATAGGTGAACTCGGCAACCAGCGCCCGCGTCCCGACCTGGTGCAGGCGGAACTCGAACGACGTGACGATCCCGAAGTTCCCGCCACCACCGCGCAGTCCCCAGAACAGCTCCGGGTTCTCCTCGGCACTCGCGCGAACCACCTCGCCGTCCGCCGTGACCACCTCGTACGACGCCACGTTGTCGCAGGCGAGACCGAACTGCCGGGCCAGCCAGCCCATCCCGCCGCCGAGGGTCAGGCCGCCGACGCCGGTGTGCGAGACGTTGCCCGCGGTCGTCGCCAGGCCGTGTTCCTGCGCGGCCCGGTCCAGCTCGCCCAGCAAGGCGCCACCCTGGATCCAGGCCAGTTGCCGCTCCGGATCGACCCGGACCGCGTTCATCGGCGTGAGGTCGATCATCAGGCCGCCGTCCGGTACGGCGAGACCGGCGATGTTGTGGCCGCCGCAGCGGACCCCGATCTCGAGTCCGGCCGTCCGCGCGAACCGGACCGCGGCCACCACGTCGGCGGTGTCGTGGCACCGGGCGATCACGGCGGGGCGACGGTCGACCATCGCGTTCCAGACGGTGCGGGCCTCGTCGTAGCCGGCGTCGCCGGCGCGTAGCAGGGTGGTCATCGTTCTGGCTCCTTCGCAGCGGGTTGTGTCCACCACCCTGACAGCGAAGCGGTACTCCGATAAGGTCCAGTTTCGTGAGCCGAATCAGGACCAGTTCGGGCGCCGGTGAGTTGTTGGTCGAGCTCCGCCGGGATGCCGGAGTGCCGCTGCACCAGCAGCTCGAAGGCGGGATCCGGGCTCGCATCCGCGAGGGCCTGCTGCGCGCGGACACCGTGATGCCATCGACCCGCGCGCTGGCGGACAACCTCGGGTTGTCACGTGGCGTCGTGGTCGAGGCCTATCAGCAGTTGGTCGCGGAGGGCTATCTGGTCAGCCGGGGTGGTGGCTACACGCAGGTCGCGCCGGTGGAGATCGTCGAGCCGGACGGCGCGGTCGCGACGCCGGCCGGGGAGCCGCGGATCGACTTCCGCTACAGCCGTCCGGACGTCTCGCAGTTCCCGCGCGCCGCGTGGCTCCGCTCGATCCGGCGGGTCCTGAACGAGACGCCGTACCAGAGCCTCGCCTATCTCGACGGGCGCGGCACGATCGAGCTGCGCACGGCACTCGCCGACTACCTCAATCGAGTCCGCGGTACGGCGGCCCGCCCGGAACACATGATGATCTGCAACGGCTTCGCGCAGGGATCGCGGTTGCTTCTGCAGGTCCTTGCCGAGCAGGGCTATCGCTGTCTGGCGGTCGAGGATCCGTCCGACAACGATCTGCGCGAGGTGGCTCGAGCGGCCGGTCTCGAGGCGGTCGGCGTACCGGTGCTGGAGTCGGGGATCGACGTGGACGCGCTCGATCGGTCGGGGGCGGACGTCGTCCTCGTGACGGCCGCGCACCAGTTCCCGACCGGCGCGGTCGCGTCGGCGGAGACGCGGGCGGCGCTGGTGGCGTGGGCCGCCGAGGGCGATCGGCTGGTCATCGAGGACGACTACGACGCGGAGTACCGCTACGACCGCGAGCCGATCGGTGCGATGCAGGGCCTCGCGCCGGACCGGGTCGCGTACGCCGGTACGGCGAGCAAGACGCTGGCGCCGGGGTTGCGGCTGGGCTGGCTGATCCTGCCGACCAGGCTGGTCGAGCCGATGTCACGGGCGAAGCTGATGGACGACCGCGGGTCGCCGGTGTTCGACCAGTTGGCGTTCGCGGACTTCGTGGCTCGCGGTGAGTTCGACCGGCATCTGCGCCGGATGCGGCCGCGGTACCGGTTGCTGCGGGACACGCTGGTCGACCGGCTCGCGGCGCGACTGCCCGAGCTGGTGCCGGTCGGGATCTCGGCCGGCCTGCATGTGATGACGTGGCTGCCACCGGATCTGACCGAGGCCGACGTCCAGGCGGCGGCGCTCGAACGCGGTCTCGGCGTCTATGGACTGACGCCGTACTGGGTCGCGTCGCCGGGACCGGCCGGACTGGTCTTCGGGTACGGCGGGCTGACCCAGAAGGCTGTTGTCGAGGGCATCGACCTGCTCGCGGACGCGATCGGGTCCTTACGCAGTCGATGAATAAACTTCCATTCGGTTGCAATTTGATCCGATTGGTTCTAGGCTCGGACGGGTGATAACCGCTGCTTGCATCGACAACCTGATGAACCAGGGCTGGCCCGCCGCGCACAGCACCGAGCTGGACGGCTGGCTGGTCCGACGCAACGACGGTGTCACCCTCCGAGCCAACTCGGTGCTGCCCGCGGGTGCGCCGTTCGACCTCGGAAAAGCCTTGGACTACGTGGAAAACCTGTACCAGGCTCACGGCATCACGCCGTCGTTCCAGATCAGCCCGGCGGCCCAGCCGACCGACCTGGACGCCCGGCTCGAGACGCGCGGCTACGAGGTCCGGAACCCGACGCTGGTGCAGTGCGCCGAGATCGCCGACGTACTCGCCAAGCTCCCCGGGCCGGACGCCGACGTGAATATTTCCTCGGTGCCCAGCGATCGCTGGATGAAGTGCTGGTGGGCTGTCGACGGTCGCGGCGGCGGTCCGGCCGAGCAGGCGTCCGCCCAGCAGATCCTCGAGCGCGGCCGTGCGCTCTACGCCGTCCTGCCAGGTGCGGCCGAGGACGCCAAGGCGATCGGCCGGCTCGCGCTCGTCGACGACTGGGCCGGCCTCTACTGCCTGGCCGTCGACGAAGGCTTCCGGCGCCAGGGCCTGGCCCGCGCCGTCATCCGCGCCTTGTTGCAGGAGGCAACGAACCGGGGTGTCGAGCGCGTCTTCCTGTGTGTCGTCGAGGCCAACACCGCGGCCCGGGCCCTCTACGACCGCCTCGGTTTCCGGACGGTCTCGCAGTACCACTACCGCGTCAGAGCGTGACCTTCGCCAGCAACTCCAGGACGACGAACTTCGCCCCGGTGCGCTCGACCGAGGTGCGCAGCGGGGTGAGGTCGGTCCACGGTACGGCCGGCTGATCGAGCGGCTTGCCGAAGTCGTCCCAGTGCGTCGCCAGCACCGTGTGCACCGGTTTGATCGTCCGGAGCAGCCGGTCGGTGATGCCGGGCTCGCCGCCGGGTGCGGCCAAAACCACGTCGACCTCGAGATCGCGCAGTGCGTTCGGGTCGAAGTTCGCCGTACTCAGACTGAGGATGCGCAGGCCGCCGATCGTGATCACGTACGCGAGTGTGCCGCCCTCGACCAGGTCCTCGATCACCCGCGGCCGGGGCGGTACGGCGTCGAGGCGGTAGCCCGCGAAGGCGTAGTCGTGCCGCTTCCCGCCACAGGAGTGCAGTGAGGGGAAGACCTCGACGGTGAAGCCGTCGAACGCCAGGTACTCACCGCCGCGCACGGGTGACAGCAGGTCCTTCGGCGTCCGCATCGCCCGCAGCAGGTTGACGTGCGACTGGGTGCCGAGGACCGTCGCCTGTGTCTTCCGCGCGACGTACGGTACGTCGGCCAGGTGGTCGTAGTGCCCGTGGTGCACGAGGATCGCGTCGGCCGCGGTGAGGTGGCGATCGATCACGGCCTCGTCGATCACCAGTTTGGTCTTGGGGTTCACGCCCTCCGGTGTGAACGTCCCGGTCTCGAAGCGGGTCAGCCACGGATCGGTCAGCACGATGTGCTCGGCGCACCGGATCTGCCACGCGTGGGTGCCGAGCCAGGTGAACTCGACCGGCGTCCGGTCCGTGGGTGCGCTCACTGCTGGTGCCGCTTCGCTGCGGGTGGCCATGGCGATGACTCCGGTGGCTCCGGCCGCGGCCGCGCCGGCCAGCATGCCTCGACGACTCACCTTCACGCTGTCTCCTCTCGTCGTACTGGGGCTTCAGTCAAGGCGATGGTGTCGGAGGTTGTCGAATATGCTCTTGCGCATGAATCGATTGTCTGGAGATATCGCCGCAGGTCAGCTGGGTCAATGCTGACCGAGCGGCATCTGCAGATCTTCATCGCGCTGGCCGAGGAGCACCACTTCGGCGACGCCGCCCGGGTCGTCGGCATCACCCAGCCGCCGCTGTCGCAGGGGCTGCGCCGGCTGGAGGCGCTGGTGGGCGCCAAGCTGTTCGAGCGCGGGCAGGGCCGGGTCGAACTGACGCCGGCCGGCGCGGCGCTGCTGCCGTACGCGCGCCGCGCGCTGACCTCGATCGAGGAACTGCGTCAGGCCGCGGTGTCGCGTGATCCAGAAGGTCCCGAAATCCGGCTCGGGCTGGCGCCGGAGGTCCCGCCGTCGGCCGGCGCCGCCGTGGCCGCGGCTTGCGGTGCAGCGATTCCGGGGAGCCGGGTGACTGTGGTTTCCGCGCCGACCAGTTCGCTCGTGGGTCAGGTGTCCGCGGGCCGGTTGACGTTGGCCGCCGTACTGCATCCCGCCGTACTCGACGGGCTCGAGGCTGGGCCGGTGACGTTGCTGCCGACGTGGGCCCTCGCGCCGAAGGCACTCGGTGCGAACGACGGGGAGGAGGTCGCGCTCCGGCGGTTGACCGGGGTGCCGATCGCCGTCCGGCCGCGGGCCGAGGCGCCGGCGGCTCGGGATCTGTTCCTGGACACGCTCGCGCTGCATCGGCCGGACGGCGGCACGGTCGTGGTCACCGACGAGCGGGCCGGGCTCGCGATGGCGGCCGCGGGCCAGGCGATCGTGGTGACCGCCGACCCTTCGCTCACGGCGCCCGGGGTCGGCAGGCATCGCCTTGTCGACAATCCGCTGCCGGTCCGTCTTCGCCTGGTGTGGTCCAGGACGCGTACGCCGTTCCTCCGCCCGGCGGACGTGATGGCTCAGTTGACCGATGCGATGGTGGCGTCGTGAGCGCCCGGATCCGCGCGGTCTTCGAGGACGCCGGCGTTCGCGGCTGGATGCACGCGGTCGCGCTCGACTCGCCGGATTCGACGGTCGAGGTCGAGGTCGACGCGGACACCGTCGTCCCGATGGCGTCGGTCTACAAGGTGCCGTTGCTCGCGGGCTTCTGCCGGCTGGTCGATCTGGGCGAGGTGGATCCGCGGCGGCAGCTGACACTGGACCCGTCGACGCGGACACCAGGACCGACCGGGGTGTCGATCCTGGCGGACCCGGTGACGATGTCGCTGCGGGACCTGGCGGTGTCGATGATGACCGTGTCCGACAACGCCTCCGCCGATGCGCTGCTGGACGTGGTCGGTCTGCAGCGGCTGGCGGAGCTCCTGGAGTCCTTCGGCTTGAAGCGAACCTGGGTACGACGGGGGACCGCGGGCAACCTGCGTGACCTGCAACGCCGGACCGGGGCGGACGATCCGGACGCGGCGCTCGCCGTACTGGCCGACAACGATCGGACCGATCCGGTAGGTGTCTATGAGGCGGCGAACGGGTCGGCGAGCAGCCCGCGCGACCTGACGACACTGCTGCGGCGGTTGTGGACGGGGGAGCTGCTCTCGGAGGAGCAGACGGCGTTCGTCCGGACGACGATGCATCGGCAACTGTTCATGCACCGGCTGGCGTCCGGCTTCCCGCACGACGGCGTACGCGTCGCGGGGAAGACCGGGACGTTCGGAGCCTTGCGGCATGAGGTCGGGGTGGTCACCCTGCCGGGCGGTGCTGCCTACGCGATCGCCGTGTTCACGCTTGCTGCTCGCGGCGACTTCCGCCAGCCCCGGGTCGACGCCGCGATCGGCGAGGCCGCGCGCGTCGCCGTCGATCTGCTCCGTTAGGTTCCGTGCAGCTCGACAGGAGGTGTCCACTCAATTCGACGACCGGGCACACCCGACGAGCCTGACCAGGTCGTGCCGCGGTCGATACCTCCTGTCGAACTGCACACTGCTAGACGATCGCGTAGGCCTCGACCTCGAGCAGGGCGTCGGGGCTGAAGAGTGCGACGACCTGGACGGCCGTGCTCGCGGGCGGGTTGGTGGTGTCGACGTAGGCGTCGCGCGCGGCGCGGATCGCCGGCAGGTAAGCGATGTCGGTGACGAAGAAGTTCAGCTTGACCACGTCGGCGAAGGTGGCGCCGGCGGCCTTCAGGCACGCGTCCAGGTTCGCGAACACCTGCCGCGCCTGGGCAGCCGGGTCGCCGACGCCGACGAACGCGCCGTCTCCGTCCAGCGCGACCTGCCCCGCGATCGCGACCCACTGTCCGGGCCCGGTCACGACATGGCTGTAACCGTTGCCCGGGGCAACACCTTCCGGTTGTGGGTGTGAGAGCTTGCTCAAGGGTTCCTCCAGAGTCGGGTCGTCCGCACTCAGGTATACAACGCCTTGGTGAGGAAGTCGCCGACGATTCGCTGCATCCCGGCGTCGAACCGGTGCCGGCCGGGGAGCCAGACGCCTTCGTAGCTGCCGGGGCCGTAGTGGAAGTGTTCGGTGAGTTCGCGGTCGGCGTCGTGCATGCCGGCCGGGCTGAACAGTTCGTCGTCCTCGGCGTACACGACGAGTTGCTGGTGGCGGGCGCGGCCGGCGGCGAGGGTCGGGTGATCGAGGTGCCGGGCCAGGCCGGGCGTCGAGAACAGCCACGAGTGGACGTCGACGTACGACGGAATGAGCCCGGCGAAGGTGGTCATCATGCAGACCACGGCCGACGCCTCGATGCCGGGATCGAGAGCGGTGAGGATCGCGGCGCGGCCACCACCGCCGGACAGGCCGAAGACGCCGACCTTTTCCACGCCGTCGATTCCGCGCAACACACTGAGCGCGGTCAGGTCGTCGTACGCGACCATGCCGGCCAGCGACGTACCGAGAATCCCGGCCGCCTTCGCCACCGTGTGCTCGTGCACGGACGCGGCGACGTCGTACGACTCGTCGTCCTCGGCCGGCAGCTCGAAGCGGCGGGAACCCCAGGCGAAGGTGTCGTGACACAGCACCACGAAGCCCGCGCGGGCGAGCACACCGGCGGCGGCCTGGCCCTCGTACAGGTCCTCGCGGACCCTGACCGCGACCCGGCTGGGCCGCGGTACGTCGACCAGCCGCTCGGCACCGATCGACTTCACCCCGGCATGGCAGTGCAGACCGAGCAGGCCCGCCCGCGGCGCTCGCCCGGCCGGCCGGAGCAACCACGCACGCGTCGGCGGCCCGAACGGCGTGGTCCACTCGAGTTCACGGGTGTGGACGCCATCGGTCTGCCACTCGTCCACGGTCCGCACGGCAGGCGCGGCGCCGGGCTCCGGTACGCCGAGCAGTCCGGCGACCTTGGTGGTCAGTTCGTCCCCGGTCAGTGGCAGGGTGTCCCGGACGAAGTCCGGCCAGTCGTCGTACCCGCCCAGTGCGCTGGGTCTCACGCCACCTCACAGGGTTGAGAAACCGGTTTCTTTCCTGAGAAGGTAACACAGTGGCCGAGGCTCGAATAGGCTTCGGAAGGCGGTTTCCCAACCGGGCGGGCACGAACGGAAGACGGCGCATGGGCAGGACACCGAAGGACTCGATCACGATCGCCGATGTCGCGCGGGCGGCGGAGGTGTCCCGGGCGACCGTCTCGCGGGTGATGAACGGGCGCCTGACCGTCGCTCCGGACATCGCCGAACGCGTTCGCGCCGCCGCCGACCGGTTGAACTACCGGCCCAGCGATCTGGCCCGCAGCCTGTCGCTCGGTCGCACCGACATGGTCGCGCTGGTCGTCCCCGATCTGGCCAACCCGCTGTTCCAGCAGGTCCTGCGCGGCATCACGAACGCCTCGGCCGCGGCCGGCTACCGGGTGCTGGTCGCCGAGACCGACGAGGACCCGGCCGCCGAGGCGGGGATCGCCCTGGCGGCGCGTCGACGCTGCGACGCGTTGATCATGGTGTCGCCGCGCCTCGACGAGGAGAGCCTGCTCGAACTGCTGCCGCAGGTCCAGCCGGTGATCCTGGTCAACCGGCCAGGCCCGGCGGAGGTCGCCAGCGTCGCGGTCGACTACGGCCGCGCGGTGCGGATCGTGGTGAACCACCTGGTCGGTCTCGGGCACCGCCGGCTCGCGTTCCTGGCCGGTCCGCCGGCCAGTTCGTCCAACCAGGCCCGGCTGCGGTCGCTGGACATCGCGCAGCGGGAGATCCCGGATCTCGAGATCGTCCGGCTGGACTGCGGCTGGTCGATCGAGGACGGGTACGCCGCGGTCGAGCGGGTGCTGGAGTCGCGCGCGACGGCCGTTGTCGCGTTCAACGATCTGGTCGCGTTCGGGTTGCTTGCCCGGCTCAACGAAGTGGGCGTCGCCGTACCGGCCGATGTGTCGGTCGCCGGGATGGACGACATCGGGTTGTCGCGGTTCGCCGTCCCTTCGCTGACGACGGTGCGGGTCCCGCAGCAGGAGCTGGGGGAGCTGGCCTGGCGTCGGTTGTACGCCGCGATCTCCGGTGTGGATGCCGAGGTGGACGGCGTACCGGACCTTCGGCTGGCGGTGCGGGCGAGCACGGGGCCGGTGCCGCAGGCAACGCAGCTGACCGGGGACGCTCCGGGTGAGAGGGTCGGGTGGCAGCAGCAAGGGGACAGGTTCGTGCTCGGCGGTGATTCCGTGCCGCTCGCGCACTACGAGTTCGGGCGGCGAATGCCGCAGGTGCATTCGCCTCGGCCGTACCTGCACCCCGTGCGGACGCTCGGCGGTCACCCGCTCACCGAGGTCAGCCCGGTCGATCACCGGCACCACTACGGCGTCTCGCTGGCCGTTGCCGGAGTCAACGGTACGTCGCACTGGGGCGGACGAACCTTCCTCCCGGACCGCGGACCGACGCTGCTCCCGAACCACGGTCAGCAACGCAGCCGCGGCGTCGCCGTCGACGGCAACGCCCTGACCGACGAGGTCACCTGGTACGACGAACAGGGCCGCCCGCAACTCGCGGAGCGCAGGCTCCTCCGCGGAGCACTGGCCGAGGGCGGCTGGCGGCTCGACTGGGAGAGCGTCTTCACCGCCCGCTACGGCCCGGTCCGCATCGACAGCCCGGCCACCACCGGCCGCGCCGGCGCCGGGTACGGCGGCATCTTCTGGCGTCTTCCAACGGTCGAAACCACAACCGTCCTCAGCGATTCCGGCGAGGGGACCGACGCCGCCTACGGATCGACCAGCCGCTGGCTGGCCTTCATCCAGCAACGCGCCGACGCGTTCACCACACTGCTTCTGTTCCAGCCCGGTGACGTTCGCCCGTGGTTCCTCCGCTCCAAGGATTACGTCGGTGCCGGTCCTGCCCTGGCCTGGGACGGTCCCCTGGACCTGCAGCCAGAGCAGGCGGTCTCGTTCTCCCTGAGTGCACTGCTCCTCGACCACCCGGTGGACCTGTCCCAAGCACGCACCCTGATGGGACGCCTGCTCTAGGAGAGGGACGCGATACCCGTCACTGGGGAGGATGCGAGGGCGGAGTGCCAGCGGCGCGGGACCCGGCCGGCCAGGCGGGCGGCGCGGCCGGCGGCGACCGCGTCGCGCATCGCGCCCGCCATCAGGGCAGGCTTCTCCGCGCGCGTGACCGGGGTGGCGAGCATGACCGCGTCACACCCGAGCTCCATGGCCAGCGCCGCGTCGCTCGCCGTACCGATTCCGGCGTCGACGATCACCGGGACGTTCGCGGCCTCGGCGATCAGCGCGAGGTTGTGTGGGTTGCGGATCCCGAGCGCGGAACCGATGGGTGCCGCCAACGGCATCACCGCCGCACATCCCGCCTGCTCGAGGCGGCGGGCGAGGATCGGGTCGTCGTTCGTGTACGGGAGCACGATGAAACCGTCGGCCACCAAGGTGTCCACGGCATCCAGCAACTCGACCGGGTCCGGCATCAGCAAGTGGTCGTCGGCAACGACCTCGACCTTGATCAGGTCGGTCCGCAAGGCCTCCCGGGCCATCCGCGCCGTGAGCACCGCCTCCGCGGCGGTGTGGCAGCCGGCCGTGTTCGGCAGCACCTCGATACCGTGCTTCGCCAGTACGTCGAGGACCGAGCCCTCGTGGCCGGTGCCGAGCCGGCGCATCGCGACCGTGGTCAGTTGGGTGCCGGAGGCAAGCAATGCCTCCTCCATCACTTCCAGGTTGGCCGAACCGCCCGTGCCCATGATGAGACGCGAGGTGTACGCCCGCCCGCCGAGCTCCAGTGGGTCGTCCATGTCAGCCTCCCTGGACCGCGCTGACGATCTCGACCCGGTCGCCCGGCTTGAGCGTGGTACCGGCCCACTCGCTGCGCGTGAGCACGGTCTGGTTGACCGCGACCGCGATCCCGGTGGTGCGGTCGGAGTACTCCTGGATCAGGTCGGCAACGGACTTCCCCGGTGCGACCGTGGTCTCTGTACCGTTCACCCAGACGGATTCCTGCATCGCTTCCTCCCTACGCCGGAATTACCCGATTCAGGTTCAGCGGTCGGCGACGCCGTACACAGTCGCCCTCTCAGCCCGCTCCGGTGCGAGCTCCCGCGGCAGTTCGACACTAACCACCAAAGGCGATCGAGACAACCCAGGGTCAGGAGATGCGGGTCGCCCTCAGGTCGAGGTGGAGGTCCAGTTTCTGGGCGACCATGAGGTTGGTGGCCGCGTTCCAGTTGACCGACCAGCGTTTGCGCAGCAGTGGAAGGGATCCGGTGAAGGCGACGCCGTCGTCGGTGCCGGTCAGCTCCAGCGGTACGACGACCGGCCGGGTGGCGCCACGGATCGTGAGATTCCCCGTCACCGTGAACGTCGTCACACCCGTCCGGCTCACCTTCGTGGACCTGAACTTGATCGACGGAAACGTCTCCGCGTCGAGGAAATGCTCACGCAACGCGGCATCCCGCCGCCGGTCGCCGGTCTGGATGCTGTCCGCCTGAATCGTCAGATCCGCCGTGGACCGCCCCGGATCCTCCCCATCCAGGCGAAGTACCCCACTGAACACCTCGAACTGCCCAGGAACCCGGGGCCCGACCGTATGCCGCGCCGTGAACCCCAACCTCGACCGCGCCGCATCCACCGCGTAGTCCCCGGTCAATTCCCTCAACATCGTCGTCGTAGTCATACAGGTACGACGAGACCGCCATCCGAACTGTCAGGCTTCAGGACCAGGCTTCAGGACCAGGCGGAGAAGGGCGAGGCTTGCGAGTGCGGCGACGAAGGCCGGGACCGCCCACCAGCCGAGGGCGTGGTAGAGGCGTACGGCGGTCCAGGAGCCGAGGCTGCCGGCGGAGTAGGCGCAGACCATGTACGCCGTGTTCATCGCGCTGCGCCGGCCGGGGTCGAGTTGGTACATCCGGGTGACGTTCGCGACCATCCCCGACTGCATCGACACATCGAGGACGAGTACGCCGGCCACGAGGAGCGTGAGTCCCAGCGCACCACCGGCGTACGCACCCAGCATGAGTGCGGCGGCGAGAACTGTTCCGACCAGGATCCAGGCCGTCACGGCGTCCGGCGTACGGCGATCGACGATGCGACCGGTCCACGGGACGACGGCCATGGTGGCGATCGCGACCAGACTGATCCAGCCGAGCGCGCCGGCTCCGAGGCCGAACGAATCCTGCAGGACGAGGACCAGGGTCGCCCAGGTGCCGGTGAAGCCCGCGAACGTGCAGGCCTGGTAGAACGCCGATCGACGCAGCCCGCTGCGCAATCTCAGTTGGTCGAAGGGCCGGCGCAGGTACTGCGGGAACTCCGCCGGCTCGACGTACACCGGCACGGGCAGCCGGGTCCACGCGACCGCGGCGCACACCAGCGCCAGTACGGCGGCACCCAGGTAGGCGTACCGCCAGGAGTACTCCTCGCCCAGGAACCCGGCGATCGCGCGCGACAGGATCATCCCGGGGATGCCCACGCTGAGCAGGATGCTGTTGATGCTGCCCAATCGCCGCGACCCGGTCATTCCCGCGACGTACGGACCGATGACCGGCGATGCCACCGTCGCACAGCCCATCAGGAACGACGCGATCACCAGGACCGGCAACGACGGTGCCGCCGCGGCTGCGAGCGCAAAGACCGCGACACCGGCGAACAAGATGGTCAGCAGCCGTCGCTGCGCCCCGGTGTCACCCAGCGGTACGACGGTCAGGATGCCAACGGCGTACCCGGCCTGCGGCGCGGTCACGACCAGCGCCGCGTCCGACAGCGGTACGTGCAGCGACGCCGCGACGGATGGCAGCAGCGCCTGCGGGAAGTAGACAGTCCCGACGCCGACAGCCGAACACACGGCCAGTACGCCGAGCAACGTCGTACGCGGTCGTGCGTCGACGGCAACCTCGGTACTCATGCCCCGACTGTTGCCGGGCATCACGGCGACCTGAGAACGATTTAGGATCGGGCTACATCAACTAAGGGGACAGACGTGCTCACCTATGAGCTGACCTCGCGGGACCTCGAGGACGTCCGGTTCGCGATCTCACCGGCGGCCGAGACCGTGCTGTCGCTGCGGGCGCTGCAGGACCCCGGCCGGTTCCCGCTGCAGTTGCCGTGGGTGCGGGCGGTCCAGCCGTTGCTCGAAACGCTCGACTGGGACGTGCTGCGCTGGCTGGTCAACCACAGGATGGGGAGCCCGGACTTCCTCACGCCGCGTCCGACCTCGCCTCTGACGCAGATCAAGGAAGAGCTCGACGTCATCGGCGCGGTCGACCTGGAGACGTTCGAGCGGCAGTTGATCGCGGTGAACGGTGAGCTTCCCGCTGCGCTGGCCGGACCGGATGGGGTGGCGAAGGTGGTTGATGCGCTGCGCGAGTACTGGCAGACGGTGATCGCGCCGTACTGGAACCGGATGCGTACGCTCCTGTCCGCCGACATCAGCTACCGCGGCCATGTCGTCACCCAGCGAGGAACGGGCGCGATGCTGAACGAACTCGGGCCGGCCATCAGCTACCGCGACGGCCTGCTCCGGGTCGACCGCGTGAGCGACCCCAGCCGGACCGAGAGCGTCGCCGGCCGCGGCCTCGTACTCCAGCCGACCCTCTTCGGCCCGCACGCCGTCATCCCGTTCGACATCGGCGCCGAACCGCTCCTCGGCTACCCGCCCCGCGGCCAGGCCAACCTCTGGTCCGTCGTCGACCCACCGTCACGGCGCGACCTGGCCCAACTCATCGGCACCGCCCGAGCCCGCATCCTCGAACTCCTCACCCACCCCCGCACCACCACCGACGTCGCCGCCGAACTCAAGGTCACCCCCTCCGCCGTCAGCCAGCAGCTCCAACTCCTCCGCCGTACCGGCCTGGTAGAACCCCAACGCACCGGCAAACAGGTCCTCTACAAACCCACCCAACTAGCCGCGCTCCTCACGGGCACCGAGCCCGACTGACCGGAGCGCGGCTGGATGGCGGGTTGTGTGCCGGCTGGCGGGCTGTTGCGCGCCAGCGGTGAAACAACCCGCCACTGGGGCCCGGCTAGCGCTTCGAGCGGCAGACCTCGCCCTTGATCTGGGTGACGAAGTGGTCCACCTCCCAGTGCTGGCCGAGGTAGGCGTAGCCGGTCGCGCCTTCGTAGCGCCCGGTGCCGCCGGTGAACTGCTGGGTGCCGCCGGCGTGACCGGATCCTGTGGTCGTGTTGACGTTCCCGATGCTCGTCTCGAGTGCGGTGAGCGTCGCCCCGTCCTCGAAGGTGTAGGTGAGCGCGCCGGTGACCGGCCGCTGGTCGGGTGCCGTCGCCGGCGGCTCGCCGCGCGAGCCGAGGATGAACACGGTCGTCCCGTCGAAGCCGTGCTTGCCGCGGACGAAGCCGGCCACGCACACCTGGGTCGGTGGCGGGCACCCCACGTCGACGACCTTGTCGTAGATCGTCGCTTCGACCTGCTCGCAGCGGGGGGACGCGTTGGCCAGGGATGTGCCGGCGATGACGCCGGCACAGGCGATGGCGATTGCGGCGATGCGCAGGGATCTCATCAGGCCTCCTGTGATGGATGTCCGCGGCAGCCTAGGAACGGTGCCGGTCCGGTGGCGGGGCCGATTCGAGCTGTTCTGCGCCAGTCCAATCTCGATCAGATAACGCGGCGCAGCGCGGCCAGCGCCTCCGGGATCAGGTCGGCCGGGACAGCGCCGTACCCGAAGACGAAACCGTTCGGTCCGGGACGATCGATGCCCCACCGCGAGATCGTCCCGAGGTTCACTCCCGCGGTGAGGGCGCGTGCGGCGAGCACGGTGTCACTCGGTTGCCCGGAGGTCAGCAATGCGGCCATGTGCGTCCCGCCGCTGGACTCGATCGGCTCGAGGACATCGGCGAAGTCCGCACGCAGAGTTCCGGTCAGCAGGTCGTGAAGTCGTTCGTACGAGCGCCGCATCCGCCGGATGTAGCGGGCCAGGTCGCCCTCCTCGATGAAGGCTGCGAGGGCGGCCTGCACGTGGCCGGCGGTGCCGTAGTCGGCGACGAACTTCGCGCGGCGGGCAGCTTCACCCAGCGTTGCCGGTACGCCCAGGAACCCGACCCGGAGTGCCGGCAACAGTGTCTTAGAGAAGGAACCGACGTACAGGACTCGACCCTCCTCGTCGGTTGCCTGCAGGGGAGTGAGCGGACGTCCAGTGAAGCGGAACTCCGAGTCGTAGTCGTCCTCGACGATCGCCGCGTCGTGCTCGGCAGCCCACGCGAGCAGCGCAGTACGGCGTGACTCGGACAGCGGCATACCGAGCGGAAACTGGTGCGACGGCGTCACGTACACCAACCGTGTCTCGGCCGGAAGCCGATCGACAACCAGCCCCTCGCCGTCGACGGGCACCCCGACGACGCGGGCTCCATGCGCGAGGAATCCGCGGTACGCCGGCAGGTAGCCGGGATCCTCGATGGCCACCGTGTCGCCTGGTTCGAGCAGAACGCGCGCGGCGATATCGAACGCCTGCTGCGCACCAGTCGTGATGACCAGTTGCTCCGGCGCGATCCTGACACCGCGGCTGACGACCAGATGCCGCGCGAGCGCATCACGCAGCCGGGCCGAGCCCGCCGGGTCGGCGTAGTTCACGTCGGTCCGAGTGCGCAGTTGATCGTTGATCAACGCCCGCCAGCGCGCGAACGGGAACTGGGTCCGCCCGGGGATACCAGGCGCGAAGTCGAACTCGGCATACACGGTGAGATCCGGTACGGCGAACTGCGCGGCACTCCAGATCGCCCGCGGTCGCAGCGGAGACGCGGGCGGCGCGGGGGTGGCGGGGACACGTTCCCCGGTGACGAACGTTCCGATCCCGGCCCGCGAGCGGATCAAGCCATGCGCGGCGAGCCGCTCGTACGCCGCCACCACTGTCGCCCGCGACACGGACAACCGTTCCGCGAGCTCCCGCGACGACGGCAGCACGGTCCCCGCTGGTAGGGCGTCGGTTCGGATCCGTTCGTGCAGCTGTGCGTAGATCTGCTCGGCCAGCCCGCCCTCCCTGCCCAGGTGCAGATGCAGATCCATGTCCGCATTCTCGCCATTGCCCGGCTCAACGGCTAACCTCTCGCCAGCGGAAGCCGGCGCTCGACGAGGAGACGTTATGGCAACTTTCACCCAGTCCGACGACCTGCGGGGCGCGGAGTTCGTCGAGGCGGATCTGCACGGTGCACGGTTCGTGGAGTCCGACCTGTCCGGCGTCGTGATGCGCGGCGTCGACGTGGGGAAGGCCGACATCGACGCGCCGTGGCTGCCCAACGGCGAGAGCTTCTTCCGAGTGAACGGTATCGACGTGATCCCGTACGTCGAGGCCGAGCTCGACCGTCGCTTTCCCGGCCGCGAGCTCCGGCGCGCCGGGGATCCGGACGGTCTGCGCGAGGCCTGGGCCGCACTCGAGCGCACGTGGGCGGCGACAGTGGACCGCGCCGCGACGATGCCGGCGGGCACGGTCGACGTGTCGGTGGACGGCGAGTGGTCGTTCGCCCAGACGCTCCGCCACCTGGTTCGCGCCACGGACATGTGGCTCGGCCGCGGGATCCGCGAGCTCGAACAACCGTTCCACCCCATCGGTCAGGCGGACAGCGCCAGCAAGGACGAGGACACGTCGCAACCCACGACGACCGAACCGTCGTACGCCGAGGTACTCGAGGTGCGCGCGGGTCGCGTCGCGATGGTGCGCGACTTCCTCACCACGGTCACTCCCGACACACTGGCGGAGGCGCGCAAGAACCCGCACGCTTCCGACTACCCCGAGACCGTCCTGTCCTGCCTCCACGTGATCCTCGAAGAAGAATGGGAACACCACCGCTACGCCGTACGCGACCTCGACACCATCGAGGCCCGCGGCTGAGGAAGCCGCCGCTGGGCGTTCGCGTGCGGTAGTACGGTGAGCAGGTGCTGTACGGCCGCGAGCGGGAGCGGGCCGAGCTCGCAACGCTCGTGGAGCGGGCGCGGGCGGGACGCGCAGGGGTGCTGGTTGTGCTGGGGGAGCCGGGGGTCGGCAAGTCTGCGCTGATGCATGATCTTGTCCTGGCGCAGCGGGCGGTTCCGGATGCTGACGCGCTACGGGTGTTGCGTACCACCGGTGTGGAATCCGAGTCGCCGATGCCGTTCGCTGCATTGCACCGATTGCTGCGTCCCGTGGTCGACTACGAGCGGCTACCGGTTCCTCAGGCACGTGCGCTGCGGTTGGCGTTCGGGCTTGAAGACGGGCCACCGGTCGAACCGTTCCTGGTCGGGATGGCCACGCTGTCAGTCCTGACCGACGCAGCCGAGGGCGGCACTCTCCTGTGCGTGATCGACGACGCGCAGTGGCTCGATTCCGCGTCAACGGATGCGTTGTTGTTCGCGGCTCGTCAACTGGACGCTGACCCGGTCGCGATGGTGTTCGCTGCCCGCTCCACCGCAGGCGACGCGGACTTCAGTCCGCAGGGCCTGTCCGTGCTCGAGCTCGGTGGTCTCGAGGAGGGAGCAGCCCGTCAACTGCTGGACCAGCGCAGCCCGGACGTTCTGCAGGACGAGGTCGTCGATCGGCTGGTTCGCGACAGTGGCGGGAACCCGCTCGCGTTGTTGGAGCTGCCAACCACTCTGAGTCCGGCCCAGTTGTACGGCGCGGCGCCGATGCCGCAGCGAGTGACGCTGACCGCGGGCCTGGAGCGCGCCTTCGTCGACCGGTGCCGCCGCCTGAGCGACGACGTACAGACTCTGCTGTTGGTGGCGGCGGCGGACGACACCGGCCGGGTTGACATCGTGCGGGGAGCGGCGAGCCGTCTGGGTGCGCAGCTAGGTGCGTGGGAGGACGCCGAGCGGGCCGGTCTGCTGACTGTCACCGGTGACGCCGTTGCCGTGCGACACCCGCTGGTTCGCTCCGCGGTGTATCAGGCGGCCACCAGCCTCGCGTGCCGCCGTGCGCACCTGGCACTGTCGGATGCACTGCGCGACGATGACCCGGACCGAGCGACCTGGCATGCTGCCGCGGCGGCCGAAGGGCCTGACGAAGGGCTGGCCGAGGCTCTGTACCAGGTGGGCGGCCGCGCTGAGCAGCGTGGCGGGTACGTCGCGGCCGCTGCCGCGTTCGAGCGAGCTGCCGCGTTGACGGTCGACGGGCCTGCGCGCGCGGTGCGCTTGTTCGCGGCCGCCCGGAACGCGTGGGCCTGCGGGCAGGCGGTTCGTGCCCGGGCGCTGTCCGCCTCGGCCCGGCAGCTCGCCGGCGATGGTTTGCTGCGAGCCGACATCGACCGGCTGCGAGCGCGTATCGAGGTCAACGTGGGTTCTGCCAGCGATGCGCATCGCATCTTTGTCCAGGCTGCGCGCGCCGCCATGGACCTGGATCCGAGCAGGGCCTTGGAGATGGCGGTCGCGGCCGCACTCACGCGCGCGTACGGCGGGGACAGCGGGGCAACCCTTGCCGACGGCACCGAAACTCGCTTGCTGACCGCGGCCTCGGCTGACCTGCCGCGCACTCGGTGCCTGCAACTGCTCCTCGGTGCCCTGAGCGCCTCGGCTGCCGGTGATTGGTCGGAGGCGGCGGCCACCCTCGACCGGGCCGTGCAGGCTGGGCGCCAGGTCGAAGACCTCGACGTACTGGGCAACCTCGGCAACACGGCCCTCAGCCTCGGCGACGATGAGGCTGCGCACTTCTTCTACGCAACCATGGTGTCCAGCGCTCGCGAAAGCGGTGCGGGCATGGGGGTGATCTATGGGCTGGAACGGCTCGCGTTCGCCCAACTCCTCGCCGGCCGATGGGCCGTGCTGCGCAGTTCGGTCGACGAAGCACTCACCTTGGCGCGTGGAGTCGGCCAGCCCACGCTGACTGCCGCACCACTGGCGTGGCTGACCCTGCTCGCTGCGTTGGCCGGCACCGACGACTACGACCACCACCTCGGACAACTCGACGCAGTGGTCGCGGCGCACTCGTTGGGGATCCTGACCGATCCCGTGCATGACCTCATGCGGTGGGCCAAGGGCACCAGGGCCACTGCCGAGGGAGACTCTGTCGCGGCGCTGCACCACTTGGGCGCGATGCGTCTACCGGTGCTCCAGCGGATGGCCGCGGTGGACCGCATTGGAGCGGCGGCGCGAGCCGGCGATCCTGTGCTCGCACGGGCCTGGGTGGACGAACTCGCGCCGTTCGCCACTGCGACACACCGTCCCTGGGCACTGGCCGCTGTGGACCTCGGGCGGGCGCTCTGCGCGGACCCCGCGCCGGCGGCAGAGCTGTACGAGAAAGCCCTGGGCCACTACCGGCATGCGGTCCGGCCCTACGACCAGGCCAGAACACACCTGCTGTACGGCGAGTTCCTGCGTCGCACCAATCGTCGCGTCGACGCACGCAACCATCTGCGGTCCGCGTTGGAAACCTTCACCGACCTTGGCGCGCAGCCGCTGGCCGCCCGCGCCGCGCAGGAACTGCGGGCGTCGGGGGAGACCGCTCGCAAACGTGACGCATCCACGCTGCTGCGGCTCACACCCATGGAGACGAAGATCGCCCAACTGGTCAGCACGGGACTGTCGAACAAGGACGTCGCCGCCCAGTGCTGGGTCTCCCCACGCACAGTGGCGTTTCACCTGCGGAACGTCTTCGCCAAAGTGGGGGTCAGCTCGCGCGGAGAGCTCGCTCAACTCGGGCTCAGTTGATCGAACCCGGTCATTTGGCCGGCGCGAGGCCCTGGCCTGACGAGGACGGTGGAAACACCACCGAACCTCACTCAGGAGCGCGACATCATGACTACACAGACCCACCCGCATTACCCGGCGTCACCGTCCACCGGCCCTCGGAGGCGAAGGGCAAGCGTTGGTTGGATCGTGGCCGGCTCGTTGGCCGGCGGACTGTTCGCCGCCCTGCTGCTCGTCGCTGCCCCATTCATCGCGCCGGAGCAGAGCGAGCTCACCGGCGCAGTCCTGTGCGGGTTCGCACTCGGCTGGGCCATGTTGGCCGTGCTGTCAGTGCGGTTCACCGATCAGCCACAACGCTGGGCCGCGGCTCCCGCAGTATTCATGGGATTGAGTGGTCTCGTCCTCGTCACGTTCGGCTCCTCGGCGTACGACGTACTTCGCTGGATCTGGCCTCCGACGCTGTTGGCGTTGGCGGTCTGGATGATCGTTCGCATCCGTCGGCAGCTTCGGAGCCCGAGCAGGCGCTGGCTGCTCTACCCCGTGATCGCGATGCTGGCTCTTGCCTCGATCGGCGGCGGCTACGAGACCCTGCGGGAAGCCGCGGATGCCACGGCGTACCCGATGCCCGGTCAGTTGATCGACGTGGGCGGACACAGCCTGCACCTGAGCTGCACCGGCTCGGGCACTCCCACGGTCGTGCTCGAAGCGGGCGGTGGCGAGATGTCTTCGAATCTCGGGTGGATCGCGCCGGCCGTCGCACGTGATACCCGGGTCTGCGTCTACGACCGTGCGGGCCGCGGATGGAGCGAGCCTGCCGACACGGCCCAGGACGGCATGCAGGTAGCGACCGACCTGCACACGTTGCTTGAGCGTGGACACGTCCCGGGTCCCTACGTGCTGGCGGGCCATTCGTTCGGCGGCCTCTACGTGCTCACCTTCGCCGCTCGCTACCCCGCCGACGTCTCCGGAATGGTGCTGGTCGACTCCACCGCACCCGCGACGGCGGCGACACCTCGGGCAGCATCGTCCGGGGACGTCATGGGTCGTGTCTCCGCACTGGTCTCGGTCTCGGCTCGAGTTGGTCTTGCCCGCCTGTACGGCCAGGTTTCCTTCGGCAGCCTCCCGCCGCGTTCCCGGGACGAGGTACGCGCCAGCGGCGCGACCGAGAGCACTCTTCGCAGCACGATCGACGAGTACGTCCAGGCGGCCGCCTCGGTGCAGCAGGCAGCATCTCTCCGTGACTTTGCCGGCAAGCCCTTGGTCGTCCTGACCGCCGGCACCGGATCCGATGCCGCGTGGTTTGCAGCACAGGACCACCTGGCCACCTTGTCGACCAACAGCGTGCACCGCGTCATCGATGGTGCTACCCACGAGGCACTGGTCGCGGACGAACAGTACGCCGCCACCACCACACAAGGAATCCTCGATGTCGTCTCATCGGTCCGCAGCGCCAGGTGACTGTCAGCTTTTCCGCGGGCCGACTTCCGGTCCGCGGAAAATGACCATGAATTGTGAGGAGGCTCGTGCCAGGATGCTCGGCATGTCTGGTCGCGCGTTGAGCTTCGGAGCAATGGCAGAAGCGTACGAACGGTTCCGGCCGGGATATCCCGTCGAGCTTTTCGACCTGGTGACGACGTACGCCGGTCAGCCGGTCCGGACTGCGCTCGAGATTGGTGCTGGTACCGGCAAAGCAACCCGCCTCTTTGCTGAACAAGGGGTCGCGGTCACCGCGACCGAGCCCGACAACGCCATGCTCACCGAGTTGCGCAAGCATGTGCCGGCGAACGTCACGCCGGTGCGAGCAGCCTTCGAGGATCTGAGATCAGGGGAGCGCTACGGGCTTGTCTATGCGGCCGCGGCGCTGCACTGGACGAACCCAGAGGGCCGGTGGTCGCGCATCGCCGGGCTGCTGGAGCCGGGTGGGGTCTTCGCGTCGTTCGGTGGACCGGTTGGGCTTGCTGATCCGGCGGTGGAGGAGGCGGTTCGCGCGGCCCGGGCGCCGTTCTTGGAGAGCGACGACATTCCGTCTCCCGATGGAACGCCGCCGGAGCAGGCCATGCAGTGGCCGGGTACGGAGCTCCAACAGTCTGAGTGGTTCAGCGACGTTCAGCAACAGGTGATCGAGCGGCGCTGGACGATGAGTGCGAGTGACTACGTCGGCCTGTTGTCGACGATCTCGGCGTACCTCGAATTGCCGGCCGCAGTCCAGGAACAAGCCTTTCACCACATCCTGCAGGTCCTCCCGGACACGGTCGAGATCGCCGCCGACCTCACCGTCCACCTCGCCCGCCGCCACTCCGAGCCGTAGTACTCCAGGAGCGGACAGGAACTGTCCGTTGGTTGCGCCAGAGTGGGCGGATGAGAACCGCTGTGAAGGGAGCAGGCCGATGAGCCGCGAATTCCAGGTCACCTTCGACGCCCACGATCCGCGGGCGCTGTCGTTCTTCTGGCGCGACGTGCTGGGTTACGTTCACCCCGGCCCGCCCGGTGTCGAACTGCCCGAGGGCGCCGACCCGCTGGCGGCGTGGGACGAGTTCCTCGAGCGCGTCGGCGTACCGGTCGATCAGCGCAACACGCGCTCGGCCCTCGAAGACCCGGATGGTGACGGTCCACGGCTGTTCTTCCAGCAAGTGCCCGAGGGCAAGGTCGCCAAGAATCGCGTCCACCTCGACGTCCGCGCGGCCCCCGGTCTTGAGGGCGACGAACGGATGGCAGCCCTGGAGTCGGAATGCGCCCGCCTGGTCGCTCTGGGAGCCCACCGAGTACGCCGCTTCGACCCCGAGCCACCACTGGCCCTCGGCACCATCACGATGACCGACCCCGAAGGCAACGAATTCTGCCTGGACTGATCCAGCCAACGGCGACACGCTCCTAGCCGCCGCCGGCCGCGGGTGGTAGGTCCATCGACGCCCGTAGCTCCGTCAACGGTGTGTAGGGGACGGTGATGATGCCGCGGGTGGGTCGGTCGAGGTCGAAGGTGACTAGTAGGAGGAGGGTTACGAAGACGGCGGCGAGTGTGACGGGGAGGAGGCCGCGGCCGAGGACGGTGAGGTAGCGGCCGAGTAGTGCGAGTGCTACGGATGCGCCGACGACTTCGAGGATGAGGACGGAGGTGGGGACGCGGTTGCCGAGGGCGGCGACGCGGGAGGTTTGGCTGTCGATCATGGTGTTGAGGCTGTCGACGTACAGGCGTGGGGCGGTGGCGGTGGGGGCGTGTTGGAGTGAGTCGTCGGCCAGTGCCCAGAGTTGGCGTTGGATGGTCTGGCCGTCGGCGATGACGCGTCGGGCTTGGGGGGAGCCGGGGCGGGTGGTCGACAGGCGGATCTCGAGGTCGGTGTAGCGCTTGAGGAGTTCCAGTGATTGGCTGCGGACGGGTTCTGGCAGGGTTTGTGCGCGGAGGTAGGTGGTGCCGATGGCGTTGGTTTCGGTGACGAGTTCGACGCGTCGGGTTTCGTAGCGGCCGACGGCCATGGTGAGTCCGAAGGCGAGGATGAGGGCGACGAATCCGAGGAGGGCGGCTTGGATGACTCCGATGGGTTCGCGCCAGGGTTCGTGGTGGCCGCGGAGCCGGCGGCCGATGAGTACGCCGAGGGTGCAGGATCCGAGCACGATGACGAGCAGGGTGACGGCGAGTAGCAGGCTGGGCAGGGCGAAGAACATCCGTACCCCCAAACAAGGCGGTCTCGCTGGACACGCCTCGAGTGTGGTCCCGGCGAATACGCCGCGACATCCTCCAGGCCGGATGGACCGAGAACAGCTTCAGATGCCCTGAACGAACGCGCTCCGAATGCTGTCCCCGTACGCATCGTCCGCAAGCGCGTCCAGGTGCGCCTGCCCCAGTTCGAAGTGCCGACGAGCGTTGGTGTCATCGCCGAGGCGTCGGTAGTCCACGGCCAGGTTCAGATGGAGGGACGGCAGGAGGGCACTCTTGCCGCCAGGATTGCCTCTCTCGATGGCTCGTTCGTCGGTCAGTTCATCCATGAACGCGAGCGCTCGGAGGTCCCATGCAAGCTCGTCTTCGGGGCTCTCCTGCACATCCGCCAGCGAATGAGCAAGGAAGACCTTGGCGAACGCATCGTCTCCACTCTCAACACCAGCGACCAGCGACTCCATGAGCGCCTTCGCCTCAAGTGAGCGGCCTTGTTCGCGCAGGGCAATCCCCTCGCGAATGGTCGCGTACGCGGTCGACTCGGGCGGGCTGGTCATACGGGTCCTCTGATCGCGCTCACTGGGACGGATGCAACTTGATGTGGCCGGGATGTCGAGACCGGCGGGGCGGCTCCGTCTCAGTGGTAAATGCGGTCAGCGTGACCGCACCATCGTACGGATCGGAAGGACAGTCATGCGAAAGCTCATAGTCCAGCAGTGGGTCACTGTCGACAACATCGCGGCCGAGGAGGACGGTGGCCTCAGCTTCGTGTCGGGAGAACCGTTCGATGACGAAGTCACCGACGACCCCTTCAAGAACAACCTGATGGGGTTCATCGACTCGGTCGACACGATGATTCTCGGCGCGAACACCTACGCCCAGTCCAAGGACTACTGGCCGTACGCCGAGGATCAGGGCAAGTACGGCGAGAAGCTCAACAACCTCACCAAGTTCGTCGCGTCGTCGACGCTGGACGACGCTCCCTGGGGCGACTTTCCCGCCGCGACCGTGACGTGCGACCCGGTCGCCACCATCCGAGAGCTCAAGGAGCAGAGCGGCAAGGACATCTGGCTGTGGGGGAGTTTGAGGCTCATGCACTCACTGCTGGAGACCGGCGTCGTCGACGAGATCCGGATGCTGGTCTGCCCGGCGTCACGCGGCAAGGGAACGCGCGTTTTCGAGGATCGTCGGGACCTGACGTTGGCCGAGGCCACCTCGTTCGACAACGGCGTGGCACTTCTGCGCTACGAGATCAAGAAATAGGCGGAAAGTCCGCACTGTCGAAGAGCCGGACGCCGGCGATGCTGCTCGTTCGGGCATCGGCCGGCGTCCGCTCTTCAGCGACTGAATGCCCCACGCCGTCAGACTTTCATGGCACGAACCGTGGCAGGCCGGCGCAGCCCGGGTCATTCGCCCGGGCGCGCGTAGGCCAGCGGTCCCCGCTTGTTCGCTGTGAGCCGTTACCTGCGGCGGGACACACGCCGCGCTGTGCGGCGCCCGGTCCGGCGCGCGACCCTGCGTGATCCAAGCATCGGGTTCTCCTCCTCCCTGTGCGATGGCGAACGACGGCCGCGCGGTCAGCTGACGGCGCCCGCAGTTTCCATCTCGTGCAGTTCCTTGGCTTCCTCAGCCGATACCAGCCCGATCTCGATGAGGTCCAGTGGGCTGATGAAGCCGTCGCTGATGCGGAACCCCCCGGCCCGGGCAATGGCATCCCGGAGCGGCACGGCCCAGTGGTGCTCCAGCAGGATGAGCGCCGCGGCGGAGTCGTTCGGGATCTCCTCGAGCACATCCCAGGCGTCCTCGCCGGTGAACACGCCTACACCGCCCTGCTCGGCAGCCGCTTCGGCGCCGGCTTCGGCGCCGGCTTCCATGCCTTCCTCGCCCTCGAAGCCCAGACCGACCAGCGCCCCGATCTTGCTGCCCAGCTCAATTGCTTCCTGCTCGGACAGGTTGCTGAGATGCTCGGCCTCCAGGTCGCCGTCCGCGGTCTTGTAGACCGCCAACGAGTCGATCACACGGACGGTGTCGCTCGCCCGGAGCCGTTCGAGCTCGGCGATGATCTCACCGTGGAACTCAGGGTGCCTGAACCCCAGCACGATGAGCTGTACTGGCCCGATTGCCATGTTCCACTCTCCCTCTCCTCGCCTGAGCACCCGCTCACAGCCGCAAAACCGGCTCGGGTCGCGGTCCGTGAGCACTGTCAGGAGGAATCAATTGGCTCCACCCACACTGGTGCGCGCGTCAGGTTTGCGCGTCATCCAGGACGGATGAGCGGCCTCGCCACTGCTCCCAACACACCGGCCGCGACCGCACCGACCGCACCGGAGTCGTCACCCTCAGGCTCTCTCCGGCTCAACCGTCGGTGCGGCCTAGGTGGCGCAGACGGGGGCTGGTGTGGACTGTTTGGTGAGGAGGAACTGGTCCGTCGCATCGCGGGCGCAGTCGGAGGTGTAGTAGGAGGTGTGGCCGTCACCGATTCGCGACAGCACGCTGCTGCCACGGATCTGGTCGGCCAGACCGAAGGCCCACTGGTAGGAGACGGACGGGTCGTGCGTCGAGTGAACGATCAGTGTGGGCACGCCCTTCACATCGAGGCTGCGCTGCGGATTGGCGACCTTGAAGGGATAGCCGATGCACAAGCCGCCCAGCCAGAACTCCGACCCACCCTGCAGGTGAGGCGCCAACTGCCGGGCCATCTCGATCCGCTGCTGCATCTGGGCGAAGGTGTGGATGTCGGCCACGTAGTCACCGCAGTGATTCGCTATCTGGGCGAAGAGGTTGTCGGTGGGACCCTGAGGCGGTGGGAAAGCGAAGAACTCGGCCTGCCCGGCTATGGCTCGACGGAGCACCTCGGAGAACACGGGCCAGGACAGCTCGCCCACGATCACGTTGGGCGTCTTCGCGAGGAGCCAGGTCGGAGTGTTCATCCGGATGTCGTCGCCGGTCACCGGGCGCAGGGCTCCCTCGACCGGGATCGGATTCTGGTCGGCGCTCTTGACGAGTTGGTCGTAGAGGGCAGCGACATCCTGCCCACGCAGTACGCAGTCGGCAGCGGTGTCACACCATTCGACGAACCGGTCGAACGCCTCCTCGACGGTCTTGGTCGCATCGGCGGTCAGCTGCGTTTCCGGGCTGCTGTGGTCCAGGGCCGCGTCCAGGACCATGGCTCGCGTGCGCTTCGGGTACAGCTGGGCGTACTGCGCGCCGACCTGCGTGCCGTAGGACAGGCCCAACCAGTTCACCTTCGAGACGCCGAGGGCGATGCGGACCGCCTCGTGGTCGCGGGCGACGCTGACGGTGTCTGCGTGCAGGAACAGTGGTCCGGTCTGCCGCAGGCAGCTCTTCGCGAGCGCGCGATTGTGCGCGACCGTCGCGTCGAACTCCCGCTGCGTTCGCGGGAAGAACGTGTAGTCGGGCGTCAGTGCCGGCACGCCACACCTGATCGGGGTGCTTGCGCCGACGCCTCTCGGATCGAGGCCGACGATGTCGAAGCGAGCTCGGAGCGTGGCGGAGAAGAAGGTATCGGCTTCAATGACGTACTTGACGGCACCGTCTCCCGGGCCACCGGGGTTGAAGAACAGCGTGCCGATCCGGTGTGCAGGATCATCCGCGGGGCGGCGTGCCACCGCCACAGTGATCTTCGCACCCTTCGGAGCCGACCAGTCCGCAGGTACCTGCAGCGTGCCGCACCGGACCACAGCCGATCCGGGACAAGGCTTGAAGTCGATGCGGTACGGCGATGTTGCGGTATCGGACTGTGCCGCCGACAAGAACGTCGTCGAAAGAAGTAGCCCTGAACTCAGGACAGCTAGCACTTTGCGAATTCGTCGGATGTTCATCGGAATCCCCACCCCCGCGTTCGACCCTCCTCGCCACCCACGACAGAGTCAATACAAAGGTGCAGTCTGGTTAAGGCCCCGAACATCTGAACCAGGGAGCTCTCATGGATGTTGGTATCGGTCTGCCGTCCACGATTCCGGGTATTCGCGCCCGGCTGATCCTGGATTGGGCGCAGGCTGCCGAGCAGGCCGGGTTTTCCACCCTGGGGACGCTCGACCGGCTGGTGTACGGGAATCTGGACGCAATACCCGCGCTGGCCGCCGCGGCGGCGGTGACCAGCCGGATCGGTCTGACGACAGCCATCATGATCGGCCCGTTCCGGGGCAACGGCGCCTTGCTGGCCAAGCAACTGGCCACCGTGGATCGCCTCTCCGACGGCCGGTTGACGGTTGGCATCGCGGTCGGAGGACGGCCGGACGACTTCGAGGCGACGGCAACGCCGTACGAGAAGCGTGGAAAGGCGTTCGACGCGGAACTCGCGGAGATGCGGGCGGTGTGGGCCGGTGAGTCGCGGGGGTACGCCGGTGCGATCGGGCCGGCCCCGGTACAACCAGGCGGTCCGCCGCTGCTCATCGGTGGTGGCTCTCCCGCCGCCTTCCGCCGGATGACGCAGTACGGCGCCGGCTGGATCCTCGGCGCGGGCGGTCCGGACGCCTTCGCGGCGGCAGCTGACACGGCCAGGGGTGCCTGGCGCGAGGCGGGACGTGAAGGCGAGCCGCGGCTGGCCGCCATCGGCTACGTGAGCCTCGGCGACGACGCCGAGGAGCACGCACGGCGCTACCTCGGCGACTACTACAGCTTCGCCGGTCCGTACGCCGAGCGGATCATCGCCAACGCCCTCACCACCCGGCAAGCAGTCGCGGACGCCGTCACCGGCTTCGCCGCCGCAGGCTGCGAAGAGCTGATCCTGTTCCCCGCCAACCCCGACCTCCACCAGATCGACCTGATCGCCGCCGCGACCGGCCTGATCTGAAGACCGACCGGGTTCAGCGGGTTCGGGCTACCTTGCGGGAGGCAACGGCCAGGTAGGGGCTCACGACCTCGCGGAACAGGTCGCTCGGTGGGAGGCCCAGTTCGCGGTCGAGCATGTCCCGGAATCGCTGGTAATGGTTGATGGCCTCAACGAGGTCGCCGTTGTCCAGGTGGATCTCGACGATCGTGCGGTGCGCGCTCTCGTGCAGCGGCTCGATGCTGATCGCGGCCCGCGCGGCCTGGAGGGCCTCATGGGTACGTCGTTGCCGTCGGCGCCGGTTCGCGAGGGCGTCGAGCGCGCCCAGCCGCAGGTACTGCAGTCGTTCGCGGGCGGCCAGCACCCAGTCGTCGTACCACCCAGGAAGTAGTTCCGAGGAGTGCAGTACGACGAGAGCGGCGTCCTCGGCCTCGTCGGTGGCCCGGTCGGGGTCGTCGCGGATCAGCAACTCGGCGCCGTCGAGGAAACGGTCGACGTCCACGACGACGTCGACCGCCAGAGACAGGGACGAGTCGCCGATCTCGAGCACCGGCGGTATGCCGGCATGCCGGTGCCGCAGCCGCCACAGGACCGCGCGAAGACGGGCGGCCGCGACCATGTCGGTGCAGTCCGGCCACAGCGTCGCGGCCGTCTGGGTCCGTGCGCAGCGGCCGTTGAGGGCGAGGAGCGCGATGAGGTGCTGCGGACCCGCCGGCAGATCGATCGGTCCCACCTTCTCGGCCGGCTGGTCGCCAACGGTCAGGAGCCAGTCGCCGAGCAACTGAAGTCGAAGATCGCTCTCTAACAACGTCCGCACCGCACGGCCTCCCCCTCGGGGTGCGACGGCGCGCGTCAGTCGAGCCTGCCCCCCGGCTGTGTTGCTCGAAGATGTCCCCGCTGTGGGTGACGGCTGAACCACCAACCGCAACGCACTCTCTGAAACATGGGACAGGAATGGCCGGATGTCAAGACTGACCGCCCGTTCGGCCGACGAACTCTTCGAGCCAGGCGCGGACCTCGCGGTAGACAGCCTCCGGCGAGGTCACCACCGAGGTCGTCTCGGCGTCGGCGCCCAGATCGGGCCGCTGGGTGATGCGCGCCTTGATCCCGGCCTCGTCGGTCGGCTCCCGCCAGACCCGGATCACCAGTGCCGCCGCGTCGGGCACGGGCTCGGACTGCGCGTGATCGGTCATGATCCACTCCCCCGGGAGTCATCCGACCGGCTGCCTGGTGTCGTGCGGGCTCGGACCACCGGGAGACTCACGATGAGCCCAACGATCCCCGAAGTAGGCCGTTACGTCGACCACTGTCTTCCTGACAACGCTGTGACAACGCCGGGACAACGCTGTGACAACACCCTGAGCATGCTGCCAGGCATCCACTGGCTGTGAGCACCGAACACGGCGGAGGGGGTGACTCATGAACGAGAAACTGACGGCGGTCGAACTCGACCTGGAGGAGATCCAGGTACTGCCGGAGCGGGAGGCGTTGGGTGGTTTCAACTACGCCAACATCTACGCGTCCAACACGGCGGTCGCGCTGAACGCGGCGTCGTACTGGTCGGTGGCGAAGGCCGCGGCCATTCAGACGATTGTGGTCAAGCAGCACTAGGCCGGCCGAATCGGGTGTGCGGGCGGCGATGACCGAGTGCGCCGCTCGCACGCCGCAGGAACGAGGGGGTTTCGATGACGGATCTCGGCAGGATCTCGGGTACGGACGTCGCCGGCCAGTCGGCCGAGCTGCTGCCCACGCGCGAGGCACTGGCACTGATCAACATCACCAACATCACGGCCGTCAATCTGGCGATCGCGGTGAATGCGGGGACGATCGGCTCGACCGCCACGGCCGCCGCACTGCAGCACCTGGCTGCGTTCCAGCGTTAGCTCCATCGGCGCACGGAACTGGCGGGGGGCCCGCGCCCCCCGCACTGGGGGGACAAACCGCATCGTGACAACGACAGAAGACCACCTCCGCGCGGTCCCGGTGCGCGGCGGACCCAGACCGAGCCGGGTGGGCGGCGTACGCCTGCTCGGGCGGTACGAGGGGTCCGGGTTCCGGGAAGAGCGCTATCTGGTCGAACGGTCCGACCGGCAGATGGTCCTGCTGACCAAGCTGCTGTACCTGATCGTGGAGAACGCCGACGGGCACTCGTCGACCGATCTGCTGGCCGACCGGGTGAGCCGCGCGTACGGTCACCGTCTCGATCCCGACGACCTGGTCCGCCTGATCAACGACAAGCTCGGTCCCTCCGGCCTGGTCGCGCTCTGGAACGGCGCGCCGGTGGGACAGGAGAAGGCGGATCCCCTGCTCGCGTTGAGCCTACGCGGCGTGCTGCTGCCGGCCGGTGCGGTCCGGACGATCGCACGGATCTTCGCGCCGCTGTTCCACCGGCCCGTGATCTTCGCGGTCCTGGCGGCCGTGATCGCCTTCGACATCTGGGTGCTCACCACCCTGTCGGCCTCGGACGTCTTCTCGTCCCTCGTCGATCCGGCCGGGGTGCTGGCCGTCCTGATTTTGTTGCTACTGGCAACGCTCTTCCACGAGTTCGGTCACGCGGCCGGCTGCCGGTACGGCGGCGCCAAGCCCGGACAGATCGGCGTCGGGCTCTATCTCTGGATCCCTGCCTTCTACACGAACGTGACCAGCGCCTACCGGCTCAACCGGGCCGGCCGGCTGCGGACCGATCTGGGTGGCGTCTACTTCAACGCGGTCTACATCGTGGTCGCGGCCGGGATGTACCTGTGGACCGGTTGGGCCCCACTGCTCGCGGTGATCGCGCTGTCCCACCTGGAGATCATCCAGCAACTGCTGCCGGTGGTTCGGTTCGACGGCTACTACATTCTGGGCGACCTGGCCGGCGTACCGAATCTCTTCGGGCACGTCCGGCCCATTCTGCGGAGCCTTCTGCCTGGCCGCCGGAACGATTCCGGTGTGGCGACGCTGCGGTTCCGGACCCGGATCGTGGTCACGACCTGGGTGCTGGTCACCGTCCCGGTCCTGCTCATCGGTCTGGGACTCATGACCTGGAACGCCCCTGGCTACCTCGCCGGGTTCTGGGATCGCGCGAGTGAGTTGTGGGCCGGCGTACGAACACTCGCCGCGGCCGGCCAGATCGGCGCGGCGGCGCTCTCGCTGCTGTCCCTGCTGGCGATCGCTCTCCCGATCGTCGGTCTGAGCGTCGTACTCGTCCGATCCCTGCTCCACGTCGTACGCGCGGTTCGAACCCGGCAGACCCCGCCGTCGCCGGCCGAGGAGGAACCGATGGACCACATCAGCGGGGCGAGCGGTGCTGCCCTGTTCACCGAGGACAAGATGCTCCGCCGGCGGATGACGCCGCCTCGGAACGGATGGCGGCACGGCCTGTACTTCGTCTCGAGCGGCCGGATCAACGTCGGCCCCAGCCTCGCCGAACAGCGCGAACTGGAGCGGATCGACCGAGTCCGTGCGGCCGTGCGCGGACCGCGCAGAGTGGTCACCTTGAGCCGTAAAGGCGGCGCCGGGAAGACCACGACCACTCTGATGCTGGGTCACACGCTCGCGATGCACCGCGGCGACCGGGTGGTCGCGCTCGACGCGAACCCTGACGCGGGCTCGCTCATCTATCGGGTCCGCCGCGAGTCCCCGGCCACGGTGACCAACCTCCTCGGCGAGCGCGATCTGATCACGAAGTACGCCGATCTGCGCGAGTACACCTCGCAGGCACCGAGCCGGCTCGAGGTGATCGCGTCCGACGACGACCCGACCATCAGCCAGGCGCTCGGCGACCGGGACTACCGCACTGTGCTCGACCTGCTCACCCAGCACTACAACCTGATCCTCGTCGATACCGGCACCGGCATCCTGGACGGCGCCATTCAGGGCATCCTGCGTGAGGCCGACCAGATCGTCGTCGTGATGCCACCCGCACTCGACGGTGCCCGGGTCGCGGCCGGGACGCTGGACTGGCTGGACCAGCACGGGCACGCCGACCTGGTGTCGTCCGCGGTCGCCGTGATCAACACGACGAGAGGCAAGCCGCGCTGGCTCCAGCTCGACGAGATCGAGAACCACTTCAACAGTCGCTGCGCCGGCACCGTCCGCATCCCGTGGGACCCGGCGCTCGACAGCGGAGCAGCGGTCGACCTCGACGACTTGCGCTCCGCGACCCGCGATGCCTACCTGGAACTGGCCGAACTGGTCGCCGGCGGATTCACCACGAACCGCTGGAGTCCCGTCTCGGTGGTTGACCCGTCCCTGACAGGCGAAGGAGCCTCATGACCATCAGCCGGCGACTCCAAACCATCACGATGATCGCGTCCCTCGTCCTGGGCGCGACCGGTACCGCAAGCCTCCTCACGTTCCGGAGCGGCCAGGACTTCGACCTGGTCGCGTCCGCCAACCCCGCGACACCAGGCAGCTCGGACACCGACCGGACCGCCATGTTCGAACGTGCCCGGGGCAAGCGAGCCCAGGCCGATGCCGTGGCCACCGCATCGGCCACCTGCGACTCGTGCAGCGCCAACGCTTCGGCAGTGCAGGTCATCTACGTGAACAAGGCGAAGAAGCGTACGGCGGACAACGTCGCGAACGCCTGGTCGAGTTGCAGCAACTGCCGAGCGACCAGCGTGTCCGTGCAGATCGTCGTGGTCCGGCCCGGTACGTCGGTCACCGCTCGAAACCGTGCCTTCGCGGTCAACGCGGCCTGTTCCGGCTGCACGACCTCGGCCGTCGCGGTGCAGATCGTAGTTGTCACGAGCAAGCACCGCGCGTTCTCGCGACACGGCCGGCAACAGCTCGAAGCGATGGCGCGAGAACTCGAGGCTCAGCTCTCGACCGGCAGCAAGGCGGCGCGCCTGACCGCGACGAAGAACAGCAGCGGTCTGACCGATATCGAAGCGTTGGTCCGCAAGGAGCTGAAGCCGACCAGCCTGAAGCCACAACTGAGCGTCAAGACCGGATGACCGGAGGTCCCCGATGTCTGCCCGCCGATGGACCGCTCTCGCGGTCGCACTCGTGGTCCCGCTGGTGCTGACCGGCTGCGAACCGATCAAGACCACGCCCGGCGCCGGCACAGGCGCCGGCGGCAGCAGCAGCGGGAGCGCCAAGGGCAAGGGGAAAACCACCACGCAGTCGGGTGCGACCGTCCGGATCACGGCGTCGAAGAAGACCTGCTGGGCGGGGCGGATCGGCGCGACGAGCAAGAAGGGCTGTGGATCCGCCACGTTCCAGGTCAAGGCTTCGAATGGCTCCTACACCGTCAACCTGCACAAGACGAAGGGCTCCGACGGCCTCAGCGTCGTACTGGTGGTCAACGGCAAGAAGGTCGACAGCGGCAAGATCAGCAGCAGCTCGACCGTCGTCGCGATCAGCTACGCCGGCAACTGACGCGTGGCCGAAAGAATGGTGAGTGCGTCGGCGAGCGAGCCGCGCCAGCAGACGTAGTCATGGCCGCCGTTGTACTCCGTGTACGTCAGGTCGTAGCCCTTGCTGCGCAGGATGGTTCGGAAGTGGCGGTTCGCGACCACCATGGACGGGCCGTCGTCGGGGGTCGAACCGCGCTCTTGCAGGCCGACCTCGAGATAGAACCGCACGGGCTGTCGTTCGGCCTCGGCGTACTGGCGGGTGAGCCACTCGTGTTCGTGGTCGTCGTCGGGGCTCCACCAGAACGATCCCGACTGCGAGATCACGTTGCCGAAGATGTCCGGGCGATTGAGCCCCGCGAACGCGGCGGCCTGACCGCCATGGCTCTGACCCGCCACGATCGTCCGCGCGGGATCGGTCGTGATCCGGTACTGCTCACGGACCCAGGGCAGCAGTTCGTTGGACAGGTACTCCAGGAAGGGTCCGCCGCAGGGGAGTTCGCGGTTGCGGACTTCCTGACTCAGGCTGTCGACGAGGACGGCCACCATCGGTGGGATGCGGCCGTCGTCGATGAGGTTGTCCAGGATCGTGGGGAAGGGAATCGGGCCGCGTACGACGTCGCCGTCGAACAGCACGAGCAGCGGATACGGTTCGTCGTCCGGTCGATAACCGGGCGGGGTGTAGATCCAGATGCGACGCTCGTTGCCGAGGATCTCGCTGCGGTGCAGCTGCTGGACGAGCTCGCCTGCGTTGCCGTCGGACCTCGGAGCGAGCCACGGCTGCGCTGGCGCAGCCGGTAGCTCGATCAACGACACCACAGTCTCGTCAGAGCCAAGGAATTCGTCCTCGGGATAGACGAACGTCGCCGGGTTGAGTGGATCGGTGAACCAGTGCGCCGTACGTTCCTGCCAGTCCTCCGCCTTGGACGCCGCACTGTCCACGTCATCGACGGCCAGACGGTAGGTGCAGCGCAGATCGGCGCGGACCCGGCAGGTGAGATACCAGACGTCGGTGCCGTCCAAGTGGTGCATCAGGTTGTCTGGTGCATCCCATCCTGCCGGCCCGCCGAACACCGAGACGCCGGCGACAGGTTCGCTCGACCGGTAGAGAAAAGTCAGCCAGACATCGTGCTCGTCATCCAGCACAGGCTCCACCAGAGGCGCACCCTGCTCGCTGACTTCGGCCCAGAACTCCTCAGTTCCGGCCGGCTCAAGTTTCTGCAGACGTGGGCTGTCGATCTCGTCGGCCATGCATCATCCCTTCGGCGTCGTCCCACCGTAGGACAATCCCGGCCCACCGACCCCTCGACCGAGCGTCGCCCTCAGTTCACAACAGAAGATCGAGAGTTATGCGCCGCGGACCAGGCGGTCGCCGAGGTCTGAGCGGCGGTAGAGGACGGAGCGGCCGTGCCGTGCTGAGATGAGGAGACCGGCTGCGCGCAGTGCACGCAGATGCTGGTTGACCGCGGTCGGCGTGACGTCCAGGCGCACAGCGAGCTCGGTCGACGACGTCGGCGTCTCGAGGAGTGCCATCAGCCGAGCGCGGACGCGGCCGATCAGGCCGACCAGGGCAGTGGCCGGCGTGTTCGTCTCGGTCTCCCAAAGCGTTGCGAGGCCGCGTGCCGGGTACATGATGTGCGGTGGCTCGTCGGGGGAGATGGGCGCCGTCGCCCGCCTGCTGAACAGCGAGGGGGCGAGCGTGAGGCCGCGGCCGGCGGTGGAGGTGCGGTACGAGAGGTCGCTGCGCAGCAGCACGTACACAACGGTCCCCTCGAGGCGAACATGCCGGTCGAGGTCGGCGAACATCACTGCGAGGCCGGATTGCGCTGTGACCCGGCCGCGGTAGACGACGTCGGCCTCGAGCACGGTCCGCATGCGTTGCCAGTGCGGCTCGAAACATGCCTCCCAGTAGTCTCGGAGCGCCGCCAGGACACGGCTGAGTACCCTGTCCGGCCGGCCTCGAAGTACCGCGGGCAGCGCGGCCGGGTGGACCTCTGCCAGATCCGCCCGTACGACGCCGCCCGGTGTGCCGGTCAGGGCCGCGAACTCGTCGTCGATCCTGCCGAGCGGGGTGTACGGCCGCGGGGTGAGGAAGTCCGGCGTCCACAGCGATTCGTTCGTCAGGGCGCGGAGCAGCTCCAGGTCGAGCCTGGCGCGCGCCGCCTCGGTGGCTCGCAGCCAGGGCAGCTGCAGCGGGAACCGGCCCGGATCGCGCAGCGTCCGCAGCGACAGGACCAGCTCGTTCAGCGGCGAGATCGCGAAGCGCACCTCGCCGAGGTCGTTGCCGACGAGCTCGTACTCGATCATGAAGCAATACGCTACATCGATGGTGTCGCCGAGCACCGGATGCGACAACTGACGCGTGCCCGCACTCCTCCACGATCCCGTCGAACGCGCGCTCGCCTCCGCCGTGGCCGCCTTGTCACTCTCCCGGGGGATGTTCTTCGCGGTCAGCGCGCTGTACTTCACCCGCGGGGTGGGACTGTCTGCGGCTGCCGTCGGGATCGGCCTGGCCGTCGCCGGAGGAGTCGGCGTCCTGGCGTCGTACGCCGGTGGGTGGCTGAGCGACCGGTGTGGCGCCGATCGGCTGCAGCAGTGGGCCCTCGCCGCGAACGGCCTCGCGCTGCTGGGGTACGCCCTGGCCCGCGACCTTGGCACCTTTGTGCTCGTCGCGGCCTGCGTCTCCGGCTCCCGCGGCCTGCAGAGCACTGCCCAGATGACGCTGCTCGCCCGATGGTTCGTCGGCCCGGAGCGGGTTGTTGTCCGCGCTCGGCTGCGGGTGGTGATGAACGTCGGTATCGGCATCGGCACCCTGCTTGCCGGACTGGCCCTGATCGTCGACACGGCAACGGCGTACCGCCTGACTGTGGTCGTGGTCGGCGCCGTCACAATCCTCGGCACGATCCCACTGGCCGGTCTGCGCCGGAGAGTATCCGGGCTGGCCGAGCGAATGGACGCCTCCGCGGGCGCCGAGGCGCCACGCGGACCTTCGCCTCTCAAAGATCGGACGTACGTCGTCTCGACCGTTCTCAACGCCGTACTCGCCATCCACTTCGGGCTGACGTCGGTCGGCATACCGCTGTGGGTGGCGGATCACACCGAGGCTCCGACCGTCGTGGTGTCGGCGCTCCTCGTGGTCAACACCGCCTACGTGGCGCTCTTCCAGGTCCGCGCGTCCCGCGGCACCCAGGACCTGCGCACGGCCGGACGATCGGCGCGTCGAGCCGGCCTGCTCCTGCTCCTCGCCTGCCTGCTCTTCGCCCTCGCAGGTCACCTCGGCGCCGCTGCGGCGACCGGCGTCCTCGTGCTCGGCGCGCTCGCCTCCTCCGCAGGCGAGACGCGCGGCGAAGCCGGGAGCTGGGGGATGGCGTTCGAGCTCGCCGACCCTGCCCGCGCCGGCGCCTACCAGGGGCTCAGCCAGACCGGCCTCGCGCTCGCCCTGATGCTCAGCCCGGCAGTCGTCACCACAACCGCTATCGACCACGGCACAGCGGGCTGGATCGCGCTCGGTGCGCTGTTCGCGGCCACCGGCACCACAATCGCGGTCGTCGCGAACCGCGCCGCGGCGAGCAGAGCCAGGACCGCCGTTACTCCCAGCGCAAGCCACAGTTGACCATCGCCCACTCCTCGGGCCCCACGTTGTAGTGTCATGCCAGTTCAGCAGGCCTTGGTGCCTCGAACCGCGTGACCGGAGGAGTCGATGCTGGGATGACGGCAGAGCGATCGATGCCCACTCAGGACGACGTATTCGGGTACTTCGACTCGCTGTCGAACTGGGGACGGTGGGGCGACGACGACGAGCTCGGCACTCTGAACCTCATCACCGACGACGTTCGGCTGGCGGCGGCACGGGCCGTGCGCCACGGCAGGAGCGTGTCGTGCGGATGGGAGGTCGCCGTACCGGAAGAAATGGAGCGGTCGACGACGTCGTGCCCGTGCGCCGCCGACATGCCGGGCGCCGAGCACATGCCGGAGCACTTCCGCAACGACCGGCGCTGGGGCTTCTCGAACGAGCGGCTCGGCATCTTCTTCCACGGCAACACGATCACCCACCTGGATTCGCCGTGCCACATCTTCTGGGACGGCACGATGTACAACGGGCGGTCGCATTCGCTGGTCGACGCCGAGACGGGGTCAGCGTGGGCGGCGGTCACGGCGGCGGCGAACGGGATCGTCACGCGGGGTGTCCTGCTGGACATCGCGACGGTCCGCGATGTGCCGTGGCTGGAACCGGGTGAGGGTGTGTTTCCCGAGGATCTCGAGGAGGCCGAGCGTCGCCAGGGTGTGCAGGTGCGATCCGGCGACGCCGTACTCCTGCGGACCGGCTATGGCCGCGCTCGACACGAGGCCGGTGCGGCCGGCGGTTTCACGCAGGCCGGCTGGCACGCGTCCTGCCTGCCGTGGCTGCATGAACGGGAGGTCGCGCTGATCGGCGCTGACACCCCCCAGGACGTTCAGCCGTCGGGGTACGACGACGTCCTGATGCCGGTTCACGCCGTGAGCCTCGTCGCGATGGGCCTGTGGATGCTCGACAACTGCGACCTGGAGGCGTGCGCGACAACAGCCGCCGAGCTCGGCCAATGGGACTTCCAACTAGCACTCGCCCCCATCCGCCTCGCCGCCACCTCCGGCAGCCCCGTCAACCCCATCGCCGCCTTCTGACCGCAGACCTCCCGGCTAACGCTGGCGGCCGGCTTCACCGTCGGCAAGTCGGCCAGTCCTCGTCACCGGACACTCGGGTGCTCTGACAGGCTGCGTTCACGGTTGGCGGTCTGGTGCGTTGATTGGCGGGCCCGCCGCGGGTGCGCTGGCGGCGGCATGTCTGGCGTGGCGCCAGCTGTGGATGACCCAGACCACCCCCAGGAGGGCGATGACGGCCAGGGCGCCGTCGTACGTCCCCTGGAAGACCCACTGCTCTCGTTGGGTCGGGGAACTCTCCCAGTAGGTGCCGTCCGGCCAATCGGCGATCCATCCGTTGCCGGTGAGTCCCTGGGTGATCCAGATTCCCCAGCCGTACGACGCGTCCCACGCTCCATGGAGCGCCGAGACGCCCAGGAACGTCCAGATCACTCGCGGAGTAACGCGGAACCCGCCCTTGGGTGGTGCGGCAGCGGCGAAGAGAGCACCGCCGAGCAGCGCGGTCCAGGTCAGGTGGCCGAAGGGTGCGAGCATGGCTCGCGACACCTCGGTTTGCAGAATGCTCAGCTCGGGATGGTCATTGGTGTGCTGAATGTATGCCCAGAAGGCGTACCCCGTGCTCTCGAAGGCGGCGAAGCCGGCACCGACCGTGGCCCCCAGGACCATTCCACCGTGCACTGTCCGTTGGGGGACCCGCCAAGCGACTGCCACCAGCACCGCACCCTTCGAGATTTCCTCGATCGCGCCGACGCCGAAGAAGCCGAGCGCGTTCCCCACCGGCCCGGCCCCGGTCGGCAGCAGGTAGATCTCCGTCACGGCGGACACGACCACCCCGATCGTCCCGGCCGCGAGGAACCCCTTGAGGACCACGTTGGTGGTCAGGCGACAGTCGTCCAGACGAGCCAGCGCGAAGGTCACGACCGTGACCGGCACCAGAAAGCTGCCGATCAGGAACAGGGTCGGAATCAGGATCGCGTCCCCGGTGAGCGCCGTCACGCCGGCCGCCAGCACCCAGACCAGCGCGCCGGCCACCAGCACCGCGACCCACGCGCGCTTCCCAGGAGCGATCGGCAACCTCAACGATTGATCGGCCACGGCAGAACGCTGACAGCCAAACCCCCAAGCCGCCTCCTCCCAAGAGGGTGATTCCTCCCGCACCACCCCGCAACCGACTCCGCGATCCCCTTCCGCCGCTCACGGAGCAGGAGCGGTGATGACTCCGGCCACGCGACGCACCGAACCCGCCCAGGTCCTGGACTTGACTTGGAGTGCGCTCTAGGTCCTAGCGTTCGACGGCATGAAGACACGACCTCTTGGACGCTCCGGAATTCAGATCAGCGCCCTCGGCTTGGGCGCTTGGTCCATCGCTGGGCCGATCACGAGGGACGGAAAGCCGGTCTCGTGGGGCGAGGTCGACGACGACGAGTCGGTCCGCGCCATTCATCACGCCCTCGAGCTGGGCGTGACGTTCTTCGACACCGCCGATGCATACGGCGCTGGGCACAGTGAGCGTGTCCTCGGACGAGCTCTTGGTGGCCGGCGGGACCAGGTGGTCATCGCGACGAAGTTCGGTCACCTCTACGACGAATCCCGGCGCACGCTCGCCGGTACCGACACCTCACCCGATTACATACGCCGGGCCTGCGAGGCGTCGCTGCAGCGGCTGGACACCGACTACATCGACCTCTACCAGCTGCACTGCGGCACCGACTCCGACGGGGAGAGTCTGGCGATCCGTGATGTGCTCGAGGAGCTTGTCGAGGCGGGCAAGATCCGGGCGTACGGCTGGAGTACGGACGACGTCGCGCAGGCCGAGCTCTTCTCGGGCGGGGACCATTGCACCGCGGTACAGCACGACATGAACCTGCTCCAGGATGCCCCCGACATGATCGCCAGCTGCGAGAAGCACGGCCTGGCTAGCATCAACCGCGGCCCTCTGGCGCGCGGTCTGCTCACCGGGAAGTACACGGCCGACTCACGCTTGCCCGACGGCGACCTGCGCTCACGGAACTTTCCCTGGATGCTGCACTTCGTCGACGGCAAGCCGAACCCCGACTCACTCGCCAAACTCGACGCCGTCCGCGAGATCCTGCGCAGCGACGGCCGGTCACTCGCGCAGGGAGCGCTCGCCTGGATCTGGGCACGCAGCGACTGCACCATTCCGATTCCGGGCTTCAAGACCATCGCACAGGTCGAAGACAACGCCGGCGCCCTGGCATACGGTCCGCTCACCCCAGACCAAATGACCGAGATCGAAACCCTACTGAGCCGACCAAGCTGACTGCCTGTAGAAGTCGCAGGCCCAACTGACTGCCCTACCGAAGGAGCCTCCGAGAGCGCCACGGATGGTTCCGCCGGCCACTCCCTGTTGCTGAGCGAGCTGCTTGATGGGCGACAGTGACGTCCCTTTCCGCCAGCAACCCGGACTCGATGGCAGCACTTGGTCTGGTCGCGATCACCTCGTAGGCCGCCCACGGCGAGCGCCAGACCCGTTCACTCTCGCCGAGCTGTTGTCGATGGCTCGGCATGCGGTGTTCGGTGAACGACCGTCTATCGCAATGGTGACGGCAGCGACGGAGCTCGGCGTAGTACGAGCCGAGGGCATCGGCATCGACTGCGCCGACCTCAACGTGCCCGATCAGCGGTGCAATGTGGTTCCGCACGTACGTGCGGTAGGTGCGCCGTGTGGTCCCCTCCAGCTCGGCCAGCTCTAGGCGCCACTCGATCAGCTGGCTCAGACTCGAGCTGGTCCGAGCTGCCGACGTTCGTCGACCTGGCTCCGCAGTCGCCGAATGGCGCCCCCGGCAACTTCTGCCGCATTCGGCGTGTTGCCCGAGATGTCCCGCGGAGGTAGTGGCGGCGTTTCGTGTCCGGATCGATGCCGGCGTAGACGACAACCCGGAGCCCGCCGCCGGGCACCTCCTCCACAGAGCCGCGGGCGCGCTGGCGCCCCTTCGCGGCCTCTGCCATGGCCGTCAGCGCAGCGACTCGCACCACGCTTGCTCCCACTACACCGAATGTGGTGGCGACACCCGTTCTTCAGGAAGACCCGAATCACTTGCTAGAGGCGATTCCGGATTGGTAGGCCTGAGCACCTTCGGTTGATGGGTGACGGATCTGCTTCGGTAGATCGTTGACACTCAGGTTTGTAGTTTATGGCGACGTTGGCCGCCGGGGACGGA
>NZ_JBICST010000008.1:564817-697482 GCF_043197265.1 Kribbella sp. NPDC049227 | reverse complement strand
CCACGCCCTCATCGCCCTGGCCATGCTCACCCTCGGCGGCTACCGACCACCCCTCCCCGGCCGAACCTGACCCACACATCAGACAGGAGACCCGGTTAACCGCTCACATTGTCGCCGGCCGCAGCTGGAGGGCGGGCTTTCGGCGAGGGTTGCTTCGGCAGCACCGCGGACACCATCTGGCGACCTCGGACAGGTAACACCTTGTCCGCAGACCGCAGTCCCTGCCCGCAGTACCCAGACCCTGTCCGCGGTCCCAGTCCTCGTCCGCGGTCCCCAGTACCCGAGTCGCTCGGCTAGAGGTACTTGTCGGCGTGGTCCGATTGGACTTGGGCGACCAGGTCTTTGACTCGTTCGCCGTCGGCCAGCGGGCAGACCATGGTGACGTCCTGGGTGTGGACGATGATGTGGCCGCGGAGGCCCACGGCGGCGACCAGGTGGTCGGGGTCGTCGGTGACGATGATGTTGTCGTGCGAGTCGAGCAGGCAGCTGAGCGTGGTGCCGTCCGTACGGTTGCCGCAGGCATCGGCGTCGTAGGTGCCGGCCAGGGCCGCCCAGGAGCCGACGTCGAGCCAGTGCACCGGCATCGGTACGACGACCACGTCGGCGTCCACCTTGCCCTGTGAGGCCGGCTCCATCACCGCGTAGTCGACGCTGATCTTGCGCAGATTCGGGTAGATGCCGGCCAGCGTCTGCTCCCGCTCCGGGGTGTCCCAGACCGACGCGACCTGACGCAGGTTCGTCGCGGACTCGGGCAGCAGTTCGTCGAGCACGCTGAGCACCGTCTCGGCCCGCCAGACGAACATCCCGGAGTTCCACCAGAACCGCCCGGTGGCCAGGTACTCCTCCGCGGTCGCGCGGTCCGGCTTCTCGCGGAACCGGTCGACGACGTACGCCTGGGTGCCCTCGATCGGCGCACCGCGCTCGATGTACCCGAGGCCGGTGTGCGGATGCGTCGGCTCGATCCCGAACGTCACCAGCGACCGGGCGCGCTGCTCCACCACCTCGAAGCCGCTCACGATCGCGGCCCGGAACTCGTCCTCCGGACTGATCAGGTGATCGGACCCGACGAAGGCCACCACCGCATCGGGATCGTTGCGCGCGACCACCGCGGACGCGAGACCGACCGCGTTCGCCGTGTCCCGGCGGGCCGGCTCACCGATGATGTTGTGCTCGCCGAGCTCCGGCAGCTCCTTGCGAACCACATCGCTGTACGCACCGACCGTGCACACGTAGATGTTCTCCGGCTCGACCAGTCCGCGCAGCCGGTTGTACGCCACCCGCAGCAAGGACTCCCCCGCCGCTAACGGCAGCACCTGCTTCGGCCTGTCGTCCCTGGACATCGGCCACAGCCGCGTCCCCGAGCCCCCGGCCAGGATCACCACGTTTCGCATTGGGAGACCCTACCCGGCGTCGACGGGTGGCGGCAGCCGTAGGTGCGCCAGATCCGGCGGCACCGGCGTCGTCGTCCGCCAGAAGGCCTCCGACTCGCCGTCGAGTGCTGTCGCGGGCGCGTCGGTCAGGCGGAAGCGATCGCGCAGCCGGCCGTAGAAGTCGGTCGGTCCCAGCCGGACCAGCCGCAGCCGTCGCGGCGAACCGTAGACACCGATCCAGTCACCCGGATCGAGAACCCCGCGCAACTGCCCGTCGATGCTGACCGCGGCCTGCCCGGAGTGCGGCAGCACCCGGAGCGCGACCGGCTCGTCGGGTGCCGCGACAACCGTTCGATTGAAGGTCATGTGCGGTGCGACCGGAGTGAACACGACCGCTTCCATGTTCGGCGACAGGATCGGCCCGCCCGCTGCGAAGCTGTACGCCGTCGACCCGGTCGGCGTCGCCACGATCACCGCATCGGCCGAGTACGACGCAAGCAGCCGGCCCGCCAGGTACACACCGAGAGCCACCTGGTGATCCCGCGCGAGCTTCTCCAGTACGACGTCGTTCAACGCGGTGACGTCCAGTGCGACACCCCATCCGTCGCCCTCGGTCGATTCCGGGCGCACGGCCGGCGGCGGCAACGACGGACCGTGCCCGTAGCGCAGCAGCGACTCGATCCCGCTCGGGATCTCCAGCGGACGGGACGCCCGCATGGTCAGCGTCATCCGCTCCTCGATGGTCGCGCCGCCGTGGTGCACGGCCTCCAACGCGGTTTCGACGTCGCTGCAGGCGACCTCGGTCAGGAAGCCGACCTTGCCGAGGTCGACCCCGAGGACCGACGCGTTGTTCTTCGCGGCGATCCTGGCCCCGCGCAGGAACGTGCCGTCGCCGCCGAGCGTGACGACCAGATCCGGGTCCCCGGCGTGGTGCAGCTCGTCCATGCCGCCGCGCCGTTCCGCATGCGATTTCCACACGTCGATGTCGGTGCAGCCGATGCCGTGCCGGTCCGCCCACGCGCGCACCGTCGCGGCTGTCCGCACCGCCAGCGGACGCCCCTCGTGAACAACAAGTCCAAGCCGGCGCACAGGCACGACATCCTCCTCCGGACGGTTACTGCCTCAACGGTAGCCGCCCCGACGAACCCGGCCCGGAACGGCGGTCTCCCCGCCACCACTCAGTTGCCATCAGCAACGTCTTTCGCCCTCGACTCCGCCGCGGCACTGACGATCGGGTCGGTCTCGTCGTCGAACTCCCCGATCACCTCCTCCAGCAGATCCTCCAGCGCCACCACGCCGAGCGGTTGGTCTCCTCCCTGGACGACGGCCAACTGGGACCGCTGATCGCGCATCACCCGGATCGCCGTGGCGACCGGGGTTTCGGCGGGCAGCCGCAGCGGCTCCGTCATCAGCTCGGACGCGTGCAGCGTCGTACCGCCCGCCGTGGTCGCGCGGGCCGCGTCGCGGACGTGGACGATGCCGCAGATCGTCGTACCCGGGCTGACGACCGCCAGGCGGGAGCGACCCTCGCGGCGGCTGGTGAGCTCGACCTCGCGCGCCGACGCCTCGGCCGGGACGGTGACGAGCTGGGAGATCGGGGTCATCACCTGGGCGACAGTGGTGTTCTGGAGCGCGAGCATCGCGGTGAGCAGGTCGTGCTCGGGGTCCTCGAGCGTGCCGTGTTCGCGGGACGACTCGATCAGCAGCCGGAGTTCGTCGGGTCCGTGCGCGCTGGCGAGCTCGTTCTGCGGAGTCACTCCGACCAAGCGGACACAGGCGTTGGCGATCCAGTTGAGCACCAGGAGGAGCGGCCGGAAGACGTACGTGAAGGCGCGGAACGGCAGCGCCAGCAGCAAGGCAGACCGCTCGGGGTTGCTGATCGCCCAGGACTTCGGGGCCATCTCGCCGAGCAGGACGTGCAACAGGCCGATGCCGCCGACCGCGATGATCAGCGCGATCACATGACCGACACCTTCGGGGATGTGCATCAGTTCGAACAGCGGATGCAGCAGATGCGCGACCGCGGGTTCACTCAACGAACCAAGGCCCAAGGTGCACAGCGTGATGCCGAGCTGCGCACCCGCGAGCATCAGCGACAACTCGCTCACACCGGCGATCGCGGCCCGCGCCGAACGGCTGCCGGCCGCCGCGGCCTGCTCGAGCCGATGCCGCTTCGACGCGACCAGAGCGAACTCGGCGGAGACGAAGAAGCCGTTCAGGACCAGCAGCACGGCCGAGATGAGCAGAGCGAGCGGCGTACTCATGGCAACCGCTCCATCACGACGAGACCCGGCACATGCCGTACGACGGTCTGGACCGACAGCCGGACGAACTCCTGCGGGACCGGCCGCCCCTCATGGTCGAACCGCCGGCGCAGCTCCACCGCCACCTCGTCACCGATGACCGGAACCCGGCCGAGCTGGGCCATCACGAGGCCGGACACGGTCTCGTAGTCGTCGTTCTCGGGAAGCGCAATGCCGGTGGCCTCTTCGACCTCGTCCAGCCGCCACCGCGCGGGCACCACCCATGACCCGTCGCCGCCCTGGACCAGCCCGGTCTCCGGCAGGTCGTCCTCGTCCCGGATCTCGCCGACCAGTTCCTCGGCGATGTCCTCCAGCGACACGATCCCGGCGAAACCGCCGTACTCGTCCACCACGATCGCCAGCTGCCGGTGCGCTGTCCGCAGCCGCTCCAGTACGCCGGGCAGCGGAAGCGTGGACGGTACGACGGCCGAAGGCGTCGCCAGCGACCCCGCGGTGACCCACGACCGGTCCGCCGGCTCGACCTCGACGACGTCGCCGACCGCGATCACCCCGACGACCTCGTCGACCGAGTCGGCGATCACCGGGAACCGGGTGTGGCCGGTCTCCTGCAGCTCGACGACCCGGGTCAGCGGGTCGTCCTGGTGCACCGTGATCACGTCGACGCGGGGCCGCATCGCCTCGCCCGCGGACCGGTGACGGAAGTCGAGGCCGCGGTCGAGCAGCCGCATCGTGTCCTGGTCCAGGAGACCCTGCTCGTAGGACTCGACGATGATCCGGTCGAGCTCCTGCGCGGTCGCACCCTGCGGCAGCTCCTCGACCGGCTCGATGCCGACCCGGCGCAGGATCCGGTTCGACGTCGCGTCGAACACGTGGATGAGTGGTCCGGCGATGGTCAGGTACATCAAGGTGGACCGGGCCAGCCGGAGCGCGATCGCCTCGGACTTCGCGATCGCCAGGTTCTTCGGCGCCAGCTCCCCGAGCACCATCTGGATGATCGTTGCCACCAGCAACGCCAGGATCACCGAGATGGACAGGCTGACCGACTCCGGTACGCCGGCCGAACCGAGCACATGCGACAGGCCTTCACCCAGGTAGGGCTCGGCGACGTACCCGGCCAGCAGTGCGGTGATGGTGATCCCGACCTGGGCGCCGGACAACACGAACGAGAGCCGGCTCGTCACCTTCAGTGCGCGCGCGGCGGCCGCGTCACCGCCTTCGGCCCGCGACCGCAGCCTGCTGCGGTCCACCGCGACGTACGCGAACTCCTGCGAGACGAAGTAGCCAGTGGCAACGGTCAGCACCAGGATCAGAGCCAGGCCGACCAGGATCAACATGTACAGACCCTACGAGAACTCCAGGGACATCAGCAGCGCAGGGTCCGAGGTGTCGACGGCCTGGGTGTGATCACAGGGTGGACGGCTTCCAGGGCAGCACCTTGCCGTCCCGGATCAGTTCGCCGTACTGAGACGGATCGACACGGTCGGACAGGAGCAGGTCGACGATCGGCACCACCGCGTCGGCCGGCGACTTGGCCTGGCTGAAGTCGTCGAACCACGGTCGCGACGCGCGGGTGTCGACGAGCCCGGGACAGACGGATGCGATCAACGTGCCGTCGGCAAGGTCGCGGGTACGACGTTCCGCGGCGACTGCCCGGACTGCGGCGACCTGCGCCACCTTCGACGGGAAGTTGATCCACTCCGGCCAGCCCTTCGCCGCGGCCGTCCCGTCGTGGATCGCCGCCCGCCAGTCCTCGACGGCCCGCTCCACCTCGTCGAGCGTCACGCCGTCGAACCGTGGCCACAACTGCTCGGGCAGGTGATCAAGTGTCCCCAGCGAACTCGCCACCACGATCAGCCGCCCGCCCGGCCGCAACACCGGCCCGAAGGCCCGCAGCACGTCCTGTGCTCCCCGATTCGCCACGTCGATGAACACATCCGCCTGCTCCGCCTGCCCCCGCTCCGGCACCAGCGGCCCCACCGCGTTCGACACGACGATGTCCACCGCGCCCAACTCCGCCGCCAACCCTCGTACCGCCGCTCCGTCCGTAACATCCAGCACCCGCCCCTCCACCCGGGCCACCCCGTCGAGGTGAGCGACCGCGTCCGCAACCCGCTGTGGGTCGCGGCCTGTCAGCAACACCAGGTCGTCGGGGTTCATGCGGTCGGCGAGGGATTGGACGAGGGCATAGCCGATGCCTTGGTTGGCGCCGGTGACCAGTGCGATTCGTTCGGTTGTCATGGGGCCACCGTAGGTTCGGATCGAACATGGCTCCAACGAGACTTCGGCACCGGTAGTATGCGTAAACGTCATGGATTTCTCCGATGTCTCCCTGATCGCGCTGCGGGTGTTCCGCGAGGTCGCCGAGCGCGGCACGTTCACGTCCGCCGCGACCGCACTCGGCTACACCCAGTCGGCCGTGTCACGGCAGATCGCCTCCCTGGAGCGCGCCGCGGGCGCGCCTGTGCTCGAACGCCGCCGTGAAGGCGTCCGGCTGACCGAGGCCGGACAGGTCGTCCTGCGCAACGCCGCCGGCGTACTCGATCAGATCGACGCAACCGCGCGCGAACTGGCCGGCCTCCCGGCCGCCGGTGGCACTGTCCGGCTGGGCTGGTTCCCGAGCGCCGGCGCGGTTGTGCTGCCGCAGGCAATCGGCGCGCTCCGCCGGTCACATCCGTCGATCGCGGTCACCACCCGGGAAGGCTCGACTCCCGCGCTCGTGCGGGCACTCCGGGCCGGGAGCATCGACCTGGCCCTGATCGCCTCAGCCCCTCCCTTCCGGCCACCGGACTCGGAGTCGCCCGCGCTCGCCCTCGAGACGCTGGCCGAACGCAGCCTGCGCCTCGCCGTCCCCGCCGGCCATCCACTGGCAGCCCAGGACTCAGTGGACGTGGCCGAGCTGCGAGGTCAGCGCTGGATCGCGGCACCCGCCGCCGGCGAGGAGCAGCTGATGGGCGTCTGGCCAGGGCTGGACGAGCGACCCCAGGTCGCGCACACCGTCCGCGACTGGCTCGCCAAACTCCACCTGGTCGCCGCCGGCGCCGGACTGACCACGATCTCCACGTCGATGGCCTCGGCGGTGCCGCCCGGCGTCCGGGTCCTCACTGTCCGTGGCGGTCCCGAGGAGTTGCGCCGGACGATCCTGGCCCGGCTCCCCGGCCGGATGTCAGGACCCGCCGCGCTCCTCGCGGACGCCCTCCGCGCCGCGGTTCCCGGCCTCGGCTGACGGCGGCTCGACGGCCGGCGGGTCGTCGTCCTCGCCGTTCTGCACCTTCTTGAACTCGTTCATCGCGCGGGCGGCGTTCTTCGTCAGCTCGGGCAGCTTCTTCGCGCCGAACAGCAGGACCACGATGACCAGGATGACGATCCACTCGCCGCCTTCGGGCAGCGCCAGGTATGGCACCATGACAAGCCTTCTTTCCGGGAATCCCCTCCACGCTACGTCGCGGCGCGAACCGTAGGGTGGGCCATATGTCACGAGTTCTGCCCGAGCTGTTCGCGGCCGCGGTCCGCCGGGACGGCGGCGCCCCGTTCCTCACCTACTACGACGACACGACCGGCGAGCGGATCGAGTTGAGTGCCGTCACCACCGCGAACTGGGTGGCCAAGACCGCCAACCTGCTCGTCGACGAGTACGACCTGGAGTCCGGTGAGACGGTCGCGATCGGCCTGCCGCCGCACTGGCTCGGCGTCGTCTGGGCCCTGTCCACCTGGTCGGTCGGCGCCTCGCTGACCACCGGCACCGGCACCCTCGCGATCACCGGCCCGGACCTCACGATCCGCGGCGAGCGGGAGACCGTCGCGTCCGCACTGCTGCCGCTGGGCGGCCGGTTCCGCGAACCACTGCCGGACGGGATCCACGACTACGGCGCCGAGGTCTACAACCACCCGGACCTGTTCGTCCCGTTCGACCCGCCCTCGCCCGCGTCACCGGCGTACGACGAACTCACCCACGACGACCTGATCAGTACGGCGGAGCCCGTCGCCGACCGGATCCTGGTCACCCGGGACCTGGCGTCGCGGGACGGAGTAGGGCTACTGGTCGGAGTGATCTCCGGAGGTGGTTCGATCGTCCTCTGTCGCAACCTGGACCCGGCGAAACTGGACCGCCGCGTGCAGGACGAGAAGGTCGACCGGATGTGCTGAGTTGGAGCATCGTGCAGGAGATGCTGTGCGAGGCTCCAACTCAGCACATCTACTGATGGAGGACTGATGCAGCGGTTCGAGGGGCGGGTTGCGCTGGTCACGGCGGGCGCGCAGGGGATCGGGGCCGCGGTGGCCCGGCGGATCGCCGACGAGGGCGGGGCCGTGGTGGTGACCGATCTCCAGGAGGAGAAGGTCGGCCAGGTCGCGGCGGAGATCGGCGAGCGGGCGCTGGGGCTGCGGGCGGACGTGACGAGTCGCGAGGACGTGGACGCGGCGGTCGCCGCCACGGTCGAGCGGTTCGGGCGACTGGACGTCGTCGTGAACAACGCCGGCGGCTGCATCGTGACCTCGGTCCCGGAGGACGCGACCGCGGAGGAGTTCCACCGGCAGCTCGACCTCACGCTGGTCGGTGCGTCCCGGTGCATCCAGGCGGCATTGCCGCACCTGGTGACGACCCGCGGCAATGTGGTGACGATCAGCTCGGTCAACGGACTGGCGGCGTTCGGCAACATCGAGTACGCCGCGGCCAAGGCGGGTCAGATCGCGATGACGGTGAACTACGCCGCCCGGTACGGCCGGATGGGCGTCCGTTTCAATGTGATTGCCCCAGGCACCGTTCGGACCCCGAACTGGGACAAGCAGCAGGACACGCTGACAGAGTTCGCCAAGATGTACCCGCTCGGCAGGGTCGGCGAACCCGAGGACATCGCGGCCGCCGTGGCGTTCCTCGCCTCCGACGACGCCTCCTGGATCACCGGGCACACGCTGCCGGTGGAAGGCGGCGTACTCACCGGCCCGGGCGCCTTCGACCTGACGCCTTCAGGACCCTTCAAGAAGGAGTACCCATCGCAGTGAACAGCTCCTCGGCCTGCGCCAGGGCAGCTGGATCGCCGGTGGTGCGATGCACGCCGCGCAGCGCGTGGGCCTGCTCGAGCTGGTTGCCGAAGGCACCCCAATCCGCGGCCGCGCGGGCGAACTCGTTCGCCGCGGCTGCCTGATCGCCGCGCTGTTCGTCCAGCAGCGCCTGCGCTGTGGTCGCGGAGTACTCCCGCATCGGCAGCAGCGGCACGAGCAGGTCTGCCAGCGCGGCACCAGCCTCGGTCTCCCCCACGGCCAGCGCCGAGCGGACCAGACCTGGAACCCGCGCGGCGAACTCATGGCTGCCCGCCAGATCCGACAGTGAGCGCAACCGCTGAAGGATCTCGCGGACACCGTCCCGGTCGCCGTCGCGGGCCCGAGCCGCCGCGGTCGGCGCCGCGGCGACCGCGACGAAGTCGGGCCAGCCTGCCTCGACAGCCAGCCGGTACCCATCCTCGGCATGCTCCCGGGCGGTGCCGACGCCGAGCTCGAGCTCCGCGGCCGCCAGCGCGGCCAGCACCTCGATCCGCCGCAGCATGATGAACGCCGGACCCGGGTGATCGAGCTGGGCCCGGCACAACGTCGCGACCTCCGCCGGTCGACCGGTCTCGATCATCAGCTGCAGAACAGTGCAGCTGAGCTGCTGCTCCAACTCGAGCAACCGGCGACGAGCCGAGAACTCACGCGCTTCGGCCAGGGTCGCCAGCGCGACCACGGGCCCCTCGATCTGCCAGACCACGAAGCCGTAGTTCAACCAGGTCACGGCCGCGTCCCGGCCCTGCCCGAGCTCGAGCAGCGCGGCCAGCGCGTCCTTGATGTCGACCAGTCCGCCGGTGTCTCCCTCGCCGACCCTGGCCAGTCCGCGGGATTCCAGCGCCCGGTGCGGTACGGCGTACCCCTGCTCGGCGGCCATCCGCAGCGCGCGATCGGCGGAGGCGATCGCCTCGGTCCGGCGGCTCGCCACCAGCAGGATGCTCGCCTGGCCTGCCAAAGCACCGGCCAGGTCCTCGCTCGGACCGAGCTCCGTCAGCATCGCGACGACCCGCTCGATCGTCGCCAGGCTCTCGGCCATGTTGCTCATCGCGTACGTCGACGCGCGCAACGTTCTCGCCATCCCGGGGATGTCGCCGGCGGCCTCGAAACCGGCGACCGCCTCGCGATACGCGGTCCGCGCATCGTCGAGCCGCCCGGTCAGGAAGGCCGCCCAGCCCCACCGGGCCAGCACCTCGGGCCGATCCGGATCGTCCTGCGGCGTCAGGCTCAGCGCGCGATCCAGCAGAGTCAGCGCCTGGCCGGCATCGAGGTTCATCGCGAGCTCGGCGGCCTTGCATTGGTTGCGACGGGCCCGTGGGGTGATCGCGGCGACCGCTTCCGTGTCGCCGGCAGCGGCAGCCAGGTCGAGGGCAGTGGTGAGGTGGTGGGCGATGAGGCTCGGAGTCTCGGCCTGGCACGCGGCACAGCGCAGATCCAGCCAGTCGGCGGCGGCCAGGTGCCGGTCGGCCCGGATCGCCCGCGGCACCTGGCTGTAGGCCACGTCCCGGGTCAGAGCATGCCAGAAGACGTACTCGTGCTGACCCAGCATCGACGACCGCCGGACCGGGCGCACGAGCTCCTTGCGGACGAGCTCCTGCAGGGCCTGGACGACGTACGCCGTGTCCCGGCCGGACAGTGCGCCGACGGCCTCGGCCCAGAACACCCGGCCGACCACGGCGGCGTCGGCGAGCAGGGCCTTGCGCTCGGGGTCGAGCGTGTCCAGGCGCGCGGCGATGATGGCCGCGATCCCCGCGGGCAGCTCACCGGAGGTGGCCTGGTCGACGCCGCACTCGGTCACGATCCGCGCGAGTTCCTCGGCGTACAAGGGGTTGCCGTCGGCCCGTCGTACCAGCCGCCCGCGCGTTTCGGTCGGGACCTCCTGGCCACCGAACATCCGGTCCATCAGCTGCCCGGTCTCGGCTTCGCTCAACGGCGACAGTCCGATCGTGAGCGAGTTCTGCACGGCGCGAGTCCATCGCGGGCCGCGCTCGAGCAACTCGGGGCGGGCGGTGACGACGACCAGCAGCGGGAGGTCGGTCATCCACTCGGCCAGGTGGTCGATGAAGGCCAGCAGCGCGTCCGAAGCCCAGTGCAGGTCCTCGAACACGAGCACCGCGGGCGACTGCTCGGCGAACGACTCCAGGAGTTGCCGCCAGGCCGCGAACGACTCCTCCTGGGTCCCGGCCCCCGCCGGTACGCCGGACACGGCACCGACCAGCGGGCCGACGCGAGCCCGCAGCCAGGCGCGATCGCCGTCGTCGGGCAGGATCGCGTCCAGCTTGGCCACGGCCTCGGCCGGACCGTCGGTGTCGAGGATCCCGGCCTGGACCTTGACGATCTCCGCGATCGGCCAGAACGGCGTCTCGCCGTACGGCACGCACCGGCCCTCGCGCCAGGTGACGAGCTCGTCGTGGCGATCCAGCCAGGCGCCGAGTTCGGCGACCAGGCGGGACTTGCCGATGCCCGGTTCGCCGAGCAGCGTGACGAACTGCGGCAGCCGCTCGGCCACCGCTTTGTCGAACGCGGTCCGCAGCAAAGTGAGATCCCGCTCCCGGCCGACCATCGGCGTACTGAGGTCGCGGATGACGTCCGCGCCGAAGCGCGCCCGGGGTGGGCCGGCCCGCCAGCGGTCGACGTCGTGGCTGATCCCCTTGGCCGCAACGGGTTCCAGCCATTCGTAGCCGAACACCCGGTCGGTCGCCGCATGCGTGCCGGGGCCGACCACGACGGCGCCGATCGGTGCCGACGACTGCAGCCGGGCCGCCAGGTTGACCACCATGCCGGTGACGAACGGCTCGCCGAGTTCCGGCCGCGCATTCAACTGGACCAGCGCCTCGCCGGTCTCGATGCCGATCCGGACCTCCAACGGCCCGGCCGGCAACGCCGCGACCGCGTCGAGGACCGCGAGCCCGGCGCGGACCGCGCGCTCGGCGTCGTCCTCCCGCGACCGCGGCGCCCCGAAGACGGCCAGGATGGCGTCGCCGGCGAACTTCTCGACCGTTCCGCCGTACTGCTCGACCGTGTCCCGCAAGGTCGAGTGGTACGGCGCGAGCCAGCGGCGGACGTCCTCCGGATCGGCGGACTCCGACGCGGTGGTGAAGCCGACCAGGTCGCAGAACAGCACCGTGACGACTTTGCGCTCCTCGACCGGTGCGATCACATCCACGTCCTCCGGGTCCTCCCGCCCTTCGTGCGGGCCGCTCGGCTCAGTTCTTGGCCTCGAGTGAACGGATCCGGGCGGTCAGCGCCTTGAGCAGGGCCTGCGCGACGTCGGAGTTCTCCTTGACCACCGGGGCGAAGGCGAGCGACGACAGCGCGAACGTGGTCAGACCGTCGGGCCCGGCCACCACTGTCGCGGATCGCGGCAGACCGTCGACCAGGGAGATCTCGCCGAAGTAGTCGCCCGGTCCGAGCGGCGCCCGGCCGGTCCCGTGCACCGTGACCTCGGCCGATCCCTCCAGCACCACCTGCAGGCCGGCGTCGTTCGCGCCCTGCTCGACCGCGTGCTGACCGGCTGGGATCGTCAGCGTCGTACCGCGCGCCATCAGATCGGACAGCGTGTCCTGGGACAGTCCTTGGAAGAGATCGATCTTCGCCAGGAACTGCGGCAGGCTTTCGTGACTCATGGGTTCGGGCCCCTCCCTCGGCACCCGCGAGGCGGGTGGCACTGTGAACTGCGCCACAGGCTACCTCCGGACAGGATCGCCGACCACGTTTTTGGGTCCGGTGCAGGGTTCAGCCCAGGGTCCAACTCAGAACGAGAACCAGAACGTCACCCGCAGCGGAAGTCCCGGCGCCGCCAGGCCGAACCACAATCCCCGCGTGAGCAGACACCTCCCGCGGTGTCCGCGGGTCGTCTGCAGCACCAGCGCCCCGGCCACGAACCCGGCCAGCACCCCGAGCAAGCTCGCTCCGAACACAGTCCATCCGCCGACGACCGACCCGACGCCCAGCGCCAGCCAGACCAGTCCCCCGACGAAGGACGCCGGACTCCACAACGCGTCCCGGGTCCGCCATGGCTGCCGCACACCCCGCCCACACGAACACGCCTCGGCGGCATCGGTGGCGGAGTCTCGGGCCATGGATGCAGTGTGCCGACCCGGCGGGTCAGGGGTTCTTGGGCCAGGCCTCCCAGGCAGTGGCGAACATCTGGTCGACGGTGTGGGTGTTCTGCCAGCCGAGATCCCGGGCGGCCAGGTCGCCGTTGGCCACGACGCGGGACGGGTCGCCGGGGCGGCGCGGGCCTTCGTCGGGGGTGAAGTCGATGCCGGTGACGCGGCGGGCGGCATCCATGATCTCGCGCACCGAGGTGCCGGTGCCGCTGCCCAAGTTGTAGACGGGCTCTAGAGTCTTGCTCGCATCCAGCGCCCTGGCGGCGGCGACGTGCGCGCGGGCCAGATCGGCCACGTGCACGTAGTCCTTGACCGACGTACCGTCCGGCGTCGGGTGGTCCGTGCCATAGATCTGCGGGATCTTCCCCTGCGACAGCAGGTCACACACGATCGGGAACAGGTTGTACGGACTCGCGTCGTACACCGCCGGGTCCCCGGATCCGACCACGTTGAAGTAGCGCAGCGACGTGTGGTGCAGCTCCACCGCGCGCGCCTGGTCCCGGAGCAACCACTCGCCGACCAGCTTCGATTCGCCGTACGGACTCTGCGGGTCCGGCGGGGTCTGCTCGGTGACCACCTCGTCCTTCGGGGTGCCGTAGACCCCGGCGCTGGACGAGAAGACGATGTTGCGGATGTCCTTGTCCGCCATCGCTTCCAGCAGCGACACCATCCCGGTCACGTTCTGCGTGTAGGTGTGCAGCGGCCGGTCCACCGACACCCCGGCGTACTTGAACCCGGCCAGGTGGACGACCCCACTCACCCCCTCCAGCGCCCGCCGGACCGCCGGACCGTCGAGCAGGTTCGCGTGCACGAACGGCACGCCGTCCGGGACGAACTCGGCCTTCCCACTGGACAGGTCGTCGATCACCACCACATCGATCCCGTCCGCGCGGAACGCACGCACCACATGCGCCCCGATGTACCCAGCACCACCAGTCACGAGCCACGTCATGTCCCTGATCCTGCCACCACGCGGCGACGGATCCCCACCGTACGGGCCGAACCCGTACCATGAGCCATGATCGGACTGGTCCTCGCCGCCGGCGCCGGCCGCCGCCTCCTGCCGCTGACAGACAAGTTGCCCAAGGCACTCGTCCCGATCGCGCCCGGCGTCACCGTGCTGGACCTGACGCTGGCCAACTACGCGGCGGTCGGCATCACCGAGATCGCGATCGTGGTCGGGTACGCCGCCGGCACCGTCGAGGCGCGGGTGAAGGACTTCGAGACGCGGTACGGCGTCCGCCTCGAACTCGTCCACAACGACAAGGGCGAGACCTGGAACAACGCGTACTCCCTGTGGTGCGCCCGCGATCACCTGCAGTACGGCGTCCTGCTGGCGAACGGCGACACCGTCCACCCGGCCTCGGTCCAGCAAGCCCTCCTCGACGCCCGCGGAGACGACCGCCGGATCATCCTTGCGCTCGACACCGAGAAACCCTTGGCCGACGAGGAAATGAAGGTCGTCTGCTCGGACACGACCGGCGTTCGACGCATCACCAAGCAGTTGGACCCGGCGACCGCCACCGGCGAGTACATCGGCCTCACGCTGATCGAGCCCACGGCCGCCGCCGACCTCACCACCGCCCTCGAGCAGACCTGGCGCCGCGACCCCCACCTCTACTACGAGGACGCGTACCAACTCCTGATCGACCAGGGGTTCCGCATCGACACGGTCGCCATCGGCCGCACCGACTGGGTCGAGATCGACAACCACGCCGACCTAGCCCGGGCCCGCGAGATCGTCCAGCGCGGGCCGACTACCCGGTGACGGTGGCCAACCAGAAGTAGGTCAGGTCCGTCCACGTGACGTCGGCCGGTGCCACGTCGGCGGTGAACTGCTCCGTGGTCGGGAAGTTCTTCAGTACGTCGTACGTACGCCCGTCCTCGAGCCGCCGAGTTTGGTAGGTGTCGCCGTCGGCAGTCGTCCGGCTGATCGGGTAGTTGCTGCCGGCGACATACTTGTTGTCGACCAGCACCACTCGCTCCGCGCGCCGCACGAGCGACTGCGCGAACCGAGCGGTGTCCTGGCGCAGTACATGCGACCAGAAGAACCCGGCGAACACCACGTCGTACTCGCCGGCGATCTCGTCCAGCCGGAACGCATCGGCAACCTGGAAGCTGACAGCCTCGGAGGAGTACGACCGGGCTCGCGCGATCGCCAGCGTCTCCTCGTTCAGGTCCGTCGCCACGATGGACCGCACCGATTCGGCCAGCACCTGGGTCCAGTAGCCAGTGCCGGCGGCGATCTCCAGGACTCGCTTCCCGGCGACCAGCGGCGGCAGCAGTTCCTTCAGCGTTGCCAGGTCCTGCTGCCGCTCGGGCTTGTCATAGACCGCGTCGTACTCCGCCGCGCGGTCCCGGTAGTAGTCCGCCAGCTCACTCATCGCCTTGACCTCCGTCAGTTCGAGGAGGTCCGGACGACCCAGACATGAGAACCTAGCAGCTAACTTCGCACTACCGCGGGGGTTTTCGGGCGGAGTAGGAAGGCACCGAGGTAGAGCAGGGCCGCGATGATCAGGAGGCCGTCGAAGCCGATGATCAGCGCCGCGTACTCGAGACAGCCGCCGAGCATGGCGCCGAGGAGGTTGGCACCGAACGACGCGGTGCCGTCCGCGGTGTCGGTGAAGCGCTTGGCGAAGATCACGTTCGCGGCGAAGATCGGCAGGAACGCGATCACCACGGCGACCAGTGCGCGCAAGCCCACCGGCATCGACAGCAGCCACTCGTCCGGGAACAGCCACGCCAGCACCAGCCCGCCGAACAGGACGACGTACATCACCTTCAAAGGCGGCGTCTTGAACCGTCTGGTGACTTCGACAGCGGCGAGTACGGCGACCAGTACTCCGGCGAACACGATCGCGTTCACCACCCACGTCGTACCGAACAGCAACGCGAAGCCCGTGATGCTCTTCGTCTCCAGCAACATGAACCCGGCGCCCAGCAGGAACAGGTCGGTGTACGGGCGCATCCGCCGGTACGACGATCCGCCGCCGGCGATCCCGACTCCGATCAGACCCGCGACCAGGACCAGCCCGAGCGTGATCAGGTACAGCGACGGGATGCGGTCGGTGAACAGGTAGAGGAACGGCCGGTTGTCGGTCGCGGGCGGCGGCGTGATCGCGCTCGGTCCGCCCCACTCACCGCTGCAGGTCTGGTCGGCCTCGGTCAGCCCGACCGTCACGACCGCCTGCTGCAGGTCGTCGCCGACCTTGTCCACGCAGGGTTTGTGCCCGAACGCCGACTGCGCGGTCGACGCGAGCCGGTCGATCAGCCAGGTCTCGCGGTAGTAGTTGTACATGGCGAACGCGCCACCTGGATTCAGGTGATCACGCGCGGACTCGAACGCCTGCTGGGTGAACAGGTAGCTCTCCAGCCGCAGCGAACTCGCGCCGTTCACCAGCGTCAGCGAGTCCGGCAGGGCCAGCAGGATCAGGTCGTACTTCTTGTCGGTCCGGGACAGGAACGCGCGACCGTCGTCGATGTGCGACGTCACCCGCGGGTCCTGGTACGGCCGGTCCGGGTGCAGCGCCTTGCCGAGGTCGCGGATCCGCGGGTCGATCTCGACCGCGTCCACGTGCGTCGCGCCCTTCTTCAGCGCGATCGCGACGTCCGAACCGGACCCGGCGCCGATGATCAGCACGTTCTTCGGCGTCTTGCCGACGTTCGCCCGCTCGTACGGCAGCCCGTACTGCGGCTCCCACTGCAACCGTGCGTCGGCCGGGATCGCCTGCTGGTGCGGCACGCCGTTCACCGTGATCGTCAGCAGCGGCACGTTCTGCCAGGTGAACGCCTTCGTCTGCACCTTGTAGTACGGCGACCAACTGTTCTCCGGTCGCGTGGACTCGTGGAACAGCACGCCGACCATCACGAGCAACGGCGCGAGCACCAGCGCACCACTCAGCCCGGCCGCGACGAGGCCGCGGCCGGTGGGAGCGGCGGACCGTGGCCGCGGGATCATCAGCGCGGCGAACATCACCGTGACGATCGCGCCCCACCAGATCGGCGGTGCGCCGAGGAACGACAGCCCGGTGAAGGCCGCGATCCCGACCAGGCTTCCGATCAGGTCGTACCGGTACGCCGTCAGTCGCGGCAACTCGGCGAAGCAGCGGCCGACGAGTTCGGCCGGACCGGCGAGCACGACCGCGGCGGCGACGAAGATGATCGGCAGGATCACCCACACCGGCGGGCCGGTGGTGTTCAGGCTGGTGAAGTAGATGACGCTGGACGACGTACCACGGTCGACGGTGACCGGCTTCCAGGCGATCACCAGGACCAGCAGGCCGAGCATCACCGGTGAGTAGTACGGCAGTCGCTTGGCCCGGCCGGACCGGAGGATGCCGATCCCGATGCCGAGGAACGACCCGAGCAGCACGAAGTTCGAGAAGTAGCTCAGATGCACCACGTTCGAGCCGGTCCAGCGGATCAGCGCGAGCTCGGTGAAGAGCATCAGCGCGCTGGACGCGACCAACCGGGTCCGGACCCCGAACGGGCTCGGCCAATTCGTCGTACTGACTCGGTCAGTGGAGGAGTCGACTGCCATGCGGGGCGACGTTACCTGATCGCAAGTGGTCTACGTCACCCCGCACGCTCAGCCTGCGCCTGTCAGTGCCGGCGGGACGGCTTCGGGAGCTCGCAGCCGGCCTTGTTCAGGTCGATGGTGCGGCTCGCGGTCAGACAGGTGTAGAGCCACCAGGTCTGCTGGCCGTACGCCGCGCCCTGGTCGACGGTGACGTTGCCGTCGGCGTCGACCTCGCACGGGTTGTTCACCGTGCACTGCTCGCCGTCCTCGTTGCCGGTGTTGTTGACCCCGATCACCTCACCGGTCGACGTGCTCACCACCGGCGATCCCGACGTACCGCCGATCGTCTCGCAGCCCGGCTGCTGGTACTTGATCGAGTTCTGCCAGGACCAGTCGCCCTCGCGCAACTGGGGGATGGTGGCCTGCACCGAGCAGGTGTAGATGCGCTTCCAGTACCCGGAGACGACCGCCATCCCCGCGCCGTTCGCCGGGCCCCGCTTGGCCAGCGTGAGCGGCGTGACGTTGAGCCGGCTCTGGATGGACGCGTAGGTCTCGTTCACCTCGTACACGATCATGTCGGTCTTGGTCATCGTGCCGAACAGGATCCGGCTGGCCCGGACCGTGCCGGCCCGGCTGGAGTCCGGCCGCAGCAGCGTGATCGAGCGGGTCGACGCACGGTTCACCAGCACCTGGCCCGGGTTCAGGAACCCGCCTTCGTAGCAGTGGCCGTTGGTGAGAACGAGCGCCTTGTCGGTGCCCACTGATTCGGCGTACCGGATCAGGGACGCGGAACAGTTGCTGAGTGCGGCGATCCCGGTGAAGTCAGCGCCAGGGGCCTGGACAGTGGTCTGCTGGGGAGCGGCCTCGAAGGCTTGGGCCGAACTGGTGCCGAGCAGGGCGATCGTGCCGGCCGCGGCGGCGGCCAGGAACGTACGGAACAGTTTCATGGGGGCGGTTTCCTGTCCTCACTGGATGGGTCTGGAGCTTTCGTAACCGATCCGCCCACCGACAACCATCACAACCGTGTGAAACCAGCCGACCACAGGGTGTCTGCAGGGGTTTTCCTGCGCTGTGTGAAGGGGCTGCTACTCTTCGTCTCCGGATCCGCCTCGGCTCGAACCATCACCGCGTCCGGCACGTCGTACCCAGTGGTGGTGGGGACGACAAGGTACGGTCGACTGCAGTATCGGCCCGCCGTGCCGCGTGAGATCAGAGAACGGAAGGACGTCATGCCGCAGGAGAAACCTGACCTGCGCAGTCTCAGCGAGCCGGTCCGGTTCAAGCGGGCGCTGGCCCTGGTCCTGATGACCCTGGTGCTGCCGGGGTCCGCGCAGATCGTGGCAGGCAGCAAGCGGGCCGGGCGGTACGCCTGGCGGGTCGTCGCCGGGCTGATCGCGATCGTCGTCTTCCTGATCCTGCTCGGCCTGGTCTGGCGCTCCGGCACGATCAACCTGCTGGCCCGTCCGGGCACCCTGCGGATCGTCCAGGTCCTGCTGATCGTGCTCGCGATCGGCTGGGCCGCACTGTTCGTCGACGCCTACCGGCTCGGCCAGCCGCTCACCCTCGAACGCAACCACCGGCTCACGACCAGCATCCTGGACGGGGTGATGGTCCTCGTGGTCGCGGGCGCGCTGATCTATGCGAGCACGATCGCCAACACCCAGCGTGATCTCGTCGCCAGCATCTTCGGCAACGGCCAGAAGTCGAAGGCCGAGCACGGCCGCTACAACGTGCTGCTGCTCGGCGGCGACTCCGGCGCGGACCGGATCGGCACCCGGCCGGACAGCATCACGCTGGCCAGCATCGACGCCGACACCGGCCGGACCGTCCTGATCGGCCTGCCGCGGAACCTGGCGAAGGTCCCGTTCCCGGCCGGTACGGCGATGGCCAAGCAGTTCCCGGACGGCTTCCAGTGGAAGAACTGCGGCGCCGAGTGCCTGATCAACGCCATCTACACCTACGCCTCCAACCACAAGGACCTGTTCCCCGGCGACCCGAATCCCGGTGTGACCGCGACCCGGCAGGCGGTCCAGGCGGTCACCGGGCTGAAGGTGAACTACTTCGTGCTGATCGACCTGGCCGGCTTCCGCGACCTGCTCGACGCGGTCGGCGGCATCACCCTCGACATCGGCAAGCGGGTCCCGATCGGCGGCGGCAGTTCGCCCATCAAGGGCTACATCGAGGCGGGCAAGGACCGGCATCTGGACGGCTACCACGCGCTGTGGTTCGCCCGGTCGCGGGCCGAGTCGTCGGACTACGAGCGGATGGCCCGGCAGAAGTGCGTGATGTCCGCAATGCTGAACCAGCTGTCACCGCAGACGGTGCTGACCAAGTTCCAGGGCATCGCCAAGGCCAGCAAACAAGTGGTCCAGACCGACATTCCGGCCGGCGAACTCGGCACTTTCACCGATCTCGCGCTGGACGCGAAGAAGCTCCCGGTGTCAAGCTTCTCCGCGGTCCCGCCGCTGATCCACACCGGTGACCCGGACTTCGAGCTGATCCGGACCAAGGTCGCCGAAGCCATCGGGAAGTCGGAAGCGCTGGACAAGGCGGGCTCGGGAGGAGACGGTAAGAAGCCGAGCACTCCGAGTAGTTCCACCAGCAAGCCGACCACCGGCACGACCAAGAAACCGAGCAAGACGAGCAGTCCGTCGAACTCACCGACCAAACCCGCCACCGGCGTCGACGACGTCGCTTCGATCTGTAAGGCCTGACCTGATATGCCGCTGTCCCACTGGCCGCCCGTGTCCGTCGTGATGCCCGTGCTGAACGAGGAACGTCACCTCGAAGAGGCGGTCGGCCGCGTCCTCGAGCAGGACTACCCCGGCGAGCTGGAAGTCGTACTCGCCATCGGTCCGAGCAAGGACCGGACCCAGGAGATCGCGGACAAGCTGGCCGACCGCGACCCGCGGATCAGCATCGTGCCGAACCCGACCGGGAAGACGCCGGCCGCGCTGAACGTCGGCATCGCGAACGCGCGGCACGACATCCTGGTCCGGGTCGACGGCCACGGCGCCCTCACCGACGGCTACATCACCCGCGCGGTCGAGGTCCTGGACGAGAGCGGCGCGGACAACGTCGGCGGCGTGATGGCCGCCGAGGGCCGGACGCCGACCGAGATGGCGGTCGCCTGTGCGTACCGGTCCCGGCTGGGGCTGGGCGCGTCGACGTTCCACCAGGGCGGCAAGGCCGGGCCGGCCGACACCGTCTACCTGGGCGTGTTCCGACGGGCCGCGCTGGAGCGGGTCGGCGGGTTCGACGAGACCATGCACCGGGCCCAGGACTGGGAGCTGAACTACCGGATCCGCAAGACCGGCGGCCTGATCTGGTTCACCCCGGACCTGTCCGTCACCTACCGGCCGCGCTCGTCGCTGTCGGCGGTGGCCAAGCAGTTCTTCCACACCGGCCAGTGGCGGCGCGAGGTGATCCGCCGGCACCCCGAGACCGCGAACAAGCGGTACCTGGCTCCCCCGATCGCGGTGATCCTGCTCGCGCTCGGCACCGTCCTCGGCATCATCGGCCTGGCCACCGGCAGCAGCTGGCTCGACCTGGGCTTCCTGGCCCCGCTCGGCTACGCGATCCTGCTGGTGGCCGGCTCGGCCGTCGAGGGCCGCTACCTGCCCTGGAAGGCCCTGCTCTGGATGCCGCTGGTCTGCGCAACCATGCACGTCTCCTGGGGCCTAGGCTTCCTCCTCGGCCTCCGCGAAAAGCCCAAGGCCGTCTGACGGGATATCCGGCCTTCCTGCTCGATTCTGTGATGGTCGTCCTGAGTGCGGATCGAGGGACGGATCGGGTCGGCAGTCGTGCAGTTCGGCAGGAGGTATCGACGCGATCCGCCCGGTCTCAGGCGTGAATTCGTCAGCGGCCCTGCTCCCTGGACCGACACCTCCTGTCGAGCCGTACACCGAACCCGTTTCCTGTCCTGGTGCACCGTCCCCCGTGTCGGGGATCGGTTCGTGGATCACGGTTGGCCAAAGGCGCCGAACCGCACCCGCATCCACGACTCGGCGCGCCTGCCTCCCGCCGAGCTGGCCCCGGCTGAACCCCAGGCTTTCCCGCAGGGCCTGCGCCTGCCCCGGCCGGCACCCCGCCATCCCCACGGGCATTTCAGGGGATAGCCCCGGAGGTTGTCCCTTGTCGCCCCGTATTTCGGGCAGAGGACGGGGCAGCTGAAGGGATATCCGCTCAAATGCGCGTGAGGCGGAGCCTCGGCGCGCCTGGCTGTCTGACCCGCAGGCCGGGGCCGGTGCAGGGTGGTGGAGTCAGGCTGAGGGGATGTCCCCTCAGGTTGTGGGTTCTCTCCTCGCACACGAGGGGAGAACCCGGCATTCGAGGGGTTATCGCCTCGGGGTGGGTGGGTGGGATTAACCCCGGGCGAATTTGGTGTAGGCGGCGACGACTTCTTCGGCGGTGCCGTCGAGGCGCAGTACGCCGCCGTCCAGCCAGATCGCGCGGTTACAGGTGTCGAGTACGACGTCGAGGCTGTGGCTGACCAGGAACACCGTGCCGGCCTGGTCGCGCAGCTCGCGGATCTTCCGTTCGGATCGGACCCGGAACTCGGCGTCCCCTGTGGCCAGGGCCTCGTCGACGAGCAGGATGTCGTGCGTCTTCGCCGACGCGATCGCGAACTTCAGCCGGGCCGCCATGCCGGACGAGTACGTCGACATCGGCAGGTCGATGAAGTCGCCGATCCCGGAGAACTCGACGATGTCGTCGTACCGCTGGTGGATCTCGGCCGCCGACATGCCCATCGCGAGACAGCCGAGTACGACGTTCCGGTCACCGGTCAGGTCGTTCATCATCGCCGCGTTGACGCCGAGCAGCGAGGGCCGCCCGCCGGTGTAGACGACACCGGCAGCGGGCGGCAGCAGCCCGGCGATCGCCCGCAGCAGCGTCGACTTGCCGGAGCCGTTGCGGCCGATGACGCCGATCGCATCGCCCTTGTAGGCAGTGAAGCTGACGTCCTTGACCGCATGCACCTCGCGGATCGTCGGCCGGTCCTGCCGCTTCAGGATCCGCCGGAACGCCGTCGCCGCCGTACCCTTGCCGCCCTGCCCGGCGATCACCTTGTAGATGATGTCCAGGTGGTCGGCGATCACTGTCGGTTCAGCCCCGGAGTCAGCCACGCCCATAGCGGTCCTCCGCACGCCAGAAGTACACCAGTCCGGCGGCCAGCATCACGAACGACCAGACGATCGCGATCTTCCACGCATTCGGCAACTGGTTCGCCTCGTGCTCCGCGAGCAGCGATCTCCGGAAGATGTCGATGTACGCCGAGATCGGGTTGAGCGCGAGCACCTTGACCACCCAGCTCGGCGCGTCCACCTCAGTGAGCTTGGCCGGCAGGGAGAAGAAGATCCCGGACGCGTACAGCCAGGTGCGGGTGACGAACGGTAGCAACTGACTGATGTCGGACACGAACGTGCCGACCCGGGCGCAGACCAGGGTGATCCCGATGTTGAACATGGTCTGCAGCAGCATGGCCGGCGCGACGAGCACCCAGCGCCAGGTGACTCCGTCGGTGAACCCGACGATCACGAACAGCAGGCCCAGCGAGACCAGCATCTGGTTCAGCTCGTTCACCACGTAGGCGAGCGGCAGGGTCGCGCGCGGGAAGTGCAGGGTGCGGATCAGCGACAGGTTCAGCGCCAGCGAGCGGGACCCCTCGGTCATGCAGCGCTGGGTGTAGGTGAAGACGAAGATCCCGCTGAGCAGGAACGCGACGTAGTTGTCGATCCCGTTCTTGGTGCCGAGGAGGACACCGAAGGCGAGGTAGTAGACGGCCGCATTGAGCAGCGGCGTCAGTACCTGCCAGAGGGACCCGAGGCGGGCCCCGGCGTACATGGCATAGGTGCGGGCTCGGGCATAGCTGAGGACGAACTGGCGACGGCTCCACAACTCCCGCAGGTAGGAGTTGAGCGGCGGGCGGATCGAGCTCTGGGAGAGTCCGTAGCGTTCGGCCAGTGCCGCCGGGTCGGTCGCCCCGGTCGGCTCTGCGGCGGTCGGCATGAGCGCCAATGTACTGCCTTCGGTGACACCGCCGTCACTGCGGTCGGCTCCAGGTCAGCCGATCAGACGCCGGCGGAGGCGGTCGAGATCGTCGTCGGTGAGACCACCGTGCCGCAGGTATGGCTCGGGTCCGCCGTACTTTTCGTCGAGATGACGCAGGATCGCGACCATCGACTCGGCCCGGGTGTCGCGGAACTCGATCAGTTCCGGATGCTGTGAGGTGTCCGGTTCGGCCGCAAGTTGCTCGGCCAGCAGTCCGGCCATCCGCTCCTGGGTGAGGAAGTAGTCGGCCACGATCTCGTCCTCGGGCACGCCGGCGATGCTCAGGGCCAGCGCGACCACCATGCCGGTCCGGTCCTTGCCGCCGTGGCAGTGCACGACGACCGCGCCGTCGGGCTCGTCCGCGATGGCCTTCACGGCGGCCGCGAACAGCTCCGGCCGCCGATCCAGCATCCACGTGCACGCCGCGACGATCGTCGGCTGCCCGTGATCCGGGTCGGCCGGATCCTGCAGCGACTGCGCGACCAGCAGCGGATCGCCGACGAACGGGCTCGGCGCGGCGGCCGCCTCGGCCTCGCCCCGCAGATCCAGGATCCGGCTGACACCGGAACGCCGTACCGCCTCGACTCCCTCGGCGGTGAGATAGTGCAAGCTGTCCGACCGGATCAGCACCCCTTCGCGAACCCTCGCGCCGTTCGCCGTCGGCAATCCACCCACATCCCGCACATTCCGGCACCCCGGCCAGTCAAGATCCATACGCCCCATCCAAACAGAAACCTTGCTTGTCAGCGGTCCTGGGGACGGTCGGGGTTGGGACCGGGGTGGTAGGGGGGTGGGGGTGGGAAGGTGTTGGTCTGGGGGCCGGGTGGCGGCGGGTAGTTGCCGGGGGCACCTGGTGGTTGCTGCGGCGGGTAGGTGTTCGGCGGGCGGTTGCGGCGGCGGTTGCGGACGGCGCCGATGGTGAGCAGGACGCCGCCGAGGACGAAGAAGATCAGGAACGAGCCGATGGCACCGAAGATCGACAGCACGAACGCCACGACCGAGGACTTCGGTCCGGCGGCGTACGTGGCTCCGGTCGTGTCGTCGGTGCAGGAGATGCTGTAGTCCCCCGCGGGGACGGTGTCCACCGACCGCGCGACGACGTACCATGTCTCGTCGTTGATCGTGATCTGCTCGGAGCCGGTCGGCGCCTTCAGCGGTACGTCGCCACCGGACGCGTCCTTCGCCTCGCACGGCGGATTGAGCACCGGGACGGACGAGTAGATCGTCAGCCCCTCCTCCTTCAGGTGGACCACGCCGCCCTCGACCGACTGCGGCGACTCCGGCACCGTCTCGACGATCCGCCAGACGAAGAACAAGGTCAGCAGGGTACCGATCGCGAAGCACGCGATCGCGATCCAGGTCAGCGTCTTCTTCGGCGCAGCCGGCTGCCCGGGATAAGTGCTCATGGCAGCACCGTAGCCGCTGGAGTGGTTCGCTACGGTACGCCGAGCAGCCTCAGGCCCGCCGCGGTCGCGGCAGCCGCCACGACGACCAGCACGAACGGCGCCTTGCGCCACGCCAGTACGCCACCGACCAGTACGCCGGCCGGACGCGCGACGCCGGCAGGCCCGTGGCCGTCCGTCAGGGCAGAGGTCGCGACCAAGGCGGTGAGCAGCACGATCGCCGCCGCGGCAAGGAACTGCTGGGCCCGCTCGGGCAGCTCGAACCGGCTGCGCATCACCGGCCCGGCGAACCGCAGCGAAAAGGTGCCCACAGCAAGGATTAGGATGCCGACCAGCACCAGGGGCGTGTTGGTCATCGCGATACCTCCAGCGCAGGCTTGCCCGCGCGGTAGAAGAGCAGCCCCGCCAATGCGAGCAACACAGGCAGACCGGCCGGCAGGAAGGGAGTCGCCGCCAACGCGAACACGACCCCGACCAAGGCCGCCGTACGCGTCGCGCGATCACGCAATGCGGGCAGAACAAGGGCCAGCAGCACCGCTGGGAACGCGGCGTCCAGCCCGAACACGTCGGTGTCTGTGATGACCGATCCCGCCGCACCGCCCACGACGACGCCGATGTTCCAGCACACGAAGATGCCGATCCCACCAGCCCAGTACGCCGCCCGCTTCTGCCGCAGATCGTCCTGGCCCATGGCGAACGCGACGTTCTCGTCCGTCATCAGGTGGCTGCCCGGCAAGCGCCGCCAGCCGCTACCGATCACGTCACTGACCGCAAGGCCGAAGGCAACGTGTCGGGTGTTCACCAGCAGTCCGGCGACCATCGCCGCGATCGGACTGCCGCCTGCCGCCACGATCCCGACGAACAGGAACTGCGACGCGCCGGCGAAGACGACCAGCGACAGCAGCACCGGAACCCACAACGGCAGCCCACCGCCGACGCTGATCGCGCCGTACGAGAGACCGACCACGCCGTCGGCCAGGCAGACCAGCCCGATGTCCCGGGCCAGTCCACGGTCGAGTGTTCGCCAGATCGAACGCATGAGCATTATGATGAACAACACGCCCTGCGTTCGTCAAGCCGAACAAGTAGACCGATGGAGCGAACACGGATGGACACCAAGGCACCGCTCGACGTGATCGCGGCCTCGCTGCGCCGGTACCGCGCGCGAGCCGGACTGTCGTTGACCGAGGTGGCCAAGCGGGCCGGGGTCGCGAAGTCCACGCTGTCCCAACTGGAGTCGGGGTCCGGCAATCCGAGCGTGGAGACGTTGTGGGCGCTGGCGGTCGCGTTGGACACGCCGTTCGCCACGTTGCTCGATCCGCCGCGGCCGAAGGTGCAGGTGATCCGCGCGGGCGAGGGGCCGGTCCTGTACTCCGATCAGGCCGAGTACAGCGCGACCCTGGTCGCGTCCTGCCCACCGAACGCCCGCCGCGACATCTACCGCATCGTCGCCTCCCCCGGCCCCGGCCGGAAGTCCGAGCCGCACATGCCCGGCGTGGTCGAGCACGTCGTCCTCAGCTCGGGCCGTGCCCTGGTGGGCCCGGCCGACGACCCGATCGAACTCACTCCCGGCGACTACCTCGCCTATCCCGGCGATCTCCCGCACGTCTTCCAGGCCCTCGAGGAGTCCACCGCCGTCCTCGTCTCCGAACACGTCTGACGCTTGCCCTGAGCAACGAAACGCCCGGAACCACTGTGGTTCCGGGCGTTTCGGCGTACTGCGAGGTGTCAGAGTTTGCGGCCGACGGCGCCGGCGATGCACTCCTCCACCTGGTTGAGCGGCTTGATGCGCGGTCCGTCCGGCCACCAGTCGTCACACAGGACCAGGCCCGGCGGGACGAGCTCCTGGCCGGGGAACAGTTCGAGAAGTTGCTCGCGGGTGCGGAACACCCCGCTGCCCATCGGGCTGTGGACGAACCTCTCCTCCATCTTCCGGGCGACCTCGGAGTGCTCCGGCGTTTGCGGATCGTAGAAGTGCGCGATCACCGTGTACGACCCCGGCACCACCGCGTCGACGTACTTCTGCATGATCTGCGGGCCGTCGTTGCCGATGTAGTGGTGCAGCGTGCCGTTCTGGATCACTGCGATCGGCTTGCTGAAGTCGAGGAACTCCCGCACTTCGTCCCGGCCGAGCACCTGGTCGGGGTCGAAGATGTCGGCGCTGACGAACAGCGTGTTCTCGTTCTCCTCCAGCAGCGCGCGGCCGTGCGCGAGCACCACCGGGTCGTTGTCGATGTAGAGAACCTTCGACTCCGGCCGCAACCGCTGCACCACCTGGTGCGTGTTCTCCGCGGTCGGCAGGCCGGAACCGCAGTCGAGGTACTGCGTGATGTTCGTCTGGCCGGCCAGGAAGCGGCACGCCCGGATCAGGAAGTTCCGGTTCGACCAGGCCAGGTCGTTGACCTGGGGCGCGACGGTGGCGACCTGCCGCAGCACCTCGCGGTCGATCTCGAAGTTGTCCTTGCCGTTCAGCGCGGCGTCGTACACCCGGGCGATGCTGGCCCTCGTGGTGTCCACACCCACCGGAATCGAACTGGGTGCGTTGGTGGCATCGGGCATCAGCAGGACCTCGCAAAATGATCGGGATGTCGGTGGGACGACTCTACTGACAGTAGGGGCCGGTGAACACATGGTGTAAGCGCAAGGGCGTGCGGGTGGACGCGTTCACGTTCCGTTGTGAAATGATCTACCTGCTGTCTGCACCGGGTAGCTTGCTGTGGGAGGCGAGGCGTGACGGAACCGGGCGCGTACGGCGGTCCGACCGCCCTGCGCATCATGCTCGGCGTGCACCTGCGCCGTCTGCGGGAGGAGGCCGGGATCAGCCGGACCGACGCCGGCTGGGCGATCCGCGGCTCGGAGTCGAAGATCAGCCGGCTCGAACTCGGCCGCGTGGGCTTCAAGGTGCGCGACGTCGACGATCTGCTCACCCTCTACAAACTCGAGGACGAGAACGAGCGCGATCGCCTGCTGGCACTGGCGCGGGAGGCGAACAACCCTGGCTGGTGGCAACGGTACGACGACCTCACGCCGACCTGGTTCCATGCGTACCTCGGCCTGGAGATGGCGGCCGATCTGATTCGTACGTTCGAGTTGCAGTTCGTGCCCGGCTTGCTGCAGACGCCCGACTACGCGCGCGCCGTGGTCAGCCTCGGCCGGCTGGACGAGCCACTGGCGAAGGCCGAGGAGGACCGGCTGGTCGCGCTACGGACGACGCGCCAGCAGGTGCTCACCCGCCGGCGCCCGGCGCGGTTGTGGGCGGTCATCGACGAGTCGGTCCTGCGACGGCCGATCGGCAGCAAGAAGGTGCTCAAGGAGCAACTGGAGTACCTGATCGAGGCGTCGAAGCGGCACAACGTCACGCTGCAGATCATCCCGTTCGACAAGGGCGGTTACACCGCGACAGGTGGAGCCTTCACGCTGCTCCGCTTCACCGACACGGATCTGCCGGACATCGTCTACATCGAGCACCTGACCAGTGCGGTGTACCTCGACAAACGCGAGGAACTCGACGCGTACGTCGTCACCATGGACGCGCTGTCCATCGCCGCCTCCCAGCCCCGCCAGACCGAAGGCCTCATCCGCGCTGCCATCGACGCGCTCTGACCCACGGGTGGTTCAGCCCGCCAGTGCGCGGGGTTTCGCTGTGGGGCCGGGGCGGAGGGCAACTTCGCGCGGCGCGGGCTCGTGGCCGGCTTCGCAGCGGAGGACGACTGTGACGTGTGCGTCGCAGTCGCCGCGGTGGCGCGACTCGATGGGTGGGCCGCCGTCCAGTGGCAGGTACTGATCGCCCCACTGGATCATCGCGACCAGCACGGGATACAGATCCAGGCCGGCCTGGGTAAGGCGGTACTCGTAGCGTTCCCGCTGACCGGGCAGACGGTAGGGATGCCGGCGGATCAGGCCGCGCTCGATCAGCGCGGCGAGCCGATCGGTCAGGACCTGGCGGGGCACTCCGGCCCGCGTGCGGATGTCCTCGAAGCGCCGTACGCCGACGAAGAGTTCGCGCAGCACGTGGAACGTCCATTTGTCGCCCAGGATCTCCATCGTCCGGGAGATCGTGCAGTTCTCGGTCGACCAGCGCATCGCCTCAGGCACCTGCTCGTTCATGAGATCCAGGATAAGTCCGCTTGACAGACTCAGCCAACCCGAGCCAGGCTGAATCCGTGAACCAGACTCAGATGGGTACGCCGCTCATCCGCCGCGCCGGGGAACCCGACGCGGACGAGCTGGCGCGAATGCTGACCGGGCTGACCGACCTCAGCCTCTACTTCCGGTTCCAGACCGCGATCGGCCGGCCACCCCGGCCCGCGCTCTTGCTCCGGCTGCTCTGCCCCACCGGCGCGTCCTGGGTCGCGACCCGGGGTGACACGATCGTCGGGCACTCGATGTGGGCGTGGGCTCACGGCTACGAATCGACCGCCGAACTCGCGGTGATCATCAGGGAGGACGAACAGGGCCGCGGGCTCGGCGTGCGGATGCTGGCGACGGCCGCGGCCGGCGCGATCGCGGCAGGTGCCACCCGGTTCCTGTTCGTGGTCAGTCCGGCGAACGACCGGAGCCTCCGCATGATCCGCCGCCGGTGGCCGGAGGCAACGGTCGAGCGCGACGGCACGTTGCTGAACTTCGTCGTCGCGGCCCGCCTAACGGACCAGCCGGAAGAAGGCACGGATGTCGTCGACGAGCAGGTCCGGAGCCTCCAGCGCGGCGAAGTGCCCGCCGCGGTCGAACTCCGACCAATGGACGATGCGGTGCCGGCGGTCTAGCACCCGCCGGATCGCCGGATCGGTCGGGAACACCGCCACACCGGTCGGCACTCCGGACGGTTCGAGCGCGTCGTCGGCCGCGACCCGGTTCTCGTAGTACAGGTTGGCCGATGAGGCACTCGTGTTGGTGAACCAGTAGATCGATGCGTCCGTCAACAGATGGTCGAGGTCGACGGCGTCCTCGGGCAGCGCACGCGCCGGATCCGTCCACTCCCAGAACTTCTCCAGGATCCAGGCCAGTTGCCCGACCGGCGAGTCGCTCAACCCGAACGACACCGTCTGCGGTCGCGTGCCCTGCAGCTCGGCGTACCCGGTCCCGACCTCACGCAGCCGTTCGGCCGCCGCGAGCCGCTCCCGCTCGACCTCGGTCAGGTGCTCGACGTCCTCCGGCAGGATCGGTGGAAACGCCAGGCCGCCGTTGATGTGTACGCCGACGACGTGCGACGGATCGACGGACCCGAGCAGCGGGGACACGACCGATCCGGTGTCGCCACCCTGAGCGCCGTACCGCCGGTAACCCAACTCCCGCATCAGGACCGCCCACGCCTGCGCGATCCGGCGATGGTTCCAACCGGGGCTCTCGAGCGGGATCGAGAAGCCGTGTCCCGGCACCGACGGCGCCACGACATGGAAGGCGTCGCGCGGATCACCGCCGTACGACGCGGGGTCGGTGAGCGGACCGAGAATTGGGAGGAACTCCGCGACCGACCCCGGCCAGCCGTGCGTGAGGATCAACGGCAACGCAGCGGGCTCCGGCGAACGCACATGGAGGAAGTGGATCGTCTGCTCATCGATCCGCGTCGTGTACTGCGGATACGCGTTCAGCCGCGCTTCCCACGCCCGCCAGTCGTACGCCTGCCACCGCGCGACGATCCCCTGCAGGTACTCGACCGGTACGCCGCGATCCCACCCACTGCCCGGCAGTTGCCGTGGCCACCGAATCTGCCGCAACCGCGCGGCCAGATCCTCCAGTGCGGCGTCCGGAACGTCGATCCTGAAGTCGATCACGACTCAGAGATCGTGCGCGCGCTCATGCAACGGCTCGTAGAGCCCGAGCTCGCTTCCACCGGGCAACCGGATCGACGTCAGCACTCCCCACGGCTGGCGCTCCGGCGGCTTCACGAATTCCACCCCGTTCGCCGTCAACTCGGCGATCGTCGCGTCGAGGTCGTCGCACATCAGGAACAACTCGTGCGAGTCCACCTCGGCCGGATGCACCGCCACCTCGGCGGGCGGCAACTTGAAGATCAGCCAGCCGTGTCCGGCATCCACATGGGGATACCCGAGCACGTCCCGGAAGAAGTCCCGATCGGCCTCAGCATCGCGGCTGTAGATGATCACATGCGCACCGTTGATCATCTTCCGCACTGTAGTCGGCCCGCGCGGTTGGCGCGCGGGCCGACCGGTTCACGCTCAACCCCAATGTGCGCGTGGTGGCAGCGATCTCGGCTCCGAGTACGCCGTCACCCACGACAGCTCGGCGCCGAGGACGGCGATCGTGTCCCGATATCCCTTGCGCCGCAGGGCTTCCACAGTGGACAGCCCGGCCGCCGATGCACCGATGACCAGTGCCGTCACCGAGTCACCGGTGCGGTCCAGAGGCCTACGATGCCGTCGATCAGACCGGTCGCCATCTCCTGCCAACTGGCGCGCGCGGTCGGAGTGCCGTCGGCCAGAGCACGCTCGTACTCCGCCATCATCTGCACGATGAGGTTGCGAGCCATGTCGCCGCGCTCGATCCGCACCGGCAGCGGCAGCTCGGCGAGGCAACCGTTCAGGCCGTCGAGCACCTGCCGCATGGTCGGCGATGTCAGCGACTGCTCGACGATCACCTCGCGCAGCGACGGGTCCGTCATCAGTTGGGCGCTGAACCGGGCCAGCCAGGTCGGGCTGTCCAGACTGCCCAGGTAGTCCGTCGTCGACCGGACCAGGCAGGTGACCCAGTCCCGCACGTCGGGACTGCCGTCGATCCCGGCCAGCAGCTCGCGCCGCCGCTCCTCGATCGGCTCGGAGTGCCGCTGCATGATCGCCCGGATCAGATCGAGCTTGGTGCCGAAGTGGTACCCGACCGCGGTGTTGTTGCCCTGGCCGGCCGCCTCGCTGATCTGCCGGTTGGACACCTCGTGCACCCCGCGCTCGGCGAACAGCCGCTCGGCCGTGGTCAGGATCAGCTCGCGGGTCGCGTTCACCCGCTGGGTCCGCACCGTCTTCGCCATCATGCGACCGGACACCTCCCGTCTTCGTCACCGCGCGTCACGGACGATCACCTCCGCGTCGACTTCTCTTCCAGCTTGCCTCGCCGTCTTGTTTAAGTCAACCGCCTGACTTAACGTATGGTTGCGCAAACCAACTATCTTCTCGTCCCCTTCGGAGGCGTCGATGTCCGCTGTTCCCACCGAGGTCGATCCCGCCCCGGCGCCGGTTCGCACCGGTGCCGTCGTACCGGTGCTCGCTTCGGCCGGCATCACGGTCGCGCTGATGCAGACGCTGGTGATCCCACTGGTCCCGGAGTTGCCGCGGCTGCTGCACGCCTCGGCCGCCGGTACGGCGTGGGCGATCACCGCCACCCTGCTCGCGGCCGCCGTGGCCACGCCGATCATGGGCCGGCTCGGCGACATGTACGGCAAGCGCCGGATGCTGCTGATCAGCGTCGCGATGCTGGTCACGGGCTCAGTCGTCGCGGCGCTGAGCAGTTCGCTCACGCCGATGATCGTCGGCCGCGCCCTGCAGGGTCTGGCGTCCGGCGTGATCCCACTCGGCATCAGCATCATGCGCGACGAACTCCCCAGCGAGAAGCTCGGTACGGCGACCGCGCAGATGAGCGCGTCCCTCGGCGTCGGCGGTGCGCTCGGTCTGCCCGCGGCCGCGCTGCTCGCCGAGAACACCAACTGGCACAACCTGTTCTGGGTGTCGGCCGGCCTCGGGCTCGTCGTCTTCGGGCTGGTCCTGCGGTTCGTGCCGGAGTCGTCGGTGCGCTCCGGCGGACGGTTCGACGTACTCGGGGGTGTCGGCCTGTCGGCCGGACTGATCTCGTTGCTGCTGGCGATCTCCCAGGGCGCCGGCTGGGGCTGGACCAGCGGGCGGACGCTCGGTCTGTTCGCGTTCGCAGTCGTCGTACTGCTGGTGTGGGGCTGGTGGGAGCGCCGTACGACCGAGCCGCTGGTCGACCTGCGGACCACGGCGCGGCCGCAGGTGCTGCTGACCAACCTCGCGTCGATGGTGTTCGGGTTCGCGATGTTCGCGATGTCGCTGGTCCTGCCGCAGCTGTTGCAGATGCCCAAGGCAACCGGTTTCGGGCTGGGGCAGTCGATGCTCGCGTCCGGCCTGGTGATGGGCCCGTCCGGCCTGGTCATGCTGCTCACCGCGCCGCTGTCGGCCCGGATCTCGAAGACCCGCGGCCCGAAGGTCACGCTGATGCTCGGCGCCGTCGTCGTCGCGGCCGGCTACGGCTTCGGCAGCGTGCTGATGGGCTCGGTGTGGGAGCTCGTCCTGGTGTCACTGCTGATCGGCGCGGGCATCGGCCTCGCGTACGGCGCGATGCCGGCGCTGATCATGGCCGCCGTCCCGGTGTCGGAGACGGCGGCCGCGAACAGCTTCAACACCCTGATGCGCTCGATCGGTACGTCGGTGTCCAGTGCGGTGGCGGGCGTCATCCTGGCCCAGCTCACCATCAACCTCGGTGGCTACACGCTGCCGTCCCAGACCGGCTTCCGCGTGGTCCTGATCATCGGCGCCGGCGCGGCCCTGTCCGCCCTGGCCATCGCCTCGTTCATCCCGGCCCGCGGGGTCAGCGGATCGGTTCGAGGAAGGTGAGCACCCGGCTCGTCAGCAGCTTCGCCGCGGCTTCGTCGTACCCGGGCAGCGAGGAGTCGGCGAACAGGTGCACCTTGCCGGGGTAGAGGAAGAGTTCCGCCTCGTCGGTGCCGGCGACCAGGGCCCGTGCGGAGTCCAGGTCGCCGCCTTCCTCGGTGAAGAACGGGTCCTCGTCCATCCCATGGATCTGGACCGGTACGCCGGCCGGCCAGGACTCGCCGTACTCGGACACCGGCAGGCAGGCGTCGAAGAACAGCGCGCCCTTCGCGCCGGGACGCGTCTGCGCCAACTGCTGCGCCGGCATCACCCCAAGGGAGAAGCCCGCGTAGACGAGACCTTCGCCGAGCCCCTGGGCGGCCTGCACCCCGCGCTCGTGGACCACGCCGAAGCCGGTCTCCCGCGCGTACCCGATGCCTTCGTCGAGGGTGGCGAACGTGCGCCCCTCGTAGAGATCCGGCAGGTGGACGGTGTGGCCCGCCTGCCGTAGCTCGTCGGCGAAGGTCTTCACCCCGTCGGTGAGTCCCTGCGCGTGGTGGTACAGCACGACCTCGGCCATGATCCGCTCCAATGATCCAGATATTTCGAACAATCCGTGATGCTAGTCTAATCCGATCATGTCGATCAACAGCCCGGTGCCGGATTACGAGCTCGAGGACACCATCGAGCTGACGACGGCCGAGCAGGTCAGGGCGATCAGCGACCCGCTGCGGACGACGATCCTCGGCCTGTTGCACGAGCGCGCCGCGACCGTGACCGAGCTGGCCACCGCCGTCAAACGCCCGAAGAGCACCGTGGCTCATCACGTGAAGGTGCTGGCGGATGCCGGGATCCTGAAGGTCGTCCGGACCCGGCGGGTCCGCGCCATCGAGGAGCGGTTCTACGGCCGGGCCGCGCGGATGTTCTACGTCGGCCTCGGCCGGCGGGTGGACGGGGTCGAACTGCCGCCGGACTTCAACGACTTCGAGGTCGCCGCCGAGGAGTCCAGGACGGCGTACGACGCCGGACAGTTGCGGTCGTTCATCCGCCACGCCCGGATCCCGGAGGAACGCGCTGCGGAGTTCTGGCGTGCGGTCGACCGGCTGATCCACAGCTTCGACAAGCTGCCGCGCTCCGGCGACACCACCTATGGCTTCACTGTCGGTCTCTACCCGATCATCGATTACCCGACCCTGCCCCCACCGCCAGAGGACTGACTTGCTCCGCCGCCGCCCGATCGTCTCGGCCACGGCCACCTACCTGCTGGCGAGCGGTGTACCTCGGGATCGACCGCCGTGCTCGCGCCGCTGGAGTCACTCGCGCGCTGAGCGGTAGGCGCTCGGGGTGGTGTTGGTCAGTTGGCGGAAGACCCGGGCGAAGTGCTGGCTCGAGCTGAAGCCAAGGGACAGGGCCAGTGCGGTGATGGTCAGGTCGCTGGACTCCAGGAGCTGCCGGGCGCGGTCGATGCGGCGCTCGTTGAGGTAGCGGTGCGGCGGTTGACCGAGATGGTCGGCGAACAGCTCGGCCAGGTACGACGGCGCGAGGCCGACCCGGTCAGCGAGCCGTCGAAGCGTCCAGTGTTCGTGGAACTCCTGCTCCAGCAGGCGTTTCACGGTCCGCACCGCCGGATGCATCGCCAGTTGTGGCGCGGCGGTCGGCGCCATCGCCCGCGCGACCGACAGCACCAGGTGATCGACCGCGAGCGCCAGCCCGGTGTCGGAGTACTCGTAGCGGGTGGTCAGCTCCCGGACGAGTTGCGCGAAGGCATGCGCGACCTCGCCCGCCTCGCGGTGCACGACGGTTGTGGGCCAATCCAGGGTCAGCGCGGGCTGGCGTCGTACGACGGGATCCAGGTCGATGGCGGCGAAGTAGAAGTGGTGGTTGCCCGAACGACCGGCCAGATGATGCACGAGACCAGGAGGTACGGCGAACAGATGGCCGGGCTGGAGGAGGTAGCTCGCCTCACCGGCCACCCAGCGCGTCACACCGTGCAACTGCAGGTAGATCTCCCACACCGGATGCTGGTGTGGCTCGATCAGGAACTGCTCCGGGACCCACTGCTCACCGGCGTGCACGAGACCGCTGACAGGGTCGTGTACGTCGGCGTGGAAGCCCGCGCGCAGCCCATGAGGCTGGGTCAGAGACACCTGAAGATTGTGTCCAGTCGACTGAACAACGGCAACGCGGCGGATCGTCGCGCTTTCCTACAGTTGCCGGCATGACAGAACTTCCCGGGCCTGACGACATCGCCTTCTATCGCGAGCACGGCTACTGGATCTCGCCGGTGATCGTGCCACCCGACGTACTCGACGCGGCCGAGCGCGGCATGGAGCGCTTCTACGCCGGCGACCACGACCACTCCCTCCCCGACCTGCCGGCGACACGTGGCTGGCAGCCGTCGGACGGCGACGTACTGCGGAAGAACGACTACTCCTCGCTCCGCGTCGACGAACTCGCGGCGCTGGTCCGGCACCCGGCGATCGGTGCGACGGCCGCCACACTGTCCGGTGCGGACGGGATCCGGCTGTGGCACGACCAACTGCTCCGGAAGCCGGTGGGCGGCTCGGCGCGCGTGGGGTGGCACACGGACCGGCAGTACTGGCAGTCGTGTACGTCGGACGACATGCTCACCGCGTGGGTCGGGTTCCACGACGTCGACGAGGTCAACGGCGCAGTGTCGTTCCTGCCCGGCAGTCACCGCTGGGACATCACCGGCCTCGACTTCTTCTCCCAGGACGCCGATGCCCTCGAGGCCTCGATCGTCGCGCAGGGCTTCGACCCGACTCCCGTCGTACCCCGGATGCGCCGCGGCCAGGTCAGCTTCCACCACTGCCGCACCGTCCACGGCAGCTCCGCCAACCGCAGTACGTCGGCCCGCCGCGCGCTGGCCATCCACCTCCAACCCACCACCAACCGTTGGCGCCCCGGCGCGAGTCACCCGAACGACACCCTGGCCCGCACCGACCCCACCATCGACGGCCCCGACTACACCGACCCCGCGATCCAGCCGTTGCTCTGGCCAACCGATCCGAAATAGCCCCCAACGCCCCGTGGCCGCTGTTCGTCTGGATAGGTGACAGGACGGCGGCAGGAAGGTGTCGATGGCTGACTGGGAGCACGTCTTCAGAGACCTGCTGGCGGCGCGCGGCGCGTCCTTGCGGGCGTACGCGTACCTGCTGACGGGTGAGTCCGCCGCGGCGGCCGACCTGGTGCAGGACGCGCTGCTGCGGGTCTTCAGCCGGCTGCGGGTCAGCGACGACGTCTCACAGCTGGAGAGCTATGTCCGGCGCGCGATGCTCAACCAGTACGTCGACGGACACCGCCGAGCGCGGTTGTGGCGGGCGAACCGGCACCTGCTGGTGGACCCGGTCGAGTACCACGACGACGACCGGACCACCACCGACGAGGTCCGGCAGGCGCTCGCCACCCTGTCCCCCAAGCAGCGTGCCTGCGTCGTACTGCGGTACTACGAGGATCTGTCCGTCCTCGAGATCGCGGACCAGCTCGGCTGCGCGGAGGGCACGGTGAAGCGCCATCTCGCCGACGCCCGCGCCAAGCTCGCCACCCAACTCGCCGTACCAGAGGAGACGACGCGATGACTTCCGACAACCTGAGACACCTCTTCAAGACCGTGGCGGCCGAGGGCACCGACAAGGTCCAGCTCGACCAGGACCACCTGCTCCCACGCATCCGCCAGCGCCGCCGCCGGCGTTTCGCGATCACCGGCCTCACCGCCGTGGCCGCCACGGCCGTGATCGCCGCCGGCGCGTACGCCGTACTCCCGGGTGGAACCGATGCCGAGGTGGCCAAGAAGCCCGCTCCGGCCAGCCCGGCGGCGATGCCCCTGCCCAAGTGCGGATCGACGATCGCCAAGGGGTTCCCTCCGCACGTGCCGTCGGGTTTGGAGGGTCTGGTGCTGACCAGCCCGGCGGTAAAGGGAACCAAAACGGGCTGGGGTGGAAGCCTGAGCTTCGACGTCACGCTCCCACGTTCCCTCGAGTTCCTGGCCGACTCGGCGGAGCTGGCAGTGCTGCAGAACCACAAGGTGGTCGGGCATGCGGTCCTGACCTTCACGAAGCCTCCCGCCTCGCCGGAGCTCCTGACCAACCTCGACCTCCGGGCCTGCGGCTCCGGCCGCCCGGTGCCCGGCCCCGTCATCCTGTACGGCAAGTTGTTCCCGGGCCAGCACCCGGTCAGCTTCTTCCAGCTGGAGCTGGTTCCGCGCTGACCTTGAGAAACGGACCACGGTCCGTTAAGGTCGCTGGCATGGATGTCCGTGCGGGACTCGAGCTGATCAGGGAGCTCGGCAGCCAGGACTACTGGCTGGCCGTGCTCGTCACCCGTCGCCGGTCCGGGGAGCCGGCTGTCTCGGTCGTGAATGCGGGCGTCCTGCCGCATCCACTCACCGGTGAGCCGGTCGTCGCCCTGGTCGCACGCGGCCGGACGGCCAAACTCACCTATCTGCGCCGGGATCCGAATGCGACGCTCGTGTTCCGGGCGGGCTGGCGGTGGATCGGGGTCAGCGGGCCGGTCGAGCTGGCCGGGCCTGACGACCCGCTGCCCGGACTCGACGCGGAGCAGTTGCGGCTACTGCTGCGCGACATCTACCACGCGGCGGGCGGACAGCATCCGGATCTCGACGAGTACGACCGCGAGATGGTCGCGGACCGACGTACGGCGGTTCTGCTCAAGCCCGAGCACTTCACCAACAACCCGGCCGGGGCCGACCACGTGGAGGACGAATGATCGCGCCGGTTCCCGGGCCCGGGACGATCCAGGTCTGGTCGGATTTGCTGTGTCCGTTCGCGTTCGTGGCCGTTCATCGGCTCCGGACGGCGCGGGAGCGGCTCGGTCTTGACGGCCAGGTGCACCTCGATCACCACACGTTCGCGCTCGAGTTGTTCAACGGTCCGCACTCGAGGCCGGGCACCGACAGCGAGGCCGTCGGTCTCGGTCAGGTGGCGCCGGAGCTCGAGTTCCGGCTGTGGACGCAGCCGGACTGGACCTATCCGTCGACCGTGCTGCTCGCGGCCGAAGCCGTGCATGCGGCGAAGGAACAGGGGCTGCGCGAGTCGGAGGATCTCGACTACGCGTTGCGCTGCGCCTTCTGGCAGGAGTCGCGCTCGATCGGGCACCGCCAGGTGATCCTCGACGTCGCCAAGGAGGCCGGCTCGATCGACGTCACCGCACTCGCCGCGGCCCTGGACGACGGCCGCGCCCGAGCCACCGTCACGGCCGACCACGCCGTCGCGACCACCGACGCCATCCAAGGCAGCCCTCACCTGTTCCTCCCCGACGGCACCAACATCCACAACCCCGGCATCACCGTCCACTGGGAAGGTCCGTACGCCTCCGGCTACCCGATAGCCCAGAACACCAACCCCACCTGGCCCGACCACCTCCTGAAGCAGGCCGTCTGAGCTCCCAGCCACCCGTGATCCGGCCGAGGGTTACTGACGCGCCTCGGGGTGACTGACGACGTAGTCGCGGAAGCGGCGGGCGGCTGGGGAGGCGGCTGGGCCGGTGGGGAGGACGAGGTCTACTCGGCGGCGGAGGTCGGGGCCGGCTAGCGGGACCAGGCGTACGGCGGAGGTGTCGAGGGCCAGGCCCTCGGGGATGAGAGCGATGCCGACGCCGGCCGAGACGAGGTCGAGCAGCATCGTCCACTCGTTCACCTCGCACACGACGTCGCGCTCGATACCTGCCTCGTCGAAGGCGGTGTCGAGCACCTGACGAATCGCCCACTGGGGAGGCGTTTCGACGAAGCGCTCGGTGGCGAGATCGGTGAGCTTGACGGCGTCCGCCGAGCTGAGCGGATGAGTCGGAGTACAGGCGAGCACCAGCGGCTCGGCAACGAGCGGAACGACCTCGAGACCGGCGACCCGATCCGACACGAGTGACACGAGCGCACAATCAAGGTGGCCGTCGGCAACCATCTCCACCATCGCCAGCGCCGGCAGTTGCTGCACACGGATCCGCACCGACGGGTGATCAACAGCGAACGCGGCCAGCCAGGACGACACCGGTAGCGTGTGCCCGGCGGTCTGCAGGGCGCCGATGCGCAGTTCGCCGGCCATCACCCCCTGCGTGTCCTGCACGGCCTGCCGCGCGTTGACCGCCGCCTCCAAGGCCAGGCGCGCCGCCGGCAGCATCGCGAGCCCCTCGGCCGTCAGCCGGACCGGACGAGTGCCGCGCACGAAGAGCGGCGCACCGACTTCCTTCTCCAGCGCCCGGATCGACGTGGACAGACCGGACTGCACGATGTGCTCACGCTCCGCCGCCCGGGTGAAGCTCCGCTCCTCCGCGAGCGCGACGAAGTGGCGCAGATGCCGAAACTCCATCCCTCGACTGTATCTCTCTCAGAGATGGAATCCATCTAGAACTGTCCCACCAGAGCTGGTATGCCCGGGCAGCGCGGCCCTGTTCGGTCTCAGTAGACCGATGTCCCTCCAGAGAGGCCACGCCCGCGATGACTACCACCGCCGCACCTACGATCGCCCGTACGACGAGAGCCCGGCACCTGACCGGGTTCTGGTTCGTCGCCGCCGCGTTCCTGACCCTGATGGCGTTCGGGACCGTCCCGACGCCGCTCTGGCCGATCTACCAGGACCGCGACCACTTCGGTGCCACCACGGTCACCGTCGCCTTCGCGGTCCTGGTGATCGGCGCCGCGGCGGCCTTCCACCTACTCGGCCATCTGTCCGACCGGCTCGGCCGTCGGCGCATCATCGTCCCCGCGCTGCTCACCGGCATCCTGTCGTCCGCCGTACTCGCGATCTGGCCAGGCCTGCCGGCCTTGCTGGTGGGCCGCGTGCTCACGGGCGTCGCGGTCGGACTGATGGCGTCCACGGCGACGGTGTATCTGACCGACCTCCATCACGCCGCTCACCCCGACGAGCCTCGGTCGTCGATGCCGGCGCTGGTGGCGACCGCGTCGAATCTGGGTGGCCTCGCACTCGGTCCCCTGGTGGCTGGTGCGCTCGCGCAATGGGCACCGGCTCCGCTGCGGACGTCGTACACGATCTTCGGCGCGCTGATGATCGTGCTGCTCCTGCTCGTCCTGTCGACGCCGGAGACGGTGGACATCGAGGCCAGAGGCAACGATCGGCCGGCCAGGTTCGCACTGCTCCCCGGCCGGGGTGCGGCCTTCGGGTCCGCGGCCGCGGTGGGGTTCTTCGCCTTCGCGGTGATGGGGCTGTTCTCGTCGCTCGGCGCGATCATCGTCCGCGGTCAGCTTGGCATCACGTCGTACTTCGTCGCGGGACTGGCGCCGTTCACGGCGTTCGCGGCCTCGGCCCTCGCACAACTCGCCCTGCTCCGCGCGAGCCAGGCCGTGGCGCTCGTGACCGGGACCATCACCTTCCCGGTCGGCCTTGCCCTGACCGCGGTCTCGCTCTACCACCCGATGCTCTGGCTGGCGCTCGTCGCGGCGGCCTTGAGCGGTGGCGGCGCCGGCCTGCTCTTCAAGAGCGCGGTCGCCGAAACCGTCGGCGCCGCCGCCCCGGCCTCACGTGCGGGTGTGCTGGCGACGTTCTTCGTCATCGCCTACCTCGGCATGAGCCTCCCGTCGATCGCGTTCAGCATCGTGATCCACCAGGTCGCACTCCAGCCCGCGATGATCGGCTTCGCCGCAGTCCTGTCCCTCGGGGCGATCGCGGCCGTCATCACCGCGCGCCGACACAAGTGATCGCTTGACCTGGAGTGCACTCCAGATCGGATGATGGGAGGCATGACGTCATACGCACCGGCCGAGGCGTCCGAGCGCACCGGCCTCAGCCTGGACACCCTGCGCTACTACGAACGCCTCGGCCTCTTCGGTCCGGTACGGCGTACGACCGGAGGCAAGCGGATCTACAGCGAGCACGACGTGGCGTGGCTGCGGCTGCTGATCTGCCTGCGCCAAGCCGGCCTGGGGATCACCGACCTGCAGCGGTTCATGGGCAGCCTGCGGAACCGCACGAACGGCAACGCGGGCGTGGTCCAGCTGCTGGAGAGCCACCGCGACCGGCTGCGCGACGAGATCGCGAAGATGAACGTCGCGCTGGGTGTCCTGGACGACAAGCTCAACTACTACAGGACGGCGGACGCCCGTGAAACCGCTGATTCCACTCAGAGGAAGTAGGGGTACGGCAGCTCCGGCTCACTGGCCGTGTCCAGCCGTTCCACCTGTTCCGGCGTCAGCGACCATCCGACCGCGCCGAGGAGATCGTCGAGGTACCTCGGCAACCGCGGGCCGATGATGGGCGCGGTGACGCCGGGCCGCTGCATCAGCCAGCGGACGGCCACCTGCGGCATCGTCCGGCCGGCGTCCTTCGCGACCGCCTCCAGCTCGTCGATCACACCCCAGGTGTGGTCGTTGGCGTACCGGTCCCAGGAATGCGTTCCGGGCCCTGCGGCCTTGCTGTCCGCGGGCGGCGCCGTCATGCCACGCCGGAAGGCGCCCGACAACCAACCGGAACGCAGCGGGGACCAGGTGATCACGCCGAGGCCTTCGTTCCGGCAGACCGGAAGCAGTTCCCACTCCGGACTCCGGTCGAGCAGGGTGTAGAGCGGCTGCAGACTGGCGAAGGACTCCCAGCCGTTCTGCCGGCACAGGTCGATCGCCTTCTGCAGATGCCACGCGTGGAAGTTGCTGGCTCCGATGTAGCGGACCTTGCCGGACCGCACCAGGGTGTCGAGGGTCGACAGTGTCTCGGTGAGCGGCGTGTCGTTGTCCCACAGATGCAGCTGGTAGAGGTCGATGTAGTCCGTCCCGAGACGGCGCAGGCTCGCGTCGACGGCGTCGAGGATGTGCTTGCGGGACAGTCCGCGGTCGTTCGGCTGTGATCCCATCGGGCCCCAGACCTTGGTCGCGATGACGAGGTCCTCCCGCCGTTGCGTCTTCAGCCAGCCGCCGAGCACCTCCTCCGACCGGCCGGCGCCGTACACATCGGCGGTGTCGATGAACGTTCCGCCCGCGTTCGTGAACTTGTTCAGGATCTCCGCGCTGTCCTGCTCGTCCGTCTGCCCGCCGAACATCATCGCGCCGAGACACAGTTCGCTGACCTTCAGCCCGGTTGCTCCGAGGTTTCTGTATTCCATGTGTCGACGTTAGAACCTGGAGTGCACACCAGCTCAAGCCTTTTTCTGTTGACTTCACCGGTGCCTGGCGACCCTCGGATCCACCGATCGGGGGACGGTGGATCAGCCGGTGGATCGGCCGGTCGGTGGATCGTGGCGGCGGCCGGACGGGCGCACTGTTGCCTTATCGGGACGGATCAGCCGGACCCACAGCAGAAAGAAGAACCGAAATGCCCAGCACGACCGCAGCCGGCAGGCCGAAGGCCTGGATCATCGCTACCGTCGCCGCCAGCTGCCTCGCGGTGGCGGGTATCGCCACCGCCGCCGTCATCGGAGTCCGGGAGCCCGCGCACGCAAGTGCCGCGACCCCGCCGACCGGCGCCAGCTCGTCCGGCCAGTACCAGCCGGGCACTGGCGGCCACGGCCTGACGCCGGCGAACAATCCCGTTGTGGTCCCGTCGGCTGCCGTGAAGTCGCTGCAGCAGCAGCTCGCGCAGCTCAATTACTACGACGGGCCTGTCACGGGGATCGAGAACACGAACACCATGTACGCCATCCAGTACCTGCAGCGCGACGCGCACCTGCCGCAGACCGGCCAGCTGAACGCCGCGACCCGGGCCGCGCTGAACTCGATGCTGGTGCACGGCAACAACCAGATGGCCAACTGACCACAGACTTGCGGCCCGCTCCGGCGGGCCGCAAGCGCTGGGGAACTTAAAGGTATTCAGATTCTGAGTTATGCTCAGATCATGGCTCGATGGACCGCAGCCGACGTACCCGATCAGTCCGGGCGGATCGCCGTGGTGACCGGCGCGAGTGCAGGGCTGGGCCTGGAGACCGCGAGAGTGCTGGCCGCGCGTGGTGCAACGGTCGTGCTCGCTTGCCGCGACACCGCGAAGGGGGCGGCGGCGCTCGGTGGGGCGCGTGTGGTGGAACTCGACCTGGCCTCGCTGCGGTCGGTTCGTGAGGCCGCCGAGAACATCCGTTCGACCTGTCCGCGGCTGGATCTGCTGGTCAACAACGCCGGTGTGATGAATGTGCCGTTCCAGCGCACCGAGGACGGCTTCGAGCTCACGTTCGGCACCAACCATCTCGGACATTTCGCACTCACCGGGCTGTTGCTCACCCACCTGTTGCGGACGGCCGGATCGCGGGTCGTCACCGTCACCAGCAACGCCCACCGGCGTGGACGCCTCGACCTGGATCCAGAGCAGGAGTACAAGCCTGGTACGGCGTACGACCGCTCGAAGCTGGCAAACCTCTTGTTCGCCTACGAACTGCAGCACCGCCTGGATGCCGCCGGAGCCACGACCGCCTCGCTGGCCACGCACCCAGGCAACGCCCGCACCGACCTGTGGCGAACGAGCTCGCGACTCGAACGGGTCCTGATCGGGCGAGCCCTGCGACCGGTCAACTTCTGGCTCGCCCAGGACGCCCACCAAGGCGCGCTGCCGCAGCTCCGCGCGGCGACCGACCTGTCCGCGCGCGGCGGCGAGTGCTACGGGCCGGACGGTTGGTTCCAGTACGCCGGCTCGCCGGTCCGGGTCCGGACGAGCCCTTCGTCGTACGACGGTGAGGCGGCGATGCGGCTGTGGACACTGTCCGAGCAGCTCACCGGGGTCAGCTATCCGGTGGCCGCATGAGTCGGCCGTCCTACCACCACGGGAGTCTCAGGGCGGCACTGATCGACGACGCGATCGAGCTCATCACCGAGCGCGGCGTCGCGGCCTTCTCCCTCGCGGAGTCCAGCCGCCGGCTGGGGGTCGCCGTCAGCGCGCCGTACGCACACTTCGCCGGCCGCGCCGACCTGCTCGCCGCGGTGTGCGTCCACGCCCTCGAACTCTTCCGCGACGAGCTGGAGCCGAGACTCGCACGGTCGGCCACACCGGCCGACCGGCTCGCGGCGATCGCGCGGGCGTACGTCCGTTTCGCCTCTTCTCACCGGGCGTTGTTCCAGCTGTTGTTCTCGACCGAGTTCGGATCGAGCTTGGACAAGACCCGTCATCCCGAGATCGCGGCTGCCGAACGGCCGATCGACGAAGTGTTCCTGGACTCGGTGAAGGCCTTCACCCCGGACGGACTCGCGGCGGAAGCCCTGGCCGGCGCCGTCGAGGCGACCGCTCATGGTCACGCGACGCTTCTCCTCGACGGCCGCTTCGGCACCGGACCCCGCGCGACCACCCGGGCCGCCACCTCCGCCGCCCGCGCCACTCTCGCGCTACTCGACGGCCGCGACCAGCTCCGCCCACCACGACCCGCCCGGAAGCCGACGTAGTATCCAGCCGGTTGGCAGCAGTGAACCAAGGAGGGCACATGACCGATCGACCGAGCACCGACGCGGACCGCGGTGCCTCGTCCTCACCAGTGCCGGTGATCGACGCGGTGGCCTTCGACGCATCGGACCCGGACGCGCTCGCACGTTTCTGGCAGTCACTGCTCGGCGGCGAACTGCGCCCGGCCGAGGACGGCGTCACCGAGCTGCACGGCGCCGCCGTCCGCCTCGACTTCGTCCGGGTCCCGGAGACCAAGCAGGCCAAGAACCGCCAGCACCTGGACCTGTACGTCCCACCCGACACCCGCAACGACGCCATCGACCGCGCCCTCCAGCTAGGCGCCTCCAAAGCCGACGACATCTACGACGGCGGCCTCTGGCAATGCATGCGAGACCCCGAAGGCAACGAATTCTGCTTCGTCTGGGGCGCAACCTCCGGCCCGGCCGGCGACTAGCGGTCCTCGGCGACCACAAGGATGGCGCCGGCGGGTACGACGACTCGGCCGGCGACTCGGTCGCCGCTCACCAGGTCGGTGCCGGTGGTGACGACGTGACCGTCCGCATCCTCGTGATTGATGACGAAGAGGTAGCGTCCGCTCTCCCCGCTGCGGCGTACCACCTCCACGCCGTCCGACGCCTCGGCGACCGGAGCGACGTCGACGTACTCGAGCACCAGATCGGCGAAGCGCTGCAGGTCGTCCTCCTCGAGGTGAACCGAAAGGTAGGTCACGCTGCCCAACCCGAGCGTGCGGCGGGTGACGGCCGGCACGCCCTCGAGCTCGCCCTCGGCGATCGACGCGAGTACGTCGGCGTCGCGGACGTGCAGGTGCTCCGTCCAGACCGTGGCGGTCCAGCCGTTGTCGAGGCGGCGGCTGTCGCCGTGCAGCAGCGGGTGGAACTCCTCCGCGACGACACCGACGAGGTCCCGGAACGCGCCCGGGTAGCCGCCCGCGATGATGCGGTTGGCGGGGTCGGCGATCCCGGACAGGTAGGTGACGACGACATGGGCACCGGCGCGCGCCGCGCGCTCGAGCCGCCCGGCGAGCCCGGGCTGCTGCAGGAACAAGTTCGGAACGACGATCAGGCCGTAGCCGTCCAGTGCGGTGTCGGGCGCCACGACGTCGACGACACGGTGGCGGCGGGTCAGGGCACGGTGCAGCAGCATGGGTGTCTCGAGGTAGTCGACGTCGACCGTCGGCTTGCGGCCCGAGCGCAGCGCCCAGAGCGACGAGTAGTCCCAGAGCATCGCGATCGAGCCGCGGTCGACGGTGGTACCACGAACTTCACCCAGCCGCTCCAGCATGGCGCCGAGATCCCGCGACTCGCGCCAGACCTTCGACGACGTGCCGGCGTGCGGCAGCATCGCCGAGTGGAACTGCTCGGCACCCGCCGTCGACTGCCGCCACTGGAAGAACATCACGCCGTCGGCGCCGCGGGCCACGTGCGCGATGCTGTTGCGCAGCATCTCGCCCGAGGCTTTGGCGCGGTTGCGCGGCTGCCAGTTCACGGCGCTTGTCGAGTGCTCCATCAGCAGCCACGGCCGGCCGCCGGCCAGGCCGCGGCACCGGTCGGCGCTCATCGCGAGCTCCCAGTGCCGCTCGGAGTCGTCGGCCCGGGTGTAGTGGTCGTTCGAGACGAGGTCGACCTCCTGCGCCCAGCGCGCGTAGTCGACGACGGCAACGTCGCGGTTGACCATGAAGTTCGTGGTCACCGGTACGTCGGGGGTGAGACGGCGCAACTGGTCACGCTCGGCCTCGTAGTGGGCGAGCAGTGCGTCCGAGGAGAAGCGCTCGAAGTCGAGCAGCAGGCCCGGGTTGTGCGAGCCGGCGTGCACCGACGGCGCCGGCACCTGATCGAAAGAGGCGTACCGGTGCCCCCAGAAGGCGGTGCCCCAGGCGTCGTTGAGGGTCGCGGGGTCGCCGTACCGCTCGCGCAACCACACCTGGAACGCGGCCGTCGAGGTCTCGCAGTAGCACCGCGCGTTCTCGTTGCCGATCTCGTTGCTGACATGCCACATCCGGAGCGCCGGGTGGTCGCCGTACCTCTCGGCGAGCACGCGGCCGATCCGCAGCGCGTACTCACGCAGCGCCGGAGAGCTCGGGCACCAGCCCAGCCGCGCACCGGGAGCGGAGCGCATCCCGCGCACGTCGACGCGGAGCATCTCCGGGTGGTCGCGGTACAGCCAGTGCGGCGGCACCGCGGTCGGAGTGGCCAGGATGGTGCCGATGCCGTGTTCGTGCAGCAGGTCGATGATGCGATCGAGCCAGCCGAACTCGTAGACACCGTCGGCGAGCTCGAGCTCGCCCCAGGCGAAGATGCCGAGGTTGACGGTGGTGACGCCGGCCTCGCGCATCAGGCGCGCGTCTTCGAGCCAGACTTCCTCGGACCACTGCTCGGGGTAGTAGTCGGCGCCGTAGGCCAGACCGGCCGCGAGCCAGCGGAACTCGCGGGGCGCGGTCTGGTCGGCGGCGACGCTGACGAAGGTTCCGCGCTGTTCGAGGGGCGGCTCCATGCGAGCCGGGGCGGGGGGTGTGGTGGTCATCGGATCACGATCGCGTCGAGGAGGCCGAGCTCGGGCAGGCGGAAACGCACCGTCTTGCCGTCGCCGGACTCGGTGGGGTGGATGGTGAAAGGGAGGTCCTGGCCGAGCGCGAGCGAGCGCACCTCGGCGGGCGTGACGTCCACGAGCAGCTCTACCTCGAGGTCGGCCAGGGTGGCGGGAGCGGTGAACTCGCGCCCGTGGTGCCCGGTGTAGTTGACGGCGTGCAGCACCGTCTCGCCGTCGGGGCGGCACATCACGGTGAACTCGACGTACGGCGAAGTGTTCGACTCGAGCTGACGGACCCCGCGCGCGGCCGCGACGACCGCACGGCAGATCACATCGCGGTGACCGGGCAGCCCGAGGTCGTGGAACAGCGCACCAGGCAACCACGGCAGGTACGCGACCCGGCCGCGACCGTGCTCGCGCCACAGCAGGCCGCTCACCTCGGTCTCGTGCTCAGGACTCCAGTGGATCTTCTCCGGCGGGCCGTACGGCGCCGGTGGGATCAGGCGCATCGCGCTGACGGCGTCCGGATGCGGCTCCACCTCGGCGAAGCGGCGATCCAGCATGAGCAGCTCGCGGCCGAGCACGGCCGCGCCGAAGCCTGGTACCTCGTCGCCGGGCAGCACGCGCAGGTACGAGCCACGCACGTCCTTCTCCGCGGTGAGCCGGCGCAGCACGCGGCTCGCGGGCAGGCTCGCGAGGGCGAACTCGTCGCCCTCCCCCGTGACGGGGTCGCCGAGCCCGGGCTCGCCCGTGACGACGAGCCCGCCGCCCGCGGCGACGTACTCGTCGAGCACCGCGGCGTCGGCCTCGCTGAGGCTGATCACGTTGGGCAGCACGACCACGTCGTAGCGGGCGAGCCGGCCGTCACCGATCGATGTCTCGGGCAACAGATCGAAGGGGAGGTGCCCTTCTCGCAGCGCCTTCGTGATGCCACGGCGCTCCGAACGTCCGCGGTCGATGCCGTCGGGTACGCCGAGGCGCCGCTCGGTGTCCGCGGAGGAGACGACCGCGACCCGGGCGGCCGGCACCGCATCGGTGTAGTGCTCGGCGTGATCGCGGTGGAACCGCAGCACGGCGCCCATCGCGTCGAAGCTCCCGGCCGGAATCGTGGCAGGAATGCCGATCTGGTACACGCACGGGTTTCCGCCGTACGCGATGGTTTGAGCGGCCTGCAGCCCGAGGAAGTCCTGCTGCTCGATCTCGAAGCGGTACGTCATGTCGGCGAACACGCCGAGCGTCAGCCACACCGGCCGCTCGGGGCGTTCGGTGCGATAGCGCAGTACGTCGTCGCCGGCGCCGTGGATCCAGAACGGCGCCGAGAGATACACACCGGTGCCCGACTCGCTGAACGCGATGTCCGCGTCCTGCCGCAGGCTCAGCGCGATCCCGGGGTCGCGGTCCGCGATGAACCGCCGGATGCGCGTCGACAGCGCGCTCATGACGTGGGCGATGTAGCGCTTCCACTCCAGGTACGCCGGGTCGTTCCAGTCCCGCTCGGCCGGCAGGGCCGACCCGGCGAAGTCGCGGAAGCCCGCCACGCAGCTGTCACAGCGGCAGATGTCGTACGGGTGGAGGGAGTAGTCGTGCTCGGTGAAGTGGAACCAGTTGAAGAACACGCCGTCCAGCGAGTACCGGTCGAGCGCCTCGGTGAGGATGTCGAACAGGCGCTCCTGGTAGTAGGGACCGCTCGGGCAGGTGCTGACCAGCCCGTTGTAGACAGGCGAGTTGCCGTTCCGGTCGCGGAACAACCACTCCGGATGCCGCAGCCCGATCTCCAGGTCCACCTTCGCGAAGTCGAAGCGCCCGATCAGCCGGATGCCGGCCGCGTGTGCGGCCTCGACGGCGTCGCCGATCAGGTCGCCGCTCGCCCGCTCCGCCAGCCACGGACTCCGGTGCTGGTACTCGAGGTCGCTCGGGTAGAACGAGACGATGCCGCCGGCGTTCAGCAGCCAGGCGTCGGCCCCGATCGAGCGCATGTGCGCGATGATCGCGTCCACGTCCAGGCCGGCATCGATCTCGCGAATGTTGGACTGGTACGCGCGCCATGGCCGCGACCACCACGGCGCGCGTTGCGGCATCTCCACCTGCCCTCTCGAACCGGTCACTTCGCCGCCGCGTAGGAGGCAGCGAATTCCTTCTTCATGGCGTCGCCGCCACCGGACTTCCAGCGCGAGCGGAGGTCGGCCAGCTCCTGGATGGAACGGCGGCCGGTCACGATGCCCGACTCGTAGTCGACGATCAGTTGCTTGAGCGCCGCCGCCTTCGAGATGGCGGTGTTGCTGACGAGGCCGATCGACGGGTCCGCGACCGCCACCGGTACGACGCGCTCGAGCTGCTTCTGCGCTTCGTTCGCGCGCTCCGGGTGACCCGGGAAGTAGACCTGTGCCTCGTACGTCTCGACCAGGTAGTAGAGGTTGCGCTCCGTCTGGATCTTCTCGTCCTCGGTCGGGACCGGCTGGTTGTCCTGCATGGCGAAGTGGCGACCCTGTTGGCCGTACATGAGGAACAGGTACTCCTCGCTCCCGAACGGCGAGGCCCACCAGTTCATGATCTGCAGCAGCTCGTCGATCCGCTGGTCGTCCTTGACGCTCGACGGGATCCCGGCGAAGCCGAACGCGCCGCTGTTGGACCACACGCCGGGCTTGCCGCCGTCGTGGCCCGGGGGCACGATCGTCTTCGCGCCCTCGACGAAGAAGCGATCGAAGAGCGGCACGATGCTCACGCCGTAGTACCCGGCCCGGCCGCTGAGCCAGAGGTCGTCGGCCGTGTTGTTGTCCTCGGCCGGCGCATCCGGATACCAGACGCCCGCCTTCCAGAGGTCAGCGGCGTAGGTCAGGGCCTGCTCGTACTCGTCCGACTCGACGAAGTGGCTGAACGCGCCGTTGTCCACGCGCCAGTTGTTGGGCACGCGGAACGACTCCTTGATGAAGTTCAGGCCGTTGCTCAGCGTCGAGAAGGCGTAGGTGTCGCCGGTGGTCTTGCCCTTCGGGTTGGCCTTGGTGAAGGCCACGAGCACCTGCTTGAGCTCGTCGGAGTTCTTCGGCTCGTTCGGGTACCCGAGCGCCGCCGCCCAGTCCTGCCGGTACAGCTTTCCGCCCAGCGGCTTGGTGATGGCGTGCGGTACGCCGTAGATCCGGTTCTCGACGGAGGCGTCCTGCCAGGCGTACGTCGGGATGCCGGCCAGGTTCGGGTAGGCCTTGACGCCGTCACCGGACAGCCGATCGGTCAGGTCGAGGAACGCACCCTGCTTGATGCTGCGAGCCGCGGCCGGGGCGATCACCGTCGTGACGAAGGTGAGGTCGGGCAGGTCGTTCCCGGCGATCGACGCGGCGAGCTTGTCGGCGTACGACGCGCTCGGGGCGAGCGTCGGCTTGATCTCGACCCCGAGGCGCTTGTTGAGCTCCTGCCACCACGGGTTGTCGCCGAGAGCCGGAGGCGGGGAGCGGAAGAGCGGCTGGAACGTGGTCACCGTGCCGCCCTTGCCCGGCACGTTCGGCACCGACTTGAACGGTGTGCCGAAGCTCGGGTAGGCGTTCGGGACGCCGTCGACCTTGCTGACGATCGCGCCGTCGACCTGCTTCGGCGCGACGTACGTGGGAAGCACGAGCTTCTTGCCGGCGGCGCCGGAACTCGACCCGGCGGTGTTCTGCGAGCAGGCCCCCAAGACCCCCGCGGCAGCGACGCCGAGCCCCAGCCTGAGTGCCGTACGACGCGAGAACGCGCGCGGCAGCCCAGGGACAGGTGTCCTCGAACTGTTCATCGTTTTCCTTTCGGTACAGGTGGATCCGTCAGCCTTTGATGGCTCCGGTGAGGACGCCCTTGGTGAAGTAGCGCTGCGCGAAGGGGTAGGCGATCAGGATCGGCAAGGTGGCCAGCGTGACGATCGCCATCTGAATGGTGCGCGGGGTCGTCAGTGAGTCCTGACGGTTGGAGAGCGCCAGCTGGTCGAGCGGCGATCCCTGGATGACGTACTGGTTCAGCACGAGCTGGATCGGCCACTTGCCGGCATCGTTGAGGTAGATCATCGCGTTGAAGAACTCGTTCCAGTACGAGACCGCGTAGAAGAGCGAGAGCACCGCGATGACCGCCCGCGAGAGCGGCACGACGACCCGCCACAGGATCTGCCACTCGTTCGCGCCGTCGAGGCGGGCCGAGTCGATCAGTTCCTGCGGCAGCTCCATGAAGAAGTTGCGGATGACAACGAGGTTGAAGGCACTCACGAGCCCGGGGAGGATCAGCGAGGCGAGTTGGTCGATCAGCCCGAGCTGCTTGACCAGAAGGTAGTTGGGGATGATGCCGGCCGAGAACAGCATCGTGAACAACACCATCAGCAGTACGGCGCGCGAGCCCGGCACCTCCTTGGTCCGGGTGAGGCCGTACGCGAGCAGGATCGTGAAGACCATCGACAGCACGGTGCCGACGGCGGTCACCCCGACGCTGACGATCAGCGCCTTGAGTACGACGTTGCCCGCGAGCACGGACTGGTAGGCGGCGAGTGTGAGCTCACGCGGCCAGAGCAGGAACCCCCGTGTCTCCCGCAGCGCGTGCGCGGTGGACAGGCTCGCCATCACCACGTAGATGAACGGGTACAGCATGACCACGACGATGATCGCGATGACGATCGCCTTGATCGCCCTGGTCCACCAGTGCGTCGGCTCCTGCCAGGCCGGGCGCAGACTGGGTTTGCGCACCCGGCGGACAGTGGCGTTGAGCTGTGCCATCAGAAGACCCCCTGCCCGCCGAACCGCTTGGCGACGCGGTTCGCCGCGATGACCAGCGCCGTACCGACGAGGCCCTTGGCGACTCCCGCCGCGGTGGCTATTCCCCAGTCGCCGCCGACGATGCCGCGGTAGTAGACGAAGGTGTCGAGCACCTGGGCGTTGTCCTGGCCGACCGAGTTCTGCTGCAGCAGGATCTGCTCGAAGCCGACGGTGAGCACGCTGCCCAGCCGCAGGATGAACAGCAGCACGATGACCGAGGTGATCCCTGGCAGCGTCACGTGCCACATCCGCTTCCACGGTCCCGCGCCGTCGACCGACGCCGACTCGTACTGCTCGGCGGGGATGAGGCTGATGGCGGCGAAGAAGATGATCGTGCCCCAGCCGATCTCCTTCCAGATGACCTGCGAGGTGACGAGCACCGGGAACAGGTCCGGGTTGGCCATGATGTTGATCGGACTTCCACCGAGCGACTCGACGAAACCGGTGAGCATGCCGTCGCCGCCGAGCACCTCCTGCCAGATCGAGACCACGACGACCCAGCCGATGAAGTGCGGCAGGTAGACGATCGCCTGCACGACGCGCTTGGTGCGTTCGGAGATCAGGCTGTTGAGCAGCAGCGCGAGGGCGATGGGCGCCGGGAACGCGAACACCAGCTGCAGGAAGCTCAGCACCAGGGTGTTGCGCAGCGCGATGCCGACGTCGGGGTCGGTGAACAGCGCGGCGAAGTTCTGCAGACCCACCCACGGGCTCGCGAAGCCCTGGAACGGCGAGTAGTCCTGGAACGCGATCACGTTGCCCAGGAGCGGCACGTACTTGAAGACGACGAAGAACAGGAACCCCGGGAGGATGAACAGGTACATCCAGCGCGCCGACCAGATCCGCTTGCGCAGCGGGTGTTTGGCGGCCGGCCGAACGGGCGCGCGACCGGCCGGCACGACCGGCGCGGGATCCGGCCGGGGTGCTGTGCCGGAGGCGGGCCGCACGGCTGCCGGTGATCCTCGGGGCATCTGGCACTCCAGGGTTCGGGCCGGCTGACTGCCGGTGGCATCTTCGCGATTGCCCGCCACAATGGCGCATTAGACCGGTAAAATCAACGGTTCTGAGGTCTTGATTTGACCGGTCAAACAGAGGCAGAGTGTGCAGGATGCGCCCGAGACCGCATCCCAGGGAGCCACCGATGCCTCGATCCGAGCGCCCCGTCACGCTCGTGATGCTGCCGCCCCAGACGGCCGCCACCCGCGCCTGGGCCCGCCGCCTCGAGCAGGATGTACCCAAGCTCGCCGTCCACGTTCCCGAGGACGAGGCCGGGGTGCGCGCGCTGCTGCCCGAGGCCGACGCCGCCTTCGGCACGCTCACGCCTGACCTGCTCGCGCTCGCCCCGCGGCTGCGCTGGCTGCAGGCACCCGCCGCCGGCCCCGTGCCCGGGTACTTCTTCCCCGAGATGGCCGGTCACCCGATGACCGTCACGAACCTGCGCGGCATCCACCGCGACGTCGTGGCGACCCACGCGGTCGCGCTCGTGCTCGCCCTGGCGCGACAACTCCCCCTGTATCTGCATCACCAGGTACGCCGGGAGTGGGTGCCGCATCCGGCCGCCCGCTCACCACTGCACTTGCCGAAGGCAACGGTCGTCCTCGTGGGCAGCGGCGAGATCGGTGCGGAGGTCGCCCGGATGCTCGCAGCCTTCGGCTGCCGCATCCTCGCGGTCGACGAACGCCGTACTTCGCCGCCGGCCGGCGCCGCCGAGTTGCACCCGGCCGCGGACCTCGACCAACTGCTACCCGCCGCGGACGTCGTGGTCGTGACCGTGCCGCACACTCCGGAGACCGAGAACATGTTCGACGCCAGCCGGTTCGCCCTCCTGCGCGACCACGCGTTCTTCGTGAACGTCGGTCGGGGTCCGGTCGTCGACGTGGACGCGTTGGCCGACGCGATCGAATCCGGCCGGCTGGGCGGGGCGGGCATGGATGTGTTCCCCGAGGAGCCGTTGCCCGCCGACCATCCACTCTGGGGTCTGCCGCAGGTGATCGTCACGCCGCACTCGGCGTCGTTCGGTGTCGACGACGTACTCGACGACCGGATCTACGACATCATCCGTACAAACGCCGAGTGCTTCGCGAACGACCGCGAGCTCGTCAACGTCGTCGACCCGGCACGCTGGTTCTGACGATGCGCATAGTCGACGCGCAGGTGCACATCTGGTCAGCGGACCCCACCGACTGGGTGCCGCTCGACGGCACAGCGCAGGCCCGCGCGTGGGGGCGGCGTTTTTCCCTCGACGAGCTGCTCGAAGCGATGCGAGCGGCCGGCGTCGCGGGCGCGGCGCTGATTCCACCGCGGTGGGAGGGCAGGGGCGACGCCGTCGTACTCGAGGCGGCCGACCGGCACCCCGAGGCGTTCATCGCGGTGAGCCGGCTCGACCCCTTCGCGCCTCACGCCGTCGGTCGCGCGGGCGACCCGGCGCGCGGCATCCGGGCTGTGCGCACGATGCTCGGCTCGCCTGCCGAGCACGAGCGGATCCTGAGCGGCCACGCGGACCCGGTGTGGGCCGCCGCCGAGTCCCGCGGCACACCGGTGATGATCTACCCGCCGCACGACCTCGGCGTGGTGGAGCGGCTGGCGGAGGCGTTCCCGCGCCTGCGGATCGCCGTCGACCACCTGGGGCTGCCGGTAGGCACCCGGATCGCGGAAGCGACCGACCGGCTGCGCCGGCTCGTCCGGTTGGCGCGGCATCCAAGCGTGTCGGTCAAGGCCACGGCGCTGCCCACAACCGCTGACGATGCCTTCCCGTTCGCGTCGACGCATGACGCGCTGCGCCGAGTAGTCGACGCGTTCGGGCCCGAGCGCGTGTTCTGGGGCTCAGACCTCAGCCGGCTGGAGTGCCCCTACGAGGACGCGGTCGGGCTCGCGCTCGAAGCGCTCGAGGACCACGGTGCAGCCGCTCGCGAACTCGTCATGGGCGGGGCGCTCGAGGCCTGGCTCAGCCCGCGGACCGCCGCCGGGACCGCCGCGTGACCGGCTTCGTGTCGACAGCCTTGGTGTCGAGCGCGCGCGTACTGAGGCGCTGCACCAGCATCGGCTCGAGGGTCGTGATCGCCTGCTCGGGCGGCACGGTGCCCCCGGTCGCGACCGTCAGGAGCCTGTCCACCGCCTCCCGAGCCATCGCCTGCGTCGGCAGCGCGACCGTCGACAGCGGCGGATGTGACTGGTGAGCCGCCTGGATGTCGTCGATCGAGACGATCGACAGGTCGTCGGGCACCGAGCGGCCGGACGCACGGGCTGCCTCGAGCATCCCCAGGGCCGCGATGTCGTGGGAGGCGACGATGCCCGTCACCTCCGGGTGCTCCTGCAGCAGCCGTACGCCGGCCTCGTAGGCGAGCGCCGCGGACGGGCCACCCGTCGCCTGCACCAAGTCGTCGGGCAGCTCGCCACCGAGATCCACGAGCTCTGCCCGCACGGCATCGAGGCGGCGGCGGTGCTCAGGCAGCTGGCCGAGCATGGCGATGCTGCGGTGGCCGAGGTCGTGCAGGTGCCGCGCGGCGAGGCGGCCGGCCGCTTCGAAGTCGAAGGTGACCGCGATGCCACCCTCGGGGATCTCGCCCTCCCAGGAGCAGAACACGTGCGGCACCCGGACGCGCTCCAGTACGTCGAGGTGCTCGGCCACCTGGTGCTCGGCGATCAGCAGCCCGTCGATCGAACGGCGCCTGAGGATGGTGAGCTGCTTCTGGATGCGATCGCTGTCCTCGCCGGTCGTACACAGCACGAGGTTGTAGCCCTGGTCCTCGAGCTGCCGGGCGACCGACTCGACGAGCTCGGCGTAGAACGCGTTCGAGATCGTCGGCAGCATGAACCCGACCATCATGGTGCGCCCGGTGGCGAGCCCGCGAGCGAGCAGGTTGGGCGTGAAGCCGAGCTCGTCGATCGCCTTGTCGATGCGCTCCAGAGTGCGCGGATCCACCAGGTGTGGGCGGTTCAGGGCGTTCGAGACGGTCTGCTTGGTCACGCCCGCGCGCGCCGCGACCTCTCGCATCGTCACCATGTCGGTCCCCTAGCCCTCGATCCGGCCGGCACGGGCCCGCTCTCTCGAATACTAACGCCACCCGCGCCGGGAACGAGCCCGAGCGCTTCCGTTGGACGAAAGGACGTCATGTCGCACCAGCCGCTGGTCCGGACCGATCCCGAGACTCCGATCACTACTCAGCCCGCCGCCACCTGGGCGGCCAACGCCCTCACCGAGCGGCTGCGGCAGCACCCTGGCGACGGCATCGGTTCCGTGCTCGTCCTCGGCACTGACTCGGAACGCGGAGCGGAGCTGTGGCGCGAGGCAACCGGCGACACCCCGTCGGGCGCTGAGGCCTTCGTCGTCATGGCCGATCCTGCCGAGCCCGGACGAACCGTGGTGGTCGGGTCCGATGCGCGCGGCATCGTCTACGGCACATTGGAGATCCTCGATCGGCTCCAGTACGGCGATTGGCAGCCCCTCGACCCCGGACAGCCACTGATCGGCACACCGGACAACCGCGTGCGCGGAATCTTCAGGTCGTATGTCAGCCGGGTCGAGGACTCGCCGTGGTTCCTGGACCGCGGATTCTGGGACGACTACCTCACCGAACTGGCCACCCATCGCTTCAACCGGCTGCAACTGGCCTTCGGGATCGGCGTCGAGTACGGCCACGACCCGGGCGTGACCGAGAACTACCTCCTGTTCTCCTATCCGTTCCTCGTCGACCTGCCCGAGTTCGGCGTCCGTGTGGCCGGACTCGACGACGCTGAACGCCGCGCCAACCTCGACGCCCTTCGCTACGCGAGCTCGGAGGCGGCACGCCGCGGCATCGACTTCTTCGTCGGCTTCTGGACCGCGGGGGTCGAACTGGACGACGGCATTGCCGGGGACTACACGATCGAGGGCATCACGTCCGACAACCACGCGGCGTACGTCGCCGCGGCGATCGAGACGATCCTGACCGAATGCCCCGGCATCGCCGGCATCACGCTGCGCGTGCACTACGAAAGTGGTATCCCCGAGCCTGCCACCGAATTCTGGAAGACCGCCTTCTCCGGCATCGCCGCGGTCGATCGACCGGTCGCGATCGACCTGCACTCCAAGGGACTCGAGGCTGCCACCATCGACGCCGCTCTGACGACGGGCGCGGACGTGTTCATCACGGCCAAGTTCCTCGCCGAGCACCTCGGACTGCCGTACCACCAGACCGCGATCCGGGCCAGCGAGCTACCCATCGAGACCTCCGATGCCGACTTCGCCTCGGTGACCCGGGCCTCGCGGCGCTTCACCCGCTACGGGTACGCCGACTACCTGCGCGATGATCGCCAGTATCGGGTCGTGTACCGGCACTGGCCCGGCACCCAGCGACTACTGCTGTGGGGCGACCCGGCGCTCGCAGCCGGCTTCAGCCGGGTTGCGTCGTTCGGCGGCGCCGACGGTGCGGAGTTCTTCGAACCGCTGTCCTACAAGGGACGCAAGGGCTCCGGGCGTCCCGGCGGACGACAGGTCTACCGCGACAAACATCTGGCCGACGGCGCCGCGGAATGGCGCAAGTATCGCTACACCTATCGGTTGCTCGGACGGCTGATGTACGACGCCAACGCCGATCCTGGCCAGTGGCGCCGGCTGCTCCGGTCCGAGTTCGGCCAAGCGGCGGGGTACGCCGAGGAGGCCCTGGCTGCCGCGAGCAGGATCCTGCCGCTGGTCACGATCGCCCACGGTGTCTCGGCCGCCAACAGTGTCTACTGGGCGGAGATGTACGAGAACCTCGGGATCGCCCGCGGCGGCTCGCCGAACCCCTTCTACATCAGCGATTCGCGGCCACCGCACACCTTCGGCGCCGCCGCCTCCCTCGACCCGGAAGCGTTCACCACGATCATCGAGTTCGTCGACGAGGTCCTCACCGGCACGCCGAGCGGACGGCTCACCACCTTCGACGTCGCCCGCATCCTCGACGACCTCGCGTCGCACGCCGAGCAGCAAGCGGCCGCCCTCGCCGGCTCCTTCACCGAGCCCCGGCCCGCCGAGGTGGATCGCTGGCTCGTCGACATCCGCGCACAGGTCGGTCTGGGCCGGTTCTTCGCCGACAAACTGCGGGCCGGCGCCGGTTACGAGTTCCATCAGCGCACCGGCGTACGCGATCACCTCGGCTATGCCGTGGATCGGCTGACCGAGGCATCAGAGCACTGGCGAGAGGTCGTCGCGGCGACCAGCGGGTACGAGCGTGATCTTGCCTTCGGCAAGGATTCGCACCTGCGAGGTCACTGGGCCGACCGCCAGGAGTCGATCGATCGCGATCTGACCGAACTACAGGCGGAGTACGCCGAAGCTCCGGAGTCCGCCGAGACGTCGATCAGCCTCGACGAGCTCGCTGCTCAATCGCCCGTCCCGCCGCCGGCGGTCACTCACATCCCGCCCTCCCACTTCACACCCGGCGAGGAACTCATCATCGAAGCGACGGCACCGGCCGGCCTGCAACTCGAGCTCCGCTACCGATCCGCCAACCAAGCCGAGTCCTACCGCTCCACGCCGTTCACGGGCAACAGCGACCGCCTACGCGCCACTATCCCTGGCCCGGAGACCGATTCCCCCTTTGACCTCATCTACTACCTCATCGCCCGAGACCCCGCCGGTCACACGTGGCACCTCCCCACCCACGGCCCCGACCTAGCCAACCAGCCCTACCACGCCATCCCCCGCCACACACCCGCCTAACCTCCCCAGCGCGGCTCGTGAGCCGACGGGTGTTCGGCTCGGGGGCCGTTCGAGCCGTCAGGTCCGTGCTGGGCTCGACCCGGTCGCCGATGAGCCGGGGGGCCCTGGTGGAAGGGGTCCCCGGGCTTGGCGCGCTTCGACGATGCCGAACCAGATTGCCCAAGCGGGATAGGCGAGGTAGATCCCGAGCCAGCCGAGCTGCGCGATCCAGATCCAGCCGGGTGCGGTCGCCATGTCGTCGAGACGGAGGAGAATCCCGGGCACCGCGACTACGCCGAGGGCCATCAGCGCACCGGCGAGAACACCCAGCGACCGGAGTCCTCGAGGCCACGCGCCGGCTTGGGGGTTGCTCCGGTTGAAGGTCACGAGCCACGCTCCGATTCCGGCGAACCCCAGGCTCGACACGAGCCCGGCGAGGAAGAAGCCGGTCGTCTCGGACATCACGAGCGCTGACCCGGCCACCGTGATCGGCGCACCGATGAGCGCCGCGCCGACGGCGAGTCGACCGGCGCGGCCCGCAATGTGCCGCCGGAGCTTCCACGCAAGGCAGGCACTCAGTACGCCGGTCGCAGCGTTGCCGATGTCGTTGATCGCGCCGAACGGACCACCCACGACGAAGTACGTCCCGAGCAACACCGCGCTGCCGGCGGCAACGACGCCGACGGCGACGGCCAGCCGCCCCGTGTCCCGATCCTCCGCGTAATTCATGCTCGACCTCCCCCGCCGAATGTGAACCTTCGTCCCCAGCAGCGAGTATTATTTGTCTGCCACCAACAGTCAATAGAATGGGACCATCGAATGCCTCGTCCCTACAACCTCGGCCGACGGGCCACCCCGAAGGCCGAAACCCGGGCACGGATCGTCGCCGCGGCCCTCGAGATCTATCGCGATCGCGGCCTGGCCGCCGCGTCCAACCTGGCGATCGCCCAGGCAGCGGACGTCGCCCCGGCCACGGTGCGAAACCACTTCCCGCAGCAGGACGACCTGGCGCGAGCGACGTTCGACGCCATGCTCGCCCAGCTCCGGATCCCGACCGCGGCGATCTTCGACGGTCTCGGAGGCATTCGCGAGCGCATCGAGCGGCTGGCCCGCGAACTGGCGGCTTTCTACGAGCGGAGCCGGCCCTGGTGGCGGGTGTACGAGCGAGAGCCGGAACTGATCCGGGCCTGGGGCGGCGGCGTCGACCGGTACTACGCCGACGTCGAGCGCCTGATGCTCGCCGCGCTCGGCGACCTGTCGTCGGACGAACGGTCGCTGGCGATCGTCGCATCATTCATCGGACCGCCGGCGTTCTTCGCCCTCAAGGAACGCGGCTTCAGCTCGGACGAAGCCGTCGAGTTGACGCTCGAGCTCGTACTCCCCTGGCTCGAACGGCGCCGCGACGACCTGGCTACCCGGAGTTGACGCAACCCTCCACGAGGCAACCCGGCAAAGCGCCGAGCAGAGGTCATCCGGCTGGGAGGATGTCGCGGCGTGCTCGCCGGGACCACACTCGAGGCGCGCGTCCAGCGAGACCGCCTTGTTTGGGGGTACGGATGTTCTTCGCCCTGCCCAGCCTGCTACTCGCCGTCACCCTGCTCGTCATCGTGCTCGGATCCTGCACCCTCGGCGTACTCATCGGCCGCCGGCTCCGCGGCCACCACGAACCCTGGCGCGAACCCATCGGAGTCATCCAAGCCGCCCTCCTCGGATTCGTCGCCCTCATCCTCGCCTTCGGACTCACCATGGCCGTCGGCCGCTACGAAACCCGACGCGTCGAACTCGTCACCGAAACCAACGCCATCGGCACCACCTACCTCCGCGCACAAACCCTGCCAGAACCCGTCCGCAGCCAGTCGCTGGAACTCCTCAAGCGCTACACCGACCTGGAGATCCGCCTGTCGACCACCCGCCCCGGCTCCCCCGCGGCCCGCCGCGTCATCGCCGACGGCGAAACCATCCAACGCCAACTCTGGGCACTGGCCGACGACGCACTCCGAGACGCCCCCGTCGCGAGCGCCCCACGCCTGTACGTCGACAGCCTCAACACCATGATCGACAGCCAAACCTCCCGCGTCGCCGCCCTCGGCAACCGCGTCCCCACCTCCGTCCTCATCCTCGAAGTCGTCGGCGCATCCGTAGCACTCGCACTACTCGGCCTCTACCTCACCGTCCTCGGCCGCGGCCTCCTCCCCGTCACACTCGCCGCCGTCTTCGTAACCCTCCTCCTACTAGTCACCTTCGACCTCGACCGCCCCACCCGCGGCATCATCACCGTCCCCTACACACCACTCACAGAACTACGCGCCTCAATGGACCTCCCACCCGCAGCCGGAGGCGGCTAGCCTCGGTCGGCTGGGTGCCGTGATTGGGTCATCGGTTGGTGGTTGCGATGAGGCGCTCGGCTACGTCGCGCAGCTTCACGTTGCCGTCCTGGGACAAGCGGGCCAGGAACGCGAAGGCGCGATCGTCGCGCAGGTGATAGCGCTCCATCACGATGCCGACCGCCGTACCGATCCGGCCACGGGTCCGGACCGCCTCGCGCAGATTGTGGATCTCGCGGGCGTAGTCGATCGCCATCGCCGCCTGGTGCCGGAACAGCTCACCGATCGTCCCGAGATCGCTGAACGCACCGAGCGTGCGTGCGTACAGGTTCAGTGCGCCACGCGACTTCGGAGCATCGAACAGGCGGATCCCCGCCTGTGCCTGGATCCCTTCGGCCACCGCGCTGACCGCGTAGCGCGGAAATCGCTCGTCGTGCGCCAGGTCAGGCGCCGCGACATGAACGGCGTCCGCCGCGGCGTCGTAGCACGGACCTTCACGCAGTTCGTACTGCGCAGCGTCGAGACCCCACAGCATGTCGTCGGTCGGCGCAGCCGTCTCCAGCCGGCCGTCGCTGTGCAGGATCGTGATGCTCGCGTAGTCGGTGTCCGGCAACGATTCGACCGCGGCGGCCGTGATGCGACTCAGCGTGTGGTCGAGGTCGCCAGGAGTCAGCGTCTTCGCCAGCTGCTGGGCGAGGTCCAGAAGTCCGTCGTCATTCACGGCATTCCCAGTACCCCGGATAACGACCCGAATGCACGCTCGTGCCTGGCATACATGGTCGGGGGATCGGCGGGAACCGGGCCGGCAGGTAGTTGAAAGGCCCGCGGGCTCGTCAGGTGCTGAGGTCGCGCGCGTTGAAGGAAGCAGCGCGCGCGACCGCCCAAAGTATCGCGCTGGAGGCCGGGTCGCATGGCCGTGGGTACAGCGCGGCCACCACACCCAGGGGAAAGGACACTGAGATGCCCGGAGATGTTGTCGATCTGATCATGCAGGACCACCGGGAGGTCGAGCGGCTGTTCGACGAGCTCAAGGACAGCCCGGAGAAGCGCCCGAACCTGCTGCCGGTGCTGACCACTCTGCTGACCGCGCACAGCCGCGCCGAGGAGGCCGAGGTCTACCCGGTCGCTGCCTCGGAGGCCGGTGAGAAGGAAGAGGTCTCGCACAGTCAGCAGGAGCACATCGAGGCCGACCAACTGCTCGCCAAGCTCGCCTCGACCGATCCGGAGTCGGCGAAGTTCGACAAGGTGCTGCAGAACCTCATCGATGCGGTGTCACACCACGTCGACGAAGAAGAGACGAAGGTCCTGCCCGGCATGCGCGCCAACCTCTCGGACGAACGCCGTGAGCAGCTCGGTGCAGCGTTCGTTGCCAGCCGCAAGCAACATCTCGGCGAACAGCCTGGCGACATGACCCGCGACCAGCTCGCCCAGCAGGCCAGCAACGCGGACATCCCCGGCACCTCGGGCCTCAGCAAAGCTGCCCTGAAGAAGAAGGTCGAACGCCAAGCCGACCTCTGATCCTGGTTCTGCACACAGACCGGATTCAGAAGCGCTACGGCCAGGTGCCGGCTGCGGTGAATCGCAGCCGTCTGAGTCGCGCGATGGTGTCGGGAGTCGAGTGATGGTGGATGGTCAGCCACCCGTGGTGTTCGGCGGCCGCACAGTTGGCGGGGTCGTCGTCGATGAGTAGTGCGCGCTGTCGGTCCGGTGCCGGCAGGACGGTGTCGGCGTACCGGAAGATCGCGGAGTCCGGTTTGGCGAGCCGGATCTCGTGGGACTTCACCGTCGCGGTGAAGACCTCCTGTCCGGCCAGCATGCGGGCGCGATGGGGTTCCCACTCGGCGACGCTGTTGGTGAGGAGACCGACCGGTACGCCGTGACCGGCGATGCGCTGCAGTTCGTCGAGGAAGGCCTGGCCGACCGGCCGATCGGCGTACCAGTACTCGTCCCACTGACGCAGGTCGATGCGCGGCGTCGTGGACAGGCACGCGGTGAGCCGGTCGGCCCACTCGCGCTGGGACAGGATTCCCAGTTCGAGCGGGCCCAGTCCGTGCAGGCCGAGCCGGCCCGCGACCTGCTCGGCGGCCGCGGCCAGTTCGGGCCACGAGACACCGCTCGCGGCGGCGACCCGTTCCGCGGCCTGCGCCACAGGTGGCGTCAGTACGCCGCCGAAGTCGGACCACACGACGCCCACCGTCGTACTGCTCATGGCAGCCGCGTGCCGTCGGGGCCGAAGCGATGCAGGCGTTCGGTCGGAACCGCGACGCGCGCGCTGTCGCCGGGCACGAGCCACCGCTCGCCCTCGCGCTGCACGAGCGTGAATCCGCCGTCCGGTCCAGTGCACCGCACGTGCTGCCCGTCGCCGGTGTACTCGCACGACTCGACGACGCCTTCGATCAGCAACGCATCGGCCGATCCGGGCTCCAGCTGACCGTCGGTGGGCCGCCAGCCGATCCGCAGACCATCCCGGTCGTGCAGGTTCATCGGCGGGAAGCCGAGGAACGCGGCGACGAACTCGCTGGCCGGACGCCGGTAGAGCTCGTCCGGGCTCCCGCTCTGCGCGACGACACCGCGGTCCATCACGACGAGATGGGTCGCCATCGAGAGCGCTTCCTGCTGGTCGTGCGTGACGAGGACGAGCGTCGTACCCAATTCCCTGTGCAGGCGGGTGATCTCGGCACGGGCCGACGCGCGCAGTTGCGGATCGAGTGCGGACAACGGTTCGTCCAGAAGCAGGAGCGAGGGCCGGCGCACGATGGCCCGGGCGAGCGCTACCCGCTGGCGCTGACCGCCGCTGAGTTGGGCCGGACGCCGTCCCAGCAGGTCGTCGAGCCCGAGGAGTGCGGCGACTTCGCCGACCCGGGTACGGATCTGCTGCCGCGTCGGCCCCGACCGCCGGTCGTGCCGGGCCTGGAGGCGGAGCCCGAACGAGATGTTGTCCTCGACGGTCATGTGTGGAAACAGGGCGTAGTCCTGGAACACCATCGCCACGTCACGCTCGCCGGGAGACCGCATAGTCACCTCGTCGGCTCCGATCCGCAGTACGCCGCGGTCCGGGACCTCGAGACCCGCGATCGTCCGCAGGATTGTCGACTTACCGCATCCCGACGGCCCGACGATCACGGTCAGCGAGCCGGCCGGGATGGTGAGGTCGACGCCGTCCAGAGCGACAACAGCGCCGAAGGATCGGGTCACGCCGACGAGTTCGACCTGGGCCGGGACGAGCGTCGGTCGGGGCGGGGACGAGAGAATGGTCATCGCAGTCCTGAGGTGAGGAAGGCGTCGGTGATCCGGCGCGAGGCGGCGAAGTACACGACCACGATGGGCAGACTCGTCAGGGTGGCGGCGGCGAGCAGGCCGCCGTAGTTGATGCCCTCGGCCGTCTCGAACTGGGCGAGTCCGACCTGCACGGTGGTGTGCAGCGCGTCGGGAGTGATGAGCAACGGCCACAGGTACTCGTTCCAGGTGGTGATGAACACCAGGATGCCGAGCGCCGCAATCGCCGGCCGCAGTCCGGGCAGCACCACGTGCCACAGCACCTCATGTGGGCGGGCGCCCTCCAGCCGCGCGGCAGCGGTCAGCGACGGCGGTAGCGCCTCGACGTGCTGCAGCAGCACCAGTACGGCGAGCGCCGACGAACCGAGCTGCGGAACGATGAGTCCCGCCTCGGTGTTCAGCCAGCCGAGCCGAGCCGCGAGCAGGAACTGCGGAACGATGAGCGCCTGCGGCGGGATCGCGAGCGAGAGCGTCGTGAGCAGGAGTACGACCGAGCGCGCCCGCCGCCGGGCGTGCGCGAGCGCGAAGGCGGCGAGTACGGCGATCACCAGTTGCCCGACGGCGACGCCGGTCGCCATCACCGCGGTGCGTCCGATCAGCTCGCCGGCCGGCCAGCGGGTCAGGACGTCGGTGTAGTTGGCGATCGTCGGATGAGAGCTGACCGGAGCGAGGTCGAACACCTCGTTCGCCGGTTTGAACGACGTCAGGATCGCCCACAGCAGTGGGAATACGGTCACCAGGGACAGCGCGACGAGGACGACGTGCCACCCGGCCGCGGCGAGCGGAACGGTTCGGTGGGTGGTCCGGCGCAGGTCAGTCATGCCGGCGTCCTCGCTGGACCAGCAGCACGGCCGCGCCGACGACGGTGAGCGCGAGCAGAACGAGCATCGCGGCAGCGGAGGCCTGGCCGATCTGGAAGAAGCCGAAGCCGAGCGTGTAGATGCGGTAGTACACGGAGTCCGTCGTGTGGTCGGGACCGCCCTGGGTGAGCACCGCGACATTCGTGAAGGGCCATTGCCCGGCCAGTACCAGGCTGAGCAGAGCAAGCACGATGGTCGGCCGGACCAGCTGTGGCAGGACGACGAACCGCATGGTCTCCCACGTGCTCGCCCGTTCGAGGCGGGCCGCTTCGAGCAGCCGCCGGTCGAGCCCCGACAGCGCAGCGCCGTACAGCAGCATGTTGAACGCCGTCACCCGGGCGGCCGTGATCACGACGATCGTGAGCAGTGCGGTCGACGGTGAGCCCAGGAGGTCGACCGGCGGCATACCCATCGCCTCGAGCACCCTGGCCAGCAGGCCTTGCAGCGGGTTGAGCAGGAACCGCCACGCCACGGCTGCGGAGACGGGGGCGATCATGACCGGAAGGAAGAGCAGCGATCGGTAGACCAGCGCGGAGCGCCCGGGACGCATCCACAGCATGGTCGCGATGCCGAGCGGTACGACCGTTGCGAACGGCAACAGCCCGAGCGCGTAGAGTACGGTCTGCACCGCGGAGCGGACGAAGTCGCGGTCGCCGAGCACGGCGCGGAGGTTGTCGAGTCCGGACCAGCTCGGGGCGTCGGTGAGACGCCAGTCGGCGAAGCTCAGTGCGAGGGTGACCAGCGCCGGCCCGTAGATCCACACCCCGAGCGCGACGAGCAGCGGGGCGAGGTAGCCCCACCCGCTGCGCGGCGTCGTACGAGTGGTCGCCTGAGTGCTCACTGACCGACCAGGTCGCGGATCCGGCCGGCCGTCGTGCCGAGGGTCGAGCGGACGTCCGCCCCGCGCATCACGATCGGCTCGATCGCGTCGTCCTGCATCATCACCACCGCCTGGTTGGCCCGCGGTCCGGAGAACGACTGGTACGGGCTCACCGCGGCGAGCTGCTTCAGCGGCGGAAGCAGCAGCTGGTGGTCCTCGAAGTACTTGCCCAGGTACTGTGGGTCGGCCACGATGTCGGCGCGCAGCGGCAGGTAGCCGAGGTCCTTGGTGATCATCGTGTATCCCTCCTTGCTGGTAAGGAACTTCACGAACTGCCAGGCCGCCGCCTGCTTCGCGGGATCCTTGCTCAGCACGATCAGGCCGGCCCCGGAGAAGGTCGGTCGCGGGACCGACCGGCCGAACGCGGGGAACCCGGTGCTGCGCAGCTCGAACTTGCCCTTGGCCGCGGCCTCGAGCTGACCGGACAGCGCCGTACTGACGACGAACATGCCGAGGTTGGCCTTCGCGAAGTCGCTCAGCGCGTCCTCCACCCGGACGGCGGGCTGCAGGCCCGAGGTGGTCAGGCCTTGCACGGCTTCGAGCCCCGCGACGGCCTGGTCGGAGTCGAGCGCCACCGAACCGTTCGCGCCGATCAGCGAGCCGCCGGCCGAGTCGATCACCGACTGGGTCAGGTAGTCCGACTTGCCTGGGTCGACGATCCCGAAGTACACGCCGTGATGACCGGCGGCGACGATCGCCTTGGCGCTGGTGCGGACCTCGTCGATCGTGGTCGGCGGGTGCGCCGGATCCAGGCCCGCGCGCTTGAACAGATCGGCGTTGTAGAACAGGGTCGGCACCGAGACGGTGTACGGCAGCGCACGGACCTCACCGCCGGAGGTCCCGGCCGTGAGGAAGCCTTGCTCGATGCCTTTGACCGACGCGTCCCAGTCGTTGCCGGCCACGGACTTCAGTGACTGCGTGGGCAGGGTCTCGAATGCTTCGGCGAGCTTGCTGTACCCGATCTGCACACGTCCGGTGCCGCCCCTGCCGCGACGGCGGCCTTGGTCTTGGTGAGAACGTCGGCGGTCGCCACACCCTGCGGCTTCACCGTGATCTCGGGGTGCAGTTGCGCGAAGCGGTCCAGCAGAGCCTGGGTGCCGGTACCCGCCGCGCCCTGGGTGCCGTAGTTGTACGACGTGAAAGTGATGGTGGTGTGGCCGGCAGCGGCCGAGCCGGACTGCTCGGCCGGCGAGCAGGCGACCAGGCCGAGCAGCGTGCCGGCCCCGAGCACTGCTGCGGACACGGTGTGAAGGCGCTTCATGCGGAGACCTTTCGAGTCGGTACGACGGGAATGCGGTGACCGGGATCGGCGATCCGGACCGGTCCCCCGAACTCGCCGGCGGCACGTTCGCGGTGCCACTCGAGGTCGAGTGGATCGGTCGACGAGAAATGCGTGAGGACGAGTTCAGCGGCCCCGGAGTCGGCCGCGGCCCGGCCGGCGTCACGCGAGCTGAGGTGGCCGTGGCCGCTGCGGTCGGATTCCCGCAGCGTGCTCTCGCTCAGCAAGAGTCCGGTGCCTGCGGCAAGGACTGGGAGAGTGTCGGTGACTCCGGTGTCGCCGGTGTAGACCAGGCTCGTCCGCGCGGACTCGACCCGGATACCGCAGTTCGGGGCGGCGTGGCGGAGCAGCTCGAACCGGACCGAGAGGTGGCCGACGGCAACTGTCTCGCCGGGCTCGTACTCATGGACGGCGAAGGCGACGTCGAAGGCGCGATCGAGCAACGGATGAGTGGTCACCGGGAAGAGCCCAGCCAGCGACTCGAGCACTTTGGTGGATCCACGAGGCACGAACAACGGCGTCCGTGGGACAGATTCGTCGAGTTCGAGGTCCGCGCTCTCGTCGGTCTGGCGGATCCGGCGGCGGAGGAGCAGTTTGCCCAACGGCAGCAGGTCGTAGACGTGGTCGGAGTGCAGATGGGTGATGGCGACCGCGTCGGGCAGGCTCGCCGGGCTGACGGTGCCGAGGCGCAGCGCCGTACCGGGGCCGGCGTCGAGTTGCAGCGCGATGTCGCCGTCGCGCACGAGGTAGCCGCTGCTCGCGTGGCCGCCGGCGGGCATACCGGCCATGATGCCGAGGGGATGAAGGTCCATGAACCGCTCTCGATCCGGGACGCCCGGGGCGGCGTCGCGGACCCATGCTCGGACGGGTCTCCGGCCGTCATCAACGACCGATTCGTGATCGGCCGATCGGTGCGGCCGATCGGTGATCAGGCTTTACGCACGGTCTCGGCCAGGCGGACGAGTTGTGCGACCGTGCTGTTCACCAGAGGTTCATCGGCCGACTCGCTCCAGGCCACGTGAATTGGCAGGCTCGGCTCGGCCGGGGCGAGCCGGAGCACGTGTACGCCGTTCGCCCGGTGCTGCTCCGCACGGGGCAGCGAGCAGAAGCCGATCGCGTCGCTGGTCTCCAGTTCGAGCAGGTAGCCCGACAGTTCGGTGGTGCTCGGCGTCCGCGGCAACTCGGTTCCGTAGCGGGCCGCGGTGGCGACGAGGGCTTCCTCGATCACGGTGCCACCGCCTTGGTATCCGGTCATCCTGGGGAAGCTGAGCACCTCGTCGTACCGCAGTCGCTCGCGCCCGGCCAGCGGGTGTCCCGGCCGGACCATCGCGACGACCGGTACGTCGAGCAGGTGTGCGCTGGTGACCCCGGGAACGACGACCGGCCCGTAGACGAGCGCGAGGTCGAGGTCGCCGCGACGCAACGCCCGGAGCTGTTCCGGCGAACCCATCTCCCGCAGCATCGTGGCCAGGCCCGGGTTCTGGGCACGCAGGTCCTCGAGCAACGGGAGCAGCAACAGCCGGCTGGCCGGGTAGTTGGTGGCGATCCGCAATGCGTCGTACCGGCCGGCCGCGACCTCACGGGCCCGATGTACGGCGTGGTCCGCCGCGGACAGCACTCGCTCGGCCTCGGCGAGGAACACCTTGCCCGCCGGCGTCAGCCGTACTGTCCGCGAACTGCGGTCCACGAGCCGTACGCCGACGTCGCTCTCCAACCGCTGCAACTGCTGGCTCACCGACGCCTGCGCCAGAAACATCCGCTCCGCCGCCCGGCCGAAGTGCAGTTCCTCGGCGATCGCCCGAAAGATCTCCAGCTGCCGCAACTCCATGCCCCCACGCAAACCGAACCACGTGAACAACAGGAGACCGGTCCGGCGGAGCTAGGTCGTGGCAACCTGGCGGGCATCTGACGAACGGGGCAGGCTCAGGACGGCACCGATGAGGAAGCACAGGGCGCCGAGTGCGGTGCACCAGTTCGCGGCGGCCAGGTCGAGGATCGAACCGGTGGACGGTACGACGAACGAGGCGATGGCCGAGATCCCGAACAGGACGCATCCGAGCAGGTTCACGGCGACCGTCGTCCACTCCCGGTCCAGGCGCTTCGGGCGCAGCCCAGGTCCGGCCGTGACCCGGTAGGCCAGCCAGCCGGACACGAGGAAGCATGCCGAGCCGAAGACGTCGGGCGTCCAGATCAGCCGGTTCTCCTGCTGCGTCGACAGGCTCTCCTGCATCGCGGAGAACGTACTGAGGTTGAACAGGAGAGTGCCGATGAACTGAACCGCGGCACTCCACCATGACGGGTCGCGACCCCAGCGATGCCCGCGCCGGACGGTTCCCTCCCGCAGTTCCATGGCTGCGGCGAGGGTGAAGAAGATCGAGCCGACGAAGAAGACCACACCGTCCGCCGCGGCCCCCACCAGCTGGACGAACCCGGGGAACGGTCCGATGAGGAAACAGGCCGACCCCACCGCGAACCCCACCGCGATCGCGCGGTCCCAACCCACCCGGGTGGCCGGCCTCCGAACGGAAACCAGCGCGTGACCTATCACGTGCACACCACCCTCACCCGCCGACCGTAGAGCCGCCCCCGGCACACACGCTTCCCCCGGCACGGATGACCTCAGCGGGAGACACCGGTTCCGCAAAGGCGCCGGCGTGCGGACACGCCGGCGCCTGGGTCGCTGAACCCGCTCACGGGCAAGGCGTCACCGGGAACGACGTACTCGGTCCCGACGATCAACCGTCAGCTGAGTGTTCCGTTCAGCCTGGTCAGGGTTGGGTGTTGGTCAGGAGGTGGTGCTTCGGTGGGGCGACGCGCATCGCCGCGGCTGTGGTGTCGGCCGGCACCTGGATGGTGTCCTTGCTGACCCACTCGGTGATGTTGCCGACGATCGCGCCGACGGCCTGCTGCGAGGCCAGGGACGGTGCGGGAACTGTCCAGTTGGAGGGGCAGCGGCGGACGAGGAAGCAGCCGTAGGCGAACGTCGAGCCGTTGACCACCCGGGCACCGGACGGTGCGGTATAGGCGGTCGTGTGCATCGGCACGGCCTGGTTGTTCGAGTGGCAGTTGCCGGTACCGCTCGCGATCGTGGTCAGCCCCGGATGCTTGTACAGCCCTGGCCAGACGTAGTCGACCTCGCCCGCGATGAACCCTGGCAGGGCCGTGCCTGCCGGGACGCCCGCGAACATCCAGCTCGTCCCCGTGGTCAGCGTTTGTCCCAGCACCGGACAGATGTACTCCGCACCGAGCAGCGGCTGCGAGGCATAGGCATCGCCCTGGTACCGCCACGTTGTCGAGTTGTAGCCGTCGGTGTACCGGTCGATGTCCCACGCCCGCCGGCTGTCGTCGGTGAACGTGATCAGCCGGTACGCCGTGTTCGCGCCGAGATTCGCCACATTCACACCACGAGTGATCGCCTGACTCAGCGCCGCACGCATCCGCAGCGAGTAGTACTCGTCGTGCCCCGGCAGGAAGATCGTCCCGGCCCGCGCAGGCAGCTGACCGCCGAACTCGTCCAGGTCGTTGTTGGTCCAGTACGTGACGTCGAGACCCTTCGACTCGGCCCAGAACACCAGCCCCTGCTCCAGCGTCAGGTACTGCCCCGACCCCTGGCCCTCGTTGTACGGACGATCGAAGGTCAGCCGACCGGAACCTCCGGCCACACCCCCGGAGTAGAAACCCAAGCCACCGTAGGAGTTGTAGGCCTGCCAGGTCGCGGTCGCCTGCTGGATCATCAGGGCGTGCTTGGTCCCGGTGTCGTCCCTGACGGTCAGCGGTGCGTACGACGCGTACTGGCCATCACTGACCTTGATCAGATACGTGCCAGGGATCCAGTCCTTGTCCACGGCAAGGGTCAGCGTCTTGGTCCAGTTCGCCGCGGACGTCATCCGCAACGCTTTCCCGTTGGCGGTGCCACCCGTGGTCGGTGCCGCCTGCACGACGGTCGGTACGTCGTCCTGCCGCCAGACCTCACGGGCACCGAGGCCCTGGTAGTAGCCCATCCGGTAGGCCACAACACTGACCGGTTTGCCCGAGGTCACCTTGAGGTCAACGGTGTCGCCACAGGTCGCCGAGACTTCGGTGAGGTACGCCGCGAGCGGGCCGTTCATCGACGTCGGGATGACCCACTCGTCGTCACCAGGCTTCGCGTTCTCCGCGGCGGTCGTCGGCCAGCTCGTCGGGCATCCCTCCGGGACAGCCGCGAAGCCCGCCGCCGACACCGCCGGCATCGCGGCCGGCGGAGCGATCAACGAGATGGTGCCAGACCCGGACAGCAGCAACGTTCCTGTCGAGGTCTGGGCGGACATGGCGAGGGTGAGGACACCGCCGTACTTGGACAGCACAAGTCCGTAGATCGGAATCCCCAGGCGCGCGCCGGCGGCAACGTTGATGGGGGCCTTGGGCGTCCAGATCACATAGCCGCTCGATGTCCTCAGCGTTCCGTTCACGCTGGTGATCGCACCGCGCGATCCCGCCGGCAGCTGCATGCGCACAGAAGACAGAACGCCGGCCCGCGTCACAGTACCTGAGTAGGTCAGCGTCGTCGTCTGACCGGGAATCGGTTTGGTCGCGGTGATGCGCACATCGGCCGTGTAGGTCTTGATCGGCTGAAGGACCCCAGTGCCGGAGGTCAGGATCTGCCCGGCCGTTCCGGTCGCCTTGAAGCTGAGCGTCCACGGCCCGCCGGCGGGCAACCGCAGCCCGTACAACGGGATGGAGAAACGGGCGCCGACGGCAACGGTCACGGTCTTGCTGGGCCGCCACCTCAGTACGCCGGGTGACACGGTGCTCATCGTCCCGTTGACCGAGGTGATCTGCCCGGTCGAGCCGGAAGGAATCGAGACGACGATGTCGCGCACGGTCCCGGCCCGGAGCACGCTCGCCTGGTACGTCACGGTCGTCGTACCGTTCGAGGCTCTGGTCGCCGTGATGGCCACATTGGCGCCGGCCGCGTCCGCGGACCGCAGAACGAACAACGTGGCTGACGCCACCACCAGGACGACGACAGCAGACGCCATCAACTTGCGGAACATGGAGACCCTTTCAGACCTTGCTCGACAATCCGGGCCAGCGGTTCCGCGCACGCCTCAGATCCGGGCCGGGCCCGACGCGTGAACAGTCGATCCCTACCCGTTCGCGGCCTATATCGGTCCAGACCACCCGTCCGTTACAAGATCAGGAAAGTTTTTTACGTAGCCCTGAGGCGTATCGGGAACGTGGTCAGCCGAGGCCCTTCAGGAGCTGCCTCGCCATGACGATGCGCTGGACCTGGTTGGTGCCTTCGTAGATCTGGGTGATCTTGGCGTCGCGCATCATGCGTTCGACCGGGTAGTCGTGGGTGTAGCCGTAGCCGCCGAGGAGTTGGACGGCGTCGGTGGTGACGGCCATCGCGACGTCGGAGGCGAAGCACTTGGCGGCGGCGCCGAAGTAGGTGAGGTCGGCGGCGTTGCGCTCGGAGCGGGCGGCGGCGGAGTACGTGAGCTGGCGGGCCGCCTCGATCTTCATGCCCATGTCGGCGAGCATGAACTGCAGGCCCTGGAACTCGGCGATCGCCTTGCCGAACTGCTTGCGCTCCTTGACGTACCCGAGCGCGTAGTCGAGCGCGCCCTGCGCGATCCCGAGCGCCTGCGCGGCGATCGTCACCCGGGTGTGGTCCAGCGTCGCCATCGCGGTGGCGAACCCGGTGCCGGGGTCGCCGATCATCCGGTCGGCGGGGATCCGGACGTTGTCGAGGTACACCTCGCGCGTCGGTGACCCCTTGATGCCGAGCTTCTTCTCCGGCGCACCGAAGGACACCCCGTCGTCGGCCTTCTCGACGACGAACGCCGAGATCCCGCGAGACCGCGCGTCCGGGTCGGTCACCGCGAAGACGGTGTAGTAGTCGCTGACCCCGGCGTTGGTGATCCACCGCTTCACGCCGTTCAGCACGTACGAGTCACCGTCGAGTACCGCGCGGGTCCTCATCGAGACCGCGTCCGAGCCGGCCTCGGGCTCGGACAGGCAGTACGAGAACATCGCGTCGCCCGCGGCCACCGGCGGCAGGTAGCGCTGCTTGACCTGGTCCGACGCGGACAGCAGCAGCGGCAGCGAGCCGAGTTTGTTCACCGCCGGGATCAGCGAGGTCGAGGCGCAGGCGCGGGCGACCTCCTCGATCACGATCACCGTCGCGAGCGCGTCCGCCCCGGCGCCGCCGTACTCCTCCGGGATGTGCGGCGCGTGGAAGTCCGACGCCTTCAGCGCGTCGTACGACGCCTTCGGGAACTCGGCCAGCTCGTCCACATCGCCCGCGTGCGGGGCGACCTTGGCGTCGCAGACGTCGCGGACCGCGGCCCGGATCGCCTCGTGCTCCTCGGACAGCGCGTACAGGTCGAATGAGTTACTCACGAGTTGCACTGTACGACGTACGCCCGTCCGCGGGGAGCCGAAAGTGACCAACAGCGCACGGCCCGGAGACTCCGTGGCCATGAGCCGGTCACCGGCTGATAACCGCGGTGGGTAGAGTCCCGGACATGAGTGAAGCGACCTCCCGCCCCCTGCGGATCGCCGTGATCGGCACCAGCTACCTCGGCGCGAACACCGCCGCGGGGATGGCCGAGTTCGGTTTCGACGTGATCGGGGTCGAGATCGACGAACACCGGCTGAAGCTGCTGAACGACGGCAAAGCGCCGCTGTACGAACCCGGTCTGGACCCGCTGCTGAAGAAGCACACCGACTCCGGCCGGCTGCGGTTCACCAAGGACTACCGCGAGATCGCGGACTGGGCCGACGTGCACTTCATCAGCGTCGGCACCCCGCAGCTCGAGGGCAGCGAGGCGGCCGACCTGTCCCAGGTCAACTCGGTCGTCGACATGCTGGCCCCGCTGCTGACCCGGCCGACCCTGGTGGTGGGCCGGTCGACGGTCCCGGTCGGTACGGCGAAGCACATCGAGCACCGTTTCCACACCGAGGCCCCGGCCGGTACGGCGATCGAGCTCGCCTGGCAGCCCGAGTTCCTCCGTGAGGCGCACGGCGTGGACGACACGCTGCACCCGGATCGGCTCGTATTCGGCGTGGAGTCGGCGACCGCGGAAGCCAAGCTGCGCGAGGTCTTCGCCACCCCCATCGCCGAGGGTTCGCCGGTCGTCGTGTGCAACCGGCCGACCGCGGAGCTGGTGAAGGGCGGGGCGAACGCCTTCCTGGCCACGAAGATCTCGTTCATCAACGCACTCGCCGAGCTGGCCGACGCGACCGGTGCCGACGTCACCCAGCTCGCCGACGCGCTCGGCTACGACAAGCGGATCGGCCGCGGCATGCTGAACGCCGGTCCCGGGTACGGCGGCGGCTGCCTGCCGAAGGACCTGCGCGCATTCATGCACCGCGCCGGTGAGCTCGGGGTCGAAGAGGTGATCACGTTCCTGCGTGAGGTCGACGACATCAACCAGCACCGCCGGGCCCGGATCGTCGACGTCACCCACGAGGTGCTCGGCGGCGAGTGGGTCGGCCGGAACGTCACCGTCCTCGGGGCCGCCTTCAAGGCCGGCACCGACGACGTACGCGACTCGCCGGCCCTCGACGTCGCCGGCCGCATCCAGCTCCACGGCGCGAACGTCACGGTCTACGACCCGGAGGCGATGGAGAACGCCCGCAAGGTCCGTCCGACGCTGCGCTACGCCGGCTCCGCCACGGAGGCGTGCGAGGGCGCTCACGCCGTACTGCACCTGACCGAGTGGCCCGAGTTCCGCGAGCTCGACCCGGCCGCACTGCGGGGAGTCGTCACCGCGCCGGCGATCATCGACGCCCGTCTCCTGCTCGACGCGGCGAAATGGCGCGCCGCCGGCTGGATCTACCGCGCCCCCGGCAAGCCGTAACCGCCGGCCCGCTGGCGGGTTGTTTCATCACTGGCGGCCTAGAACCGGTCAGCGAGCGAACAACCCGCTAGCCACCGGCGTCAGGTGACGGTGGCGTCGCGGAGGACGGGGCGGGTCAGTACGACGAGACCGGTGAGGGCGGCGGCGATGGAGATGCCGAGGCAGACGCCGTTGATGCCCACCGACTCCGCGAGGCTGCCGAGCACCGGGTTCATCACCACGAGCGCGAGGCTCTGGCAGAGCACCACGACGGACTGCAGGCGGGACTGGTAGTCGCGCTCGACCGAGTTCATCAGCATCGGCAGCACGTGGCCGGTGAACGTACCGACGCCGATCCCGCTCAGCACGCCGGCAGCGAACGCCAGCGGCAACGGATCGAGGAACGAGAGGCCGAGCAGACCCGCGGCCGCCACCAGCAGTCCGAGGGCGGCGAAGATCCCCGGCCGGGGAAACGCGCCGCGCAACAGGATGCGCAACGCGATCACCCCGACTCCGAGGCTCCGGCTCGCCACCAGCAGACCCGCGGTCGCGGCGTCCCAGCCGTGCGACCGGGCGAGCAGTGGGAAGAGCAGCGCGTCCAACGGCATCAGCAGACCGGCCGCGACCGTCATCGTGATCAGCAGCGCCCGGGTCAGCGGCCGGCCGAAGGCGACCCTGATCCCGTCCACGATCGACCGGAACATGCCGGTCTGCATCCGCCGGGGTGGGCTGATCGTGTTCCGGAGCAGCAGCAGTACGCCGATCATCACCGCGAAGGTGACGGCGTCGAACCCCGCCGCCGCGGTGAGCCCGGCCCAGCCGACCAGGACACCGCCGACCGCCGTACCGGTCACGGCGAAGACCACGCCGGTGACCTGGAAGCTCGCCAGCGCGCGCGGGACCTGCTCCGGCGGGACGAGCAGCCGGGGCATCGAGCGCGACGACGGCAGGAAGAACGCATCGATCACGCCGACGGTCAGCGCCAGCCCGAGCAGCAGCCAGATCGGCTCGCCGACGGCCAGGGTGGCCGGCACCAGCGCCACCGTCAGCAGGAACATCGCGGCACAACTGGCCAGCAGCACGCGGGGGGCGCCGAAGCGGTCGCCGACCGCACCGCCCACCAGCAGCAGGGCGGCCCGTGGCGCGGCGGCCAGGAGCAGGACAAGTCCGGCGATACGGCCACCGTGTTGGCTGGCCGACCATCCGATGGCGAACGTCATCGTCAGGTCGCCGAGGAGGGACACGGCAGCACCGAACAGCCAGATCCAGTAACGGACCGGGATGCGCTGCGTATCCGGTTCAGCGGGCGGAGTCACGATCGACGACCTTAGACGACATCGGTTGGGATCTCACGATCTACCCTGACCGGCCTGTGGAAAACAATTACATCGTCAGGATTTACGGAGCTCTGTCGCCCCGTCACGCACCGTGGCGCCCTTCGCCCGGGCCAGGTCGGCCAGCGACTCCTGGAAGGCGATCATCCGGTCCCGCAGCTTCTCGTCGGACGCGGCCAGGATCCGGACCGCCAGCAGGCCCGCGTTCCGGGCGTTCCCGATCGACACCGTCGCCACCGGGACCCCGGCCGGCATCTGCACGATCGACAGCAGCGAGTCCATCCCGTCCAGGTACTTCAGCGGCACCGGTACGCCGATCACCGGCAGCGGAGTCACCGACGCGAGCATGCCGGGCAGGTGCGCGGCCCCGCCTGCGCCCGCGATCAGCACCTTCAGGCCGCGCTCGTGCGCTGACCGTCCGTAGTCGAGCATCTCGGCCGGCATCCGGTGCGCCGAGATGACGTCTGCCTCAAAGGGCACGTCGAATTCCGCGCAGACCTCGGCGGCCGCTTTCATCGTCGGCCAGTCCGAATCCGACCCCATCACGATTCCCACGCTCATGCCGCAATCCCTTACTCGTCGATGGTTCCGGTCAGGTACGCCGCCGCGTGCCGGGCGCGCTCCCGGGTCTCCTCGAGGTCGTCGCCGTACGCCGTGACGTGGCCGACCTTGCGTCCGGGCTTCACCGACTTCCCGTAGAAGTGGACCTTCAACCCGGGGTCGCGAGCCAGGCAGTGCAGTAGCCCACGGTGCATGTCCTCGACGTCGCCGCCGAGCACGTTGACCATCACCGTGTACGGCGCCCGTGCGGCGGGCGACCCGAGTGGCAGGTCCAGCACCGCGCGCAGGTGGTTCTCGAACTGGGAGGTGACCGCGCCGTCGATCGACCAGTGGCCGGTGTTGTGCGGGCGCATCGCCAACTCGTTCACCAGCAGCCGGCCGTCGCGGGCCTCGAACATCTCGACCGCGAGGATCCCGACCACGCCGAGCTCGCCGGCGATCTTCAACGCGGTCTGCTGCGCCTGAGCGGCCTTGTCCGGCGCGAGACCGGGAGCGGGTGCGGTGACCTCGACACAGATGCCGTCCTTCTGCACCGACTCGACGATCGGGTACGCCACCGCCTGACCGTGCGGCGAACGGGCGACGATCGCCGACAGTTCGCGGACGAAGTCCACCTTCTCCTCGGCCAGGATCGGTACGCCGCTGCCGAACGCGGCCGCGACCGCCTCGTCGTCCGGGCCGTCGACGAACCAGACGCCCTTGCCGTCGTACCCGCCGCGGGTGGTCTTCAGGATGATCGGGAATCCGCCGACCCGCTTGGCGAAGTCGGCGATATCGGCCGGCGTCTCGACCACCTGGTGGGCCGGCGACGGTGCGTCGAACGTATCGAGGCGCCGGCGCATGACCGCCTTGTCCTGGGCGTGGACGAGGGCGTCCGGACCGGGGTGGACCTTGACCCCGTCGGCCTCGAGCGTGTGCAGCAGGTCGGTGGGCACGTGCTCGTGGTCGAACGTGACCACGTCACACTCCGCCGCGAACCGGCGTACCGTCTCGGGGTCCTTGTAGTCGCCGACGGGCGCGTCCGCGACCGCCTGGGCCGCCGACACCGTCGGGCCCTCGGCCAGCACCCGGAGCTGGATGCCGAGCGCGACCGCGGTCTCCTGCGTCATCCGGGCCAACTGTCCACCGCCGACCATGCCGACCACGGGCGTGCCGGCCGGGAGGTCCTTCCGCTCGAACTTCACAGGTTGGAGCCTAATGTCCATACAACAACCCGCCTGCAGGGGGCCACCGCGGCGCGCGGGCGATTTCGGAACCAGACCGTTCGCCGGGTACCGTGGGAAGCTGCCCTCCCGTCGCGGTGTGATCACAGAAGGTTCCGGAGACCTTGAAGCTCGTCACGAAGCTCTACGGCCAGGTCGAGCACCTGGTCCACGAAGTGGCCAAGTTCGGTCTTGTCGGTCTGCTCGGTCTGGTCGTCGATCTGCCGATCTACAACTGGCTGGTCTTCAACAACCCGCTGGTGCTCGCCGACTCCGGCGAGGGCATGCTGCACCACAAGCCGCTGACGGCGAAGCTGATCTCGACCACGGTGGCGACCGTCGCGACGTACTTCGGGAACCGGTACTGGACCTGGAAGCACCGTGAGCGCAGCGGGCTGCACCGCGAGTACGTGCTGTTCTTCGTGCTGAACGGGATCGGCCTGCTGATCGCGGCCGGCTGCCTGGCCTTCTCCCGCTACGTGCTCGACCTGCACAGCTGGCTGTCCGACAACATCGCCGCCAACTTCGTCGGCCTCGGACTCGGCACCCTGTTCCGCTTCTGGTCGTACCGCAAGTTCGTCTTCCGCGAGGAGATCGAACTCGACGAGGCCGAGCACACCCCGGACTCCCCCGCCGCGCTCGACCCGGAGAACACCGGCGACCTACCCGCCGTCCGCTGACCTCTGCGGCCGAAAGGCCGTTGGTTCCGTCGGCCGGTCGTGTGAGGATGCGGACGTGACCGACTTTGACGTGCGTCCGGCGGTGGACGGGGAGTACGACGACGTGCAGGCCGTGTTCGGCGGGGCGATGATGTTCGATCCGTCGCCGGACGATCTGAGCCGGCGGCTGTTCGAGCCGGACCGCGCACTGGTCGCGACCGACGGGCCGGCCATCATCGGCACCACGAGAGCGCTGACCCGTGATCTGTCCGTGCCGGGTGCGGTGGTGCCCGCCGCGCACGTGACCGGGGTCGGGGTGCGGCCGACTCACCGCCGCCGGGGCGTCATGGCGGAGTTGATCGTCCGCCAGCTGCGCGAGGTGCCGGAAGCGATCGCGGTGCTGTGGGCCAGCGAGCCGGGCATCTACGGACGGTTCGGGTACGGCGCCGCCGCCTGGGGTACGTCGTACGAGATCGACCTGCGCCGGGTCGGGCCGCCGGACGTCCGGATCCGTCCCGGAGAGATCACCGAGCTGGCCGCGGACGAGGCGATCAAGGAGCTGGCGCCGATCCTGCGGAGTCTGCAGGAACGGCGACCCGGTGTGTCCGGCCGGTCGGAGCTCCGGTGGGAAGGGCACCTCCAGGACAAGAAGGACGATCGCGACGGCCGGACGGCCCGCCAGATCCTGGTCCACCGCGACGAGACCGGGACCATCGACGGGTACGCGCTGTGGCGCGGCAAGCTCGAGTGGGGTCCCACGGGTCCGGCCAACCAAGTGATGCTGGAGGAGCTGGTCGCGCTCACCCCAGCGGCGTACAAGGCGCTGTGGCACTACGTGCTGACGCTCGATCTGGCCGCCACGCTCGGTTACGGGTACGCGGCCATGGACGAGCCACTGCAGCAACTGGTCGTCACCCCGACCGCGCTGAACCGGCGGGTGAACGAATCGCTCTGGGTTCGGGTGACGGACGTCGTCCGTGCCCTCGGGCAACGCCGGTACGCCGTCCCCGTGGACCTGGTGCTCGACGTGACCGACGAGCTGATCCCGGCGAACACCGGACGCTTCCGGCTCACCGCGGACGGCCCGAAGGTCCGGTGTGAGCGGACCGAGGACCCCGCCGACCTGAGCCTGTCGGTGACCGAGCTCGGCGCGGCGTACCTCGGCGGTCGTCCGCTCGCCGAATTCGCGGCGACCGGCCGGGTCACCGAGCACACTCCGGGTGCAATCGACGCCGCGACTGCCGCGTTCGCCTGGCCGGTCCTCCCGGTCAGCCTCGAGATCTTCTGATCAGCGCCTAACGGTCGCCGTCGTCGGAGCTGAACAGCGTCTCGCCGTCGTCGGACGTCGACCGCTTCTCCTCCTGCTGCGGCCGGCGGCGCATGTGCTCCGGCGGATCCTCGTCGGACAGGATGCCGTCGCCCGGCCGGCCCTCAGGCCCACCGAAGAGCAGGTCGGACATCTGCAGGTGGACGTGCTCGACATGCGGTACGTCGGGCAGGACCACCTGACCGCGCTCGCCCGCGGACTCGATGTGCAGGGTGCCGCAGCCGAGGATCCGGTCGACCAGACCGTGCTCGTAGGAGACGTCGTTGATCCGCATCAGCGGGATGTCCCGGCCGGTCCGGGTCAGGATGCCGTGCCGGGTGATCAGCCGCCGGTTCGTCACCGTGTACGTCGAGAAGAACCAGTTCAGGAAGGGCTTCAGCGCGAACGCCACCAGGATCACCACGCCGACCGCGAGGATCGCGATCCGGCCCGGCGTCTGCAGCGACCCCGACGGCACGATCGCGGCCAGGAACCCGCCCGCACCCGCCACCACCAGCAGCAGGAACACCGGGAAGATCAGCGCCTTCCAGTGCGTCCGGGTGCTGACGACGACGTACTCGTCCTCACCCAACAACTTCGCCGAGATCGCCATGCCCCCAGTGTCACAGTTCCCGGGTTCGGTTGTCCCGCCCCGACACGTTCGCCGAAAAAGTGGTTTAACACTTCACAAAGTGCATACAGTCCGCGAAGATGCGCGAGGGGTAAGCATCCGAACACCCTGGGGGGCCGAGAGAAGGAGCCGTGATGGGCATCTTGTCGGTACTGGATCGGGAGCACACCGTCGCACCACCGGGGTACAGCCGCTGGCTGATCCCGCCGGCTGCACTGGCGGTCCACCTGTGTATCGGCCAGGCGTACGCGACCAGCGTGTACAAGACGTCGATGGTCAAACACTTCGACACCAGCCAGACCGCGGTCGGTGTGGTGTTCAGCATCGCGATCGTGATGCTGGGCCTGTCCGCCGCCGTCGGCGGCACCTGGGTGGAGCGCAACGGCCCACGCAAGGCGATGTTCGTCGCCGCCTGCTTCTGGGCCTGCGGGTTCCTGGTCGGTGCCCTCGGCATCGGCACCGGGCAGCTCTGGCTGGTCTACCTCGGGTACGGCTTCATCGGCGGCATCGGCCTCGGCATCGGGTACATCTCGCCGGTGTCCACGCTGATCAAGTGGTTCCCGGACCGTCCGGGCCTGGCGACCGGACTGGCGATCATGGGCTTCGGCGGCGGCGCGCTGGTCGCGAGCCCGTTGTCGCGTCAGTTGCTGAGCCTGTACGACTCGGGCTACGACCCGGACGTCAGTACGTCGGTCGCCGGTGGCGGCGCGCTGGTCGGGCTGTTCCTCACCCTCGGCATCGTCTACTTCGCGATCATGATGTTCGGCGTCTTCAACATCCGGGTGCCGGCCGACGGCTGGGTCCCCGACGGCTTCGACCCGGCGACGGTCAAGCAGAAGACCATGGTGACCACCGCGAACGTGTCCGCCGCGAACGCGATCAAGACCCCGCAGTTCTGGCTGCTCTGGGTGGTCCTGTTCTGCAACGTGACCGCGGGCATCGGCATCCTCGAGCAGGCCAGCCCGATGATCCAGGACTTCTTCCGCGGGGACGACGGCAAGTCGAGCGTCGCGGTCGCCGCGGCGGCCGGCTTCGTCGGGCTGCTGTCGATCTTCAACATGGCCGGCCGGTTCGGCTGGTCGACCACGTCGGACGTGATCGGCCGCAAGCCCATCTACATGATGTATCTGGGCGTCGGCATCATCGCCTACTTCCTGCTCGCCACCGTCGGGCACAACAGCACGGCGATCTTCGTCCTGCTGGCCGCGGTGATCATCTCGTTCTACGGCGGTGGTTTCGCGACCGTTCCGGCGTACCTGCGGGATCTCTTCGGCACCTACCAGGTGGGCGCGATCCACGGCCGGCTGCTGACCGCGTGGTCGGCGGCGGGCATCGCCGGGCCGCTGATCATCAACGGCTTCCTGGACCGGGAGGGCAAGCCCGGCACGCTGACGGCCGCGGCGTACCGGCCGGCGCTGTTCACGATGGTCGGCGTGCTGGCCGTCGGGTTCGTCGCCAACCTGCTGATCCGGGCGGTCGCCGACAAGTTCCACGAAAGCTCCGAGACGACCGTGGAGGCATCACGATGAACCAGACCCCGCGCCTGGTGGTCTCCTGGCTGCTGGTCGCCGTGCTGCTCGGGTACGGCGTGATCGAGACCCTGATCACCGCAGTCAAGATCTTCACCAGCTGAAACAGCGAAAACGATCAAGTACTACGACGCAGGCGGCGGCACGATGGTGGCATGAGCACCGACGTGTTCGCCGCCTTCGTCGACGTACTGGCCGAAGCGCTGGACGACCCTGAGGCGAAGGCCTCCGACCTGGCCGCCCGGGTGCGGCTGTCCCGGTCGCATCTCGACCGGGTGGTCGCGACGGCCGCGGGCGAGCGGCCGGGGGCCTTCCGGCGCCGGATCCTGCTGGAGCGGGCGGCGTACCGGCTGCTGACCGGGCCGGGGCACATCCTCGACGTCGCGGTCGAGGCCGGGTACGGATCCCACGAGGCGTTCACCCGTGCCTTCCGCCGGGCGTACGGCGTACCACCGGCGGCTTGGCGTGGCCGCCCGGACCGGATCCGGATCGACGCGCCGAGTGGCATCCACTTCCATCCGCCGAACGGCCTGCGCGTGCCGGCCAGGGACAAGGTGAGCTCCATGGATCTTCTCCGCACGATCGTCGACCACCACGTCTGGCTCCTGGGCAGGATGCTCGACGAAGCCGGGACGCTGACCGACGAGCAGCTCGACACCAGGATCGAGATCTCGGTCGAGGGCATCGACGCCGATCCGACCCTCCGCTCGCTGCTGTCCCGGCTGATCGGTCAGCTGGGCATGTGGCACGCGGCGCTGGCCGGTCAGGAGTACGACTTCTCCGTCGAGCAGCGCGAAAGCGTGCAGAGCATGCGCCGCCGCCTCGACGAGGTCGGGCCGGCGTTCGCGGCCGAGATCGGCGAACTCTGCGCACAGGACCGCCTGGACGAACTGATCGTGTGCCCGGGCGAGAACGTCGAGGTCTACACGGCCGGCGCGATGATCGCCCACGTCATCACGTTCGCGTCGTACCGCCGTACCCTCGTCGCCGGCGCCCTCCACGACGCCGGGCGCGACGACTTCGACGGCGGCGACCCCATCCGCTGGATCACCACCCAGTCCCGCTGATGTCCGCGCGACTCCTGGCGGTCAACGTCGTCCACGAACTCATCCGCGGCCCGACCCGTTGGACGGCGATCGACAAGCGCCCGGTCAGCGGAACGGTCGCAGTCACCGAACTCGGGCTGGCCGGGGACGAGCAGTGCGACACCCGGTACCACGGCGGCCCGGACAAGGCCCTCTACGCGTACGCCGAGGAGGACGCCGACTGGTGGTCCGCCGAACTGGATCGCGAGATCCCACCAGGCCTGTTCGGCGAGAACCTGACCACCCACGGCCTCGACATCACCGGCGCCCGGATCGGCGAACGCTGGCGGATCGGCGGCCCGAAGACCGGCATCCTCGTCGAGGTCCGGTCGCCCCGCGACCCGTGCGGCAACCTGTCCGCCCGGATGGGGATCCCAAAGTTCCATCGCAGCTTCGTGGCGACCGGCCGCGTCGGCGCCTACCTCAAGGTGCTCTCCACCGGCTCGGTCCGGCCCGGCAACCGCATCACCGTCGTCCACCGCCCGAGCCACGGCCGGACCATCGGCGAGATCTCAACCCGCGCGTAGGTGGGTGACGTCGCCGGCAGCCAGGGGGCGGGGGCCTTCGGGGGTGTCGATGATGAGGCGGCCGTCGTCGGCCAGGTCGCGGGCGGTGCCTTCGAGGTAGGTGCCGTCGGGGAGTTCGACGCGGACCGACCGGCCCAGGGTGGCGGAGAGCTCGTGGTACTCCGGGAGGATCGTGTCCGGGTCGCCGTCCGCGGCGACCCACGCCTGGTAGCGCGTGGACAGCTCGCGCAGTACGGCGGCCAGGACGGTAGCGCGGTCGGTGGTCGCGGCGCCCTCCAGTGCAAGGGACGTCGCGGCTGGATGAGGCTTCTCGGCCTCGCGCAGCGTCACGTTGAGGCCGATGCCGACCACAGCGGCCGGACCTTCGACGCGCTCGAGCAGGATGCCCGCAAGCTTCCGATCCTCGACCAGTACGTCGTTCGGCCACTTCACCAACGCCGGGACCTCGCCAACCCGTCGTACGGCGGCTGCCACGGCCAACGGCACCAGCAGCCCCAGCCAAGGCCACCGCGCAGGGCTCACACCCGTTGGGCGCAGCAGAGCCGACATCAGCACCGCGGACCGGGCCGGAGTGGTCCACGTGCGCCCCAGCCGCCCGCGACCGGACGACTGGTGCTCGGCAGCGACCACCAGCCCCTCTGGAGCCCCAGCACTCGCAGCCGCCGCGACAACAGCGTTCGTCGACTCCGTCTCTTCCAGTACGTCGATCTGCGTCCAGAACGAGCCAGGTCGCACCAGCCGCCCGGCCAGAAAGCGTGCATTGAGAGGCGGCCGATCCAGGTCGCTGAACATCAGCCGGTGTTCTGCAGGCCGGCGGCGACGCCCGAGACGGTCAGCAACAGCAGCCGCCTGGTGCGGACGATCTGGTCTTCGTCGAGGGAGTCATCGGTACGCAGCGTCCGGAGCGCCCGCAACTGCAGGTAGCTAAGGGCGTCGACGTACGGGTTCCGCAGCTCGACCGCACGGCCCAGCACGCGACGCCCGGCCAGCAGCCGGTCCTGGTCGAGCACTCGCAGCACCCACTCCGTGGTCAGCTCGTGCTCGTCCAGCATCAGCTGGGTCAGGTCGGGCCGGTCGCCCAGCTCCAGGTAGCGCCCGAGGATGCGCCGGTCGGTCTTCGCCAGCGACATCTCGGCGTTCTCCAGCATCACCTGGAACAGCGGCCAGTTCTGGTTCGCGTCCCGCAGTACGGCGACGTCACCGACGGCCGACAGCGCGGACCCGAGGCCGTACCAGCCCGGTGCGTTCACGCGCGCCTGCGACCAGGCGAACACCCACGGGATCGCCCGCAGGTCCTCCAGCGACGAGACCGCCACACCGCGACGGGCGGGACGCGAGCCGAGAGGCAGCTGACCGAGCTCCTCCAGCGGAGTCACCCGGCCGAACCAGTCCGCGAAGCCATCCGCCTTCACCAGCCGGTGGTACGTCGTACGCGCCGCCTCGTCGAGCGTCTTCTCCATCACGGCGAACCGGTCCGCGGCCACGGCCGCCCGCTCCTCGACAGCAGGTGTGGACGCCAGCAGCGTCGCCGCGGTCACCTGCTCGATGTGCCGCTGCGCGATCGGAGCGTTGCCGTAGCGAGCCGGGATCGCCTCACCCTGCTCGGTGAGCTTGAACCGGCCGGCCACCGATCCAGGAGCCTGCGCCAGTACGGCGCGGTTCGCCGGACCACCGCCACGGCCGAGGGCACCACCACGACCGTGGAACAGCGTCAGCCGGATCGCGTTGCGCTGCGCCCACGCGGTGATGCGCGCCTGGGCGTCGTACAGCGCCAGCGTCGCCGACACCGGTCCGACGTCCTTGGCAGAGTCGGAGTACCCGAGCATGACCTCGAAGCGCCGGTCGTTGGCCGTGAGCCGGTGCCGGACGCGGGTGAGCTGGATCGCGTTGTCCAGCACCTCCACCGAGTTCTGCAGGTCCTCACCGGTCTCGAACAGCGGTACGACGTCCAGCTCGATCGGGCGACCGTCCATCGCGGCGTCCGCGAGCTCGTAGACGGCCGCGAGGTCACCGGCGTTCCGGGTGAACGAGACGACGTACCGGCGGCAGGCCTCGGGGCCGAAGCGCTGCTGGATCTGACCGATCACCCGCAGCGTCGCCAGCACCTCCTCGGTCTGGTCGGACAGCTCGCCGCCACCCAGCACCTCTTCCAGGGCCTTGGTGTGGACCGACGAGTGCTGACGGACCTCCAGCTCGGCCAGGTGGAACCCGAACGACGTCACCTGCCAGATGAGCTGCTGCAGCTCGCCGTACGCCTGCCGCGGGGCGCCTGCGGTGACCAGCGAGTCCTGCAGCACCTTGAGCTCGTGCGCGAAGTCGGCCGCCCGCGGGTAGCCGAAGTCGGCGTCGCGAGCGCGGGTCGCGGCCAGTCGGCGCGCGGCGAGAAGCAGGAGCTGCCGGTGAGGCTCGGCAGGCGAGCGGGTCTCGATGTCCGCGATCAGATCGGGGTTGACCGCCCGGGCGTCCTCCAGGATGCGGCGCACCGGCGCGGACGGCGGTGTGGTCGCGGCGTCGAGCGTCAGGGCCCGGCCGAGCTCGTCCGTGGCCTGTTCGAGCGCCCGCAGGACGTGGTCGGCCTGGATCTGCATCGCCTCGCGGGTGATCGCGGCAGTGACGTTCGGGTTGCCGTCGCGGTCGCCGCCGATCCATGAACCGAGCCGGACGAACGGCGCCACCACCGGTGGCCTGGTCCCGGCCGAGTCACCGGCCAGCGCGTCGTCGAGGCGGCGGTACACGTTGCCCACCACATCGAACAGCGTCTCCTCGAACACCGCCATCGCGGACCGCACCTCGTCCAGCGGCGACGGCCGGCTGGTGCGCAGTTGCGACGTACGCCAGAGGATGTCGACCTGCTCGATCAGGCGACGCCGGTTCTCGGCCAGTTCGCTGTCGCCGGCGCGCGGGTCGCTGCGCTCCTCCAGCAACGACGAGATGCGCCGGATCGTCGCCAGTACGGCGCGGCGGCGAGCCTCGGTCGGGTGGGCGGTCAGCACCGGGCGGAACTCCAGCCCGTTCAGCAGTGCGCGGGCCTGCTGCTCGCCGCTGTCCCGGGCGATCTGCTCGACCGCCTGGGCCAGCTCGGACACCGCCGGCGCGTCACCCGCGCGGTCGCGCTCGCGCAGGACGCGGGCCCGGTGCAGCTCCTCGCTGAGGTTGGTCAAGTGGAAGTAGCAGGTGAAGGCCCGGGCCACGTCCTCGGCCCGCTCGTGCGGCCAGGAGGCCACCAGCTGCTCGGCCGCGGCGCCGTCGCCGGCGATGGTGAGTTCGCGCAGCTTCTCCACGTCGTCGAGCAGCGGCTGTCCGGCGTACTCGACGAGGACACGTCCGAGCAGTTCGCCGAGCAGCCGTACGTCGGCACGGAGCTCCTCGGGGACTTCGAAACGTGCGCGGGTACGGGTGCGCGCGGTTGCCTGACTACCGGTCTCGGTCACGTTCGCCCACCCTATCGGCGGGGGCACATCGGCGCCGCTCAGTCCAACAGCTGGAAGCCGATCGTGACCGACTGCTCAGCTACTTCACAGTAAGGCGATCAGACGTTACGGAAGCCGCCACCGACGACCTGGGAGACCACCTTGGCCAGCTCGGGCGGGGTCCGGTCGGTGCCGTCGACCACGAGCATCCGGGCGCACGCCTCGGTCATCGAGGCGAGCAGCTCGGCCAGCACCGGCAGGTTCGCATCGGGATCGGTGACGCCCGGCAACGACTTGAGGAGGGTCAGACGCAGGCCCTCGACCAGGAACGCCCTGGCCGCGCGGACTCGCTCCGACACCGCCGGGGCGGCGCCGTACTGGGCTCCGAACACGATCCGCCAGGACTGCGGGTTCTTCGCGGCGGTGGTGAGGAACGCGGTCAGGCCGTCGAGCACCTGCTCCTCGGGGGTGCCGATGCTCGGATCGGCCGGCAGCGCGCTGACGATCGAGATGACGAGATGCTGCTCCTCACGAGCGAGCAGGGCCAGCAGCAGTTCGTCGCGGTTGGCGAAGCAGTCGTAGACGACCGGCTTGGTCACGCCGGCGGCGTCCGCGACCGACTGCATCGTCGTCCCGGCGTAGCCGTTCGCGGAGAACACCTCGAGTGCCGCGTCCAGGAGCATCGGGCGCCGCCGCTCCGGGCCCAGATGGGCCGCCCGGCGGCGTTTTTCCGTGTCCTCCACCACTTGACAAACCTACCAGCTCGTAGGAAATTCCTACAGTCCGGTAGGAACTGCCGCGGGGGTGGTCGATGGCCGAGCGAGGCAGTGCCGGTTGGCTCGAGTCCGAGGGCCTCACCGCCCTGGACGCGAGTGAGCTGGCCCGGCTGGTCGACCGGACCTCGGAGCGGGAGCTTCGGCATCGGCTCATCGGGGGTGTGCGAGAGATCGCGTTGCGCGAGATCTTTCGCCGGATGCCGGAGTATCTCCGCCCCGCCCGGGCCGCCGGGTTCGATGCGATCGTCGCCTGGCAGATCACGGGGGCCGGCGGGGACGGTCGTCCCGACGGCGTGGACGAGTACTGGATCCGGGTCTGCGACGGCCGCTGCCGGCTGCTGTCCGAGCCACCCGAGGCCGCCGACATCTCGATCCGGACCGACCCGGCCACCCTGCTGCGGGTTGTCACCGGCAACGAAGACCCCGTCCTCGCCGTGCTCAAGCAACGCCTGTCGGTCCGCGGTGACCTGGCGCTGGCGGCCCGGCTGACCAAGATCTTCGCCGTCGGGCCGGCCTGAGGACGGCGTACCCCTGGAAGCGGTGCGGCCGACGTCACAACACGTCACGGCGCGCTGCCGTTAGGCTGCCCGATTATGGGAGAGACCGTGAACATCCACACCACCGCCGGGAAGCTCGCGGACCTCGAGCACCGGCTCGACGAGGCGGTGCACGCCGGGTCGGAGCGCGCGGTGGAGAAGCAGCACGCCCGCGGGAAGAAGACCGCCCGGGAGCGGATCGCGCTGCTGCTGGACGAGGGCTCCTTCTCCGAGCTGGACGAGTTCGCCCGGCACCGCTCGACCTCCTTCGGCCTGGACGGCAACCGCCCGTACGGCGACGGCGTGGTGACCGGGTTCGGCACCATCGACGGCCGGCAGGTGTGCGTGTTCGCGCAGGACTTCACCGTCTTCGGCGGCAGCCTCGGTGAGGTCTTCGGCGAGAAGATCGTCAAGGTGATGGACCTGGCGATGAAGATCGGCTGCCCGCTGATCGGCATCAACGACTCCGGCGGCGCCCGGATCCAGGAGGGCGTGGTCAGCCTCGGCCTGTACGGCGAGATCTTCCGCCGCAACGTCCGTGCCTCCGGTGTGATCCCGCAGATCTCACTGATCATGGGCCCGTGCGCGGGCGGCGCGGTCTACTCCCCCGCGGTCACCGACTTCACCGTGATGGTGGACGAATCGTCGTACATGTTCATCACCGGGCCGGACGTGATCAAGACCGTCACCGGTGAGGACGTCAGCCAGGAGGAGCTCGGCGGCGCCCGGACCCACAACACCAAGTCCGGCAACGCGCACTACCTCGGCAGCGACGAGGAGGACGCGATCGAGTGGGTGAAGGCGCTCGTCGGCCACCTGCCGCAGAACAACCTCGAGGACCCGCCGGTGTACGACGCGCCCGCCGACCTCGAGGTGACCGAGACCGACCTGGCGCTGGACACGCTGATCCCGGACTCGCCGAACCAGCCGTACGACATGCACACCGCGATCGAGGCGGTGGTCGACGACGGCGACTTCCTCGAGGTACAGACGCTGTTCGCGCCGAACATGATCGTCGGGTTCGGCCGGGTCGAGGGCCGCCCGGTCGGCGTGGTCGCGAACCAGCCGATGCAGTTCGCCGGCACGCTCGACATCGACGCGTCCGAGAAGGCGGCCCGGTTCGTCCGCACCTGCGACGCGTTCAACCTGCCGATCCTGACCTTCGTCGACGTCCCCGGCTTCCTGCCCGGCACCGACCAGGAGTGGAACGGCATCATCCGCCGCGGCGCGAAGCTGATCTACGCGTACGCCGAGGCGACCGTGCCGATGATCACCGTGATCACCCGCAAGGCCTACGGCGGCGCGTACGACGTGATGGGCTCGAAGCACCTGGGCGCGGACATGAACATCGCCTGGCCGACCGCCCAGATCGCGGTGATGGGCGCGCAGGGCGCGGTGAACATCCTGTACCGCAGGGAACTGGCCGGCTCCGAGGATGCCGAGTCCCGCCGGCAGCAGCTGATCACGGAGTACGAGGACCACCTGGCGAACCCGTACATCGCGGCCGAGCGCGGCTACATCGACGCGGTCATCAAGCCGAGCGAGACCCGCGCCGAGATCATCCGGGCCCTGCGCCTGCTGCGCACGAAGCGCGACACCCTGCCGCCGAAGAAGCATGGGAACATCCCACTGTGAACAGCGAGCCGATTCTGCAGGTCGTCAAGGGTGATCCGACGCCCGAGGAGCTCGCCGCCGTGGTCGCCGTCGTCACGGCCCGCTTGTCGGCGGCCGCCGTACCGGCTGACCCGGACCGCGCGTCGGGCCGGGCGTCGGACTGGGCGACGTACTGGCGGCACGCCCGCCGGCCGCTGCACCCCGGCCCGGGTCGTTGGCGCGCGTCCGCTCATCCGTGACACTGAGGGCATGGCCAGATACGAGGTCAACCCTGAAGCCGTCGAGTACGCACGGAAGCTGATCGACGGACGGCAGTACGTGCTGGACAGTGACTGGGGCGAGGTCCAGCCGCGGGCGGACGACCAGAACGCCTTCCTGGACAAGCACAGCTGGGACGAGTACGCCGCCTGGCACCTCGGGCTGACCGACGGCGCGGGCGACGAGACCAAGGCGCGGTACGCCTTCGTCATGGGCGACTTCCGGCGCATCCATCGGACCGGGCTGATCGCCTGCGTCTACCGAGCCTCCGAATGGCGCCACAAGGCGGTCGAACTGGCCGCCCACGACCTCCTCCAGGAGCTGGACGCGAAGGCCGGCCTGACCGCCTAGTGCGGGGCACTAGAGACGCCGGAAGCGGACCAGGGGGTAGATCGGGGTCTGGTCGGTGTTGCGGGGTGGGCCGGGGAAGGTGGTGGCGCCGTCCAGGGTGAGGCCGTGGTGGGCTGCCCGGGCGACGAGGTGGGTGATGGCGTCCTCGGCGCGGGTGTCGTTGAGACCTCGGCCGTCGGCGTAGCGACCGGCGTCGGTCTTGTCGGTGGTGGTGACGAAGACACCGTCCGGGCGCAGGACTCGCGCTACCTCGGCCAGTGCGGCGTCGCTGTCCTCCAGCAGATGCAAGAACCACACGGCGACCACCGCGTCACACCGTCGGTCGGCGATCGGAAGCTTGGCGGCGTCGGCCGCCGCAACATGCCCGGGCAACCGGACCCGCGCCCGCCGGAGCATCGCGCTCGACAGGTCGACGCCGTGCACCAAGTTGCCCAGAGCAACAAGCTCCGCGCCCACGATCCCAGTACCTACAGCCAGTTCCAGCACTCTCCCACCCTTCGGCAGGAGCGAGTGGACGGCGAAGGCTGCCGCCTTGGCGCGTTCTGCGCCGCCGCGGGTGTCGTCGTAGCGGGCTGCTTCGGGTTCGTCGTAGGCGAAGGGGGTGGTGGATCGCCAGAGCGCCGGCCAGGGAATGCCTACCTCGGCCAGCATGCGGCGGAGCAACGGGAGGGAGAGACCGACAACATTGTGGTAGTCGCCCTGGATGCCGGTGACGAACGGACCGCCGAGACCATCGACGGTGAACGACCCCGCGACCACCAGCGGTTCACCGGTGGCGACGTACGCGTCGATCTCGTCGTCGGTCAGGTCGGCGAAGAACACCTCGGTCGACTCCAGCTCCCGCAGTTCCTGCTTGGAGTTCGTGTCGATCAGGCAGTGCCCGGTGTGCAGTACGCCGCTCCGCCCGCGCATCGACCGCAGTCGTTCCCGCGCGACCTCCGGCGTACCGGGCTTGCCGTAGGCGACACCGTCCAGCTCCAGCACCGAGTCGCATCCGAGCACGGTCGCGTGTTCGGTCAGGCTTGCCACGACTGCCCGTGCCTTCAGTGTCGCCAGCAGCCGGGCCAGCTCACCCGGGCTCTCCGCGGTGATGTCGTCCTCGTCAACGCCGGACACGATCACCTCGGGCTCGACCCCGGCACCACGCAACGTCTTCAGCCGCGCCGGCGACGCCGACGCGAGCACGAACCGCACGTTCACAGCCGCGTTGCTCACAGCCGCGTCGCTCACAGCTTGGCGAGGGCCCGGCGCAGCGGGTCCAGTCCGATCGAGCCCAGGTTCAGCGCGTCGGAGTGGAACGCCCGCAGGTCGAACGCGGCCCCCTTGCGCTGCTTGGCCTCCTCTCGCGCCTGCAGCCAGATCCGCTCGCCCACCTTGTACGACGGCGCCTGTCCCGGCCAGCCGAGGTAGCGGTTCAGCTCGGCCCGCAGGAACTCGGTCTCCATCCGGCAGTGGGCCCGGAGGAACTCGAACCCGAGCTCGGCGTTCCACCGCTCGCCCGGCCGCCAGCCGAACGGGTTGTCGCGCGGGATCTCCAACTCCAGGTGCATGCCGATGTCGATGATCACCCGGGCCGCGCGGAAGCCCTGCGCGTCCAGCATGCCGAAGCGCGCACCCGGGTCCTCGAGGTAACCCAGCTCCTCCATCAGGCGTTCGGCGTACAGGGCCCAGCCCTCGCCGTGGCCGGAGACCCAGCAGTCGAGCCGCTGCCACCGGTTGAGCAGGTCGGTGCGCAGCATGGTCTGCGCGCACTGGAGGTGATGCCCGGGCACGCCCTCGTGGTAGACAGTGGTGACCTCGCGCCAGGTCGCGAAGTCCTCGATGCCGCTCGGCACCGCCCACCACATCCGGCCCGGCCGGGTGGTCAGGTCCTCGCTCGGCTGCGTGTAGTAGATCGAGCCGTCCGAGGTCGGCGCGATCATGCACTCGAGCGTGCGGATCTCGTCCGGGATGTCGAAGTGCGTGGCGCCCAGCTCGGCCACGGCCGCGTTGGACATCTCCTGCATCCAGTCGCGGAACGCCTCCTTGCCGTGGATCTTGCGGCCCGGGTCGTTGTCCAGCAGCGTCGCGGCCGCCTCGATGGAGCGGTCGCCGCCGTTCAGGCCGGCCGCAATCGCCTGCATGTCCGCCTCGATCCGGGCGAGTTCCTCCCAGCCCCAGGCGTAGGTCTCCTCGAAGTCGATCGCGGCGCCGAGGAAGCTGCGCGAGGCCAGCTCGTACACCTCCCGGCCGCAGGCGTCCCGCTGCGGTGCACGCGGCGCGATCTCCGCGGTCAGCCAGGCCCCGAACTGCTCGTACGCCTTCCGCGCCGAGGCGGCCGCGGCGTCGACCTGCGACTTGACCGCGCCGTCGGGTGCCTGCGCGGCCAGTCCGGCGAAGAAGTCGTCGCCTTCGGCGCCGGTCCAGCTGGCGATCCGGGCGGCCAGGTCGTTCACCTGACGCAGCGCCGACACACGTCCGAGCCCGGCCTGCTCCAGCAACGTCTCGCGGTACCCGTCGAGCGCCGTACCGACCTGGTTGAGCCGGATCGCGACGGTCTCCCAGTCCTGCTCGGTCGCGGTCGGCATCAGGTCGAACACCGAGCGGATCTCGGACGGGACCGAGGCGATCGCGTTCAGCTGGTGCTGCGGGACGCCTGCCTGGTATCGCTCCAGCTCCAGTCCGAGTCGCTCGAGGAACGCGTCCTTGGCGACCTCCTCGCGCGGGCCGCTGGTCGCGGTGGCCTCGGCCTCGGCGACGGTCCGTTGCGTCAGCTCGGTCAGCGCCTCGAAGCCGGACGGCGTGTAGTCCGGCAACTCGTGGTCATGACCGGTGATGCCCAGGTAGGTCGCGGAGATCGGCTGCAGGACGACGTACTGCTCCAGATACCGCTCGGAGAGCTGGTCGATCGGGCTGTCCGGTGTGGTGGCTTCGCTCACCTGGCCGACCCTACCCGCAGCCGAGCTCGGAGCTGACCTGATATTCCCGGTACTGTGGCGACCGCTATCCATGGCTCTCCAGCGAAAGGAACGGGGTTGAGCCAGACACCGTACGGCGGGCCACCTGGCCAGAATCCGCCGTACCAGCAGCAGCCCGGCCCACCGCCGCAGCCAGGACCTTACGGACCGCCACCCGGCCAGTACGGCGGGCAGCCGCAGTACGGGCCACCGCAGTACGGGCCACCTCAGTACGGGCAGTCGCAGTACGGGCAGCTCTACCCGCCGGTGCACGTGGCGCCGCAGCAGGGATTCGGATGGGGACCCAACGTCGGACCGCCGCCGCGGAAGAAGTCCAAGGGCCCGGCGTTCCTGGTGCTGAGCCTGGTGGTGCTGGCCGTCGCCGGCGCGTGGATCTTCGGCACGATCAAGAAGAACGCCGACAACAACTACACGCCTCCGGTGAGTTCCGGCCGCCACACGCCCGCACCGACCGGGCCGACGTCCGAGCCGACCGAGCAGCCCACCGAGGAACCGACGTCGAGTACGACGACGCAGCCGAACGGATCGTCCGACGCGATGATCGTTGCCAAGAACAAGCTGTACACGGTCGGCCAGATGGCACCAGTGAACTGCAAGGAGCCGGGCGTCCGGCCGAACAACGCCCGCAACGCGGCGGCGTACTGGGCCGCGATCAAGCCGTGCCTGGACAGGTCCTGGGCGCCGATGGTGGCCAAGGCGGGCTACACGTTCCGGGCTCCGCAGATGGTCTACTGGTCCGGCACGAGCGTGTCGAACCCGTGCTCCGGCGGCGCGGTCAACGTGCCGTTCTACTGCTCGGCGAACCACATGATGTACATGAAGGTCGACGTCTTCGTGAAGGCGTACAACGAGTACTCCGATCCGGAGGCGAAGGCCTACGCGCGGATGTGGTACACCCGGTCGATCGCTCACGAGTACGGCCACAGCGTCCAGAACGAGACCGGGATCCTGCAGGCCTCCAGCCGGATGCGGTACGACGCTCCGGACACCGCGAGCCAGATGCGGATGACACGGCGGATGGAGCTGCAGGCGAACTGTTTCGCCGGGGTCTTCCTGGCCGTGAACAAGCGCAGCTACCCGATCAACGGCCTGATGCTCAGCGTCTGGAACAAGTACGTCGTCACCGCCGGCGACCCGCCGGAGCAGGGCGACCACGGCAGCAAGGCCAGCCAGGCGCGCTTCATGGGCAGGTCGTTCCGCACCGGGAACCCGGCCACCTGCAACACGTTCTCGGCCTCAGCGGCCAACGTCAGCTGACGGTCAACCCGGGCGGCGCGACCTGTCGCCAGGAGTCGATCAGGATGTCGTGCAGTTCGCCGGCGTCCTCGAGCGCGTCGAGGCGGGCCCGAACCCAGTTCGAACCCGCCTCGTGCGGCGGAACCCAGAACTTCCCGGGTTCCGCCGCGATCAGCTCTTCCCGCTCCAGCCGGGGACACCGGACCGCGAACGAGGTCTGGTCGTCCGGCACCGTCACGAACATCCGCCCCGCGACGTCGAACGTCGGGTGCCCCCACCGCTGCTTCTCCACCGTCTCCGGGAAGGACAGCGCAATCCGTCGTACGTCGTCAGCGTCCAGCACGCTGACACATTAACGCTGCTTGCGGCCTGGCAGCAGGAGCGCGACGACCGCACCGGCTGCAACGATCGCGGCACCGGTCCAGACCGCGGGGACCAGGCCGTCCGCGTACCGCGCCGGCGACTCGTAGGAGCCGGCCGAAGCGAACACGGAGGCCAGTACAGCCACGCCCATCGCGACACCGACCTCACGAATGGTGTTGTTCGTCCCCGAAGCCACACCGCGGTCGGCATCGGACGCACTCGCCATCACGACGCTCGCGGACGGTGCGAAGGTCAGTCCCATCCCGACACCGGCCAGGATGAACGGCAGCACCATCTCGCTGTACTGCGTCGACGCAGTGGTGATCAGAGCGAGCCAGCCGAGCGCCACCGCCAGGAACACCTGCCCGGACGCGATCAACGTGCGTGCCCCGACCCGGTCCACGATCAGACCGGCGATCGGCGCGACCACCATCGGCGCCATCGTCCACGGCATCGTTCGTACGCCGGACTCCAGCGGGCTGTAGCCCTGCACGACCTGGAAGAACTGCGCCAGCAGGAACACCGACCCGAACACGCCGACCGAGAACGTGAACGACGTGATGTTGATGACGCTGAACGCCCGTACCGAGAACAACCGCAGCGGCAGCATCGGCGACGTGGTCCGCCGCTCCCATCCGACGAACGCGGCCAGCAACGCCACACCGGCGACCAGCGAGCCCAGCACACCGGCAGAGGTCCAGCCGTCGTCAGCACCGTGCACAACGCCCCAGACGATGGAGAGTACGCCGGCAGCGGCCAGGACCAAGCCGAGCAGGTCGAGCCGCTTCGCCGTACCCCTGGACTCGGTCAGGACGCGTGCGGCCAGCACCACTGCGACCACGCCGACCGGCACGTTCAGCCAGAAGATCCACTGCCAGTTCAGACCGTCGACGACGGCTCCACCGACGACCGGACCGACTGCGACGCCCAGTCCGGAGATGCCACCCCAGATGCCGATCGCGGCACTCCGCATCCGCTCCGGTACGGCGCCTGCCAGCAGCGTGAGCGACAGCGGCATCACCGCGGCCGCGCCGACACCCTGGATCGCCCGGGCACCGATCAGCATCCACGGCTCGGTGGCCAGCGCACAGGCCGCCGAGGCGAGCGTGAAGAGGACGATCCCGGCGAGGAAGATCCGCCGGCGCCCGAGGCGGTCACCGATCGCGGCGGCCGTCAGCAGCAGGGCCGCGAAGGACAGCGTGTAGGCGTTCACGAACCACTGCAGGTCGGACAGCGACGCGCCGAGTTCCGCCTTGATCACGGGCAGCGCGTTCGTCACGACCAGGTTGTCCAGCGTGACCATGAAGGTCGGGATCCCCACCGCGGCGAGTACGGCGCCCAGCCCGGCGCGGCGAGCCCGCTGCGCGGGAGGTTCCAGCGTGGGTCCCAGCTCATCGAGAGCGGTCGACGTCATCTCGGTCTCCTAGTTGTAATTCACTGATAACAAGTTCGGTGAGACCAAAGTATGCATCCACTGATAACATGTCAAGCAGTAGCGCCCAGCTCGTCGCCTCTGGCGACGAAAAGACGAACGGCGCCGTCGGCGCCGGGAGTGCGAGGAGGCGTCGACCGTCGGAGAGGAGAGCGATGGGCACCAAGATGCGATTGACGGCGGCCGAGCGGGGTGCGGAGGTGCTGGAGGCGGCTGTGCAGGCGTTCGGCGCGTCCGGGTACGAGGGCACCAAGACGGACGAGATCGCCCGGCTGGCCGGCGTCTCGCAGCCCTACGTGATCCGCCTGTTCGGCACCAAGCAGCAGCTGTTCCTGGCCGCCGTTCAGTCGGTGTGCGACCGGATCGAGCAGATCTTCCGCGAGGCGGCCGAGGAATCACCCGAACTGCGCACCCTCGGGCACAACTACGAACGGCTCCTGGCCGAGCCCGAGCTGCTCCTCGTCCTGCTGCACGGCTTCTCGGCCAGCCGCGACCCGGCCATCGGCGACGCGGTCCGCGAGCGCTTCGGCCGCATCTACAGCCTCGTCCGTGAGCTCACCGGCGCGTCACCGACGGAGGCCCGCGAGTTCCTCGCCACCGGCATGCTGCTGACGGTGATGTCGGCCATGCAGGTGATCGGTCCCGACGCGGCGAGCCTGCCCTGGGCCGAGGAGCTCGCGTCCACCCTGGGCGACGCGAAGTAGTCAGTCCCGCCCGAGCTTCTGCCCGGAGGCGAACCAGATCGCCACCGTCGACAGCACCAGCGCACCCACGGTCACCACCAACGACCCACGCACGTCCACCCCACGCACCACCCCGACCGCCACCGCGACCACCGGCCCGATCAGCACAGCGATTGCCCCCGGCAACAACCATCGCCGGAGCGAATCCCGGTGCACCCGCGCGTATGACGGGATCTGTGCGGTGAACGCGGTGGCCAGATGCACCACCAGCAAGGCGATCCCGGTCACGACCAGGTTCCAGTTCACCTCGCTCGGCGCACGGAAGACCCAGCCGAGGGCGACCACGATGATGAAGACCAGCCCGGCCAGCGAGTCCGGCAGGATGACGGTTGCCACCAGCATCGGAATCGCGATCAGCGGGATCAGGTCCAGCTGATCCCACGGCTGCAGCCAGGAGATCAGCAGCGCGACGCCGCCCGCGACAGCGATCACCAACCGGGCGAGGAATGCCGCCTCCCCGGCCGCCCGCAGCTGCACCAGCCACAGGCTGATCCTCTCGGCGGCGGTCATGACCGCATCCTCGGCGCCGCCGCGAGTCGCGAGGCATCCCGCAGTACTTCGTCCAGCGTTCCCGCTCCCTGCCACGGCACAGTCGGTACGCCGAGGTCGCCGAGCCGGTCGAGCTCGCGCCGGCGCTCCAGCAACCGCAGTCGCCAGGCCAGCGGCCACGTCCGCGCGTCGTGCTCCTCGAGGTCGATCACCGACGCGACGTCCGGCGGCAGCGTGTCCACGGCGATCACCGTGCATCCCGAGTGCACCAGCGTCACGACGTACCCGAGGACTGTCTGCCGGAGCAGCGGGCTGAGCACCAGCACGAGGCTGTCGGACCTGATCCGGTGCCGCCGGGCCAACTGCTGCTCGTCCTGCTGGCGGCCCTGGCGGTCGGCGTGGGTCAGCGCGTCCAGGATCCGGCGCAGGTGACCGCGACCGCTGCCGGACCTGACGCCGCGGACCGTGTTCCCGGTGTCGATCAACCGGACCCGGTCGCCGTGCCGTAGGTAGTGCTCGGCGATCGAGGCCGCGGCACGGACTCCGGTGTCCAGGCTGCTGGACCGCCCGTCGATCCCTTCGCTGATGCCGATCTCGCCGCCGGTGTCGAGCAGGATCACGACCTCGGTGTCGCGGTCCGACCACGTCGACGTCACGTGCAACTCGCGGGTGCGCGCCGACACCGACCAGTTGATCCGGCGGAGCCGGTCACCGGTGCGGAACGGACGGACGCCGGCCAGCTCGGTCCCCTCACCCGGCCGCCGCGATCGGTGCAGCCCGACCAGGCCGGCCGGACGTGGCATGGCGTCGACCGCTTCGAAGCCCTCGCGCAACGGCAGCGTGGTCACGGACATCGCGCTGGCGGAGACCACCGGGACGCGATACGCACCCAGCATCGAGGTCGCGATGACCGTCGGCCGCTCCAGGGCACGGATCCCCCACCGCTTGGACCGCAGCCCGACCTCGAGGGTCACAGCCCCTTCGGACACCGGCTCAGCGATCGCGGCCTGCGCCGGGTCGTACTGGAACCACTGCGACCGCGGCAGCGCGGCCACGATCAGGTCGATGTCCGGATCGATCGTCCCGGCCACCTCCAACCGGTAGGTCGTCGCCTGGCCCTCGAACAGCACGTCGGTGTCCAGCTCGGTGCGCACCTCGGGGCGCTCCCGCGGACGGAAGTACCGGCCCCAGACCGCGACGAACGCCAGCGGCAAACCCAGCACGGCCGCATCGGGCCGTCGTGCCAGCACTGCGAGCACCAGCAACACCGCAGCCACGCTGACCGCGCGGATCTGCGCGTGCGTGGGCTTCCATCTCATCGGAGCGTTCCACTCACTGCGACGCGCCCTGGGATACGTCCTGGGTCCCGCCGACCACGGTGGGCGGGGTCGCGACCGAGCCCAGCACCGTGCGGACCACCGTCGCACCGGTCACCTCGTGCAGCCACAGCTCTGGACGGACCGTGATCCGGTGCGCTAGCGCCGGCACCGCGACTGCCTTCACATCCTCCGGTACGACGTAGTCCCGGCCCTGGATCACGGCGTACGACCGAGCTGTCAGCAGCAGCGCGAGAGAGCCACGCGGCGAGGCACCGACGAGGACCTGGGAGTCGCGCCGGGTGGCAGCGGCCAGGTCGACGCAGTACTGCCCGACGGTGTCGTCGACGGTGACGGTCTCGATCGCACGCTGCGCAGCGTGCAGTCCGGACGCGTCGGTGACCGCCTCGACGGTCTGGTCCTCCGTACGGCGGCTCATCCGGCGCCGCAGTACCTCCCACTCCTCCGCGGCGCTCGGGTAGCCGAAGCCGATCCGCAGCATGAAGCGGTCGAGCTGTGCTTCGGGCAGCGGATAGGTGCCTTCGTACTCGACCGGGTTCGCTGTCGCGAGGACGTGGAACGGGGTCGGCAGCGGGAAGGTCTGGCCCTCGACGGTGACCTGGTGTTCCTGCATCGACTCCAGCAGCGCTGCCTGCGTCTTCGGCGGGGTCCGGTTGATCTCGTCGGCGAGCAGCAACCCGGTGAAGATCGGGCCGGGCCGGAAGACGAACTCGGACTCCTTCTGGTCGTACACGAACGCACCAGTGACGTCCGACGGCAGCAGGTCCGGAGTGAACTGCACCCGCCGGAACTCCAGCCCGAGCGCCTGTGCGAACGACCGCGCCGCCAGCGTCTTGGCGAGCCCCGGGTAGTCCTCCAGCAGGACGTGCCCACCGGCCAGGATGCCCGCGAGCACGAGCTCGAGCGCCTCGGCCTTGCCGACCACTGCCTGGCTCACCCGGTCCAGCACCTGACGGCTCAGGTCGGACACCTCACCGAGCTTCAGCTCGCGATCAGTCACAGTTCCTCACAGGTTCTCGATGGTCTGGATCGCGTCCTCGATCTCGTCGAGGGACGCGGTGCGCTTGTCGTCTGCCGTGACCAGGGCCCACAGCCGGTCGCCGGTGATCGCGCGGGCGCGGTCCGGCTCCAGTGCGGGGTCGACGCCGTGCCGGTGCACCAGCCGGTCGGTGGTCAGCTCGAGCAGCAGCGGCCGGATCCGGCGGGCGAACGTCTGCGATCCCTCGCCGGCCCGGCGTTCGCGGCTCGACTCCTGCAGCCAGGTCGCGACGAACTGGGTCCTGTTGTCCGTGCTCCGGGTCCGCAGCGCGGCCAGCTTCTCGTCCTGCCGCGCCGGCCAGTTGGTCTCCAGCACCTGCGGAACGATCAGCCGCAGCGCCAGCGATCCGAAGCCGATGGCCAGCGCCATCGCCACGAACCACAGCGGCCGCGGCGCCATCCCGGCCGCACCGAACGCACCGATCAGCAGCAGACTCGCCAGCACGGTGAGCCCGACGTGTTGCACCAGCGCCTTGTCCAGCCGCATCGACCGACGACGCCGTTTCTGCCCGCCGCCTTGGTCACTGTTCCGTGGCGCGCTCTCGTCCAAGGGAGTCCAGCGGTACGACGTCATCCGGGCACCGCCTCGCTCTCGCTCGCCTGCTTCGCGGCCCGCGCGGAGCGAACGGCGGCCAACTCGTCACGCAGGCGCATCAACGCCGCCCGCGCCTCGGCCCTGGCCTGTTCGGTCGACCCGTGCGTCGAGTAGCGGGCCTCGCGGTACAGCTCACCGAGGCGATTCAGCTCCGGCTCGGAGATGCCGCCGACCCCCAGGACCCGGACCGTGAACTCGGCCGGTGTCTCCGACTGGTCCCGCGCCAGTCCCGCGGACGCGGCCGCTTCCTCCAGTGCGACCCAGCAAGCGATCACCGCATCGGTCGCCGTACCGGTGTCGATGCGCGCGAGGCCGGTGTCGACCGCCTCGGCCAGCCGGTCGGCCTTCATCCGCTCCCAGTCCGCGTCCGCGGTCTCGGCCTGCGGCAGCTCGACCTTGCGGAGGATCCGGTAGAGCAACCGGCCAAGGAGGAGCGCGATGGCCGCGATCACGAGGTAGATCAGCGCCTGCCACAGAGCCTTCAGCCAATCGGGCATCGGCCGGTTTTCCTTGTCCTTCTTCTCCGGCGGGACGAACGGCGTGGGCGGCTGGGCCCGGTCCGTCGGAGTCAGCGTCGGCAACGGCCTGGGCGACGACTTCAGCGTGCTCTCGCTGATCGGCCGCACCGAACCGCCGGCCGAGGCGAGCACCACGAATCCGGCCGCGGTGACCCCCAGGATCAGCACGACAGCCAGCGTCCACGCGCCCCGACGGTGGGTGTGCATCCAGGAAGGCTAACCGATCAGAAGCCCGTATCGAGCCACGGAAGCCGGCTCGTGGAAAACGCTTGCGCCGCGGCCTCGAGCGCACCGGCCGTGTGCTCCTGCGCCAGCCCGGCCGCACCGAGCCGGACGAACGACGGCTTGCCGAGATAGACCGAGGCCAGATCGCGGACGTCGACGGTGAGATCGGCCGGCCGGGTGGTCGACTCGCAGGTCGCCCCGGTCGGACCACCCGCGAGGTGCCACTTGCCCGCGTTCCAGGGAAGGAACCCGTCGGTCACCTCGAGGACGACGTCGATATCGCGGGCGTACGTCCGAGCCGCAAGCGCAGGGGCCAGGTCGACGAACCGCAGCCAGAGACCGTCGCGGGTGATCGGCGAGGGCGCCCGCTGGTCGACCAGCAGGTCCAGCAGCGGGTCGTCCGACGGCAGTGCCTCGTACCGCGTCTCGCTCAACAGGTCGGGCTCCAGCAGGTAGCGCCAGAGCGCCGCATGCGATGCCAGGTCCACGGCGTGCACGCGCCGTACCTCGACGAACCCCTTGTCGGCGCGCTTGGTCCGGTAGTGCGCGAACCCGGTCAGCTCGCCGCCACGCTCGGCCAGCACGCAGCGCAGCGCGGAGGCGTTGGACGGGTCGACCATCACGTTGTCGCTGACAACGAGCTCCTGCCACCGCTCGTTGTGCTCGAACATGCCGACCCGCTCGGTCGCCAACTTGTTGCGCAACGCGGCGGTCTCGGCCAGCGTCTCGCGCACACCGACGTACCTGATCCGTACGTCGTCGATGCCGGCGACCGGCCGCAGCTCGCGAGCGGGCTTCGGTACGACGATCTCCTGGTGGTCGCTGGCCAGGCCGTACCCGAACCGGCCGTAGATCACCGCTTCGCTCGCGGTCAGCCCGGCGAGCGGCTCGGTCCCGGCCTCGTGGATCTCGTTCAGCTGGGCCCGCATCAGGTCGCGCAGGATGCCACGCCGGCGGTGGGTCGCGCGGACCCCGACCATGGTCACCCCGGCCATCGGCACCTGCGCACCCGGCACAGTCATCCGGTGCGAGAACGCCGCGGTGTGGCCGACCAGTTGCTTCTCGTCGACCGCGACGATGCTGCGGTCCGGCTCCCAGACCTGCCGCTCCGCCTCGAGTTGCGCCTCACTCCACGGCGCCGAGAACGCCACGTCAATGAGCTCCAGGAGCTCGCCCCACTCACCCTCGAACCGCCCGATCTCGATCGCCATGCCCAACACCTACCAGACCCCGAGAACCACCCGCCCCACCTTTTGCGCGCGAAAACGCGGCAGGGCCGGGAATTTCCCGTCGCGACGGGAAAGTCGCGCGACTCCCGGTCTGGACTGATGAAAATCGTTTTCATATACTCGGGAGATGACCGCCCACTCGAAGACGCCGTTGTCCCTGCTGGTCGGGCTTTCCACGACACTGCGGGAACCTGTGCTGGACGCGATGCTGGACACCACCAGCGTGGCCGTGGTGGTGGACCAGGACGAGCTGCCCGGGCGGGGCGTGCTGTCCTGGCGCGTGCTGGACGCGTCCGGGCCGATCGACGCCGGCGAGTTCTCCGTGGGCGACGACTGTGGGGCGTGTCAGCTGATCGAGTCGCTGCTGCCGTTGCTCGAGGCCCTGGTCGCGCGGAGACACTGGGATCACGTCGTACTGGCGGCGCCGCCGGCGATGGAGGCACGGCCGCTCGCGGGCTCGCTGGTCGCGGCGCTGCCGGAGATCGTCGTCGACACGATCACCTGCGTGGTGGACGCCGTGCTGCTGGTCGAGCAACTGTCAGGTGACGAGCTCCTCGACGAGCGCGGTCTCGCACTCGGGCCGCCGGACCGCCGCAACGTCGCCGAGCTCACCGCGCGGCAGATCGAGTACGCCGACGTCTGCGTACTCGCCAACCTGCATCGCAACGCGGCGCCGGATCGACTGCACAACCTGCTGCTGCACCTCAACCCGCGGACCACAGTCGTCGCGGCGGACCCGGCCGGCGTACCGGAAGGGCCGGTGGCGCGGACCGGGCTTTTCGAGTTCGTCGCCGCCGAGGCGTGGGCCGGTGAGCTGGCGTCGTCCGATCGGGTCCAGCCGAGCGGTGACGGCGTGACCACCGTGCTCTGGCGGTCGACGCGGCCGATGCATCCGTCGCGGTTGAACGACGCACTCGAGGACATCGTGAACGGCGTCGTCCGCAGCCGTGGCGTGGTCTGGCTGGCGAACCGGCCGACGCAGCGCGTCCGCTGGGAGTCCGCCGGGTACAGCGCGTCGCTCGGCATGCTCGGCGAGTGGTCGGACACCGAGCACCTGGCCGAATGCACAGTGGTTGCGACCGGCATGGGTCTGGATCCGGCGCGGCTGCAGTCGATCCTCGACGCCTGCCTGCTGACCGAGTCCGAGCTGGCCAGCCTGGACTGGAACGACCTCGACGACCCGTTCGCCGGACTGCTCTGACGCCGCGGCCGGCTAGCCCAGCAACGGCAGCCGGTCCGCGTGTGGACCGAGCATGTCCAGGTCGTCCTCGTCCAGCGGCACCCGGCCGGTCGCCTTCAGCACGTACGTCGTCGTGTCCCAGCCGATCAGGTCCCACGCCTCCGGACCGAACAGTCCATCCAGCGTCCGCGCAGTGACCTGCAGCGCCTCCGGATCAGGCTCCGGTGCGTCCGGCAGGCCGACGGTCAGGTCGAGATGGTGGACCGTTGCCTCCAGCACCAACGTGGCCACGAAGTCGGTCGCCCGCAGTACGTGCCCCTGCGTCTCGATCCGCCGCCCCTTCTCCGACAGCCCGGCAGCGGCCGCCCGCACAGCAGCCTCGGACACCTCCCGCCAGTGCTGCACCAGCATCCCCGGCCTCCGGTACGAGGACGCGACGCCGCGGACGAAGCTCGTGTCCGGATTGTCGCCGTCCATCCGCGGCGGGAAGTCCTGCCAGTACGTGACGAAATCCCGGTCCGGCCCGACCACCGCCGGGCTCGCGAACGCGATCAAGGCACGCTCGGCGTCGTACAGCAGATGGACCAGCAGCGGCCCGACCGGCATCCCCGGGCACCTGGTCGCGAGCCCGAAGTCGGCGTCGCTCAGCCCCTGCACGACCTCCGTCAGCCGCCCGTACTCCCGGCCCAGCGTCGCCGCCAGCCCCAGCGGCAACGCCCCTCGCTCGGGTGCCTTCATCCACGGCCTCCTCGGTGTGCTCCCTTGAAGAAACCTAACCCGGGAGTACGCCGTGATGTTCCTAGGCGCGTGCGGTATCTAGGTGAGCCGCGGCGCTCGCCTCGAGGTGGCTGAGGTCCGACGCGACGGTCGCGAAGGTGTACCCCTGGCTCAGCCGCCGCCGGGCGGACTGCCCGTCCTGGGTGTGGATGCCCGCCGCGACCCCGGCCTCCTGCGCGGTCCGCGCGATCAGTGCGACCGCTTCCTCGAACGGCCCCTCGACCTCGGGGTCACCGGGGAAGCGAGCCCCGACCGACAGTCCGAGATCCGACGGCCCGACGTAGATCCCGTCAAGTCCCGGCGTCGCGCAGATCTCGACCACGTTCTTCAGCCCGAGCGGCGTCTCGATCATCGCGAGTACGACGGTCGCCGCGTCCGCGTCGGCCGGGACCGGGCCGATCCGCAGCGACGCCCGCATCGGCCCGAAGGACCGGACTCCGGTCGGCGGATACTTCGCCGCCTGCACGGCCCGGGTGACGTCCTCCGAGTTGTCCACGAGCGGCACGATCACGCCGGTCGCACCCGCGTCCAGGGCCCGGCCGATCGGCGTCGGATGGTTCGCCTCGACCCGCACGATCCCCACCGTCCCGCCGCCACCAAGAGCAGCGCCCGCGTCCACCGCGAGCAGCCCGTTCAGCAGGCCCTGGTACCCCAGCAGACCGTGCTGCCCGTCCAGTACGACGTAGTCGTATCCCAGCCTCGCGATCCGCTCGGTCGCCACCGGTGCATCCATCACCACCCAGTAACCGATCAACTGCTCCCGGGCCCGGATCCTGTTGGCGAAATCGTTTGCGCTCACACCGAGGAGACTATCTAGACCGGCGGTACGCCGTGGCGGCGGGTGGAGAAGTGGCGGTCTTTGGTCTGGGCCGCGGCGAGCCGGGCGATCAGGTCGGTGCGGAGGTCTTCCGGCTCGACGATCGCGTCGATGACGAGGTCGGCGGCCAGCCGGAGGATGTCGATGTCGGTCTCGTACTCCTCCCGCAGCCGGGACACGTACTCGACCCGTTCACCCTCGTCGGCGATCTCCTGGATCTTGTTGTAGTAGACGGCGTTGATCGCTGCCTCCGGACCCATCACCGCGATCTTCGCAGTTGGCAGCGCGACGCACGCGTCCGGCGAGAAGCCCGGTCCACACATCGCGTAGAGGCCGGCGCCGTACGCCTTGCGGACGATCACCGACACCGTCGGCACGGTCGCCTCCGACACCGCGGTGATCATCTTCGCGCCGTGCCGGATGATCCCCGCGCGCTCGACCTCGCTGCCGATCATGAACCCCGGTACGTCGCACAGGTACACCAGCGGCACGTTGAACGCATCGCACAGCCAGATGAACCGGGCCGCCTTGTCCGCGGAGTCGACGAACAGCACGCCGCCCTTGACGGCCGGCTGGTTCGCCACGATCCCGACCACCTGCCCCGCCAGCAGCCCGAACCCGGTGACGAGCTCCGGGGCGTACGCCGGTTTGACCTCGAAGAACGTGTCCGCGTCCACCAGCGCGTCGATCACGTCGTGGATGTCGAACCCGACGCTCTCCTCGGCCGGAACCAGGTCCCGGGTGAAGTCCCTGGCCGGCGGCGCGGCGTCGTACGACGGCGGCCGCGACTGCCACGAACCGGGCAGGTAGGAGAAGTACGTGCGGGCCAACTCGATCGCCTCGGCGTCGTCGGAGGCGAGCAGGTCGCCGCAACCGGAGACGCTGGTGTGCATCCGGGCGCCGCCCATCTCCTCCAGCGTGACCTTCTCGCCGACCACCATCTCGGCCATCCGCGGCGAGCCCAGGTACATCGAGGCGTTCCCGTCGACCATGATCACCAGGTCGCAGAACGCCGGGATGTACGCGCCGCCGGCCGCCGACGGACCGAACAGGCAGCAGATCTGCGGCACCTTGCCGGACAGCGCGACCTGGTTGTGGAAGATCCGCCCGGCACCACGCCGCCCCGGGAACAGGTCCACCTGGTCGGTGATCCGCGCCCCGGCGGAGTCGATCAGCCAGAAGATCGGCAGCTCGTCGCGGAGCGCGACCTCGGTGATCCGGACGATCTTCTCCACCGTCCGGGCACCCCACGACCCCGCCTTCACGGTCGGGTCGTTCGCGACGATCAGCGCCGGCCGGCCGTCGATCAGCGCGCGGCCGGTGACCACGCCGTCGGCGGGCAGGCCGGCGTTCAGGGCGTTGGCCAGCTGCGCGTCCTCGACGAAGCTGCCCTCGTCGACGAGCAAGGCGATCCGGTCCCGCACGTACAGCTTGTTCTGGCTGGCCAGCTTGGCCGCCGCCTTCTCCGGTGGCGCCATCGTCGCCTCGCGGGCGACCTTGACCTCGGTCCAGTGGTCGTGGGTCATTCAGCCATCATTCCACTGGGAGGCCGAGGCTTCGGGCGATCAGCATGCGCTGAACCTCCGACGTACCCTCGCCGATCTCGAGGATCTTGGCGTCCCGGTAGAAGCGCGTCACCGGGTACTCCTCCATGAATCCGTAGCCGCCGAACACCTGGGTGGCGATCCGGGTCGCGGTCACCGCGGACTCGGTCGCGTACAGCTTCGCCACCGACGCGGCCTGCTTGAACTCCTGCACCGACGCGCCGGCGTCCTTCAACGCCGCCGCCCGGTAGACGAGAAGCTCCGCCGCGTCCGCCATCACCTTGAGATCGGCGATCTGGAACGCGACACCCTGCTTGCGCCCGATCGGCACCCCGAACGTCGTGCGCTCACCGGCGTACTGGACCGACATCTCCAGGCAGGCCCGGATGCAGCCGAGCGCGACCGCGGCGATCGCCACCCGCCCGTCGTCCAGCGTCGCGAGGAACTGCGCGAAGCCCTTGCCGCGCTCGCCCAGCAGGTTCGCCTCGGGGACCCGGCAGCCGGTGAACGCGAGTGGATGCGTGTCCGAGGCATGCCAGCCGAGCTTGTCGTACGCCGCCTCGGCCGCGAAGCCCGGCGTACCACTCGGGACGATGATGGTGGAGATCTCCGCCTTGCCGTCCGCCTTCTCACCGGTCCGCGCGGTCACCGTCACGCACGAGGTGATGGACGAGCCGGAGTTGGTGATGAACTGCTTCGAGCCGTCGATCACCCACTCGCCTTGGTCGAGGACGGCCCGGGTCTTGGTCGCGCCGGCGTCCGACCCGGAATCGGGCTCGGTCAGGCCGAACCCGGCCAGCTTCTGGCCGGCCACCAGGTCGGGCAGCCAGGTGGCCTTCTGCTCGTCGGTGCCGAAGGTGAGGATCGGGTTGATCCCGAGCCCGACCGCCGCCTCCAGGGTGATGCCCATCGACTGGTCGACGCGGGAGATCTCCTCGATCGCCACGCACAGACTGGTGAAGTCACCGGCCGAGCCGCCGTACTCCTCTGGGGCGGTCAGCCCGAACAGGCCGAGCCGGCCCATCTTCTGCACGACCTCCACCGGGAAGTAGTGCTTGCGGTCCCACTCGGCCGCGTGCGGGGCGATCTCCGCCTCGGCGAAGTCGCGCACGCTGCGGCGGAACTCGCGGTGCTCCTCGGACAGCTCGTACATGACGCACTCCTCTGTGCTTGACGCTTACGTAAACGTAAAGCACAGTGGGGTGCGTGCACAATATCCGGGTGCCCGCTCAGACCTGGTCGATCGCCGAACTGGCGGCCGAGTACGACGTCACCCTGCGCACGATCCGGTTCTACGAGGACCGCGGCCTGCTCACGCCCGAGCGCCGCGGCACCGTCCGCGTGTACCACTCCCGCGACAAGGTCCGCCTCGGCCTGATCCTGCGCGGCAAACGCCTCGGCTTCTCCCTCGACGAGATCGCCACCATCGTCGACATGTACGACGCCGAGCCCGGCGAGGAGGGTCAACTCGTCTACCTGCTGGACCAGATCACCCACCGCCGCGCCGACCTCGAACAACGCCGCCGCGACATCGACGAAACCCTCCAGGAACTCGCCGAAGTCGAAGCCCGCTGCCAGTCCGACCTCAAGTCACTCCGCGGGTAGGACTCCGGACAGCTCGACAGGAGGTGTCCGGCCGTCTGCGCCCGACACGCCGTCACTCGCACCGAATTGAGGCAGACCTCCTGTCGATCTGCACGCTCGTGGTTCGTGTAGGGGGCGAGAAACCTACAAGGAGGTAGTCATGGGTGAGATCACGGTGGTGTGCAACGTGAGCCTGGATGGTGTGATGCAGGCGCCGGGCAGGCCGGACGAGGACCCGCGCGACGGATTCCGGTACGGCGGGTGGGCAACGCCGTACAGCCAGGACGCGATGGGTCGCGTGCTCGGGAGGGGCCGCGGGTTCGGCGGGATGCTGCTCGGGCGCCGCACGTACGAGGACTTCGCCGGCTTCTGGCCGAACCAGCCGGACAACCCGTACACCGAGGCGCTCAACAACCAGCAGAAGTACGTCGTCTCGTCGACCCTGCAGAACCCCGCCTGGGCCAACTCCCACGTCATCACGCTCGACGACATCCCCAAACTGAAGACCGAGCAGGACCTCATCGTCCTGGGCAGCGGCCACCTGATCCGCTCAATCCCCGACCTGATCGACCACTACATCCTCCTCATCCACCCCCTGACCCTCGGCTCCGGCCACCACCTCTTCGGCACCCACCACCAGCCCCTAACCCTGAACCACTCCGAAACCACCACAACCGGCGTAGTAATCAACACCTACAGCCCGGCGGCCTGAGCCAGCACCTGGACTTCGTCGTACCTGCGCAGGGCTAGTTCGGCTAGGCGGGGGTCGGGGCCCAGGGGTGGGCTGATGTGGTGGGTGGGGGCTCGGCGGTGGAGGAGGGTTTCGAAGAAGCCTGGGGCCAGGAGGTACGTCGCTATGGCTGTGCGGGCTGGGGTTCGGGAGAGGACTGTGGTGAGAGGGGCGGCGGTGCCGGAGATGTAGGCGACGTCGACCGGGCGGTCGATGCGGGTGGAGAGGAGTGAGGCCGCGGACGAGCAGTCCTGGTGGGCTCGGGGGTCTGAGGAGCCGGCTGCGGCGAGGACCACGTGGTCGACTCGGGAGAGGTCGCCCAGGCGGTCGGCGAGGATGTCGGCCAGGACCGGATCAGGGCCGAGTGCCGCCGCCGCGCGGACCCGGCCCGGGTAGCGCTCCATCTCAGCCGCCACGTCGACGTACACGTGATAGCCGGAGCTGAGCAGCAGCGGCACCACGACCGCCTGGTTGCTGTCGGCAACGACCCTCCGTACCAACGACGGCAACGCCGGTACGTCGACATCCACGAAGCCCAGCGACATCGGTACGCCGGGACGCTGCCGCGCCATCATCCGGACCAGTTCGTGGACGACCCGGATGCCCCGCGGATCGGCGGTCCCGTGCGCCACCGCGACCAGGTCGATCACGAAGGAACCCCGGCCGCCTCGACCGCCAGCCGGTACCCGCGCCGGACCACCGTCCGGACCAGTTCCGGTTTCCCGATCGCCGTCCGGAGTCTGTTCACCGTGACCTCCACCGCGTGCACGTCCTCAGCACCTGGGAGCACCGCGAGCAACGCCGGTCGCGACACCACATCACCTCCGGCCGCCACCAGTGCGGCCAGCACGGCCCGCGGACCCGGACCCAGTGGCAGTACGACGCCGTCCAGGACCGCGGCGCCACCACGGATCACCAACTGCCCGTGCTCGGTCTCGATCGACCGCGCGTTGTCGTCGGTGAGCCGGTCGGTCACGATCCGGATCAACGCACCCAACCTGAAACGGTCCGGCACCAGCGGCTCCAGCCCGAGGTTCACGAATGGCCCGGCGGTCACCGGACCCACACAGGCGTTCAGCACCCGGCCGGACTTCAGCGCCGCGATCAGAGCGTCGTACTGCCCGGTCAGATCCGCCGAGTCGAGCATGGCCTGCGCACCGGGCGCCGACGTGTGCACCACCGCGTCCACCGCACCCGCGCCGATCTGACCGATCATCCGCTCCACCAGAGCTGGGTCGGGCGCCGGACCCCAGCGGTACACCTCCAGCCCACGCACCGACGCCCCGGCCGCGCGCAGCGAATCCTGCAGCGCCGGATCCGACAACCCATGCAGTTGTACGACGATCTTCCGGCCGATGACACCCTGGTCGCGCAGCCAGTCCACCACCTCGGCCGTCGTCTCGGACCGCGCGGACCAGTGCTCGACCAGTCCGGCGGCCCGGATCGCGCCACGCGCTTTCGGCCCACGCGCCAGGATCCGCGACTGCTCCAGCGTGCCGAGCAGGTCCGCCGCCAGGCCGGCGCTGTCCGCGGCCTCGATCCATCCGCGGAACCCGACCGCGGTGGTGACGACGACGTCGTCCGGCGGGTTCGCGATCACCCGCCGGGTCGCCTCGAGCAGCGCGTGGTCGTCGCCGACCGGCACGATCTGCAGCGTCGGCGCGTGCAGGACCTTCGCGCCCCGCCGCTCGAACGCCGCGATCAGGTCGTCCGCGCGCCGGTGCGCGGTGACCGCGATCGTGCAGCCACTGAGTGGCCCGGGCCTAGCCGTGCTCACCGAGATTCACCATCACCTGTCCGTCGACGATCTCGACCTCGTACACGGGCAGCGACACCGACGGATCGTCCAGGCACTGGCCGGTGCGCAGGTCGAAGACCTGCTTGAACATCGGCGACGCCACCGTCGGCACCTCGCCTCTGCTCCCCACGATGCCACGCGACATCACGTTCGCCCCGCTGAACGGATCCTGGTTGCCCAGAGCAAACACCTCGCCATCGTGGGTCCGGAACACCGCGAGCTGCAGCTCGCCGGCCAGGGCGGCGACCCCACGCTCCGGCAGCAGTACGTCGTACTCACAGACCACAAACGCAGTCACCACGCTCATCGGCGTACCTCCAATCGGGGGCCGGCCAGCAGCACCGGCTCCAGCTGTCCGCGTTCGGCCGGGGTGGCGGGTCGCGGCTGGTTGCGCTCGACCACGTACCGCAGGTCGGCGTCCGGCTGGTCCGGCGCGTTCACGAAGGAGACGAACCGGGCCAGCTTGTCGGGGTCGTTGAGCGTGGCCCGCCACTCGTCGACGTACGAGTCGACGTGCGCGGCCATCGCGGCGTCCAGGTCGGCGGCGATACCGAGGCTGTCGTTCAGTACGACGTCGCGGACGTGGTCCAGACCGCCCTCGATGTCGTTGATCCACACCGCGGTCCGCTGCAGCCGGTCGCCGGTGCGGATGTAGTACATGAGGAACCGGTCGATCGCCTGGAACAGCTCTTCGTCGGTCAGGTCGGACGCGAGCAGTTCCGCGTGCCGCGGCGTCATGCCACCGTTGCCACCGACGTACAGGTTCCAGCCCTTCTCGGTCGCGATCACGCCGACGTCCTTGCCACGCGCCTCGGCACACTCCCGCGCGCACCCGGACACCCCGAGCTTGAGCTTGTGCGGCGACCGCAGCCCGCGGTACCGCAGCTCCAGCGCGATCGCCATCCCGACAGAGTCCTGTACGCCGTACCTGCACCAGGTGGAGCCGACACACGACTTCACGGTCCGCAGCGCCTTGCCGTACGCGTGCCCGGACTCGAAGCCTGCGTCGACCAGCCGCTTCCAGATCGCCGGCAACTGCTCGATCCGGGCACCGAACAGGTCGACCCGCTGGCCGCCGGTGATCTTCGTGTACAGGCCGAAGTCGCGGGCCACCTCGCCGATCGTGATCAGGCCCTCAGGGGTGATCTCACCGCCCGGGATCCGCGGGACGACGGAGTACGTGCCGTCCTTCTGCAGGTTCGCCATCACGTGGTCGTTGGTGTCCTGCAGCGTCGCCCGCTCGCCGTCGAGGACGTGACCGGCCGGGTCCAGGCTGGCCAGGATCGACGCGACCACCGGCTTGCAGATGTCGCAGCCACGTCCGGTGCCGTGCCGCTCGACGATCTCGCTGAACGTCCGCAGCCCGGTCACCCGGACGACGTCGAACAGCTCGGCGCGGGACAACGCGAAGTGCTCGCAGAGTGCCTTGCTGACCTCGACACCGGCCTTGGTGAGCTCGGAGTTCAGCAGGTTCTTCACGATCGGCAGGCAGGAGCCGCAGCTGGTCCCGGCCTTGGTCTTGCCGCACACCGACTTCATGTCGGTGCAGCCGTCGTCGCGGACCGAGCACCGGATCGCGCCGGCCGAGACGTTGTTGCACGAGCACACCGGCGCGTCGTCCGGCAACTCGAGCTTGACCGGCGCGGCGCCCTCGGGCAGCAGGAACGCGGCCGGGTCCGCCCCGAGCTCGCGCCCGACCATCGGGCGGAGACCGGAGTACGCCGACGCGTCGCCGACCAGGATGCCGCCGAGCAACGTCCGGGCATCGTCGGACAGCACGAGCTTCTTGTAGACGCCGGCGACCGGGTCGGCGTACACGATGTCCAGCGCGCCCTCGGTCGCGCCGAACGCGTCGCCGAAGCTGGCGACGTCGACACCGAGCAGCTTCAGCTTGGTCGAGGTGTCCGCACCCGGGAACGTCGCCGCACCACCGAGCAGCCGGTCGGCGACGATCTCGGCCATCGTGTAGCCGGGGGCAACCAATCCCCAGACCCGGCCCTCGATGCAGGCGACCTCACCGATCGCCCAGACACCCGGTACGGACGTCCGGCAGCCTTCGTCGACCACGACACCGCCGCGTTCGCCGATCTCCAGACCGGCCGCCCGGCCGAGCTCGTCCCGCGGCCGTACGCCGGTCGCGAACACGACCACGTCGGCCGGCAGATCGGGGCCGTCGGCAACGGCCATCGCCCGGGCCGCGCCTTGGGACGTGAGCTTCACCCGGTTGCACTGCGTCGACACCAGCACCTCGACGTCGAGTCCTTCGATCAGCCGGGCGAGTGCGGCGCCGCCGCCCTCGTCGACCTGCAGGGGCATCAGCCGCGGCGCGAACTCGACCACCTTCGTCGCAGCACCCAGCGCCCGCAGCGCCCCGGCCGCCTCCAGCCCCAGCAGGCCACCGCCGACGACCACACCGCTGACCTGCCGGCCCTCGGACTTCAGCCGCTCCACGTAGACGCGGAGCGCGGCCACGTCGTCGACGGTCCGGTAGACGAAGCAGCCCTGCGCGTCGTTGTTCTTCACCGGCGGGACGAACGCCGACGAACCCGTCGCCAGGACCAGCTCGTCGTACCCGATCTGCTCGCCGCGCGCTGTCGTCACAGTGCGAGCGGTGGTGTCGATCGACGTGACCTGCACGCCCTTGCGGAGCGTCACCGCCGGGTCGTCCCAGAGTTCCGGTTCGCCGAGCGACAGGTCGTGAGGGTCGCGGCCCGAGAAGTAGCTGGTCAGCGCGACCCGGTCGTAAGGCAGCCGGGGTTCCTCGGCCAGCACGGTGATGCGCCACTGGATCTCGGTGTCGCGGGATCGCAGTGCCTCCACGAGCCGGTGCGCGACCATGCCACCGCCCACCACAACCACGTGCCGGGCCTTCTTCAGCTCTGTCATCGTCGCCCTCCTGCTCGGAACTGGTTCGGTCTCGCCGCGCCGGAAGCGGTCGAGCAGTTCGCCGACGGCGCCGGTGCAACTGCCGCACCCGGTCGTCGCCCGCGTCGTGGCGGCGATGCCGGCGACACTGTCGGCACCCCCACGCCAGGCCGTCTCGATCGCGGCCCTGGTGACCCCGTTGCAACGGCAGACGGTGGTCACCTTCTTCTTGGGTACGACGGGTTCCGCCAGCAACCCGTCCGCCGCGACCGGCGTCCCGCGGTCCGCCAGCAGCACCAGCTCCGCGGCTACCTCCGGCGCCCCGATCGCGACCGCGGACCGGACCACGCCATCGCGCAGCACGGCCCGCACATACCGCTCCCCGTCCTCGAGCCGCACCACCTCCCCATCCTCGTCCTTGTTGCCCAAGGCAAGTACGTCGAGCCCGCCGGCGGTCAGCCGCAGTACGTCGTACTCCGGCACGCCGGCCGGCTCACCGTTCAGCTGCCGCGCCAGTGCCTCGGCCTGCCCCCACGCGGACGCGACCGTCCCGCTGACCCGGCCATCGATCTCGGCACAATCCCCGATCGCATGCACCCGCGGATCATCCGGACTCGTCAGCGTGCGGTCGACGACGATCCCGTCCCGCACCGTCAGCCCAGCCGCCAACTCAGTCCGCGCGCGCACCCCACAAGCCACCACCAACAAGTCCCCGAACACCTGTCGCCCGCCACGCAGGCTCAACGCCCGGAACCGCCCATCCCGCGACGCAACCCGTTCGACCGTCGCGTTGAGCAACACCTCCACGCCCAACTCGCGGACCGCCCGCGTGACCCGCCGCCCCGCTGATCCTCGAACCGCCTTGTCCAGCAGCGTTTCCCCGTCATGCACCAACGTGACCGGCACACCCCGCCCCCGCAGTGCACACGCAGTCTCAACGCCAAGCACACCACCACCAATCACGACCACCCGCCGCACCCGACCCGCCGCATCAACCAGGGCGCGGGCATCACCCACAGAACGCAAGGTATGCGCTCCGGTGGAACCAGCAACCTCGGAAGGCACCGCGCCGGTCGCAAACACCAGCCGGTCGTAGGACCACTCGTGTCCAGCGGAATCCGTTACAACGTGGCGGTTGCGGTCGACGGCTACTGCGGTGGTGACCGGCTCGTTGCCGAGGATTGGCTCGGGGGTGCGGCCGGCGACGTACTCGGTGAGGCGGCTGCGGTTGTACGACGGCTCGTCGCCCAGCACCGTCACGTCGTACGACGTCAACAGCTCGGCCAACCGCCGACCGGCCATCCCACCACCGATGATCACCACGCGCGGGCTCATGCTGAGACTCCAGTCGCCGGCAAACTCGCCGCGCTCACCTCGACCGCACACGCCTTGAACTCAGGCATCCGCGACACCGGGTCGAGCACATCGTTGGTCAGCTCGTTGACCGCCTCCGCACCACCGAAATGGAACGGCACGAACACCGTGTCCGGCCGCACGTCCGCCGTCACCCGCGCCGGCAACACCATCGACCCACGGGCGGTTCGCAACCGCATCGGCCGCCCGTCCGCGATCCCCAACTGCGCTGCCACCCGCGGATGGATCTCCGCGAACACTTCCGGCTCCGCGGACGCCAGCTCCGCCACCCGCCGCGTCTGCGCCCCACTCTGGTAGTGCTGCAACAACCGTCCGGTCACCAGATACATCGGCGCCGCGGCGTGAAGGTCATCCGCGACCGGCCGATGATCCACCGCCACCACGTGCGCCCGCCCATCCGGCGTACCGAACCCGTCCGCGAACAACCGCGGCGTCCCCGGGTGCCCTGGCGAGGGAACAGGCCAGAACAGCGCCTCCCCCGCATCGATCCGCTCCCAGGTGATCCCCGAGTAGTCAGCCTTCCCACCGGCGCTGGCCCGTCGCAGTTCCTCGAACACCTCGGCCGGATCAGTCGAGAACGCCGCCCCACACCCCAGCCGCGAGGCCAACCCGGCAAACACAGCCAGATCACTCCGTACGTCGCCAGGCGGTGCGACAGCAGCCCGCCGCCGCAGTACCCGCCCCTCGAGCGACGTCATGGTGCCCTCTTCCTCGGCCCACTGCGTCACCGGAAAGACGACATCCGCCAGCAGAGCGGTCTCGGACGGTACGACGTCCGCCACCACCAGCAAGTCCAATGCGGCGAGGCGTTCCCGCACCGAGGCGAGCCGCGGCGCCGACACCAGCAGATTGCTCCCGTGAACGAGCAGCGCCCGCGGACCACCCGTCGTACCCAGCGCGTTGATCAACTCGACCGCGCTCTTGCCAGGACCAGGCAGGTCGTCGGGATCCACACCCCACACCCGAGCAACGTGAGCCCGGGCGGCCGGATCGGCGATGCTGCGGTACCCGGGCAACTGATCGGCCTTCTGCCCATGCTCCCGACCGCCCTGACCGTTCCCCTGCCCGGTGATGCAGCCGTACCCACTGCCCAGCCGCCCGGGCAGGCCCAGCGCCAGAGCAAGGTTGATACAAGCAGTCACCGTGTCCGTGCCTTTGCTGTGCTGCTCAGCACCGCGCCCGGTCAGAATGAACACTCCGGCACCGCCGTGCACCGGTGCAGCAGCCGCAAGTACCCGGGCCGCCCGACGGATCGTCGAGGCCGGCACACCAGTCACCCGCTCGGCCCGCTCAGGCCACCAAGCCGCGGTCGAGCGGAACAACCCCTCCGGGTCGTCCGTCCGCTCACTGAGGTACGCCGTGTCCGCAAGCCCTTCCTGCAGTACGACGTGCGTCAGCGCGAGTACCAACGCCAGATCGGTCCCCGGAGTCGCCTGGAGGTGGATCCCCGCGGCTTCCGCAGTCAGCCCGGCAGTCGCCGTACGACGCGGATCGACGACCAGCAGCCCACCCGCGTCCCGCGCGCCCTGCAGATGCGCGACCGCCGGCGGCATCGTCTCGGCGATGTTGCTGCCGACCAGCAGCACCGCACCCGCACCACCGAGGTCGGCCAGCGGGAACGGCAGCCCACGATCGATACCGAAGGCACGGTTCGTCGCGGCCGCTGCGGACGACATGCAGAACCGTCCGTTGTAGTCGACGTTCGCGGTCTTGAGCGCGACCCGGGCGAACTTGCCCAGCGCGTACGCCTTCTCGTTGGTCAGCCCACCACCACCGAAGACCGCGACCGCGTCCTGACCGTACGAGGCCTGCAACGACCGGATCCGGTCGGCAACGAAGTCCAACGCCTCGTCCCAAGTCGCCTCCACCAACTCACCCGTCGCGTTCCGCAGCAGCGGCGTCGTGAGCCGGTCCGGCACCGTGAGAACCTCCGGCGCCGTCCAGCCCTTCCGGCACAGCCCGCCGCGGTTGGTCGGGCCACCCTCAAATGCTTGAATGGCTCGCGGCTGCACCGACACCGCACCCGGCCGGTCGACCGGGTGCAGGGTCGTCGCGCACTGCAGAGCGCAGTACGGGCAGTGAGTAGGGACAGCCGTCACACGCGCTCCCCACTCAGCGGGCCGCCCTTGCGCAGGTAGCAGAAGTACGTCACTGCCAGGCAGACCACATAGAAGCCGCAGAAGACGTACAGCGCCGGGATCAGCGAACCGAAGTGGCTCGTCGACATCGCGAAGCCGCGCGGGACCAGGAAGCCGCCGTACGCGCCGACCGCGGAGGCGATCCCGATGCAGGCCGCCGCCTCGCGACGTGCCCGGCCCGGGTCGCCCGGCGTGGTCAGCCGGAACACCGCCGGGATCATCCGGTACGTCGATCCGTTCGCGGCGCCACTGGCGACGAACAGGAACAGGAAGCTGATCAGGAACCCGGCGAAGCTGCCCGCGTTCAGCGAGACGATCGCGGCCAGGATGCCCAGGCCCATCACCACGAACGAGCAGACCGTCACCCGGGCCCCGCCGACCAGGTCGGCCAGCTTGCCGCCGAACGGCCGCGCCACCGACCCGACGAGCGCGCCGAGGAAGGCGATGTTGGCCCCGGTGACGTCCGGGAACGTGGTCTTGATCAGCAGCGGGAACGCGGCCGAGAACCCGATGAACGACCCGAAGGTGCCGATGTAGAGGAACGAGATGATCCAGGTGTGCGGCCGCTTCGCCGCCGTCACCGAGGCCCGGAACGACGAGGTCGCGACGGACAGGTTCGCCATCACCTTCCACGCCAGTACGGCGGCCAGCACGATCAGCGGGATCCACAGCAGCCCGGCCCGGTTCAGCGACAACCCGGCTCCGGCGACGATCACGATCGGCACCACCAGTTGGACCACGGCGACACCGAGGTTCCCGCCGGCCGCGTTGATGCCGAGTGCGAAGCCCTTCTCCTTCTCCGGGAAGAAGAACGAGATGTTCGTCATACTGCTCGCGAAGTTGCCGCCGCCGACACCGGCGGTGGCCGCGACCAGCGCCATCAGCCAGAACGGGGTGTCCGGCTGGGTCAGGAAGTAGGACAGTCCGGCCGTCGGGACCAGCAGGAGCAGCGCCGAGACGATCGTCCAGTTCCGGCCGCCGAACCGCGGTACCGCGAACGTGTACGGCAGCCGCAGCGTCGCACCGACCAGGCTGGGCAGCGCGACCAGCCAGAACAACTGGTCCGTGCTGTAGGTGAAGCCCGCCTTGGGCATCGACACCACGACGATGCTCCACAGCTGCCAGACCGAGAAGCCGAGGAACTCGGCGAAAATCGACGGCCACAGGTTGCGCTGGGCCACCCGGCGCCCGGTCCGCGCCCAGAAGGTGGCGTCCTCGGGGTCCCACACATCGATCCAGCGGCCGCGGCGCGGCGCGTCGACCGTGCCGACCGTCCCGGTCCGGTCGCGGGGAGTGACGACCTCCGGTCGTGCCTCGAGCGTCATCGTGCGTCTCCGATCATCCGGCCTCACTTAGTAGGCCAGGACGCTATGACCGGGGTGTTTCCGAGCGGTCATCTCGTTGTTACGCCGCAGAAACGGCTCCCGCACACCGGTCGCGGGGTGGTGAGAGATGACTGGGTACTGTGCCCGTACCGACGGCGAGGGGACAGCGGTGGAACAGGACGAACAGCGGGGCCCGGACAACGGCAACGGGCTTCGGAAGGGCCGGGGCAAAGGGCGCTGGGCGTGGCGGGCCGCGATCGCGGCGGTCCTGATCGGCTGGCTGGTGCTGGGGTCGCTCGGCGGCCCCACGGTCGGCAAGCTGAGCGAGGTTCAGGAGAACGACAACGCGAACTTCCTGCCCAAACAGGCCGAGTCGACCCTGGTCGCCAACGAGTCGGCCAAGTTCGTCGACTCCAAGGCCCTGCCGTACTTCGTCCTGATCGTGCGCGACTCCGGCATCACGCCGACGGACCTGGCCAACGCCAAGGCCTTCCTCGCCTCCGTCCCGGCGATGGACCTCGGCGACGGCAAGACCATCGGCGACTACCTCGCCGCACCGGCCACGACGATCGTCCCGTCCGAGGACAAGAAGGCGCTGCTGCTCACGGTCGAAATCGACGGCGACCGGGCCGATGAAGTGGTCAAGAACGGGGAGACCGTGCTGTTCGCGGTCGCCGACACGATGCGCACCGACATCAAACAGACCCTCACTCCGACCGGTCTCGAGGTCTACGTCACCGGTCCGGGTGGGGTGTTCGCGGACTTCGTGGTGGCGTTCAGCGGCATCGACGGGATCCTGCTCGGTGTCGCGCTCGCGGTCGTCTTCGTCATCCTGCTCATCGTCTACCGCAGCCCGGTGCTGCCGATCGCCGTTCTGCTCACCGCCGTCTTCGGTCTCGCCCTGGCCGCGCTGGTGGTGTACCCGCTGGCCAAGAGCGACGTACTCGAACTGAACGGGCAGAGTCAGGGCATCCTGTTCATCCTGGTCGTCGGGGCCGCGACCGACTACTCGCTGCTGCTGGTGTCGCGCTACAAGGAAGAGCTGCACGACTACGCCAGCAAGTACCAGGCGATGCGGATCGCGTGGCGGGCCGCGGTCGAGCCGATCGCGGCCAGCGCGGCGACCGTCATCCTCGGTCTGCTCTGCCTGCTGCTCTCCCAGCTCGGCAGCACCAAGGGCCTCGGCCCGGTCGGCGCGATCGGTATCGCCGGCGCCTTCGTCTCCGCGATGACCTTCCTGCCCGCGATCCTGCTGGCGTTCGGGCGGCGGATCTTCTGGCCGTCGATCCCGCGGCTCGACCACGTGCACGCCCGCGACCAGGTCGGCGGCCGCAAGCTCTGGGGCCGGGTCTCCGGACTGGTCGGCCGCCACCCGCGCCGGGTCTGGGTGACCACCGCGCTGGCCCTGCTCGCCTGTGCCGCGTTCCTGCCGACGTTCCAGGCCAGTGGCACATCGCAGGAGGACCTGTTCCTGAACAAGGTCGAGTCCGTCACCGGCCAGGAGGTGCTCGGCCGGCACTTCGACGCCGGCGCCGGTACGCCGGTCCAGATCCTCACACCGGCCGACCAGGCCGACCAGGTGGTCCAGACCGCGACGAAGGTCGACGGCGTCGCCACAGCGTCCGCCTCCGTCGCTCCCGGCGTACCGCCGAAGGTCGTCGACGGGAAGGTGCTGGTCCAGGCCACACTGAACGTCCCAGCGGACTCACCGGAAGCCACCAAGGTGGTCGAGCATCTGCGGACCGAGCTGGACACGGTCGGTCAGGACGTCCTGGTCGGCGGCAGTACGGCGATCAACCTCGACGTACTCGACGCCAGCAAACGCGATCTGCGCGTGATCATCCCGACCATCCTGGCGGTGATCTTCGTCGTGCTGATGCTGTTGCTGCGCTCGATCGTCGCGGCGGTGCTGCTGGTGGTCGCGAACGTGCTCTCGTTCGGCGCGACCGTCGGAGTGAGCGCGATCGCGTTCAACCACATCTTCGACTTCCCCGGCGCGGACCCGAGCATCCCGCTCTACGCGTTCGTCTTCCTGGTTGCCCTCGGCATCGACTATTCGATCTTCCTGATGACCAGGGTGCGGGAGGAATCCCAGGAACAGGGCACCAGACCGGGCATCCTGGTCGGCCTCGCGGTCACCGGTGGCGTGATCACCTCCGCCGGGGTGGTGCTCGCGGCCACGTTCTCGGCGCTCGCGGTGCTGCCGATCCTGTTCCTGGTCCAGATCGCGTTCATGGTCGCGTTCGGCGTACTGCTGGACACGACCGTGGTCCGCTCGCTGCTGGTGCCGTCGCTGGCCTACGACATCGGCAAGCGGGTCTGGTGGCCCAGCAAGCTCTCGTCCTAGTGCCCTGCGCCAAGGGATCTCCGACGCAGGGCACTAGGGTGCGAGACATGGAGACGTTCGAGGGCACGATCGTGGTGAACGACGGGGGCGGCGCCTGGGTGGAGGTGCCGGCCGAGGTGATCGCCGGGCTCGGCGGCGGCGGGCGGATCCCGGTGCACGCGACGTTCGACGGCGTCGCGTACCGCGGCTCGATCGCGTCGATGGGCGGCTGCATGGCGCTCGGCATCCTGAAGAGCATCCGCACCGAGCTCGGCAAGGGCGCCGGGGACCAGGTCACAGTCACGCTGGAGCGGGACGCGGCCGAGCGGACGGTGGAGGTGCCGGCGGATCTCGCCGCCGCGCTCGAGGAGGCCGGGCTGCGGAAGGCGTTCGACGCGCTGAGTTACAGTCACCGCCGCGAGCACGTGAACGCGATCAATGACGCGAAGAAACCGGAGACCCGCGCCCGCCGGATCGGCAAGGCGCTGGAGATGCTCAACCCCGCTTGAGCGACGCTCTTTTCCTGTAGTTGAAGCGATCTCGAAGATTCGCTCCCGCCGATACCCCGATCGCCGCCTCACACCTCACCTCATGACGCGCAGTCTGTCACCACGCCTGTGTCGGGTCGCTCGTGTCGACAGTATTCGTTAACCTCCGGAAAAGGGGGTCGAGGAAGTGAGGAGCCCGATGGCAGACACGAGAACGACTGACCACGGCAGATTCGCACTGCCCACCAAGAACCTGCCCGCACCGCAGGTCCGTGACCTACCCGAACCACCCAGCCAGACCTGGAAGATCGTCGGCCCCGGCATGGTCGGCGCGGGTGTCGGCCTGGCCTCCGGTGAGTTCATCCTCTGGCCGTACATCTCCAGTCAGGTCGGCCTGGTGTTCCTCTGGGGCGCCGTCGTCGGCGTGGTCGTCCAGTGGTTCCTGAACATGGAGATCGAGCGGTACACGCTGGCCACTGGTGAGACAGCGTTGACCGGCTTCAACCGCTACGGCAAGCACTGGGGCCTGTTCTTCGCGATCATGACCTACTTCGCGAACATGTGGCCCGGCTGGGCGACCAGCTCGGCCGCGATGCTGACGTACCTGTTCGGCGCCGGCGATCCGCGCTGGATCGCGATCGGCATCCTGCTCGTCATCGGCGTGATCCTGACCTTGGCACCGGTCGTCTACGTCATGCTGGAGCGGCTGATCCTGGTCAAGATCCTCGCCGTCACCCTGCTGGTGATCCTGGCGCTGGCCTTCGCGATCCGGGCGAAGACCTACCACGCGCTCGGCGACGCGGTCACCCACCCGGAGTTCCCGGCCGACCAGCTCGGATTCGCCCTGATCATGGGTGCGATCGCGTACGCCGGAGCCGGCGGCGGCCAGAACCTGGTGCAGAGCAACTGGATCCGGGACAAGGGTTTCGGCATGGGTGTCCACGTGCCGCGGCTGACGTCGCCGATCACCGGCGAGACCGAGGCCGACCCGACCGCGAACGGCTACGTGTTCGAGCCCGACGAGGCGAACATGGCCCGCTGGCGGCGCTGGTGGAAGTTCGCCAACATCGAGCAGCTCGCGACGTTCGTGGCGATCACGGTGCTCACGATCGTGTTCACCTCGATGCTGGCGCACGCGACGCTGTTCGGCGACGAGACCGTCAAGAACAGCATCAGCTTCCTGAAGATCGAGGGCACCACGCTGCAGTCCGCGGTCGGCGACTGGTTCGGCTACCTGTTCTGGGCGATCGGCGCGTTCGCACTGTTCGCGGCAGCGGCCGGCATCGTCGACTACACCTCGCGGCTGGCCTCGGACATGATCAAGGCCCGCTATCTGCGCGACTCGGCGGTCAGCGAGTCCAAGCTGTACTTCTGGCTGGTCTGGGGACTGGTTGCCTTCGGCATCATCGTGCTGCTGGCCGGCCTGGACCAGCCGCTGGTGCTGCTGGTGATCTCCGCCTGCACCGCGGGCACGATGATGTTCGTGTACTCCGGCCTGCTGTGGTACATGAACTCGCGCGCCCTGCCGCAGGCCATCCGGATCAACCTGGTCCGCACGCTGGTGATGGCCTTCGCCTTCCTGGCGTTCGGGTTCCTCGCCGTGTTCACCGTCATCGACCAGATCAAGAACAACTTCTAGTTCCTGGGACCCCGGGGTACGCCGTACCCCGGGGTCACTTGAAGTCGGTCAAGTAGTCGGTGACGACCTGCTCGGCCTCGGTACGGCGTTCGACCGCGACGCCACTGCGGTCGCGGACCTTGCGGTACAGCTCCACGCACGCCTTCAACGCCCGCAGGCAATCGTCTCGGTCCGCCGTCGCCACGGTCTCCCGCAACTCCGGCACAAGCTCCGGCACCAACGTCTCCAACCGCCGTACGCCGGACGGCTTCGGCGTACGACCGTGGACGGCGAGCGGCGCGATCGCGGCCGAACGCAGCGCACCCAGGCCTTCGATCGCCTCGAACAACTCGCCCCGCGCGATCTTCACGCCGATGTAGTGGACCCAGCCCCAGAACCGGTCCTCGATCCATTGCGGGTCCCGGTGCGGCCACTGGGCCGGGCCACCAGGAGTCAGGTCGACGGTGTCGTCCCGCTGCCATAGCACCAGGCCGTCCTCCACCCGTTCGCGCAGGTCCTCCTGCGTGACGAACTTCAGATCGACGTGCAGCAGGGGCGGGCCGTAGAGCGCGATCAGCAGCCGCCGCTCGCCGACGTGTTCGCCGGTAAAGCTCGTCAGCAGCGGGCCGAGCCGGCCGGCGAAGGTGCGGGCGTCGGCCAGGAGCGCCGCATGGCCCTCCGGAGTACAGACCAGCACCAGATCGAGATCCGAGTACTCGTCGCTCGTCCCGGTCGCGATCGATCCGCCGGCGACGACGGCCAGCAGCCGCTCGTCGGCCACGGCCTCGGCGACGACAGCCGCCGCGATCTCCCGAAGGTGCGCAGGAACCTGGTCGATCGGTGTGGTCACAACTCCTCCTCGGGATGCGTGGTCAGTGCGTGAGCATCAGGATCAGCCGGACGACGAAGGACAGCGCGAGGACCGCGACACAGGCGATCCGCCACGGCGTCGTACTCGGTCGCAGCGGCAGGAACACGCCCAGCAGCAACGGAATCGAGGCGATCATCATCCAGGTGTACGAGTCGTCCATGACGTCGAGAGTGCGGTGACTGCACTCCAGGTACTCCGTGACGTCCGTCGGGCAACTGGCGTCCGCTCCGGCGTAGTGGACGATCTCGACCACCGCGAGCACGAGATTCGCGATCACGATCAGAAAGGCCGTTGTCCGCCACACCTGATCCTTCGTCCGTACGTCGTCCTGAACCCACACCGCAGTCACGCTACTGCTTGTCCGGCGCAATCTCCTGGCAATTACCGGACGGCAAGACCGCCCCAGCGCGGCGCGTACGACGGCACGACCGACTGGCAGTCGACGATCTGCGGAGCGTCGGCGGCGAAGCCCCAGATCCAGCCCAGGCGGTCGATCCGCCCGTCCTTCAGCGAGAACGAGACCGGCTTGCCGACCTTCGCCGGGTCGTTCGACGCGGTCACCACGCCGGTCGCGACCGCAACGGGTCCGCCGGCGACCAGGCAGTCGATCCGGCCCTCGACGTCCACCCCGGACCCGCGCCGGTCCACGAAGTGGAAGTCCCCTTGAACTTCCGTCGGGTTGCCGCCGGCCGGGACCCGGGCCGCGAACTGGAACCGCAGCGTGGCATCACCGAGCAGCGCGGCGACCGTGGTCCCGTCGCCGGCGGCTTTGACCGCGACCGTCGTACCGCTCGCCTTCGCCGCGTGTCCGGTGCCGTGTACCTGGAAGCCGCCTTCGGTCAGCGGGAACGTCGGCGCGGTGCCTTGCAGCAGGCTCACCGGTGCGTCGAAGAATCCCCAGATCCAGCTGATCCGGTCCTGCCGGCCGCCGTCGTACACGGTCAGTGAGATGTTCTTGCCGATCATCTCCCGCGGCAGTCCCGGATGGTCGGCCGAGTCGATCACGCCGGTGACCACGGCCACCTCGTCGACCGCCTTCAGGCTGGTGATCGGGCCGCTGAACTCCGCGAGCAACTTCCCGTCCGGCTTGCGGTGTACGACGTGGAAGGTTCCGGACGGATGCAGCGGGTCGGTGGCCCGCCCGTCGATCTCGAACCTGACCGGATCGCCGGCGAAGGCAGGGCCCCACTCCGGTCCGAGCGTGCCACCACCTGCTCCGACCACCCGCATGACGCCCGTCGAACCGCCATGGTCGTTGCCAGCAGCAACCGCCGACGGCACGGCACCGGCCGTCACCGCCAACGCCACCGCCCCGACGACCAGCCGCCGTACGAATCTCCGGCTTTCCACGCGAACCCCTCCTCGGTCGGGCCCGCCGCGTGCGGGCCACCGAGAAGAGGCTTCCATCCGGACAGCGGCCGGGGATCCATCCCGAGAACCAACTGTCTCCCTCCGCCGGGGGAGATCAGCGCTGGTACGGCTGCGGTGCTCCGTTGACGGTGGTGAAGATCGAGTAGACCGAGGTGGTCGCGGTCACGAAGAGGCGGTTGCGCTTGGCGCCGCCGAACGTCAGGTTGGACACCGTCTCGGGGACGAGGAGCTTGCCGAGCAGCATGCCGTCGGGGTGGTAGACGTGCACCCCGTCCGCCGCCGAGGCCCAGATGCGGCCCTCGGTGTCGAGGCGGATGCCGTCGAAGATCCCGTTGCCGCACTCGGCGAACACTTCGCCGCCGGACAGCTTGTCGCCCTCGACGGTGAAGACGCGGATCGTCCCCTCCTCCGAGTCGGTGATGTAGAGCAACGATTCGTCCAGCGAGAAGACCAGCCCGTTCGGGCGGTTGAAGTCGTCGGCGACCCGGGTCAGCACACCGTCGGTCGAGACCCGGTAGACGTGACAGCCGCCGGTCTCGATCTGGCCCTTGTACCCCTCGTAGTCGCTGTCGATCCCGTACGCCGGGTCGGTGAACCAGACCGAGCCGTCCCGCTTCACCACGACGTCGTTCGGGCTGTTCAGCCGCTTCCCGTCGTACTCCGAGGCCAGCACCGTGATCGCGCCGTGGTGCGCGGTCCGGGTGACCCGCCGGTTCCCGTGCTCGCAGCTGACGAGGCGGCCCTCGGTGTCGAGCGTGTGCCCATTGGTGTTCCCGGCCGGCTGCCGGAACACCGACACCTGGTACGACGTCTCGTCCCAGCGCAGGATGCGGTCGTTCGGGATGTCACTCCAGAGCAGGTAACGGCCGGCCGGCGAGTACACCGGGCCCTCCACCCACCGGCCTCCGGTCCACAACCGCTCGAGCAACTTGTCCCCACGGATGCCGGCGAACCGGTCGTCCAGCGATTCCCAGACGGCCGGCGCGGTGCCGGCCAACGGCTCGAGGATGGTCATCAGCACTCTCCAAGGGCTCGACTGTGCGTCAGCCGGGAAGCCTATTCCCTCGGGGCCGCCCATGGTTGCGGTGCGCCGGATGCGGTCAACAGCCAAGACCAGACCGCGTTCGTCGCGGTGATGAACAGCCGGTTGCCTTTCGGTCCGCCGAACGTCAGGTTGGAGACGACGTCGGGCAGCAGGAGCTTGCCGATCAGCGTGCCGTCGGGGTCGAAGCAGTGCACACCCTCGTGCGTCGCGGCCCAGACCCGGCCCGCGTCGTCCAGCCGGATGCCGTCGAACATGCCGGCCTCGCAGGGCGCGAACACCTCGCCGCCGATCAACTTGTCGCCGTCCACCTCGAACCGGCGGATGTGCTTGCCCGGGGTGTCGACGACGTACAACTGGGACTCGTCGAGCGAGAACGCCAGCCCGTTCGGCCGGATGAAGTCGTCCGCGACCACGCTCAGCGCGCCGTCCGGGGCGATCCGGTAGACGTGGCAGCCGTCGATCTCCTGCCGGGCCTCGTGACCCTCGTAGTTCGAGGTGATCCCGTACGGCGGGTCGGTGAACCAGATCGAGCCGTCCCGCCTGACGACCACGTCGTTCGGGCTGTTCAGCCGCTTCCCGTCCAGGTGTGACGCCAGCGCCGTCCTCGTCCCGTCGTACTCGGTCCGGACGACCTGGCGCTCGCCCTGGGAACAGCTGACCAGGCGGCCCTCGCGGTCGATCGTGTTGCCGTTGACGTACCCCGACGGCTGGCGGAAGACGCTCACGTCGCCCGAGACCTCGTCCCAGCGCAGCAGCCGGTCGTTGGGGATGTCGCTGAAGATCAGGCAGCGCCAGGCCGGTGAGTACGCCGGTCCTTCCAGCCAGCGGCCGCCGTCGTACAGGCACTCGACGTACTCGTCCCCCGCGATCTTGCGGAACCGCTCGTCGAGCACCTCGAGCTCGGCCCGGATCCGGGTCGGTGCGGCGGACAGCGTGATGGTCATTTCCCTCCTTTGTCGAATGTCATCCTGCTACAGTTCTAGAGCACAGGATGAGGTTTGGTAAAGGGTGACAATGACCATAGACGAGACCGACCGCAAGCTGCTCGCCGAACTCCAGTTGAACGCGACCCAGTCGTACGCGACGCTCGGCCAGGTGGTCGGGATGTCGGCCGGGGCCACGCACGAGCGGGTCCGGAAGCTGAAGGCGGCCGGCGTGATCCGGCGCACCGCGGTCGAGGTCGACCCGGCCGCCGTCGGGCAGGGCGTACTGGCGTTCGTCCTGCTGGACGCGGACGCCTGGATGGGCGACGAGCCGACCCTCCGCGCACTGGAGGAGATCCCGGCGGTCCAGGAGGCGCACATCATCGCCGGCCCGGCGTCCGTCCTGGTGAAGGTGCGCACGGCGACCACCGAGGACCTGCAGGCGACCCTGCGCGCTCTGCACCAGGTGGACGGCGTCACCAGCACGCAGACCATCGTCGTGCTGGAGTCCTGCTTCGAGCGGCCGCCCGCTGTGATGTAGCCGGGATGTGAGGAACACCCTCCCCGCTGGAGGCCCGCTTCACCCTAGACTCAGGCTGGCCGAAGGGAGTCAGCTGTGTCCGACAGCAAGAAGATCACCAAGGTGCTGATCGCCAACCGTGGCGAGATCGCCGTCCGGGTCGTCCGGGCCGCCGCCGACGCGGGGCTCGGGAGCGTTGCCCTGTACGCCGACCAGGACCGCGACGCCCTGTTCGTCCGGCTCGCCGACGAGGCGTACGCGCTGGACGGGTCGACACCGGCCGACTCCTACCTGAACATCGCCAAGATCCTCGACGTCGCGGCCCGGTCCGGCGCCGACGCCGTCCACCCCGGCTACGGCTTCCTGGCCGAGAACGCTTCCTTCGCACAGGCCGTCCTGGATGCCGGACTGATCTGGATCGGCCCGCCGCCGTCGGCGATCGACTCCCTCGGCGACAAGGTCAAGGCGCGGCACATCGCCGAGAAGGTCGGCGCACCGCAGGTTCCCGGTACTCCGGACCCGGTCGGTGGGGCCGACGAGGTGGTGGCCTTCGCCGAGGAGTACGGGCTGCCGATCGCGATCAAGGCGGCGTACGGCGGTGGCGGCCGCGGGATGAAGGTCGCGCGGACGCTGGAGGAGATTCCCGAGCTGTTCGAGTCCGCGACGCGCGAGGCTGTGAGCGCGTTCGGCCGGGGTGAGTGCTTCGTCGAGCGGTACCTGGACAAGCCGCGGCACGTCGAGACCCAATGCCTGGCCGATGCCCACGGCAACGTTGTGGTCGTCTCCACCCGGGACTGCTCACTGCAGCGCCGGTACCAGAAGCTGGTCGAGGAAGCGCCCGCGCCTTTCCTGACCGCTGAGCAGCTCGAGACGCTGTACACGTCCTCCAAGGCGATCCTGCGTGAGGCCGGGTACGTCGGCGCCGGCACCTGTGAGTTCCTGGTCGGTCAGGACGGGCTGATCTCGTTCCTCGAAGTGAACACCCGCCTGCAGGTGGAGCACCCGGTCAGCGAAGAGGTCACCGGCCTCGACCTGGTCCGGGAGATGTTCCGGATCGCCGACGGCGAGGAGCTCGGGTACGACGATCCCCTCGTGGCGGGGCACTCGATCGAGTTCCGGATCAACGCCGAGGACGGTGGACGCGGCTTCCTGCCCGCACCGGGCACGCTGACCCGCTGGCACGCGCCGTCCGGCCCGGGCATCCGGCTCGACGGCGGCTACGACCAGGGCGAGACCGTGCCGGGCGCGTTCGACTCGCTGGTCGCGAAGCTGATCGTCACCGGCCGGGACCGGACCCAGGCGCTGGAGCGGTCGCGGCGCGCGCTCCGCGAGTTCGTCGTCGAGGGCATGCCGACGGTCATCCCGTTCCACTCCGCCGTGGTGTCCGACCCGGCCTTCGTCGGCGACGACGGCTTCAAGGTCCACACCCGCTGGATCGAGACCGAGTACGACAACCAACTCACGCCGTACGACGGACCCACCGCTGAGATCCCGGAACCCACCGAACGCGAGAAGGTGACCGTCGAGGTCGGCGGCAAGCGCCTCGAGGTCGTGCTGCCTGCTGGACTCGGCGCGTCCTCGGTCGCGGCGGCCGGCGGCGCCGGTGCTGGCGCTGGCGCTGGCGCCAGGAAGAAGCCTGCACGTCGGGCGGGCGGCTCGGGCAAGGCCTCGGCCGCCTCCGGCGACTCGCTGACCTCGCCGATGCAGGGCACCATCGTCAAGATCGCCGTAGAGGAAGGCGCGACGGTGGCCGAAGGCGACCTCATCGTCGTCCTCGAGGCCATGAAAATGGAACAACCCCTCAACGCCCACAAGTCCGGCACCATCACCGGCCTCACCGCCGAGGTAGGCGCCACCGTCACCGCCGGCGCAATCCTCTGCGAAATCAAGGACTGATCAAGCGCGCCTCGAGACCGTCGAGGATCGACTGCAGGCCGAACTCGAAGGTGCTGTCGGGTTCGGCGAGTTAGCCGGCCTCGCGGTCGTGCGCAACGGGGGCTCGCAGGCGGGGAACTCCCTGTCGAACTCTTCCCGACAGCCGGCCCGCCGGTGCGGCGACCTCACTGCTTTCGTCAGAGTTTCCTGCGTCGCCTGCTCGGGATCCCGTCCACCGCGGGCGCTGGGTGAGCGAGACGTTCGCCGCTGTCCCTCGTACGGCTGCCCACGAAGATGAAGACGACCGCCGCCGCGCGATCAGCTCGTGCTAGGTCTTGATGTGCCGGTAGATCGCGGTTTCCCCGATCCCAGCCTCTGGCCGAGCGCTCGCATGTTTGCTCGTCGAACCCTTCACTGTCTGGCGCCCCACAATCTGTTCCACTGTCAACGTGTTCCCACAGGCGTACCTCACGCTGGTCGAGCCAGTGCTCTCCGACCTGTTCCGGTTGTTGCTTTAGGCAACTTCCACAGGGATCCGCGACTGTGGAGAGCCATCACTCGTCTTGTGGACAACGAAGTACGTTGAAAACAAGGCCTTCTGGCGCCAGAAACTGTCGGAGGCGGTGTCTAGAGTTCGTGGCATGGAACTACTGGGTGAGCGACCGGTGTGGTCGATGAGTGGCGCGGAGAGACTCGCCACTCTCGACGCGCTGCATGCCGAGCTCGCACGCTTGGAGACCTACCGACTCCACGTGATCTCCGGCCTGGACGACATCGGATACGCCCAGGAGATCGGCGCCCACGACACCGCCCAGTTGCTGGCCTTCCGCTACCGGATCGACCGCCCCGAGGCGCGACGCGACGTACGTCTCGCCCTGGCTCTGTCCAAGTACGCCGAGGTGAACGCTGCCCTCCCCGCACCCGACCACCCCGTCGAGCTCCATCCGCCGGGAGACCCAACTCCGGATGACCCGAATGCCCACGATCCGGACCTGCGCGACGCCGCGAATGACGAGCGGTCCGAGGCGGCCGACGTGCACCTGCGTCCCGCCCAGGCCGACGCGATCGTCTCCGCGCTCGAGCGAGTCCCGTCCACGGTCCCGGCCGCGGACATCGCCGTCGCCGAACAGCAACTGGTCAACCTCGCCCGCCACCTGTCACCCGGCGAGCTCCGCAACGCCGGCCAGCGGATCCGCGACGTACTCGACACCGACGGCCCCGAGCCGGACGAACGGAAGGCGTACGACCGGGAGAGCCTGGTCCTGTCCACCGCGCCCAAGGGCGTCAAGTTCCGCGGGTACCTCGCCAACGAGAACGCCGAACTCCTCCGATCCCTCGTCCACGCCGGCGCCCGCCCCCGCCGCACCGTCGACGGCCAACTGGACCCCCGCCCCCGCGACAAACGCCAAGCCGACGCCCTGACCACCACCCTCACCATCGCAGCCACCGCCTATGACACCAGCCCAACCCATCCCCGGAAGCCCTCCACGCCCGCTCCCGCCACACCAGCCGCCGACCGCGCCCAAGGCGCCTACACACCAGACGCCAAGGGCAACTCGGGCAGCCACGCGACAACTGCTGACGGCAACCCAGCCGACCGCCCGGCAGGTGCTGACGGCAACCCAGGCGATCGGGCGGCAGGAGCTGACGGCAACCCAGGCGATCGGGCGGCAGGGGCTGTTCCTGGGTTTGGCGCGAAGGCGACGATCACGGTCACGATCGATCTGCAGGATCTGAAGTCGGCTGCCGCGGATGCGACCGGCGAGGTGGTGTACGGCGACAACCTGTCCGCGGCCGCGATCCGGCGGCTCGCGTGCGACGCAAAGATCATCCCGCTCGTCCTCGGTTCCCACTCCGAACCACTCGACGTCGGCCGCGCCGAACGCCTCGTCAACCGCGCGATGCGCCGCGCCCTGAACGCCCGCGACAAAGGCTGCGTGGTCTGCGGCGCCCCTCCGATCCAGTGCGACGCGCACCACGTACGCTCCTGGATCGACGGCGGCCCTACCGCGGTCTCGAACCTGGTACTTCTCTGCCGCCGCCACCACATCGACCTCCACGCAGGCGACTGGACCGTCACGATCACCGACGGCGTGGTCCATGTCTCCCGCCCCACCTGGGCCGACCCACCACCCATCCGGAGGGCGACACCGGCATCCCTCCGAGAAGCCGCGACCCGCGCGATCTGGGGCGAACCCTCCTCGACCGATCCGCGCGCGATCAAGCACACACCATCCCCCGACGATCGACCGCTCGAGCTCCATCCAGCCGGCGCCGTCCACACAGATCGCCCGTTCGATCCCTGGCGCGACGCCGCGACCACCTCAGGGCCCGCGCCGTAGCGGCCCGTGATCATCGCCGCCATCCCAGGACGACCGCTCGCCGAACCTTGCGCAGCTAACGGCCGCGACACGGCGAGGTGGTGGGCGACCACGCCCTCGCACGGGCTCCACCACCGCAGCCCGACGCAACGGCACCGACCCGGCGCAACGGCATAGACCCGACAC
>NZ_JBICST010000008.1:5873-564719 GCF_043197265.1 Kribbella sp. NPDC049227 | reverse complement strand
AGACCCGGCGCAGCGACGCCGATCCGCGATGGAACGCCGATCCTGCGAGGGCACCGATCGACAGCGCCGCCGCCACCCCGGGACGACCGCTCGCCGTACTCTGACCAGCCAACGGCCGTCACGTGGTTGTGGTGGGGACGAGGACACCACCCGCCGATGATCGACTGTGCGGTCCATCCAGGTGACGCCGTCCGCAGAGCCCTCCGTCGCCCCACGGCACAACGCAGCGATCGTCCCGGAACCCGCGCCGCACCCGAACCCCGAACCCAAACCCTCGCCCTCGCCCGAACCCGCGCCCGAACCCGCGCCCGCATCCGCGCCCGCACCGGCCCCTCGCCCTCGCCCGCACCGGCCCCGGCCCCGCGCCCCGCACCCGCGCCCCGCACCCCCAGCCGCAGCCGCAGCCTCAACCGAGACCCGGCCGTGAGCTCGCTGACCCGTCGCCGATGTCGATGGGCGATGCGGGGTAGCCGTCGCGGAGGAGTGCTGTGAGCCGGGGGCCCAGGTCGGGTGGGAAGACGGGGTCTGGTGTCGATGCGAGTTCGTCGGCGGTCCACCAGTGGGAGCCGGTGAGGTAGGTCTGCTCGTTGTCGGTCAGCGCGTGTGGTGTCGGGGTGAAGTGGTCGGTCCGTGCGACGAACCAGCGCTCATGCGTGTCGGTCTGGTTGCCTCGCCAGGAATAGACGTGCCGTCGGAGCCAGACCTCCGGCCCGATCTCCACCTCGCGTCGGCCGGTTTCCTCCAGGATCTCCCGACGGCCTGCGGCCACGGCATCTTCACCGTCTTCGATGCCGCCACCGACCGGGTACCAGATGGGTTCGTGTTCAGGCGATTCACGGCCGCGCAGGAGGAGCAGCCGGTCGGTCTGATCGAGGAGGAGGATCTTGACTGTCCGCCGGAGTACAGACATCAGGCGGGCTTGATGGAGAGGTCGGTGACTTCGGATTCGCGGAGCGCTTTGACGACTCGGTCCGCGGCGGCGAAGTGCCAGAACTGGAAGCCGGTGGAGAAGTGCAGGTCCTTGGTGGTGTCGTCGTCGAGGACTGCGAAGCCGACGAAGTCGCCCAGCGGATGACCGTCGCGGTCGAGTACCTCGACCGGGAATGTGCGGTAGCCCGTCGCGCCGATCGACTCCAGTACGTCGACGAAGCGGCGGGACGCGATCTTGGCGGCACCGGTGGTCCAGACCAGGTCGCCCAGCCGCGTCCCCCGGTTCGACTGCACGAAGCGGGGGACGAAACCGAGACGCTCGGTCTCACCGTTGGGGATGAGCTGATAGACGTCGGAGCCGTCCGGAAGCAGCCACGGGACCGGACTCGGCCGACCGTCGTACTCGAGCAGCACCCAGACGTCACGGTTGGTCGAGCGTGCCTCGAGGAGATAGGTCATGGGCAAGTGTAGGTATATCTGCCCTGGATGGAGTCCTTGTAGGCCAGCACCTGCGCCGCGGTCGGCGCCGGATTCTGCTCGAAGAACGTCTGCCACTGCAGGTTGTAGTCGTACGCCATGCTCTGATGGTTGCCTGGGACACCTGTTCTCGAGCACCACCAGCGCAGGTAGATCGGGTCGTGGATGTTCGGTATGCCGGCCGCGTTGAACTGCGTCTCGAACTTCTTCGGCAGCGTGTGGTGGGCCTGCGACTCGGCCTGCGCACCGTGCGTCTGCAGCGTGAGGTTCGGGATCTTGTTGGCGTTGGTGAACGGCAGGCCGATCCAGAACAGGCTGGACTTGACGCCGGTCGGCTCCAGGCCCGGCGGGCCCATCTCGGCGGTGAACTCACCGTCCTGACTGATCCCCCAGTCGTCCGGCTGGGCAGCGCACTCCGGCGGCACCGTCATGTCCGCCGTGACTTCCTTGAGGTCCTCGAGACCCTTCGGCTCCTCGCCGGGATCGCCGGGAACCGTGACGATCTGCGGATCCGAGTAGACGTTGACCGAGTCGAGGTCCGCCGTGATGCAATAGATCCGGAACCTGACCTGCGCCAGCGACGGAGTCGCGCTGTAGTTGCCCAAGGTGATGGACAGCTCGACCTGCATGCCCGGCAGGACGACGACGCGAGCGTTGACGTCGACCGAACTGCCCGGGCTGACGGTGTACAGCCCGGCGGGAGCGGCCGCCGTCGTGGCGGGCCCTGCCTGGGCGTGTGCCGTGAGCGGCACGATCGCCAGTACGGCGGCACCGAGACCGATCAGGGTCTTACGGACGAAGGTACGCATGATCATGCCGCCCTCAGCCCAGGACCACTTGCTTGTCCCAGCCGTAACACAGGTCCTTGGTCGGCCAGGACTTGTCCACGCAGGTCTGCCACAGGACCGTGGTCCCCTTGCCCATCGGAACCGCGCCGACGGTGAACTCTCCGCAGCCCAGCTTGTTCGGGATCGTCTGTACGGCGCCGCCGACGGTCTTCCACTGCACATAGACCGAATCGTCGTCGCACGCCGTGTCGTAGACCCAGATGTGCTTGAAGACCAACTGGAACTCTCCGCGGGCTCCTGTGATGGTCTGGGTCGTGGTGACCTCGGTGGTCCTGGCCGACGCCGGCAGCGCCGCAGCTAGTAGTAGGGCGGAGGCGATACTGATGCCGGTGATGAGGCGATGCTTGCGCATGGCAACTCCTTGGTTGGGGCGGTGACGTGTCTGAGGCTAGGGAGGTGGCCGGGACCATGGCGCGGGTTTTGCAGGTTGTTGCAGCGCCCGTTGCACCTTGTTGCAGAGAACGGGCGGGCAGACGGGTTCGGGGGGCTTGACAGGGAGTTCTCAGGTTGAGGCGGTAGGTTTCCGCCAGACATCTCGTGAGGAGGGTTCTGCATGTCCAAGAAGACCCATCAGCAGCAGCTTGCGGCGCGGAAGGCCAAGCGGCAGGCCGAACGGGCGGCTGAGCACGCACGGCAGCGACGGAATCTGGCGATCACGATCACGGCGATCGTGGCGGTCGTCGTGGTCGTGGTCGGGGTCTTCGTGGTGATCGGGACCGGGAACGACGGGGACACGCCAACGGCAGGGGCGTCCACGGCGCCGACGGAGTTGCCGGCGTCGGCGGGGCCGGACAACAAGCCGAAGAGCATTCCGACCGCCCTCGCGGCGGCGCCGAAGCGGGCGACCCCGCTGCCGGCCGAGGTGAGCTGCACGTACAAGAAGGGCAGCGAGGACTCGGGCGGGAAGAAGGTGGACCCGCCGGCCGACGGGAAGGTCAAGGCGTCGGGTACGTCGAACGTCAGCCTGAACACGTCGATCGGCGACCTGCAGCTGAAGCTGGACAGCGCGCTGGCGCCGTGCGCGGTGAAGAGCTTCGTCAGCCTGGTCGGGCAGAAGTACTTCGACGGGACGAAGTGTCACCGGCTCACGGTGGGTGAAGGCCTGCAGGTGCTGCAGTGCGGCGACCCATCGGGGACCGGGAGCGGCGGGCCGGGGTACAGCTTCGCGGACGAGGTGTTCCCGACGCTGAAGTACGGTCGCGGGGTGCTGGCGATGGCGAACTCGGGACCGAACACGAACGGGAGCCAGTTCTTCATCGTGTACGGCGACGCGTCCGGGTTGGGCCCGCAGTACACGGCCTTCGGAACCATCGACGAGCCGAGCCTGAAGCTGATCGACAAGGTCGCGCAGGCGGGCGTCACCCCGCAGCAGGGCCCGACCGACGGAACCCCCATCACCCCGGTGGAGATCAAGACCGCTACGTCGGCTGCCTGACCAAAAGGACAAACCGCGCCGCCCGTCCCTCCGGACGGGCGGCGCGGTCTATTTCAGGAGCGCGGCCGGCTGTGCCTCGGTCAGGCGAGGAGGCCGTACTTGGAGCGGGGCCAGGACAGAAGGGCCTGGATCTGGGTTATGCCGGCTTGCTCCAGCAACTGCACGGGGCCGTCGGCGAAGTGGTAGAGGTTGGTGGCGGGATCCCGTGCCTCGGTCCAGGCGCGGTCGGCGTACGCCTGCATGGTCTTCTTGTAGCGGGGGTCGGGGGCGACCGAGTCGAGGATCAGCAGGTTCTTGAAGTAGATGGAGTTGAAGCGCGTCGGCTGCTTCCACAGCCGGTCCTCGGCGCCGTAGAAGGCGAGGGACGCGTTCGCGACCGACTTCGCGTCGCGGAGGTACTGCCCGTCACCCGTTGCCTTGAACAACAATACGCCGGCGCCGAGCATCACGCCCTGGTTGTAGCTCCACTGGGTCTTCTCGACGGTCCCGGCCAGGTCGATGTGGTCCCAGTACAGACCGTTCGGCGCCAGCATGCAGGTCTGCGCCCACTCGTACATCCGCTTCGCCCAGGTCAGGTACGACTTGTCCCGGGTGAGCAGGTACAGATGCGCACCGAGCTCAGCGCCCGGCCCGTTCGACACCGTGTTGCGGTCCTGGCTCCACGGCGCCTGGGTCCAGTACACCCCGCCGGCACACGGGTGCGACGGGTCGGTGTCCCAGCCGTGCACGACGAGCGCGAAGATCTCGCGCGCACGGTCCAGCGCCGCGCGGTCCCCGGTCCGCTTGTAGTGCTGGACCAGGTTCAGCCCGATCCACTCGTTGTCGTCGTAGAACTTGTCACCACCCTGGCCGAGCGGCGGCCGCACGTACGAGTCGTACCCCTTCGGCGTCGTCCCGGCGTTCCAGTACGGCTCGTACGCCGCGATCCGCCGATCCGCCTCCTCGGATGCCGTCCGGCCGGCGCCGGGCACCCCGGCGAGGTTCTCGGCCGCGATCGCCGCCTGCGAGTACGGCCAGACGTAGGAGTACGGGTTGGTCTGCGTGTTCGGGTACTCCTCCAGCAGGAGCCCTTGCTGCCCCGCGTCGAAGTACTTGTTCAGTGCCTCGTACGACGCCTTGGCGCGGGAGGCCGGACCGGTCACGGCGTCAGCCGCCGTGAGGTGAAGTGATCCGAGGACGGCGACCGCGAGCACACCCGCCGCGATCCGACTTGATATACCAAATTTCCTGGGCATCGACCTGCTCCTCCTGGGCGGTGGCGGTTGACATCGATGTCACGTTCTAACCGGCGGACCGACACCCCGTCAATGCCTCAGCGATCCAGCGTCATGGACGGATCGGTTGGTATATCAAGGGGATCGACCGGGAACGCGATCCAGCCGGACCGCAGATGCAACCGGATCCGGAACTGGTCGGCGGTGAGCGCCCGCTTCCCCTTGGACCCGACGGCCTCCACGGTGACCGCCCGCCCACCGGACGGCCCGACCCCGGTCCGCTTCACCACCCGCAGGCTCTGGATCGTCCCGACACCGAAGGCCGCTTCGACCTCCGCCGCCGTCCGCGTCACCGTCCAGGTCACGTTCGGATTCCCGTTGCCCGGATACGCGTCCCAGCCGTCCGCCTTCATCACCTGGTAGGGAATCGGCCCGGCCGCCGTCGCCCCGCCGTTGGACGACGAGAACTCCGCGATGATCGGCTTTCCCTTGTACAACCGCACCTGCCCGGCCGTCGCGGCGATCGCGGTGTTCGTCGACGACTTCTCCGAGTCGTAGCCGCCGTACACCTGGCAGGCCGTCGTGTCACACAGGTCGTAGGCCTTCCGCGTTGCCCGGCTCCGATGGAAGACCGAATACGTGCGCGCGGCAACCGCCTGCGCCTGCAGGGCGGCCGGCTTCCAGCTGGACACGGCCTCCCGCGGTACGACGCCGCGCAGGTAGTACTCGAGGGACACGACGTTCACCGTGTCCAGATGCACACCGGACACGTCGACCGCCCGCAGCGCACCGCGATACCGCCGTACGGCGCCACTCGGCAGGATCAGCCCGATCACCGGTGCACCCTCGAACTGGGTGATGCCCGTGAACGTCTTCCACAGCGTCCATGTGCGCGTCTTGGTGTTGAACGAGCGCACCTTGGTGCCGTGGTCGCCGTACGGATCGATCGACCACTGGTTCCGGGTCGATGCCCTGGGCAACTCGTAGACCTTGCGGGTGACGAGATCACGAACCTTCAGGTGGTTGACGACGCCGACACGGATGCCGTCGGTGGTGTCCGCACTGACCCTGACCCGGATGCTGCCGGTCGCCTTACCCGTGGTCGTTCCCGGGTAGTAGAAGTCGAGGATCTGCTTGACCGACTTCCCCGCGATCGCCGCGCCCTGAGCGCCGTACTGCGACATCCCCCGTCCGTGGCCGAAGCCGCGACCGCTGATGGTGGTGTCCGCGGCCGCGGTCGGGTCGATCTCCCGCGCCTGCGCGGTCGCGCTGACCAAGGTGGAGGACAAGACGATCGCGGCGACTGCGCGCTTGTTCATGTCGCACTCCTGTACTGGACGGTGATCTGGCGCCGGCTCTGGTTGTAGTTCAGCCAGCCGTGCTGGTACCGCTGCCGCGAGCCACCTGCCATCTTGTAGACCTCGGTGGTCGGCAGCCCGAGCCGCGACCGCTCGGCGCCGAGGCTGCGGTACCGCGAGCGGAACATGCCGACCGTCGAATGGGGGCCGGTAGCAACGGAGTAGAAGATGTCGCGCTTGGCGAAGTACGTCGCCCAGCCCGTCCGGGTCCGGTGTTCACCCCAGAACGGCGGGCCGACCGTGCCCAGGCCGAGCTTCAGCGCGAACCGGTAGATCGGCGTCGCGACGCTGCCGCCCATCAGCACGTCGACCCGGTGCCTCAGCCACGGCAACTGCTTGTACAGCTGGGCGCCCGGGCACGCCGTCGCCTTCGTGTCGCGGTGCCCGGAGATCGTGAGCAGTTTGGTGCCGGCGAGCACCACGGTCGACTTCGGCGACCGGTAGTAGGCATCGAACTTCCACGCGATCACGCGCGCGGTCTTCTCCAGCATCGCCTGCGTCGGTGCGGCCTTCTCGAAGTTGCCGATCAACGCGATGCCGAACGAGTTCGTGTTGAACGAGCCGGTGTGCGCACCGAGCACGGGCAACTGCGCACCGCCGTACCGGCCCTCGAAGACGCGGCCGAAGCGGTCGACGAGGAAGTTGTAGCCGAGGTCGCACCAGCCGCGGCTCTTCACGTGGTACGCGTACATCCCGCGCACCATCGCGGCGACCTGCGTGCGGGTGTAGTCGTTGCGATCCGCGGTGTGATGGACGAACGCGGCCATCACGGTCTGCGTGTACGTCGGCCGCGCGCATGCCTTCCCGTTGTGACTGCGCAACCGCTCGTCCGCACCCCACTGCTTGCGGCTCGCCATCGCCGGCATCGGGTACGGCGTACTGCTCGCACTCGCCTGCACATCGGGCGGTTCAAAAGAATCACCGGCCAATACACCCGGCTGGATCAACACCACTTTTGCATCGGCGACCGATATACCGTCACGTAAGACAGCACTCGCCTGAACCCCGGTCGCATTACCGACCCACAACGGTTCGGTACCGGAGCGCTCAATTCCTTCAGGCACCAATGGATCGGGACCGTGCTCGTCCTCGACGGTCAGCGACTCCCAGGCGCTCCACTGGCCGTTCTGCTGGACGCGGACCTTGGCCTGCACTGCCTGCACACCCACGGGCCACGTGATGCCGACCATCGCGAAAGGCTTCGTCTCGACAGCAACAGAAAGTCCGTCGAGCGACAGTTCCTGGTACGACAGCTCGATCTCGGCGGTCGTGTGCGGCAGGTCGGGGAGGACCAGTGAGACAACGGTGACAGCGAGCGGGAGCAGTCGGGAGAACGTGCTCATGGGCCAGCCTTCCGGCGGAGGTACGACGGTCGCTGGGCGGCGCTCATCGATTATGCGCGCTGGGTGACCGCTTTCCCGGTATTGCGTGACCCTGCGTGGCGGCGAGGTTTTGACGGATTGGATAGGCTCGGCGTAAAGCCGTCGAGGCTTGATCCCTACGTTTGAAGAGGCCCGGCATGGAACTCATCCTGATCATCGCGGTTGTGGTGATCGCGGTGCTGGCATATCGCTCGTACCGTCGGACCCAGCTGCAGAACAAGCAGCAGCACCAGATCACCGCCGCCGAACTGGAATCGGTGAAGCGGACCGCCGACGAGGACATCACGCGGTTCGGCGAGGAGTTGCAGGACCTCGACCTGGACATGGTGGGCAAGGACCTCGGCGACGGGGCCCGGCAGGACTACCAGCGCGCGCTGGACTCCTACGAGTCGGCCAAGCAGGCGGTCGGCCAGGTAACCGAGGCGGATCAGATCAAGCACGTGATCGAGATCCTCGAGGACGGCCGCTACGCGGCGGCCTGTGTGCGCGCTCGGGTGAACGGCGAGCCGCTGCCGCAGCGCCGCCCGTCCTGCTTCTTCAACCCGCAGCACGGTCCGTCCGTGGTGGACGTGACCTGGGCGCCGCCGGGCGGTGCGCCGCGTGAGGTGCCGGCCTGTGCGGCCGACGCCGAGCGGGTCCGCGCCGGCGCCGAGCCGGATGTCCGCAAGGTGATGGTCGGCCCGCAGCGAGTGCCGTACTGGGAGGCCGGTCCGGCCTACTCGCCGTACGCGCAGGGCATGTTCGGCGCGCTGGGCGGTGTGATGACCGGCATGTTCCTCGGCACGATGCTCGGCGGCATGTTCGCGGGCGGCGGCTACGGCGACTACGCGGCCGGGTACGACGGTGGCGGCGATGGTGGGGGTGACGGCGGCGGCGATGGTGGCGGTGACGGCGGCGGCGACTTCAACATGGGCGACGGCGGCGGCGACTCCGGCGGCTGGGACTTCGGCGGCGGAGACTTCGGCGGCGACTTCTGACCGACCGCTCCACAAAAACCACCCGCGGACAGGTGTCCGCGGGTGGTTTTTGTTGCTAGCAGCAACTGGCAGACACACGACTTGGCGGGTTCAGGCCAGTGGGAATGTCTTGCTGGGGTGTCGTGCGGGTGGTGAGGATCACGGCGACGAACCATCTGGGGAGGATCCGTGAGGCGACACCTTCGGCGTACCTTGATCGGCGTACTGGCGGCAGGGTTGCTCGCCACGTCGGCGGTGAGTGCGCAAGCTGAAGAACGACCCGGCAAGGTCGAGCCGGCGCTGGCGGCGCAGCTCGATGCGGGGCAGTCCGGCTTCTGGGTGCGCTTCGCGCGGCAGCCCGAGCTGAAGTCCGCGGCACGGATCACCGACTGGAAGGCGCGCGGCGAGGCCGTCGTCTCCGCCCTGCGCGCCAAGGCGGACAGCGATCAGGCCGGCGCCACGAAACTGCTGCGCGAGGCCAAGGCCGACTACGTCAGTCTGTACATCGACAACTCGATCTACGTCCGCAACGGCAGCCGTGAGCTCGCCGCCAAACTCGCGGCCGATCCCGAGGTGGTGTCGCTGCGAGCTCCGAAGACTTACACGGTGCCGAGGGACGAGATCGTCTCGAAGGATGCGGCGAAGACCCAGCTCGCGGCCGGGCCTGAGCTCGGAGTCAAGGCGATCCACGCCGATCAGGTCTGGAACCGGTACCAGGCGACCGGCCAGGGCATCGTGATCGGCAGCATCGACACCGGTGCGCAGTACGACCACCCGGCGCTCGTTTCGTCGTACCGGGGCACCAACGGTGACGGCACCTTCACCCACGACTACAACTGGTACGACCCGGCCAGAGTTTGTGCGACGGAGACCCCGTGCGACAACGTCGGGCACGGCAGCCACACGATCGGGACCATGGTCGGTGACGACCACAACGGTCGCCAGATCGGAGTCGCCCCCGGCGCCCGCTGGATCTCGGCGAAGGGCTGCGAGACCGACCAGGTGTGCACCGACGTCGCGCTGGGCCTGAGCGCGCAGTGGATGCTGGCGCCCACGAAGCTGGACGGCTCGGACCCGGATCCGTCGAAGCGGCCGAACATCATCAACAACTCCTGGGGCTCCCCGGTGAGCAACCCCTGGTACCAGGAGTACGTCCGGCAATGGGTTGCCGCCGGCATCTTCACGACCTACGCGGTCGGCAACGCCGGACCCGGCTGCGCGACCGCCGGTTCTCCGGGTGACTACCAGGAGGCGTACGCGGTCGGCGCGGTGGACCCGCAAGGGGCGATCGCGAGCTTCTCCTCGCGCGGCAACCCGACCCGTGACGACATCAAACCGAACATCGTCGCTCCCGGTGTCCTGGTCACGTCGAGCCTTCCCGACAACCGCTACGGCATCATCAACGGCACGTCGATGGCCGCGCCCCACGTCAGTGGTGCCGTCGCCCTGCTGTGGTCGGCCGCGCCCCAACTGATCGGCGATCTCGCCGCCACCCGGGCGCTGCTGGACCGCACCGCACGCGACCACGACGACGCCAGCTGCGGCGGTACGGCCGGCGACAACAACGTCTACGGCGAAGGCATGCTGGACATCTACGAGGCGGTCAGTGACGCGCCGCGCCCCAACGCCGGCCTGCTCACCGGAACCGTCACCGACAGCGCGGGCGCACCGGTGTCCGGGGCCCGGCTGAGCGCACCGAACAGCAATGTGGTCACGACCGGCCCTGACGGCAGATACGAGCTGTACCTCGACGCCGGTGACCACGACGTGTCCGTGCAGACGTTCGGCTACGACACACAGCACGTCGCCACCCACATCGACGCGCGCGGCACGACCACGAAGGACTTCCAGCTCGTCACCACGCCACGCGCGACGCTGAGCGGTTTGGTCCGCGACGGCTCGGGCCACGGCTGGCCGCTGTACGCCAAGCTGACGATCGACGGCGTCCCCGGCCAGTGGTACACGAACCCGGCCACGGGCCGGTACACGCTCGACATGCCGGTCGGCACCAACCACAAGCTGACAGTGCGGCCGGTGTACGGCGGTTACACCACCACACCGGTCGAGGTGGAACTGGCCGACGATCTGGTCAAGGACATCAGCATCCCGATCGATCAGCGGTCCTGCAGCGCACCGGGGTACGACGCCCAGTGCCAGAAGGTCCGTGGCGGTCTGATCCAGGGTGTGGTCAAGGACGTGAACACCGGCCTGCCGGTGAACGGTGCCACCGTCACCCGGGCCACGCAGTCCGCGAAGACCGTCACCACGCCGGACGACCCGACGCGGCCGGACGGGTTCTACTGGCTGTTCGCGCCGGCCGGGACCGACAAGGCCACCGCCGCGATGCGCAGCTACCAGCAGCAGAAGAAGGCTGTCACGGTCCAGACCGACTGGGTCCGGACGCTGAACTTCTCGCTCAAGGCCGGACGGCTGAAGGTGACCGAACCCGAGGTGAGCGCGACGCTGCAGCTCGGCAAGACCGCGCAGCGCACACTGACCATCACCAACGACGGCACGGCGCCGGCGTCGTACTCGCTGTCCGACGTCCAGCGCAGCTTCGAGTTGCAGGGTGGCAGTACGGGGGGATTCGCCGGGAGGAGCTCCGGTACACCAGTTCGGCGTGTCCCCGTCCAGCCGGACGCGGGCCCCGTCACCCGGGCCGAGGCGGCCCGGACAGACGCTGCCGCCCAACCGGCCGCCGAGTGGTGGCTCCCGATCGCCAATCAACCGCTCGCGCGTGAGGACGTCGCCACCGCCACCCACGACGGTCTGCTGTACGCGGCCGGTGGCGCGGTTCCCGATCCCGCGACCAGCGGCACCATCATCGTGCCGGTGTCCTTCGTGTACGACCCGGTGACGCTCGCCTGGCGACGGATCGCCGACATGCCCGAGGGCCGGCAGCGGCCGTCGGCCGGATTCGTCGGCGACAAGTTGTACGTCGTCGGCGGATGGGCCGGCGAAACCCATCAGGTGGCTGCGAAGACGCTGATCTACGATCCGGCCTCCGATCGCTGGACGACCGGGGCGGACAACCCGAAGCCCTGGGCCGCGTCCGGCTCAGCCGTACTGGACGGGAAGGTCTACTCGGTCGGCGGCTGCGCGGGCGAGTGCCAGGTCGCGACGGCGGACGTGACTGCCTACGACGCGGCGCACAACAGCTTCCAGGTGCTGGCGCCGTACCCGGAGCCCATCTCCTGGCCGTCGTGCGGTGGCCTCGACGGCAAGGTGTACTGCGCCGGCGGCCTGACCGTGAACGAGGCGGGCACGCGGCCGAAGAGCACCCTGCACAGCTACTCCTACGACCCGCAGACGAACGCCTGGTCGAGAGTCACCGACCTCCCGGTCGAACTCTGGGCGAGCGCCTACGCGGTCGCCAACGGGAAGCTCGCCGTCAGCGGTGGGGTCGTGGGTCCCGACTCGACGCTGCTCACCAACGAGTCGTTCGAGTACGACGCGGCGACCGACACCTGGACCAAGCTGCCGAACTCCTCCACGCCGATGTACCGCGGCGCCGGGGCGTGCGGGATGTACCGGGTCGGTGGTCTCCAGGACTCCCGGATCGTCGCCAGCGCCGAGCAACTGTCCGGTCACGGCAACTGCGAGGCGTCAGGCTCCGACGCGCCCTGGCTGTCGGAGACGGCCGCCGGCGGCACCCTGGCTCCCAACAGCAGCGTGACGGTCACGCTGACCGTCGACTCGACGCAGGTGACCCAGCCAGGTGTCTACCGGTCGGATGTCTCGGTCCGGGAGGACACGCCGTACGCCGTGCCGCCGGTTGCCGTCACGATGAACGCGCAGGCACCGGCCAGCTGGGCTCGGGTCTCCGGGACGGTGACCGGTCAGGCCTGCGAGGGCGGCACGGTGGCGTTGCCCGGGGCGACTGTCGCGATCGACCGGCGGACGGACTCCTGGACGTTGGCGACGGCGAACGATGGCAGCTACGCCCTCTGGGTGCCTGGTGCCGCGGCGAAGGCGCGGATCGTGGTCGCCGCGGACGGCTACCGGCCGGCCTCGGTCGACGTAGCGCTCCAGAAGGGGGCGAACGTGCTGCTGCCGTTCACCTTGCGGCCGCTGTACTGCTGAGTGGTCAGCTGCGGAGGTGGAGGCGACGGGCGGCTTCGGCGATGGAGCCGGTGATGGAGGGGTAGACGGTGAAGGACTGGGCGACCTGATCGACGGTGAGGCGGGCGCCGACGGCCAGTGAGATCGGGTAGATGAGCTCACTGGCCCGTGGCGCGACGACGACACCGCCGACCACGATGCCGGTGTTCGGCAGGCAGAACAGCTTCACGAAGCCGTCCCGGACGCCCTGCATCTTGGCCCGGGCGTTGTCGGCCAGCGGCACCTTCACCACCATCGCCGTACTGCCGCCGGCGTCGACGACCGCCTGGGTCAGGCCGACCGTGGCGATCTCGGGCGCGGTGAAGACGTTCGACGACACGGTCGACTGGTCCAGCGGGGAGACCGCGTCGCCGAGCGCGTGCGACATGGCGATCCGGCCCTGCATGGCGGCGACCGAGGCGAGCATGAGTACGCCGGTGCAGTCGCCGGCCGCGTAGACGCCACGAGCCGTCGTCCGGGACACCCGGTCGACCGTGACGAACCCGCCGTCGCCGAGCGACACGCCCGACTCGACCAGTCCCATGTCATCGGTGTTCGGCAGCGACCCGACCGCGAGCAACGCGTGCGAACCCTCCACCGTCCGGCCGTCGGTCAGCGTCACCACGACGCCGTCGCCCTGCCGCTTGACCGACTCGGCCCGGGACTTGCCCAGCACCGTCAGCCCGCGCCGCTTGAACACGTCCTCCAGTACGGCGGCCGCGTCGGCGTCCTCACCGGGGAGCACCCGGTCCCGGGACGACACCAGGACGACGTCGCTCCCCAGGGCGTCGTACGCGCTGGCGAACTCCGCACCGGTGACGCCGGAGCCGACCACGATCAGCCGCTCCGGCAGTTCCTCGAGCTCGTAGACCTGCTCCCAGGTCAGGATCCGCTCGCCGTCCGGCTCAGAGCCGGTGAGGATGCGCGGCCTTGCACCGGTGGCGATCAGGATCACATCCGCGTCCAGCCGCTCGTTGCCGACGACCACGGTCTCGGGGCCGTCCAGCCGGCCACGGCCCTTGATCACTCGCACCTTGTCGCGCTCCAGCCGGCGCTCGATCCCCTTGCCCTGGGCCGTCGCCAGCGCCTTCACGCGCTGGTTGACGACGGACAGATCGACCCGCACGGAGTTCGCTGGATCCTCGTCACCGTCGTCCAGCCGGACCCCGAGCTCACCGGCCTCCTCCACCTCGGTCATCACCTCGGCGGTGGCGATCAGCGTCTTGCTCGGGACAGCGTCGGTGAGCACGCCGGAACCGCCGATCCCGTCGGAATCGACAACCGTCACCTCCGCCCCGAGCTGGGCAGCCGCACTGGCCGCTTCGTACCCGCCGGGACCGCCTCCGATGATCACAACTCGCGCCACGGGAGGCCATTGTTCCGTATCCTGTGTCGTCGTGACCCTGTACGCCGCGTTTGCGTCGAATCTGGACCCGAACCTGATGGCCGAGCGGTGCCCGTACTCGCCCCTGCGCGGGACCGGCTGGATCACCGGCTGGCGCCTCACCTTCGGCGGCGAGGAGCTGGGCTGGGAGGGCGCCATGGCCACCGTCGTCGAGGACCCGGCCGACCCGGCCAACCAGGTCTTCGTGGCGCTGTACGACATCCACCCCAAGGACGTCGAGCGCCTGGACGAGTGGGAGGCGATCGACCAGGGCATCTACCGCAAGATCCAGGTCCGGGTGCAGACCCTGGACGGCGAGCAACTGGCCTGGATGTACGTCCTGAACGCCTACGAGGGCGGCCTGCCGTCCGCCCGCTACCTGGGCATCCTCGCCGAGGCGGCCGAGGCCGCGGGCGCCCCGGACGACTACGTCGCCGACCTCCGCGCCCGCCCCTGCCAGTCGTCCGGCCACTAAAGCTGGTACGCCGGTTATCGTGCGGTGGTGACCGTCAACGATGACCTCAGGGCAGCCGCCGAAGCCTGGCTGAGCGAAGATCCCGACCCCGACACGCGCGCCGAACTGCGGCAGTTGCTGGCCGACGGCTCCGCCGAGGCCGGCGACGAGCTGGCCGACCGCTTCTCCGGCCCCCTCGAGTTCGGTACGGCGGGGCTCCGCGGCGCCGTCGCCGCGGGACCGAACCGGATGAACCGGGTCGTCGTGATCCGCGCCGCCGCCGGCCTCTGCGCCTACCTGAAGGACAAGGGCCGCACCGACGGGCCGGTCCTGATCGGGTACGACGCCCGCCACAAGTCCGATGTGTTCGCGCGGGACACGGCGGCCGTGGTCCGGGGGGCCGGCCTGGACGCCGTCCTGCTGGACCAGCACACGCCGACGCCGGTGATTGCCTTCGGAATCAAGCATCTCACGGCCGTGGCCGGCGTCGTCGTCACCGCGTCGCACAACCCGCCGCAGGACAACGGCTACAAGGTCTACCTGGGTGACGGCTCGCAGATCGTGCCGCCCGCGGACGCGGAGATCGCGGCGGCCATCGCGGCAGTCGGCCATCTGGACTCGGTGCCGCGAGGAGACGACTGGCAGACCATCGGTGACGAGCTCCTGAACGCCTATCTGGACCGCATCGCCAAGCTGGTGCCGGCCGATGCACCCCGGGAGCTGAAGGTGGCTTACACACCACTCCACGGCGTCGGACGGGCCCTGGCCGAGGACGCGATCGCCCGCGCCGGGTTCGCCGTACCGGCGGTGGTGGCGGCGCAGGCGGACCCGGATCCGGACTTCCCGACCGTGTCGTTCCCGAATCCGGAGGAGCCGGGAGCGATCGACGCCGCCCTGGAGCTGGCCCGGGCCGTGGACGCGGACATCGCGGTGGCCAACGATCCCGATGCCGACCGGTGTGCGGTCGCCGTACCCGATCCGGCGGCCGACGGCGGCTGGCGGATGCTGCGTGGGGACGAGCTCGGCGCGCTGCTCGGTGAGTTCCTGCTGTCGCCGCGGCCCGATGGGGTCGCCGCGTGCTCGATCGTCTCGTCGTCGCTGCTCGGCAAGATCGCCGCGTCGTACGGCGTCCGGTACGTCGAGACGCTGACCGGGTTCAAGTGGATCGGGCGGGTCCCGGAGCTCGTCTTCGGTTACGAGGAGGCGCTCGGGTACTGCGTGGATCCGACCGCCGTGAAGGACAAGGACGGTATCTCGACACTGATCCGGGTCCTGCACATGTCCGCCGCGGCGAAGGCCGAGGGGCGCACCCTGCTGGATCTGCTGGACGATCTGGCGCTCGAGTACGGCCTGCACGCCACGGACCAACTGTCCGTGCGGGTCGAGGACCTGTCGCTGATCGGCGCCGCGATGGAGCGGCTGCGAGCCACCCCGCCCACGTCGCTGGGCAAGTACACGGTCGAGCGGACCGACGATCTGAGCCAGGGTTCGGAGACGCTCCCGCCGACTGACGGGCTGCGCTACACACTGTCCGAGGGAGCTCGGGTGGTGGTGCGGCCGTCGGGTACGGAGCCGAAGCTGAAGTGCTACCTGGAAGTGGTCGTGCCGGTGGCGGATGCGGATGTCTCGAGCGCCCGGAGCCAGGCAGCGAAGAACCTGGCCGGCATCAAGCAGGCGCTCTCCACCGCACTGGGGCTGGAGAACGCGTGAGTGGTCAGCCGCTGGAGCCGAGCTTCAGCGGCTGACGTCGGACCGGAACACCTGGCGGGTGGCTCCGGTCAGCGGGCCGCGGCGGCCGCCGCGTCGGCCTCTTCGGCGCGCAGCGAGCTCTGCAGCGACGAGTGCAGGATCCGCAGCGTGCTGGTCGACTGCATCAGCGCGTCGCGCTCGTCCGGGTTCCGGTTGGCGAGGTTGGCGATGTCGTTGATGCTCGCCTCGATCCGGGCGATCCGGTCGGCGACCGAACCCTCCTGGCTGCTGGCCTTGCGGATCGCGTCGGACGTGACCGTCCAGACGTCCTCCTTGTCGTTCGTCCGCCGGGACATGTCGACCATCTGGCTCAGCGCCGCCAGGTCGTGGTCGACCTGGGTCCGCTCCACCGGCACGGTGATCCCGGTGGTCGCCTGACGCAGCCGGGTCACGTGACCGGACAGCTCGGACCAGCTGCACCTGCCGCTCTTGATCTTGTCCAGCACCTTGGCGTACTCGGTGTTGAACTCGTCGTAGTTCACTGTCCTTGACTCCTGCCGTTCGACGCTCGACTTGGAACTGTAAGGCGTGCGGACCCGAAACAAGTAACCACACGATCGCAGATCGTGTAAGTGTCGGCAAAACGCAACAGCCGCCCGGTACGGCAACGCGCACCGGGCGGCTGAGTTACGTGCTATGGCGCATTTGAGTCAGGCTACTGCGCCGGCGGCTCTCCTGACGCCGGCTACCGCGGCGGAGTTCCCGTCAGTTTCTCGCCGAGGAAGCGCAGCTGCTCGGGCAGCATCCGGCGCCAGTAGCCACCGGTGTGCGCACCGGCCTGCTGCCCGCCGGCCGCGTGCAACTCCCGGCGCAGGTCCCCCGCCGCGCCGGCGAACGGGTCGTCCCGGCCACAATCGATGCGCACGGCAACATTCTCGAGAGGATGGCCGAAGACCTGGTGCCGCTCGAAGTCGTTTGCCCCGTCGAAGGCGCCGCCCGCCACGTCGTCGTACCGGCGCCACACGGCGGGGCTCATCGCACCGATGGCGACCGCGGATCGTCCGCCCCACAGCAGAGCGCCGTACCCACCCATCGACCAGCCGAGTACGCCGACCCGGTCGGTGCGCAGTCCGCGTTTCTCCAGCAGGGGAAGGAATTCCGCGGACAGCATTCGCAGTGGATCGTCCCCGGTGGCGCGGGGATGCCAGTAGTTGTCCCGTCCACCGTCCACGGTCGCCACCGCGAACGGCGGCGTACCGGACCGCATCGCCGCGGTCAGGTAGCGGTCCATCCCGAGCTCGGCGATCGCGGACGTGTGATCCCCACCGCGGCCATGCAGCGCCAGTACGACGGGCAGTTCCGCGGAGGAGCCGTACGGGCGGACGACGCTGTAGCCGACCGTCGTACGCCGGGCAGCGGACTCGAACGTCCCGGACTCCACCGGGCCGGGCGGCACATCGGGTACGACGCCGTCCGGGCCGCTCAGCCCGAGGACGTCGTGCACCTTCGCGCGGCCCGGGATCGCACCGGTCTCCAGACCCGCGACCGCGGCGACTCCCGCGACCGTGGCGGCGGCGCCGGTGCGGAGCAGGGCGCGGCGTGACAGCAACGGCATCGGAACGCCGACGGTCAGCGGAAGAAGGCGGCCACGATGGCGATGGCCGCGAGCACACCGACGATGGTCAGCTCCGGCCGGGCCCAGGTGGTCACCACCTCGCCGTCGGCCTGTTCGGAGTACTGGCTCATGTGGGTCTCGATCCGGCCGACCACGAAGTCGGCGCGGGAGATCGAACTGTCGGATGCCAGCTTGCGCCCGCCGACCCGCTGCTTCCTGAGATCGCGCATGACGAGTTGGACGCCGGGAGCACGCAGCCGGTTGTCGGCAGTGTGCACGCGCAGGATGTCGGTGACGTCGACACCGGTCACCTTCGCCCACGGGATCAGATGGTCGCGCAGGTGGTTACGCAGCAGCAGATGCTCGGGGCTGAGGGTGACCGACGGCCGGATCAGACCGACGTACGCCAGCACCATCAGGATGCCGATCAGGCTGGCGACCAGTACGCCGGTGGCGGTCCGCCACTCCAGCACGATGTCGAGCAGGCCGACCGCGCCGATCACCATCACCACCACCCCGGTGATCCGGTTCGACGCGGACAGGTACTGCTCGCTCTCGGAGGACTTCGACTTCACCCGCACAAACTAACCGGCGACCGGTAGCAGGCATAGGACCAGTACGTCCACCGGCTGTCCGGATCCGCACTAGACTGCGCAAGTGACCACACTCGACAGCGGCGTCGACTCCTTGGCCGACGTGACCTCGTCCGAGGACCGGCTGCGCCGGTTCCTGCTCGGCCTGCCGGGCGTCGACCAGGTCGGCGCCGAGGCCAGGGCCGCCACCCTGAGCACGCGGTCGATCAAGACCACCGCCAAGGCGTACGCGCTGGACCTGGCCATCCGGATGATCGACCTGACCACGCTGGAGGGCCAGGACACCCCCGGCAAGGTGCGGGCGCTGTGCGCGAAGGCGATGCGGCCGGACCCGGCCGACTCGACCGCCCCGCAGGTCGCCGCGGTGTGCGTCTACCCGGACCTGGTGGCCACCGCCAAGCACGAACTGCGCGGCTCCGGGATCAACGTCGCGAGTGTCGCAACCGCCTTCCCCAGTGGGCGTTCCAGCCTGCCGATCAAGATCCAGGACACCAAGGACGCGGTCGCGGCCGGCGCCGACGAGGTCGACATGGTGATCGACCGCGGCGCCTTCCTGTCCGGGCGGTACGGCCTGGTCTTCGACGAGATCGCCGCGATCCGTGAGGCGGCCGGCGACGCGCACCTGAAGGTGATCCTGGAGACCGGTGAGCTGGTCACCTACGACAACGTCCGGCGCGCGTCCTGGCTGGCGATGCTGGCCGGTGCGGACTTCATCAAGACCTCCACCGGGAAGGTGTCCCCCGCGGCCACCCTGCCGGTGACGCTGGTGATGCTGGAGGCGGTCCGCGACTACCACGAGTCCACCGGCCTGCACATCGGCGTCAAGCCGGCCGGCGGCATCCGGACCGCGAAGGACGCGATCAAGTACCTGGTCACGGTCAACGAGACCGCCGGACCGGACTGGCTGGACCCGGAGCTGTTCCGCTTCGGGGCGTCCAGCCTGCTGAACGACCTGCTGATGCAACGCACCAAGCTGGCCACCGGGCACTACCCCGGACCCGACTACTTCACGCTGGACTGAGGCATGAGCAGATTCGAGTACGCACCGGCCCCGGAGTCCCGGGCCATCGTCGACATCAAGTCGTCGTACGGGCTGTTCGTCAACGGCCAGTTCGTCGAGGCGACGGACGGCAAGCCGTTCAAGACCGTCAGCCCGTCGTCGGAGGAGGTCCTCGCCGAGATCAGCGAGGCCGGACCGGCGGACGTCGACAAGGCGGTCAAGGCGGCCCGGAAGGCGTTCGAGAAGGTCTGGGGCCCGATGTCCGGCCGGGACCGGGCGAAGTACCTGTTCCGGATCGCCCGGCTGATCCAGGAGCGCTCCCGTGAGCTCGCGGTGCTGGAGTCACTGGACAACGGCAAGCCGATCCGCGAGTCGCGCGACGTCGACATCCCGCTGGTGGCCGCACACTTCTTCTACTACGCGGGCTGGGCGGACAAGCTCGAGTACGCCGGTGCCGGCGAGGACCCGCAGCCGTGGGGTGTCGCCGGTCAGGTGATCCCGTGGAACTTCCCGATGCTGATGCTGGCATGGAAGATCGCGCCGGCCCTGGCCGCGGGCAACACCGTCATCCTCAAGCCGGCCGAGACCACGCCGCTGACCGCGCTCGCGTTCGCGGAGATCTGCCAGCAGGCCGACCTGCCGCCGGGTGTGGTGAACATCGTCACCGGTGCCGGCCGGACCGGTCAGGCCCTGGTCGAGCACCCGGACGTCGACAAGGTCGCGTTCACCGGGTCGACCGAGGTCGGCCGCGCGATCGCCAAGTCGGTCGCGGGCTCGGACAAGGCGGTGACGCTGGAGCTCGGCGGCAAGGCGGCGAACATCGTCTTCGAGGACGCGCCGATCGACCAGACCATCGAGGGCATCGTCAACGGCATCTTCTTCAACCAGGGCCACGTCTGCTGCGCCGGCTCGCGGCTGCTGGTCCAGGAGAGCGTGTACGACGAGGTGCTGGCGCGACTGAAGCGCCGGATGGGCTCGCTGCGCGTCGGCGACCCGCTGGACAAGAACACCGACATCGGCGCGATCAACTCCGCGGCCCAGCTGGCCAAGATCCGCGAGCTGTCCCAGATCGGCGAGGACGAGGGCGCCGAGCGCTGGTCGCCGGAGTGCGAGCTGCCGGCCGAGGGGTACTGGTTCCCGCCGACCGTCTTCACCGGCGTGTCCCAGGCGCACCGGATCGCCCGCGAGGAGATCTTCGGCCCGGTGCTGTCGGTGCTGACGTTCCGCACCCCGGCCGAGGCGGTCGAGAAGGCGAACAACACCCCGTTCGGGCTGTCCGCCGGGATCTGGACCGACAAGGGCTCCCGGATCCTCTGGATGGCCAACCAGCTGCGCGCCGGCGTGGTCTGGGCCAACACGTTCAACCGCTTCGACCCGACCTCGCCGTTCGGCGGCTACAAGGAGTCGGGCTACGGCCGCGAGGGCGGCCGCCACGGTCTGGAGGCCTACCTTGCCCACTAAGGACAGTACCCGTCTGGAAGTGCGCAAGACGTACAAGCTCTACATCGGCGGCGCCTTCCCCCGCAGCGAATCCGGCCGGTCGTACGTGGTGAACAATGCCAAGGGCAAGTTCCTGGCGAACGCGTCGCAGGCCTCCCGCAAGGACGCGCGGGACGCGGTCGTCGCGGCCCGCAAGGCGTTCGGCGGCTGGTCCGGCCGGACGGCGTACAACCGCGGGCAGGTGCTCTACCGGATCGCCGAGGTGATGGAGGGCCGGCACGAGCAGTTCAGCTCGGAGGTCGCACTGTCGGAGGGCTTGTCGATCAGCAAGGCCCGTGCCGTCGTGGACGCCTCGATCGACCGCTGGGTCTGGTACGCCGGCTGGGCCGACAAGCTCGCCCAGGTGGTCGGCTCGAGCAACCCGGTGGCCGGCCCGTACTTCGACTTCTCGTTGCCCGAGGCAACCGGTGTGGTCGCGGTGCTGGCGCCGCAGGAGTCCAGTCTGCTCGGCCTGACCAGTGTGATCGCGCCGGCGATCGTCTCCGGCAACACGGTGGTCGCGGTGTCGTCGTACGAGCGTCCGCTGCCTGCTGTGACGCTGGGCGAGGTGATGGCGACGTCCGACGTACCGGGTGGCGTGGTCAACATCCTCACCGGTTCCGCCTCCGAGGTCGGCCCGTGGCTGGCGTCGCACATGGACGTCAACGCGATCGACCTGTGCGGCATCGAGGACCCGGACGAGGCCCGCGACCTGGAGGCCGCGTCGGCCGAGAACCTCAAGCGGGTACGGCGTCCGGCCGAGGAGGACTGGACCGAGTCCCCCGGGCTGTCGCGGCTCACGCAGTACCTGGAACTGAAGACCGTCTGGCACCCGATCGGCCTGTAAATCAGTCCTGTCCGAGCCCGATTCGTCGTACAGTCGCCGCATGCTTCAGCCTGGTGACAAGGTCGCGATCGTCTCGCCGTCTCGTGGGTTGCCGGAGCTCTTTCCGGGGCCGTACGAGCTCGGCCTGCGGCGGCTGCGCGACGACTTCGAGCTGATCCCGGTCGAGTACCCGACGACCCGCGTCCTCGGCGCCACTCCCGAGGAGCGGGCGGCGGATCTGCACGCGGCGTGGTCGGACCCGTCGATCCGCGCGGTGATCGCGACCATCGGCGGCGAGGACCAGATCACTGTGCTGAAGCACCTCGATCCCGCGGTGTTCCAGGCGGACCCGAAGCCGTTCTTCGGGTACAGCGACAACACGAACCTGCTCAACTTCCTGTACTCGCTGGGTTTGCCGGCCTTTCACGGCGGCAGCGTGATGGTGCAGTTCGGCCGCGGCGGCGCGATGCACCCGGACACCGAGCGCTCGTTGCGCGCCGCCCTCTTCACCCCGGGCGAGTTCGAGCTGACCCCGGCCGAGGCCTGGACGGATCACGATCACGACTGGAACGTTCCCGCCAATCTGGAGACCGAGCCACCGCTCTTCCCCGGCACCGGCTGGACCTGGCAGGGCTCGCAGCCCGTCAGCGGGCGGTTGTGGGGCGGCTGCGTCGAGATCCTCGACTGGCAACTGTCCGTCAACCGCTGGATGCTGCCCACCGACTCCTACGGCGGCATCCTGTTCCTGGAGACCAGCGAGGAGATGCCGAGTTCCGAGACCGTCTACCGGATCCTCCGCAACTTCGGCGAGCGCGGTCTGCTCGAGCGGTTCGACGCCGTCCTCTGGGGCCGCCCGAAGTCCTGGTCGATCGAGAACCACAGCACGCCGGCGGAGTCCGTTGCCTACGTCACCGGGCAGTACCTCGCGGTCGATCGCGCGCTGATGGAGTACAACCCGTCCGCGGTCGTGGTCAAGGGCCTCGACATCGGGCACACCGACCCAGCGCAGATCCTCCCGTACGGCGGCCAGGCGCGGGTCGACCCCGTCAACCAGCGGATCACCGTGACCTACTAGCGCACCTCGGTGTGGGTGAGTGCGGGATTGGGGTCGGGGTAGCAGGCGACCGGGGCTGTGATGGAGAGGAACTTCCACTTGATCCTGGCCTGCAGGGTCAGGCCCGGGTCGTCGTAGCTGGTGCCCTTGAGTCTGGTCTCGATGACCGTACCGGCGCTGCCTGCCTGCAGCCGGACCGCGAGCGTCGGCAACTGGTAGTTCGCGCCGCCCGAGATCGGGCCCGGGACCTTCACGACCGCGGCCCGGCCGTCGAGCTGGACGGTCGGCGTCGAGTTCAGGCCGGACCCGCCGGTGAGCCGGGAACTGACGTACGACGAGTTGGCCGGGATCGGCACGCGCAGGGACAGCTCGCGCACCTCCTGAAGTTTGAAGCCCTTGACCTCACCCGGCAGCGATCCGGGCTTGAGGTCGACAGTGATCGCGAACCGGGTGTTCGGCCGGACGGTCGCCGGCGCCTTCGCGTCGACCCCCTGCCGCAACGACACGAGATGCCGGCCGAACTTGGTGTCCGCCCGGCAGGCGTAGCTGGCGGTCGGCGCTGCCTCGGCACCAGTGGCGAGCAGCAACGGGAGTACGGCGACACCGAGAACGATCAAACTGCGATGAGTAGCCACTCAACTACTCTAAGCAGCCACGACCGCTTGAGGGACCCCTCGTCTCACTGACCGAACAGGAACCAGCCGCCCACTCCGGCCAGCATGAACACCACCGGCAGCGAGAGCAGGAACCACGCCCGGTTCCGGCGCCGTCGTCGTCGTACCGGCGGATCGGTCGCGACCGTCGTCGGCAGCTTGTCGTCGATGGCGATGCTGGTCCGCTCCATCGCCCGGAACGGCGCCTCCTGCTCTAGCCGGTACGCCTCCGCCTCCAACCGCTCGGCGAGCGCATCGGCGCGCTCCCAGCGATCGGTGACCCGGTACGCGAGCGCTCGCCCGAGGACATCGTCGAGCTGGCCGACGGCGTCGTGCAGCAGCGCTCGGAGACTCGGTGGCGGTAGATCCGGATCGCGGTTGACCACCTCGCCGATCGAGGACGAGAAGAACGGCGGGTGCCCGGTGATCAGCGCATAGGTCACCGCACCGACCGCGTAGATGTCCGCCCGCTCGTCGAACCCACCGTCCCCGCGCCCTTGCTCCGGCGCCATGTACGACGGCGTCCCGACAGCCTGGGTCAGGCCCGATGCCTCTGCAGCACGCTTGGCCAGACCGAGGTCGGCCAGGACGATCCGATGCGTACCACCGTCACCGGATTCGCCACTCTGGTTCGGCCGGAGCAGAAGGTTCGCCGGGGTGACGTCGCGATGGACGACACCCTCGTTGTGCAACGCGGCGACCGCTCGGGCCAGGTCGGCACCCCACCACACGGCATCGACAACGTCCAGTGGCCCGTGCCGCAGGACGTCGCCCAGTGAGCCACCGCCGACGTAGTCCATCACGAAGTACGGGCGTCCGTCCGGGAGCCGGCCGAGATCGAAGACCCGGACCACCCGGTCGCTGGCGATCCGCCGCATCAGCCGTGCCTCGGACAGGAACCGCTCGCGGACATCGGCGCGCGATGCCCAGTTGTCGGCGAGGACCTTGACGGCCACGTCCACATCGAGGTCGTCGTCGTACCCACGCCAGACGGTCGCGAACGCGCCCGCACCGATCTTGTCCTGCAGCCGGTACCTGCCGATGACATCCATCCCGGCTATTGTCGTGCACGGCTCGGTTGTCCGGCCAACACCACCCTGGGGGAGCATGAACGAGGATCTGGAACATCTCGCTGCGCGCGCCGCGGCCGGGGACCAGAGCGTGCTTCCGACCATCCTGGCGGCGATCCGCCCGCAGGTGCAGCGGCGGGTGGCCAAGTTCCTGCCGTACCACGAGGACGCCGAGGAGGCGGTCCAGGACACCTTGCTCCAGGTGGCCAACAAGATCCAGACCTTCAAGGGCACCGGCAGCTTCGTCGGCTGGGTCACCGTCGTGGCCACCAACCAGGCACGGCAGACCTACCGGTCGCTGAAGCGGCGCTCGATCGAGCAGTCCGCCGAGCTCCTGCCCGAGTCGGCCGATCCGCGCACCACCTCGGTGATCGCCGGCTCCCGGCTGGACCTACTGGAAGCCCTCGAATCCCTCGAGTCAAGCCACCCGCAACTCGTCCAGCCCCTGATCCTGCGCGACCTCGGCTCCCTCACGTACGCCGAGATCGCCGTCGAGCTCAACGTACCGCTGGGCACCGTCAAGGCCCGGATCCACCAGGCCCGCAAGGCCGTCGCAGAGCGCCTCACCGTCCGCTGACCAGCCAGCCCCGCAGGATCCTCGTCGCCTCGGCCCGCAGCGCTGTGGGCAGTCCCGCGATCGCCGCGTTGTGGTTGCCTGCCGGAACCGTGAACCAGTGCGAGTCGCGCGTGCCCGGTCCGGGCTCGAACTTCTCGGCACTCCACGGGTCGTTCTCCCCGTAAACAAAGAGCATCCGGGTCGCTGAGGTCTTCACCCAGCGATCGATGTCGGCCATGGCCGCGTCGTCGTGCTTGGGTTCGATGCCGTCCGGGACAGCAGCCGGCGCAGCACCGGCCTCCCGATAGTGAAGCAAGCCTTTGAGCCACGTCGTACCCATAGCGACGTCCGGCCAGTTGAGTTGGGCGGTCGCCTGGTAGTAGTACGCGAGGTACGGCGCTGTGCCGGCGTCCGAATAGGACGACCAGTCGGCGATCTGGCCGATGAAATCGAACAGTTGCTGGTCGGTGGCGGCGCGGCCTGGAATCAGCAGGCAGTTCGCCTGGGTGCGGTACTGCCAGAACTTGAACGGTGTGTCGAGCACCGCGGCCTCGAACGCGCGATCCGCCGAGCCGAAGGTGTGGTCGTACTTCAAGCCCTGCCTGACGAGAATCGGGAGCAGCGTCGCGCGGCGGTACAACGCGTTGCGTTGACCGGTCCGCAGGGCTTCGTTGCACTGCGCATCGGTGCCCGCGTGCTGGATGAAGTCGACGTACGAGTCCTGCTCGTTCACCGTGTCCTGCGGCGCCACGTAAGCGACCGTCGCGTCCACATCCGCCGGGTAGAAGCGCCGGTGGTAGACCGAGGTCATCCCGCCTTTGCTGGCGCCGGTCGACGCCCACTTGCCGCCGTACAAGGCCTTGAAGGCCTGGACGATCCGGTGGTGGTCGGTCGCCGCCTGCCAGATGTCGAGCTTCGTCCAGTCCTTGGTCGCAGGCGTCGACCTGCCGAAGAACCGCTCCTCGACGTTCACCTGGTTGCCGTCGACCAGGCGCGTCGGCTCGGCCGTGAACACCCCGTCGATCCCGGCGTACCCGGTCGTGTGCAGGACCGTGGGCCGGTCGAATCCCTTGTGCCACAAGGTGATCCGCTGCTCGAACTGCTTCCCGTCCGGGTGGTGCTGGTCCACCGGTTGCCGGAACCAGAGCACGAAGAACGGTTTGCCGTTGATCAACTGCCCGCTCTCGATCCGCAGCCCGGGGACCGTCTCCAAGCGCGCCCGGACCACCGCGACCGGATCGGCGGCGACGGCGGGCGTGCCGAGACCGGCGACAAACCCGAGCACGAGGAGAAACCTCAGCAGACGCATTCGGTGACTCCTCGGGCTCGGGACGACACTCTGCGTAATCAGAGTACGCCGGGATCCCGCACGGCCGAAAGGTCAGCCGAAGGTACGCCGGACCGCGAGCGCCCGGCGCAGGTCGTCCAGGAAGTTGGCCGTCTGCCGCCGGACCGAGGAGACCACGGACTCGTCGGCGATCAGCCGCTCGGCCGGCTCGACCAGGCTCTCGTCGATCGCGAACCGCGGCGCGATCCGGCGCGCGGTCAGCCCGATCACCATCCCGGACCGGATGGCATCCGTGTCCGCGATGTCGGTGAAGTAGCGCTGCACGTACGGCGCCGTGATCGCGGCCTGTCCCGGATGCCAGAAGCCGTCGGCCACGGCGAGCAGTTCCTTCACGCCGATCGCCGGGTCCGTCATGATCCGCGTCCACGCGGCCTCCTTGCCGGCGGGTAGGGCGGCCCGGCAGCGGGCGGCGTGGTTGACGCCCTCGGTCGACGTGTCGCGCGCCAGCTCGGCGTCGATCTCCGCGGCGCCGAACGCGTCCAGCTGGACGAGCCGCAGTACCAGCTCCCAGCGGAGATCCTGGTCGAGCTCCAGACCGGCCGGAGTCTCGACACCGTCCAGCCAGGACTTCAGCAGCTCAGCGTCGTCGGTGGTCGCGACGACGCCGCGGACAGTCGCGAGCTGCAGGCTGCTCCCCGGCTCGACGGTCGCCAGCCTCGCGCCCAGGGCATCCGCGACAGGACCGCGCGACTCGTCGTACGGGAGGTAGACGCCGAGCACGTGCTCCTCCAGCCAGCGCACCAACGAGCCGACGGCGATGTCGCTGTCCTCGTCCTTGATCGCGGTGACGAACAGGTCGAGCGCCTGCCGGGGATCGAGCTCGGCGTCGGCGGTGGAGTCGCGGATCGAGTTCCAGATCACCGCGCGGGTGGTGCCGTCGGCGATCTTCGGCAGGACCGCGGGCAGGTTGGCCAGACTCGTCGCGTCGAGCCGGATCTTCGCCCAGGTGTCGTCGTTCGCGTCCGGCACGATCACGGCGTACTCGTTGCTCAGCGCAACTTCCACGCTGTCCTGGTCGAGCATCACGTCCACGATGGTGGCCGCGCCACTGGCGTCGTACCCACCGACGCTCAGCTTGTGCGGCCGGCGCGAACCGTCCGGGCTCCCGCGGTGCAGGACGACGCCGTCGGCAGTGCGCTCGATCGAGATCGTGTCCAGGCCGGAGGTCCGCAGCCACTGGTCCGACCAGTTGGCCAGGTCCTGCGCCCCGGCCTCGGTCAGCTTCGCGATGAACTCGGCCAGGTCGGCGTTGCCGTACTCGTGCGCCTCCAGGTGCGCGTTCACACCCTTCAGGAACACGTCGTCGCCGAGGTACTTCGCCAGTTGCTTGAGCACCGCGGCGCCCTTGGCGTACGAGATCCCGTCGAAGTCGTCGAGCGACTCCCGGGCGTTCTTCAGGCTGTCCGGCGCGACCGGGTGGGTCGAGCTGCTCTGGTCCGTGCGCAGGCCCCACCACTTGCGGACGAAGGCGAAGTCGGTCCAGTTGCCGCCGTGGCTGGTGGCGTCCTCCGCGACCCGGTGCGCCATGTACTCCGCGAACGACTCGTTCAGCCACATGTCGTTCCACCACTGCATGGTGACCAGGTCGCCGAACCACATGTGCGCCATCTCGTGGTCGACGATCCGGGCCCGGGTACTGCGTTCCGCCTCGGTCACCGGGCCGCGGAAGACCAGGTGGTCGGCGAACGTCACGCAGCCCGGGTTCTCCATCGCGCCGAGGTTGAAGTCCGGCACGAACGCCTGCCAGTACTCACCGAACGGGTACCGCTGCCGGAACATCCGGTGGTACTCGTCGAACGCCTCGCCGGTGGTCCGGAACAGGTCCCCGGCCTCCCGGTCCAGGTGCTCCTTCAGCGTCTGCCGGCAGGCCAGCCCGAGCGGGATCCCGTCGTGCTCACTGCGGATCAGGTGGTACGGCCCGGCGAGGATCGTGACGAAGTACGTCGACAGCGGCTTCGTCTCGGCCAGCCGCCACTCCCCCGGGCCGACCTGCGTCGCCGCACCGTTGCCCAGGACAACCCAGTCCTCGGGACACCTCACAGTGATCGTGTACGGCGCCTTGAGATCCGGCTGGTCGAAACACGGGAAGTACCGCGGCGCCGACTCGAGCGACGACATGCCGTAGGTGTAAACCTTGCCGTCGGCGGCGTCGACGCTGCGCTGCAGGCCCTCGCCGTCCGCGGAGTACTTCAGCTCGGCCGTCACCACGAGCTCGTTCTCGTCCTGCAGATCGGTCAGTGGAAAGCGCCCCTCGGCCAGCAGACCGACGTCCAGCGCCGTGCCGTTCAGCTCCACCGCGAGCAATCGCTCGGGTTTCACGTCGACCCAGCTCGTGCCGGTCCCGGCCGAGAACAAGATCCGGCTGGTCGTCACGAAGGTGTCGCCCGATCCGGTCAGGTCGAACTCGACCCGGTACGACCGCACGGCAAGGTCTGTCGCCCGTTGCCGGGCCTCTTCCACTGTCAGAGCGCGCATATGTGCACGCTATCCGAGAGCCGTTCTACGGACCCGTCAGTTTCTCCCGCACGAGCTTGGCCCGGGCCCGGTCGCGCTCGTCGAGCGCCTGGTTGTCCGCCATCGTCTCCAGGACTTGGAGCAGTCGCGGGTTGGGCGTCCCGTCGGCTGGTACGGCGGCTGCGGCGAGAAGCGCGGTCGAGCGTACGTCGGCGTCCGTGGTGTCTTCGACGATCGTCGCGATCAGGTCCGCGTCTTCGGCCTCGGCCAGGCTGGTCAGGACGTTGAGCGCACTCAGGTGGTCGAAGGCGGCACGCAGTTCCTCATCGGCCTCCATCGGCGGTGCGGACAGCACGTTGCGCGCGACCTGACGGACGTCTTGGGCGAGCGGCTCGAGCGGATTCCCACCACTCAACCGCGTGTAGGAGGCGGCCACCTGGTACATGTTCAGGGCCCTGCACACTGTGGCGATGTTGTCGCTGTGCAGCAGCGCGCTGAACGCCTGCAGGGGGATGCCAACCTCGTCCGCACTCATACCCGCACGCTAGCGGCCGCGTGCAGGTGGGTGGCCAGGAGGTGGGCGGATGCGGGTGCGTTCGCGGCGTAGCAGAGCAGGTGCTGGCGGGTGGACCAAGAGTCCTGCAGCGGGCAGATCTCGACGGCTGTGTTCGTGTCGACGGCCCTGCGGGGAACGATCGCGAGACCGGCGCCCGCGGTGGCGAGCGTGATCAGGGTGTGCAGGGTCGGGACGAGAGTGCGGAAGCGGGGCGCCGGGGCGTGCGGACCGAGGCGGTCGTCCATCCATTGCGTCAACGGCGAACGGCGGTCCAGACCGACCAGCGGGTGCTCGGCGACTTCGGCGTACGCGATCGAGGCGCGGCCGGAGAGGATTCCACCGGCCTGGCCGATCACCACCAGGGAGTCGTCGGCCAGCGGCTCGGTCCGAAGTGGGGTGGGCTCGTCGTCGAGGATCACGCCGAGATCGGCCTCACCGGCGGCGAGCAGGCGAACGCTGCGGGTCGTCCGGCGTTCGCTGACGTTCACGTCGTACTCCGGATGGTCGCGCAGGAAGGTGGCGAGCGCTGCGGGGACGAGTTGGTGCATCGCGGAACCACCGGCGACCAGGCGGATCGGCGCCGATCCGGAGACGGCGTACGACGCGACGGCGCTGTCCAGGCGAGTGGTCTCGGCCAGGACCTCGCGGGCGTGCCGGGCGAGGGTCGCGCCCGCCGGGGTGAGCCGGACGCCGCGGCGCTCGCGGATGAGCAGCGGTACGCCGGCTTGCGCTTCGAGGGCTCTGACCCGCGCGCTGGCCGAAGGCAGACTCAGGTGCATGAGCCGGGCTCCGCCGGTGATCGAGCCTTCCGCCGCAACGTGGGTGAACAGCCGGAGGTCGTCCAAGTCGTACCGCATGACCCCAGCCTACGTCTCAGCCTGAGGCTGGCTACGGGGATCGCGCATTGTGGACTGCCCGCCGAGCCGTGATCCTCGAAGGGTGCTGATGATCCTCCTGGCCGGTGTCGCCGCCGGCGCGCTCAACGCCGTCGGCGGCGGCGGTAGCTTCGTCGCACTCTCCGCACTGGTCGCGACCGGCATGCCCCCGGTCACCGCGAACGCGACCACGACCGTCGCGTTGCTGCCCGGGAACGCGACCAGCGCCTGGGTCTACCGGCGGGAGCTGGAGGCGTTCGCGCGGCCGTCCACGCTCGGGCTGACGCTGGCGAGCGTGGTCGGCGGGGCGATCGGCGCCGGGTTGCTGCTGGTGCTGCCGTCGGAGTCGTTCGACGCGGCGGTGCCTTGGCTGCTCGCGTTCGCGACGATCGTGCTCGCGTTCGGACGGCGGCTGACCCGAGCGCTCCGCCTCGGCGCCCCGGGACCGGCCGCGATCCTGGCGGGCCAGTTCCTGCTGTCGATCTACGGCGGGTATTTCGGTGGCGCGGTCGGGCTGATGATGCTGGCGTTCTGGACCGCCACCACGACACTCGACCCGGCTCGCGGAAACCCCCTGCGCGTCATCCAGGTGGCGGCTGTCTACCTCACGGCGACCGTCGTCTTCCTCTTCGCTGCCGACGTTCTGGATCAGCCGATTCGCCTGGTGGCGCTGCTGATCGGGGCCGTCATCGGTGGGTACGCCGGTGCGCAGCTGGTCCGGCGACTGCCCGCATCGTTGCTCAAGGCCCTCGTTCTCACGACCGCGGTGGCGATGACCGCGGTGTTCTTCGTGCGGGCGGCCCGATGAACCGGGCACAGCTCGCAATGGCCTGTCAGGCGTGCGAGGTGGCCGACCTGGCCCGCTCGGTGGTCACTCTCACGAACCCGGCCGACGCTCGTGCTCAGGCTGAACTCGTGGTCGAGGCAGCCCAACGGCTGTTGGCGGCCGCGTCCCGGTTGGCCGAGCCGGCGCCGTACCCTCCAGCCGACTCTCTCCAGCTGTTCGCGTACGAGCACCCGGAGGAAGCCGCCGCGGATGTCGCGGACTGGCTGCGTTCCTCGGGCTGAGCTACCTCGTCCCAGGTTCGCGCCCGAGCTGGTCTCCTCGCCTTTGCTGGTCTCGCTCGCGACCGAGGTAGAGACCTGTCGCCGTCGACACGCTCGTGAGCAGCCACACCGCGACTCCGGCATCGTCGGCCACACCAATGATCGGCAACAACTCGGGAAGGATGTCGATCGGCGAGATCAGGTACACCAACGCCAACGCCCACAAGGCCATCCGGCTCTTGGGCAGGTCCGGATACGCCCCCTGCCGCGCCGCCCGCAACAGCCGTGGCAACGCGGCCGCCCGCTCGAACACGTTCCCCACCGGCTCCGGTTCTCCCCGCGCCGCCCGGCGCCGTCGTACCGCACGGCGCCGTACCACTCCCAACCCGGCCACCACCGCGCCGATGATCATCAGGCCGATCCCGGCCCCGACCGCAGGCACTCCGACCACGTCGCCGTCGCGGAACACCAAGGTCCCCAGCCCGATCAGCCCGAGCAACCCACCAAACCACACCATCCACCCAGGCTAGAGGAAGAGGGGGACTGCCGCGTCTCAGTCCACCAGGTCTTCCACGATCGTGGTCATGCGGTCGACGGGGATGGCGAAGCCGATGCCGATGTTGCCGGAGCGGCTGGCGCCGAGGGTGGCGATGGCGGTGTTGACGCCGACCACCTGGCCGGCGGCGTTCACCAGCGGGCCGCCGGAGTTGCCGGGGTTGATGGCGGCGTCGGTCTGGATCGCCGACTGGCGGTTGCCGTTGTCGCCGAAGCGTGCCTGCCGGTCGACCGCGCTGACGATGCCCGCGGTCACCGTTCCTTCCAGGCCGAGCGGTGAGCCGACGGCCAGCACCGGGTCGCCGACCCGCAGTTGTGCGGACCGGCCGAGCGTGAGCGCGCGCAGTCCCTCGGCATCGGCGGCCGAGACCTGGAGTACGGCGAGGTCGTTGTCCGCGTCGGAACCGATGACGTCGGCGTCGACCCGGCGGCCGTTCGACAGGACCAGGGATACATCGCTCGCTCCTTCCACCACATGCGCATTGGTGACCACGTGCCCCTCCTGGTCGATCGCGAACCCGGACCCGGTCGCGCGTCCGGCCCGGACCGACACCACCCCAGGCAACACGCTCGCCGCCGCGGCCGAGATCGACCCCTGCGCAGCCGCGGGCGGTGCCGCCGCCTGCGGCAGGTCGATCGCCGCCGGGTCGGGGTCCCGCGAGCCGGTCACCGCGCCGGCGAGCCCGCCCGCCACGATCGACATCGCGACGGTGGCAACCACGATCCCGGCGCGGCGCCCGGACCTCGCGGTAGGAGGAGGGGCCGTCACCCCGGCCGGAGGTGCCGCCGGAGAGGGGGGAGCCGACGCAGCGGCAGCCGGGGTGACGGGGAAGGTGGGTGGTGCAGTGGGTGGGGGTGTCACAGAGGGTGGTGGGCCGGGGTAGTAGTGGGGGCCTCGGAAGGGATGGCCCAGGTGTGGGGGCATGGTGGCTCCTCAGGGGAGGCGCGAGAACCAGAGGAGGGACGCCAGGGCGGCCAGGAGTGCCGCGGCCAAGGCGATTCCCGCCACCAGGTTGGTGATCTCGCGTGGTTCGGTGGTCCAGCCGATCGACGACTGGAGGTCGGAGTACACGTCGCGCAACTGCTCATCGCTCTCAGCGGCGTAGAACGAGCCATTGGTCGCATCAGCGAGCCCCTGCAACGACTCCGTGTCGGCAGGAACCGGGATGTCGCGCCCTTCGAGGTTCACAGTGCCTTCAGGCGTCCCGTACGCGATCGTCGACACCGGTACGCCGGCCTGTGCCGCGGCATCGGCCGCCTCATCGATCGGCCGCCCAGCAGTGTTCCCACCATCGGACAGCAACACGATCCGGCTCGGCGGCGGATCATCGGGGTCGATGGTCCGAACCGCCTGCAGGCTGGTCAGCACGGCCTCGCCGATCGCCGTACTGTCGCTCAACTCCAGACCATTGATCGCATCAACCGTCGCCTGGTGGTTCGTGCTCGGCGTCGCCACCACGGTCGCGGTCCGTGCGAACGACACCAGCCCGACGTTGAACTTCTCCGGCAGGTCCTGGACGAACTGCACCGCCGCCTGCTTCGCCACCTCGAACCGGTTGGGCGCGACATCGGTGGCCGCCATCGAGTTGGACACGTCCATCGCGACCAGCACAGTGGCCCGCTCCCGCGGCACCCGTACGTCGGCCACCGGACGCGCGATCGCGATCGTCAGCACAGTCAACGCGGCCAGGAAGGCCGCAGCCGGTGCATGCCGGCGCCAACCAGGACGCACGGGCGCGACCTTCTCCAGCATCGGCAGCGTCGCGAACCGGACGGCGTACTTGCTGCGGCGGCGCTGGGCGATCAGGTAGGCGGCGATCAGGGCCGCCACCAGCACCAGCAGCCAGAGCCACAGCGGTTGCTCGAATCTCATCGGATACCGGTCCTCCCGGTCGGGTGCCGCCGGATGCTCGACCGGCGGCGGGCGGTGGCGAAGGCGGCGACGTCACGGACCCAGTCGGTGTCGGTCCGCAGCACGAGGTGTGCGGCACCGGCGGCCCGGATCGCCTGGGTGGTCTGGGTACGGTGGGCGGTCATCGCATCGGCGTACCGCCGGCGGAGTTTGCGGCTGCCGGTCTGGACTTCCCGCCGCCGGCCGGTCTCGGGATCGACCAGGGTGAGCAGACCGACCTCGGGCAGTTCGAGCTCCCGCGGGTCCAGTACCTCGACGGCGATCACCTCGTGCCGCGCCGACAGCCGGCGCAGCGGATCGGCCCAGCCGTCGTCGTGGAAGTCGGACACGACCACGCGCAGCCCGGGTCGAGGATGCTCGCGGTTCAGCCGGGTGATCGCGCGGCCGAGGTCGGTCCGCGGGAACTCCCCGGGAGTTGCTCTGGGCAACGAAAGCAGCGACCGCAACGATCGACGGAGCTGGACCGAACCGGCCGCCGCGGGAAGCCGGCGTACTTCGTTGCCGATCGCAACACGGACGCCGAGCCGGTTGCCGGGACGGTCGGCCAGCAGCCCGACCGCCCCGACGATCGCGATGGCGAGGTCCCGCTTCTCGTTGAGCGCCGTACCGAAGTCCATGCTGGCCGAGGCGTCCAGCAGTGCCCAGGTCTCCAGCTCACGCTCGGCCAGCGGCGCGCGGACGTGCGGCTCCAGCGAACGCGCGGTGACGTTCCAGTCCATCCGGCGTACGTCGTCCTGACCGGCTTGGTACGGCCTGGCCTCGTTCGGTTCGCTGCCGGGACCGCTGCGCAGGCCGGTGATCTCGCCGTGCAGGAACCCTTCCAGCTTCCGCTTCACCGTCAGCTCGAGCGCCCGCAGCGCGCGCTCACGCCCGGCCAGCAGATCAGGACCGCTGCTCATGCCGCCGACCCCTGCGCGTCGTCGGCCGGCACCACGTGCGGCTGCTCGATGGTGTGCAGGATGCGCGACACGACCGCCCGCGGGTCGACCCCGTCGGCGAGCGCGTCGAAGGAGAGCACCAGCCGATGAGCCATCACGTCGAGCGCGACGTCGTACACGTCGGCCGGCAGGACGTAGTCCCGCCCGCGCAGCAACGCCAGCGCCCGACCGGCCGCGACCAGACCGAGCGTGGCCCGAGGGCTGGCCCCGAACTCCAGTACGCCGCTCAGGTCGTGGATCCCGTACTGCTGTGGTTCCCGAGTCGCATGCACCAGGCGTACGACGTACTCCGCCACGGCATTGTGGACGAAGACGTCTTCCGTTGCCTCCTGCAACTGGGCGACCTGCTCCGGGCTGAGTACCGCGTTGGCGTGCGGCCGGTGCGCACTCATCCGCTGCAGGATGGTGAGCTCCTCGAGCGGGCTCGGGTAGTCGACCGTGATCTTCAGCAGGAACCGGTCCCGCTGCGCCTCGGGCAGTGCGTAGACACCGTCGGACTCGATCGGGTTCTGGGTCGCGAGGACGAGGAACGGTTCGGGCAGCCGGTAGCTGGTGCCACCGATGCTGACCTGCTGCTCGGCCATCGCCTCCAGCAGGGCGGACTGCACCTTGGCCGGCGCGCGGTTGATCTCGTCGGCGAGCACCAGGTTGGCGAACACCGGGCCGAGCTCGGTGTCGAAGCCCTCGGTCGACGGCCGCCAGATCCGCGTGCCCATGATGTCGCCGGGCACCAGGTCCGGGGTGAACTGCAGCCGGGCGAACCGGCCGCCGATCACCTCGGCCAGCGTCCGTACGGCGAGCGTCTTCGCGACGCCCGGGACACCTTCCAGCAGGCAGTGCCCGCGGGCCAGCAGCCCGACCAGCATCCGTTCGACCAGGTGGTCCTGCCCGACGACTACCTTCTTCACTTCGAACAGCGCGTGCTCGAGATTGGCCGCGGTCATGCGTTCCCAGCCGGGTTCTCGCCGCCACTCTTCGCCGGGCAGTCGTCCTCGACGGTGACGTACCCCTGGTCCGGCGCCGGGTCGTTCGTCGCCGCGTACGCCGCCACCCCACCGGCACCGAGTGCTGCGACCGCTACCACCACACCGAGAATGAGCCGTTTCATCAGATCTCCTTTCGACTGGCCTCCAGACCATCAAAGGAGTGCGAAAACGGCAGGAAAGCGGAGCGAAAGTCCGCCGAAAGAGCACGCCGGAAGTTGCGGATCCTGCGGCTACCTTGGTTGCGTGCGACTACTGGTGGTGGAGGACGAGGAAGGCCTGGTCAGCGCGCTGCGCTCCGGACTCGGCCGGGCCGGCTATGCCGTCGACACGGCGCTGACCGGTGCCGAGGCGACCGAGAAGCTCGCGACCACGGCGTACGACCTGGCGATCCTGGACATCACACTGCCGGACACCAGCGGCCTCGACCTGTGCCGCGCCGTCCGCCGGGGTGACATCGAGGTGGCGTCCGGACGGGAACTGCGAGTGCTGATGCTGACCGCGCGCGCCTCGCTGGCGGACCGGGTCCGCGGGCTGGACGAAGGCGCGGACGACTACCTGACCAAGCCGTTCGCGCTGGTCGAGTTGCTCGCCCGGATCCGTGCGCTGCTGCGCCGCGACGTCACCAACGGCAGCACGCAGCTGCACGTCGGCGACCTGGTGCTGGACTCCTCCCGCCACCTCGCCACCCGGTCCGGTCGCGAACTCCCCCTGACGTTGAAGGAGTTCGGCGTACTGCGGTATCTGATGTCGCGGCCCGGGCACGTGGTGTCGGCCGAGGAACTGCTCGAGCACGTCTGGGACGAGAACGCGGACCCGTTCACCCAGAGCGTCCGGGTGACGGTCGGAACACTGCGCCGCAAACTCACCCAGGACGGCGAGGAGCCCGTGCTGGAAACGGTGATCGGCCGGGGCTACCGGCTTCGAGGTGACGAATGAAGATCCCCCGCCCACCCTGGGCCCAGACGATCCGCTTCCGGCTGACGCTGACGTACTCCGCTGTACTGATCGCGCTCTCCGCACTGCTGCTCGGCGGCGTCTACCTGACCCTGTCGCAGCTCCTGGACCCGAAGCCGCTGGACCAGATCCAGGTGAACAAGGTCTACAAAGATGCCGAGGGCAACCTCAAGCTCAAGCAGGGCCAGGTGATCCAGGCCGCCGAGATCTCCAGCGTCGAGTCGGCGGTGAACTACCAGACCCTGCAGACGTTGCGGAACTACTCGGCCGCCGGCATGGGCGTCCTGTTCCTGGTCAGCCTCGGCACCGGCTGGTGGCTGTCCGGCCGGGCGCTGCGGCCGGTACGGCGGATCACCGCGACCGCGCAGGAGATCTCGGCGACCGACCTGTCCCGCCGGATCGCGCTGGGCGGACCGCACGACGAGCTGCGGAACCTGTCCGACACCGTCGACGACATGCTCGGCCGGCTGGAGTCGGCGTTCGTGGCGCAACGGCAACTGGTCGACGACGCGTCGCACGAGCTGCGCAATCCGCTCGCGGTGATCCAGGCGAACGTGGACGCGGTTCTCGCGCACGACGACACGCCGCCGGAGGACCGGGCCCAGGCGACCGCGATCGTGAGCCGGGCGATCCAGCGGATGACGCGGCTGGTCGAGGATCTGCTCGCCTCGGCCCGCCGGTCCTCGCCGGCGTTCGTCGACGCGGACGTCGATCTCGCCGCGATCGCCGGCGAGGCGGCTGAGGAGTACGAACTGCTCGCGGCCGATCGCGAGCTGCACGTCGTACGCCGGTTGTCCCCCGGACCGACCGCGGCCGGGGACGCGTCGGCGTTGCGGCGGGCGGTCGACAACCTGCTCTCGAACGCGGTCCGGCTGGCGCGCGGTGGAAGCGAACTCGTGCTCGCGGTGGGCAGCCGCAACGGTTGGGCCTGGATCGCGGTGCGCGACGAGGGTCCAGGGATCGCGGCCGACGACGCCGATCGCGTGTTCGACCGCTTCTTCCGCGGCGGTCAGCGGCAGCCGCCGGCGACCATCCCCTCGACCGGGCAACGCCGAGCCGGCCTGGGCCTGGCCATCGTCCGCCAGATCGCCGAATCCCACGGCGGCACTGTTGCCCTGCACTCCGAACTCGGCATCGGCAGCACGTTCATCATCTGGCTCCCCGAACGCTCCCTCACCAACAACACCCGCCGCACCCCCACCCCACCCGACGAAGACCCTCTCGGTCCCCGCCCGAGCTCAGGCCAGTAGAGCCTGGTGTAGGGCGTCTGCGTGGGCGGTGAACCAGTGGTTGGTGCGCTGGGTGAGCGCGGCTTCGCCGGTGGTCCAGCGTTGGTGGAACCACGGGTGACCGGTTTCGGCGCCTCGGCGGACGTAGTCCATGCACCAGACGTGATTGTCCGCGGCCGCCTCGACCAGTCGCAGCCGGTCGGCTTCGGACAGGCCGTAGCTGTCGGCGAAGCGGCGGAGACGGGCGAACGTGCGGCCGCGGCGGGCGTCGTGGATGTCGGTGGCCGGGCGCAGCGGCCCCCACAACCGGATCGCGGCCGCCACATCCCATAGCGCCGAGCCAGGACCGGCGAGGTCGAAGTCGATCAGCGCGACCGCGACCCCGTCCCGGAACACGATGTTGTCCAGGTTCGGGTCGTTGTGGCTGACGATGTCCTCGACGTACGCCGGGGGCACCGGCTCGGACCAACTGAAGTCGTCAGGCCGGAAGCCGGCGACCGCCTGGTGATACTCGCGCAGCAACGCGGCGACGCTGTCCAGTGCGGCATCCGTCATCGACCACGCCGGGTACGGCGGCGTCACCGTGTCACCGGGTAGGTACGACAACACCTCACGGCCCTGCCCGTCGATCCCCAGGATCGTCGGCGCACCCTCGAACCCGACGTCGTCCAGGTGCTGGAGCAGCGCATGGATCGCCTCGCTGTTTCCGCGCAGCGGACGGCGTACGGTGTCGCGGACACGCACCACCAGTCCGCGGTTGGCGGTACCACCGAGCAGCGGGGTCTCGACCTCGACCATCAGGTCAGGTTGTCTCGTCCAGCAGGGCCCTCGCAAGTGGACTGTGTGTCACCAGGCCGTTCACCAGCCCGCTGCGGACCGCGGCGCGCACCGCGCCGACCTTGGCCAGTCCGTACGGGATCGCGATCACCTCGTCGATCGCGTCCATCTGCTCGGCGTTGATCGCGATCACCCGGTCGGTCACCCGGCTCTGCACCGCTACACCGTGCGCGTCGACGAACACCCCGGAGATGTCCGCGACCACGCCGCGGCGGAGCAACTGATCACACGCCTTCTCGTCCATCGCGTCGTACAGCGTGGACTGGTCGGCCGCCCAGGACCCGAGCCCGACCACGGCCTTGGTGACCGAGTCGAAGTGGCTGATCGCCTCCGCGACCTCCGGCTGCTGCCGCAACGCCCGCGCGGTCGCGGCGTCCGGCACGACCAGCGGTGCATAGAACAGGTACGCCGCTCCGCCGGACAGACGAGCGGTGTGCCGGACCAGCTCCACCGAGTTCGCCTCGACATCCGGGCGGGTCAACGCACCGGTCAGCTGGACGACGGGCACGGGAGCGAGTGAGGTCAGCTGCTCGGTCATCGCGGTGACCGCCCGGGCCCACGCGAGCCCGAGCACGTCGTCCGCGGTGACGATCTCGGACAGCAGGTCCGCGGCAGCCTTGCCGAGCTGGAGCCGCAGCGCGGCCGGGTCCTCCTCGGGAGTGTCCACCACGATTGCGCGACGCAGCCCGAGGGACTCCTGCAGGCGAGCGGACAGATCGAGGTCGATGGCGCCCGGATGGCTGATCTCGATCCGCACCAGCCCGCTGCTGCGCGCCTGGTCGAGCAGCCGCGCCACCTTGAAGCGGCTCAGCCGGAACTCGTCGGCGATCTCCACCTTGGACCGGCCGTCGACGTAGTACCGCCGCGCGATCGACGCCGTCAGCACGAGCTGTGCCGGACCGCCCGTCATGGGCTCCATAAGGCCTCCCCGCTCATATGAGCACTCCTGCGCACTAGTGTTGCACAGACTCTTGACAGGTCAAGGACGTTCCCGGTTCACTCGTGGTGTGAGCAGACGCGTGCTCAAATGAGCGGATCGAAGGAGCGGCTCGTGCCCGGACGAAGGCTTATGACTGTCGGGGTCGCACTCCTGCTGAGTGCGGTCAGCGGCTGCGCCGGCTGGGGCGGCGGCGCCGGTGGCGGCGGGACCGACAGCATCAACGTGCTGATGGTGAACAACCCGCAGATGGTCGACCTGCAGCAACTCACCGCCGACAACTTCACCAAGCAAACCGGCATCAAGGTGAACTTCACCGTGCTGCCGGAGAACGACGTCCGGGACAAGATCAGCCAGGAGTTCTCCAGCCAGGCCGGTCAGTACGACGTGGCGTCGCTGAGCAACTTCGAGATCCCGATCTACGCCAAGAGCAAGTGGATCGCGCCGCTGTCGGACTACATCGCCAACGACCCGTCCTTCGACCAGGACGACGTCCTGAAGCCGATGACACTGTCGCTGTCGGCCGACGACGGCAAGGTGTACGGCGAACCGTTCTACGGCGAGTCGTCGTTCCTGATGTACCGCAAGGACGTGCTGGCGGACAAGGGCGTCACGATGCCGGCCAAGCCGACCTGGCAGGAGGTCGCGGACATCGCGGCCAAGGTCGACAACGCCCAGCCGGGGATGCGCGGCATCTGCCTGCGCGGCCAGCCGGGCTGGGGCCAGATCTTCGCACCGCTCACGACCGTGGTGAACACCTTCGGCGGCACCTGGTTCACCCAGGACTGGCAGGCGCAGGTGAACTCACCGGAGTTCACCGAGGCGACCAGGTTCTACGTCGACCTGGTCCGCGCGCACGGTGAACTCGGCGCACCGCAGGCCGGCTTCACCGAGTGCCTGAACAACCTGATCCAGGGCAACGTCGCGATGTGGTACGACGCGACGTCCGCGGCCGGCTCGCTGGAAGCGCCGAACTCGCCGGTGAAGGGCAAGATCGGCTACGCGCCGGCACCGGTCGTGAAGACCGACAGCTCCGGCTGGCTGTACGCGTGGTCGTGGAGCATCCAGGAGGCCAGCAAGAAGAAGGACAACGCCTGGAAGTTCATCTCCTGGGCCTCCGGCAAGGACTACGAGACGCTGGTCGGCGAGAAGCTCGGCTGGTCCCGCGTCCCGGCCGGCAAGCGGGCCTCGACGTACGACAACCCGTCGTACCTGAAGGAGGCCGCGGCGTTCGCGACGCCGACCAAGGAAGCGATCGAGACCGCCGACCCGCGCAACCCGGGCACCCAGCCGCGGCCGGCGATCGGGATCCAGTTCGTCGACATCCCGGAGTTCCCGGACCTCGGCACGCAGGTCAGCCAGGACGTGAGCTCGGCGATCGCCGGGCGGATGAGTGTGGACGAAGCGCTGAACCGCGGGCAGGAGCTCGCCGACGACGTCGCCGAGCGGTACCGCTCGCGCGCAGCGAAGTAAGGGGAGCCGGTCATGTCTGTGGACGCCAAGCCCGACACCGCAACGCAACCGGGGCGCCGCCGCCAAGCGCCGCCGCCGGGTGCCGAAGCCACGATGATGCGCAGGGCCGGCGACTGGGCCCGGCGTGCACCGCTGATGCCGGCGCTGGTGTTCATGATCATCGTGACCCAGCTGCCGTTCGTGGTCACCATCATCGTGTCCTTCATGGACTGGAACGCCTACTACCCCGACGAGCGCGGGTTCGCCGGCATCGACAACTTCCGCCGGGTGCTGACCGACGCGAACACCCGGCACGCGATCTGGGTGACGGTGATTCTCACGGCCGGCGTCGTCCTGCTCAGCCTGGTCCTCGGGCTGCTGATCGCGCTGCTGCTGGACCGGAAGTTCCGCGGCCGGGGTGCGGTCCGGACGATGATGATCACGCCGTTCCTGATCGTGCCGGTCGCGGCCGCGCTGCTGTGGAAGCACGCGCTCTACAACCCGACGTACGGTCTGTTCAACGGCGCGCTGAAGTGGATCTTCGGTGACAACGCACCACAGCCGGACTGGATCAGCAACCAGCCGCTCTGGGCGATCATCTTCGCGCTGGTCTGGCAGTGGACGCCGTTCATGATGCTGATCCTGCTGGCGGGCCTGCAGAGCCGTCCGCTGGACGTGATCGAGGCGGCCGGCATCGACGGCGCCAACCAGTGGGAGATCTTCCGCTACATGACGCTGCCACACCTGCGGCAGTACCTGGAGCTGTCGGCGCTGCTCGGCTCGATCTACATCGTGCAGAACTTCGACGCCGTCTTCGTCATCACCTCCGGCGGCCTCGGGACGGCGAACCTGCCGTACACGATCTACCAGACCTTCTACACCGCCCACGACTACGGGCGTGCCTCGGCCGCGGGCGTGATCGTGGTGATCGGCACGATCATCATCGCGACCCTCGCGCTGCGGTCGGTGTCCACGCTGTTCCGAGAGGAGACGGGACGATGAGCGGGCAGGTCACGATCGTGACTGGTCGGAAGAACCGCGGCGGACTCGTGCTGAGCGGGGTGGCCTGGATCGTCGGCATCCTGTTCGTGCTGCCGGTGCTGTGGATGCTGCTGACGTCGTTCCACTCCGAAGAGGACGCGGCGAAGAACCCGCCGGACGTCGGCGCACCACTCACGCTGGACGGCTACCGGGCGTTCTTCGACTCCGGGCCGTGGCCGTCGATCGCGAACTCGCTGACCGCGAGCATCCTGTCCACCGCGTTCGTCCTCCTGCTCGCGTTCCCGGCGGCGTACGCGCTGTCGATCCGGCCGGTGAAGAAGTGGACCGACGTGCTGTTCTTCTTCCTGTCCACCAAGATGCTGCCGGTGGTGGCCGGCCTGCTGCCGATCTACCTGTTCGCGCAGTCGGTCAACTTCCTGGACAACATCTGGCTGCTGATCATCCTCTACACCTCGATGAACCTGCCGATCGCGGTCTGGATGCTGCGCAGCTTCCTGTCCGAGGTCCCGGTGGAGATCCTCGAGGCGGCGTCGGTCGACGGTGCTTCGCTGAGCCGGACGCTGCGGTCGGTGGTCGCGCCGGTGGTGACACCGGGCATCGCGTCCGCCGCGCTGATCTGCTTCATCTTCAGCTGGAACGAGTTGCTGTTCGCCCGAGTGCTGACCGGCACAGTGGCGCAGACGGCTCCGGTGTTCTTGACTGGGTTCGTGACCAGCCAAGGATTGTTCCTCGCCAAAGTCTGTGCCGCGTCCATCGTGGTGTCGTTGCCGGTGCTGATCGCCGGGTTCGCCGCCCAGGACAAGCTCGTCCAGGGTCTGTCGCTGGGGGCGGTCAAGTGACGGCACTGACCCCCACCGCGTTGGATGCTCTGGGCAACGACATCGCCACACCGGGCTACGACCGTACGGCGGTGAAGCCGGGCATCGTGCACTTCGGCGTCGGCGGCTTCCACCGGGCCCACCAGGCGATGTACCTGGACCGGCTGATGAACGACGGGAAGGCCCTCGACTGGGGCATCGTCGGCGTCGGCGTACTCCCCCAGGACAGGAGGATGTACGACGTCCTGTCCGCGCAGGACCACCTGTACACGCTGGTGATCAAGCACCCGGACGGGACGCTCGAGCCGCGCGTGATCGGGTCGGTCGTCGGCTACCTGTTCGCGCCGGACGACCCGTCCGCCGTCCTGGACCGACTCGTCGATCCGGCGACGCGGATCGTGTCGCTGACGATCACCGAGGGCGGCTACAACGTGAACCAGGTGACCGGTGAACTGGACACCTCCGACCCCGCGCTGGCCGCGGACCTGGAGCCGGGCGCGACGCCTGCGAGCGTGTTCGGGTTCATCGTCGAGGCGCTCGCGCGCCGGCGGGCGGCCGGAGTGCCGCCGTTCACGGTGATGTCGTGCGACAACATCCCGGGCAACGGTCATGTCGCCCGGAAGATGCTGGCGTCGTTCGCCCGGCTGAAGGATCCGGAAACCGCCGAGTTTCTGGAGACGGAGGTGCGGTTCCCGAACTGCATGGTCGACCGGATCACGCCGGTGACCACGGATGCCGACCGGGCCGCGCTGGCCGAGAGGTTCGGGATCGAGGACGGCTGGCCGGTGGTGTGCGAGCCGTTCACCCAGTGGGTGCTCGAGGACGACTTCGGTGGCGTCCGGCCGCCGTACGAGGATGTCGGCGTACAGATCGTGGGTGACGTCGAGCCGTACGAGCTGATGAAGCTGCGGCTGCTGAACGCGAGTCACCAGGCGCTGTGCTACCTCGGCTACCTGGCCGGCTACCGGTACGCGCACGAGGTGTGCCAGGACAAGCTGTTCGTCGACTTCCTGCTCCGCTACATGGACGACGAGGGGACGCCGACGCTGCCGCCGGTGCCCGGGGTCGACCTGGACCGGTACAAGCACCAGTTGATCGAGCGGTTCGCGAACCCGGAGGTCCGCGACACCCTGGCCCGCTTGTGCGCGGAGAGCTCGGACCGGATCCCGAAGTGGCTGCTGCCGGTCGTCCGTGAGCAACTGGCGGCCGGACGGAGCATCACACGGTCGGTGCTGGTGGTCGCGTCGTGGGCGCGGTACGCCGAGGGCGCCGACGAGCAGGGCGAACCGATCGAGGTGGTGGACCGGCTGCGCGACAAGCTGGTCGAGCGGGCACAGCACAACCGCGACGACCCGCTGCTGTTCATCTCGGACCCGGATCTGTTCGGTGATCTGGCGTCGAACGACGTGTTCGTGACGCAGTACACCGCCGCCCTGAAGTCGCTGCACGAGATCGGCGCACGCTCCACTCTCGAAGCCCTCTAATGTGGACGCATGACTGAGCTGAGGCTGGTTGCCGGGGTGGACTGCTCCACCCAGGCAACCAAGGTTCTGGTGTGCGACGCCGAGACCGGAGCGGTCGTGCGGGAGGGACGTGCGCCACACCCCGACGCCACCCAGGTGGATCCGGCGGAGTGGTGGAAGGCCTGGGAGATCGCGTCGGACGGGCTGCTCGACGGGGTGGAGGCGATCTCGGTCGGCGGCCAGCAACACGGCATGGTGCTGCTGGACGAGGCCGGCGAGGTCGTCCACCCGGCGGTGCTGTGGAACGACACCAGCTCCGCGGACGCGACCGTCGAGCTCGTCGAGGAGCTCGGTGGGCCGGGTGCCTGGGCCGAAGCGGTCGGGTCGGTCCCGGTGCCTTCGTTCACCGTGACCAAGCTGCGGTGGGTGCGGGACGCCGACGCGACTGCTCCCGGTGACGCGGCACGGCGCGAGGCCGCGGCCCGTGCGGCCGCGGTCGTGCTGCCGCATGACTGGATGACGCATCGGCTGGCGGCCGATCGGCACGGTATCGACGGCATCACCACCGACCGCGGCGACGCCTCTGGCACCGGCTGGTGGTCGCCCGCGACGAACAGCTACCGGCCGGACCTGGTCGAGCTCGCCTTCGGCCGCTCGCTGAAGCTCCCGCGGGTCGCCGGTCCGGCGGAGATCGTGGGCCACACCGCGTCCGGCGCCGTACTGGCCGCCGGCACGGGCGACAACGCGGCGGCCGCGCTCGGTCTCGACCTCCAGCCCGGCGATGTCGCGGTGTCCCTCGGCACCAGCGGTACGGCGTTCGCCCGCTCGACCCACCCGACCGCCGACCCGACCGCTCTGGTGGCCGGCTTCGCGGACGCCACCGGCGAGTACCTCCCGCTCGTGTGCACGCTGAACGCCGCCCGCGTCCTGTCCGCGACCGCCGAACTCCTCGGCCTGGACCTCGACGCCTTCAACGAGGCCGCGCTGACGTCGTCCGGCAGCAACGGCCTCGTCCTGCTGCCGTTCCTGGACGGCGAGCGTACGCCGGACCTTCCACACTCGACCGGGCTGATCTACGGCCTCACCCGCGCCACCGCCCAGCCCGCGACCATGGCCCGCGCCGCCGTCGAAGGCCTGCTGTGTGGCCTGGCCGACGCTGTCGACGCCCTCCGGGCTCAAGGCCTCCCGGTCCGCCGCGTGCTCCTGCTCGGCGGCGCCGCCCGGTCCCGTGCGGTCCAGGCACTGGCGCCTGCGCTCCTGGGTGCCGAGGTGATCCTCCCGGAGCCGGCCGAGTACGTCGCCTTGGGCGCTGCCCGGCAGGCGGCCTGGGCACTGTCCGGCGCCGATGCCCCGCCGACCTGGCAGGTCCCGGTCGGCAAGCCCGAGCCGTCGGTGATGTCCGACGCCGAGGCGGCGCAGGTCCGCGCCCTCTACGGCCAGGTCCTGACCAACACCGTCCCGCTGCTGTCCACGCCGTACAACCGGTAGCTCCCCCGCCCCGGGGCTGACCGGGGTGTAGCGGAGAATGTGGCGGTGAGTTCGCGTGTGGTGTTGCTGGCCGGGCCTTCCGGAGCAGGGAAGTCGCGGCTGGCCGAACTGGTCGGGCTGCCGGTGGTCCGGCTCGACGACTTCTACCGCGACGGCGGCGACGAGGCGATGCCGCGCTCCCCGCTGGGGATCGTGGACTGGGACGACCCACGCTCGTGGGACGGCGACCGCGCGGTCGCAGCCCTCGAGCAGTTGTGTACGACGGGCTCGGCGGAACTGCCGATCTACGACATCGCCGCGGACGGCACGGTCGGTCACCGGCCGGTCAGCACGCAGGGTTCGCCGCTGATCATTGCCGAAGGCATCTTCGCCGACCAGATCACCGGCCGGCTGCGCGAGCGCGGCCTGCTGGCCGCTGCCATCTGCCTGCGGCACCACCGGCTCGTCACCTTCGCCCGGCGGTTCCAGCGCGATCTGCGCGAACACCGCAAGCCGCCGTTCACCCTGCTCCGCCGCGGTCTGCTGCTGCTCCGCGACGATCCCCAGGTGGTCCGGCGCTGCATCGAAGCCGGCTGCGAACCCCTGCACCCGAAGGCCGCCCGGCGCCGGATCGAGACCTTGCTCACCGAGTCGCGATCCCTCTGATTCGCAAGGCGTTCGCCATTCGTTCACCTTGCTCTGATGACATCTGGCCCGAGACCTTCTGAAGCTCTCGGGGGCGAGAAGCCGGACGGAGAAACACCGTGACGCGGACTGCGCCAGGCGTTGCCGCTGTAGTGACCGCACTCCTGCTGGGGGTGACCGGCTGCGGGAACGACGCCGGAGCCACGGTCGGCACCGTGCAGACCCCGGCGGTGCAGTCCTCGGGGGCCGCGGTGCAGAAGGCGCCGAAGAGCGCACTGGCCGGACTGGTCGTTCTGCCCCGCGGCTACGTCGCCGATCCGCGCAGTGCTGCCGGACCGTTCACCGCGACTACGTTCCTGGCCAACTGGTCCGCCGTACCCGCTGTCGATCGTGCGCTGCTGCTCAACGCCGGCTTCGTCGACGGGTACCGCGCGTCCCGGGTCAGCGCGGACAAGAAGAAGCAATTCACCGTGCAGCTGTTCAAGGCGGCCTCGGCGGCCAAGGCGCAGACCTTGCAGCAGGGCTTCTGGGACCAGGACACTCACGAGCACTCGTTCGGTGTCCCGGGCGCGCTGAGCGACGGCAAGGTCCAGTACGACGGCGGCACCGGGCAGTCCGAGGCGATCGCGGAGGTGAGCTTCGTGGTGAACACCCTGGTCGTCCAGCTCAGCGTCCGCCAAGCCAGTGCCCTGGGCACCGATCCCAAGCCCGACACCGCGCTGCTCAAGACCATCGCCAGAGAACAACGAGCCCGCCTCACCACCAGCAAGAGCTGACCGCCGGCCCGGACCGGGCCGGCCTACTCGTCAGCCGGCGTGGCGCGAGCGCGGCGCCGTTGCGGGCAGGATGTCCTCGATGAGGGCCTCGGTCTCGGGGCTGAGGACCAGGCCGTACCGCTGGATGCGGTCGCCGAGGGCCTCGACGATCCGCTCGGCCGCCGCCGTACCGCCGTACCGGAACTCGGCGGTCAGGAGGTCACGCCACAGCAGGTCGGAGCTGTCGGCGAGGCGCAGACCGGCCTGTACGGCGCTCACGGCACCCGCCGCGTCGTCCGCGTTCATCGCCAGCTCCCACAGCCGGTGCGAGGCGTCGACGACGACGTCCGGCACCAGCCGCTCGAGATGCACCCGGGCGATCCACGAGTAGCCGCCGCGGGGACGGCCGCTGAGGAACGCGCCACGCACCAGATGCAGGCCCCGACGCAGCAACTCGCGCTCGTCCCGGACAGTCTGGGCGGTCCGGCTGCGTCGGGCCAGCTCGGTGAAGCAGTCCCAGTCGACAGCGACCTCCGGACCCAGCGCGAGCCGGCCCGAGGCGTCCTGGCGCAGGTGGTGACCGCCGACGGTGTCGGTGCCCAGCCACTGGCGCACCCGCTCCACGGCACCGTCGCGAACCTCGGGGGTGACCCCACGCGGCCAGACCGAGGCGCCGAGCACGCTCGGGTGCACGCCGCCGGGGTGCAGGGCCAGGAACGCCACGATCTCGGTGGCGAGCGGGACCCGCTCCGACTCCAGCCGGTTGGGTGCCCGGACGTCCAGGGGTCCGAGGACGCCGATCCGCACGGTCGCGGTCGACCAGCTCGAGTCGTCGCCGATCCGGCCGGTGCTGGGGAGCCGGACCCGGCTCGGCCCGGTCGGCGTCGGGGTCGGGGTCCGCGCGGCACCCAACAGCTCGGTGAGGGAGTCGACGGTCGGCTCGGACAGCCGGCTAGCCGACAGCGTCAGGCCGAGCGCGGGGATGCGCAACGTGCCCGACTCGTCGACTCGCAGCTGCCACCGTGCGCCTGGCACGGCACCGGCGACCATCAGGCCGAAGCCGGCCCTCGTCCGCGCCGCCAGCGCGCCCAGCCGGTTCGCGGTGTCCTCGCGCGGAGGTGCACCGAGTACGACGTACTGCGGGGCGGCGTCGGCCGAGCGACTCACCCGGCCGGCCAGCACCTCGGTCTCCACCGTGCCTCGCTCGAGGTCCGGGATGACCGCTTCGATGTCGTCCACCACCCGCAGGCGCTCGCCGAGCACGTCCTCGATCGCCTCCGGCAGACCGGAGGTCGTCACGCGCAGCATGTCGGTCCACGGGTTGGTCGCCAGCTGGACCGCGACCGACGTAGCGACCTCACGGGCCACCACCGGGTCGCCTTCCAGGCTCAGCGCGCCGCTGGCCGCCTCGAGGTCGACCAGAACGTCGCGGTCGTACTCGTCCCGGCCCAGGCAGACCAGGGCGGGGAACGGCGCGGGACCGGAGAGGTCGGTCGGGATGTCGGTCCCGGAGATCCGCCAGCGTCGGCCGTTGTCGATGTCCTGCCACGGCGCGGGCGGGTTGCCCTGGGCCGGCGCGAGCAGGAGCTCCACGCCGTCGTCGTCGACCAGTGCACCGAACAGTGGCGGCAACGGCTGACCGGCCGCCTCGCACTGCCGCACCAGCGCCCGCATCACGCGGTCGAGTGCGTCGGAGCGCTCGGGGTCGGCACCGACCCGCAGCGCCACCTCGGCTGTGGTGGCCGTTGCCTCCGGATCACGTCCGCGCCGCCGGTACCGCTCGATCAGCAGCAGGCCGAGCAGGCCCGCGCCGACCAGTCCGCCGCCGAGCAAGTCGGCGGGCAGCCGCCAGCGCGAGTCCTCCTGCGCGTCGCCGGCGTGGACCGCGTGGTGGTCCCCGGCGGTCGTCGTACCGGCTTCCTCGCCTTGCTGAATCGTCGGAGTCTGCGCGCCCTGCTCGACCGTCGAACCGGACTCCGTCGTGGTGGGGTTGCCGGGCTGCTCGGTGTGCGTCGTCACCGTGGCCGGCGGCGTCGCGGTCTCCAGCGGCACCCGGCTGACGCCGACGGCGTCCTCGGGCATGATCAGGTCCCACCCCGGCATGATCAGCCGGGCGAGGTGCAGGTGACTGCCGTCGGGCTGGACCCGCTCCTTGTTGAGCTCGTAGATCTCCTTGTACCGGCGACCGTCACCGAGGTGCTTCTCGGCGATGTCCCAGAGGCTGTCGTGGTGGTGCCCGACCGGTGCCTTGACCGTGTAGACCTTCTTGCCGGCCAGCGGATTGTTCTGGTTCGTCGCCGTCGTCGTGGTCGGAGCTCCGCCGAAGCGGTTGTGGTCGACCTGCGCGTTCTCCTCCGGCGCCGGCTGCTGCTGCGTCGTCGCGCTGATGGTGACCTGGGACTTGGTCTCCGTCGGCGCACTGGAACCGTGCCCGGTCGCCGCCGCGGCCTGGCCGGCCGCGATACCGGTCAGCAGCAAGGCGCTGACGAGGATGCGTGCGAGCCGCTGGCTGCCACCGCCGAGCGGGACTGCCACCGGAACACCACGGCCACGGACGGCACTGGCCATCTCGGCGATCACGCACACAACGAAGTGCAACCAGGCGATCCACACGACGGCGCGCAGCACCGTCAGCAGTGCGTCCACACCGATGGGTGCGGTCAGGTCCTCGCGACTCGGCCAGCCCGACGGCAACGGCGGCGGGCCGGTCAGGATCCACAGGGCCAGCGGTACGCCGATCACGAGAAGCAGGAGTGCGAGCGCGGCGAGCGCGGTCTGGCCGGCCGAGCGCGGTTCCGGCGGCCGTTCCTGGTGGAAGCGCGACGGGTCCGGTGGGCTCGCCACGAATCGGCCGGCCTTCTGCTGAGTCATGGGTGTCTCCTAGCCGATTCCGGTCTCGGGCTCGGCGACAGCGGTGCCGTGCACATCGAACTTGTTGATACCGACCAGACCGAGGATCGCGGTGTCCACGGTGGTGTCGGCGGATACGGTCACCTGGTTCCCGTTCACGGTGACCCGGATGTTGGTGTAGCCGCGCCCGGCGAGGAAGTTGGTGGCCACCGCGCGCGCCTGGCCGGAGTCGACCACCAGCTCGCCGCGGTCGCGCAGTGCGGCCACGTCGATCGCGTTGGCCCCGGCACGGGCGGCCTGCTCGGCGTCGTCGGTCAGCCGGCTGCGCTGGTTCAGGGCCAGGCCGCCGTCGACGACCAGCCCGGCGCCGACCAGCAGGACGGCGGCGAAGCCGAGCATGAAGACGGTGGCGGATCCACGCTCGCCTCGCGTCCGCCCGCGGGCGACGGCGTGACGAAGCCGCCGGAGCAGCCTGTTCATCCGGTCCTCCGGTACAGATCGATCGGGGCCGAGCTCTCGATCGTGACGGTCTTCGACCCGGGCAGCCCGATCAGGCCCAGACCGTCGTACGAGACCTGGCAGGTGATGCTGACGGTGATGGTCCCGCCGGACACGAAGTTCCCGCTCAGGGTGGCGTTCTGGCACTGGCCGACGTCCTGCAACTGCGCGTCGGCGGTGTCGACGGCGGTGGCCCGGGCGGCCGCCTCCGTCCGCTCCAGGCTGGCGGCGCGGACCGCGTCCCGGCTGGCCGCCTCGATGTCGCCGCGGACCGCGACGTACCGGCCGCCGGCCACGACGAGCATCATGAAGGCCATCATCACCGGTGCGAGCAGCACGATCTCCACCGCCATCGAACCGCGGTCGGTCCGGCGACGGCGGCGACGACCGGAGACGCGGCTCAGGTCAGTTGTCCGCACGGAACTCCTCCAGTGGGCCTTGCACGACCTGGGTGACGGTCGGTGGATCGAGGAACGGCGTGATCTTCTGCGCGTGCCCGGTGACCTCGACCCGCACCTGATCGGTGCCGACCGGTGTCACGATCACCTGCACGTCCTCAAGGATTCCCTGGCCGATGTGGTCGGTGTAGGCGCGGCCGGCGGCCTCCGCCTTGCCCCGGTCGAGCGACGTCCGGGCCACCCGCGCCGCCTCCCGGGCCGCGGCCGAGGCCGCCTGGTTGCCCAGGTAGATCAGCGAGAACTGGATGGTCAGGAAGATCGCCAGCATCAGGATCGGCGCATACAGAACGAGCTCGACGCTGCTCGCGCCGCGCTCGTCCCGCCGTGCACGGGTGCACCTGCCCCGGATCGCCCGGGCCCACCGCCGAACCGTCATCGCCGTCGGTCAGCCCAGGTCCAGGCTGTCGGCCTTTTTGGTCAGCTTGTCCAGGATGATCTTGCCGACGGCCAGCGCGACGCCGATGAGCAGCGCCGAGATCAGCACCCACTCGAGCGCCGACGCACCGCCCTCGAGCCGGCGGGCACGCTGGATGCGCGCGGCGATGAATACCCGCATGAACATGACGGTCGGGTTGTTGGGGTTGAACATCATCATTTTCCCTCCTCGGGACCGGTGGGACGGTTCACAGTCCGACCACCCGGGCAACAGCTGGATACGTCAGGAAGAGCAGGAAGCCGACACACAGCAACATCTGGGCCATCAACATGGACTGGGACCGCGCCTGGGCACGGCCTTCGGTGTCGGCCAGTTCGCGCCGGCGCATCGACACCGCACGGGCGACCAGCGAGTCCCGCACCTTGGCGCCGTCCTCGGCGACCAGGGCGAGGGCGGCCGACAGGTCACGCAGTTCGTCGATCGCGAGTTCGTCACCGAGCTCGCCGAGCGCCGCCCACGGGGTGACGCCCTGCAGCCTGGCGGTCTCCAACGTGTCCCGGATCCGGACGAACGCCCAGCCGTCGCTGATCCCGGACGCCGACGACAACGCCTCCGGCACACCGCGGCCACCGGCCAGGTTCATCGCGACCAGGTCCAGGAAGGCGCTGACCACATGGCGGAAGTCCCGCCGCCGGTCCGCGGCCTTGGTCCGCAGCTGGAGCGTCGGCAGGATGGCACCGACCACCGCGCCGACGATCCCGAGCCAGATCGGCACGAAGCCCGGCAGCCCGGCGCCGACGATGCTCAGCGGAACCAGCATCACCGTCGGCGCGACGAAACCCACCACGGCGCCGACCAGGCTGGTGGCCAGATGCGTCTCCAGCGACCGGCCGGCGATGCCCAGGTCGGCCGAGAGCGACACCGGCACCCGGATGCCCCGCGCCTCCAGCGCGCGGCGCATGCCAGAGCCCAGCCGCCGCATTCGCAGCGACTCCTCCTGATGCCGACGATCGGCTGTGAGGCTGACCTCGTTGCGGTAGCGGCGCATGTCCGCGTCGAGCTGCAACAGACCGGCCGCACCGCTGGGCGCGGAGTTGCCGACCAGACGGATCAGCACCAGCACCCCGAGTCCTGCCAGGGCGCCGCCGAGCATGACGAGCGTCATCCGCGACCACCTCCGTCCGGCACCCGGTCCCGGGCGTGCAGGAAGCGTTGCGGGGTCTCGAAGCTGGCCAGCCGGCGCAGCCACAGGAAGCCGACCGCGAACAGCCCGAGGATCATCATCAGCACGAGCTGACCCAGCGCGGTCGAGTACGGCTCGACGTACTTGCGGTTGAACAGGGACAGGCCGAGCACGAACGCCACGGTCACGACCATGACGATCTGGACGCTGCGCCGGGTACTACGACGGCCGGCGTTGACCCGCTGCCGCATCTCGACAGCCGCACGGGCCGACTCCGACAACGAGCTCAGTACGTCGCGCAGGCCCGGGCCACGCAGGCGCGCGTTCAGGATCAGCGCGGCGACGATGAGGTCGACACTGGAGTCGTTCATCTCGTCGGCGAACCTTTGCAACGCTTGGGGTAGTGGCACACGCACCCTGAGACGGTCCGCGAGCGCGGTCAGTTCCGTCTGGATCGCGGGAGATGCCGCGTACGCCGTCGCCGGGATCGCCTGCTCGAGGCCGACCGCGCCGGCCACGGTGTCACGCAGGGATTCGGTCCAGGCCGCCAGCCCTTCCAGCCGGGCGATCGCCTTCGACTCCGCCGCCGCGCCACCGAACAGGGCCGGCCAGGCGAAGGCCAGTGCCCCGGTCGCTGCGGCCGCGACGGGCCACTGGGTCAGCAACAGCACCAGCAGCGCCGAACCGACAGCGATCGGGAGCCGCGTGCCCGCTGTCCGCAGATGGGTGACGATCGACGACGGCCCCCGCATCACCTCGGGTGTGGTCTGCGGGATCAGCGCCCAGACGAGCATCAGGATCGCGCCGCCGACAACCGCACCCAGCAGCACGATCAGCATCAGGTCCAGTGACGGGACGGTCACGACGCCCACCCAGCCGGAGCGCTCGCTTGGTACCCGGCCGCCTGGAGCTCGGCCAGGCAGCTGATCGGCGCGGCCGGCTGGACCATGCCGTCGGGTCCGGCCTGGAAGATCTCGCTGGACAGCACCCGGCCGTCCACACCGTTGACCTCGCGGACCGAGGTGATGATCCGGCGCAGCCCGCCACCGGAGGAGAAGTCGTTGCGTCGTTCAACGAACACGACGAAGTCGATCGCGCCCGCGATCAGCATCATGGTGGCGTCGGCCGGCAGCCGCTCGGCCGACTGGATCGCGTAGGTGCAGATGCGGTTGAACACCTCGAGCGACGAGTTCGCGTGGATGGTCGACAGCGAGCCGTCGTTGCCCTGGCTCATCGCGTTCAGCATGGTGACGATCTCGTCGCCGAGCACCTCACCGACGATCACCCGGCTGGGGTTCATCCGCAGCGACCGGCGGACCAGCTCGGCCATCACGATGGCGCCCTGGCCCTCGCTGTTCGGCAGCCGCTCCTCGGTCGCCAGCACGTTCGGGTGCAGGTCCTCGAACTCGCCGAGGCCCAGCTCCAGCGAACGCTCGACCGTGATGAGGCGCTCGTCCGGCGGGATCTCGTTGGCCAGCGCCCGCAGCAGCGTCGTCTTCCCGGCGTTCGTGGCACCGGCGATCATGATGTTCTTGCGGGCCGCGACGGCGGCGGACAGGAACGACGCCAGGTCCGGCGTCATCGTGCCGTACTCGATCAGCATCTCCAGCGACACCCGGGACAGCCGGGCGCGACGGATCGAGACCGACGGGCGGGGGCAGACACCCATCAGCGCCGACAACCGGCTGCCGTCAGGCAGTCGCAGGTCGAGCTGCGGGTTGGCGGAGTCGAACGGCCGGCTGGCAAGGCCGGAGTACGCCGCCAGCGTCTGGATCAGCTCGACCAGCTCGTCGTCGGACTCGGCGACCGGGTCGCCCAGCTCCTCGCGGCCGTCGGCGAACCCGATGAAGACCCGGTCGCAGCCGTTGATGTCGATGTTCTCCACCATCGGGTCGTCGAGCAGCGGCTGCAGCCGGCCGACGCCGAACAGTGCGGCGTGGATGCCGTCGGCAAGGTCATGCTCCTCGGACGCTCCCGGTGGTGTCCGGCCGGCGGCGATCTCGGCCCGGGCGTGCGTCTCCAGCACCCGGCCGACGACTGCCCGGGCGAACTGGCGCTCGTCCTCCGCGGTCATCTGCGGCAGGCCGTTGGCGGCATCCTCCCGGCGCTGCCGGGCCAGGACCTCGGCGACCTCTTCACGGAGGCGGCGTACCAGCGACTGGTCCATCAGGCGACACCCCATTCCGCGTTCTGCGGCGTCGGCGCCGGGCGGCCCAGCCGGTGCAGCCGCTCGGCCACCTCGGCAGCCGACCGCACCAGCAGCGACTTGCGGGCCCGGTGGCCGTCGCCCAGCCGGATGGCCTCGGCGGCCTTCTCGTCCTCGGCGATGATGCCCAGCACGGAGACCGGCAACCGCGAGCGCTCCAGGATCGACTGCACGTCGCCGGTCACCCGGCCGTCCCGGTACGACGCGACCAGCGCGACGCCCACCGGGACCGCCTCGTACTGGCCGAACTGGAGTACGTCGGCGAAGCTGTGCAGCCGCTCCCGCAGATGCGCGAGGCCCTCGATCGTCGGACGGGCCACCATCAGTACGGCGTCCGCGTTCTGCAGCACCGGCACGGTCGCGGAGCCTGGCATCAGCCGGCCGCAGTCCGCGATCACGTCGCGGCCCTCGGGGTCCGAGCGCAGCAGGCGGGCTAGGTGCAGCCAGGCCGGGCCGAGGCCTTGCACCTGACTCGGCGACGTCACACCGGTCAGCACCTGCAGGCCGCCGGAGACGCGCTGGACGTGGTCGGTCAGGAGCGCCTCGCCGCTACCCCGCCGGACGCCGGCGCCCAGCGACAGCAGCCCCCGATCCGGGTCGAGCGGCGCGCCGGCCTCGTCGCGGTACCGCAGGGCGACATCCCCTCCGGCCGGGTCGAGGTCCGCAAGCACCGGCTCCACCGGCCAAGCGCCGGCCAGGACCACGGACGTCGTAGTGACCCCCGGCGAGCCCTTCGCCGAGGCGATGACGTACAAGCCCATCTACTTGTCTCCCAGTGACGAGCCGCTCTTCAGCAGCGCGACCGCGATCCGGTTGTTGCCTGAGGCATCGGTAATGGCTTTGACGTCGGACCGGTCGACCAGCATCGTCGCGGTCTGCGCGTCGGCGGTGTCCTTGCCCAGGCCACTGCCCTCGTCGGCGGACTGCGGCGAGTCCAGGACGACGGCATCGCCCAGCTCGGCCGGCGGCGTGTTGCCCTGGCCGATCCTGATCAGCTGGACCTCGTCGCCGGGCAGCAGTCCGGTGGCCGGCACCCGGCCGTCGAGCAGTACGACGCCGACGGCGGCCTTGTCGTCCGAGATCGGGGAGGACTTGGTGGTCTGCAGGCCGTCGAGCAACTGGCCCTTGACCAGGTTGACCTTGGCGTACCTGCCGAGGATCTTGTCGACGTCGTCGGCCGGGATCAGGTTGAGGTTGTCACCGGACACGCGGGTCTGGGCCAGGTCCTCCTTGGTGATCTTCGAGCCGACGCTGACGTCGCGCGCCACCTGCACCACCGCGACCCGCTCGTCCATCCGGACCGCGAGCACACCGGCGATCAGCGCGCCGCCGACGATCAGCAGAGCGGCGAGCGCGGCGAGGGTCGGCCGGCGCCGTTTCGACGCGGTCGGCAGTCTTCCGCCCGGAGTACGGTTCGAGGCTCGGTTGGCACGCTGGCGCTGCCGGTCGACCATCTCGGTGCCGGTGGTGGACATCTGCCCTACTTCCTTCTGGATCCTTCACGGGCCGTTCCGGCACCGGATTCGGCGCTTAGCCCTCGTCTGGCAGCCTCTGACCTTACCGTCTGTCCGGGGTCATCCAGCACCAGACCCGGAGTCCGGAAACGGGCACCCTCAGCACCCTTGATCTTACTCTCCGTCATCGATTTCCGGGGTCATCCAGACGGTGGACCCGCGCGATGGTCGAATGGCCGGTATGGCGGATCGCGTGGACCAACGCATCGCGGCGGGACGCTCTGCCCGCGCGGAGCTGCAGCCCCTGAGCGAGACGATCCACCGGCTGCAGCGCCAGATGGACGGCCTGTACGCCGAGACCAGGCACTGGGACAAGAAGGTTGCCCACGGCTACGACCAGTTGGACCGGCTGGAGCGGCGGACCGGATCCTGGCTCGGATCACTGTTCGGCCGCGGCCAGGAACAGCAACTCGACGACCTCCGCGCGGAGCTCTACGAGGCCGAGGACCGGTACGCCGACGCCCGCCGCCGGTTCGAGGAGACCCGCACCGAACTGGACGAGGCACGAGACCGGCACGACGACCTGCAGTTGGTCGCCGACGACTACGCGGCCGCGCTGGACGACAAGGAATCCGGCCTGCTCACGGCCGGGGACGACACCGCCGACCGCCTGCGGGTGATCGCCACCGAGCTCGAGGACCTCGCCGTACGGCTGAGCGAGACCGACGACCTGCTCACCAGCGTGGGCTGGTCGGATCGCGCCCTGGACACCCTCGAGTTCCTGGTGGGCCGGGCGATGCCGGCGGCCGCCGGCGACCTCGCGGGTGGCGGCATCCTGGCAGGCAAGGCGAAGTTCGACGAGTTGCAGGCCGTCGACAGCGCCGCGGCGTACGCCGACCGCTGCCTGTCCAAGCTGAGCGAAGTGCTCCGGACGTACAGCGAACGCCGGCCACTGCGGTCCGGGCAGCCGCTGGATGCCGGCGCCCGGCTGCTCGACGTCTGGCTGGATCGCCCTGGTCTCGACGTGAAGGCGTTCGTGCTCGTCCTGCAGGCGCGCAAGCAGATCCCCCGCACCCGGGACGTGGTCCGCCAGGTGGCTGACGACCTCGCCGTCCGCCGGACCGAGATCCTCGCCGAGACCGAGGCGCTCACCACCGAACGGACCGCCCTGCTGTCCGGCTGAACCGGCGCCCCCGCACGGTCCTAGACTGCGGAGGTTCGAGAGGCCGATGAGGGAGCCCTGACAGTGCTGCTGTTCCTGACCGCCGTAGACGCCCGGACCGGTGTGGCCCGGGATCTCACCATCGACGCCGAGGACGACACCACCATCGGCGACCTGGCGGGAGCCCTGGCGGGCAACTACGCCCTGCCCGCGCCGGACAACGGCGACGCCGCCGTCCGGTTGCTGCGGAGTGCTCCCAGCATCACCGGCGAATCGAGCCCTGGGACACCAGGGTTGTTCCTGCGCGGCGTACGGCTGCCGGACGACACCGTCCTGAAGTCGTCCGCGGTGCGGCACGGCGCGGTGATCGGCATCGGTGGACCGGTCGCCGACCCCAGCATCGAGCCGGCCGGTGCGGTCGACCTGCGCTGCACCGGCGGCGAAGGATCCGGGCTCGTCCACCGCCTCAGCGTCGGCTCGTACCAGCTCGGCCTCGAGCATTCGGCACTTCCGCTGGTCCCGGACTCTCCCGAGGTCGCCGTCTACCTCGACGTCGACGTGTACGGCGAAGTCCGGCTCAGGCCTGCGGCGACCGACTTCGGCACCATCCCCGCACCGGAGCGGCGGGTCCCCCTGGACGGACCGATCATCGTCGGCGACCAGCTCCCCGAGCCGCCCAAGCGGCGCTGGTGGCAGCGCAAGAAGCAGTCGATGGAGAGCCTCAGCACGTCGCGGGACACGATCAGCCCGGAAGATCCGCTGCCGTACCTGCGCCTCGACCGCGAGCCGGTGACCGCCGAGGTCGTCTGGGAGCCAGGGATGGTGCTCGGCATCGGCCGGCAGTACTTCGAGCTCACCACGGTCACCGCACCGGACGCATCCCTGGTGCCGTCGAGCGACGGCGCCACGATGGACTACAACCGGCCGCCGCGGCTGCTGCCCAAGGTCCGCAAGACGGAGTTCTCCCTGCCCGGGGTGCCACACCGGCCGGACAAGATGCCGATCCCGATCCTGGTGGTCTTCGCCCCACTGCTGATGAGTGGCGCGTCGTACCTGTTCACGCATTCGCCGTACACGCTGCTGTTCGCGGCGATGTCGCCGCTGATGATGATCGCGAACTTCACCAGTTCCCGGCGGATGCAGAAGACGCAGTACATCCGTCAGCTGGCCGAGTACCACGACCGCCTGCGCAAGGTGGAGCAGGACGCGTTCGACAGCCTGGTCGAGGAGCGCGGTGCCCGGCGCCGCGACTGCCCCGACCCGGCATCGCTGCTGCTGTTCGCGAACGGGCCGCGCGCCCGGCTCTGGGAGCGCCGGCCGCAGGACCCCGACTGGCTGGTGGTGCGGATCGGTACGGCGGACGTACCGAGCGCTGTGACCGTCAAGGATCCGTCCCGGATGCAGCACGAGGGACCGATGCACTGGACGGCTCCCGACGTACCGGCCGTCGTGCCGCTGGCCAAGACCGGTGTGGTCGGCATCGCCGGATCGGCCGAGATGCGGCGGGCGGTGGCGCGATCGATCGTGATCCAGCTGGCCACCATGCACAGCCCGGCGAACCTGCGGATGGCGGTGATCACCACGCCGGGCCAGCGCGAGAACTGGACCTGGTCACCGTGGCTGCCGCACCTGCGCCGCCGCGACAGCACGCTCGGGCTCGCGTCGGTGGCGACCGACCTCGAGACGGCTGGACGCCGGGTGAACGAGCTGCTGGCCGAGATCGAGCAGCGCAAGGCCCTGGAGGAGCAGCAGATCCCGTACAGCGACCAGATCGTCGTCGTTCTGGACGGGGCGAACGAGCTGCGCCGCAACGGCGGCGTCGTCACCTTGCTGCGGCAGGGACCCCGCTACGGAATCTTCCTGATCTGTCTCGACGAGGACCAGCGCCAACTCCCCGAGGAGTGCCGTGCCCTGGTGATCGGTACGACGGACGAGGTCAGCCTGGCCACCACCCAGGAGGCCACTCTGGAGGGCATCCAGCCCGACCTGGTGCCGATCAGCTGGTGCGACCGGCTGGCCCGCGCGCTGGCACCGGTCCGCGACGCCACGGCCGACGGAGCCGCATCGTCGTTGCCGGACTCGTCCCGGCTGCTGGACGTCCTGCGGCTGAACGACCCGACCGGCGACGACATCATCGGCCGCTGGGCGACCGGTGGCCGGACCACCCGTGCCGTGATCGGCGAGGGCATCGACGGGACCTTCAGCCTCGACATCCGCACCGACGGTCCACACGGCCTGGTCGCCGGCACCACCGGTTCCGGTAAGTCCGAGCTGCTCCAGACCATCATCGCTTCGCTTGCCGTCGGCAACCGTCCGGACGAGTTCACCTTCGTGCTGGTGGACTACAAGGGTGGTGCGGCGTTCAAGGACTGCAAGCTGCTGCCGCACACCGTCGGTATGGTCACCGACCTCGACGGCCACCTGACGACGCGTGCTCTGGAGTCGCTCGGCGCCGAGCTGCGCCGCCGGGAGCACCAGCTCGCGGACGCCGACGCCAAGGACATCGACGACTACTTGGCCGCCAAGGAATCCGGCGACGCCCCGATGCCGCGGCTGCTGCTGGTCATCGACGAGTTCGCGGCCATGGTCTCGGAACTGCCCGACTTCGTCGACGGTCTGGTCGACATCGCCCGCCGGGGCCGGTCGCTCGGCGTCCACCTGATCCTGGCCACGCAGCGTCCTTCCGGCGTGGTCTCGGCCGAGATCAAGTCGAACACCAACCTGCGGATCGCGCTGCGGGTCACCGACCAGCAGGACTCGTCCGACGTCATCGACGCCTCCGACGCGGCGCACATCTCCAAGTCGACGCCGGGCCGCGCGCTGGCCCGCCTCGGCCACTCGTCCCTGATCCCGTTCCAGTCCGCCCGCGTCGGCGGCCGCCCCCGCGGCGAGCAGGTCCGCAGCGACGTCAACGTCCAGGCGTTCGACGTCATGTCGGCGGCCCGGGGACAGGCGATGGTCGTCGTCGACGACGAGGACGACATGAGTACGCCGACCGACCTGACCTCACTGGTCCGCGCGATCGACAGTGCGACCAGCAAGCTGGCCATCCCGCCGATCCCGTCGCCCTGGCTGCCGGCTCTGGGCGAGGAGATCACGCTGGACGACCTCGAGCTGCCGAAGCGGGTCGAACGCGAGGTGCCGCCCCTGCCGATCGGGCTCGCCGACATCCCGCACCAGCAGAGCCAGCGCACCGAGACCTGGGACCTTCCCAAGGCGGGTCACCTGGTCATCGCCGGCGCCAACCGGATGGGCCGTTCGACGGCGCTGCGCTGCATCGCCGGTGCGGTCGGCCGGTTCTGCGACCCGCGCGACGTCCACCTGTTCGGCATCGACGCCGGCAACGGCGCACTCCTGCCGATGCTGTCGCTGCCGCACACCGGAGCCGTTGTCCAACGCAACCAGGTCGACCGGATGTACCGGCTGCTCGGTCTGCTGAACGCGGAAGTCACGCGACGGCAGCAATTGCTCGCCCAGCAAGGGTTCGCGGACATCAACGAGCAACGCAACGCCGTGGAACCGACCGATCGGCTGCCCTACCTGGTCGTGCTCCTCGACCGGCTGGAGGGATATGTGGCGGCCTTCGAGTCCCTGGACGGCGGCGTGCTCATCGACCAGGTCACCTCGCTGCTGCAAGAGGGCGCAGGCGTCGGCATCCGCGTCGTGGTCTCGTCCGATCGCAGCGGCGTGATGGGACGGGTCTCCACTCTGGTCGAGGACCGGATCATGCTCCGGATGCCGGATTCGGCCGACTTCGCCGTGATCGGTATGCGGAGCAAGGACGTACCCACCTCGATGCCGCCCGGTCGCGGTTTCCGCGCGGCGGAGCGCCCGCGGGAAGTGCAGCTCGCGCTGCTGGCCGAGGACCCGACGGGTGTCGCCCAGGTCGCGGCACTGCAGCAGATCGGCCGCACGGCCACCGACGAGGCCGGTCAGCTGACCGCGGCGGAGCGGCCGATGCGGGTGGACGAACTGCCGCTCAGCATCAGCGTCCCGGCCGCGCTCGAGCTGGCCGGGGACGAGCCGCTCGGGCAGAGCCAGGTGGCGGTCGGCGTCGGCGGCGACACGCTGGGGCTGCTGCGCTACGACCCGGCCCTCGACGGACCGGGCTTCATCGTGGCCGGACCGCCGCGGTCAGGGAAGAGCTCGGCGCTGACGTTCATGGTGAAGGAGGCGACCCAGCGCGATTGGCGGGTGATCTTGATCACCCCGCGAATCTCACCGCTGCGCTCGCCCCGGATCAAGCGGGGCGTCAACGCCCGCTTCACGGCCGACACCGATCCGGCCGAGATCGACAAGCTGCTGAAGTCGGTCTCGTCGCGCCACCTGGTGGTCCTGGACGACTTCGACGTACTGGGGCCGGACCACCCGATCTCGGACGTCGTCAACCAGCACTACGCCCGGCTGCGTGACACCGGCAACGCCGTGGTGGTCGCCTGCGGTCTCGACGAGGTCAGTGGCTACTACCGCGGTCTGACCTCGGAGGTCCGCAAGGGCCGGACGGGGTTGCTGCTGGCGCCGCGCTCGTCGAGCGACGGCGACGTCATCAGCGTCCGGCTGCCCCGGTCGGCGACGGCCGCCATGCCGGCCGGCCGAGGCGTCTTCGCCCGTCCCGGCGGCTGGGCCTGGACCCAGGTGCCCTTCGAGGGGTAGGTCCCCTGCACCCGGGCCCGGATCCGGATCCGGGCCCGGACATGGATCGGTCCCGCTGCCTTGACAGGCAACGGGACCGACAGTCGCGCGACGTCAGCGCGGGGAGGTGACCTTCGGCAACTGCCGGTGCTGGCCCTCTTCCTTGGCGCCGATCTTGAAGTGCTCCTGCTGGAAGGCAACGTCGTTGCCCGCGGCAGCGAACGCCTGGCACATCTTCACCAGGCTCGACTTGAAGTCGACCCACGCGGTGTTGAAGTCCGTGGCACCCTTCGAGGTCCACTCCTCGTTGGCCCGCGAGAGCGCGGTGTCCACGTCGCCGATGATCTGGTCGGACGAGTTCATGCTCGAGACCAGCTTGTCGTACAGGTTCTCGAGGTCCTCGATGTTTGCCTTAGCCATGTCCCAACCTCCAAGTTTCCCGGTCCCCGCCCTGGAGACCTGCGGCCGATGAGCAGCACATTAGGACGGCAGCGGGTCACCGGGGCACTCGGGGCCACCCAGGGCCGGATTGGCCCCCTCGGCCAACTATTCTGATCGGCGCTGGTCACCCCTGGGAGGCGCGGAAATGGCAGACAAAGAGAACAACTACTACAAAGACACGCTGCACACGTGCTATGTGACGACGATTCCGAACGCTCGGGACGCCGTCCACCACGGCACCGGCCAGCCCGGTGACTCGATCTCCTCGGCGATCTCCAGCGGCGGCTGGAAGTGCGCCAAGGCCACGGACTTCGTCACCGACTTCAGCGCCAAGGCCAAGCAGATCATGCCGGCCTTCGACGACGCCGTGACGGCGGCCAAGTCCGCTCACGACAGGGAGCCGGACGAAGTACCCGCCAAGGACCCGCACGGGCTCGCCTGGCCCCGCACGTGGTCGATGCGCCACAAGATGATCTAGCTAGACGTACTCGTCCCGGCTCATGGTCGGGGCACGCACGGTGGACATCGCCACCGCAATCTTGCCTTGACGGAGTCGGGAGGGCTTGGAACATGTCGGAATCGGTCGAGATCGACAGCAAGAAACTGAAGGTGGCCTACGACGGCCTGGACACGCTGGTCAGCACCGTGAAGGGCCAGGCGAAGTCGGCCAGCGACAACACGCCGATCTCGCTGCCCAGTCTGGAGGGCAGCACGTTCACCGGGCTGATGTCCTGGCTCGAGGACCAGAAGCCGGAGCTGAAGACCCGCCTGGACCTGGCGGTCCTGCTGGACACCAAGGGCACCGGGCACGTGACCTACTCGGTCGACAAGGACACCCTCGACAACACCAAGACGATGCTGGGCAACGCGCTCGCCGACCGCGGCAAGGAGCTGATGCCCAGCGGCGACCCGAAGTTCATCAAGGCGTACAACGAGATCCTGGCGACGTACACGACCGATGGCAAGGTCATGTCGCCGATGTTCCAGAAGCTCGGCCCCGAGGGCACCCTGACCGTGCTGTCGAACGTCGGTCAGGCCAGCGTGCCGCCGATGTCGGAGGACGTCGAGGCCAAGAAGCGCCTGATCGACCTGTACCGCCAGGGCCTCGGCGCCGCCTCGAAAGAGCCCGGCTTCCCGCACGAGTCCTTCGCCGACGGCCTGGTCAAGGCCGCCACCAAGGACCCCGAGGACTACGTCGGCCGCGGCACCACCGGCTACGGCCTGACCTCGGCGCTCAGCGTCCTGATGTACAACGCGCACTTCAGCGACGACTTCTCCAAGGACCTGGCCACCGGCCTGGACAAGTACGAGCGCATCGACCACAAGGGCCAGGACGGGCTGTGGAGCAACCGGCCCGACGCGATGGGCAATGACTTCCTGTGGGACCAGATGGTCCCCTACGAGGCCGGCGATGTCACCAACGACCCGATGATCTCGATGAACTCGATGCTGGCCAACTCCCCGAACGCGGCCCTCGACTTCTACAAGGACGACGAGCGGCAGAAGTACTACATCAAGGACCGCACCTGGCAGGGCGACGGCTACCAGAGCCTGAGCCACGTCCTCGACGTCGCCACCACCGACCCCGACATCGTCAAGGGCCCGCACGCCAAGGATGCCGCCGAACTGGCCGGCGCCACGGTCAACCTGCTCAGCGAGCGGCGCGGCAGCGTCGAGGACATGCGGACGTTCATCGACGACATGCGCGGCGACTCGGCCAAGAACTTCGCCCACATCCTCGGCACCTACATGGTCGGCGCGGACCAGGCGGTCAATGGCGGCACCTACGACTACAAGGACGGGGTCGACCCCAGCCAGAGCACCAGCGTCACGATGGATGCGTTCGGCAACGTCGTCAACATCCCGCTGTTCGACAAGGACGCGCTCGCCAAGTTCGGTGTCGCCGCGATGAGCACCGAGGACGGCATGCTCGAGCTGCGCAACGCGACGAACCGGTACGAGTCACAGAAGCTGAGCGGCCTGGCCAACCTGGTCACCCACCCGAAGGACGGTGTCGACGGTGAGATGGCCCTGCAGAAGGGCATCAGCGAGAACGCTCACCTCGAGGGCCTGTTCCTGAAGGCGAACGGCGACGTCGCCATTGCCGAGGGCAAGGACAGGGACGAGGAGGTCGGCAAGTGGATCGATCTCGGTGAGCAGGTCGTCGACCTGGTTCCCGTCCCCGGTGTCGACAAGATGGTCGACGGTACGGCGAAGGACGTCGTCAACATGGCCATCGACGAGGGCAAGTCGTCCGGCGTCGACACGCTCAAGGAGAAGCTCGCACACTACGAGAAGGACGCGACGAAGAAGTCGAACGGCGACGTCGACTCCGCGGTGGAGCAGCAGCAGTACAACACCGCCGCCGCGCTCTACGAGAACGGCCTGGCCAGCCATCCCGAGAAGCTCGAGAACTCGCCGCTGTTCAAGGACGGGCACATGCTGAGCTACAACGAGTACAAGCAACTCAGCGACGGCGACCAGGCCACGGTGCGCTCGAACCTGTACGGTGGGTTGAATGGAGTCGGCAACCACTGGGATCCGAACGAGTACAAAGAGGACCTCAAGAGTGATTTCCACGACTACTTCGAGTAGGGCGGTCGCGCTCGCGCTGGTGATCATCAGCGGTCTCGCACTGCTGACAGGATGCAAGGACGACGACAAGTCGTCGACACCGGCGCCGATCGCGGGAATCGTGGAGGGATCGGACCTGCCCGGCTCGCCGCAGCAGGAGTCGCTGGACGAGGACGGCATACCGATCAACGGTTGCCACCTCGACGGCTCGATGAGCCTTCAGGAACGAGCGGATCACAAGCAGTTCGTCAAGTACACCCTGGGCGACACCGTGGTGAGCTCGTATCTCTACACCTACACCAACACCCGGAAGCTGAAGCAGGACTGGGACTTCCTGGTCAACGGTCAGAAGCGGTGCGTCGGCGGTGGCGAGAAGGAGCCGGACGGCTCGTACACCCTGCTGCTGGACCTGCCCGCCAACACGACCGGGTACGACGCCATCCACCGCAGCGACAACCAGGTCGTGCACACGCAGCGCGCCTGGGCCCGCAAGGGCGACGGAACCGTGGTCTCCGTCATGGTCACCCGCACGGTCGACAAGGCCGGAGCCGAGCAGAGCCCGAGCCTGCCGGTCGACGCCAAGGCGCTCACGGTGAAGGCCGCCGCCGAATAGTCACTCGCATCACCTGGAGGGCCCGGCAGCACACGCTGCCGGGCCCTCCAGTTGTCCGATTCTGCCCACAGACAACTTCGTCATACTGCGGATGCGCCGCGACGCATCGCGTTCCTAGGCTCGTTCCGATACACACTCGGGAGGACCTGGACACGCTGGTCAACGTCGTGAAGGGCCGGGCCAAGGCGGCGCGTGACGAGACGCCGATTCCGCTGCCCAGCCGCTCGCCCGTGAGGCCGGGCCGGTCTTTCTGTATGCTTCCTCGATGGAACTCGCGTTGAAGGCGGCCGTCGGCCGGTGATTCGTACGTCGCGACGTGTGGTGCTGCCCGCCCTCATCATGGCCGGCGCGACGGTGTTGACAGCTTGTGGGAACGACGAGCCGCCGACGCTGGGACCGCCCGCGCCGGTGGCTGGTCTGGTGACGTCGGGTGATCTGCCGGGCTCGCCGCAGCAGGAGGCATTGGGCGAGGACGGCGTACCGCCGAACGGGTGCACGCTCGGCGGCGCGATGAGCCTGCAGGAGCACGCGGATCAGACGCAGTTCGTCCAGTACGCCCTGGCCGGCGGGACCGTGGTGAAGTCGTTCCTCTACACCTACCAGGACGCGGCGCTGCTGGCCCAGGACTGGAATCTCCTTGTCGCCGGCAACAAGAGCTGCGTCGGCCGGATGACCGGTCCCCCGAACGGCGGCTACGGCCTGCTGGAGGACCTCCCGGCGACCGTGACGGGCTACGAGACGTTTCTCCGCACCAAGACCCAGGTGGCCCACTCCGAGCGCGCCTGGTCCCGTCGAGGCACCGACAGCATCGTCTCCGTCCTCGTCACCCACACCACCACCGACCTCGCCGCCGACCCGGTGGCAACCCTCCCCGCCGATGCCAAAGCCCTCACCCAGAAGGCCGCGGCCGAATAACAGCAAGGACCCGGCTCGGAGCTGCCGAGCCGGGTCCTGTTGCCTGGATCAACGAGCGACGGCCTGAACCTCCAGCACGCCGATGTTGGTCGTGTTGCTCTGCGGAGCCGGCTGCTGCGGGATCGCGCCCATCTGCGTGCCGTTGTACGACCAGGTCGCGCCCCACGTGGTGGTGGCGGTGACCGGGGTGGTGCCGCCGAGCGGGCTGGCCTTGGTGAACTGGATCGTGCACGGATTCGCGGCGCCCGCGGCGTACGGCGTCCCCATGCCGTTGCAGGTGGTCGATCCAGCACCCGGCGCGGAAACGGTCAGCGTGGACAGCTTGGCGTCGACGCGGGCGGTCTGCGTACCGGTCACCGAGTTCGCGGTGGCGTCGACGTACAGGTTGTCGACCCGGTCCTTCACCCAGACCCAGGTGTCCATGTTGACCAGCGTGGAGCCGTCACCGGTGCGCTTGGGGTTCCAGTCGAGGACCGGCTCGGGGATCGTCAGTTCGCGCGACGCGACGTCCCGCAGCAGCTGCGGCGGGACCGGCGGGGTGGGCGGATTCTGTCCGGCCGGGACGTACACCGACTTGTGGTTGGCGAACCACTCGTCGGCGAACTTGAAGAACGAGTCCAGGTCGTCGCCGAACGTCTCGGACGAGCAGACGCCGCCGTACCAGTGGCCCTTGTCGTCGTCCTTGTACTGCTCGTACCCCGGGTACGGTTCGAACGCTCCGTCCAGGTCACCGCCGGTGTGATGCCAGTCGGCGTTGGCCTTCCCGCTGCTGACCCACTCGTAGTACTCCTTGCCGGTCATCCCGGGCTCCATGTAGCACGGCGCCGGCACCGACACGGTCCGCGACGCGCTGTGCCCACCGCTGCCGCCCCGCACCCCCGTTCCGGTCACGGTGATGACGATGGTGCCGCCGCTCGTCGTGGGGGTCGTGCCGGGCGGTGGGTCGAAGGCCAGGGCGGGTCCGGCCGACGTCAGCAGCAGGCCGACGCCGAGCCCGGTGGTCACCAGAGCCGTGCGCAGTTTCAGCATCGAGCTTCCTTCAGGGCGTAGTTGGTCACTCGCCAGACCCCTGTCGAGCGGGACAGGGTGGCCTGGATGGTCAGGGTGGGATTCCTTCGAATGCTCGCGTCGACGTACTTCGTGCCGTTCGCGCGATACGTGACCAGTTTGGTCTGGTCGAGGCAGCCGTTGACCGCGGCAACCTCTCCGCCGGCCTGCGCCTTGGAGACCCGGACGGTCATCGTGCCGCCCGAGCGTTCCTTCCGGCCCAGTTGCGGTTTCAGCACCGCGTCGAGGTACTTCACCACCACGGGATCCGCGAACCGCGACATCGGCGGCGGCGAGCTCGCACCGGCCGCCAGAGCACCGAAGGCCACGTGCAGTTGCTGGAAGACGACGACAGCCGCCGAGGCGGCGTCAGGGAGTCCCGCGGGTCGCCGCAGATCCACCGTCAGGTTCGCGTACTTCGCGGCCGCACGCGTTGGCTGAGTCGTCGGGGCCGGGCTCGCGCTCGAGGTCGCGGACGGTGTGCCCGGCGTCGCCGACGTAGGCGCCGACGAGTCGGTGACCGTCGGCAGGCCACCGGTGTCGTCTCCGCCTCCGCAGGCCGCCGGCAGCACCGCGAGCGGAGCCAGCAGCAGTACGGCCAGACGCGAGCGGGCCACAGAAACCTCCGTCGATAGGCGCAGAGCCGGGAACACGTTACCCGCTCAACGGTTCACCGCGACGCCGGGGTTCAGAGGCCGAACACCGTTATCGGTTGGGGACCTGGACCTCTACTACCCGGATGTTGGTGGTGCCGGGGGCCGGGTCGAGTTGTTCGGGGGTGTCGCCCTGGGGGCCGCCGGGATTGGAGGACCAGGTGGTGTGCCAGTTGGTCTTCGCGGTCACGGGGCTGGTGCCACCGCCGGCGCTGGCCTTGTTGAAGGTGATGGCGCACTCGCCGGTGGCGCCGGGGGCGTACGGTACGCCGGCGTCCGGGCAGGTCACGGTGTCCGCGTTCGGGGCCGACACGGTCATGCCGGTCAGGTCCGCGTCCACGCGGGCCGAGATCCGGCCGACCATCGAGTCGACCGAGGCCTCGACGTAGTAGTTGGTGGTGCGGTCCGTGAGCCAGACCCAGGTGTCGAGGTTGACGAGGGTCGCGGCATCGCCGGTGTGCTTCGGGTTCCAGTCCAGGCGTGGCGCCGGCACGGTCAGGGCGTCGAAGGCGACGTTGCGCAGGATCTCCGGCGGCACCGGCGGGATCGGGGGCGTGCCACCGGCCGGCACGTAGACGCCGCGGTGCTCGGCGAACCAGGCGTCGGAGTACTTGAAGAACGCGTCCAGGTCGTCACCGAAGGACGCCGACGAGCACATGCCGCCGTACCAGTGGCCCTTGTCGTCGTCCTTGTACTGCTCGTACCCCGGGTACGGATCGATCGTGTCGCCGTTGGGTCCGCGGCCCATGGTGCCGCCGTTCTTGACCCATTCGTAGTACTCCTTGCCGGTCAGGCTCTGGATGTACATGCACGGGACCGGCGTCGGCACCGTCCGGGTCCCGCCCTGTCCGCCCGAACCGCCACGGACCCCGGTCCCGGTGACGGTGATGCTGATGGTGTTGCCGCCGGCGCCCGGTGTCGGCGTCGTGCGGTCGGCGAAGGCCGGCTGGGCTGCTGTCACCACGCCCGCCACTCCGAGTGCGGTCAGGATCGCCAGTCGTCGGATCAACATGGTTCCGCCTTGAGGTTGTACTCGGTCACCTTCCAGACACCGGCGATGTTGCCGAGGATGACGCTCGCACTGAGCTTGGGATCCTTCTTGGCCCCAGGTCCCACGTACGTCGTCCCGTTGGCCCGGACCAGCACCGACTTCGACTGGTCGTAGCAAGTGTCCAACGCCGCGGCGGCAGCGCTCGTCCTGACCACCTTGGTGGTGACAGTGATCGCGCCACCGGTGCGCACCTTCTGCTTCTTCTGGCTCTGCAGGATGCTCCGGATGTCCTGCAGAGCAGCGGCCGCGCCCCACGTCGCCAGGGTCGGATCCTCGACGTTCGTCGCCTGGGTCTTGTGCGAGGCACGCTCGAAGGCGTCGTACGCCTGCAGTGCCAGGGCGGCGGCGGCCGGCGGGGCCGGCTTGTGGTTGATGACGAGGGTCAGCGCCCCGTACTTCTGGGTGCTGGTGGTCGGCGCTGCCGTGGGCGTTGCGGCCGAGGCCGGCGTTGTGGCCGGGGTGCTGCTCGAGGGACCACTCGAATCCGAACCTGCCTCCGGCAGACCACCTGTGTCGTCCGATCCACCACAGGCTGCGGGCAGCACCATCATCGGCACCAGCAGCAGGGCAGCAAGGCGTGAGCGAACCACAGACACCTCCGACTATCCGGTCGCTGCGGACACCTTACCGTCGGAGAGGGCCAGGTCACTCGCCAATGCGGTCGATCACCAGCGGGGGCCGGTCGTAGGACGCTGCGACCTCGACGGCGTCCGTGAGGGACTCCAGGGCGCGGTCGAAGCGGGTTGGGTCGTCGGTGTGGAGGGTGAGGAGTGGCTGCCCCTCGGTCACCTGGTCGCCGGGCTTGGCGTGGAGTTCGACGCCGGCGACCGGGGAGACAGGGTCCTCCTTGCGGGCGCGGCCGGCGCCCAGCCGCCAGGCGGCCACACCGATGCCGAGGGCATCGAGTTTGGACAGTACGCCGGTGGCCGGAGCCGGTACGACGTGTTGCTCCGGGGCGACCGGGAGCTCAGCGGACGGGTCGCCGCCCTGGGCCGCGATCATGGTGCGCCAGACGTCCATCGCCGTACCGTCGCGGAGCTTCTCGGCCGGGTCCACGCCCGTGACGCCGGCCGCGGCCAGCATCTCGGCCGCCAGCGCGATCGTCAGTTCGACCACGTCCGACGGGCCGCCGCCGGCCAGGACCTCGACGGATTCGCGGACCTCCAGCGCGTTGCCCGCGGTCAGGCCGAGCGGGACCGACATGTCGGTGATCAGGGCAACGGTCCTCACCCCGGCGTCCGTGCCCAGGGCAACCATGGTCTCGGCCAGCTCGCGGGCGTCGGCGAGGTCCTTCATGAAGGCACCGGAGCCGACCTTCACGTCCAGCACCAGCGCACCGGTGCCCTCGGCGATCTTCTTGCTCATGATCGAACTGGCGATCAGCGGGATCGCCTCCACCGTGCCGGTCACGTCCCGCAGCGCGTACAGCTTCTTGTCCGCGGGCGCGAGGCCGTCACCGGCGGCACAGATCACCGCGCCGACCTCGTCCAGCTGGCGCATCAGTTCGTCGTTCGACAGCGCGGCGCGCCAGCCCGGGATGGACTCGAGCTTGTCCAGGGTGCCGCCGGTGTGGCCGAGGCCGCGGCCGGACAGCTGCGGGACCGCGACGCCGCACGCGGCCACGACCGGTGCCAGCGGCAACGTGATCTTGTCGCCGACGCCTCCGGTCGAGTGCTTGTCCGCGGTCGGCCGGGACAGCTCGGCGAAGTTCATCCGCTCGCCGGAGGCGATCATCGCCGCGGTCCAGCGAGCGATCTCGCGGCGGTTCATGCCGTTCAGCAGGATCGCCATCGCCAGCGCCGACATCTGCTCGTCCGCGACGTCGCCCCGGGTGTAGGCGTCGATCACCCAGTCGATCTGACCGTCGCTCAGCTCGCCCTTGTCCCGCTTGGTGCGGATGACATCCACCGCGTCGAAGCTCACTACTTCTCCAGGTCCTCGGGCCCGAACGCGTCGGGCAACAGCTCACGCAGCGGCCGCGGCCCGGTCGGCGTCTCCAGCAGCAGGTCCGGCCCGCCGTTCTCGTGCAGCAACTGGCGGCACCGCCCGCACGGCGTCAGCAGGTCGCCGTGCTGGTCCACGCAGGTGAACGCGACCAACCGGCCGCCGCCGGTGCGGTGCAGCTCGGACACCAGCCCGCACTCGGCGCACAGGGCCAGCCCGTACGACGCGTTCTCGACGTTGCACCCGGCAACGATGCGCCCGTCGTCGACGTACGCCGCCGCACCCACCGCGAACCCGGAGTACGGCGCATAGGCACGACCCATCACCTCGACGGCGACCGCCCGCAGCGCCGGCCAGTCGACATCCCCCGGCACGGCGCTAACCTGCCTGACCGCGTCGGTACCTGAGTCCGTCGGCGGCAGGCATCCGGAGCCGCTGGGCGGCCAGCCCGAGCACCAGGAGGGTCGTCACGTACGGCGTCATCCGGGTGAAGTCGGCCGGCACCGTGTCGGTGGTGAAGAACCAGACCGCGAAGCCGACCGCGATCACCAGCGAGGTGGCGGCGGCGATCTTGAGCCCACGCCGGAACTGCAGGATGGCCACGCCCAGCAGGATGATCGCGACCAGGATCAGCAGCGCGTGCACGGCCTCGCCACCGGCCCGGAGCTGGAGGGCGTCGGTGTAGCCGAACAGCACCGAACCCACCACCAGACCGCCGGGCCGCCAGTTGCCGAAGATCATCGCGGCCAGGCCGATGTAGCCACGGCCACCGGTCTGCCCGTTCTGGTAGATCCCGGACGAGACGAGCGCGATGAACGCACCACCGGCGCCGGCGATCGCACCGGACGTCAGGACGGCGATGACCTTGTACCGGTAGACGTTGACACCCAGGCTCTCCGCCGCCACCGGGCTCTCACCACACGACCGCAACCGGAGGCCGAACCCCGTACGCCACAGCAGCAGCGCGCTGCCGACGATCAGGATCACCGCCAGCACCGTCATGCTCGACAGCTCGGTGGTCACCGCGGCGACGAGCGAAGCCAGGTCGGAGATGACGAACCAGTGCTTGCCCTGCAACGTCGTCATCGCATCGGAGATCCCGGGAATCGTGATCGACAGCGGCGCGTCCAGTGGTGGTGACTGGGTCGGGCCACCGCCGCGCAGGCCGGAGAACCAGGTGTCGGCGAGGAAGGCCGCGGTGCCGAGCGCGATGATGTTGATCGCGACACCGGAGACGATGTGGTCGACCCCGAAGTACACGGTCGCGAGCGCGTGCAGGGCGGCTCCGATCATGCCGAACACCATCGCGCCGACGATCCCGGCCCACGGGCCGTACCAGAAGCCGAAGTACCCGGCGCCGATGGTGCCCAGGATCATCATGCCCTCGAGGCCGATGTTGACCACGCCCGCGCGTTCCGACCACAGGCCGGCCAGCGCCGCGAGAGCGATCGGGACCGAGGCGTTGACCGTCTCGCGCATGGTGCCGGCCGAGTCGACCTCGTTGGCGCCGGTGAGCACCCGGACCGCGGAGATCAGGACCAGGCCGACGAGCACCCAGACGTAGATGCCGATCCGCCGGCGCGGCACCATGCCCGCGTACGGGGCTCCGGCGGGCCGGAGCTCTTCGGGAGCCATCGTCATCGGGTCGCCTCCGGGGTCGCGTCGGCCGGAGCCGAGCTACTGAGTTCCGCTGCCACCTGCCGCTGTTCCAGCGCGTTGCGGTACCGGCGGACCACCTCGTAGGCGATGACGACGGCGAGCACGATGATGCCCTGGCTGATCGCGACGATGTCCGGCGAGACCTGCGCGTTGATCTCGAGCAGGTTGCTCTGCTCGGTCAGGTAGGAGAACAGCAGCGCACCGAACGCGATGCCGATCGGGTTGTTCCGGCCGAGCAGTGCGACCGCGATCCCGGCGAAGCCGATACCGGCCTGGAAGGTGGTGCCGTAGCTGTGCGAGTTGCCGAACAGCAGCGGCAGCCCGATCAGGCCGGCCACCGCGCCCGAGATCGCCAGCGAGACGACCACCATCCGCCGTACGTCGATGCCGCTGGCAACGGCCGCGCTGGCCGACGTACCGGTGGCCCGGAGCGCGAAGCCGAACTTCGACCGGTTCAGCAGGATGGCGTAGCCTATCCCGCCGAGTACGGCCAGCAGGGACAGGCCGAGCAACTGGTTCGGGGCCCCGGACAACAACTTGATGCCGCCGACCCAGCTGTCCCGCGGGATCTCCTCGGTGGCCAGGTTGCTGCCGGTCGACACCCCTACTTTTCGCAGCATGTACGCCGTCAGCGAGACGGCGATCGCGTTCAGCATGATCGTCGAGATCACCTCGCTGACGCCGCGGGTGACCTTCAGTACGCCGGCGATCGAGGCCCAGATCGCACCGACCAGCATCGCCAGCACGATCGAGACGATCACGTTGATCGGCCCCGGCAACCAGCCCTGCGCGGCGAACACGGCGGCGGTGAAGACCGCCATCTGGTACTGCCCCTCGACACCGATGTTGAACAGGTTCATCCGAAACCCGATCGCGGCCGCCAGGCCGGACAGGTAGAGGATCGAGGCGTTGTTCAGGATGTTGATGACGTTGCGCTCAGCAGGCACCGAGAAGATCGTGCTGAGGAAGCCGGAGACCGAACTGCCGGCCGCCAGCAGGATCAGGCAGGTGATCACCAGCGCGACGACGATCGCGAGCACCGGCGCGGCGAGCGCCAGGGCGATCCGGCGCAGATCGAGCTTGCCCATCACTCCTCTTCTCCGGCACCGGTCATGGCCGAGCCGAGCTGCTCCGGGGTGACCGTGTCAGGGTCGAATTCGCCGACCAGCCGGCCGCGCAGGATGACCTGGATCGCGTCCGACAGGCCGATCAGCTCGTCCAGGTCGGCCGAGATCAGCAGCACGGCCAGCCCCAGCCGGCGGGCGTCGCGGATGTGGTCCCAGATCGCTGCCTGGGCGCCGACGTCCACGCCCCGGGTCGGGTGCGACGCGATCAGCAGGACCGGGTCGCCGCTCATCTCCCGTCCGACGATGAACTTCTGCTGGTTACCGCCGGACAGCGCCCGGGCGGTGGTCTCGATCGACGGCGTCCGGACGTCGAACTGGTCGACGATGCGCTGACTGTCCTTGCGCGAGCCGGTTTTGTTGATCCACGGTCCGCGCACGGTCGGCGGACGGTCCTGGTGACCGAGGATCCGGTTCTCCCAGAGCGGGAAGTCGAGCAGCAGACCGTGCCGGTGGCGGTCCTCGGGGATGTACCCGATGCCGGCGTTGCGGCGGGCCGCCGTGGACCAGTCGGTGATGTCCTCGGTCCCGAGCAGGACCCGGCCGGAGGTGGCCGGCCGGATGCCCATCACCAGCTCGACCAGTTCGGTCTGGCCGTTGCCTTCGACACCGGCGACGCCGAGCACCTCGCCGCGGTGGATCTGCAAGGACACGTCGTCGAGCAGGTTCCGCTCTCCCGCGCCGGCCAGCGTCACGTTCTCGACCGAGAGCTGGACGTCCTCGGTGACGGTCGACTCCTCGGTGCTGGGTGAGGGCAGCTCCGAGCCCACCATCAGCTCTGCCAACTGGCGGGCCGTCACGTCCTTCGGCTGGACGGCGGCGACGGTCGTACCGCGCCGCATCACGGTGACGTCGTCGGCGACCGCGAGTACCTCGTCCAGCTTGTGCGAGATGAACAGCAGCGTGTAGCCCTTGGACTTCAGCTCGCGCAGGTTGCCGAACAGCGACTCGACCTCCTGCGGCACCAGGACGGCGGTCGGCTCGTCCAGGATGATGATCTTCGCGCCCCGGTACAGGACCTTGAGGATCTCGATCCGTTGCCGCTGGCCCACACCGAGGTCCTCGACCAGGTGGTCGGGCGACAGACCGAAGCCGTAGGAATCCGACAGTTCCTTGATCTTGGCCCGGGCCTTGTCGCCGATCCCGTACAGCTTCTCGGCGCCGAGGACAACGTTCTCCAGGACGGTCAGGTTGTCGGCCAGCATGAAGTGCTGGAACACCATCCCGACACCGTGCTGGATGGCATCGGCCGGAGAGTTCAGGACGATCTGGTCGCCGCCGATCTCGATGGTGCCCTCGTCCGGCTTCTGCACGCCGTACAGGATCTTCATCAACGTCGACTTGCCGGCACCGTTCTCGCCCACCAGGGCGTGCACGGTGCCGGTCCGGACCTCGATGTCGACGTCGTGGTTGGCCACCACACCGGGAAAACTCTTGCCGATTCCCCTCAGCCGGACGGCCATCGTCTGAGTCATGGTGTCGATGTCGCACGCTCCCAGGTCTTGCGGCGACCTCGTTGTCGCCGGGACGAGCCTCGGGCCCGGGCCGCAACGCTACCGCGTCATCGGCCCGAGCCCGAGGGTTTCACTCGTCAGAGTTTCGACGGTGCAGTCAGCTCGCCGGAGACCAGCTTCGCCTTGTACTCCTCGATCTTGGCGGTCACGTCGTCGAGGAAGCCACCGCTGGTCGCGTACCCGACACCGTCCCGCTTGATGTCGTACAGGTCGTAGCCAGGCTTGGTGGTGCCGTCCTTGAACGCCTTCGCGAAGTCGAAGACGGCCACGTCGACCTTCTTCAGCGACGACGTCAGGATGTGCTTCTGCTGCTCGGGCGTCGCGGTCTGGTACTGGTCGGAGTCGACGCCGATCGCCCAGATGCCGTCCGGCTTGCTCGCCACGACGTCGAACAGGCCGCCGCCGGACAGACCGGAGGCGTGGAAGACGATGTCCGCGCCGGCGTCGTACAGCGCGGTGGCGGCAGTCTTCGCCCCACCCGGGTTCGCGAACGCCTTGTCGTCACCCTTGTCGGACAGCCACTTCATGTCGACCTTGATGCTCGGGTCGACCGCGGCCACGCCGGCCTTGTAACCGGCCGCGAACGGGTCGATGATCGGTCCCCGGGTACCGCCGATGAAGCCGACGTGCTTCGCCTTGGTCTTCAGACCAGCGGCGACACCCACCAGGAACGAGCCCTGCTCGACCGAGAACACCAGGTTGGTGATGTTCGGGCCCTCGGCGAACCCGTCGACGACCGCGAACTTCTTGTCCGGGTACTCCTTGGCGACCTTGTTCACCTCTTCGGTGTAGACGAAGCCCACCGCCACGATCGGGTTGAAGCCCGCCTCGGCCAGCGTGCGCAGCCGCTCCTCCTTCGCGGAGTCGGGCTCCTGCGCGGCAGCCTCGGACTCCTCACAGGTGGCGTCCAACTCGTCCACGGACTTCTTCACACCGGCCGCGGCCAGGTCGTTGAAGGAATGGTCACCACGGCCGCCGATGTCGTAGGCCAGGCCGATCTTGGGACCCGTCCCGGACTTGTCCGCGCACAGTTCGTCGCTGCCGCCGCCTGCCGCCCCCGGCTCTTCCTTCTTCGCGCAGCCTGCCACCAACAGCGCCACGGTGGCGGCGAGCGCCGCCAACGTCTTCGTGTGCCGCAAGATGCCTCCTCGATCCCTGATCGCCCCGTGCAGGCGTTCGCAGCGAAACGATAGACCCGGTGAGACCCCCCAGCCACTGACGATGCGTCACTGAAATGCTCGTTACTCAATCGTAGTTTCGGTCGTGACGCTCAGCCAGAACGCCGACGCGGCGGGTGAGGTGACGCTGACCGGATCGGTCCGGTGCCTGAGCCCGGGCCGTTGTTCCGCCGCTGCGATGCGAGAATTCCCCAATGACCATTTCGCAGCACCTGCTGCTCAGCGACCTGCAGAGCCGTGTCGCCGCGGTCCGGGACGAGATCGTGACCGTGCGTCGCGACCTGCACGCGCACCCGGAGCTGGGCTGGCACGAGGTGCGGACCACCGAGCTGATCCGGCAGCGGCTGGTGGCGGCCGGACTGTCCCCGCAGGTGCTGCCGACAGGCACCGGTCTGATCTGCGACATCGGCTCCGGCGACACGTGTGTGGCGCTCCGCGCCGATATCGACGCCCTGCCGGTGACGGAGGGTGTCGATTCCCCTTTTCGGTCGACGTACGAAGGCGTGGCGCACGTCTGCGGTCACGACGTCCACACCGCGATCCTGATCGGAGCCGCCGAGGTGCTCGCGCGGATGGCCGCCGACGGGCTGCTGCCCCACCGAGTCCGGCTGATCTTCCAGCCGGCTGAGGAGGTCATGCCCGGCGGCGCGCTCGGTGTGATCGCGGCCGGCGGTCTGGAAGGGGTACGACGGATCTACGGCCTGCACTGTGATCCCCGGCTGCAGGTCGGGCAGGTCGGACTCCGGGTCGGTGCGCTGACCGCAGCGTCCGACCGTGTCCTGGTCCGGCTGACCGGCGACGGCGGTCACACCTCCCGGCCGCACCTCACCGGCGATCTGGTCTACGCCCTGTCCACCCTGGTCACCGAGCTACCGGCCGCGTTGTCGCGCCGCGTCGACCCGCGGGCCGGGCTGTCGCTGGTCTGGGGCCGGATCACCGCCGGCTCGGCCGCGAACGCCATCCCGTCCCGCGGCGAGGCCGAAGGCACCGTGCGCTGCCTGGACGTCAGCGCCTGGAAGCTGGCCGCCGACCTGATCCCCCTACTGGCCGAGCAGTTGATCGCTCCGTACGGCGTCGAGGTCAGCACCGAGGTCACCCACGGCGTACCCCCGGTCATGAACGACGCGGAGGCGATCGCGGTGTTCCAGCGTGCGGTCAGCGAGGCGATCACGCCCGACGCGGTGGCCGCGACCGATCAGAGTCTGGGCGGCGAGGACTTCGCCTGGTACCTCGAGCACGTTCCGGGAGCGATGGCCCGGCTGGGAGTGCGACCGCTCGGTGTGGACGCGGCCGCCGACCTGCACACGCCCGGCTTCTGCCCGGACGAGGACGCCATCACCGTCGGGATGACGGTTCTGGCGTCCTGCGCCCTCTTGGACTGAAGGCTCAGCGGTTCGGAACCTGAACCTCGACGACCGGCACGTTGACGGTGGTCGAGTGGTAGACCTCCGGCAACGCCTCACCGGAGCCGTCGTTGCCGGACCAGGTGCCGCCCCAGGTGGTGCTGGCGGTCACCGGCCAGCCGGCGCTCGACCGGTCGAACGAGATCGTGCAGGCCGAGCCCTCCGAGGCGCCCGCGCCGTACGCGTACTTGGCCTGGTTGACCGAACACGACGTGGAACCGGCCGGCGAGGTGAAGGCGACACCGTTGCTCTGGGCGTCCAGCGTCACCGTCGTGTTCCCGGCGGTGGCCGTCAGATGCAGCTTGCCGTCGTCGGCGAGCGCGGTCGCCGGGTTGGTCACCCAGAACCAGGTCGGCACGTTCACCAGCGTGGCGCCGCCGTTCCCGGTGACCTTCGGGTTGCGGTCGATGGTCGGGTCGGTCAGCCCCTGCTGGGCGTAGTCCCACAGCGACGTGGCCAGGTCCTCGGGCGCGACGTAAGGCTCCGGCTGCTGCCCCTCGATGAAGGCGGCGAAGCCGATGCCGATCTCGGTGCCGTAGTAGGTGCCACCAGACTTGGTGTAGCCCTCCTTGACACCGCTGTGGCCCTCCTGGCACCGCAGGCTGTACCAGCGGTACTTCGCGCCGTTCTTCGCTGCTTCCGTCACGCGCTTCACCTCGTCGGCGTCCGGCATCGACAGCCGGCCCGCCGCGGCGTGCCCGCTCAGCAGCGGGATCGACTCGTCGTAGAACTTCTGGAAGCCCTCGGGTGTGGTCGCGTCGTTGCCCCCGATGTCGGGGTTGTACAGCTCCCACCAGCAGGTCGGCGCGACGGCCAGCGACGTACCGCCGCTCTTCACGACGCCGCCGGAGTCGCTGGTGATCGTGACGCTGACCGAGATCTTGTAGCCACCGTCACCGGACTGCTCGAGCCCACCCCCTGCGTGTGCCGGCGCGGCGACGACCGCCGCGGCAGCCAGTCCCGCCAGGGCGGTGGCGAATACTGTGCGCTTCATGGCGAATACTCCCCAGTTTGGTGGTCACACTCTATCGAGACGTGGGTTCTGACGTTCTATGACGCGGTTCGGTTGCGTCAACGGCAGGCGTTGTCGCCGCCGAACTTGATCGTCTTGACCAGCCAGACCTTCCCGCCGCCCAGTTCGAGCGTGCTGGTGATGTTGTAGAACGGCTTCGGCGCGCTCAGCGGCTTGCCCTTCGCGTCCACGTCGACCGTGGTGTTCACCATGCAGGAGGTCAGCGTCGCGGCCGACCCGCGCGCGGTCACCTTCGGGATGTCCACCCAGACCTCGCCGACCGTGTGCTGGCCGCGGCTGCGCAGTCCCGCGACGTCGGACCGTACGGCGTTCAGCGCGGCACCCGTCGACGTCTTGGCCAGGGCATCGAGGTCGACCTGCACCTTGTTGTACGCCGTCAGCCGGACGGTGATGTAGCTGATGAACGCGTCCGCGGCCGCCTTGTCCGAGGTCGACGCCGCCACGACCTTGCGCCGGTGCACCGCGATCGTGTTCGGCGGCCCGCCGCTGGATGATCCTGCCGTCGGGGAAGCAGTCATCTCTCCCGGCGTCGTGGCCGCACTGGACGGCTGCCCGCTCGACTCCGGCCCCAAGGTCGGCAGTCCGCCGCCCTCGTCGTCGCCAGGGCCACAACCGGCGGACATCAGCAAGCCCAGCACCACACCGACGACCGCCATACCTCGACGCCGCATCCCCAACCCCTCTCGACCCGCAGGTCCGCCCAACGCTAGCGTTCGAGCGGACCATATCGGCTCGAGTCAGAAGGTGTCAGCGGGGACGTAAACACCCCACACATCTCTGAGGGTGTTGCAGACTTCGCCTACCGTCGCTCGGGCCTTGAGGGCCTGTTTCATCGGGTAGAGGCAGTTGGCGTTGCCTTCGGCCGCCTTCTTCAGGGCGGCCAGGGCCTCGTCGACGGCCGGCTGGTCGCGTTCGGCGCGGAGCTTGGCCAGGCGTTCGACCTGCTGGGCCTCGATCGCGGGGTCGACCCGGAGCGGTTCGTACGGCTCCTCCTCGGCGATCCTGAACTTGTTCATCCCGACGACAACACGCTCGGCCGAGTCGATCTCCAGCGCGATCGCGTACGCCGACCGCTCGATCTCCTGCTTCTGGAAGCCCTTCTCGATCGCGGCGACCGCACCGCCGTACTCCTCGACCTGATCCATCAACTCGACCGCGGCCGCCTCCACCTCGTCGGTGAGCGACTCGACGACGTACGAGCCGGCGAACGGGTCGACGGTGGCGGTGACGTCGGTCTCGTACGCGAGCACCTGCTGGGTGCGCAGCGCGAGCCGGGCCGCCTTCTCGGTCGGCAGCGCGATCGCCTCGTCGTACGAATTGGTGTGCAGCGACTGCGTCCCACCGAGTACGGCGGCCAGCCCCTGAACGGCGACCCGGACCAGGTTGACCTCGGGCTGCTGCGCGGTGAGCTGGACGCCCGCGGTCTGGGTGTGGAACCGCAGCATCATCGACTTCGGGTTCTTGGCGCCGAACTCGTCGCGCATCACCCGGGCCCAGATCCGCCGGGCGGCACGGAACTTCGCCACCTCCTCGAGCAGCGTGGTCCGGGCGACGAAGAAGAACGACAGCCGGGGCGCGAACTCGTCGACGTCCAGGCCCGACGCGACCGCGGCCCGGACGTACTCGATCCCGTCCGCCAGGGTGAACGCGATCTCCTGCGCGGGCGTCGCGCCGGCCTCGGCCATGTGATAGCCGGAGATCGAGATGGTGTTCCAGCGCGGCAGTTCCGCCTTGCAGTAGGCGAAGATGTCGCTGATCAGCCGCAGCGACTCCTTCGGCGGATAGATGTAGGTGCCGCGGGCGATGTACTCCTTCAGTACGTCGTTCTGGATCGTGCCGGTGAGCTTGTCACCGGCGACGCCCTGCTCCTCGGCGACGAGTTGGTACAGCAGCAGGAGCACCGAGCCCGGGGCGTTGATGGTCATCGACGTGGACACCTGGTCCAGCGGGATCCGGTCGAACAGCACCCGCATGTCGTCGATCGAGTCGATCGCCACCCCGACCTTGCCGACCTCGCCGTGCGCGATCGGGGCGTCGGAGTCGTAGCCCATCTGGGTGGGCAGGTCGAACGCGACCGACAGACCCATGGTGCCGTGGTCGATCAGCTGGTGGTACCGCTGGTTCGACTCCGCCGCGGTACCGAACCCGGCGTACTGGCGCATGGTCCACGGCCGCTCCGTGTACATCGTCGGGTACACACCCCGGGTGAACGGGAACTTCCCCGGCTCCCCCAGCTTGCCGCCCGGCTCGAACCCGTCCAGCACCTCCGGCCCGTACACCGGCGCGAACTCGAACCCCGACTCACTCCGATGACTCATCCCCCCACGGTAGGCCGAACCACACCTCCACTGGTATGCACGAGCGGGGTGAGATCCGGCACGGCCTGACCGGGGCGGTGGGCGGGGAAGAAAGCAGCACTGTGACGACTCCCACAGTTGGCCGGGGCCTCACCGAACACGGCCGGGCTGGCAACCTGAAGGACACTTCAAATCCGCGAACGCGTCGACAGGGAATCGACGCGGTGTTACGAGAGTGTCGCCGAGGGTTCATGCGCGGTGGGGAACCTCGCAGCTGTGAGGATCGTGATGGTGGCTGAGACCTTCCTGCCGCAGATCAATGGCGTGGCGAACACGGCTCGCCACGTCGCCGATCGGCTGCGTGCCCGTGGGCACGAGCTGCTGATCATTGCCCCCGGCCCCGGTCCGGACAGCTACGCCGACGTGCCCGTGATCCGGGCCCGCAGCTTCCGGACGCCTGGGTACAAGGAGTTCCCGGTCGGCCTGCCCGATCCGTCGATCGAGCGGGCGATGGCCGACTTCAAGCCCGATCTGGTCCACGTCGCGTCGCCGTTCATCATCGGCGCCTACGGGCTGCGCGCGGCGCGCCGGCTGGGGCTGCCGACGGTGGCGATCTTCCAGACCGACATCGCCGGGTTCGCCCGCCAGTACCCCTGGTTCGCCGCCGCGGACCGCGGGATCTGGCGCTGGGTACGGCGTACCCACTCGCGGGCCGATCGCACCCTCGCACCGTCCACCGCATCGGTGGAGGCGCTGGTCCAGGGCGGCGTACCGCGGGTCCATCTGTGGGGCCGCGGCGTGAACCTGGACCTGTTCGACCCCGCTCACCGCGACGAGAACTGGCGCCGGGAGATCTCTCCGGACGGCAAGCCGATCGTCGGGTACGTCGGCCGGCTGGCCGCGGAGAAGAAGGTCCGCCGGCTCGCCGAACTGACCGACCTGGACTGCCGGATCGTCGTCGTCGGCGACGGACCGGACCGCGCGTCGCTGGAACACTCCTTGCCCAGTGCAACCTTCCTGGGGATGCGCCGGGGCGCCGACCTGGCCTCGATCTTCGCCGGGCTGGACGTCTTCGTGCACACGGGGGAACACGAGACGTTCTGCCAGACGATCCAGGAGGCGCAGGCCTCCGGGGTGGCCACCGTCGGCCCGGCCGCGGGTGGCCCGCTCGACCTGATCCACCCGGGCGAGAACGGTCTGCTGTTCGAGCCCGGCCGGCCCGGATCGCTGCGCGAGGCGGTCAAGACGCTGCTCGATCACCCCACGGCTCGCGGCCGGATGGCCGCCGGCGGCCTCGAACGCGTGCAGTCCCGGACCTGGCCGGCGGTGGTCGACGATCTGGTTGACCGGCACTACGCCGAGGTCCTGCGCGAGGCGGCGGCCGTACGGCGGGTCGCATGAGCGAGCGGAGCGAGCTCATCAGAAAGCACAGTCGGATTCGCGCCTCATCGGCGCCCGGAGCGAAGCGAGGACGCCGATGAGCTCTTTGCGGATCGCCCAGCTGGCCAACTTCGTCGGGCCGACGTCCGGTGGGATGCGGACCGCGATCGAGCACCTCGGTCAGGGGTACGTCGAGGCCGGCGCCGAGCGGATCGTGATCACCCCGGGCGAACGGGATGTCGCGATCGACACCGAGTTCGGCACGGTGGTCCGGACGAAGGCCCTGAAGATCGCCGGCGGGTACCGCCTCATCACCGATCCCTGGAAGGTGATCGAGACGCTCGAGCGGTTCCGGCCGACCACGGTGGAGATCTCGGACAAGTCCACGTTGCTGCCGGTCGCGCGCTGGGCCCGCAAGAACGACATCGGCTCGGTGTTGTTCAGCCACGAACGTCTGGACGCGATGTTGTCGTTGTACACCGCCCGGCCGCGGCGGCTCGGCGGTGAAGGAGCGCAGTACCGCCAGGGCGTCATCGCCGGCGTGGGCGCGCTGTACAAGATCCTGAGCCGCACGTATGACGCGGTCGTGGTGACGTCGAGGTACGCCGCGGCCGAGTTCGACGAGGTGACGACGCCGCTGGTCCGGATCCCGCTCGGGGTCGACCTGGACACGTTCCACCCGTCACTGGCCGAGCCGGTGGACGACGGCGTACTCAAGCTGGTCCACGCCGGGCGGCTGTCCCGCGAGAAGAGCCCGCACCTGGCGGTCGCCACCGCGGCCGAGCTGCATCGCCGCGGGGTGAACCTGCGCATGGACGTCTACGGCTCGGGCCCTCACCTGGACGAGCTGGTCGCGATCGCCGGTGACGCCCCGGTCGTCTTCCACGGGTACGTCGACGGCCGCCTGCGGCTGGCCACACACCTGGCCGAGGCGGATGTCGCGTTGTCCGTCTGCCCCGGCGAGACCTTCGGCCTGGCCGTCCTGGAGGCCCTCGCCGCCGGTACGCCGGTTGTCACGGCGAACACCGGCGGTGCGCGCGAACTGGTCGACGAGACCTGCGGCCGCTGGGCCTCCGCAAACCCGGTCGCGCTGGCGGACGCCGTCCTCGAACTGGCGAAGCTGCCCGGCCGCAGAGCCGCGGCCCGTCGCCGGGCCGAGCTCTACGACTGGGACTCCTGCATCCGCCACATGCTCGCCCTCCACACCCGGCTGGGCCAGGCGCGCCTGGCGGCCTGACCGTGCAGCTCGACAGGAGGTATGGCCCGATCCGGCGGTCCACAGGGCCGGGCTGAGCGTCACGGCAGCGCCCGACGGGGTACACCTCCTGTCGTCCTGCACAGATCAGGTCAGGTGGTCGTAGTCACCCCGGACCCAGGCGGCGTGGCGATCGGCCGAACGGCGTACGACGGTCTTGGCGTCCACCGGGATGGACGCGCCGAAGTTGTTGTAGAGCCGGTCGTACTCGAACGGGTCGAGTGCACGGGCGACCCGGTCCACGACCGCGCCCGACAGCGGAATCCGGTTCGGATAGCTGCGCATGAAGCTGACCGACGTACGGTCCGGATTGGCGAAGATCGTGTCCCCGGACAGGATCACGCCCTTGCCCTCGGCACCTTCCGCCCAGTGCACCACCGCACTGCCCGGGAAATGCCCACCCGGCTGGATCACCGTCACTCCGGGCAACGGGTTCAGCTTGCCCGACCAGGTCCGGATCACCGGGTCCTGCCGGGCCACCCACTCCGCGTCCGGCTCGGACACGTACACCGGCACGTCACCGAGCCGGTGGCTCCACTCGACCTGGACGCCGTACATGTGCGGGTGACTCGCGATGATCCCGGCCACCTCGCCCCGTTCGCGGATCCGCCGGACCGCGTCGTCGTCGACGTACCCGATCGGGTCCCACAGCAGGCTGCCGTCCGGGGTCACCAGCAGCATCGACTGCTGGCCGATCCCGGCCGGCGGCTTCGACCTGACGCCGTACAGGTTCGGCTCGACCTCCTCGATGGTCACCTCGGTGCCGGCCGCCGCCAGCTCCTCCAGCGTGGTCCAGTGCTGGCCGTCGGCCGGCACCCACTGCCGCTCGTCGGCGCAGATCGCGCAGACCTCCACTTGTTCGGAGTGCTCCACCGCACAGGTCGCGCAGATCCAGAAACTCACCGTGTTCTCCCCTCAGTCGGCCGACGCGACCGATCTCACACGTATCGCGATCGATGTCACATCTGTCAGTACATTTCACCCCAAGGTGCGGGTCTAGCATCAAGACGACCTGGTGAACGCGGTAGAGGAGGATCTGGTGCCCAGCAAACCAGCCGGCACGCTGTATCGCGGCCGGGAGGGCATGTGGTCGTGGGTCGCGCACCGGATCACCGGCGTGGGGATCTTCTTCTTCCTGCTGGTGCACGTGCTCGACACCGCGCTGGTGCGGGTGTCCCCGGAGGCCTACAACGAGGTCATCGGCACCTACAAGAACCCGATCGTCGGCCTGCTCGAGGTCGGTCTGGTGGCGGCGATCCTGTTCCACGCCTTCAACGGCATCCGGCTGATCCTGGTGGATTTCTGGGCCAAGGGCCCGCGGTACCAGCGGCAGCTGATGATCGGCGTCGGGGTGATCTGGGTGGTGCTGTTCGTGCCGTTCGTGATCCGGCACCTGACCCACGTCTTCGGAGGCTGAGATGCCGGAAACCCCAGGGATCGCAGCACCCCGGTCCAGCTCCCGCTCCCGCTCGCTGAAGGGCGGCGGCCGGAACCGCTCCGGTCAGACCAACTTCGAGCTGTACAGCTGGCTGTTCATGCGGCTGTCCGGCCTCGCCCTGGTCGTCCTCGTGCTCGGCCACCTGTTCGTGAACCTGATGCTCGGCGGCGGCATCACCGCGCTGGACTTCGGTTTCGTGGCCGGCAAGTGGGCCAACCCGCTGTGGCAGGTCTGGGACCTGCTGATGCTGTGGCTGGCCATGCTGCACGGCACCAACGGGCTTCGCACGATCATCAACGACTACGCCGAGAAGGACCAGACCCGGTTCTGGCTCAAGGCCTTGCTGATCACGGCGGCGATCGTCATCGTCGTACTGGGCACCCTGGTGATCTTCACGTTCGACCCCTGCCTCGACCCCAGCAGCACGCTGTCGGTCTGTAAGTAAGGACGTTATGCAACAGCATCAGTACGACGTGATCATCGTCGGCGCGGGTGGAGCGGGGATGCGCGCCGCCCTGGAGTCCAGCAAGCGGACCCGGACCGCGGTGCTCACCAAGCTCTACCCGACCCGGTCGCACACCGGCGCGGCCCAGGGCGGCATGTGCGCCGCGCTGGCCAACGTCGAGGAGGACAACTGGGAGTGGCACACCTTCGACACGGTCAAGGGCGGCGACTTCCTGGTCGACCAGGACGCGGCCGAGGTGATGTGCCGCGAGGCGGTCGACGCCGTCCTCGACCTGGAGAAGATGGGCCTGCCGTTCAACCGGACCGCCGAGGGCAAGATCGACCAGCGGTTCTTCGGCGGCCACACCCGCAACCACGGTGAGGCGGTCGTCCGCCGGTCCTGCTTCGCGGCCGACCGCACCGGCCACATGATCCTGCAGACGCTGTACCAGCAATGCATCAAGCAGAACGTCGAGTTCTTCAACGAGTACTACGTTCTCGACCTGCTGATGACCGACGGCAAGGCCAGCGGGGTGGTCGCCTACGAACTGGCCACCGGGGAGCTGCACGTGTTCTCGGCCAAGTCGGTGATCTTCGCCTCCGGCGGCTTCGGCAAGGTGTTCCGGACCACGTCCAACGCGCACACGCTGACCGGCGACGGGATGGGCATCGTCTGGCGCAAGGGCCTGCCGCTGGAGGACATGGAGTTCTTCCAGTTCCACCCGACCGGCCTGGCCGGTCTCGGCGTACTGCTGTCCGAGGCGGCCCGCGGCGAGGGCGGGATCCTGCGGAACAAGGACAACGAGCGGTTCATGGAGCGCTACGCCCCGACCGTGAAGGACCTGGCGCCGCGGGACATGGTCGCCCGGGCGATGGCCAACGAGGTCCGCGAGGGCCGCGGCTGCGGCCCCGACGGCGCGTACGTGATGCTCGACCTGACCCACCTGGAGCCCGCGCACATCGACGCGAAGCTGCCGGACATCACGGAGTTCGCCCGGACGTACCTGGGCGTCGAGCCGTACACCGAGCAGATCCCGGTGTTCCCGACCGCGCACTACGCGATGGGCGGCATCCCGACCAACATCAGGGGCGAGGCGCTGGCCACCAACGACGACGTGATCCCGGGCCTGTACGCCGCGGGCGAGGTCGCCTGCGTGTCCGTGCACGGCGCGAACCGCCTGGGCACGAACTCGCTGCTCGACATCAACGTGTTCGGCCGGCGCGCGGGCATCGCCGCCGCGGAGTACGCCGCCACGGCCGCCTTCGAGGAGTTGCCGGACGACCCCTCGGCGTACGTCGTCGAACTGGTCGAAGGGCTGCGCAACTCCACCGGCGAGGAGCGGATCGCGGCGATCCGGTCCGACCTGCAGGCGACGATGGACCTGAACGCGCAGGTGTACCGGACCGAGGGCTCGCTGAAGCAGGCGCTGGTCGACATCGAGGCGCTCAAGCTGCGGTTCGCATCCGTCGGTGTGCAGGACAAGGGCAAGCGGTTCAACACCGACCTGCTCGAGGCCGTCGAGCTCGGCTTCCTGCTCGACCTGGCCGAAGTGCTGGTGGTGTCCGCGCTGGCCCGCAAGGAGTCCCGCGGCGGTCACTTCCGGGAGGACTACGCCACCCGCGACGACGTCAACTTCATGCGGCACACCATGGCCTACCGCGAGCTCGATGCCGAAGGCAACGTCAACATCAGGCTCGACTACAAGCCGGTCATCCAGACCCGTTACAAGCCGATGGAGCGGAAGTACTGATGGACGTCAAGGTCAAGGTCCTGCGGTACAACCCGGAGGTCGTCGACGAGGCGGAGTGGAAGACGTACTCCGTCACGCTCCAGCCGACCGACCGGGTGCTGGACGCGCTGCACAAGATCAAGTGGGAACAGGACGGCACGCTGACCTTCCGGCGGTCCTGCGCGCACGGTGTCTGCGGCTCGGACGCGATGCGGATCAACGGCCGCAACCGGCTGGCCTGCAAGACGCTGATCAAGGACCTGAACCCGGAGAAGGAGATCACCGTCGAGCCGATCAAGGGCCTGCCGGTGCTCAAGGACCTGGTCGTCGACATGGAGCCGTTCTTCGACGCGTACCGCGCGGTGATGCCGTTCCTGGTCACCAGCGGCCACGAGCCGACCCGGGAGCGGATCCAGTCGCAGGCCGACCGGGACCGCTTCGACGACACCACCAAGTGCATCCTCTGCGCCGCCTGTACGACGTCCTGCCCGGTGTTCTGGTCCGACGGCCAGTACTTCGGCCCGCAGGCGATCGTCGGCGCGCACCGGTTCATCTTCGACAGCCGCGACGAGGGCACCGAGCAGCGGCTGGAGATCCTGAACGACAAGGAAGGCGTCTGGCGCTGCCGGACCACGTTCAACTGCACCGACGCCTGCCCGCGCGGCATCGAGGTCACCAAGGCGATCCAGGAGGTCAAGCGCGCACTGATCTTCCGCCGGGTGTGAGCACCAACCAACTCTGTCCCTCATCGTCGGGCTCCGCTGGCTATGGGTGCATGTGGGCACCTTTGAGGGTCTTGTCGACGGCGTTCTTCGGGCCGTAGAGGGCGATCCCGACCAGGTCCAGTTCCTCGGTCGCGACCGCCTTCACGGCCGCCCGGTTGTCCCGGTCGTTGCCAGTGGCAAACAGTTCCTGGGTGAAAACCGAGTGCTCGATCCCACGCTGCAACGCCCGCTGGTGCGCGATCGCCATGAACTCCTTGGACCCCTCGAACACCAGCACCGGCTGCCGGAACATCGGTAGGTACTTCACCCCGTCGGCATCCTCATACGCCTCCCCCACCACCTCCGGCCGCGTCCCCGCAATCCCACTCACCAGGAACGCCGCCACATTCAACCGCTGCCAGACCGCCAGGTCCTCCCGCAGCAACACAGCAATCTTCGTCTCGAACCTGATCGGCTCATTCGCACTGTCCACACCCCCAGAGTCCCGCCCGACCGAGACCCCGGTCTTGTACGTTCTTCACCTCTCAGCAGTACGGAGGGTTGGTGGTGACAGCGGTGGCGACGCGGAGGAAGAGGTTGAAGAGGCGGTAGAGGGTGAGCATGTCGGCTTCCACGGTGACGGTGCGGTCGTCCTGGCGGGTGACGCCGGGGATCGCGGTGAGGTGGGAGACGACGGAGGCGGACTGCCAGCGGACGGTCAGGCGGCGGGTGGTGGACGGCGCGGTGATGGTGGGGAGGGAGCGCAGGGCCTCGGTGGTGGTGGATTCGATGGCGGCGCGGGCCTCGAGGACCGGGACGAGTTGGGCGGCGAAGCGATCCTTGGCCTGTTTGACGGCGACCGTGCGTACGCCGGCGTCCCACGCGCTCATCTCGGCACAGGCCGTGTCGTCGCCGGTCAGCACCGCGACCGGTACGCCGTACGCCGCGGCCCCGGCGTGGAAGAGGCCGATCTCACCGGTGACCTGATCGTCCAGCCAGATGTCCTCGATCTCGTGGCCCATGAAGCTGTGGCTGAGTACGCCGAGCACCCCGGCCCGGGCGTGGTAGCCGACGCAGAGGACAGCGTCGTACTCGCTGGTGAGGCCTTCCATCATGCCCATCGGCTTCGGGCGGCCCTTGATCAGCGTGGCGCGTGGGTCGAGCAGGTCCGGCAGCAGGTTGCGCATCGGGCCGTGGGCGTCGTTGACCAGGACGGCGGTCGCACCGGCGGCGTACGCACCGCGGACAGCGGCGTTCACGTCCTCGGTCATCATCACCCGGCCACGCTCGTAGTCCCGGCCCGGCGGCTGGACGTCCTCCGCGTCGACCAGTCCGGTGATGCCCTCCATGTCCGCGCTGATGTAAGCCTTCACGGGACGCAAGCGTATGTTCTTGACTGTGAGCGGTGGCGCCGAGGTCAAGGCGTGGCGGCCCGAGCTGAGCGGGGTCGTCGAGGTCCTGCACGCGCACTTTCCCTCCCACGCGTACCCGAGCCACACGCACGACGCGTGGACCGTGCTGATCGTGGACGAGGGCGTGGTGCGGTACGACCTGGACCACCGCGAGCACGGACTGGCGCAGGCACAGGTCTCACTGCTGCCGCCGAACGTCCCGCACGACGGGCGCTCGGTCCGGCCCGAGGGCTTCCGCAAGCGCGTGCTGTACCTGAAGCCGGAACGGCTCGGCCGCGACCTGATCGGTGCGGCCGTGGACCAGCCCGAGTACGTCGATCCGCTGCTGCGGCACCGTCTGCACCAGTTGCACGGCGTACTGCTGGACGGGCGGGAGGACCTGGAGGCGCAGAGCCGGCTGACGCTGATCGAGGAGCGGCTGCGGCAACATCTGCGGCGGAACGTGCTCGACCCGCCGGATCGGGGCGATCCCGGGATCGCCGCGCGGCTGCGCGACGTACTGGACGCGAACGTGCCGGCCGGGATCACGCTGGACGACGCGTCGAAGCTGGTGCATGCGCATCCGGCGCATCTGGTGCGGGCGTTCAGCCGCGAGTTCGGGATGCCGCCGCATCGGTACCTGACCGGGCGCCGGGTCGACCTGGCCCGGCGCTACCTGCTCGACGGGCATCCGCCCGCGGACGTGGCGACGCTGGCCGGGTTCTACGACCAGTCCCACCTGAACCGGCACTTCCGCAAGATGCTCGGGGTGACGCCGGCGAGCTTCGTCAGGCGTTGACCTTCTGCGCGGCCTTGTAGGCGCGGACGCCCCAGGTGCCGAGCAGGACCGCGATCAGCAGGTTGACCACGATCAGGACGGTGTGGGCGACGTAGTACCCGGTCGGTCGGCCCTCGGTGGCGGCCAGGTTCTTGATGAACGTCACGTAGGTGACGACGTTCCAGACCGCGATGCCGAGCAGCACCAGCGCGTGCTTGCGTTCGAGTTTCACCCGGCCATTGTCCCCGTCGTTGGTAAACGGGGCGGCCGCGCCTCACTCGGCCGCCCCGCCCGGGGGGGCGAGCTCCTGTCATCGACCTTGGTTCATGGTCGGCGCGGCGGCAAGCGATCCAACTTACCCACGGGTCACCTCAAGGGTTTCCCCGCACGGTTCAGCCGTGCGGGCGGTCGACCATCCGGAGGAGCTGGGTGCGGTTGGCGACACCGAAGCGGCGGTAGAGCCGGGTCAGCTGGGACTCCACGGCCTTGACCGAGAGGTAGAGGGCGGCGGCGATCTCGCGGTTGGTGGAGCCGTCGCGGACCATCGCGACGATCTGCTGCTCGTTGTCGGTGAGTTCGGACGGCTGGCGGCTGCGGCTCGGGACGTCGAGGCGGGCCAGTTCGGTCTCGGCGACCTCGCGCCACGCCGGGGCGCCGTACGCCTCGAACTGCTCGATCGCGTCCAGGAACGCCGTCCGTGCCACCGACCGCCGGCGGGCCTGCCGGGCCACCCTGCCGCGGGTGAGCTCACACCGGGCCAGGTCCAGCGGGTAGACGCGATCGCCCGCCGTAGCGATCGTCTCCTCGAGCAGATCCAGCGCCGCCGCCGGATCGCCCTGCTTCGCGATCAGCAACGCCTCCGCTCGCGCCAGCCCGACCCGGATCACCGCACGATCCAGCGTCTCGGCCCGCGCCCGGATGTCCGCGATCAGCGCCGCCGCATCGTCCAGCCGCCCCGCCGCGACCAGCGCCTCGGCGTAGTCCGCGTGCCACGGGATCACCGCCGGGTCGAACGGCATCGCCGCCTCACCTGAGTTCGCGATCGCGTCGAACGCCTCCACCGCCCGCTGCGGATCACCCGTCAGTACGCCGATCAGCCCGAGACTGGCCAGCGCCGGGCCGGTCCACTCGTCGTTGCCGACCAGGCGGACCCCCTCCAGCGCCGCCTCCGCGAGCTGCCGGCCCATCGCCGCCGTACCGCCGGCCCACTCCGCGCGGCTGGCGATGATCATGCCGACCTCGGCCTCTTCACCGATGTCCTGCATCAACTGGTAGCACTCGTGCCCGGCGGCGAGCGCATCCGCTCCACGCCCGCTGCGCTCGTAGATCGCGGTCGCCGAGATCAGCACCGACGCCAGCCACCGCATCGCACCGCCGTCGCGCACCTCGTCGACCAGCGAGCTGATCGCCGTGATCGCCTCGTCGGTCCGGCCGCAGAACAACTCCCGCATGGCCGCCATCTGCCGAGCGTTGACCACGGTCTTGGTGAGCGGCAGGTCGAGCGCGAGCTCGGCCGCCTGCTGCAGCAAGGCGTCCGCGGTCTGCTTCGCGTCCCGCGACATCAGCACCGAACTGGCCGCGCTCAACGCATCCACCAGCGCCTCGGTGTCGCCGCTCTCCCGCGCCAGGCCCTCCGCAACCCGTGCGTCTTCCTGCGCCTCGTCGAGCCGGCGATCGAAGTACTTGCTGTGGCTGCGCATGATCCGCACCCGCGCCTCGAGCCGCCGGTCCCCGACCGACGCCTCGAACGCCTCGGCCAGGATCTCGCTCCGGCGATCCGGGTCCGGCCACGCGGCATCGACCAGCAACAACAGCGCAGGCACCTTGGTCTCCGGCGCAGTGGCCGCCTGTACGGCGAGACGCGCCATCTCAGCGGACTCCGCGAGATGCCCCGCGGCTGCGGCGTCGTCAGCAGCCCGGGTCAAGCGCCGAGCACGCTCGTCCGGCAGGCTGGACGGCGTACGCTCGGCCGCCAGTCGCCACAGCGTCGCGGCGGCTCCGGGTGCACCCCGGCCGGCTGCGACAGCGGCGGCCTCTTCGATCGCACATGCGAGCTCCGGGTCGGCCTCCTGGGTGGCCAAGGCCCGGTGGGTCGCGTTCTCGACCGGTTCGTCGACCACTGCGGCCAGCTGCGCATGGGCCTGACGACGAGCTGCCGAGGTGGCTTCGGCGTACACGAACTCCCGCAGCAGCGGGTGCGCGAACCGGAGCCGCTCGGAGGACACGTCGATCAGCCCGAGCGACTCGGCCTCGGCCAGGTCAGTGTCGATCGGCCGTCCGAGCGACTGCGCCAGCTGGGCGGTGGTCGGCCGCGGCGACGAGGCTGCGTGCAGCAGGAGCTCGTGCGCGGAGGAAGTCAGGTCGGACAGCCGGTCGCCGAGCAACGTCTTGAGCCGGCTCGACACCGGGAGCGGATCGTTCGGCGAGACGCCTTGCGGGTGCCGCAACACCGCCCGGCCGAGCTCCAGCGCCATGAACGGGTTGCCGGCGCTGGCAGTGAAGATGCGGCGAGCCGTGCGTACGGGCAGCGGGCTGGAGAGCCGTTGACGCAGCAGACCGAGTACGTCCGGCTCGGCGAGCGGCGGGACCTCCAGCTGCAGCACCGGCTCCGGGCACGCCTCGGCCATGACCGGCAGGTCGCCGTCGGCCACCTGCTCCGTGGCCAGCATGTGCACGCCCTCGGACAGCCGGCGGGCGCAGAACGTCAGCACCTCCAGGCTGGACGGGTCCACCCACTGGATGTCGTCGACGACCAGCAGCACAGGCCCGTTCGCCGCGAGTCGACGCAGCACATGCAGTACGGCGAGGCGCACGGCCAGCTCGTCGCGGACCGTGTCGGGCGCACTGGCCTTCAGCAGCGCGACCTCGAGCGGCTGACGGAGGTGGTCGGGGAGCACCGTCCACGCGAGCTCGAGCTGGTTGGACAGCAGATCGAGGAGGGTGACATACGGGAGACCGGCTTCGCTCTGGGACGGGGCGGCGCTGAGGACGCGGCACCCGGCGCGGGTCCGGTCGGCGACCAGGGCGCGGCCCATGGCTGACTTGCCGATCCCGGTCGGGCCGTAGAGCAGCACGCTGCCGCTGGTCTCGAGCTGCTTCTTCGCACGCTCGACCAGTCCGGCGCGCCCGACCAGCTCGTCGTCAGTCATCGATCCCACATACTCCTCGAAGGATTACCCTCGTCGATTATCACAGTCAATGACCGGACGACACGGCGAGTGTCACATGAGGAAACCATCCCGTCACCATCCTGTCACCCGACGCTGCCCAGATCCGAGCAGTCAGGCGGCACGATGGTGCCGGGGCACGGATCGCCCACCCCGACGTTGTAGACAAAGGACACACCGGCTGGGTATCTGGTCCGGTACCCAGCCCGAGGTGGGTCCAGCCGACGATCAGCTGGATTCGAGGCGGAGTCAGGCGAGAAACGCGCGTAGCAAGGTGGCGGTGCCGGACAGGTGCTCCTGCATCGCCAGCCGGGCGGCCGGCGCGTCGCCGGCCAGGATGGCGTCGACGATCGCCTCGTGCTGTTCGTTGGAGTGCCGCAGATTGCGTTCCAGCAAGGGGATGGCGTCGAGCAACTCGTTCAGCCGCATCCTGACGTCCGCGGTCGCCGACGTCAGCGACGGCGACCCGGAGACCTCCGCGATCGCGAGATGCAGCCGCGAGTCGAACCGGCGGTAGTCGGACAACCTGGCGGCCGAGGTCTCCGCGAGACAACGCCGGAGATGCTCCTGCTCGGCGTCGCCCAACGCGCGGCACGCCGCCGCCTCCGCTGCCCCGGTCTCCAAGGCAGAGCGCAGTACGAGGGCGTCCTCCAGCCCGTCGCCCAGTTCGCGGGCGAGCCGTCTGGCCGGCGTACGACGGGGTTTCGGCAGCTGGGCGTTGACGAACGTGCCGCCGTACCGCCCGCGCCGGGATTCGACGTACCCGGCCTCGGTCAGCGCGTGGATCGCCTCCCGCAGGGTGACCCGGCTGACGTTCAGCCGGGCCGCCAGGTCGCGCTCGGACGGGAGCCGGTCGCCAGGGACGACGACGCCGAGCTTGATTGCCTGCAGCAACCTCTCGACCGTCTCCTCGAACGGGTTGCCCGTCCGGACCGGCCGGAACACCGCGTCGTCTGCCTGGGCGACCATGAGCACAGATTAGATCGGGGTGACGTAGGCGCCCGAGATTCCGCCGTCGACGAGGAACGTGTTGGCGGTGATGAACGACGAGTCGTCACTGGCCAGGAAGGCGACCGCGGCCGCGATCTCCTCCGGCTCACCGAACCGGCCCATCGGCACGTGCACCAGCCGCCGCTGCGCCCGCTCCGGATCCTTCGCGAACAACTCGGTCAGCAGCGGCGTGTTCACCGGACCCGGGCAGAGCGCGTTGACCCGGATCCCCTGCCGCGCGAACTCGACGCCGAGCTCGCGGCTCATCGCGAGTACGCCGCCCTTCGACGCGGAGTACGAGATCTGCGAGGTGGCCGCGCCCATCACGGCGACGAACGACGCGGTGTTGATGATCGAGCCGTGACCCTGCCGTTGCATGTAAGGGATCGCGGCCTTGCAGCACAGGTACACCGAGGTCAGGTTGACCTCCTGCACCTTCCGCCACGCCTCCAGTCCGGTGTCCAGGATCGACGCGTCCTCGGGCGGCGAGATGCCCGCGTTGTTGAAGGCGATGTCCACGCTGCCGTACGTGTCGTACGCCTGGCGGAAGAGGTTCTCGACCGCGGCCTGGTCGGTCACGTCGGTGGCCACGAACAGCCCGCCGGCCTCGTCCGCGGCGGCCTTCCCGGCGGCCGGATCGACGTCGCCGATCACGACCTTGGCCCCTTCGGCGGCAAGGCGTCGTACCGTGGCCAGGCCGATCCCGCTCGCACCGCCGGTGACCACCGCGACCCGGCCTTCCAGCCGGTGTGCCTGTGAGTCCATTCAGTCCTCCGTGCTGATGAAGATGTTCTTGGTCTCGGTGAACGCGTCCAGCGCGTCCGGGCCGAGCTCGCGGCCGAGCCCGGACTGCTTGTAGCCGCCGAACGGTGTGGAGTACCGCACCGACGAGTTCGAGTTGATCGACAGGTTGCCCGCCTCGACACCCCGGCCGACTCGCAACGCACGGCCGGTGTCGCGCGTCCAGATCGAGCCGGACAGGCCGTACTCCGAATCGTTCGCGATCCGCACCGCGTCCGCCTCGTCCTCGAACGGGATCACCGCCACCACCGGCCCGAAGATCTCCTCCCGCACCGCCCGACCACTCGCGGGCGCGAGAACGGTCGGCGGGAACCAGAACCCCGGACCTTGGGGCGCTGTGCCCTGAAAAGCCGGATTCTCGACGTACGACGCAACCCGGTCCAGTTGGGCCTTCGAGATCAACGGACCCATGTCGGTCGCCGGATCCGACGGGTCGCCCACCGTGAAGCTCTTCACCGCGGGCTCGAGCAACTCCAGGAACCGGTCGTACGCCGACCGCTCGACCAGGATCCGCGATCGCGCGCAGCAGTCCTGGCCGGCGTTGTCGAACACGCCATACGGCGCCTGGGCCGCGGCCTTGTCCAGATCCGCGTCCGCGAAGACGATGTTGGCCGACTTCCCGCCGAGCTCCAGCGTCACGCGCTTCACCTGGTCGGCGCAGCCGGCCATGATCCGCTTGCCGACCACGGTCGACCCGGTGAAGACCACCTTGCGAACGGCGGGATGCGTCACGAACCGTTGCCCGACCACCGTTCCCTTGCCCGGCACGACCTCGAACACACCTGGTGGCAGCCCGGCCTCGAGGGCCAAGTCGCCGAGCCTCAGCGCGGTCAGCGGCGTCAGCTCGGCCGGCTTCAGTACGACGGTGTTGCCGGCCGCCAGCGCGGGAGCGAGACCCCAGCCGGCGATCGGCATCGGAAAGTTCCACGGCACGATCACACCGACCACACCGAGCGGTTCCTGGAAGGTGATATCGATGCCGCCGGCAACAGGAATCTGCTTGCCGAACAGGCGTTCCGGGGCCGCCGAGTAATAGGTCAGCACGTCGCGGACGTTGCCGGCCTCCCAACGGGCGTTGCCGATGGTGTGACCCGCGTTCTCGACCTCCAGTGCGGCAAGGTTCTCCAGATCCGCGTCCACCGCGTCGGCGAAGCGGCGCAGCAACCGGCCGCGATCCGCCGGAGCGACGTTTCGCCAAGTGTGGAAGGCCTCCGCGGCCCTGGCGATCGCCGCGTCCGCCTCCCGCTCGGTGGCCAGGGCGATCGTGCGGACCACCTTCTCGGTGGCCGGGTTGATCACGTCGTACGTCATGAACGGCTCCTCGCGGCGGCGATCAGGGCGGCGAACAGCCGCAGGTCGTCGAGGTTCTCCTCCGGGTGCGACTGCACGCCGAGAACGAAGCTGTGCTCCGGCGCCTCGGCCGCTTCGACCGTTCCGTCGCCGGCGCGGGCCGTGACCGTGAGGCTCGGCGCCAATCCGTCGATGGCCTGGTGGTGGTAGCAGCGGACCCCGGTGCGCTCGCCCAGGATGCGGGCGGTGAGAGTGTCCGGCTCGACCTTGACCTCGGTGGTGCCGAACACCGCCGCATCCGGTCGATGCGCCTCGTGGGCGACGACGTCCGGGAGATGCTGATGCAGCGTCCCACCCAGCGTGACATTGAGCATCTGCAGGCCGCGGCAGATCGCCAGCAGCGGCAGATCCCGGTCGAGTGCGCCCTGGATCAGGACACGCTCGTGCTCGTCCCGGCCCGGCCTGGTGTCGACCGTTTCCGGATGCGGCGGGGCGCCGTACGAGGCAGGGTCGACGTCGCAGCCACCGGAGACGATCAGACCGTCGAGAACGTCGAGGACGCTCGGGTCGGTGCCGACCGGCGGCAACAGCAGCGGCACGCCTCCGGCCGCGACGACACCGTCGAGGTAGGCGCGTGGGAGGAGGGCGGCTTCGCGCTGCCAGATCCCCCAGGCGGCCGGCTCGAGGTACGTCGTGATGCCGATGCGAGGCCTAGAGTCGTTCGAAGCCACGGATGCGCTCCCAGTCGGTGACGGCGGCGTCGTACGCGTCGAGCTCGACGCGGGCCGCGTTGGCGTAGTGGTCGACCATCTCCTCGCCGAAGGCGTCGCGGGCGATCTTCGAGCCGGTGAACAGCGCGGCCGCCTCGCGCAACGTGGCCGGTACGTGCTGCTTGTCGGAGTCGTACGCGTTGCCCTCCAGCAGGGGCTCGAGTTCCAGTTCGTTCTCGATGCCGTGCAGGCCGGCGGCGACGATCGCCGCGACGGCCAGGTAAGGGTTCACGTCGCCGCCGGGGAGACGGTTCTCGACCCGGAGCGAGTCGCCGTGGCCGACCACGCGGAGCGAGCAGGTCCGGTTGTCCAGGCCCCAGGCGACCGCCGTCGGCGCGAAGCTGCCGCGGACGAACCGCTTGTAGGAGTTGATGTTCGGCGCGAGCAGGTAGGTGAACTCGGACAGGCAGGCGAGCTGGCCGGCGACGAACCGCTCCATCAGCTCGGAGAACCCGTGCTCGCGATCACCGGCCAGGACGGCGTCTCCCGCGGTGGACCGCAAGCTCAGGTGGATGTGGCACGAGTTGCCCTCGCGTTCGTCGTACTTCGCCATGAACGTGAGGCTCTTGCCGTGTTTCGCGGCGATCTCCTTCGCACCCGTCTTGTAGATCGAGTGGTTGTCGCAGGTGACGAGGGCCTCGTCGTACCGGAACGCGATCTCGTGCTGGCCGAGGTTGCATTCGCCCTTGGCGGACTCGACGTAGAGGCCGGCGCCGGTCATGCCGTTGCGGATGTCACGCAGGAGCGGCTCGACCCGCGAGGTGCCGAGGAGGGAGTAGTCGACGTTGTACTGGTTGCCCGGGACCAGGTCGTGGTAGCGCTTGTCCCAGGCCGACTCGAAGGTCTCGTCGAAGACCATGAACTCGAGCTCGGTGCCGACGTACGCCCCGAGACCCCTGGCGGCGAGGCGGTCGAGTTGCGCGCGGAGGACCTGGCGTGGTGACGCGACCACCGGGGTGCCGTCGAGCCATTGCGCGTCGCAGAGGACCATCGCGGTCGCTTCCAGCCACGGGACGATCCTCAGGGTGTTCAGATCGGGCGCCATCACCAGGTCGCCGTACCCACGCTCCCAGGACGCCATGGCGTACCCGTCGACGGTGTTCATGTCGACGTCGACCGCCAGCAGGTAGTTGCACCCCTCGGTCCCGTGGCTCAGCACCTCCTCGAGGAAGTACCGCGCGCCACAGCGCTTCCCCTGCAGCCGCCCCTGCATGTCCGTGATCGCCACCAGCACCGTGTCGATCCGCCCGGACCCGACCAGATCCCGCAACTCCTGCACCCGAATCCTGCCAGCAGCCACGTCCACTCCTCGGATCTATTGGTCTGCCCCCAGTCCATTGACTCAAGCCCAGCCGGTCCTGTCAATGCTGCTGCCTGGCTGCGGCGTGGTGGTGCCGTGACACTGCGGGGTCTGGGCAGGGACCGGGGTGGCGCGGAAAATCGGGGGATTCGGCCGCACCGCCCAAGCGGCCCGATTCTGGAGGACCGCTATGCGATCTTTCGTTACCCGCCCCCGCGCCCTGGCCGTCCTGCTGGCCGGTACGGCGCTCGCGTTCAGCCCACTCGGAGGCCAGGCGACCGCCCAACTGCCGGTCGACCAGGTCGGCAACCCGTGTCTCACCCCGGCCGACGGTCCCGCGGCCCGCGGTGGGTTCGGCGCCGACCACCGCGACCTGTCCGCGGCCGAGCAGCAGTCGATCGAGGCCAGGACGGCGCAGATCCTCAAGGCCAAGGCGGCCCGCGGTCTGACGCCCCAGGCCGGAACGCTCGCCGCGGCGAGCGTTCCGGTCTACATCCACGTGATGCGCAGCAGCACCGGCGCCGGCGACGTCACCGCGACCCAGATCAACCAGCAGATCGCCGAGCTGAACCAGGACTTCGCCGGTGGCGAGTCGTCCCAGGCCGCGAACACCGGCTTCACGTTCTACCTGGCCGGCACGGACCGGTTCAACAACAACACCTGGCACCGCGACGGCCAGAGCACGACATACCGGTCACAAACGCGCAAGGGTGGCAAGAACGCCCTGAACATCTGGCTGGTCGACTTCTCGTACCTCGGGATCGCGACGTTCCCGTGGGACTACGCGAGCAACCCGTCGATCGACGGCATCCGGGTGCAGTACACCTCGCTGCCCGGCGGCTCGGCGACGAACTTCAACCTCGGCAAGACCGCCTCGCACGAGGCGGGCCACTGGTTCGGGCTGTACCACACGTTCCAGGGCGGCTGCACGAGCACGAACGACTCGGTGTCCGACACGCCGGCCCAGAGCAGCCCCAGCAGCGGCTGCCCGACCGGCCGGGACTCCTGCTCACTGTCCGGACTGGACCCCATCCACAACTACATGGATTACTCCTACGACTCCTGCTACAACCAGTTCACTCCCGGCCAGAGCACCCGCATCAGCAACATGTGGACGGCCTACCGGGCGTGACGCAGGGACCCGAAGCCGTCTAGAGTGCCGCCGATGCGTTTGCTTCTGACGGCCTGCGCAACCACCGCACTGGTGGTCGCGGGACCTCTGACAGCGACCGCCGCCGGCCAGGGCCCACAAGGCCCGGTCGGCGGCGACCTGCTGACCGCGAAGCCGACGGTCGTCGCCGACGGGGCGGCACCGCCGGCTGTCCAGGCATCGGCGTACGTGGTGGCCGACATCGACACCGGCGACGTACTGGTCGCGAAGGCGCCGCACGCGAAGCTGCGGCCCGCCAGCACGCTCAAGACGCTCACCGCCCTGGTCCTGCTGCCGCGACTGAAGAAGACCGATCCGGTCGTCGGCACGGATGCCGACGCGGGCATCATCGGCAGCAAGGTCGGCGTCTACCCCGGACTCCGCTACACCGTCGACCTGCTCTTCCAGGGCATGTTCCTGGCCTCCGGGAACGACGCCGTGCACGCGCTCGCCGCCCACGACCAGGGCGGCATCCCGGCGACGATCCAGCGGATGAACCAGAAGGCCAAAGAGATCGGCGCGGACGACACCCACGTGACCGACCCGACCGGTCTGGACGCGGACGGACAGTTCTCCAGCGCCTACGACCTGGCCCTGTTCGCGCAGGCCGGCTTGGCCCGGCCGGACTTCGCCAAGTACGCGGCGACGAAGTACACGGCCTTCCCGAACGCCGGCAAGGGCGGCACGTACCAGGTCGCGAACCAGAACAAACTGCTGTTCAGCTACGACGGCGCTCTGGGCGTCAAGACCGGTTACACGACGCTGGCCCGCAACACGTTCATCGGCGCGGCGCGCCGCAACGGCCACACGCTGGTCGTGACGCTGATGAACGCACCGCACGGCGTGACCGAGGACGCGAGCAACCTGCTCACCTGGACCTTCAAGAACTACACCAAGCTCAACCCGGTCGGCACGCTGGTCAAACCCGCCGCTGCGGTGCCTCCGAAGGCCGAGACCGGCACCACCGAGGGCAAGATCACCACAGGGACCAGTACTGCGCACCCACCGCGCAGCCGGACCGTGCTCAACCCCGGCCAGGCGGTCCAGTCGCTCGCTTTCCGCGTCCCGGCCTGGGTGTACGCCGCCCCACCCGTTCTACTGCTCGGTCTGTTCCTCAGACGCCCCAAAGCACTCCGCAGACGCCGCCACTAGCGGCGAAGCGTCCGGGCCGCCTTGGCGAGCTGACTCACCAGAGTCATCGCGGTAATGCCCAGCACGGCCCCTGCGGCGACGGAGACGGTGTCCGCCTTGCGCTGAGGCACTGGCACCACCTTGTAGCGCTTCCCAGGCGGTCCGGGCAGGAGAGGCTCCTCCACGGACAGCTCCGGCGGCAGCGGCTCCTCCGCAATCCTGAGGCGGCCGTCCCCGGACACCTCCCTGGCACCGGCGTCGAGGGTCGCTTCCTTCGCCCAGGCCGCGACGACCATCAGGGCCCGGGTCATCAGGTAGATCCACACCAGCAGCGCCAGCGGCAACGCCAGAGCGCCGTACGCCGCGTTGGTGCCGAGGACATGGTTGACGTAGAGGCTGCCGAGCTTCTGGGCGAGGTAGTACAGGACGCCGCCGGCCAGCGCCGCGATCAGGGCGACCTTGCGCGGCAGGAGGATCCGCGGCAGCGCGGTCTGCAGGTAGAGGAACAGGACCGCACCGGCCCCGATGCCGACCACGATGCTGACCGCGTCGATGCCCCAGCTCGCCAGCCAGGTCTCCTCCAGGTCGGCGGCGTCCACGATCCGCGCGGACAGCCCGGTCAGGATCGAGGACGCGCCGGTGCTGATCAGTCCGATCAGGCCGAGCCCGACGAGCGCTCCGAGGTCCGCGAGCTTCAGCTTGACGAAGTTGCCGGGCTGGTCGTCCAGCTCGTGCATCGAGCGGATCGAGGCGCGCAGCGAGTCGATCCAGCCGAGCCCGGTGAACAGCAGGCCGACGGCGGAGATGAGGCCGATGGTGCCGGCGTGCGAGATCAGGGCGTCGACGTCGATCCGGTCGGCGATCCCGGGCAGGCTGTTCTCGAGGGTGTTCTTCAGCGCCTCGATCGCCTTCGGGCCGAGGAACGAGGAGACGATCGCCCCGGCCAGCACGATCAGCGGGAACAGCGACAGGAACGCGAAGAAACTCGTTGCCCCCGCCAACCGGTTGCCCCGGCGGTCGCCGTACCGCTGCCAGGCCCGCCAGACCTGCGTCCGGCTGAACCAGCGCCAGGCCCTCTTGATCCCCATGCTTCTCCTGTACCCCGGTAACGGAGTCTCAGCCTGCCAGGGGGAACGACCGTTGCGGGCGCCACACGCCGTCGGCACCGTGTTCGTACCGGCTGAAGGCGTCCACGTCGAAGGCACAGTCGTACTCCGCCAGGGCGTCGTACGCGCGGTCCAGCGCGTCCTTGTCCAGGTCGTGCGCGACCGTGACGTGCGGGTGGTACGGGAACCGCAGGTCCACCTGGAGCGGCCCGGACCGGACCTGCGACTGCAGCACCTCGCAGGACGAGATGCCCTCAGCCAGCGGGACGAACACGACCGGGGAGATCGGCCGGAACGTCGCCGTACCGCGGAGCCGGATCCGGAAGCTCGGGAACCGGGCCGCGACCTCGAGCAGATGGTCGTCGATCACGGCGAGATCGGCCCCTTCCACCTCGGTCGGCGGCAGCAGGGTCACATGGGTGGGGATCGACGCGGCCATCGGATCACCGAACTCGGCACGGAACTTCTGCAGCTCCGAGCCGTACGGCTCCGCGATCGGGATCGCGACACCGATCGTCGCCATCCTCGGCCCTACCGGCCCGACTCGCGGAGTGCCGGTCCGGGCACGAAGCCCAGCCGGTCGTACACCCGCTGCAGGGTCGGCTCGGTGACGGCGCGCGCCCGCTCCGCCCCGGCGGCCAGGATCGCGTCCAGCTGTGCCTTGTCGTCGAGATAGCCGAGCGTCTTCTCCCGGAACGGGGTGACGAACTCGACCACCACCTCGGCCAGGTCCTTCTTGAAGTCGCCGTACCCCCGGCCGGAGTACTCGTCCTCGAGCTCGCTGATCTTGCGGCCGGTGAGTGCGGAGTAGATGGTCAGCAGGTTGGCCACGCCGGCCTTGTTCTCCGGGTCGAAGACCACGTCCCGGCCGGAGTCGGTGACCGCGGAACGGATCTTCTTCGCGCTCACCTTCGGGTCGTCCAGGAGGTCGATGATGCCGGCCGCCGACGAGCTCGACTTGCTCATCTTCGCGCTCGGGTCCTGCAGGTCCGCGATCTTCGCGGTCTCCTTGACGATGTGCGGCTCGGGCAGCCGGAAGGTCTTGCCGAACCGGTGGTTGAACCGCTGCGCCAGGTCGCGGGTCAGCTCCAGGTGCTGGCGCTGGTCCTCGCCGACCGGGACCCGGTCGGCCTGGTAGATCAGGATGTCCGCGGCCTGCAGGATCGGGTACGTGAAGAGGCCGACGGTCGCCCGGTCGGCGCCGCCCTTGGCGGACTTGTCCTTGAACTGCGTCATCCGGCTGGCCTCACCGAATCCGGTGATGCAGCCCAGCACCCAGCTCAGCTGGGAGTGCTCGGGCACGTGCGACTGGACGAACAGGGTCGACCGCTCCGGGTCGATCCCGGCCGCGAGCAACTGGGCGACCGAGCGGCGGGTCCGCTCCCGCAGTTGCTTCGGGTCGTACTCCACCGTGATCGCGTGCAGGTCCACCACGCAGTAGAACGCGTCGTGGTCGTCCTGCAGGGCCACCCACTGCCGCAACGCCCCGAGGTAGTTGCCGAAATGGAAGGAGTCCGCCGTCGGCTGGATCCCGGACAGCACCCGAGGGCGACGCTGGGAACCGGCTGCGGAGGGGTCAGACGCAGCAACAGACATACCCACGATTCTGCCAGCGCCCCCAGTCCACCCGGCACCGGGGCGGGTCTGCCGACTCATAGACTCACGACTATGACTTCGCGCACAGTGGTCGTCCTGCCCGGCGGTCAGTTCGGTCCCGCCTCGCCCCTTCCCATGTACGCCGGCGACGCCGCCGAGCAGCGGGGAGCGGAGGTGATCCGCGTGTGGTGGGACGAGCCGGATCGGCCGTTGACACTGACCGACGACGAGCGCGGGCCGTGGGTCCTGCCGCAGGCGACGCGGGCGCTGGAAGGCACCGAGGGTGAGATCCTGCTGGTCGGGAAGTCACTCGGCAGTTATGCCTGCCCCCTCGCCGCCGAGCGTGCCCTTCCGGCGGTCTGGCTGACTCCGAACCTGGCCAGCCCCTGGGTGGTCGACGGGCTGCGCCGGTCCACCGCGCCGTTCCTGCTGGTCGGCGGTACGGCGGACAAGTTGTGGGATCCCGTTCTCGCTCGCGAACTCACGCCGTACCTGCTGGAGGTGCCGGACGCGGACCACGGGATGTACGTCCCGGGCCGGCTCGCCGCGTCGGCCGCTGTCCTTGGTCAGGTGGCAACGGCGGTCGAGGACTTCCTGGACGAGGTCGTCTGGCCCTGAGGCATCACCAGGACCAGCCGCGCGAGGCCAGCTCCCGCTCCTCGAGCCAGCGCTTCTCCTCACTGCGCTCCAGGTCTGCCTCCCCCGGTACGCCGGCCAGCCGGCAGGCCTCGTCGAGCAGATCGTCGTACGCCGCCTCGGCGGCCTTCAACCGGTGTGCTCGCGCATAGATCCGGGGCGTGGTCTCGATCCGCCTGATCTCGCCGGCCAGATGGCCGAGCCGGGTCTGCAACCACAAGGTGTCGAACGGGTCTGCCTCAACACACGGGCGACGGCGAAGACGTCCGATCAAACGATCGATCGGGGACTGCACCCACCGATGCAGGCGCGACGGCCTCGGGTGCGGCAGCACGGCGTCGAGCAGCGCACACAGAAAGAAGAACAAGAACAGAACAGCCAACCACTCCATCACCCTCACTCCCTCTTCGAGGCTACGGCGAGCCACCGACAAGGGCGAGAGCTTTTTTGGTAACTATGCGCTGGTCACAGGGCTGTCGGGCGGGCGCTCGTCGTACCCGAGGAGCACCCGCCCGGCTACTTGACGCCTCCGGCGGCGACGGAGACCTGCAGCTGACGCTGGAAGATGATGTAGACCACCAGAACCGGCGCCACAGTGATGACCACGGCCGCGAACAGGGCACCGAAGTCGACCGCGTAACCGGCTTGCGATGCGAACGAGGCCATGCCCTGTGAGAGCACGTAGTTCTTCGAGTCGGTGTTCAGGGCTACCGGGAGCAGGAACTGGTTCCACAACCCCAGGAAGTTGAAGATGGCGACCGACGCCATCCCCGGCCGCGCCATCGGCAACATCACCGAGAAGAACGACCGCCACTCACCTGCCCCGTCGATCTGCGCCGCCTCGTAGACCTCGCCCGGCAGCGCCTTGAAGAAGCTGTGCAGGAAGAAGACGGTGAACGGCAGCGCGAACGCGACGTAGGTGATGATCAACCCAGGCAGGGTGTTGAGCAGCGCGAGGTTCTTCAGCACGAAGAACAGCGGCACGATCGCCAGGAAGACCGGGAACGTCAGCCCGGCCAGCATGGAGTAGTAGATCAACCGGTTGCCTGGGAACGTGAATCTGGCCAGCACGTACGCGCACATCGCGCCGAGGATCATCACCAGCACCAGCGCGACACCGACGACGATCACCGTGTTCGCGAAGTAGCGACCGATGCCGGCCGTCGTCCAGGCGCTGGCGTAGTTGCCGAAGCGCAGCGTGCTCGGCAGCGACAGCGGGTTGCCCAGGATCTCCTGCGTCGACTTGAACGAGGACAGCAGTGTCCACAGCAGCGGCAGGATCACCAGCAGCGACCACAGGATCAGCGCGATGTGGGCGGTCGTGGCCACGCCCCTGCCCTCGCGGGACTGGTTCCCTGGTGCGCGGGATTCGCCGGCGAGTTCGGCCGGGTCGGCGGTAGTGGTTGTCATCGGCGTACCTTCCGCTCACGTCCGCCGGTCAGGGCGTTCACCAGGAAGACCAGGAGCGCGAACAGCATCGTCACCGCGGCCAGGACTACGCCCATCGCCGTCGAGTAACCGAACTGCCCCTTGGTGAAGGCTGTGGTGAAGAGTTGCTGGGGCATGACGAGGGTCGAGTTCTGCGGGCCGCCGCCGGGATTCAGCGCCTGCATGTAGACGAAGGCGTCGAGGGCGGCGATACCGAGATAGATGTACGCCGTCTGCACGTTGTCCCGGATCAGCGGAATCGTCAGGAACACCGCCGTACGGAACCGGCCGGCGCCGTCGATCCGGGCCGCCTCGAACACCTCGGGGTCGATGCCCCGGATGGCGGCGATGAACAGCACCATGTAGAAGCCGACGAAGCCCCAGATCATCACGAACATCGACGCCGGCATCGCGGTCCGCGCGTCACCGAGCCACGCGTAGTTCTCGAACTGCTCCAGCCCGATCTTCGACAGTACGGCGTCCAGGATGCCGGAGCCCGGCGTGAACACCTGCGCCCAGATCAGGCCGATCACGATCGCGGGGATCACGTACGGGAAGAACGACACGATCCGGTAGAAGCCGGAGTTGCGCAGTCCGCGGACGGTCCCGGTGCCCGAGCCTCCGATCGTCACCAGCGTGGCCAGGGTCAGCGCCAGCACGATCGTCACGATCGGCACGACGATCGCGAGCTCGACGTTGTTGCGTACGGCCTTCAGGAAGATGTCGTCGTGGAACAGCTTGACGTAGTTGTCGAAGCCGACGAAGTTCATCCCCGAGCTGAACCCCGACCAGTCGGTCAGCGAGTAGTAGAGCGCCTGCACGAACGGGGAGACCACGAAGATCACGAAGACCGCGAGCGGCAGACCGAGGAACACGACCATGAAGCTGATCCGGTCGAAGGTCAGCGGCCGGCGGCGCCGGGGAGCCGTCCCGCCGCGCCGCCGGGGGGCGGACCGCTTGGGCCCGCCCTCCGGCACGACATCTTGTGTCACGGTCACTTCGTGACCGGGATCTTCTTGACGGAGCTGTCGTTACGCACCTTGTCGGTGATCTGCTGCAGGCCCTTCGTCAGGCCCGCCGCGTCGAGCTGGCCGGACAGGAACGAGTTCCAGACCACCAGGTTGTCCGTGTTCATGCCGTACAGGCCGACGAACTGGTAGTCGAAGATGTTGGTGCCGGCGGCGTCCAGCATCGCGGTCTGCGACTGCAGCGCGGTCGAACCGAAACCGTCCGCGGGAACGAGTCCCTTGACGATCGTCGGCGCCAGCCGCGTCTTGGCGAAGTTGGTCGCCGCCTCCTTGGACAGCATGGCCCGCAGGAGCTCCTTGCCGCCCGCCACGTTCTTGCCCTTCGACGGGACGATGAACGGCTCGCCGGCCGCACTGCGCAGCGACTCGTACGGCAGCTTCGGGCTGTCGGTGAGCGTGGGCTCCGGGATGCCCTTCATGGCGAAGCCCGACTTGGTGGCCTTCTTCATCTCGTTCTCGATCCACGAGCCCGACGGGTAGAGAACGGCCTGCTGGTCGTTGCTCCACTTCGCCTGGGCCGCGGTGAACTGGGTGCCGGCGCCGCCGGGGACGAAGTAGCCGTTCTTGACCATGGTCTCCATGGCCTTGAAGACGCCCTGGAGCTGCGGCATCGACCAGCAGTTCTCCTTGAGGTTCTCCAGCGCCAGCCGGACCTCGTCGCCACCCTCCTTGATCGCGGAGTCGACGGCCAGGGTGTGGTAGTAGGTCGCGGCTTCCTTGCCCCAGACGAACAGGTACTTGCCCTTCGCCTTGGCCTTGGCGCCGAGGTCGAGCAGCGCGTCGTAGGTCTTCGGCGGCTCCCAGCCGTTCTCCTTGAACAGGCTGTCGGAGTACCACAGGCCGTAGAGGGTCAGCACGTAGTTCATGGCGACGAACTTGCCGTCGAAGGTACCGGGGAGCTTGGCGCCGGGGTACAGGGTGTCGGCGATCTTCGTGCCCTCGTAGTTGTTGGCCTCGAAGACGTCGTCCAGCGTCGCCAGCTGGTCCAGGATCGTGTTGAAGCCGATCTGGTTCGCGCCGGAGTTGTCGATCAGGTCCGGCGGGTTGCCACCGACGAAGCGCGGCTGCAGCTGCTGGGCGATCTGGGTGGACGGAGCAACCTTGAACGTCGAGCCCGCGAACTTCTGCTCCGCGATCTTGGCCGCGAACGACACGTAGTCGTAGCCATAGCCGCCGTTGAAGATCACCGAGTCGACGGTCGCCTTGTCCGCCATGCCGAACGGGTTGTCCGCGGTCTTGTCGGCGCCCTCACTGCCGGAACCGCTGTCGTCGCTGCCGCTGGCGGCACAGGCGGCCAGCAGCGTGCTGCCGCCGGTCGCCAGCAAGGTGCCGACCGCTGCGCGCTGCAGGAACAGCCGCCGCGACAGGTTGTTGGGAGTGGTCATTGGTCCCGCCTTCCAAGGAGTGTTTCACGCAGTACGCCGGATGCGACCGGCGTACCTTGCTTCAAGGGCGTGGTTGTGTTCGTCGCCGCCCGGGATGTTCGCGGACAGGTACACCGGTGGAGTCTCACCGGCGTCGGTGAGCCTACGGAGCACCTCGGCCACCAGCATCTGCGCAAGGAGGGCGGCTGTGATGGACGACACGGCGCAGACCTTGCCCCCACCGCCGGGAAGATCGAGCACGGAGTCGCCGAACGGCGCGTGGTTGTCGAGCACCACGTCCGCGAAGTCGATCAGTTTCTTGCCGGACGGATGGCGCGAGTCCATCCCGCCGGTGTGTTGCAGCGAGGTGATCGCGATCAGCGGGTGGCCCTTCTCCTTCACCACGGTGGCGAACTCGACGATCGAGCCGTTCACCCCGGAGTTGGAGGCGATCACGAACAGGTCGTCGGGGTGCGGCTCGGCCAGGTCGTAGAGCCGGCGCGCGATCGACGGATCGCGCTCCAGTTCGCCACCGCGCAGTACCTGGATCGATTCGCCGCCGAGCAGCACCAGATCGCGCAGGGCGATCCGGTTGGTCGCGATCAGGCCGCCGGCGCGGCCGGCGATCTCCATCGCGAGCGCCTCGGAGTGGCCGGACCCGAAGGCCTGGATCACCCCGTCGGCGCGCAAAGCCTTGGTCATCAGGTCCGCGGCCTGCTGGATCGGACCGTCGATCTGCTCGGTGACCGCGGTCATGATCGGCGTCAGCGCGTGAACATAGTCCTGCGCGCTCACTCCGCCGGTCTCCACCGGGTTACTGCTGGCCATCAGCGGCCCCACCCCTCCACTAATGTGTTCGCTGCGACACTCCGGATGCCGACAAGTGCGCAAGTTTGCGGTTTGCTGGACAGAACTTTTCTCAACTGACAGCTAAAGTCAAGGCTCATCTCACTCTTCTTCCCAGATCGGGACCGTTGCGTGACCTTGTTCTCTTGTGCTTACTAAAGGGCTCTTTTGAGCAGTTTGGAGCATTGCGTATGTCGGTCGAACGCCCGCTGTCAGAACCTGCGGACTCAGTGGTCTTGATGCCAGCCTCGGCACTGGTCCTGGGCGGCGACCTCGGCGGCACCTCCACCCGCATCGTGATCGCCGACCATGAAGGCAACGTAGTGGGAAGAGGGGCCGCGGCCGGCGGGAATCCGACCAGCCACCCCGCAAGCGCGGCGGCCAACTTCGGCCAGGCGCTTCACGCGGCGCTGACCGGCCTGGATCCGACCGCGGTCAAGGCCGCGGTGGTCGGCGCCGCGGGTGGATCGGCGCTGGGACGCCCGGATGTGAAGGCCCAGTTCGACGCCGCCTGGTCCGGCGTGGGGCTCGTCGTGGAGCCGGACTTCATCGGCGACCTGGAGGTCGCCTTCGCCTCCGGTACGGCCGAGCCTGACGGCACCGTGCTGATCGTCGGCACCGGCAGCAACGCCGGTCTGGTCCGCGATCACCAACTGGTCCGCACCGCGGGCGGCCACGGCTGGCTGCTGGGCGATGAGGGGTCCGGATTCTGGCTGGGCCGGGAGGCTGTGCGCAGTGTGTTGCTCGCTCTCGATCTCGGCGAGCCGATCGGCCTCCTCGGCGAGGCCGTCGTCCAGGCGATCCTGCCGGACCGCGAGGAGCCGACGATCGCCTTGCGTGAGGGGTACGACGTACTGCGTGACGATTTGATCAGGACGGTGAACAGCCGGCCCCCCGTCCTGCTCGCTGAGTTGGCGCGGACCGTGGTGACGGCGTACGAACAGAATGACGAGACCGCACGGGCGCTGGTGAAACGCGCAGCCGAATTGCTCATTGAAACAGTGAGCCGGCTCACGACAACGTCGGACAAAGGCCCGATGGTGCTCGCGGGAAGTGTCGCGGGTGAATCCTCACCGGTCGGCAAATTGATCCGGGAGAACATCCATCGGCAGTTCTCCGGCGAGGTCCTGACCGCTCGGGACGGGGTCGGCGGCGCCACCTGGCTGGCCCTCGGCGCCCTCGACCCCGCCCTCGCGACCCGGGAGAACCACACCCGGCTGGTCAGTTAGTCGAAAACGGAGGCCGGGCGGACCTCGACCGCGTAGAACTCGGCCTCCGGGATGGTCGCGGCGATCTCCTCGGCGCGTTCGGGGGTGTCCACGTCGACGAGGAAGACGCCGGCGAGCTGTTCCTTGGCCTCGGAGTAGGGGCCGTCGGTGGTGGCGCGGACGCCCTTGCGGACCCGGACCACCTTCGTGCTGGCCGGCGGCTCGAGCGGCACGGCGTTGATCAGTTCGCCGGACTTGTCCAACTCGTTGAGGAGGTTCTCGAGTTGCGCGGCCAGGGCGTCGCGGGCCTTCTTCGGCAGCGCCCGGCCTTCCTCGGTGTGCAGGAAGGACGGGTGCGCCCAGGTGATCGGGTTGCTGTGAATCAGCAGCAGGTACTTCATGACGGTTCCTTTCGGAGTCTGGATGGATCTTCGCAGCAGAGGTCGGAGGCGGTCCGGAGGACTCGACATTTCGCCTCCGGGCAGAGTTCGCCGCCCGAAATGTCGAGTCCTCCCGCGGCCCTCCGACGTACCGCTCGCCAAGCCACTACCGACCTAAGGTGAGCGACATGTACGAGATGAACTTCCGGCTCGCGGACGGGCGCACGCTGCACGTGTACGACAGCGCGCCCGGCGACGATGCGCGGCTGGCGGTGTTCTGGCACCACGGCACGCCGAATCTGGGCGCCCCGCCGGCGCCACTGGCCGAGGCGGGCGAGTGGCTCGGGATCCGGTGGATCTCGTTCGACCGGCCCGGGTACGGCGGTTCGACCGCGGCGCCGGGCCGGACGATGGCGTCGGTGACCGCCGACCTGACCGCGGTCGCGGACTCCCTCGGCATCGGCACCTTCGCACTGATGGGGTACTCGGGCGGAGGTTCGTACGCCCTCGGTGCCGCCGCGATCCTCGGCGATCGGGTCGAGGCAGTCACGACGTTCGCCGCCATCGCGCCGTACGACGCCGACGGACTCGACTGGTACGACGGGATGATCCCGTCGGGACTGGCGTCACTCCAGGCCGCCGCGGCCGGCCGGGAGGCGAAGGTGCGGCACGAGGCCTCGGGGGTCGAGTACGACCCGGAGTTCACCGCCACGGACCTGGCGATGTTCGAGGGTCCGTGGGGCTGGCTGGGTTCGGTCGCCGGCGACAAGTCGATGCCCGACGGTCCCGACGGACTGATCGACGACGACTGTTCTTATGTAGTGCCCTGGGGCTGCGACCCGACCACCATCACCGCGCCCACTCTGCTCTTCCACGGTCAGACCGACGGCATCATCCCCAGCTCGCACGGCGCCTGGCTGGCCGGGCACATCCGCCCGGCCGCCCTTCGCCTCCTCCCCGGCGACGGTCACATCTCCGTCCTGGCCCAGGCCGAGACCGGCCTCGAGTGGATCCGCGACCAGACCGGCTGACCGCCGTACCGACGAACGGGTAGTAGTCGACCCCAATTCAGCGCAGCCGGTCGACCTCCGCCGGGCGTCGTGCTGCGCCGCCGACCACTACCCGTTCGTCGGTACGTCACAACATTCCAAGCAATGGCTTGACATCGCATTCGGCCTGACGCATATTCCAAGCATGTCTTTGGAGAATGAGCCGCGGCGGATGCGGCTGCTCGACGATCCGCTCGCGATCCGGGCGATGGCACACCCGGTGCGGCTGGATCTGCAGGGGTTGCTGGGGCGGGAGGGGCCGATGACCGCGGCCGACGCGGCGCGCCGGCTCGGGATCAGCCAGGCACTCGCCTCACACCACCTGCGGCAGCTGGCGAAGTACGACTTCGTCGAGCCCGCTCCCGGCAAGGACAACCGGGAGCGGCCTTGGCGGCTGGTGTCGACGTCGCAGTCGTGGCGCGAGGCCGCCCAGACCCCGGAAGGCGCCGCGGCGGCCGACATACTCGAGCAACTGCTGGCCGAGCGGGCGCTGGAGTCACTCAGCAAGTGGCAGCAGCAGCGGCCGGCCGAGGACCCGATCTGGCGCGACCACTCCGGCATCGGGCAGAGCGGTGTCTACCTGACCGGCGAGGAGCTGGCCGAGCTCGTCGAGCAGATCAACGCTCTCGTGCAGCGGTACATCGACGAGCGGCCGATCGACGACAAGTCCACCCGTCCGGCCGAGAGCCGGCACGTCTCCATCACCCAGATCGTCACGATCACACCGGACGAGGAGTAGCGATGAAGGACCTGTGGGGCGTCCTCGTGCGGCAACGCGACTACCGGCTGATGCTGAGCGCCGGGCTGATCTCTCTCACCGGCGACTGGCTGCTCCGCACCGGCCTGGCGTTCCAGGTGTACGTGCTGACCGGATCCACGCTCGCGTCCGGTGGACTGCTGCTGGCGTCGTTCGTGCCACCGGTCCTGCTCGGCTCGCTGGCCGGCGTCTTCGTCGACCGCTGGGACCGGCGGACGACGATGATCGTGACGAACATCCTGAACGCCGTGGTCCTGCTTCCGCTCCTGGCGGTTCGGGACGAGAGCGCGATCTGGATCGTGTACTGCGTCGTCCTCGCCCAGAGTTGTCTGCAGCAGTTCTTCACCCCGGCCGAGCAGTCCCTCGTCCCGGCCCTGGTCGAGTCCGGGCAGCTCGTGACTGCCAACGCCCTGAACAGTCAGATCCGCGACATCGCGCGGCTCGTCGGCGCCGCACTCGGCGGTGTGCTCGCGGCCGTCGGCGGCCTGTCCCTGCTGGCGATCGCGGACGCGGCGACCTTCCTGGTCGCGGTCGCGCTCGTCGCCGGTATCCGCCACCGGGCCACACGCCCTCGTGCAGAAGAACAGACTGCGGAGGAGGCCGCCGAAGGGGCGATCAAGCGACTGAAAGCGGAATGGACCGAAGGACTCCGGCTGTGTGTCGGCAGTGCGGGGATGCGGCTGCTGTTCGGCTTCTGCGTCGTCACCAGTGTCGGCGAAGGCGTGATGAGCACGCTGTTCGCGCCGTTCGTCAGTACCGAGCTGGGCGGCGACGGGAAGGCGTACGGCCTGATCGTCTCGTCGCAGGCGATCGGCGGCATCGTCGGCGGCCTGGTGGCGGCGTCGATCGGCTCACGGTTGCCTGCAGCAACGATGCTCGGGGTCGGGTCACTGCTGTTCGGCCTGGTCGACCTGACGCTGTTCTGCTACCCGCTCGTCTCGGACAGCCTGATCCCGGCGTTCGTCTGCATGATCGTCGTCGGCGTGCCCGGCGCGTTCACGATCGCCGGCCTGATGACCGTGCTGCAACGCCTCACCGAGGACCGCATCCGCGGTCGGGTCTTCGGCGCGATCGCTGCCGCCGAAGGCGTCGCGGTGCTGGTCGGCATCGTGACCGCCGGTGTCCTCGGTGACGCGGTCGGCATCATCCCGGTCCTCGTCTTCCAGGGACTCGGGTACGTCGTCGCCGGTCTGGTGATCGTCAGTCGGCGGCGGACGCTGGCTCCGCATCCGGAACCGGCTCACCGTCTGCCGGCTTGATCAGGTGCACCCGGACGCGGGCGACCCGGCGGCCGTCCATCGCCATCACGATCAGGTTGTGGTCGGCGACCTGGACCTCCTCGTCCGCGGCCGGCACCTTGCCGAGCCGGGCGGCGATGAACCCGCCGACCGTCTCGTACGGGCCGTCCGGGAGCTCGACACCGGTCTCGTCGGCGAAGTCGTCCAGGTTGAGCAAGCCGTCGACCTCGATGTCGCCGCTGCGCAGCCGGGTGGTCTCGACGGACTCCTCGTCGTACTCGTCGCGGATGTCGCCGATCAGCTCCTCGACCAGGTCCTCCAGCGTGACGATGCCCGCCGTACCGCCGTACTCGTCCAGCACGATCGCCAGGTGAGTACTGCGGCGGCGCATCTCGGTCAGCGTGGGCAGCAGCTTCGCGGTGTCCGGCAGCATCAGCACCTCGCGGGCCAGGTCGCCGACCCGGACCGAGCGGGACGCGACCGCCGGGTCGAACAGGTCCCGGACGTGGACGAACCCGACGATGTCGTCGGCGGAACCGTTCATCACCGGGTAGCGCGAGTGCGGCCGCTCGGCCGCGAACTTCACCGCCTTGTACGCCGGCATCTCCGCGTCGACGAAGTCCACCTCGGTGCGCGGGAGCATCAGCTCGCGCAACTGCCGGCCGCCGGCCTCGAAGACGTCGTCGACGATCCGGCGTTCCTCCTCACCGAGCGACTCGTGCCCGGAGACCAGGTCGCGCAACTCCTCGTCGGACATCACCTCACGGTTCGCGTTCGGGTCGCCGCCGAGCGCGCGGACCACCAGGTCGGTGGACCTGGACAGCAGCCAGATGACCGGGCGGGCGATCGAGGCGATCCGGTCGACCAGTGGGGCGAGGCCGAGGGCGAACGTCTCCGCCCGCTGCAGCGCGAGCCGCTTGGCCGCGAGCTCGCCGAGCACGATCGAGACGTAGGAGATGGCGATGGTGATCAGCACCAGGGCGGCCGTGTTCGCGACCGACTCGGGCAGGCCCAGCTTCTGCAGGTGCGGGGAGAGTGAGTCGGCCAGCGTCGCGCCACCGAAGGCGGCGGACAGGAAGCCCATCAGGGTCACGCCGATCTGGACCGCGGACAGGAACCGGTTCGGGTTGGCGGCCACCTTGGCCACGATCTCGCCGCGCCGGCCGCGGTGCGAGAGGGACTTGAGCTGACTCTCGCGCAGGGAGACCAGGGCCATCTCGGCTGCGGCGAAGACCCCACCGATCAGCACGAAGACAAGAATCAGGACGATATTGAGCAGCGTGTCGTTCATGGGTGGGAGTTCCTAGCGCCCTCTCGTCACATGCCGAGAGGGCGTTCGTTGGGCGTAGTCGTCCATTGATCTACCCTACCGGCGGCAGGTGCCAGCATGCATGTTCGAGTTTGTTGGTTTACGATGATTCCTGGCTGACCAGTATCGGGGCGGCCGGGAGGGTCAATCGATGAACACACCGCGTGGCGCGCGCCGGACGGACACCAAGCTGTCCGACGGGCGCGAGCTCATCTACTACGACCCGGCGGATGCGCCGGTGCGGGTTCCGCTGGAGGACACCCGCGGGCTGCCGGCACCACAGCCCCAGGTCGAGATGCGGACCGACCCGCTGACCGGCGACGTGATCACGTACGCGACCCACCGCAACACCCGGACCTATCTGCCGCCGGCCGACCAGTGCCCGTTGTGCGCCAGCAAGCCGGGCAACCCGACCGAGATCCCGGACCACGACTACAACGTCGCGGTGTTCGAGAACCGGTTCCCGTCCTTCGCCGGCCCGGGCCGGACCGAGGTGGTCTGCTTCACCAGCGACCACAACCAGTCCTTCACCAACCTGTCCCAGGGCCAGGCCCGGCTGGTGGTCGACACCTGGGCCGACCGGACCGCCGAGCTCGGCGCCCGCGACGACGTCGAGCTGGTCTTCCCGTTCGAGAACCGCGGCCGCGAGATCGGCGTGACGCTGAGCCACCCGCACGGCCAGATCTACGCCTACCCGTTCCTGCCGCCGCGGATGCGCACCCTGATGACCCAGGCCCGCCGGCACCAGGAAGTTGCCGGCAGCAACCTGTTCGCCGACGTGCTGGCGGCCGAGCGCAAGGAAGGCACCCGGGTCATCGCCGCGAACGGCAACTGGACCGCGTTCGTGCCCGAGGCCGCCCGCTGGCCGGTCGAGGTGCACCTGTACCCGCACCGCCAGGTGGCCGGGATCGACGAGCTGTCGGTCGGCGAGCGCGACGACTTCGCCGAGCTGTACCTCGACGTACTGAGCCGCCTCGACGGTCTGTACGGCGACCCGCTGCCCTACATCGCCGCGTGGCACCAGGCCCCGGTCCGGATCGACCGCGAGCTCGGCTACCTTCACCTCGAGCTGTTGTCCATCCGCCGGGCCGCGGACAAGATCAAGTACCTGGCCGGGTCGGAGTCCGGGATGGGCGCGTTCATCAGCGACACCCGGCCCGAGGACGTGGCCGAGACCCTGCGGAAGGTTGGTTCGTGAGCTCGTTCGAGGACGTCTTCGGCACCATGCCGGACGGAAGGTGGCGGGCGCCCGGCCGGGTCAATCTGATCGGCGAGCACACCGACTACAACGACGGCCTGGTGCTGCCGATCGCCCTGCCGAACCGGATCCTGGTCACCGCGTCGCAACGCGACGACGGCCGGATCGCGGTCGCCTCCACCGGGCATCGGGGCGTGATCGAGTTCGCCATCGACGAGCTGACACCTGGTTCGGTCGGCGACTGGGCGGCGTACCCGGCAGGTGCGGCCTGGATCCTGCGGGAGTCCGGCTACCCGATCGGCGGCGCGAACCTGCTGGTCGACTCCGACCTCCCTTCGGGCGCCGGCCTGTCCTCATCCGCGGCGCTGCTGTGTGCGACGTCCGTCGCGCTGCTCGGGCTGCGCGACATCGACGTCGACCCCGGCGAGGTCGCGCGGCTCGCACAACGCGCCGAGAACCAGTACGTCGGTGCCCCGGTCGGGCTGATGGACCAGATGGCGTCGATGTGCTGCACCGCCGGTCATGCCCTGTACTTCGACATCCGCGCGATGTCGACGGAGCAGATCCCGTTCGACCCGGCCGCCGACGACCTCGCGTTGCTGGTCGTGGATGTGAAGGCACCGCATCGGCACGTCGACGGTGAGTACGCCGCCCGCCGGACGAGCTGCGAGCAGGCCGCGGCGGAGCTCGGCGTACCGGCGTTGCGATCGATCGCGTTCGAGGATCTCGCTGCGGCACTCGATCGTTTGCCTGACGACGTCGTACGGCGCCGGGTGCGGCACGTGGTCACGGAGATCCGCCGGGTCGAGGACGCGGTGGCGTTGATGCACGCCGGCCGGTTGCGCGACGTCGGGCCATTGTTCACCGCGTCGCACGCGTCGCTGCGGGACGACTTCGAGATCACCGTGCCCGAGTTGGACGTCGCGGTCGACACCGCTCTCGCGGCCGGTGCGCTCGGTGCGCGGATGACCGGCGGCGGTTTCGGTGGCTGCATCATCGCGCTGACCGAGGCGAGCGCGGCCGACTCCGTCCTGGCCGCGATCGAGAAAGCCTTTGCGGAACACGGTTTCAACGCCCCGAGCGCGCTGGCAGCCACGCCGTCGGCCGGAGCATCCCGCGCCGACTGAGATGCCCGAAGCTGTTCGGCCCGACGTACACGATCAAGGCGTAGCCGTCGCCGCTCGCACCTCGCGACGGATCAACGGCGCGGAGACGACGGTGGCCGCCAACTGGATCAGGCCCATCACCAGGTAAGGAGTGCGCAGGTCGGTGCGGTGGGCGAGGAACCCCGCACCGACAGCACCCAGCGGTGCCGCGCAGAACGCGACCATCCGATAGACCGCGGTCACCCGGCCGAGGAGTTCGGCCGGTACGACGCGCTGCCGCAAAGTGATCGAGACGACGTTCCACCAGGTGCTGCCGAAGCCGAGGGCCACCGCGGCCACGGCAACCGGGGCCAGGTCGGACAGTACGCCGAAGAGCACGACCGCGACGCCGCTGACGAGCATCGCCCCGATCAGGCTGGTGGAAGTCGAGAGCCGGCGGGACAATCGCGGCGCGACGAACGCACCGAGCACACCGCCGATCGCGTAGATCGCGACCAGCCAGCCGAAGCCCGCCTGCGGCAGGTGCAGCACCTCGAGGACGTACAGCACCAGGATCGCGACGATGCCGGCGCCGACCGCGTTCACGATCGTGAGCAGCAGGCACAGTGATCGCAGCAGCTTGTGCTGCCAGAGATAGACGAGTCCCTCCTTGAGTTCGCGGCCGAGGTGGCGGTCGGCGTCGACGACACGAGCCGGCGCGGAGTTCCGGATGATCCAGACGAGCAACGCCGCCCCGGCGAACGAGACGGCGTTCAGCAGGATCGGCAGTCCACGGCTCAGCACGAACAACGCCGCGCCCAACGGTGGTCCGATCAGGCTCGTCAGCACCACGAGCGAGGCCTGGCTGTAGCCGTTCGCCCGTTCGAGTGAGGCCGGTACGACGACGTCGGTCACCACGACCGACGCGGCGTTGTCGAAGAACGGTGCGAGCAGACCGAGCAGGAACGCGGTCAGCAGCAGGAGCAGGATCGTCCCGAGGTCGAGCAGGACGACCACCGCGAACGCGCCGGCGACCACGGCCCGGATCGCGTCGACGATCCACATCGTCGTCGTACGCCGCCAGCGGTCGACCATCACGCCGGAGATCAGGCCGAGCAGCAGCCAGCCGACTCCTGTGACCGCCTCGGTGAGCGAGACGATGCGGGGATCGCGGGTGATCGATGCGGCCAGCAACGGCAGCGCGCCGAACATGATCCCGTCACCGGCGAACGAGACAGCGCCAGCGGTCCAGAGAACCCAGTACGGCCTACCGAGCGGAGCCTCCCGGCTCCTCATCCCCTCATGACGCGATGACCAGATCGCACCCTGTGTCGCGCATGGCTTTGCGGGCTGCGGCGGACAGGCCGGAGTCGGTGACGATGACGTCCAGGTCCGACCAGGTCGCGAACGTACTCAGGCCGACCGTGCCCCACTTGGTGTGGTCCGCGACCACCACCACCTCGCGACTCGCGCCGATGAAGGAGCGGTTGGTCTCGGCCTCCATCAGGTTCGGCGTACTCAGACCGTGCTCCGCGTCGACGCCGTGCGCACCGAGGAACAGCAGGTCGAGGTGCAGCGACGCCAGCGCCGCTGTGGCGATCGGTCCGACCAACGCATCGGACGGCGTACGAATGCCACCGATCAGTACGACGGTGCGGTCGGAGCGACTGTTGCCGTGGAACACGTCCGCGATCCGCGCCGAGTTCGTCACGACCGTGAGGTTCTCCACCCGGAGCAGCTGACGTGCCAGCGCGTACGTCGTCGTCCCGGCACCGATGCCGATCGCGCTGTCCGGCTGCACCCGTCCGGCTGCCTCGGCCGCGATCGCCTGCTTGGCCGCGGACTCCTGCGTCAGCTTGGCGTCGAACCCGGGCTCGTGCGCACTCCGCAGCCCCACCGAGGTGGCACCGCCATGCACCTTGTGCAGCAGGCCGCTCGAGTCGAGCGCGTCCAGATCGCGCCGGATCGTCATGTCCGACACGCCGAACCGGTCGACCAGTTCGGCGACGGTGATCGCGCCACGACTGTTGACCTCGGCAACGATCGTGGCCTGCCGCTGGGCGGCCAGCTGCCCTCCCCGGCCCTTCGGAGCCTCTGTTCCAGCTGCGTTCACCCCCACAGACTAGTGGGAGAGCGTGCTGCTGTCAGGGAAATGGCATTGCCGCGACGATGACACCTTGTCACCCTGAAGTATGCGATTTCCCGAGGATGTTCCGGTCCTGACCGATGGCGTGGTGACCCTGCGCGCGCACACGGCCGACGACATCGAGTCCGTCTACCAGATGTGCCAGGACCCGCTGATGCAGCGGTGGACCACGATTCCGGTCCCCTACCTGCGCGAGCACGCGGTCAATTTCCTGACCGAGCTCATCCCGGACGGCTGGCGTGACGGCACCATGTGGGCCTGGGCGATCGAGTACGACGGCCGGTACGCCGGGACCATCGACCTGCGCGACGGTGAGGGCGGCGTCGGCGAAGTCGGGTTCGGGGTGACACCGGAGGTCCGCGGCGCCGGGGTGATGACCCGGGCGCTGAAGCTGACCGTCCGGCACGCGTTCGACATCCTCGGCTGGGACCGGGTGATCTGGCGGGCCTTCACCGGCAACTGGGCGTCGCGCCGGGTCGCCTGGAAGGCCGGCTTCCACGACGTGGTCGTCGTACCAGGAGGTGGGCGGTCGCGTGGCGTGCGGCAGGACGAGTGGATCGCCTCGGTCGGGCGGGACGACGAACTGGAGCCGCACGGCACCTGGTGGGACGTGGCCGTGCTCGAAGGCAACGGTCTGCGGCTGCGCCCGTTCCGGTCGACGGATGCCGAGCGGATCGTCGAGGCGTGCAACGACGAACGGACGCAGTACTGGCTGGCCGGGCTGCCGTCGCCGTACACGCTCGGGGACGCGCACGGCTTCCTGCGGAACCGGCAGGACAACCTGGCGTCCGGCGACGGGATCTCGTGGGCGGTCGCCGACCAGCAGACCGACGAACTGCTGGGTTGCGTCAGCATGTTCGGGATGAGTACCCGGATGGACAAGACCGTTGGCGAGATCGGCTACTGGATGCACCCGGGCGCGCGCGGACGCAAGGTGATGTCGACCGCGGTCGGACTGCTGATCGACCACGCCTTCAAGCCTGTGGCCGAAGGCGGTCTGGGCCGGCGGCGGCTGGTCCTGTTGGCTGCCGAGGGCAACAGCGCGTCGATGCACGTTGCCGAGATCAACGGCTTCACCCAGTTCGGCCGGATGCGGCAGGCGGCGGCACACCGGGACGGGACGTACGTCGACCACCTCGGCTTCGACCTGCTCGCGCCGGAGCGGCTGCCGGGCTGACCGCCGTACGGCCGGAATCGGACGGACCCGAGGACTTGCGGACTCACCGGTCCGGACGGTAGTGGTCACCGCCCGAAATCGGCGGAGTACGGCCAGTTGGTGCCAGACCACACCGTTTCCCCTCGCCGTCTCGGCATCTGGCTGCTTGAATCGACGGGTGAGAGATCGTGAGGAGCTGGTCCGCCGCTGGCAGGCCGGGTGGTCAGTCTCGCGGGGCTGGACCACAGTGGAGGACGACAACGACGGCATCCTGACCGTCCGCGCGGGTGAGGAGAACCGCGCGATGGAGTACGTCGTCCTGGATGCCGACGACAAACCGGAACGCGTCGAACGCGCCGCCGAGCTGGCTCTGGCCGAGGGCGGTGGTCGCGGGGCGGGCTGGATCACGCTGGCCACCGACGACAAAGAGGCCCGGATCGAGCAGCTCGAGGATCTCGGCCTCGAGGTCCAGCAGGACCAGGACTGGCTGATGACGATCCAGTTGTCGGAGCAGCCGGCGCTGAAGCTGCACGAACGCTATGCCCTGCACACCGAGCTCGAGTCCGACCTGATCATCACCCGCGCCACGCTGCACGGCGGCGTGGTGTCGAGCGGCCGGATGGCGGTGGTCGGCGCGGACGCTGTGGCGGACCGGATCGAGACCGATCCGGCGCATCGGCGGCGCGGTCTCGGCAGTGCGGTGATGGCTTCGCTGGTCGAGACGGCCGCTGCCCAGGGCGCGAAGCGCGGCATCCTGATCGCGTCGATCGACGGTCTGCGGCTGTACCGCAGCCTGGGGTGGAAGGTCGTGGCGGACATCATCATCGCCCGCTCTCGCTGACCCGGCGTTCAAACGCATGAGTTTGTCAAAGCTTCGTGAAGTGCGGCACGGGCGGGGAGTCACGCCGTACTGCCGTGGGCAAGGCTGCACACCATGACGAACCACAAACGGTCGCTTGGTAGCGGAGTGGCCGGTCCCATCCTCGCGTCCCTCTCCGCCCTGGTCCTGCTGACGGGTATCGGGTGGTTCGTGCTGCGGGACACCGGTTCGGGCAAGCCGACCAGCCAGGAGCAGCCGGTCACCTCGATCACCGACGACGCCTCGTCGACGCCGATCAGCCCGAGCACTCCGACGTACACACCGAGTCCGACGCCGACACCGCCGAAAGCGACGCCGACGCGGCCGAAGACCAAGAGCCCGACGCCGACGCCGACCCGGAAGAGTACGGCGCCCAGCCGCGACGCGACCCGGAAGCCGTCGCCGAAGCCGAGCCACACCTCTACTCCGAGGCCCACCAAGACGACGAGCAAGCCGTCCGGTGGATCGGGCACTGCCGAGGCACAGGTGCTGTCGCTCACCAACGACGAGCGGGCGAAGGCCGGCTGCGGGCCGCTGCGGATGAACAGTGCACTGTCCAGGGCCGCCGAGGCGCATGCGTCCGACATGGTCGACAAGCACTACTTCGCGCACGACAGCCTGGACGGCCGTAGTCCGTTCGACCGGATGAAGGCGGCCGGCTACAGCGGCGGCGCGATGGCCGAGAACATTGCCGTCGGCTATTCCAGCGCCGCGGCCGTGGTGAAGGGCTGGATGAACAGCCCGGGCCACCGGCAGAACATCCTCAACTGCACCTACAAGTGGCTCGGCGTCGGATACGACTCCGGCCAGGTCAAACCGGACTGGTCCAACGGCTCCTGGGTGCAGGATTTCGGCGGCTGATCCGCGCTGTTCACATCGTTGCCACCGGCCCGTGGGCGAGCCGGTGGTAAATCGGTTTCCGCAAACCTTCAGGAATCGTTAAGAGGGATCGCGGAGCTGTAACGGTGACCTATCTGATCGGTTAGGGTCACTGCCTGACACCAGGGGGGACCTGGCTGGCCCGAGGGGAACGACGAAGTACTCGGTACGACGAAAGACGAAGAGGACTCGCCCACCCATGACGGATTCGCCTCCCCCCCGGCGACACCGCGGAACCCGACGCGCGCCCCGGCGTAGTCGCGGCCTGATCGGCCCGATCGTCAGCGCCCTGTCGGTTCTGCTCGCGATCGGCCCGGTGGTCTGGCTGATGTCACGCGACCACTCGACGGTCCAGGACGCGACCAAGGTTCTGAACGTCTCCGAGGACACCCGGCAGGACTCCACGGGCGACGACGCCCGGCCGAGGACGCCGGGCATCACCGTGACCAAGACCCTGCCGAACGGCGCGACCACCATCGTCACCCCGACCCTCGGTGCGGCCGCGTCGACCACGACGTCGTCGGACACGCCGCAGACCAGCGGCACCCCGAGCACCACCCCCACGGACGGTCTCACCACGCCGACCGCCCCGGTCACGACGGTGACGGTGACCCCGGCACCACCGCGGACCACGAACGGCAGCGACCGGCCGAAGCCGCGGCCCAGCCGCAGTACGCCGACCAGGACAGCCACCAACGACCCGACACCGAGCGACCCGCCGCGGCCGCCGTCCGGAGGTGGCGGCACCAACTCGCAGGAGCGTGAGGTGCTGAACCTGACCAACCAGATCCGGCAGCAGCAAGGCTGCGGTCCGCTCCGGCTGGACAGCGCACTGGTCGAGGCGGCCGGCCGGCACGCGTCCGACATGGTCCGCCGGCACTACATGGACCACACCAACCCCGACGGCCAGGATCCGGGCGACCGGATGGCGGCCGCCGGGTACCGCGGTTCCAGCTGGGGCGAGAACATCGCCGCCGGCTACTCGACCGCACAGAAGGTCGTCGCTGCCTGGATGCAGAGCGACGGGCACCGCAAGAACATCCTGAACTGCCGGTTCACCTCGATCGGCATCGGCTACGACTCGGGTCAGGTCCGGTCCGACTGGGGCCCGGGCAGCTGGGTCCAGGACTTCGGCCGGAGCTGAGGGCTGTCATTGTGTGCAGAGCACTGAGTGTGACGGAGATGTTGTCTCACGGTCACAATGTCCGGCCGGTTCACGGCCGGTCACTGCGGGTAGGTCCGTTCTTGTCATGTCGCCGGTCCGTCCTGGGGGGCTCCGGTGCAACGACTGACGAGGCACGTCTTGGGGCGACAGTGAAGGGAACAACGACATAATGTCCGAGTCCGGCGGCAGCGGCCGGTACAAGCCACGCAGGAAGGCGACCCGCGCCTCCTCGCGAGCAGCCCGGTCCAACCGGTCCACCCCGGCGGAGAACACGACCCCGCCGGCCCCTCCCGAACCACCGCGGTACGCACCACGCCCGACCGACGACGCACCCCTCTGGTCCGGCCCCGACACCACCCCGCAGTACGCCCCGCGCTCCTCAGGCTTCAACTCGCCCGAGTCGGGCTTCGGCGGGTCGTCCGAGCCGGGCTTCGGGTCGTCACAGCCGGGGCTCAGTGGCTCCGGCACGCGCGCGGCCGGCGGCTCTCCTTCGTGGGTCACGCAGTCGGCGGCCGGTGCGCCGGAGGACGAGGCGTCCACCCGGAGCGGAGCGCGACGTGCGGCCCGCCGGCCGGCGTCCTCGGACACCCCGCAGTACAACGCGCGCCGGGTGGCAGCGCCCAGGATCTCGTCCGAATCCAGCGGACGCACGGCCGGGACAACCGCCTCGGCCTGGGACTTCGCCGCACAGGCGGAGTCCCGCGACCGCGGACAAGCCTCGGGTACTCCGGCCTCGGCGTGGGACTTCGCATCCCAAGCCGACGCCCGCGCCTCCGAACCACCCGCCAGCACGGCCGCCTCCGCCTGGGACTTCACCAATCCCGACGAAGGACGCTCGGGAGGAACCCCAGCATCTGCCTGGGACTTCACCACCCGAGCGGACTCGGCTGGCACGAAGCCGACCGGTTCCAGCGACACAACGGGCACGGACTCCACCCCCTGGACCAGCAGCAGCACGACCGGGACGGAGTACGGCCGAACCGGCAGCCCGACGGGGACGGAGTACGGCGCCCGGAGCGGCGGCATGTCCGGAGCCGGCGCGGAGTACGACGCCCGCAGCGGCGGCACGAGCGGGTCAGAGTACGGCGCCCGGGGCGGCGGCACGAGCGGGTCGGAGTACGGCGCGCGGAGCGGTGGCACGAGCGGGTCGGAGTACGGCGCCCGGACCGCGGGTCCGACCGGGATCGGGAACGAGTTCGGGACGCTGACCGCGACCGGGACCGCTCACCTGGGAACCAGCCCGCGGACCGGCTCCACCGGACTCGGTGGGTCGCGGACCGGGGCCACCGGGCTTGGTGGCGCTACTGGTACTGCGGACACAACGAGCCGGCTTGGGGCCAGCGAGTCTGTGGGCGCTGGGTCTGCCGCCGGTACGACGGGGGCTGAGCTCGGCGCTCAGAGCGGAGCGGGGAACAAGCGCACCGCGGACCGCGACGCGAGTGGTTCCGGCGTTGGGCGTCGTCTCGGCGGCGCCGGTGGTTCCGGTGGCGGGGGCGGGTCGCGGAGTGCGGCTCGTGCGGCGGCGGCCGGGAAGGCTTCCCGAGGACGGCGTTCGTTGATCGCGGTCGCGTCCGTGATCCTGGTGATCACCCCGATCTCCTGGATCCTGCTGCACCAGCCGCAGAACGACCAGGCCGACGCGTCGATCCCGATCGTCACCCGGACCGACGACACCTACATCACGCCGACGACCAAGCCGGTCGTCGCACCACCGACGCCGACGGGTAAGCCGACGGTCCCGCCGACCGCGACTCCCACCCAAACTCCCACGGACTCGGCGACCCCCAGCACCACCCCGTCGACCACGCAGTCCACCGACAGTCCGACCGCGTCCCCGACCGAGGACCGCACGACCACGGACCCCACCGCCACCCCCGACGACCGCCCGACCACCACCTCCCCGTCCGAACCCCCCACCACGTCAGCCCCACCGCCTCCTCCCGCGGATGACGGCACCATGACCTCGGCCGAGCTCGACCTCTTCAACCGCATCAACAGCGCCCGCACCAGCAACGGGTGCGCGCCGCTGAAGCGGGACACCGACCTCACCGAGAACGCACGCAGTTCCGCGGGTCAGCACGCCACGTCAGGCAACGGTCTCAACTCGAGCTCGTCCACGTCGGCGTCCGCCGGTGGCGACAACTGGAGCTCCAAGAAGGCGTTCGACAAGATGATGAGCGACTACCGGAGCACGATCCTGAACTGTGGTCTCACCACCCTCGGGGTCGGCGCCCAGCAGGCGAGCTACACCTCCGGGCTCTGCATCGGGCTCCCGGGGCTCTGCACCCACAAGACCCGGAACGCCTGGGTGGCGCAGTTCTCGTAAGACGCACGCGGATTTCGTAGGTTGTTGGTGCGACCATGTAAGAACGACTCATGGTCCACCAACCCTGCGGGAGGCCGGATGTACGGGGAACGTGATGATCTGGACCCAGCCCGGCCCGCGCACTTCGGAATCCCGCCGGACGCGCTCGCGGACGAGCGCCCGGACCCGCGGCCCGAGGAAGCACGGCGGATGGGCCTGAGCCGGCACACCGAGGAAGGCGCCGTCCTCTACTTCGCCTCATCGCTGGATCGCGACAAGCCCCGGCACCGGATGATCGCCTGGATCCTCCTCATCACCTTCGCCGCCCCCGCCCTCTACATGCTCCTCCTCATCCTCTGACCCGCCCGCCCGCTCCCCACCCCCACAACACGAACGGATATCCCCCACACCTGCCCCGTCTCCCCGCGCCGTACGACGTGAGAACGGACAACACGAGGGGATATCCCCCACACAGTTGCCTTCTCCCCCGCCATACGACCGGACAGGGCACAACACCAGCGGATATCCCCTGGAACGAGCAGGAGGGGGAGCAAGCCGGCGCGGTCCGGCACCCCGGCACCCCGGCACCCCGCCACCCCGCCACCCCGCCACCCGAGTGCGGCACCCCGACACACGAGGGGATATCCCCCACACAGTTGCCTTCTCCCCCGCCATACGACCGGACAGGGCACAACACCAGCGGATATCCCCTGGAACGAGCAGGAGGGGGAGCAAGCCGGCGCGGTCCGGCACCCCGGCACCCCGGCACCCCGGCACCCCGGCACCCCGGCACCCCGGCACCCCGGCACCCGAGTGCAACACCCCGCCACCCCGAGTGCAACACCCCGCCACCCCGAGTGCGGCACCCCGACACGCGAGGGGATATCCGGTGGTGTTGGTGGTCTCCTGCTGTTGTCCGACGGGAGAAGACACAACGCGAGGGGTTGCCCGTTGGATGAACGGGAACGTGGGGTCAGGCGGTGAACTCCTGGCGGTGGCGTTGGGGGGTTGTGCCGAGGATGGTGTGGAAGTGGTGGCGGAGGGCCGCGCTGCTGCCGAAACCGCTGGCGGTGGCGATCCGTTCGACCGGGTGATCGGTCGTCTCGAGCAACAACCTGGCCCGGTCCAGCCGCTGCCGCAGTAGCCACGCCTGCCCCGAGCTGCCGGTCCGCGCCCGGAACTGCCGCGTGAAGGTACGCCGCGACAGCGCAACCGCACTCGCCCATTCATCCAGCGACAAAGGCTGATCCAATCGAGCGCGAGCCCACAGCATTGCCTTCTCGATCACATCGTCACTGGGATCCGGCGGCACCGGGACCGGGATGTACTGCGCCTGCGAACCACTGCGATGCGGCGCCACCACGATGCTCCGGGCCAACCGCTCGGCCAACTCGACACCGTGGTGGGTACGCACCAGGTGCAGGCAGCAATCGAGCGACGCGGCCGTCCCCGCGGACGTCAGCAGATCGCCCAGATCCGACCACAGCACGTCGGCGCGCACCGTGATCCCCGGGTACCGCTCCTGCAGCCGATCCGCCCATCGCCAGTGCGTCACGATCTCGCGTCCGTCCGCGATCCCGCTGGCGGCGACCAGGAACGCCCCGATGCACAGCCCGACCACCGTGGCGCCGCGCGCATGCGCCCGCCGGATGGAGTCCAGCAGTACGGCGGACGCTTCGCGGTCCGGATCCCAACTCGGCAGGATGACCACATCCGCCCGCTCCATCACCTCGAGCCCGCGCTCGACGGTGATCCCGAAGCCCGCGTTGGTCCGCAGTTGCCCCGCCTCCTCGGCGCAGACCTGTACGTCGTACTGACCCTGTGCACCGAGGCGGTCGCCGAGGACCAGGCAGGGCACCGACAGATGGAACGGGCTCATCCCGTCGTACGCGAGGACGGCGACTGTACGCATGGAACCAGTATGGCCCGATCTTCAGGAACTGTGGCTCTCGGGCCAATGGTGGACGACGCCGCCGCGCCGGAAGATCGAGGAATGAAGATCACGCACATCGGCGGCCCGACCGCCCTGATCAGCCTCGGTGGGCTGAACCTGCTGACCGATCCCGCCTTCGACGAGCCCCAGGACTACGAGCTGCCGGGCGGGCGGGTGATGACCAAGCTGACCGGTCCGGCGGTGCCGGCCGCGGAGCTGGGGACGATCGATGCCGTTCTGCTGTCGCACGACCAGCACAAGGACAACCTGGACGACACCGGCCGTGCGCTGCTGCCGTCGATCCCCGTGGTCCTGTCGACTCCGGGTGCGGCCACCCGGATCTCCGGCGTCCACGGTCTGGCGAACTGGGAGTCGTACGACCTGCAGCGACCGGACGGCGGCGTGCTGACCGTGACCGGCGTACCCGCCCTGCACGGCCCTGAGGGCGCGGAGGCGGTCACCGGAGTCGTCACCGGCTTCGTGCTCAGCGGCGAAGGTCTACCGACCGTCTACGTGTCGGGCGACAACGCCTCGGTGGATCTGGTGAAGCAGATCGCCGACCGCTTCGGCCCGTTCGACGTCGCGGTCCTCTTCGCCGGCGCAGCACGTACGGCGCTCCTGGATGGAGCACCCCTGACGCTGACGACGGAGGCCGCGGTCGAGGCCGCGCATCTCCTCGACCCTGCGGTCATCGTCCCTGTCCACACGGAGGGCTGGGCGCACTTCTCGGAAGGCCCGGACAAGGTGACGGCGGCGTTCACGGCCGCGGGACTGAGCGACCGTCTGCGCGTCCTGGATCACGGCGTCGCGACGGCGCTAACCGACGGCGTGTGATCTCCAGAACGACGTCAGGTCGGTCGGACTGACGGCCTGCGCGGCAGCCTTGAAATCGGCCGGGGTGGACACCCCGAACCAATGGTCGCGCGCGTAGGTCGTCAGCAGCCGCGCCATCGCCGGCGCCCCGATCAGCCGCTCCAACTCGTGCAGCATGCACGAGCCATAGGTGTAGACATACGTCGCGTACGACGACTGATGCGCTCCCCAATACCCCATCGAACTACTGATTGCCACCGGCAACGATCCTGGCCAGCACCCGGCCTGCTGGTCGCCCGCGTGCAGATCAGTCGCGTACGTCGCGAAGGCCTCGTCCAGCCAGGGATCGGCGTACTCGTCGTTGCCGACGATCCCGTACCACCACTGGTGCGCCACCTCGTGCACCACCGGACTCGCGGGTGAGATCAGCAGCACGAACCCGGGATACTCCATCCCGCTGAAGGTCGTCCACCGGTCGTTCAGCACCAGATCGATCTCGCCGTACGGATAGTCGCCGAACCGCAGCCCGAAGTCGTCGATCGCTGCCACGGCTTCGGTCCGGGTCTCCGCCACCGCCTCCGGACTGAGCGTGGCCGTCGCCCAGGTGCGCACCTTGACGCCGCCGGGTGACGTTGCCTCGGCGGCCCGGAACGGTCCGGCTGCCCAGGCGAAATCCCTGACCTGCTTGGCGATCGCGACACCATCCGTCAGCTCTCCGGTCGACGGTACGCCGAGCTGACCCGGGTGCAGCAGCCGGACCGCGAAGTCCGCCGCCACCGTGTAGAAGCTCTCACCGATCCCGACATCCGGGTCGAGATGCCAGCCGCCGGCGTCGCGCACGGCAAGCACCGGCAGCGCGTTGCCGAAGAAGCTGTACGCACCCGACCGCCCGAACCGATCCTCCCGGTCCGGCGCGGTCATGGTGACGTCGAACCCGATCGTCGTCCGCTCTCCCGGCGCCAACGGCTCGGCCGGCACCACTTTGACCACAGTGCAGTCGGTCGTCGCCGTACCGCCGGAGAAGTTGCTCACGACAACCGAGGAGCACCCGCCGGTATTGCCCCACAGCCGCAGGTAGATCTCGGCCATCGGATCCGCCGACGTGTTCGTGAAGGTGACGCTCTCCCGCCCGGACCACGTCCTGCCGTCGGCATTGCTGGTCAGCTCCACCTGGTACGACGGCGTCCGCGGAACCTCGGCAGTCGCCGGGACGAGCAACGAAGCAGGTGCCAACAGCAACAACAGGATCCGGTGCACGACTCCCCCTCGCCGTCGGGTGGAGTCTCGGACGCTACCGCTCGGTCCGCGCCGGGTCCGCCCCGGCCGGGATCCATTCGTGTACCAAGATCTCATCACCCACGTGAAGGGTGCCCTCGGCAAGTACCGCGGCCTTCATGCCGAAGCTGACGCCGCCGCCGTAGTCGGGCTGACGCCGGTACGTCGCCAGCGTCCGGGTCGGCTCCGGCCCGCGCTTCTCACCGGTCGCCTGGTCCACGGTCGGAACCGCGCACCGGATCGAGCGGGCCGAGTACCCGATCTCGACCGAGCCGGCCGACATCCGCAGCACCTTGTCCTCGGTGTGCGGTTCGGGCCAGCCGGCCACGACGACGTTCGGGCGGAAGCGGTTCATCGGGATCGCGTCGCCGCCGCGCTCGAGGATCCGCTGATTCAGGCCGTCGAGCGACGACAGCGAGGTGATCATCAGCGCGTGCGCGTCGCCGAACCCGGTCTGTCCCAGATGCACACCCCAGCCCGGCCGCTCGTGCTCGGGCGTGACCCGGACCAGCGCCGCCGGCTTGCCGAGCCGTTCGGTGAACCAGCTGTCCGCGGCCGGGTCCTGGACGACGCCCTGGCCGAACCACTTCCCGAACAGGCTGACGTCGCGCCGCTTGCCGTCGTACCTGACCTGGATCTCCAGATCCGGTACGCCGGGGCCGGACAACCGCAGCGCGTCGCCGTCGCTGAGGATCTCGGCCCGCAGCGACGCCATCGCGGGCAGGCTGCGCTGGCTCAGGAACGTGCCGTCGGGCTCGACCAGCATGAAGTTCCGGTCGTGCCGGAGCCCGGTCGGCCCCACCTCGGCGTGCTCCACCGGCACACCGGACAGACCCTTCACCGGGTAGTAGGCCAGAGCGGCGACCTTCGCAACGGACATTGGCCAAGCCTACCTTGACTCCTGTCACTTGATCTGTTCATTCATGTTGGATTATGTTTGATCGCGAGGAGGTCGCAATGCAGGATGTGGAAGCCTTCGCCGCGGCACTGCAGCGGGTACGACGACAGGCCGGGCTGACGTACCGCGAACTGGCCGAGCGAGCGCACTACTCACACGCGCACCTGGTCCGCGCGGCCGGCGGCAAGCAGCTGCCGACCTGGGAGGTGACGGCCGCGTTCCTGACCGGCTGTGGCGTCCCACCCGACCTCATGCCCGTATGGCGGCGTCACTGGGAGACAGCCGGCCGCGATCCGCAGGACGTCCTCGGGCTGCTGCAGCTCGCCACCACCCTCGAAGACCTGGGGACCGCTCTGGCCACACTGGCACGGCCACGCTCACTGCGGACTCTGGCTCGATTGACCGGCATCCCGCGCACCACCCTTCAAGGGTGGCTGCAGGGCACGCGTCTGGCCGGTCGCGATCGACTCGACCACCTCGTGCGGGCCATTGGCGCGACGCCCGCCGAGCGGGCGGCGGTCGCGCAGGCCGTCGACCGGATCAGCTCCGGAAGGTCCCCGGCGGTGCCGGCGGCGTGACGAACCCTTCCGCGTCGACGAGCGGTGCCGCCTTCCCGGCCAGTTCACTCAGCGGCATCACGTCGTACGGCGGCTGAGCCCGTCGGCCGGCCGCGGTCAGATCGGGCACGGACTGTGGTGACGCGACCAGGATGACGTTGCCGAACCCCTTGCCACGCAGGACTTTCCGCTCGGCGAGGACGACGCCGTCGCCGAGCACCCCGCGGACGGTCGCCACGACCCGGCGGATGAACGGCAGGCCGGCCGACCCGTCGATCAGGTTCGCGACCAGTACGCCGGTCGGCCGCAGCACCCGCGCACACTCGGTGAAGAACTCGCTGGTGACCAGGTTCGCCGGCACCGCCTCGCGTTCGAACGCGTCCAGGATCAGCAGGTCCATCGAATCGTCGTACAACTGGGTGATCCCGGCCCGGCCGGTGACGGCGCGCACCTTGATGCCGGAGCGCTTCGGCAGCGGCAGCGCCTCCCGGACGAACTCGGTCAGGTCCTCGTCGGGTTCGAGGACGATCTGCCGCGACCGCGCCCGGGTGCCGGCGACGTACCTCGGCAGGCTCAGAGCCGCCCCACCGATGTGGACGACGGCGATCGGCTGGCGCCGTGGCGCGACGGCGTCGACCACGTCGCCGATCCGGCGCATGTACTCGAACGACAGGTGGGTGGGGTCCGCAAGGTCGACCTGGGACTGCAACGACCCGTCGACCCGCAGCACGAACGTCCCATCGGCGTCCGCCTCGACGGTCGCGGTCCCGGATCCGACCTTGCGCTCCACCCACCCATCCTTTCAGCTACCGGGCGGCCAGCTCGTACGACGCCAGCTGTGCTCATACCCCGGTGCCCGACGATGACGAAATCGTCGTGGTGGCGCGCGGCCGACTGGGCCGCACCGAGGACGTCAGGTGTCGGAGTGGTGAAGACAGATGTGAGGAAGTCGGCGCCGCCCCAGCGTTGGAGTGCGGCGCGCGGCTTGCTAGCGTCCGAAGCACACAGTCAAATCAGTTCGAGGAGCGTGTCGTGAGCACTACACCGGTGAAGGTGGCCGTTACCGGAGCCGCCGGGAATATCGGCTACAGCCTGCTGTTCCGGATCGCGAGCGGCGCGCTGCTCGGGCCGGACACTCCGGTCGAGCTGCGGCTGCTGGAGATCACCCCGGCGCTGAAGGCGCTCGAGGGTGTGGTGATGGAGCTCGACGACTCGGCGTTCCCGGCACTGGCCGGCATCGAGATCGGCGACGACCCGAACGTCGTCTTCGACGGTGTGAACGTCGCGCTGCTGGTGGGCGCGCGACCGCGGACCAAGGGGATGGAGCGCGGTGACCTGCTGGAGGCCAACGGCGCGATCTTCACCGTCCAGGGCAAGGCCCTGAACGACCACGCCGCGGACGACATCCGGATCAGCGTGACCGGCAACCCGGCCAACACCAACGCACTGATCGCGAAGAGCAACGCGCCGGACATCCCGGCCGAGCGGTTCTCGGCGCTGACCCGGCTGGACCACAACCGCGCGCTGGCCCAGCTGGCGAAGAAGGCCGGCGTCCACGTCACCGACCTGAAGAAGATGACGATCTGGGGCAACCACTCGGCGACCCAGTACCCGGACATCTTCCACGCGGAGGTGGCCGGCAAGAACGCGGCCGAGGTGGTCAACGACCAGACCTGGCTGGAGAGCGACTTCATCCCGACCGTGCAGAAGCGCGGCGCGGCGATCATCGAGGCCCGGGGCGCGTCCTCGGCGGCGTCCGCGGCGGCCGCCACCGTCGACCACACCCGCGACTGGCTGCGCGGCTCGGCCGACGGCGACTGGGTGTCGATGGCGGTCGTGTCCGACGGCTCGTACGGCGTCCCCGAGGGCCTGATCTCCTCGTTCCCGGTGACCACCAAGGACGGCAACTGGGAGATCGTCCAGGGCCTGGAGATCAACGACTTCTCCCGCGCCCGGATCGACGCCAGCACCGCCGAGCTGGCCGAAGAGCGCGACGCGGTCCAGGCGCTCAACCTGCTCGGCTGACCCAGCAGCACAGAAGGCCCCCGGGAGCACACAGCTCCCGGGGGCCTTCCGCTGTTCGTCAGCGCAGCGGGTACGCGCCGATCACGGTCTGGTCCGTGATGTTGCCTCCGGCATCGACCACGTGCGCCTTCAGCGACACGGACTTCGCACCCGCCGGCGTCGCGAAGATCGCCTTGTAGGTGCCGTTCCCGGTCGGTACGACGCCGGCCTTGTGCCAGCTCTTGCCGTCGTCGCCGGACACCTGCAGGTCCAGCTTGCGGATCCCCGGCCGGCTCGCGCCCGTCTGTGCGTCGACGACCACCGGCAGGACCGTCACCGGCCTGCGCTCGGCCACGTTGTGGTTGTCGACCGTCGGCTGGTACCGCACTCCGATCAGCGGCAGCAGCGTCTCCTTGGTCGTCGCGGCCGAGGAGAACCTCCAGCTGAAGTCCATCCGGGTCGTGAAGGTGGACCAGGTCTGCCGCGTCAGCGACGATTCCAGCGTGTACGTCGCCTTGCCGGCGGGCAAACCGGTCACCTCGGCCGAGCCGAAGTACGGCGACTCAGCAACGACCTGACCGTCCCGGGTCAGCTTGCTGGACTCGGTGTCGGTCCGGGTGGCGCCGGTGTTGCCGTCGGCATCGGCCAGCGAGTACGCCGCGACCACCAGGTCGTTCTCGGTCCGGCCGGCGTACGCCGGACTGGTCGAGAAGGCGGCCGAGTTCAACCGCTGCTGGTACGACTTACCGGCCTTGTACTCCTTGGCCGGTGACGCCAGCCGGGTGACCGTGACCGGGAACGGGTCCTCCGGATCCGTGCTCGGCACGATCTCGCTGATCTCCGAGCTCCAACTGGCCGGCTTGTCGTCGAGCAGCAGCTTCGTGGTCGCCGGGGTGTCGTACGGCAGCACGACCGCCCAGCCCCCGCTCGAGTGTGGCGCCGTACCGAACACGACCCGCTCGGCCTGGCGATCACCGGTGGCGTTGAAGGACTGGTTCACCACGGCCAGGTCCTTCGCCTCGACCTTGCGGTCGAGCCCGGTCGGGAATCCGCCCGGCGTCGTGTCCATCACGCCGTACAGGTACGGCGACTTGGCGAACGAGCCGTCCGCGGACTGCTTCGCCCATTGCGACGAGACGTGGCCGGTCATCTGCTCCGGCGGCAGCGAGTCACCCACCTGTGCGGTGTGCACACCATTGAAGTCCAGCAGCAGCGCCGACGAGAGAAGGCTGCGAACCCCGTCAGCAGCCGTCCGGTCGTACCCGATGTCGGCGACCGCCACGGCCGCGTCCCCTTGCGGCACGGTGACCTTGATGTCCTTGGCGGTCCGGGCATCCAGCACCACCGTGGTGGCCTTGGTCAGCTGAACGCTCGGCTGGACGAGGGAGTAGTAGTCACCGGTGTCACCGCCCGGCTTCGGGACGAACTGGTCGCCCTGCACCGCGTACTCACCCTTCTGCAACCGCATCTTCGCCGTACCGCTCGCGTCGTCGAGGAAGGTGAAGACCTCGGTCTCGAGCCCGAACACCAGTCCGCTGACCGGCGCCGGCTTGCCGTCCGGCCCGATCGCATTGACCGTCAGGTCGTAGCTCTCCTTCTCCTTGTTCACACCGATCGCGGACACGACCGAACTGTCACCGGCGGTCGCGGTGACCCGGCCGGAGTAGCCGCCGTCAGGGCCGCTGTGGTTCGTGTTCGACGTGGCCTGGACCGACGCGGTGCCGCCGGCCGGCACGGTGACGTTGTCCGCGCTGAGCTCGAGCGCGCTCGCCGGGGCCGAGTTCCCGTCCGGACCGACCAGGATCGCGGTCAGCGCGAGGGTCACCGGCTTGTCGCCGAGGTTGCGGTAGGTCAGCGTCTTGGTGACCGGGGAGTCGTCGTTGTGCGGCCAGACCGCCGTACCGAACGAGAGACTGCCGGGCTCGGAGATCACGCTCTGCTTGATGCCCTTGGCAACGTCGATCCGGCCGGCGCCCTGCTCGAACGCGGTCTGGTCGGCGGCAGGCTTCGCGGACGCCATCAGCGCGCCCTTGAGCTCGGCGGCCTTCCAGGCCGGGTGCTGCTGGGCCAGCAGTGCGGCCGCGCCCGCGGTGTGCGGAGTGGCCATCGACGTACCGTCGAGCATCAGGTACTGGTCGCCGACCGGCGTACCGATCATCGACTTCTTCGCCTTCGCCGCGACGATCGCGACACCGGGCGCGGTGACGTCGGGCTTGACCGCGCCGTCGCCGACCCGCGGACCGCGGCTGGAGAACTCGGCCAGCTTGTCCTGCTTGTCGACCGCTCCGACGGTCAGCGCGGCGTCCGCACTGCCCGGCGAACCGACCGTGCTGTCACCGGGACCTTCGTTGCCTGCGGCAATCACGAACAGGGTGCCGGTCTGCGCGGTCAGCCGGTTGACGGCCTCCTCGAGCGGGTCGACCTCCGGGGTGTCGGTGCCGCCGAGGCTGAGGTTGACGATCTTGGCCTTCACCTCGGTCGCGGCCCATTCCATCCCGCCGATGATCGCGGACTCGGTGCAGCCGCCCTGCTCGCAGACCTTGCCGTCGTACAGCTTCGCGTCCGGCGCGACGCCCTTGTACTTGCCGGCCGAGGCGGCCGCCGTACCGGCGATCGTCGACGCGACGTGGGTGCCGTGACCGACCAGGTCCTCGGCCGGCTCCTCGGTGAAGTTCTTCGCGCCCGCGACCTGGGTGGCCAGGTCCGGGTGCGAGGTGTCGATGCCGGTGTCCAGGACGGCGACCGAGATGCCCTTGCCGGTGTAGCCGGCCTGCCACGCGGCCGGTGCGCCGATCTGCGGCACCGACTGGTCGAGGCTGATCTCGCGCTTGCCGTCCAGCCAGATCTTGTCGACGCCGGCCGTGGAGCGGGTCGAGGTGACACCGGCCAGGAACGCACCGGCCTTCGCCTTGTCCACCTTCAGCGCGGCGCCGTTGACGACCGGCAGCTGGCGGGTCACCGTCGCACCGGGCGCGGTCGATCGCGTCTTCGCCTGACCGGCGTACGTCACGACCAGCGGGATCGCGCCGGTGGACTTGTCGTCGTACCCGGCCTTGATCAGACCGGTGACGTCGAACAGCCGGCGGTCCAGGTGCCCCTGGCCGATCCGCTCGCGGACATCGGACGGTACGACGTACAGATGATCCTTCACCCGCTGCGTCGAGAAGACGATGCCACGACGGCCGGCGCCCGGCTCGACCGAGGCGCGGCCCGGATCGCCGCCGTGCAGAGTGATCCGGTCGCCGGTGACCAGCGTGACCCGCTGATCCGGCGCATGGCCCGTTGCCTTGGCGGCCACGGGATGTGGTTGTGCTGGAGCAGCTGATGCTTGTACTGGGCCGGACAGCCCGAGACCCAAGGCAGCGATCGAGGCGACGGCGGCAACGCCGATACGCCTCGATCGTGGTGTGGATACCACGATGGAGACCCTCCCGTTCGGTTGTCCTCACGACGGACCGATCAACCACGCCTCACGAAGCGGAGCCGATCAGCCACACACCGTTAGATGTCCGGACCGTACCGGATGGTTTCGCGAATCGGCTGCCGTGGCATCAACCTGCACGGCCGGTGCCCGATCGGGCACCGAGCGTCAGGCGGGTGGCGCCACCGAGGCGTCGGGCTGCCCGGAGCGAAGGAGGGAGTCGGCAACGAACCCGTCCGCCTTGAGCTCCTCGACCAGGTCGTGGAGGAAGGCAACGGTCTCCGGACGGCGGTCCTTCGTCGTGCCGACAGCCTGCCGGATCTCCATGAATCGTTGGTCGATCAGCCGCACATCGGGGGTGGCGGCAACGAACCTGGCGAGCGGCTGCCGGATCCCGGCCGCGGCCTCGAGGCCTTCGGCGAGGAACACGTCGACACCTTCGTTGCCGCGGACGACGGTTGCGTTCCGCAACTCCCGCGTCAGGTAGAGGTCGTACGCCGACCCCTGCTTCACGCCGATGCGGACTCCCGGGCTGTCCACCTCGTCGACGGTCGTGAGGGCGGAGTCCCGCGGTACGGCGAAGACGCCCTCGATCACGACGTACGGCGCGGTGAACGCGACCTCCTTGGCCCGCGCGGGATCGACAGCGAGGAAGCAGATGTCCGCCTGGCCGGTCGCCATCGCCTCGAACGACTTCCGCGCGGCGTCGAAACACACGAGCTCCACGGGTACCTCGAGCCGCCGCCCGATCTCCCGGGCGATGTCCACCGTGACCCCGCCCGGCTGCTCGGGAGTCCCCTGCGCCAGCACCGGGTTGCCCAGGTTGATCGAAGCCCGCAACGCACCCGTAGGCGCCAGATCCGCACGCACGTCCGTCATAGCGGCGACCCTACGTGAGGTCCTTGCGGAAGAAGACGCGGTGCCGGTCTTCGACGGTCTCGCGGCCGGTTTCGACGTACCCGTGGCGCGGGTAGTAAGCGATGTTCTCGGTCATCGCGGCGTTGGTGTACAGGGTGATCCGGTCGAAGCCGCGAGCTCTCGCCTCGGACTCGGTGAAGGCCAGCAGGGCGGCGCCGATGCCGCGCCCCTGGGCGTCCGGCGAGACAGCGAGCACGTCCAGCAGCAGCGAGTCCGGCTCGTCCTCCAGCAACACGAGCCCCGCGATCGGCTCTCCGGCCACCCAGACCTTCCCGGCCGCGATGGCCGCGCAGTAGTCCGTCACCATCGGGATCGGGGCCACGCCCATTCGCGGGATGTAGCCCTCGAACGCGGCCCTCACGATCGTCGTGACCGCGTCCGCGTCGTCGTCCGTCGCTGGTCTGATCATCCGCGAATTCTAGGTCGGAGATTTTTTGGTAGAGACATTGTGTAAATCGTCGGAACAGTCCTACTGTGAGCGCACTTTGTCCCTCGAACCGCCAGGTGGGGAGTCGAATGAGACGTCGGAGTGTGGCGTTGCTGGTGGCGGCCGGGGTCGGGATGGCGGGCATTGCCGCCGTACCGGCCGAGGCGCACGACAGCAAGCGGGTGGTGGGGTACTACACCAACTGGAGCGGGTACGACCGGAACTTCCTGGTCAGCGATCTGGTCAAGAACGGGTCGGCCGCGCGGCTGACCCAGATCAACTACGCCTTCGGCTTCGTCGACGCTGCCGGCAACTGCCTGAGCAGCGACGCGTGGGCCGACTACCAGCGGCCGTTCAGCGCCGAGCAGAGCGTCGACGGCCAGGCCGACGAGCCGGGGCAGGTGCTCAACGGCAACCTCAACCAGTTCAGGAAACTCAAGAAGAAGTACCCGAAGCTGCGGATCAGCATCTCGCTCGGCGGCTGGACCGGCTCGAAGTACTTCTCCGACGCCGCACTCACGCCGGCCTCGCGCGCCGCGCACGTGAAGTCCTGTGTGGACATGTGGCTGAAGGGCAACCTGCCCGGCCTGCCCGCGGGTGCCGCCAAGGGTGTCTTCGACGGGATCGATCTCGACTGGGAGTGGCCCGGCAGCGAAGGCAATCCGGGCAACGTGATCCGGCCCGAGGACAAGCAGAACTTCACCGCGCTGGTGCACGAGTACCGCACGCAACTCGACCGGTTGTCCTGGCCGTTCAAGGGCCGCTACAACCTGACGGCGTTCCTGCCGGCGAATCCGACGATGATCGACAACGGGTTCGAGGTCCGCAAGCTGTTCAAGGACCTCACCTTCGGTACGACGCAGGGGTACGACTACCACGGCCCGTGGGAGCAGTTGACCAACCAGCAGTCCGCGATCGACGGCCCGAAGGGTGACCCGACCACACCGGAGTTCAGCTCGCAGGTGACGATCGACGCCTACCTGGCCCGGGGCGCACCGCGGAGCCAACTGGTCATGGGCGTGCCGTTCTACTCCCACGGCTGGACCGGCGTGACCGATCAGAACCACGGCCTGTTCCAGCCCTCGACGGGCGCCGCACCGGGCACGTTCGAGCCCGGCACGGACGACTACCGCTATCTCAAGGCGCAGCTGTCCAACTACACCGTCTACCGCGACAACAAGGCCGGCTTTGCCTGGATCTTCGACGGTACGACGTTCTGGACCTGGGACGACCCGGTGGAGATGAAGCGCAAGGCGCAGTACATCTCGAAGCGCGATCTGGGTGGCGCGATGATCTGGTCGCTCGATGGCGACACCGGAAATGGGGAGCTGATCTCGGCGTTGCACCGTAATCTTCGCTGAGTGGATCTGAACGCTCTCGTGGATCGGTTCGGCGCGGTCGGCGCCGAACCGATCCACCTCGGCAACTCCGAGGCTGTCGTCGTACTGCTCGACCGGGGCCGGGAACGCCTGTTCTACAAGGCCGGCCCGGGCGTCGACAACGAGGCCGACCGACTGGCCTGGCTCGGCACGACCGGCTTCCCGTGTCCGACAGTCGTTGACCGAGGCAACAACTGGCTGTTGACCAGCGAGCTGCCCGGCCGGGACGCGTCCCAACCGTGGCAGGCCCACGACCGGCCGGCCGTCCTTACCGCGATCGCGGACGGCATTCGTGCACTGCATGAGCTGACCGCCTGCCCGTTCACGTCGCCGTTCCCGGGCGGGCGGGACGTGGTCACGCATGGCGACTACGCGGCGCCGAACGTCTTCATCGACCCGGAGACGCTGCGGTTCACCGGCGTCCTCGATGTCGACGGGCTCGGCCTCGGCGACCGCTACGTCGACCTCGCCCTGATGTACAAGAGCCTGTCCGGCGAGCTCAATCCGCAGTACGGCGGTCCTCCCGCGGCCCGGCGTTTCGTCGAGGCGTACGGCGGCGACCCGGACGACCCGCGGATCCGCTACTACATCGACCTCGACAACTCCGGGGACTTCTGAGCCCGGAAGGCCCGGCGGTAGGCACTGGGCGTCGTACGGACGGCGGTGTGGAAGCGGCGGCGCAGGTTGGTGGCCGACGAGAGGCCCACGCGGGTCGCGATCGTCTCGATCGGGAGGTCGGTTTCCTCCAGCAGGGCACGGGTCCGGGCGATCCGTTGCGCGAGCAGCCACTGCCCCGGAGCCGCTCCGAGCTCGATCGCGAAGCGTCGGGCGAGGGTCCGCGATGACACGTTCAAGCGCGCGGCCAGGTCGTCCACGGTGATCGGCTCGGCGAGCCGCTCGGTCGCCCAGTCCAGCAAGGCACCCAACGCATCAGGAGACTGTGGGCGGTCATCGGTCCGGTACTGGACCTGGCCGCCCTCCCGGTGCGGCGGCATGACCATCGTCCGCGCGATCTGAGCGGCGTACGCGGCGCCGTGGTCGTTGCGGACGAGGTGGAGACACAGGTCGATCCCGGTGCCGGAGCCGGCGCTCGTCGCGATGTCACCGTGGTCGATGTAGAGCACGTCCGGATCCACCTGGACGGCGGGGAACTGCTGCTGCAGTACGTCGCATTGCCGCCAATGCGTGGTGATGCGGCGACCGTCGAGCAGACCGGTCGCGGCCAGCGCGAACGCACCCGAGCAGATGCTCACCAGCCGGGCACCACGGCGATGGGCCCGCCGCAAGGCCCGCAGCACCGCGTCGGACGGCATCCGGCCGACCGGCAGCCAGCCCGGAACGACGATCGTGTCGGCCCGGTCCAGCGCCCGCAACCCGGACGTCACCAGAAGGTCGAACCCTCCCAGCGTCCGGACCGCGCCCGGCTGCTCGGTACACACGCTGAACCGGTACCGGTCGTTGCCGAACACGCCGGCCGCGCAGCCCAGCTCGAAGCTCCCCTGCGGTGCCGACACCAGCGCGACGACCCGATGCGGACTCATGACAGAAAAGTACCTGAACGAGACTATCCAGACACTGGGGATTTCTCTGTGGATATCTCAGGATCGTAGGTATGCAGAACTACGAATGGGCGACGGTCGACGACGCACCGGTCCGTGAACTGTTCCCCGGAATCACCCTGCGCTCGCTGTGGACCAACGGCGTCGCCTCGGCGCACGTGCTCCGGATGGACCCAGGCTCCTGCTGGGAGGGCATCGACGTCCACGACCCGGGACCGGAGGAGGTCTACGTCGTCGACGGTGTGTTCAACGACGGGATCCGCGACTACCCAGCCGGTTCGTTCATCCACGCCCCGGCCGGGTCGTCCCACGTGCCGCAGTCGGAAAAGGGCTGCACCCTGTTCCTCTTCTACCCGGAGGGCTGACCTCAGGGCTTCCTGATCTGCACCACGTCGAAGTCGGTGCCTGCGGGTGCTCCCGGCCCGAACGGCGGCGGGAAGCCGAGGTCGAAGCGGGCGTTCACGAGCGCGAGCCGGTCGCCGGACTTCGCCACGGTGGTCGGGATGCGGAACAGATCGCTGGTGAAGGTCTCGGTGATCCGGCCGCGGGTCAGGTCCCCGCTGAGCTTGATCTTGACCAGCCGCTCGGCGAAGTTCTCCACCACCCACAGCGTCCGTCCGTCGAGCAGGATCCCGTCCGGTGTACCGGGGGTGATGGTGCCGCCGGTGATCGCGATCGTCCGGCTGGCACCGGTCCGCGGGTTCACCAGGTACAGCTCACCGCGGGACGAGTGCCCGAGGATGAGCCACTTCCCGCTCCGGGGCGCGTCGATCCCGTTCAGATTGGGGAACTCCCCCATCACGGCGGCCGGCCCACTGAGCGGAATCGTCTGCGGCGTGCCGATCCGGCCGTGGTGGCCGATCGGCACCTTGTAGATCACCGGAGCGAACGTGTCGGTGAAGTACGCCGCGTGCTCGGTCACCGTGACGTCGTTGATCAGGCTGTCACCGGTGGCGAGCACCAGATCCTTGACCGTCGAGCCGCTGCGAGTGCTGTACACGTACGCATGCCCAGTCGCGCCGCCGGCCACCCACAGCCGTTTCGCGTTTCGTTCGACCTTCATCCCGGAGGCCGAGCGGCCCGGCGGGGCGTCCACGAAGATCGCACCCTTGCCGGTCCGCAGGCTGCCCCGGAAGATGTCACCCGTGGTGAGCGATCCGGCATAGAACGTTGCCCCCGGCCCGGTGGCGATCCCCTCCGGCTGGAAGTCGTTCGGCAACCGGATCGAGGCCGGGAAAGGTACGCCGGCGGCGACGGTCAGTGCCACCGCGGACACGATCAGCGCAAGTTTCCGGAAACGCGACATGATGCCCCCTGAAATCCCCGTTTCCCCTTCATTTGAAGGTAGAACCGGGGTTTCAGGTTGTCCAGGGCAACGCTATTCGGTACTGCGCAGTTCGGTCGGAGCGCCGTGCACGGCGGGGATCGAGCCGAGCTTGCCGGCCTGGAAGTCCTCGAAGGCCTGGACGACCTCGGCGCGGGTGTTCATCACGAACGGCCCGGCCATCGCGATCGGCTCGCGGATCGGGCGGCCGCCGATGATCAGGACGTCCAGGTTCGGCTCCGCCTGGGGCTGCGCCGTACTCGCCGCGGTGCGGATCGTGTCACCCGGGCCGAAGACCGCCAACTGGCCCTTGCGGAACGGACGGTGCTCGGCGCCGACCGTGCCCTGACCGGCCAGCACGTAGACGAGCGCGTTGTAGTCCGGCTGCCACGGCAGCACCAGTTCGGCGCCCGGGCTCACGGTCGCGTGGACCAACGTGATCGGTGTGTGGGTCGAGCCGGGGCCGTCATGGCCGTCGACCGAGCCCGCGATCACCCGGATCAGCGCGCCGCCGTCCTCCGTGGACAGCAGGGCAGCGTCACCGCCGCGGATGTCCTGGTAGCGCGGGGGCGCCCACTTCTGCACCTTCGGCAGGTTCACCCACAGCTGGATGCCATGGAACAAGCCGCCGCTCAGCACCAGATGCTCCGGCGGGGTCTCGATGTGGAGCAGCCCGCTGCCTGCGGTCATCCACTGGGTGTCGCCGTTCGAGATGACGCCGCCGCCGCCGTTGGAGTCCTGGTGCTCCATGATCCCGTCGAGCATGTAGGTGACGGTCTCGAAGCCTCGGTGCGGGTGCCACGGCGTACCCTTCGGCTCGCCCGGCGCGTACTCGACCTCACCCATCTGGTCCATGTGGATGAACGGGTCCAGGTCGCGGAGGTCCACGCCGGCGAACGCGCGCCGTACCGGGAATCCCTCACCCTCGAAGCCGCTCGGCGCGGATGTCACCGACTTCACCGCCCGCTCGTGCGCGACGGCCGGATCCGGCTGGTGGACGCGGGGCAGCACAGTGATGTCGCTGACGGTCACGGCGGGCATGGTGGTCTCCTCGCTGCTCAGTAGTTCAAGAATAAACTATCCGCCTCAACCGGAGCAAGGGTGGACACATTCCCGGCGTACCGACGGACGGGTAGTAGTGGCCCGCCCGCGCTACTCGGGGGCGCTGTGACCGGCGGCGCGGCGACTACTACCCGTCCGTCGGTACCGGGCCGACGGCGTGGCAGACTCTGGAGGCGTGACGGCGCAGATTCTGGACGGCAAGGCCACCGCGGCGGCGATCAAGGACGAGTTGAAGGTCCGGGTCGCGAAGCTGGCCGAGCAGGGCGTGGTGCCCGGGCTCGGCACGATCCTGGTCGGGGACGACCCGGGCAGCCGGGCGTACGTGGCCGGCAAGCACCGCGACTGCGCTGCGGTCGGGATCGCGTCGATCCAGGTCGAACTGCCGGACACCGCGACCCAGGACGAGATCGCCGCGAAGGTCCGCGAGCTGAACGAGAACCCGGACTGCACCGGCTTCATCGTCCAGCTCCCGCTGCCCAAGCACGTCGACACGAACACGATCCTCGGCCTGATCGACCCGGCCAAGGACGCGGACGGCCTGCACCCGGTCAGCCTCGGCAAGCTCGTCCTCGGCCAGGACGGCCCGCTGCCGTGCACCCCGAAGGGCTGCGTCGAGCTCCTCCGCCGGTACGACGTTCCGATCGCGGGCGCGCACGTGGTCGTCATCGGCCGGGGCGTGACCGCCGGCCGCCCGATGGGTCTGCTGTTCACCCGCCGGAGTGAGAACGCCACCGTGACCCAGTGCCACACCGGCACCACCGACCTGGCGTCCGTCGTACGCACCGGCGACATCGTGATCGCCGCCGCCGGGTCGGCCGGGCTGATCACCGCGGACATGGTGAAGCCGGGCGCCGTACTGCTGGACGTCGGCACCAGCCGGAGCGCCGAGGGCAAGATCGTCGGCGACATCGAGGCCGCCGCCCGCGAGCAGGCTTCCTGGATCGCGCCGATGCCGGGCGGGATCGGCCCGATGACCCGGGCGATGCTGCTGACCAACGTGGTCGAGGCCGCCGAAGCGAGCCTGGCGCAGTGACCCGGCCTGGACGGAACGAGAAGAGCGTGACGTGCTGATGGCGGGCGAGGCTCAGCGCGGCAGCGAATGGCCGTTGGTGCTCTCGCTCCTGGTCGCCACGACCGGCCTGGTCATCCTCACCTTCTATGACTGGCGCAACGGCGTACTGATCTTCGCCGGCAGCGTCGTCCTGGCCGGCCTGCTCCGCGCCACCCTCTCCGACACCGCTGCCGGCCTCCTCCACGTCCGCGGCCGCATGTTCGACACCACCTTCCTCATCGCCGTCGGCGCCGCCATCGCCGCCCTGGGCCTGATCGTCCCTAACTGAAGGGCTTGCTCGCGAGCAAGAACCCGTCCGGGGCAGATGTCATCCTGCCCACCTTGGCTCTCCGTGCGACTACAGCGCAAAGGAGTTCCTGGCTGTCCTACTCTGCCCCCATGGCAGAACGACAACGCGTCCCCTCGACCCGATTCGGGTGGTCGGAGTGAGCATCCTGGTCCGGCCAGCGACGCCCGCGGATACAAGGCGAGTGGTGGAGATCTACGTCGACTCCTGGAACGCAGGCTTCACCGGCCTGATGCCACCCATCGAAGCCGATGCGGGCCGGATCCAACGCTGGGCAACCGATCTGGCCAGCGACCGCACCAGCTGGTGGGTCGCCGAAGCCGACGGCACCATCGCGGGTCTCGTCGGCGTCGGGCCCAGCCGCGATCCGCTCGATCCCCAGCTGGGCGAGCTCGACACGATCGCCGTCGACCCGGCCCACTGGCGCACCGGCCTCGGCACCACCCTCATGCACACCGCACTCGACGCCCTCGCCACCTACCGGCAAGCCATCCTCTGGACCCTGGCCAACTACCCCCAAGCCCAACGCTTCTACGAATCAACAGGTTGGTACGCCGACGGCACCACCCGCGCCGACGGCCACCAAGTGATGTTCCGCCACGACCTCAGGGCGTGAGGAACGAACGCTCGGCGTGAATGGCGCCCTCGGCATGGAGGGCTGCGATCCGCTCGGCCGGCAGCCCTAGTCCGGCCAGGATTTCGGCGGTGTCCGCTCCCGGCTGGGGCGCCGGCCAGCCGTCCGTGCGATGGAGGTCGCTCTGGTCGGGGCGAGGAGTCGCCTGCTCGAGCCAGCCGAGCTGGGGGTGCCGCCATCGGGTCAGCAGCCCGGTCTCGAACAGCCACGCACGAGTCTCCGGATCGTCGGGCGACGACTCGCGGACGGCGCGGTACCCGGCCGCTTCGAGGAACGCCACCGCATCACGCGCGGACTGGGTAGACGCCTTCGCCTCCAGACCGGACTCCAGCGCACCCTGCACCCAGACACCCCCGTCGACGCAAGCCACGTACCCGAACACCGCGGAGTCGTCGAGGTCCTGTTGCATGTACGTCGCACTGCGCGCCAGACTGGCCCGCACGCGGGACCCGATGCCCGTCGACTGCCGCCGCCGCAGCGCGACGAGTACGCCGAACGCACCCAGCAGGCCGGTCGCGTAGTCGTTCACCGGGAACGGGACCTGCCGCGGCACGCCGTTCCGCGCACGGTGGATCTGCATCCCGGAAGCGGCCTGCGCGTTGTGTTCCCAGCCGGGTCGATGCTGCCACGAACCGTCGAAGTCGAAGGCGTTCAGCGACGCATACACCAGGTCAGGCCGGCCGGTCAGCACCGACTCCGGGCCGAAGCCGAGCTCGTCGATCTTGCCGGCCCGGAAGTTCTGCACCACGACGTCCGCGCCCGCGATCAGCTCCCGGGCCAGCTCCGCGCCGCCGGCCGTGCGCAGATCCAGCACGATGCTTCGCTTGCTGCGGTTGACGTCCAGCCACGGATAGGGGCTGATGTGCCGGCGCGGATCGTCCACCTTGACGACGTCCGCGCCCAGCTCGGCGAGAATGCGGCCGCAGGTCGGACCGGCCAGCACGATGCAGAAGTCCACGACGCGCACGCCCGTCAGCGGCAACCCATTCCGATCGGGGCGCGGGCCGGTGCCGACCTGCGGGTCTGCTGGGTGCGCGGTCACGCGCACCGCCGGTCCAGGCGTGCTCTCCTCTGCCAGGATCTGCGCATCGAAGGGATGCGCCTCGGCAGCCCACTCGTCCCGGGAGCGAACCATCGTGGCGACGCCACCGGCCTCGTTGATCAACCGTTCCCACTCCAGCGCGGGTCGTTCCAGGAAGGCCTCGGCGAATCGGTCCCGCCACCGCTGGACGGCCTCGGCACCCGGCAGTTCGTGCAACCCCGCCACAGCTTCCTCGGCCCACTCCGGGCGGCCGATCACCTGACACAGGATGCGGACGAAGTTCTCGTACAGGCCATGCGGCTGCAGGTAGCGACCGTCCGCGCACCGGTACAGCTCCACGTTGGGCAGATGTGGCAGCGGACCGATGTCGATCAGGTCGGGATTGTCCGCGCGGACCAGATCCCGGCTCAGCGCAGTCAGCGCCGCCGACAGCAGCGGCACCCTGATGTCGGCCGGACCACCTCGCACCAGGGCCGCGGCGACGTACACACCGGCCATCAGCGCGCCGTAGAAACTCGCGACCCGCAGCGGCTCCGGCTGGACCGGCAGCCCGGATCGGCGGTGCAACCCGAGTACGGCGGCCAGCACCCGATCGTCGAGACCATCCCAGGTGTACGGCGAACCGCCGGGCAACCCGACCAGCGAACAATGCACCAGATCCGGGTACCGAGAGCGCAAGCGCCCGACCAAGGACGCATCCGCGTCGCCTTCGGTGATCACGACATCAAGCGCTGCCTCGAGCCGGTCGATCTCCGCCACCGTGATCCGGTGCACGGCTGCCCCCTGTTCGGTCAGCAGCCGGCTGAGGAACCTACTCGCGGGTGAGTCCCCGATCTGCGCGACCGTCACCTCGGTCAGCGGACCGGAACCGTTCGCCCCGGAGACGTCCATCACCGCAGTCTCCTCCTCGCCATCGATCATCGACCACTCCATCGCGGCTCGCGCTTCTCCTTGAAGGCAGCCAGTCCTTCGGCCGCGTCGTCGGACCGGGCCACCTTCTCAGCCGACTGCTGGGTACTCCGGATGTTCTCGGCCAGTGAGAGCTCGTACCCGTCGAGCACGGACCGCCGGATCGCTTCGACCGCGAGGGGTGCACAGGCAGCGATCTCGCGGGCACATTCCTGCGCGACGGCAAGCAACTCGTCAGCCGGTACGACGTCCTCGACGAGACCCCACCGGGCCGCGGTGGACGCGTCCATTGCCCGGCCGGTGAGCAGATGCCGGAGGGCGACGCCCGACGGCAGCATCCTGGCGACGAGACAAGGACCGCTCACCGAGACCAGGCCGAGCTTCGGTTGCGGCCAACCGAAGGACGCCTCCGGGGCGGCGAACCGGATGTCGCACCCGAGTGCCAGGCTCGCGCCGCCGGCCATACAAGCACCGTTGACTGCGGCAACGGACGGTTTGCGCAGAGACCGGAACAGGTCGAGGAAGTCGGCCACCGGCTCCTCGTCCGCGCCGGCCGGCGGCTCCTTGACGTCGTGTCCGACGCAGAACGCGCGGCCCGCACCGGTCACGACGTACGCGCGAACCGCCTCATCCTCGTCCAGCGCGGTCAGACAGCCCGCGAGCTCACGGCGCATCGCGCGATGCATCGCGTTGAGCTTGTCCGGCCGGTGCAACGTGAGGGTGGCAACACCACCGGTCACGTCGCACCGCAGGAAGTCGGTCACGGTCTCAGGACAGCTTCGCCAGGTCCGAGGTGGTCAGCCCGATCTCGGCGAGGCAGTCGGCGATCTCCCGCCGAGTGTGCTCGTCGACGCCGACCGCGGGCGGGCGAACCCGCGACGAGGTCAGCTGGCCGAGCTGGACCAGCGCTTCCTTCGTGGCGCCGGCCTCGCTGGTGAGTCCGGTCGGTTCCTGGTTCTCGAAGACCGTGTCCAGGATCGGCATGCAGCTGCGCACGAAGACCTGCCGGGCGTGCTCGGCCTGTCCGTTGATCGCCGAGTCCACCACCTCGGCCCAGATCCCCGGCTTGATCGCGGCCACGCCGATCAGTGCTCCGTGGGCGCCGTGCAGCAGCATCCCGAGCAGCGCGGGCGCATCGGTCGCGGCGAGCACGGAAACCTTGTCGTGCAAGGCGTTCCAGAGCGCGGCATGCCGGGTCGCGGTGAACGACGCCGACTTGATCGCGACGACATGCTCCAGTGCGGCCAGCTCCTCCAGTACTTCGAGCGAGTAGGCGCAGCCGGTGAAGTCCGGGTACTGGTGGACGATCATCGGCAGGCCGACACGATCGTTGAGCGGCTGGAAGAAGTGCAGCACCGAGGCCGGGTTCTTCGCCAGCCGCCGGTACGGGCGGACGTCGATCGGGGGAAGGACGAGCAGGCCGTCCGCGCCGGCGTCCTTGGCCCGCTGGCCCTCACGGACAAGGTCCTCGACGGTGCGCGCTTCGACGCCGGCGAACAACTTCTTGCCCTCCGGCCGCAGCTCCAGCGCGTGCCGGACGATCTGTTCGCGTTCGTCCGACGTCAGGGCGAGCACCTCGCCGATGTGACCGTTGACCACGACGCCGCTGACGCCGGGCGCCGCGAACGTCTCGGTCAGGTGCTTCTCCAGACCGGCGTAGTCGACCCGCAGGTCCTCGTCGAACGGAGTGACGGTGGCCGGATAGAGACCTCGTAGCTGTATCGCCTTCACTGTGGCTCCTCTGGAGTGTTCGGTTCGGATGGATCGGGGACCTGCCACCGCACGACCGTGAGACCGGGATCGCCACCGACGCGGTCGAACACGGCGGTCAGCGGCATGCCGATCCACAGGTCGTCCGGTGCGCCGGCGATGCCGCCGGTCAGCCGGATCCCTGGTACGGCGGTGAGCTCGACGATCCCCACGGCGTACGGGACCTCGGCGAAGCCGGGGACGGAGGGGTGACCGACGACGGTCCAGGTGTGGAGGGTCCCTCGTGCCTCGTGCGTCGACCACAGGGTCTCGTCGCTGTAGCAGCGGCGGCACAGCGCCCGCGGAGGCCAGCGGACCGTGCCGCACGCGGCGCACTCCGGAAGGACGAGTTCACCTCGCGTCGCGCCGGCCCAGAACGGGGCGTAGTCGGGATCGTCCACGTCGGGGATCGGGAAGTCAGCCACGGCGGCCTCCGAGTACGGCGATCGAGCCGTCACCGAGGTTGCCCCAGCCGGTCACGGCGATGTGCCGTGCTCCGTCGACCTGGCGGGGTCCGCACTCACCACGGAGTTGCCGGACGGCTTCGACGACGTGGTTCAGTCCGGCCATGTGTCCTTCGGACAACAGGCCGCCGTGCGTGTTGACGGGCAGCCGGCCGCCGAGCCGGATCCCGTCCTCGAGGATCAGCTTGGCCACCGTCGACGGCGTCGCAAAGCCGGCCGCCTCCAACTGGTGCACGACCTCGAAGGTGAAGCAGTCGTAGACCATCGCGGCATCCATGTCCGCCGGGCCGAGACCGCTCTGCGCCCAGACCCGTCGCGCGGCCTTCGTCAGCCCCACCTCGAGCAGATCGGGCCGGCCGGCGAGGTCGTCGGGGGTGTCGGAATGACCTTCGCTGACGGCGAGAATCTCGGCACCGCGCTCGGTCGGCGCGGCGGTGACCAGGACAGCGCACGCACCGTCACTCTCCAGGCAGCAGTCGAAGAGCCCGTACGGGTCGGCGATCATCCGGCCGGCGGCGTAGTCCGCCGCGGTCAGTTCCCGCCCGTACATCTGGGCGGACGGATTGAGGTTCGCGTGATAGCGCGCGGCCAGCGCGACCTCCGCCAGTACCTCCCGCTCCAGACCATGCTCGTGCATGTACCGCCGGCACAGCATGCTGTAGCGCTGGGCGGCCATGTTCAGTCCTGCTGTGATTTCCAGCTGAGCCCGGATCCTGGCGCCGGGAACGTACGACGGCCGCTGCGTCTTGCGGGCACCGGACCGGCCTTTGATTGCCCGCAGCAACAGAACGGTGGTGGCCGCACCGCCGCGGACCGCGAGTGCGGCCAGGCCCAGCCCGGACACCGCACTGGCACCACCCAGAGCCACCTCGGCCCGGAACCGCACGTCGGGCAGGCCGAAGGTCGAGATGATGCCCTCGGCATCGACATGGCCGGGGTAGGAGATGATGCCGTCGATCGATCGTGGATCGAGGCCCGCGTCGTTGGTCGCGGCCAGCACCGCCTTGGCCGCCAGCGCGTCGACGCTGTCCTCGAGTCGTTTCGCGTACGCCGTACTGCCGACGCCGGTGACGTAGGCGCCGGTCATGAGGCGAGGATCCGGGCGTCGACCACGAACGCACCGTGTTCATTGACGACGACCGGGTTCAGGTCGGCCTCGTGCACCGCACCCTCCCGGGTTACCGCCCAGGTCGACAGGGACTCCAGCAGGTCGAGCAGGGCTTCGCGATCTGCCGGAGGTGCACCGCGGTAGCCGGCGAGCAGAGTATCGAGGGTCTGATGGCGCGAGAGCATCGCGTCCAGTTGGGTCCGGGTGGTCGGGAGGACCGTGCTGACGGTGCCGATGGCGTCGGCGTACAGCTCGGCCGCGGTGCCGCCCAGACCTGCGACCAGCAACAGACCGAAGGCCGGGTCGCGCTTGAGTCCGACCAGCACCTCGACGCCGCGCACCATCCGCTGCACCACAGCCCTCGGCCGCTCGAACCCGTGCGTGGCGGCGAGCTCGGCAAATCCCTTCACCGCGGCCCGTACGGCGGCCTCGTCGCGGAGGTCGAGGATGACACCTCCGGCATCGGACTTGTGATTCAGCGACGGCGAGTCGATCTTCACGACAGCCGGGTAGCCGATCTGCTCCGCGAGCCCCACTGCTTCCTCGGGGTCGAGAGTGTCGGTGACGCCACTACCTCCGCCGATGCCGTTGCGCTGCAACTCGGCCATCGCATCGGCGGCCGTCTGCCATTGCGGCTCGGTCGTGGCGGTCTGCGGTGGGACACCAGCTGTCAGCTTCGCCAGCAATTCGTCTGCTGCAGCCTGCGGGAAGGAGCGGAAGCGCGCGCTGACATCGGCAGCGAAGGCCGCGCGGGCAGGATCGCCGAAGGGCGGCAGGCCGGCCGCGTCGAGTTTCGCCCGCACGCCGTCGCTCATCCCGACCCAGCCGACGTAGACCTCCTGCGGCACCTTCGGGCGGGCGTCCACCAGGGACTGCGCCACCGCCTCGCCAAGTTGCCCACCAGCCCCCGTCGCGATGAAGAACGCGTCCACGGTCTCGTCGGCCGCGAGCTCGGTCAGGATGCGGCCGAGCCGGCTCGGGTCACCGAACGCACCGGTGATGTCGACGGGGTTGTGCACACCTTCCTGACCACAGATCGCCTCCACGGCCGAGGCGATCTCCGGCCGCAGCTCGGGCAGGGTCCAGCCGAGCTCGCTGAGCCGGTCCGCGGTGTAGGTGCCCGCTCCGCCCGAGGTCGTCAGTACGACGGCCCTGCGGTTGTGCGGCAGCGCTGATCGTTCGATCGCCTGCTGCGACAGGGCAACGGTCGCGTCGAAGAACTCCTGGTACGTGCTGACGTCGATGATGCCGCTCTCGGCCGCGACAGCGTCGTACACGGCCTTGGTCCCGGCGATCCGGCCGGTGTGCGACTGGACCGCGCGCATGCCGCTCTCGGACAGGCCGACCTTGAGCATGACGATCGCCTTGCCGGCCCGCCGGGCACGCAGGGCCGCCTGCCGGAACCGCGCGCCGTCGCTGACACCCTCCACGAACAGCAGCACCACCTGGGTGTCGTCGTCCTCGATCAGCTCGTCGAGCAACTCCTCGGTCGACGCCGCGACCTCGTTGCCGGTGCTGATCAGCCAGCTGTACCCGAGGGTGCGGTGCTGGAACTCGGCCAACAGGTACGCGATCACCGCGCCGCTCTGCCCGAGCGCCGCCACGTTGCCGGGCCGGATCCCGCCGCCGTGCGCACCACTGGAGAACGTCGCGCTGAGCGACGCATGCCCGTGCAGGACACCCATCGAGTTCGGGCCGATGATGCGCATCCCGGTCGCGGCGGCCACCTCGGCGATCGCGGCGTCGAACGCCCGCCGGGCCGACTCCTCGCCCTGATGGTTGCTGATGACAACACTGATCGGTACGCCGAGACCGCCGGCCTCCCGCAGGATCGGTACGACGGTCTTGATCGGCGTGGTCACGATCACCAGGTCCGGCACCTCGGGCAGGTCCGTCAAGGAGGCGTACGCGAGGTGGCCGAAGATCTCGGTGCCCGCCAGCCGTGGGTTGACCGGGTAGAGCGTCGCCTTCGGACCGGCCGTGACCAGGTTCGACATCATCCGGCTGCCGTAGTAGCTGCCACCCTCGCCGTGCGAGGCGCCGACCACCGCGACGCTGCGGGGGATGCGCATCGCCGGGCCTGCGGCTGATGCGGGGGCTGAAGAGTGTGCTGACAAGTCCCTGCTCCCATCACCGGATCGCCGGGGCGCCCGCGGAGAAACGCGGCCGTCAGCACCTGGCGACGTGGTCGAGATATCGTTGTCTCGGGCAGAACGTAGCAACGCACCAGACCGCCGTCAACAGCCTGTCCGCCACCAGTTTGACCGGCACTGCTGATCCCTGATCGATGGAAACCCGCAGGTCAGATGCCTGTTGAGCGCTCTCTCGGCGCCTACTCGAGCATCTGAGACAACGAATCCAGCTTCCGATTCCCGAGCGGAGAACGACCTGATGACCGACGGACTCATCGCTGTCCTGTCCGAGCCCGGCGACGTGACCGAGGCCGAGTTCCACGCCTGGTACGACCAGGACCACGGACCGGCCCGGCTGAGCCTGCCCGGCTTCTCGAACGGCCTGCGCTACCGCGCCACGGACGACCTGGAGCCCACCTGGCTGGCGACCTGCGAGGTCGAACTCACGGCTCTGGCCGGAACGGCGTACCGGACGGCCCGGTCCGCCGAGAGGGCGTTCACCGGCCGGCTGCGCACCTTCGAACGGCGGGTGTACCGCGTCGACGGGCGGTACGGGCGGCGTACGGCGGAAGCGGCACCGATCGTGGTCTGCCTGAGCCTGACCAGCAGTGATCCGGCCGGGCTGGACGCGTGGTACCGCGAGGAGCACATCCCGCTCCTGCTGGCGATCGACGGATGGCGGCACACCACCCTCGGCCGGTTGGTCGAAGGTTCCGGGCCGGAACTCCTGGTGGTGCACGAGATCGACGACGCCCGGGTCTTCGGCACAGCCGCGTACCGGCACGCCATCAGCACCCCCTGGCGGGACGCGGTGATGGGGGCGGTCAGCAGCCGGGAACGACGGGTCTTCGCGCACCACAGCACCATCGTTCCGGCTGGCTGAGACCGTCTGAGATTTCGTTCTCTGGATCAGCACTCTCTGACCCGTGAGAGCGTGAATCACGCTCAAAACAACCGAGATAACGTTGCCTCAGGGTCTTGTGGCGGCTGTCACGTCGGGGCTAATGTGCGGCAGACACACGGCCGCAACAGGCCGTTCACACCATTCCACTGTCCACACCCATCCCCTGGGGAGCGTGTACGGAATGCCAGAGACCACCAGAGCCCCCGCCGAATCCCCCGGCGACCGGCGCTATCCGCTGTACCAGCGCCTGGCTGCCGGGACCGTCCTCCTGTTCGGTGTGGTCGTCGCCCTGACTTCCCTCGGCTACGGCCTGACCCGGGGCAAGGAGCCGGGTCCGGGCCTGTTCCCGTTCGTCATCGGCACCTTGCTGGCACTCCTCGCGCTCGTGTGGCTCTGGCGCCCCGGCGTACCGGAGCACGAGGAGGCCGTTCCCGGCCTGGCCGAGCAGGTCGAGGACAGCGGCGCCGATCTGGCGCCGGCCGACGAGGAGCTGAGCTGGACCCGGGACGGCGTCCGGCGCTTCGGCCTGACGATCGGACTGACCGCCGCGACCGTCGGGCTCTTCGTCTCCGTCGGGTACGTGATCGCGATGGCCTTCTACGCGGCGACGCTGCTGATCCTGGTGGCCAGGCAGCGCATGCTGTGGAGCATCCTCGGCGCGATCGTGGGCGCCGTGGCGAGCCGCTACCTGTTCGACTACCTGGGCATCGTGCTGCCGAGCCTGCCTGTCGACCTGCCCTGGAAGGTCCTCTGAACACCCATGGACACTCTCAACGCGCTGTGGTCCGGCTTCGGCACGGTCATGGACCCACAGATCCTGCTCTATGCCTTCGCCGGCTGCCTGATCGGCATGCTGACCGGAGTCATCCCCGGCTTCGGTCCAGCGGCGGCGTGTTCGCTGCTGCTGCCGCTCACCTTCGCCCTCGATCCGACCGGCGGCATCATCATGCTGCTCGGCATCTACTACGGCTCGATGTACGGCGGCACGATCACCTCGGTCCTGCTGAACGTCCCGGGTGAGGTCGCCTCGGTGGTGACCTGCATCGACGGCTTCCAGATGGCCCGGCAGGGCCGCGCCGGCAAGGCGTTGGCGATCGCCGCGATCGGATCCTTCATCGGCGGCGCGCTCGCACTGATCGGCATGCTGGGTGCGACCTCGCTGGCCGAGGCCGCGATCACCCTCGGCCCGGTCGAACTGTTCGGGCTCACCGTGCTGGCTCTGACCATCGTGATCGGGCTGGCCGGCAGATCGATGCCCAAGGCATTGATCTCCGCACTGCTCGGACTGTTCGTCGGCACGGTCGGGCTCGATCCCGTCTTCGGCGACCAGCGGTTCACGCTGGGCACCGTCTCCCTGCAGGGCGGAATCAGCTTCATCTCCGTGGTGATGGGCCTGTTCGGCGTCGCCGAGATCCTGGAGAGCACGCTGCGCCGCAACTCCGTCTCCGCCGTACGCCGGGTCGGCTCGCTGCATCTGAACCGTCAGGACCTCAAGGACTCGGCCGGATCGATCGGGCGCGGCAGCGTGATCGGGTTCTTCTTCGGGCTGATCCCGGGTTCGCCGGCCGCGGCCGCCACCTTCGCGTCGTACATCACCGAGAAGAAGTTCTCCAAGCGGCCGGAGCAGTTCGGCCGCGGCGCGATCCAGGGTGTGGCCGGGCCGGAGACGGCGAACAACAGCCTGGGCATCTCCTCGATGATCCCGCTGCTGTCGTTCGGCATTCCGGCCTCGCCGACGATGGCGATCATCCTCGGCGCGTTCCTGATCCAGGGCCTGCAACCCGGCCCGCTGCTCTTCCGGGACCACCCGGACGTCGCGTGGACGGTCATCGCCGGCCTGTTCGTGGCGAACCTGATGCTGCTGATCCTCAGCCTGCCGATGGTCCGGCTCTGGGTCGGCGTACTGCGGGTGCCCTACCAGGTGCTCTACCCGATCACGCTCGCGTTCATGATGGTCGGCGCCTACACCGTGAACAACTCGGTGACCGACATCGCGATCATGTGGCTGGCCGGGATGATCGCGTTCATCCTGCGCCGGCTCGACGTACCGCTCGCACCGGCGGCCCTCACCATCGTTCTCGGGCCGATGCTCGAGGCCAACTTCCGGACGGCGATGTCGCTCACCGCGGGCGACTCGCTCGGTCTGTTCCGCAGCCCGCTGACCACCGGCTGCCTGATCCTCACCGCGGCGGTGTTCGCCGCCCGCGGCTATCTCGGATACCGCCGCTACCGCGCCCGTTCCAGCGCCGACGCCGCGGATCCTCGTTTGCTCGACTCAGTTGGGAGCCCCAAATGATCGCACGGAAACTCCTGGTCGCGGCCCTGGCCGCCGCCGCCCTGGCCACTGGCTGCGCCCAGGCCGAGGTCTCCGGGAACGACGCCAAGGCCTCGTTCCCGGAGAAGAACAAGCCGGTCACGTTCATCGTTCCGTACAGCGCGGGTGGACCGGCCGACAGCCAGGCCCGGGTCGCCGCGACGATGCTGGAGAAGGAGATGGGCACCCGGGTCCTGGTCCTCAACCGGCCCGGCGGCAACACCGTCGTCGGCCTGTCCGAACTCGCGAAGGCCAAGCCGGACGGCTACACCTTCGGGATGCTGAGCATGCCGAACTCGCTGGCCTGGATCTGGCCGGGCCAGAAGGCGCCGTACGGCAAGGATGCCTTCGCCTGGTTCGGATCGCTGGCCGACGCCAGTGACGTGGTCGTGGTGAACTCCGACTCGCCGTACAAGACCTTCGCCGATCTGGTGCAGGACGCGAAGAAGCGGCCAGGTCAGATCATCGCGTCGATCGAGGGCGCGCAGAGCACCGACAACCTGGCCGTCACGAACCTGGAGCAGGCCGCGGGCATCGACCTGAAGACTGCGATCTACGCGACCGGTGGCGCGGAGAAGGTCACCGCCCTGCTGGGCAAGCAGACCCAGGTCGCGACCTTCGCGACCGCGACCGCGGCGACCCAGGTGGACGCCGGCAAGTTCCGGGTGCTGGCCAGCCTGAGCCCGCAGCCGGTGCCGCAGTTCCCCGACGTACCGACCGCGACCTCGCTGGGATACCAGGTCGTCTCGGAGACCTACTACACCGTGGTCGTTCCGGCGAAGACGCCGGAGCCCGTGCGGCAGAAGCTCGAGGCCGCGATGAAGAAGGTCGGCGAGAGCCCGGAGTACCAGGAGAAGATCAAGGCCCTGCGGCTGACCCCGAACGTCCGGAGCGCTGCCGACACGACAGCACTCGTCGGCGACGTCGAGAAGCGGACGCAGGACTCCCTGCACCGCTTAGGCTCTTGAGAACACCACTGGCCGTGCGCGGCGCGAGACGAGACGAGGTGACATGAGCCCCAGCGGTTCGGGGGGCGCGCGGAAGCCGCCCACACTGGTGGACGTGGCCAGGCTGGCCGGAGTGTCGGTCAGCACGGCCGGGCGAGCTTTGCGCGAGCCGGACAACAAGGTCGATCCCGATCTCGCCGCCCGCGTGATGGTCGCGGCCGGCGAGCTCGGCTACATGCCCAACGTCGCGGCGCGCAGTCTGCGCAGCGGCGGCGGGGCGATGGTGGGGCTGGTCGTCGGCGAGATGGTCGACCCGTACTACGGCGAGATCGCGGAGATCGTCACCGAGACGGCCGAACGGGACCACTCGATGGTCGCGATCGTCTCGAACATGCAGCGCGACGCCCTGCTCGAACTCAAGCACATCGAGCGGCTTTGCGGTCATCGCGTCTCCGGCCTGATCCTGGCCGGCGGCGGTTTCGACCAGTGGTCGTACTTCGACCGTTTCATCCACCTGATGGCGATCGCGGCCCGCTCCGGGGTCGCGGTCACGTCACTCGCACCGCGCGGCACCGACATCCCGACGTTCTGCGTGGACAACGAACTCGTCGGTGAGCTGTGCGCGACCCGGCTGCTGGAAGCCGGGCACCGGCGGATCGGCATCCTGCTCGGCCCACCGCACAGCGAAGTGACGCAGCAACGCCTGCGCGGCCTGACCAAGACCCTGGCCGACGCGGGCGCCGGGTTCGTCGTCGATCATGTGCCGTACACCCCGGAGGCGGGTGAGAAGGCAGTCCAGCAGATGATCGGCAGAGTGCCCGAACTGACCGCGTTCATCGCGGGCACCGACACCATGGGCGTCGGCGTACTCAGCGGACTCGTCCGCGCCGGCCGCACCGTCCCCACGGACGCCTCGGTCATCAGCATCGGCAACACCCGCCTGGCAACCTGGGCCTCACCAAACCTGACCACCGTCGACCTGGCCATCGCCGACTACGCCCGCGGAGCCCTCAACCACATAGCGGCCCACGTCAACGGCGCCGAACCTCCACCACCGCCCACCACGCTCCCAACAGTCATCGAAGGCGGGACCGTCGCCCCACCTCCCGACTGAACGGCGGCCCGGCGCTCAGTGGAAGAAGTGGCGGGTGCCGGTGAAGTACATGGTGATGCCGGCCTTCTCGGCGGCTTCGATGGCTGCTTCGTCGCGGATGGAGCCGCCGGGCTGGACGACTGCTTTGACGCCACCCTCGATCAGGACCTCTAGTCCGTCGGGGAAGGGGAAGAAGGCGTCGGAGGCAGCCACGGAGCCGGCGGCGCGGTCACCCGCGCGGGAGACGGCGAGGCGGCAGGAGTCGACGCGGTTGACCTGGCCCATGCCGACGCCGACCGAGGCGCCGTCGGAGGCGAGCAGGATCGCGTTGGACTTGACCGCGCGGCACGCCTTCCACGCGAATGCGAGGTCGGCCAGCACCTCAGGCGAGGCCGCGGAACCGGCCGCCAGCGTCCACGCGGACGGGTCGTCACCAGGAGCCTGGAAGCGATCGACGTGCTGCATCAGCAACCCACCGCTGACCCCGCGCATCTCCACCGCATCGCCGTCGGTCGGTGCGGCCGCCACCAGCAGCCGGATGTTCTTCTTGCCCTGAAGGATCTCGACAGCGCCGTCCTCATAGGCCGGCGCGACCAGCACCTCGGTGAAGATCTCCGCGACCTGCTTGGCCAGGTCCACCGAGACGGGCCGGTTGGTCGCGATCACACCGCCGTACGCCGAGACCGGGTCGCACTCGTGGGCCCGGCGGTGTGCCTCGGCGATGTCCTTGCCGACCGCGATGCCGCACGGGTTCGCGTGCTTGATGATCGCGACGGCCGGCTCACTGAAGTCATACGCGGTACGCCGGGCCGCGTCGGCGTCGACGTAGTTGTTGTACGACATCTCCTTGCCGTGCAACTGCTCCGCGGACGCGAGACCGCCACGACCGTTGGTGTACAGCGCCGCGGGCTGATGCGGGTTCTCGCCGTACCGCAGTACCGCCGCCTTCTCCCAGGTCGCACCGGCCCACGCCGGGAACCCGCTGCCGTCGGAGGTGTCGGTGAGCACACTGCCCATCCAGGACGCGACGGCCACGTCGTACGACGCCGTGTGCACAAAGGCGTCCACCGCCAGCCGCTGCCGCTCCTCCAGGCTGAATCCACCGGCAGCCAACGCCGCAACGATCTCCGGGTAGCGGGACGGCGAGACGACGACGGCGACGTTGGCGTGGTTCTTGGCCGCACCGCGGACCATCGACGGGCCGCCGATGTCGATCTGCTCGATGCACTCGTCGGTCGACGCACCGGACGCAACGGTCTCGGTGAACGGGTACAGGTTGCTCACCAGCAGGTCGAACGGCTCGACCCGCATCTCCGCCAACTGCTCGACATGCTCGTTCTTGCGTACGTCGGCGAGCAGCCCCGCGTGCACCTTCGGGTGCAGCGTCTTGACCCGCCCGTCCAGGCACTCCGGGAACCCGGTCAGCTCCTCGACCTTGGTCACCGGTACGCCTGCCGCCGCGATCCGGGCCGCGGTGGACCCGGTCGACACCAGCTGGACACCGGCCGCGGACAGTGCTGTCGCGAGCTCCTCCAGACCGGTCTTGTCGTAGACGCTGATCAGCGCCCGGCGGATCGGCCTGCGGTCGGTGCTCACTTCAGTCGAACCTTTCGTCCGGTGATGGTCCAGCCCTCGCGAACCAGCCGGCCGACCCACTCCACCAACTGGCGGCGCTCGACCTCCTTGATCCGCTCGGTCAGGGTTTCTTCGGTGTCGTCGTCCTCGACCGGTACGACGACCTGCGCGATGATCGGCCCGGTGTCGACGCCGCCGTCCACGAAGAACAGCGTCGCGCCGGCCACCTTCACGCCGTACTCGAGCGCGTCCCGCGGCCCGTGGATGCCGGGGAACGCGGGCAGCAGCGCGTTGTGGGTGTTGATGTACCGGTCGCCGAACGCGGCCAGGAAGTCGTCGCCGACCAGCTTCAGGAAGCCGGCCGACACGACCAGGTCGGGCTTGAGCTCGGACACCGACGCGGTCAGCGCACGGTCCCACTCGACCCGCTCGGCGTAGTCCTTGACCTTGTGTACGAACGTCGGCACACCGGCGGTCGCGGCCCGGTCCAGCCCGGCGATCCCGTCCCGGTCGGCGCCGACGCCGACGACGCGAGCGCCGTACGCCGGGTCGGCGCAGGCGTCCAGCAGGGCCTGCAGATTCGATCCCGATCCCGACACCAGCACGACGAGGCGTGCGGGTTCAGGAGAGGGCGCAACCGGGTCTGTCACGCCGCAAACCTTATCCCGCGGTGTCCGCCTCAACGTCAGCCGGTCGGCGGGAGGCGATCACCGCGGCGGTGATCGACGCCCCGATCGCCATCCCGGCAGCCAGTACGCCGGCCGCCGGCAACGCGGCCGGGATCCCCACGGCCGACATCCGCCCGGGACCGGCCGAGCCGCCCGACAACGCCATCAGCAGGTACAGCATCACGCCCGCGATCAGAGCCGCGATACCACCGCGGAGCGCGAACGCATCCCACCCGAGCGCATCCGCCTCCTCATCGACCAGACCGCGCCGCACCACGACCAGCCCGGCCACCACACCAGCGACCAGCGGGACCAGAGCGGTCAAGGCGAGCAGGTACGTCGGTGTCGCGCCGTCTTCAGGTACTGCGGCCAGCAGCGGCAGCGCCGGCAGGTTGCCGACATCCACTCCGGTCGGGGCGATCGTCGTCCCCACGCCCAGCTGGAATCCGGGTCCGGCCAGGAACGAGACGACGTACAGGATCATGTTCGGCACCAGCATCAGGCAGATGGCGAACAGCACGACCGACCCGATCACACCGGCGTCCAGCAGCTCGAGCATCCCGGTGATGCGGGAGAAGTGGATCGCGAGCAGTACGCCGTACAGGATCGATGCGATCGCGATCACGGTCAGGACGGCGGCCGCCGCGGCCGGCACGGTGTCGCGGAGACCGATCGGTGTCGCGTCGGCGATGTCCGCCGCCGCACCGGACTCGACCAGTATGCCGAGGGTCCCGGCGACGAACGCGATCGTCGCGGCACCGAGGAACGCCGCCAGCGGGTGCACCTTCAGCGACCCGTCCGCTGTGAGCAGCGCCACGATCAGCCCGCCCAGGCCGTAGACGACGGCGAACACTCCGGACAGCAGGACCAGGTCCCCGGTCCGGTCGGCCGCGCTGTTCCTGGCCGCGGACTTGCCCCCGCGGTACAGGCACCAGGCGAAGAACAACGTCAGACCGAGCGGTGCGACCGTGACGGAACCACTGCCGAGCGTCACACCGGCCTTGTGCGCGACCAGCCAGGCGGATGCGCCGGCGCGCAGAGCCCCGGAGGCGCCGCCGAAGGTCGCGGCCAACCAGCCGACCACGGCCACCGCCGCACACGTGAGCAGACCGGTCAGCAGGCAGGCTCCGGCCGAGAGCACCGCCGCCAGGACCACCGGCTTGGTCGGGGCGACGACGTCGGACGGGGCGGGCCCGGGCGTCTGGTGTGGTCCGCCGTCACGGGCGCCCGGGCGGCTCAGCATGTCGGTCATCTGACTCCCATCGTCACCCTGCCGCGAGATGCCACTCGTTCTGACACGCCGGATATGGAAGACTTCGGCGCGCTTGCTCACGCTCGGTTCACCCCCGCTGGCCGGCGGGTAGCTGACTGTGGGCGACCGGGATCCACCGGGTACTGTCGGGTGGAATCAGTCAGGAGGTCGAGCTTTGGCCGGTTCCCACCGCGCACCGCGCGGCGGCGGTCGTGCCGCTGCCCGGGAGGCGCGCCGGCAGAAGGCGCGTAAGCGGAACCAGACGATCGCGGCCGGTATCGCGGTCGTTCTTCTGGTCGGAGGCGGCGGTGTCGCCGCCCTGAACGCGTTCGGCGGCGACAACTCACCCGGCGCGAACGTCGGCAACGGCTCCTCCGACGACAAGTCCGCCGACTCGAAGGTGCTGACCGACGACAAGGCCCTGCTCGACGGCGCCACCGCGAAGCCGCTCGGCGCGACCGGGGCCTGGACGATCACCACGACCGCCGACGGCAGCACCGCACCGGACCGGGCGTTCGCCTGCCAGTCCCAGCGGTTCGCCGACCCGGCCGGACTGCGCACCTGGGTCCGCACGTTCCAGAACGCGGCCACCAAGCAGACCGCGGTCCAGTACGTCGAGGTCTCGAACGACGCGGCCGCGGCCGGCAAGGCGTACAGCGCGATCGTCGGCTGGCTCGGCCAGTGCAACTCCGAGAAGCAGACCCGGCTGTCCGCCAGTTACCTGACCACCGGCGTCGGTGAGCGCGGCTGGATCGCCGTGTTCGGGCAGCCTTCGGGCACCAAGACGAAGTACAAGACCATCGCCGTCACGTTGGCCGGTCAGGCGACCATGGTGCTGGAGCACGACACGATCGCCGGGACGCCGCCCCCGCCGAACGCCGTACTGGCCACGGCGGCCGCGGCCGCGAATCGGATCTGCGTGCAGTCCGGCGGCTGCAGCAAGGCGGCACCGGTGGCGAAGCCGAGTCTGCTGCCGAGCACCGAGGCCCCGGGGTTCATGGCGCCGGTCGACCTGCCGGTGCTGGCCGAGATCGACAAGCCGTGGGTGAGCACCCCGGCGAAGACCGGCCCCGGCACCCAGTGCGAGAACTTCGATCCGAAGAAGGCAAAGGCGACCAAGTACGGCTCCCAGACGTACCTCACGCCGGATGCGAAGGTGCCGACCGAGTTCGGCCTGGACGACACGGTGGCCAAGTTCGCGACCGCGAAGGCGGCGAGCGCCTTCGTCGCCCAGATCCGCAAGAACGTCGACGGCTGCGGGAAGACCGTGTCGAACGCGAAGGTGGACTCGACCGGCGAGATCGCGACCAGCGTGATGAAGGGCGAGACCTGGGAAGCGTCGTTCGACACCGGTCAAGGGAAGAAGTTCACCTACCGGATCGGCGTCGCGGCCTCCGGAGATCGCGTGGTCTACCTGCTGTTCCCGGTCCTGAAGGGTCTCGACGTCACCGACAGCGGCTTCCGGGACACGCTGATCCGCGCGACCGAGCGCTCCGCCGCCTACAAGTAAGCCCCTGCGAACAGCAACGGGACCCGCGCCCGGAGCCGCAGGTCCCGCTTGCAAGTGCTGATGCCTACTTGGTCAGGCCCTGCATGATCTCGCGCATCAGGTTGGCGGTCTCGGTCGGCGTCTTGCCGACCTTCACGCCGACAGCCTCGAGGGCCTCCTGCTTCGCGGCCGCCGTACCCGACGAGCCGGACACGATCGCGCCGGCGTGGCCCATCGTCTTGCCCTCCGGCGCGGTGAAGCCCGCGACGTAGCCGACCACCGGCTTGGTCACGTTCGCCTTGATGAACGCGGCCGCCCGCTCCTCGGCGTCACCACCGATCTCACCGATCATCACGATCGCGTCGGTGTCGGGGTCCTCCTGGAACGCCTGCAGCGCGTCGATGTGCGTGGTCCCGATGATCGGGTCCCCGCCGATACCGATCGCGGTCGAGAACCCGAAGTCCCGCAGTTCGTACATCATCTGGTACGTCAGCGTGCCCGACTTCGACACCAGACCGATCCGGCCCGCACCCGCGATGTCGGCCGGGATGATGCCGGCGTTCGCCTCGCCCGGCGTGATGATGCCGGGGCAGTTCGGGCCGATGATCCGGGTGGTGCCGGACGCCTGCGCGGCCGCGAAGAACGCGGCGGTGTCGTGCACCGGCACGCCCTCGGTGATCACCACGACCAGCGGTACGGCGGCCTCGACGGCCTCCAGCACCGCGTCCTTGGTGAACTTCGGCGGCACGAAGATGACCGACACGTCCGCGCCGGTCTCCTTGACGGCGTCCGCGACGGTCCCGAAGACCGCGACCGACTTGCCGTCGAAGTCCTGGCTCTGGCCCGCCTTACGGGGGTTCACGCCGCCGACGATGTTGGTGCCCGAGGCAAGCATCCGGGTGGTGTGCTTGGTGCCTTCCGAGCCGGTCATGCCCTGGACGATGACCTTGCTGTCCTTGGTCAGGAAGATAGACATGTTCAGCGATCCCTTACTTCGCAGCCAGCTCGGCGGCCCGCTTGGCGGCGCCGTCCATCGTGTCGACCCGCTCCAGACCGGCCAGGCCGGCCTCGTCGAGAATCCGGCGGCCCTCCTCGGCGTTGTTGCCGTCCAGCCGGACGACCAGCGGCTTGGCGACGTGCTCGCCGCGGCTCGCCAGCAGCTCGAACGCCTGGACGATTCCGTTCGCGACCGCGTCACAGGCGGTGATGCCGCCGAAGACGTTGACGAACACGCTCTCCACCTGCGGGTCGGAGATGATGATCTCCAGCCCGTTCGCCATCACCTCGGCAGAGGCTCCTCCTCCGATGTCGAGGAAGTTGGCCGGTTTCTGGCCACCGAACTCCTCACCGGCGTACGCGACCACGTCGAGCGTGGACATGACCAGGCCGGCGCCGTTGCCGATGATGCCGACCGAACCGTCCAGCTTCACGTAGTTCAGGCCCTTGGCCTTGGCCGCCGCCTCCAGCGGGTCCGCCGCCGAGACGTCCTCGAACTCGGCGTGGTCCGGGTGCCGGAAGTCCGCGTTCTCGTCCAGGGTGACCTTGCCGTCGAGCGCCTCGACGTTGCCGTCGGCGAGCTTGACCAGCGGGTTCACCTCGACCAGAGAGGCGTCCTCGGCGATGAACACGTCGTACAGCTTGACGATCTCCGGGACGACCGCGTCCAGCACGTCGGCCGGGTACTTGGCCGCCTCGGCGATCTCGCGGGCCTTCGCCTCGTCCACGCCGGTGGCCGGGTCGATCGAGATCTGCGCCACCGCGTCGGGATTGGTGTGCGCGACCTCCTCGATCTCCATGCCGCCGGCGGCCGACGCGATGCAGAGGTAGTTGCGGTTGGCCCGGTCGACCAGGAAGGAGAAGTAGTACTCCTCGGCGATCGCCGCGGCCGGCACGATGTTCAGGATCTTGACGACGTGGCCCTTGATGTCCAGCCCGAGGATCTCGCGGGCCTTCTCCTCCGCCTCGTCCGGCGAGGAGGCGAGCTTCACGCCACCGGCCTTCCCGCGGCCGCCGGTCTTCACCTGGGCCTTCACGACCACTCGGCCACCGATCTTCTCGGCCGCCGCGCGGGCTTCCTCGGGAGTCGTGACGACCGCACCCACGGTCGTCCGCACCCCGTGCTTGGCGAAGACCGTCTTCGCCTGGTATTCCATCAAGTCCACGACTGTGGTCCCTCTCTCGCACCTGTTCGAGTAGGCCGCGGCAGGCGGGCTGAACCCAATGGAGGGGCACGGTCGCCGGCGCGTTCCGTCGGCCTGAGACTAGCCACCGTGCCGGGCACGGCAACAGCCGGGGTACACGCTGAGACGACCGTCACAGGATTCTTCCCAGGCCGTGTCAGGCTTGGACGCATGACCGATCCAGTGTTCGACTCTGGGACCAGACCAGCTGACGACTGGTGGCGTAGCGCCGTCGTCTACCAGGTGTACCCGCGATCCTTCGCGGACGCCAATGGTGACGGCACGGGTGACGTCAACGGCATCCGCGCCCGGCTGCCGTACCTCGCCGACCTCGGCATCGACGCGATCTGGATCAGCCCGTGGTACCCGTCCCCGCTCCTCGACGGCGGGTACGACGTGTCCGACTACCGCGACATCAACCCCGACTTCGGCACGCTGGCGGACGCGGACGCGCTGATCGCCGAGGCGCACGCGCTCGGCCTGCGGATCCTGATCGACCTGGTGCCGAACCACTGCTCCTGGGAACACCCGTGGTTCAAGGCCGCGCTGGCGGCGGGCAAGGGCTCTCCGGAGCGGGACCTGTTCTGGTTCCGCGACGGCAAGGACGGCGGCCTGCCGCCCACCAACTGGCCGGCCGCGTTCGGCGGCGGCGCCTGGCAGCGGATCGACGACGGGCAGTGGTACCTGCACCTGTTCGACATCTCCCAGCCGGACTGGAACTGGGACAACCCGACGGTGATCGAGGAGTTCGACGCGATCCTGCGGTTCTGGTTCGACCGTGGCATCGACGGCTTCCGGATCGACGTGGCCGACTCGATGGCCAAGGACCCCACGTTGCCCGACGTACCGCTGCACAACGGGGAACCGACCCGGGAGAAGTACGTCGGCAACCCGTTCTACGACCAGCCCGGCGTACACACGATCCACCAGCGCTGGCGGGCGATCGCCGACGAGTACGCCGATACGCCGCAAGGGCCGCGGGTGTTCGTGGCCGAGGCGTGGCTCTCGCCGGCCGAGCGGCTGGCGCAGTACGTGCGGCCGCACGAACTGCACTCTGCGTTCAACTTCGACGTACTGCAGTGTGCGTGGGACGCGAAGGACTTGCGGGAGGTCATCGACCACACCACGGAGAACCTGTGGGCCGTCGGCGCACCGGCGACCTGGGTGCTGAGCAACCACGACACGATCCGGCATCGCACGCGGTACGGCCGGGATCAGCGGGACGCGCTGGAGGGTGCGGGGGTCGTACCGACCGATCTGGAACTCGGCCGCCGTCGGGCGCGTGCCGCGGCACTGCTCGAGCTCGCGCTGCCGGGTGGTGCGTACGTCTACCAGGGTGACGAGCTCGCGCTGCCAGAGGTCGAGGATCTGCCCGAGGACGTTCTCGACGACCCGACGTGGGAACGCTCCGGCCACACCGTCCGCGGCCGCGACGGCTGCCGCGTCCCGATCCCGTGGAGCGGCTCGGAGCCGCCCTTCGGCTTCGGCCCCGGCACCGGCCGGCCGTGGCTTCCCCAACCAGCCGACTGGTCGGCTCTGACCGCCGAGGCCCAGGCCGACGACCCCGGCAGCCACCTCAACCTGTACAAGGCCGCTCTCCGCATTCGCCGCTCACACCCAGCCCTCGGCGAAGGCCGCCTCACCTGGGACGACGAGACCCCCGCCGGTGTCCTGTCCTTCACCCGCGACGGCTTCCGCTGCCTGGTCAACCTCAGCGACGCTCCCATCCCGCTCCCGCCCCACTCCAACCTCCTCCTCGCCAGCGAGCCCCTGACCGGCAACCACCTCCCGGTCGACGCCACCGCCTGGCTGGAGAACTGAGCCCGGACGAAGCAAAGGCCGGAGCCGCACCCGCGGCCCCGGCCTTCGTGCACGCAAAGCTCACGGGGTGGAGAAGTAGATCTTCGCCCAGATCTGGTTCTGCGATCCGTTGCATTGCAGGTTGTACGCGGCCCCTCGCGAATTGCTGTCCAAACAGCGCTGACCGAGGTACGTGAACTCCGCGCCGGTGATATGCGCCTTCCACAGTTGATGCTGGTCCGTGGTGCTGCAGGGCTTCCCCGAGACCAGGCCGGTCGCGGAGCCGCTGCCGAGGACGTACTGCAGGCAGCGGCCGGTGGCGACGTTCCAGATCCGCTGGAGCGCCGTCTTGTGGAACCGCCACTGCTGATAGGTGCTCCGGCTGTTGCAGGCCCTGGTGTAGACCGTCCCGGCGCTGTTGCTCTCCAGACACAACTGCGTCGCGTTGTTGCGGATCAGCGCCCGGTAGTAGTCCGCCTGCGCAGTGGCCGAACTGTTCGCACCCTGGACGCCGCTCGGAGCGGACATGGCCGGAGTCGCGCCGGCCAGGCCCGCGACCACCAGCGACAGGGCAGTGAGGACCAGTACGGAGACACGTCGTGAAGTGCGCACGCAATTCCCCCCTCGAACTCGGCCTGCCCTCTGGGCAGGCGAACGGATTTCGATCGGATATGCATATCCATCCACAAGGTGTCGACACCGTTGACGCTATTGACCGAACCGGGAACAGGCAAGGTTTGACGATTGCAGGTTGATGCAGAAGGCAACGGTTTCCCGATCGTAGGGCGCGTCCGCTGCCCCTGGCCTACTCGTTGCCGCTGACAACAGAAGGCCGGAGCCGCGGGTGCGGCTCCGGCCTCCTGTCCGGCTGTGTTACTTGACGCCGCCCGCGGTCAGGCCGGCGACGATCCGGCGCTGGAAGATCAGGACGGCGATCACGAGCGGGATCGTGACGACCACACCGGCGGCCATCTGGCTGCCGAACGGTTGGTCACGTCCCGACGTACCGGTGAACTGCGAGATCACCACGTTGGCGGTCTGGTACTCCTTCTTGTTCACCATGCTCAGCGCGATCAGGAACTCGTTCCAGGCCGCGATGAAGGTGATGATCGCGGTGGTGAACACACCCGGTGCGGCCAGCGGGAGGATCACCTTGCGGAACGCCTGGGCCGGCGTACAGCCGTCCACCATCGCGGCCTGTTCGAGCTCTCGTGGCATTTGCCGGAAGAACGCGGTCAGGAGCCACACCGCCAGTGGCAGTGCGAACGACAGGCTGGGCACGATCATCGCCTGGTAGGTGTTGATCCAGTCGATGTTGACGAACAGCTTCTTCAGCGGGATCACCAGCGAGATCCCCGGGAACATCGAGGTGACGATGATGATCGCCAGCACGAAGTTCTTGCCCCGGAACTCCAGCCGGGCCAGCGTGTACGCCGCCACCATGCCGATGATCAGCGTCAGGATCGTCACCGTGCCGGCCACGATCAGGCTGTTCAGCAGACCGCGCTGGAACCCGGTGCCGGGCTTGAACACGTCGGTGAAGTTGGTGAACGAAATGGGCGACGGAATGATCGAGTTGTCGAACTGGTCGGTCGGCCGCCGCAGCGACGACACCACCATCCAGAAGAACGGCAACAGGCAGTAGAGCACGATCAGCGCGACACCGATCAGCGGCAGCCAGCGCCGGTACCACGGCGCCTCGGCAGCCTTGATGTCGATCCTTGCGGGAGCCTTCTCAGCAACAACAGCCATCATTCACCTCCCAATCCGCCACCGGCGGTCAGTCCGGCCACTGGGGCGCCTCGGTCCGCCTGCTTGCCCCGGCCTCGCCCGTTCCCGCCGTTCTTCTTCTTCGACTTGCGCTGGATCGCGTCACCGAACACGTCGGCACCCAGCAGCTTCACGAACACGTACGCGACCACAGCGACGTAGATGAACAGCAGGGTCGCGTACGCCGCCGCCGGCCCGTACCGGGTCTGGTTGGCTTCGAGGTACGCCAGGATCGACAGTGTCTCGACCGACTCCTTGTTCGGGCCGACCAGGACGAACGGCAGGTCGAAGATGCGCAGGGTGTCGAGGATGCGGAACAGCACTGCCACCAGCAGCGCCGGCTTCACCAACGGCATCGTGATGTGGACGAACGCCGACCACGCCTTGGCCCCGTCGACCTTGGCGGCCTCGTAGACCTCGTCCGGGATCGTCTGCAGGCCCGCGAGAACCAGCAACCCGATGAACGGCGCGGTCTTCCAGGTATCGGCGACGATGACCGACAGCACCGACTGCCAGCCCTCGGTGGACCACAGGATCTGAGTGCCGAGCATCTCGTTGGCGATACCGTCGGCTTGGAAGATCCACTTCCACAGCAGCGCCGACACGACGGTCGGGATCGCCCACGGGACCAGGATGCTGGCCCGCACGATGGCGCGGCCCCTGAACGCCTTGTGCATCACCAGGGCCATCGCGACACCCAGAATGGTCTCGATGACCACACAGGCGACGGTGAAGAACGTGGTGTTGTAGAAAGCGTTCCAGAATCGGTCGCCGGTTTCGCCGGAGAAGATCGCCGTGTAGTTGTCGAGACCCACGAACTCGGAGCCCTGGACGATGAAGCCCGACTCGTCGATCCGTTGACCGCTCGTGTACAGCGACTCGCGCAACGCGGCGAGGATCGGCAGCCCGACGACAAGGATCAGCACGATCATGGTCGGCGACAGCAGCAACGCCGCCAGCCTGCCGGTGCCCTCGTTGAACGAGCTCCGCCGCTTGGGCTTCTTGGTGGTCTCCGTTGTCGGTCGCTTGGCGACCGGGGCGGATGTACTCACCTCTGCCTCCTTCTCTCTGCTCGCTTCGAGCGGGCAGCGACAGGTCGGGGCCGGCACGAAGCTGTGAAGCTGCGCACCGGCCCCGCCGCTTCGGTCATTGAGTGATGAGCACGCTCAACTTGTTCTGCAGACCCGACAACGCGTCCTTCGGCGTCATCGTGCCGGTCAAAGCGCCGTACGCCGCTTCCTGGATCGCGGTGGTGACGTCGCCGTACTTGACCACCTTGGGCCGCGACTTCGCGCCCTCGATGGAGGCCTTCAGCGGGGCCAGGTAGGGGAACTGCTTGTTCAGCGTCGGGTCGTCGTACAGCGACGCCCAGGTCGGTGCCTGCGAGGTCTTCTCGATGTTCGCCTTCTGCCGCTCCTCGCTGGACATGAACTTGATGAAGTCCGCCGCGGTCGCCTTGTTCTTGGCGAACTCCGAGATCGCGTAGTTGTGACCACCCAGGGTGGACACGCCCGCACCGGTCATACCCGGCAGCGGCGCGACCGCGAACTTGCCGGCGATCTTCGACGAGCCGTCGGTCTTGCCCGCCAGCGCGTACACGTACGGCCAGTTGCGGTGGAAGAGCAGGTTGCCCTCCTGGAACGCCCGCCGGCCCGGCTCCTCCTGGTAGGTGATGGCGGCCTTCGGGATGAAGCCCGACTTGAAGCCCTCGGTCAGCGCGGTCAGACCCGCAAGCGCCTCCGGGGTGTCGACGTTCGGCTTGCCGTCATCACCGACGACGACACCACCGGCACCGTTGACGGCCTCGGAGAAGTTCACCGTGAGGCCCTCGTACTTCTCGAACTGCCCGGCGTAACAGCCGATCGTCTTGGCCTCCGGCAGTGCCTTCACCTTGGCACAGGCGGCGACCATCTCTTCCCAGGTCTTCGGCGGCTGCACACCGGCCTTGTCCAGCAGATCCTTGCGGTAGTACAGCAGACCACCGTCGGACGTCACCGGTACGGCGTACAGCTTGTCGCGGTACTTCGCGGTGTCGACCGTCGAAGGCAGCAGCTTGCCCAGGTCGGGGAACTGGTCCGGCTGCAGTTCGGTGACCCAGCGGTTGGCCGCGAACTCCGCGGTCCAGACCACGTCCAGGTTCAGCACGCTGAACGCGTCGGACTTGTTCTGGGCGTTCGAGATCATCTGCGCGCGCTGCTGGTCCGCGGACTCGGGCAACTCCGACACCGTGACCTTCTCGTCCGGGTGCTGCGAGTTCCACGCCGCGACCTGGTTCGTCAGGTTCCCGGAGGTGTCCTTGCCGGTGGCAAACGTGATCGGACCGCGGCCTTCGAGCGCTGCGCCCCCGGACGAGCCGCTGCCCCCGCTGCTCTCGTCGTCACCGCCACCACACGCGGACGCGAGCAGCACCAGGCTGCTGGCGACGGCCACGAACGCGGCCCTGCGTGTATGTGATCGTTCAAACCTCATCGTCTACCTGCCCTCTCCCGATGGGATATCGCTTGGTCCTGCGTAGAACGGGTCACCGTCCCCCACCGCACCGTGTCCCCGCCTGTCCGGACAGTAACCGACATCGAGGGCTATGTGTTCTGTGCCACACAGCCCGCCGCTGAACAGCCCTGAAACGGACAGCCGCATGGCTGTATGCGACCGCGATTCGACAGCCCGCACAACCGGGTGTTTCTTAACGATTCGGTATTACCGGTTAGTAACCTGGCTGAACGCGCCGTGACTGTTCAGAACGACTCCGGGCAGTCGTCATCACGCTCCGGAGCGGATCGCCCGGGTCAGGCCGTCGAGGCGGAGGCGTCGCCGACGTTCGCGCGGACCCACTCGACGATCTCGGTGGTGGTCGCGCCGGGGGTGAAGATCTTGTGCACGCCCAGCTCGGCCAGCGGCTGCAGGTCGGCGTCCGGGATGATGCCGCCGCCGAACACCACGATGTCGTCGGCGTCCCGCTCGGTGAGCAGTTCGCGGACGCGCTTGAACAGCGTCATGTGCGCCCCGGACAGCACCGACAGGCCGATCGCGTCGGCGTCCTCCGCGATCGCGGTCTCGACGATCTGCTCCGGGGTCTGGTGCAGGCCGGTGTAGATGACCTCCATGCCGGCGTCCCGCAGCGCCCGCGCGACCACCTTCGCGCCACGGTCGTGGCCGTCAAGGCCAGGCTTGGCGACAACGACCCGGAGAGGACTCGTAGGAGGCATGTTCGCAGGCTATCCGGTCCCTTCATCCCGGATAAGACACGAACGCGTGTGTTCCCCGACACGCCAGGTGGGAACTGGTTACCGTGGAGGTGATCGGACCAATCGGGGGGTCTGGTTGCGTGAGGAGGCGCCGATGAGTGCCTGGCAGGACGGCGTACGTGGCGCGGTGGACGGACTGCTGTACGGCGCCCGGTCCGCGGTCTCACCGCGGGTACTCCAGGGCGCGGCCGTCGAGATCGGCTGGCTCACCACGCACCTGGCGATGTACCCGCTCGGCCTGGTCGGCAGCTCGGGCTCCCGCACCGAGCGGCTCACCCTGACCGGTCTGACTCCGGCCCAGCGCGGCCTGCTGGTCAGCGACGTCAGAGCCGCCGGTACGCCGATCCTGCTGGCACACGGGATCATCGACAACCACACCATCTTCGCGCTGATGCGCCGGCAACTGGTGCGTCGCGGGTTCAGCAGCATCCACACGTTCTCGTACTCCCCGCTCACGCTGGACGTCCGTCGTACCGCAGAACGGATGGGCGAGGAGATCGAGGCGATCTGCGAGGCGTCCGGGTCGGACCAGATCCACGTGATCGGACACAGCCTCGGCGGGCTGATCGCGCGGTACTACGTCCAGCGGCTCGGCGGTGATCAGCGGGTGCACACCTGCGTCACGCTCGGGACGCCGCACCAGGGCACCGTCGCGGCCCGGCTGCTGCCGTGGCCCCTGGTGAAGCAGGTGCGGCCGGACAGCGACCTGATGGCCGAACTGGCCGAGCCGGCGTCCGGATGCCGGACGAGGTTCGTCGCGTTCTACAGCGATGTCGACCAACTGATCGTGCCGCAGCGGCGGGCCCGGATCCGGCACGCCGATCTGGTCGCGAGTAATCTGCGGGTTCGCGGCGTGGGCCACCTGTCGCTGCCGTTCCACGGCGACGTCGTGCGTCAGATCACCGAGATGCTGGCCCACCTGGACGAGCAGGACGCCGCTGCGGGAACCGCCTGACGAGTCAGCTTTCCAGGCACCGACGGCGAATGCACGTGCAGCCGCTCATGCAAAAGTTTCGTGAAGGACCTCGCCAAAAGGGGGTGGCGGGGTTTGTGGCCTCGTGACCCATCCGTTATGGTGCATGAGCCCGCCGGGGGAATAAATCCTCCGGAGGGTGCATAGATTCAAGCCCCTCCTAGCCCCTCCCCTGTGACCGAAAGGCCACGTTGTGTCCCAGCACCGTGCCGCGGGAGACCGCGTCACGCCCGGCAACGCTGCGCGCAATCCCGGCGCAGGACGTCACAGTGCCAAGCATCGCGTCGCCAGGCGTAACACCCCCAGCAGTACCCAGATCGTCGGTCTGACCGCGGCCCTGGCCGCGGCGGCAGGAGCTGTGGGATTCAGCCACAGCACCCTGGCCTCGCCGACGCAGGCCAACTCGGCGGTGAACCTCGCCGCACTCAGCCTGGACAACGGTTCGATGTCCGGCATCACCACGGCCCGCATCCAGGCGCGCCAGCTCGCCACCCGTGACTCCTCCCGGGTCCAGCTGGCCGGCAACGACACGAACAAGAAGCAGGCCGCGGCCGCTCAGCTGGCCAAGGCCCGGGCGGCGAAGCTCACCGCGACCCAGGCGCTGACCAGCAAGCGCGCCTCCGCCCTCGCCAAGGCCAAGGCCGCGGCCGACGCGGCGGAGAAGAAGGCCCGCGAGTCCGCCACCCGCTGCGAGATCATGCTGACCGGCTACCACATCACCGCGACCTTCGGTCAGGGCGGCAGCCGCTGGGCCCGCAACCACACCGGCCTGGACTTCGCCGCTCCGGTCGGCACCACCGTCCGCAGCGTGATGAAGGGCGTCGTGATCTTCGCCGACTGGGCCGGGGCGTACGGTCGCCAGGTTCAGGTCCGGCACGAGGACGGCACGGTCACCTGGTACAACCACATGTCGAAGTTCAGCGTGTCGGTCGGCGAGACCGTGTACGCCGGTGACCAGGTCGGCGCGGTCGGGATGACCGGCAACACCACCGGGCCGCACATGCACTTCGAGGTTCACCCCGACGGCGGCGAGGCGATCGACCCGGCGCCGTGGCTGCGCGACCACTGCGGCCTGAACCCGTAAATCCTCAGGCCCCCACCCGGCGATCTGACTAAGCTGCCGAGCATGCGCCCGGCACCTGGTGAGGTCCTGCATTTCTCCGAAGATCCGACCATCGAGGTCTTCCGGCCGCACGTCGCCAAGACGACGCGAGAGGCCACGCCGTATGTCTGGGCCGTCGGCTACGACCGCGCCCCCGACTACTGGTTCCCCCGGCAGTGCCCGCGCGCGATGGCATGGGTCGGGCCCAGCACCACCCCTGACGACCGTGACCGCATCATCGGAGTCGGCTCCGGGACTCGCGTGCACGCGGTCGAGTACGGCTGGCTGGACGCGATGCGCTCCGTCGAGCTGTACGCCTATCGCCTGCCGGCGAAGGAGTTCGAGGAGTTCGACGCAGCGTTCGTCGCGACCACTGAGGTCCGGCCGCTCGGTCCGCCCGAACGCATTGGCGACCTGTTCGAGCTGCACGACGAAGCCGGCATCCAGTTGCGCGTCCTGCCCCGCCTGCACGACTTCTGGGCGGAGACCACCACCAGCACCCTCGAGTGGAGCGGCATCCGGCTCCGCAACGCCCGCCCATGACGCCGTACGTCGAACTGGGCGAAGCATCCTGGACCTGGGTGCTCGAGCAGGTGCAGTGGGACGACGACGGGCCGTGGATCCCGGAGGCGGCCGGTGGTGAGAAGCCGACCGAGTACCGCGACGGCATGCACAGCGGCGTCGGCGGCCTCGCCCACACCCTGGCCGAGATCCAACTCACGCGCCCGTGGACCGCCGACGAGCAACGCCTCGCCTCAGCCCTCGCCGACCGCATCCGCACGACGATCCCGGCGGACACCTCGATCACGTACTTCGACGGCCTCGCCAGCTCGATCGGCGTCCTCACCGCGCTCGGCGAGCCTGGTTCCGGCGGCGCGGTCGGGCGCGCGCTGGAGATCGCTACGAAGGATGGCTGGCCCGAAAGCTTCCTGGAGGCGGAGGACAGGTACTACCCGGGTGCGGTCGCCAATGACGTCACGCTCGGGACCGGAGCCGCACTGATGGCCGCGCTGTGGGCCGTCCGCCGCGGCGAGAGCGGCCGCCCCCTGGCCGACCTGGCCGCGGACCTGCTGCTGGGCGAGAAGGAGGAGTTGCCCACCGGTCTGAACTGGCAGTTCGTGTCGCGACGGTTCAAGACCGAGGAACCGACCGAGATGCCGAACTTCTCGCACGGACTGGCAGGGATCGCGGCGGTGCTGACAGTCGCCGGGGTCGAGCTGGAGCGGCCGGAGTTGGTCGACGCGGGACGGCGTGGTGCCGAGCATCTTGTGACGCTGGGGATCAACGACAGCAAGGGATTCCGGGTGCCGCGAGTGATCCCGTGGGCAGAGCGCCACGGCGACGAGTACACCTACAACTGGTGTCACGGCGGCGCGGGTACGGCGTTGTTGTTCAGCGCAATCGAGTACGCCGGCGTGGACCAGGTTGCCGGTGAGTCGCCGACGATCTGGCGCCGGCGGTGTCTGGACAGCGTCCGGTACTCCGGGATCCCCGAGCGGCTCCACCCGGGCTTCTGGGACAACGACGGACGCTGCTGCGGTACGGCGGGAGCCGGCGACGCGTTCCTGGATGCGTGGCACCGCGATCGCGACCCGCGGGACCTGGAGTTCGCCGTACGGCTCGCGGATGCCGTGGTGGATCGGGCGATCCATGACGGCGGGTCGGCGTACTGGCGGTTCGTGGAGCACAAGAACGAGGATCCGCTGCTGCCACCGGGGGTGGGCTGGATGCAGGGTGCGGCCGGGATCGCGGCGTACCTGTTCCGGATCGAGCGGGTGCTGAGCGGCAGTGAGGACGCTGTGGAGCGGATGGACAACTGGTGGGCGCTCAGACGGTGATGACCACCTTGGCCCGGGCGTGGCCGGTCTCGACGTGGCGGATCGCGTCGGCCGCGGCGGCGAGCGGGTAGGTCCGGTCGACCACCGGCGTGAGCTTGCCGGCCTCGGCGAAGTCGCGAAGCGTCGCCAGATTGCCCCGGCTCGGGACCGCGTTGAAGAGCGTCACTCGCTGCGGCACGAAGGCGGCTGACAACTTCCCTCTGACCATCAGGCCGAGCGGACCGAAGAGGCTGCCGCCGGTGAACAGCCCGCCTCCTGACAGGAGGAGGGTGCCGCGGCGAACCAGGGCCCGCCGGAGGGCCGACAGGGACCGATTCCCGACCAGGTCGAGCACGACGTCGTACTGCTCACCGGTCCGGCTGAAATCGGTCTGCCGGTAGTCGACGACGTCGTCAGCGCCGAGTGACCGGACCAGGTCGACGTTCCCGGTGCTGCAGACCCCGGTCACTTCCGCGCCGAGGGCCTTGCCGATCTGGACGGCGAACGTCCCCACGCCGCCCGACGCACCGTTGATCAACAGGCGCTGGCCGGGCTGGAGCTTCGCGGTGTCACGCAGGCCGATCAGAGCGGTGTTCGCGGCCAGCGGGATGGCTGCGGCCTGCTCGTGGCTGAGGTTGGCGGGTTTGGTCTCGAACGATTGCGCCCGGACGGCGACGTACTCGGCGAAGGCTCCGGGCGCTTCGCCGTACACCTCGTCGCCGAGCTGCACCCCGGTCACCGCCGGGCCGACCGCTTCGACGGTGCCGGCGAAGTCGGTGCCGCGGATCGGGACGTTGGGCCGGCGCCAGCCGAGGTCGGCGGACGGGCGGGCGACGTAGGGATCGCCGCGCAGCACGTGCCAGTCGCGGGCGTTGACCGACGCCGCACGGACCTTGACCAGCACCTCGCGATCGGCCGGCACCGGCCGCTCGACGTCGGTGAACTCCAGAACATCCGGCGATCCGTACCGGCGTTGAACGATGGCTTTCATCGCATCCACCCCCAATTTTCTTACGTCGTAAGGCTGCCTTACGGCGTAAGAAAATGCAAGAGCTCGCAACGGCAGCGAACTACTTGAGTCGATCCAGACCGTCGAGGATCAGGTCGAGGGAGAACTCGAACTCGGCCTGGTCGTCACACCACCCGAGCGTGGACTCCGGGTCGTCGTGGGCGATCTCGGTCAGCATGCCGACCAGGTTCGGCAGTTGGTCCGCCAGGTCCGCGAGCATCCGCTCGGACTGGTCGCCCGCGCCGGCGGACGGATCGAACAGTTCCTGGGAGAACCCCAGCGCCCGGCTGCCCAGCGCGTGCAGGGCGTGGTGGGCAAGGTCGTACGAGAAGCCGCCGGACCGCATCAGCCCGACCAGGCGATCGTGGTACAGCACCACGGCCGGGCGCATCGTCGTACGGCTCTCGAGCAGTCTCGGCGCCCAAGGATGCCGGAGCATGATCTGCCGGGCGGTCAGAATCCGCTGCCGCATCGCGGACTTCCAGTCGCCCGGCTCACCGTCGTCGCGGTCGACGCTCTCGTTGAGCTCGGCCATCAGTACGTCGACGATGCCGTCGAACAGATCGTGCTTGTTGGCGACGTGGTAGTACAGCGACATGGCCTCGGCGCCGAGTGCTTCGCCGATCCGCCGCATCGTGACGGACTCCAGCCCGTCGGAGTCGGCGATCGCGACCGCGGCCCGCAGTACCCGGTCCCGGCTCAACGGGATCCGGGGTTCGGAGTTCGCCTGCACCGCCACGCGGATCCCCTTCCTACGCTTGATTCGTACAGCGTAAGGCAGGGTTCAGCGCTGCCAGACCTCGGCGGTGGTGAGGAACGCGGACGAGCCGGGCTTGTCGGGCGAGCCGTCGACCTGGACGAAGCCGGGAACGGACGCGCCGCCGATCGAGACCGTCGCCGACCGGACCGGGGCGATCACCAGGCTCAGGCTGTGACTGCCCTCGGCGAGCGGGAAGTCGTCGGTGGCGAACAGCCGCCGGTCCAGTACGCCGCCCATCTCGATCTGGATGTCGGCCGCCTTGGCGCTGAGGCCGTCGGCCAGGTTCATCGACACCTGGACCAGGTCGCGCTCGACCGCGGGCTCGTGCCACGGCAGGCCCTGCACCTCGATGAACGAGCGCACGAAGTACCGCTCCAGCCAGGAGGCCAGATCGACGTCCTCCGACACCACCCGGACGATGCCGTCGAACCAGAGCACGACCGCCGTACCGGAGCCGCGGATGGACCAGTCGACCATCCAGATCGAGGCGTACGCCGTCACCTTGCCGTTCTCGTCGAACAGCCGCAGCCCAGGGTTGGCCCCCGCCAGGATGATCCGGCGGTTGCTGCCAGCCGACGACTTGGACATGGGAGGACGCTTCCGGGAGGAGGCCGAAGAAGCCTTGATTGTCTCAATCTCCGGCTGGGACGCAATGTAAACGTCCAAAAGCTTGACCGGGATATGCCCGGGGCGTGACAGAGACGGTGTCAGATCTTCTCTACCGGCGCGTAGCGCAACAACAACCGCTTCACACCCTCGGACCCGAAGTCGATGTCTGCCTGCGCCTGCTGGCCGTCGCCGCGGACCACCACGACAGTGCCCATCCCGAAGCTGTCGTGGACCACCCGGTCCCCCGGGTTCAGGCTGATCACGGGCTTGTCGGACGCCGTACGACGGGCCGGCTCGTAGCGACTGGGGATGCCGCTGCCGGTCGACGTACCGGTGCCGGACCACCGGGTGATCGCCGACTCGTCCCGGCGCCAGTCGAGCAGTTCGGCCGGGATCTCCTCCAGGAACCGCGACGGCGGGTTGTGCTGCGGCGCGCCGTACGCCGAACGGACCGCGGCGCGGGAGATCGCCAGTCGCTGCCGGGCCCGGGTGATGCCGACGTACGCGAGCCGGCGCTCCTCCTCGAGCTCCTTCATGTCGGTCAGCGACCGGGAGTGCGGGAAGACGCCGTCCTCCATGCCGGTCAGGAACACCACCGGGAACTCCAGACCCTTCGCGGTGTGCAGGGTCATCAGCGTGACCACGCCACCGTCGTCGGCCGCGTCCGGGATCTGGTCCGCGTCGGCGACCAGGGCAACCCGCTCCAGGAACGCCTGCAGGTCGGCGGCCTCGCCGGCAGCGGTGCGCTCCTCGACGAACTCGCGGGCCACCGAGATGAACTCGTCCAGGTTCTCCAGCCGGGTCTCGTCCTGCGGATCCGTCGACTTCTGCAGCTCCTCGTAGTACCCCGAGCGGTGCAGTGCGACATCCAGGATGTCGTCCGGCGGTGCGCCCGAGTCGACCATCGCGGTCAGCTCGTCGAGAATGTCGACGAAGGCCTGTACGGCGTTCACGGACCGCGACGCCATCGCCGGGGCGTCCTGGGCCCGGCGCATCGCCTGCGCGAACGAGATGCGGTCCCGCGCGGCCAGCGACTCGATCGCCGCCTCGGCCCGGTCGCCGATGCCGCGCTTGGGCACGTTCATGATCCGGCGCAGCGAGACGGTGTCCTCCGGGTTCACCAGCACGCGCAGGTACGCGAGCGCGTCGCGGACCTCCTTGCGCTCGTAGAACCGGACGCCGCCGACCACCTTGTACGGATGGCCGGTGCGGATGAAGACCTCTTCGAACACCCGGGACTGTGCGTTGGTCCGGTAGAACACCGCCACGTCGGACGGCTTCACCCCGTCGGCGTCGGTGAGCCGGTCGATCTCGTCGGCGACGAACTGCGCCTCGTCGTGCTCGTTGTCGGCGACGTACACCGCGATCTGCTCGCCCTGGCCCTGGTCGGACCACAGGTTCTTCGCCTTGCGGCCCTCGTTGCGGCTGATCACCGCGTTCGCCGCGGACAGGATCGTCTGGGTGGAGCGGTAGTTCTGCTCCAGCAGGATCGTCTCGGCGTTGGTGAAGTCCTCCTCGAAGGCGAGGATGTTGCGGATCGTCGCGCCACGGAACGCGTAGATCGACTGGTCCGCGTCGCCGACCACCATCAGCTCCGCCGGCGGCGCGGTCGGGCCCATCCGGCCCGGCTCGTCCTCGCCACACAGCTCGCGGATCAGCGTGTACTGCGCGTGGTTGGTGTCCTGGTACTCGTCGACGAGGACGTGGCGGAACCGGCGGCGGTAGTACTCACGGACCTCCGGGAAGGCCTGCAGCAGGTTGACCGTGGTCATCAGCAGGTCGTCGAAGTCCAGCGCGTTCGCCTGGGCCAGCCGCTCCTGGTAGATCCGGTAGCACTCGGCGTACGTCTCCTCCAGGTGGTTGGAGGTCTTCGCCGCGGCCGTCTCGTGGTCGATCAACTCGTTCTTCTGGGTGCTGATCCAGTTCAGCACGGCGCGCGGGTTGTACCGCTTCACGTCCAGGTCGAGCTCGCGGCAGACCAGCGTCATCAGCCGGCGCGAGTCGGTGTCGTCGTAGATCGAGAACGTCGAGTTGATGCCGAACCGCTTGATGTCGCGGCGCAGGATCCGCACGCAGGACGAGTGGAACGTCGAGACCCACATCAGCTTCGCCCGCGGACCGACCAGGTCCACCACCCGCTCGCGCATCTCGGCGGCGGCCTTGTTGGTGAACGTGATCGCCAGGATGGACCCGGGGTGCGCGTCGCGGGCCGCCAGCAGGTAGGCGATCCGCCGGGTCAGCACCCGGGTCTTGCCCGAGCCGGCACCGGCGACCACGAGCAGTGGCTTGCCACCATGCACGACGGCGGCGCGCTGCTGCGGATTGAGCCCCTCGAGCAGCGCCTCCGGATCGGTCCGGTGCGTCGTGGGCTCCTCCAGCGGCACCGGCAGCTCATCAGGCGAGAACAGCGTAGTCATCACCCAATACCTTAGGCGCTCCCGCCGACAGTTACCGAACGCCGGTTCGAATCGGGTGTCGGCGTTCGTGGTTGACAGCACCCCACCGATGGGCCTTGGGTGGCATCGATGAGTGAGCGGGGGTCGCATCCGGTGTTCGCGCGGATCTACGCGCGCGTCCGTCCGGGCCTGGACGAGCACGGCGTGGCCGGGCACCGCAAGCGCCTGCTGGACGGACTGGCCGGCGAGATCGTCGAGATCGGTGCCGGCGACGGCGGGAACTTCGCCCACTACCCGGCCGAGGTGACGCGCGTGATCGCGGTCGAACCCGAGCCGTATCTCCGCTCGAAGGCCGAACGGCAGGCCGCGCTCGCCAAGGTCCGCGTCGAGGTCGTGACCGGTACGGCGGAACGCCTGCCGCTCGCGGACGGTTCGGTCGACGCCGTGGTGACTTCGCTCGTGTTGTGCTCGGTCCCGGACCAGGAGGTCGCGCTGGCGGAGGCCTTCCGCGCGCTGCGTCCGGGCGGCGAACTCCGCTTCTACGAGCACGTCGCAGCCGCACCCGGCCGGATGGAGACCGTCCAGAAGGTCCTCGACGCGACCATCTATCCGCGCGTGTCGGGCGGCTGCCATCTGCATCGGGACACGGCTGCCGCCATCGCCACCGCAGGCTTCACCATCACCGAGCTCGACCACTTCAAGTTCCCGCCGACAGGTTCCAACCCGGCCGCCCCGCACATCCTCGGCCGCGCCGTCCGCCCGGAGGACTCCTGATGCAGAGCGCTGAAGCCCGGTACAACGCCCTGGTCGATCAGGTCGAGGTGCTCTACAACGACGATCAGTTCGGTACGGCGCTCGGCCTGATGGAGACCGAGACCGGCGGACTGGACGAGTGGACCGCAGAGCTGGCCCACCTCAAAGCCTGTCTGTACGGCGCTTCCGGAGATGCGGACTCGGCACTGCGGACTCTCCAAGCGGCGAGCGCCGCAGGGGCATGGTGGCAGCCGTCGATCCTGACCGATGACGACGATCTGGCCGCGCTTCAGGAGCGACCTGAGTTCCAGGAGTTGGTCGCGGTGTCGGGTGAGCGGGTCGCGGACGACCCGCTGCCACCTCTCGTCGTGCTGCCCGCCGTGCCGGCTGTTGGCGTGGTGGTCGCGTTGCACGGTGCGGGACTGCGGGCGACACAGACAGCGCAAGACTGGGCCGGGGTGCTCGAGCTCGGCTACGGACTGGTGTGCGTGGAGTCGTCGCAGCGGATGTCGCCGATGTACCGGACCTGGCCCGATCGGGAGCGTGCCGCTGACGACATCGCCCGCGCGCTCGACCAGTTGCCTGCCGAGCTGAACGGCGTACCGGTGATCGCGGCGGGCTTCTCCGCCGGCGGACGTGCCGCCCTCGACTGGGCGCTGACCGCACATCCGGTCAAGGTTTCCGGTGCGGTCCTGGTGGCTCCCGCCCTTCGCGAGCTCCCGGCCACAGCGGCCGGGACGTTGTCTCCGGCAACGATTCTGATCGGCACCGACGACGACCTGCTCGAGGTGGTCGACGAGGCCGCCGGGCGGCTGACCTCGTTCGGCTTCACGATCGAGCGGCTGCCCGGCCTGGCCCACACCGTACCCACCGACTTCTCCAGCCGGTTGGAGAAGATCCTCGGCTGACGGTCAGGACAGCTGGCGGGTCAGGTGGAGTTCCACCGGGATGGAAGCGCCCAGCCACAGCATCTTGGCGCTGTGGTCGTCACACGAGGTGACGCGCAGTCCGGGGACGCCTTCGATCGTGCCCTCGTAGTCCTTGGCAGCGAGGTGGGCGACGACGTGGGCGAGCTCGGGGCCGTCCAGCCACTCGACCCGGGCCAGGTTGTGGCGCGCCTGCCACATGTCGACCCAACCGGCCGGATCCTCGCCGAACAGCGTCGTACGCAGGATGTCCGAGACCGCGCCGAGCAAGGTGGCGGACGGGGTGGCCATCAGTTCCAGCAGGAGGCGTTCCTGATCGGACAGGTCGTCGGCCACCAGGATCGCGTTGTCGCCCAGATTCACCCGCAGGAGCCTGCCACAGGTACAGCTTTGCTCTGAGCAGACTTGCCGTCAGCAGAAAAACTGGGGTGGGCCGGTTCGCCCGGTCAGTGTTGAGGGCATGGCTGAAGACAACAAACCCCCGCTGTTCAACGAGACCACGCGGCAACGGCTGCTCGCGCAGCGGATCGTCGTCCTGGACGGACAGCTCGACGACGACAACGGGACGCTGCTGGCGACCCAGATGCTGACGCTTGCGGCCGAGGACCCGAAGACCGACATCGCCTTGTGGATCCATTCCCTCGGCGGCTCGGTGCCGTCGATGCTGGCGATCCGGGACGTGATGCGGCTGGTGCCGTGCGACGTGTCGACGCTGGCGATCGGACTGGCCTGCAGCGCCGGGCAGTTCCTGCTGTCGGCCGGTACGCCGGGCAAGCGCTACGCACTGCGGCACGCGCGGGTCCTGATGCACCAGGGCTCGGCCGGGATCGGCGGGTCCGCGGTGGAGATCGAGATCCAGGCCAACGACCTGCGGCACATCCGCGACACGGTCCTGGCGCTGATCGCCGAGGACACCGGGCAGTCGTTCGACACCGTGCACGAGGACTCGCTGCACGACCACTGGTACACCGCCGAACAGGCCCGCGCGTACGGCTTCATCGACCACATCGTCGAGACCTTCGACCAAGTCATGCCCCAAGCAAAGGCGGCCGCCTGATGAGTACTTACACCATCCCGAACGTCATCGCCCAGCATCCGCGGGGCGAGCGGATCATGGACGTCTACTCGCACCTGCTCAGCGAGCGCATCATCTATCTCGGTACGGCGATCGACGCGGGCGTGGCGAACGCTCTGATCGCGCAACTGCTGCACCTGGAGGCGGACAAGCCCGACCAGGAGATCAACCTCTACATCAACTGCGAGGGCGGCGACATGACCGCGATGCTCGCGATCTACGACACCATGCAGTACATCCAGGCGCCGATCTCGACGTTGTGCGTCGGGCAGGCGATCGCGGCGGGCGCGGTCCTGCTGGCCGCCGGCGAGCAGGGGCGCCGGGCTCTCCTGCCGCACGCCCGCGTGGTCCTGCACCAGCCGGCCGCCCGCGGTCAGGGCACCATCCCGGACCTGATCCTGCAGGCCGACGAGGTGGTCCGGGTACGCGGACAGGTGGAGTCGATCCTGGCCGAGCACACCGGTCAGTCGATCGAGCGGCTGCGGCACGACACCGATCGGGACCACGTGCTGACCGCCCAGGAGGCGAAGGAGTACGGCATCGTCGACCAGGTGATCCAGCACCGGGTGTCACTGGCCGCCTTCGCCTGAGGCTGCGGTCCCGGCCGAGGTGGAGTCAGCGGCGGCGAGGACCGCGTCGGCGACAGCGGCGTGGTGAGCCATGTCGACCTTCGGGCGCCCGAGCCGGTCGGTGAGGTACGCGTAGGCGATCCGCCGGTCCGGGTCCGCCCAGCCGACACAGCAGTTGGTGCCGTTGTGCCCGAACGCGCGCGGGCTGCTCGTCGCGCCGAGCGACGAGATCGCGTCCGGCAGGAACCGCGGACCGCCGAGCTGGAAGCCCTGCGACCACCGGATCGGCGACCGCACGGTCCGGTCCAGCTCACCCTCGCTGGTCGGCTCCACTGCCACGGCCAGTGACTCGGGCCGCAGCACCCGTCCGGCCGGACCGACCCCGCCGTTCAACAGGGCCCGGTAGAACGCAGCCAGATCCCGTGCTGTGGTGGAGATGCCCGCCGCCGGTACGACGGCCTCACGGGTACTGCGCCGGTTCAGGACCGACTGGATGAACGGACCGGCAGGCCCGGACACCCGGACCGGGACGTGCCGGTCCCACTGGTCGGCGGGCAGCCCGAGATAGGTGTCGGCGACGCCCAGTGGTTCGAGGACGGAGCGCCGTACCAGCTCGTCGATCGGGAGACCGCTGCACCGGTGTGCGACCTCGCCGAGGATGAAGCCGAAGGCCAGCGGGCTGTACGCGACGGTGCCGAGCGGCCAGCGCGGTCCGGCTTCCTCGATCCGCTCCAGCGAGCGGTCCCAGTCCGCCATCGAGCGCACGTCTCCGAGGTACGACTTGCCCACGGTCAGGCCGGAGCGGTGCTGCAGCACGTGGCGGACCGTGATGTCGCGCTTGCCGTTGTGCGCGAACCCAGGCCAGTACGCCGCCACCGCATCGTCCAGGTGGAGCCGCCCGGACTCGACCAGCCGGTGGATCACGACGGCGATGTACGGCTTGCCGGCCGAGAACAGCCAGAACAGCGCGTCGGGCGGACAGCCGAACGACAGGTCGACGGCCACCCGGCCGTCCTTGATCACACACAGCTGCGCGACCCCGGGCCGGCCCCGGACCAGCTGGACCGCCTCACCCAGCCGGTCGGCGTCCAGACCGGCGTCCCGCGGTTCGCAGTCGCCCCCGAAATCCATCGGCTTCACCTCCCCCTGTCAACCAGCTTGCCGCGCAGGACAAGTTAGGGTCGATCAGGTGAGCGTGCCTGAGGGGAATCCGCGTCCGGACAACGAGATCGAGCGGGTGCTGGTGGTGGTCGCCCATCCGGACGACATCGACTTCGGCGGCGCCGGCACGGTGGCGCTGTGGACCAAGGCCGGCATCGAGGTGCAGTACTGCATCGTCACCGACGGCCAGGCCGGCGGCTTCGAGCCGGATCGGGACCGTGCCGAGATCCCCGCCGTACGACGGGCCGAGCAGACCGCCGCCGCGCAGCACGTCGGCGTCCGGGACCTGCACTTCCTCGGCTACACCGACGGCGCGGTCGAGCCGACGCTCGAGCTGGTCCGCGACATCAGCCGGGTGATCCGCAAGGTCCGTCCGCAGCGCCTGCTCACCCAGTCGCCGGAGCGGGTGTGGTCGCGCCTGCAGGTCTCGCACCCCGACCACCTGGCCGCGGCGGAGGCCGCGGTCCGGGCGTTCTACCCGGCCGCCGGCAACCCGTACGCGTACCCGGACATGGCCGAGGAAGCCTGGGACGTCGACGAGCTCTGGATGATTGACCACCCGCAGATCAACCACTACGTCGACATCACCGACACCTTCGACCAGAAGCTGGCGGCGTTGATGTCACACACCAGCCAGCACCGCGACCCCGACGGCCTCCGCACCGGAATCCGGGCCCACTTCGCCCAGGTCGCCACCGGCGCGGGCATGCCACCGAACCACTACGCCGAGGACTTCACGGTCATCCGGCTGCGCTAATTGCTTTGCGGGTACGTAGGCGAGGAGACAGGGTGCGCACATGACGATCAAACATTGGGTGGTTGGAGATGGGCCCGCCGTGCTGTTGGTGCACGCGGGCGTGGCGGATGCGCGGATGTGGGCCCGGCAGGTCGAGGAGCTGCGCCAGGACCACCGGGTGATCACGGTGGATCTGCGCGGGTACGGCGAGACTGCGCTCGAGGTGGGCGCGAAGTACTCCGACGCGGGGGATCTGCTCGCGGTGCTCGACGAGGCCGGCGCCGAGTCGGTGGCCGCCATCGGATCGTCGTACGGCGGGTACGTCGTGCAGCAGGCGGCGAGCCGGCAGCCGGAGCGGTTCAACCGGCTGGTGCTGCTGTGTGCACCGACGGATGACGTGCAGCCGACGGACGATCTGCGCGCGGTGTGGGCCCAGGAGAACGAGCTGATCGAGGCCGGCGACGTCGACGGCGCCACGGACCTGATGGTGCGGAGCTGGATCGGACCGGACGCGGACGACGACGCGCGGGAACTGCTCCGGGCAATGCAGAAGCGGGCGTACGAGCTTCAGCTCGCGGCGGGTGACGTCGACAACGAGGAGTACGCCGTCGAGCCGGAGAAGCTGACCATGCCGGTGCGGTTGATCACCGGTGCGCACGACTTCCGCTTCTTCGCCGACTGCGCGACGTACCTGGCCGAACGGCTGCTGAACGTCGAGCGGATCGACCTGCCGTGGGCCGGGCACCTGCCGACGCTGGAGCGCCCCGGCGAGGCCGGGGCGCTCATCAGCTAGCGGCCTACCTCAGTCGGCCAGGGCGCCCATCGGGTCCCAGGCCGGGAGCACGATCGGCTCGTCGTCGAGACGCGCCTGCAGCTCGGCCGGCAGGGCCGAGCGGCGGACCGCGATCTCGAAGACGTGCTCGGCGTACCACGAGTCGTTCATGGTCCAGAAGCCGCTGTCGGCCTTCTCGTCGCCCCAGCTGTTCTCGACCCGCCAGCGGCGCGGCTTGCCGTCGAGCACGTCGACACCGGTGAACAGCATCGCGTGCGTCATCAGCGTCTCGTGGTGCACCAGCCGCTCGGCCTTGTCGAGCGAGAACTCGGTGTCGTAGACGGAGCCGTAGTCGTACAGCTTGGCGTCCCAGAAGCCGAGGTCGCCGCTCATCTGCTTGCCGACGTCGCAGCCGAACCAGACCGGCTCACCGCCGACGATCGCGTCCTGGGTGAGCTGCTTCATCAGGTCGATGTCGACGTTCAGGTACACCACCGGCGGCGCGTCGATGACGTTGCCGAGGTAGTCGACGGTGAAGGTCTTGCCGACCGGGCTGGACTCGCGCGGGTCGTGCACCAGGCAGACGTACTCGTCGACCGGCAGTTGCACGTACGCCGCGGCGAACTCGGCCGGTGTGGTCCAGCCGTCGCGGTGGAAGCCCTTGTCGCTGTCCTTCCACTGCCACAGGAACTTCTGCGGCGGCGTACCGAGGTGGATGCTCAGCACCCGGTGCACGGTGGTCAGGATCTCCTGCTTGCGGGCCCGCTGCGCCTCCAGGCCGTCCAGCGCCCGCAGGTCGCGCGCGCCCTGGCGCAGCAGCTTGCGGAGGATGTCGTTCATCTGCGCGGTCGCCGACGAGCTCTCGGTCTCCGGCATCGCCGTCTTCGGCACCAGGCCGTGCTTACGGACCAGTGCGACGAACATGTTCCACTGGCCGCCGTCACCGATCGGGTCGGACAGCAGGTGCGCGACGGTCCGGTCGTCGGCGTCCCGCCCGGCGGTCTCGATGATCGCCTCGAGGAAGAAGTTCGAGCGCTCGAACTTGTCCCAGAACAGGACGTAGTTCTGCGAGAACTCGAAGTCCTTGACGCCCAACTTGCCGGCCGCGCCGACGCGGAGCAGGTTGAGTCCGGCGAACAGCCAGCAACGGCCGCTCTTCTTCTGGTTGGTCACCTTCCAGTCGTCCAGCAGATTCGACACCGAGTGGTCGATCGAGGTGACGACCTGGCGGTCGAGGGCAATGGTGTTGACCGGCGTCTGCGTGACGGCGTTCTGCATCACCCGGTACTGCGGGTTCGATGCGAACTCCTTCTCGAAGAGCGCGAGCTGTTCGGCTGTGAGATTCCGCTCCATAGTTGTCGACGGTATAACAGCGACCAAGCCGGTAGCGCCTCAGCCGGGGTGGCGAATCAATGCCCTGTCCAAAACCCGCCACCCACGAGGCCTTGCGTTATGCTAAATGAAAACGACATTCAAATAAGGAGGACAGCAGATGCCCCGACGTCCGGCCCCGACCGGCAAGCGCAAGCCGAAGCAGAATCCGCTCGACCGCGACGGCATCACCTACATCGACTACAAGGACACCGCGCTGCTGCGCAAGTTCATCTCCGACCGCGGCAAGATCCGCTCCCGCCGCGTCACCGGCCTGTCGGTGCAGCAGCAGAAGCAGGTCGCCCGCGCGATCAAGAACGCTCGCGAGATGGCACTGCTCCCCTACACCTCGGCCAATCGCTGAGGTCGACGGCGGGTTATGTCACCGCTGACGTGATCGGTTCCCGTCAGTCGTGAAACAACCCGCCAGCGGGCCGGACAGTTGCCGGTGGCAATCAGACCAGGCGGCGGTCGGTGGCCCAGCGGGTCAGCTCGTGGCGGTTGGACAACTGCAGCTTGCGCAGTACCGAGGAGACGTGCGTCTCGACCGTCTTGACCGAGATGTACAGCTCCCGGGCGACCTCCTTGTACGCGTAGCCGCGGGCGATCAGGCGCAGTACCTCGCGCTCGCGCTGGGAGAGCCGGTCCAGGTCCTCGTCGACCGAGGCGATGTCGATGGCGCCGGAGAAGGCGTCCAGCACGAAGCCGGCCAGCCGCGGTGAGAACACCGCGTCACCGTCGGCGACCCGGCTGATCGCGTCGACCAGTTCGGCGCCGCTGATGTTCTTGGTGACATAGCCGCGGGCGCCGGCCCGGATCACGCCGATCACGTCCTCGGCCGCGTCCGACACCGACAGCGCGAGGAACTTGATCTCCGGGTGCCGCTGGTGCACCTGCTTCATCACCTCGGTGCCACCACCACCGGGCAGGTGGACGTCGAGCAGCACGACGTCCGGCTCGGTTCCGACGATCGCCTTCACGGCGGTGTCGACGTCGGATCCCTCCCCGACGATGTCGACCGAGGCGCCGATCTCGCTGCGCACCCCGGCCCTGAACATGTCGTGATCGTCGACGACGACAACGCGCCTGCTGCTCATCTGTCCATCTCCAGTCGCACTTCGGTCCCTGTCTCCGGATCGGACCGCACCGTTGCGCGGCCGCCGTGCCGTTCCATCCTGCCCAACACACTGTGCCGCAGGCCGAGCCTGTCGTCCGGCACGCCGTCGACGTCGAACCCCTTGCCGCGGTCCCGGACGAACATCTCCGCCCGGTCGCCGTCCACCTCGACGAACACGTCGATCTTGGCCGCACCGGAGTGCTTGGCCGCGTTCACCATCGACTCGCGCGCGGCCCGGACCATCGCCGACAGCCCTTCGGTCATGTCGCAGTCGCCGACCGTGACCACCTCGACCGGAACCCCGTGCGAGTCCTCGACCTCGGCGGCGGCCCGCTTGGCGGCTCCCGCCAGCGTCTGGTCGGTCTTGTCGTCCTCGTCGTACAGCCAGGACCGCAGTTCACGCTCCTGCGACCGCGCCAGCGTGGCGACGGCGCGCGGGTCGTTCGCCTGCTTCTGGATCAGCGCGAGCGTCTGCAGCACCGAGTCGTGCAGGTGCGCGGCCATGTCGGCGCGCTCCTGGGAGCGGATCCGCTCGGCCCGCTCGGTGTTCAGGTCGCGGGTCAGCCGGTGCACCCACGGCCCGGCGATGACACCGATACCGACGACCGCGAGCAGCAGCGCGATCAGTACGTCGCCGACCATCGAGAGCCGGCCGTTCTGCACCAGGAACACGGTCACCGCGGTCCCGAGCAGGATCAGGCCGATGCCGATCCGGATCAGCGACTTCCAGCCGCCCTTGCCGAGCAGGATGCCGAGGAACGAGAAGCGCCCGTAGTCCCGGGTCCAGGCGGCCTTCTGGCTCTCGTCGGCCTGCCGCCAGATCAGCGCCAGACCGGTGACGGCGAACACCAGCGGCCAGAACATCTTCCCGGCGATCCCGAGCCCGGCCACCTGCAGCAGGAGCAGCAGCCCGACACCGATCGCGACCAGGGCCGTCACCTGGCTCTTGCTCTTCTCCCGCCGCCGCGCCTTGGCCTCGGTCACCGGGGGCGGAGCCTCGTCGGACCGCAGTCCGCTTCGCGTGTGCGCGGCCAGCCCCGGCGCCGCCGGCATCCCCGGGGTCGCCAGCGGCATCAGGAACCACAGCGCGGCGTAGATCAGGACGCCGAACCCACCGAACACGGTGGTGGCGATCAGCACGAGGCGTACGACGGTGTCCGAGACGCCGAGGTGGTCCGCGATCCCACCGGCCACACCGGCGATGATCCGTCCCTCGGTACGGCGGTAGGCCCGGCGTACCGGCGGTGCGTCCGGCGTCGGCCGGGTCTGCTGGCCTGCTCCGGCGTACGCGGCTCCCGCGGGACCGGAGTACGGGCCCTGGCCGGAGTACGGCGGGCCGGCGTACGGCGGGACCTGTCCGGCGTAGGCGGCGTACGGGCCTTGGTACTGTCCAGGTCCTTGCGGGCCCCAGCCCTTGTACTGCCACTGACCGTCGCCCTGTTGGCCCGGTCCCTGCCCATGCGGCGGCTCGGGTGGGGTCCCGGAAGGGGAGGACCCGCCCGACGGCGCGGCTGCGGCTGGATGGCTCATCCCCACGATCGTCACACGCCGGAAGGGCCGACACCAGCAGGCTTGTCCCGGGCCGGCTCCTCAGCGGCGGTCCGCCAGGCTCAGGGTCGGCTCGGGGAGAACCCCGAACCGGTGCTCGACTCCTGGCGACTCCGGGGGTGCTCAGGGGGTATCCCCGATGTTGTACCGCCGCCGAGCGAGCCAGTATCGATGACATGGAGCAGAACTCGAGCGGGCCCGGTGGGTTCGACCGCAGCCGCCTGCAGGACGTGCAGACGTGGCAGCGTAGCCGGTCGGACCGGATGGTGGCCGGTGTCTGCGGCGGGATCGGCCGCGCGCTGAACATCGACCCGGTGCTGATCCGCGTGGTGATGGCGGTGCTCATCATCAGCGGACCCGGGATCATCTTCTACATCGCCGCCTGGGTGCTGATGCCCGACGAGGGCAGCCAGCGCTCCGCGGCCCAGGGTCTGCTCGGCGACCGGGTCCGGCCCGACCACCCGTGGCTGTGGCCGGTCATCATCGGCGTCTGCGTGTTCGTCGCCATCGCGATGATGTCGTCGTTCAACATCGGCCGGTTCGTCCCCGGGCCGCTGATCGTGCTCGCCGTGATCTGGCTGGTCGCGCGGCACCGCCGGAGGGATCGGCGTGGCCGGCGCGCAGGCTGGGCCGGTCCCGGCATGCAGTGGCAGGGCGGCCAGCCCACCGCACCGGGTCCGCAGGACTCCACTGCGGCCAACCAGCAGCCGATGACCGGCACCTCGGCGTACATGTCACCCCAGAACGGCCCGTCAGCTCCCCCGGCGGGTCCGTCGTCCTCGGCCACACAGAGACCCCAGGACCGCACCGTCGAACCGGTCCAGGCTGTGTGGACCGAGGACGACCCCCTCGGCCTGTACGTCGACGAGCCGCCGGCCGGGCCGCCGTCGGAGCCGGCCCGGGCCGCGAAGGCCGAGCCGCCCGCCAAGGGCATGCGCGGGGTCAAATCGATCATCGTCGTGCTGACCGGTATCGCGATCGCGATCGCCGCGGCCGCCGGTGCCTCGACTGCCACCATGCTGATCATCGGCCTGATCACCCTGGGCGGCGGCATGCTGGTCGGTGGCTTCGTCGGAAAGACCGTCGCGCTGCTGCCGCTGGGCATCCTGCTCGCCGTCGGCGCGATCGTCAGCACCGTGTTCACGGAGGTACCGCGCAACTTCGCCGACACCAACTACGTCGCGCCGACCGGTGAGAAGATCGGGGCGACCGGGCAGTCGTACACCTTCGATGCCGGGTCGGTGCACCTGGACCTGACCAAGGCCACCTTCGCACCGGGTGCGAAGGTAGAGGTGCACGGCGGCGTCGGCGAGGTCGTGGTGAAACTGCCGGAGACCGTGGACATCGACGGCAACCTGACCACCAAGATGGGTGACGTGAGCTGGCTGAACGAGCACCACGGCGGCCGGAACGCGGAACTGACCATCAAGGACCTGGGCCCCGACGGCAAGGCCGGGCCGCAGCAGGTCACCCTCGACCTCGACCTCAAGGTCGGCAGCATCACAGTGGAGCGCGGATGAGGAAGACGAAGCCGGACGTCCCGGGCGTCATCGCGGGCACCATTCTGTCCGGCGGCGCCACCGTCTGGATGCTGACCGACAACGGCGTCCTGCAGACCGACGACCTCGGACTGACCGCCGCCCTCCTGCTCGTCGCCGCCGGCGTCATCGGCCTCGCCGCCTCCCACCGCGGCTGAGTTCGATGGACCGTCGTCGCGACGGTCCCTGAACTCCCCCGGCTCGCCGCCCTCGCCAACGCGGGCTTCCTGGCGATCGCGCTCGCCACAACCGGATGGTGTTCGTTGCCGGTGGCATCTTGCTGGCCGGAGGCCCGGCCACCGCGGCGCTCACCGTGGGCGCTGCGCTGGGTCCGCCGCGACGGTCGGTACGGCGCTGTGCGTCGCGATCACCGCCCACCTGGCAACCCCGCGGGATCGGAGGCTCGGCTAGGCTTGTGGACCGCTCATCGGCTTCGGCCGGGGCGAGTACCCGAGGGGCCCGGGTGAAGCGGGCCCCGTTGTCAAGGAGTTCCGATGGTGCGCGGCACCGTGAAGTGGTTCAACGCCGACAAGGGCTATGGCTTCCTTGCCGTCGACGGACAGGACGACGTCTTCGTCCACTGGAGCAAGATCGTCTCCGACGGCTACAAGACGCTGGAGGACGGTCAGCAGGTCGACTTCCAGATCGTCGACGGGCCGAAGGGCCGCGAGGCCGACACGGTCACTCCGGTCTGACCGCGAAGGACCGACCGCGCGAAGGACCGACCGCGCCAGGGACCGATCGCGCAAAGCTGTTGCCCCCGGCCCACGCCGTTTCCCGCTTTCCGGACTGCACCGGGAGTCGTCAACCGATAACCTGACCACCTCACCTTGGGAGGGTCAGAGACGTGACAGAGCCGGTACCCGTCATCCGCAGGCTCGAGCAGGCGCTGGCCGACGACGACTTCGCCTGGTCGCTGCTGCTCGTCGGCGAGGACCAGACCGACAAGCTGGCCACGCTGACCGGCGACCTGCGCGGACCGTTCTCCAGGACCGGCGACGGCAAGCAGATCACCTCGGGCTTCTCCTACTGGGGTATCGGTCCGACGATCGCCTGGGCGAACGCGACCAACGACCCGTTCTACCTGGTGATGAAGGCCGGCGCGGAGTCGTTCCTGCGGCACTGGCGCAAGGTCCGCCCGCATGTCGAGAACGGCGGCTTCCACCTGGTCAGCCTCGGGGTCGGCACCGGCGTGAAGGACCGCACCATCCTCGGTGACATGCGCCGGCAGAACCGGAACATGTACTACATCCCGGTCGACATGAGCTCGGAGATGCTCCGGATGGGCACGCTGGAGTCGGTCCGCGGCGTCCGGTTCCCGATGTCGCAGGTGCTGCCGGTGCAGCTCGACTTCTCGATCGACGACAACATGAGCGAGCTGGCCCAGATGCTGGCGCGGCTGGTCGGCGAGGACCCGCTGCTGTTCACGCTGACCGGCAACACGCTGGCGAACTTCGAGAGCGACGAGGACCTGCTCCGCACCGTCACCCGAGGGCTGCGCCCGCAGGACCGGCTGCTGCTCGAGGTGGCCAGCACCAGCAGCCTGGACCAGGACGCCGCCAAGGCGGCAGCCGACGAGTACCACCAGACCCGGGCGTTCGCCGAGTTCGTCACCAGCGCACTGCGGTACAACACCGACCTGAAGATCGACAACGACCGGATCGACTTCCGTGGCGAGGTCGAGACCGACGACGCCCTGCGGGTGAAGATCGTCTGGCAGAACAACACCGGCGAACCGATCGTGATGGGTCTGCCCGACCACACCGAGGTGGTGCTGGACCCAGAGGACACGATCCTGCTGTACACGACCCGCAAGTTCTCCACCGAGCGGCTGAAGCGACTCACCGCCGCCTGTGACCTGACGCCGATCGAGCACGCGCACTCCGGTTTCCGGCACACCCGCCGGCCGAGCCCGTTCGGACTCGACCTGCTGCTACTCGCTCCGGGCACCGTCGAAGGCCCGGCCGTGACCACGCTCGCCGACGACATCTGGTCGACATGATCCCTGCCAGTGCGCGGCGGACGGTGGTCACCGCACTGAGCTACGGACTGCTGGGCCTCGCGTTCTCGCTGGGAGTGATCTGGTTCTTGTGGCCGGAGAACTCCCGCTGGGAGCCGGCGGTGAACTCGCTGACCCTGGTCGCCGGGCTGACCGGTATCTTCGTCGAGCGCCTGACCGCCGAGGCCGAACGTCGTACCGAAGTACTCCGGGCTGTCGCTGACGAACTGCAGGAGAACAAGCGGCTCCTGAACGACGAGCGGTTCTCTCCGGCGACGCCGACGACCCGGCAGGTGTACCCGCGGCTCGTGGTGTCCGCCGTGGACCTCGCGCTCGTCTCCGGGGCTCTCGGGTTGCACCGCGACTCGGAGCTGGTCGGTCTGCTGCACCGGTGGCGCGACACCGTGCACCTGTTCAACCGGCGGCTCGACCTGACCGAGATCAGCACGTTCTCCAACAGCATCTCGCCCGAGGAACTGGCCGCCTTCCACCGGGCCCTGCATCGGGAGAACAGCTACTTCGCCGCCACCCGGGACAAGCTCGAGACCCTGCTCACCCGGCTGCCCACGTCTTAACGGCTCAGACCGTAAACGGACCGTCCGCATTTGGCCTGAGCGGTTGACTTCGCCACATGCCCAGGGCTTCACTTTCGGACAGGACCGTAAATACGGCACCCCGGAGGCCTTCGCATGCGATCAGCCCGCTCGCTCATCGCGGTGGCACTTGCCGCCGTACTCGTGACGACCCTGACCACTCCCGCCCAGGCGAACCACCAGCAACCACCGACAGGCAAGCTCGTGTCACTCGGTATCCCGCTGTCCGACGTACTCCTGATCGGGGGCACCGTTGCCCCCGGCCCGAACGGCAAGACCGCGATCTGGAACGTGTCGACCGGCAGTCCGGCGTACCTGAACGCCGTCGACCCTGCCACCGGCGAGAGCCTGCTGTCCGCGGCGCTGCCCGGCGCCGACGGTAGCTACGCGGTCGCCGCGACCCCGGACGGGACGATCTACGTCGGCACGTACAACAACGGCCATCTCTATCGCCTGCGTCCCGGCTCCGGGACCACAGTCGAGGACCTCGGCCGCCCGATCGCCTCCGAGACGTTCATCTGGCGCATCACCACCGATGAGCAGGGCAACGTGTACGGCGGCACGTTCCCGAACGGCAAGGTGTTCCGGTACGACGACCAGACCGGCGCCGTCCGCGACTACGGCCAGCTGAAGGCCGGCCAGCCGTACGTCAAGAGCATCGACTACGCCGACGGCAAGATCTACACCGGCTCGCTGCCTGACGCGCACATCATGGAGCTCGACGTCGCCAGCGGAGCGATCACCGAACTGCCGTCGCCACCCGGGCTCGGCGACCCGACCGACAAGGTCGTGTACGACCTGAACGCCCGCGGGGGCCGCGTGTACGCCCGGATCAGCACCGCCTTCCCCGGCCCGCTGTACGTCTGGGACATCGCCTCTCGCACCTGGGTGGACGAGATCCCGAACGCGCACGGCCTGGACATCTCCCCGGTCGGCGCGAACGGCGAGATCTACCTGATCCAGGCCAGTGAGCTCAAGAAGTACGACCCGGCGACGAAGACACTGACCGGGACCGGCCTCACCTTCACCGGCCGGATCCAGAACGCCCGCGCGATCGGGTACGCCGACCTCGGCCTGCCCGACTACCCGGGCACGAGCGTCGTCGGCACGCTCTGGCGCGGCGAGGAGTTCCGGTACAACCCGCAGACCGGCAAGTCGGAGATCTTCGAGACCAAGGTCCGCCGCGAGCCGATCGAGATCCTGTCCGTCGCCGGCAGCAAGTCCAAGGTGTACGCCGGTGGGTTCCTGAACGGCGGCGTCTCCGTCGTCGACCCGGCCACCGGCGAAGCGACGTACAACAGGTTCTCCCAGACCGAGGCGCTGATGGAGGGCTCCGACGGCAAGCTGTGGATCGGCGCCTACCCGGAGGCCCGGCTGTACTCGTACGACCAGACGCAGCCCTGGAGCAGCCCGGAGTACTCCCCCGGACCGCCCGGTACGCCGGACAACCCGACACTGGCGGTCAATCTGCACTCCGAGCTGCAGACACGCGCCCGCGCCCTGGCCGAGGTGAACGGCAAGATCGCGGTCGGCACCGTCCCTGACGGCGACCGGCTCGGTGGCGTGCTGGCCATCTTCGACCCGAAGACCGGGACCACCCAGTCCTTCCGCAACGTGGTCCAGGACGAGAGCATCTTCGGCCTGACCGCCCGCCGCGGCATCGTCTACGGCGGTACCTCGATCGTCGGCGGACTGTCCACCACGCCGCCCACCCGGGACGCGGGCACGGTGTTCGCCTGGGACGCGGCCAAGTCCCGCAAGTTGTGGGAGACCGTGCCTGTGCCCGGTGCGGCCACGGTCTCGTCCGTCACGATCGGCCCGGACGGGCTGCTGTACGGCGTGGCCGGCAAGACCGCGTTCGCGGTGGACCCCCGAGACGGCAAGCTGGTCAGGTCCTTCACGCTCGGGACCACCACATCCAGCGGCGACATCGTCGCCACCAACGAGGCGGTGTACGTGAGCATCGACCTCGACAAGGTCTACCGGATCGCGCCGGGGAAGAAGCAGACCCCGACGCTGTTCGTCGAGCACGCCCACCGGCGGCTCGGGGTCCGGGGAGATCACCAGCTGCTGCTCACCAGCGGCTCCGAGCTGTTCCGAGTTGATATCAGCCGTTGACAGCCGAAATTCGACCCAGCTACTTTCGGTCCTGACCGTTATTCGGCGATCTGCTTTCCGGCCCTGACTTCCGGACACCCTGGGGGTGCGATGTCTTCCATGCTTCACACGACCGTCCGCCGCATCGCGGCACCACTCACGGCGCTCGTAATGGCCGCCGCACTCTCCTCGTGCGGCGGCGACTCGGGCTCCTCGTCGACCGAGACCAAGAGCATCACGCTCTGGATGTATCCGGTGATCGGCGACCAGGCGGCCAGCGACGCCTACTGGCAGAAGGTCGAGAAGGACTTCGAGGCCGCGAACTCCGGCATCGACCTGAAGCTGGAGATGCAGCCGTGGGCGAACCGGGAGGAGAAGGTCGCGGCGGCGTTCTCCGGCAAGAAGGGCCCGGACGTCCTGCTGATGATCCCCGACCAGATCCCGCAGTACGTCACCAACGGCTCGCTCGAGCCGGTCGACGACGTGGTGACGCCGGACAAGGACAAGTTCCTGCCGGCCGCGATCCCGGGCCTGAGCGTCGACGGCAAGGTGTACGGCGCACCGATCTACCACACCGTCACCTCGACGATGTACAACAAGACGATCCTGACCAAGGCCGGGATCACCACGCCGCCGGAGACCTGGGACGAGATCAAGGCCGCGGCGCCGAAGATCAAGGCGGCCGGGTTCTCCACCCTGGACTACTCCGCCTCGCCGGAGGCGTCGCTGAACCTGAACTTCTACCCGCTGTTGTGGCAGGCCGGCGGCAAGGTGTTCGCCGACGACGGCAAGTCCGTCGCCTTCAACCAGGCTCCGGGCCTGGAGGCGCTGACCTTCCTCAAGTCCCTGTGGGACGAGGGCGGCATCCCGAAGAGCGCACTGAGCAACGGGAACACCGTCGCCGACTCGCCGCTGGGCAAGGGCCAGGTGGCGATGGCCTTCACCAGTACGCCGGCCGACGCGGGCACCGTGGCGAAGACGTGGGGTGCGGCCAACATCGAGATCGGTACGCCGCTGACCGGTCAGAAGCAGGTCGGCTTCGGTCTGCCCGGCGGGCTCGTCCTGAACGCCGCCTCGGAGAACAAGGACGCCGCGAAGAAGTTCATGTCGTTCATGATCCAGCCGCCGCAACTCGAGGGGCTCAGCAAGGCGTCCGGGTTCTACACTCCGCGCACCGACGTGAAGGCGCCGGCCGCGGACGCGACCGCGGCGAAGTTCGCCGACGCTCTGCAGTACGCCTTCCCGGGTGAACCGAACCCGGCCGCCCGGCAGGTGAACTCGCTGCTCGGCGTCGAGATCCAGGCCGTGCTGACCGGCAAGAAGCAGCCGCAGCAGGCGCTCGACGACGCCGCCAAGCAGGCCAACGACCTCCTGTCGAGACAGCGTTGACCGTCACTCAGCAGGTGCGGGACGGCTCTCGCCGCCGCTCCGTCTTCTCCCGGTCCGCGTCGCCCGCAGGGCGGCGCGGACCGGGGCGGCGACCTTGGGTCGGGCTGCTGTTCGTGGCCCCAATGCTGGCGTTGTTCCTGGTGTTCCGGTTCCTGCCGGTGGTCGGCGCGTTCCTGCTCTCGCTCACCGACTACCGGCTCAGCGGCCGCTGGACCTTCGTTGCCGTGGACAACTACACCCGGCTGCTCCAGGACGACCTGTTCCGGCAGAGCCTGGTGGTCACCCTCACCTACACGGTGATCTTCGTCCCGCTGACCGTGCTGCTGTCGCTGGGCACCGCGATCATGTTGCAGCAGGTGGTCTGGAACCGCGGCTTCTTCCGCAGCGTGTTCTTCCTGCCGTACGTGACCAGCATCGTGCTGGCCGCGGTCATCTGGAAGTGGATCTACGACGCCCAGGACGGCCTGCTGAACGCGGTCCTCGGGCTGGTGTCGGTCGGGCCGGTGGACTTCCTCGGCCAGTCCGGGTCGGTGCTCCCGTCGATCGCGGTGACGTCGGCCTGGAAGGGCTTCGGCTACTCGATGCTGATCCTGCTGGCCGGGCTCCAGGCGGTGCCGAAGTCGTACCTCGAGGCGGCCATGATCGACGGCGCCGGCAGCTGGCAGCGGTTCCGCTACATCACGCTGCCGCAGCTGCGGCCGGTGCTGTTCTTCGTGCTGGTGATCGAGACCATCGGCGCGTTCCAGGTGTTCGACGCGATGTACGTGATGACCGGCGGCGGACCGGTCCGCTCCAGCTACTCGCTCGTCTACCTGCTCTACGACAGCGGATTCAAGTACTTCGACTTCGGCTACGCCAGTGCGATCGGACTGGTGCTGTTCCTGATCGTGCTCATCGTCTCGCTCGTACAGCGACGGCTCGTCGGGAGGGACGACTGATGGTGAACCTGCTCGAACGACCCAAGGTCCAGGACCGGACCGAGTCGCCGCGGGTCGACCGCCGCCCGGTCGCCCGGCTCACCCTGCCGACGCTGCTGGCACTGACCGCGATCGTCACCGTCGTGCCGTTCGCGGCCATGGTCCTGGTCGCGTTCGCTCCGCCGAGCGGCCGGACGTTCCCGGACGCGCTCAACCCGGGCAACTTCACGTTCGAGAACTTCGAGCGGGTGCTGTCCAGCTCGGACATCCCGCGCTGGACGGTCAACTCGCTGCTGTACTCGCTGGTGTCGGTCGTCTGCGTGCTGCTGTTCGCCTCGATGGCGGGCTACGCCTTCGCGAAGAAGCGGTTCCCCGGCCGGGACATCATGTTCTGGGCCTTCCTGGCCACTTTGATGGTGCCGTTCCAGGCGACGCTGATCCCGTCGTACATCCTGGTCTCGCGGCTGGACTGGGTGGACAGCTTCTGGGGTCTGATCGTGCCCACGCTGGCGAACTCGCAGGCGGTGTTCCTGCTGCGGCAGTTCATCAGCCAGTTGCCGGACGAACTGTTCGAGGCGGCCGAGATCGACGGTGCGCCCGAGTGGCGGATCTTCACCCAGATCGTGCTGCCGCTGATCCGGCCCGCGCTGGCCACGCTCGGCATCTTCGTGTTCCTGTGGCACTGGAACGACTTCCTCTGGCCGCTGGTGATCGGCCAGTCCGCGGAGATGCAGACGCTGACGGTCGGCCTCGCGACACTGCAGACGCAGGCGGTGCCGATCAACCAGGTGATGGCCGGCGCGACCATCACCGTCGTACCGAGTCTGCTCGTGTTCGGCCTGCTGCAGCGCTACCTGACCGACAGCATCGCGATGTCCGGGCTCAAGGGCTGACCTCGGGATCGCTCTCGCGGATGACGCGCATCTCGTCGCCGTGGACGGTCAGCGCCCAGATGACCAGGATGTCGACCGCGATCATGATCATCGACCAGATCGGGTACGCCGCGAGGAACGCCACGTTGACCATGACACTGACCACCGCCAGGACCACGCCGACGATTCGGCCCCACAACCGGCCGTTCAGCAGCCCGATCCCGGCCGCGATGACGACCAGCCCCATGAACAGGTGGATCCAGCCCCAGCCCGTGTAGTTGAGGTGGATGCTGAGACCACGTCTGCCGACCAGGAAGTAGTCGTCCTCGAACAGCGCGATGAACCCCTGGAACGCGTGGAACATGCCGAGCACGATCATCATCACGCCGGCGAAGAGGATCCAGCCGACCCACCGGCTCGGCCATTCCGGAACCTCGACCTCACCGGGCGCCGGCGGTTGCCGGTGCCTCGCCGCGGTGGGGTTGGCATCAGTCTCCGACATCGTGACCTCCTACTCGTGGTGGCGGGGGTTGCACGGCCTCCGGATGGGCGGCGCGGTAGTCGGCGACCGGGTGGTACCGGTCGTAGAGCATGGTCAGGATGCTCACCAGGAAGACGAAGAAGAGGGTGTCGGACAGCCGCAGATCGCCGTTCCCGCGCCGCAGCAGCACCTCGGCGAGGACGACCAGTCCGACATTGACCGCGAAGACCGCGGCGAAGGAGATCATCGCGGAGTCCCACCCGTAGCCCCGCCGGGCCGACCAGAGCCCGATCGCGGAGTTCAGGACGACGAAGACGGCGATACCGAAGAACAACCGGAGATCGCTCGTCTCGACCCCCGGCAGCACCCGTCCGTAGATCACGCTGATCAGGCCGATCAGGAAGATCTTCTCCAGGGAGGCCAGGTCGAACACCTTGCGGTGCGCGGCCTGGTACGCGGCGCGTTCGCTGGCCTCGTCGATCTCGACCGGCAGCGGGTCGGCCGCCAGTCGCAGTGGCCAGTCGGCCGGACTGAGCCGGGGCCGGACCACGAACCACAGGACTGCGGCGAGGGCGAGGATCGCCACCACCAGGGCCGGCAGGAACCACGAGACGTCGCGGATGGTGTCGGTCAGGTCCAGCTGGGCGATGTGGATCCAGTACTCCTGCGGCAGCTTGATGAAGATCCAGATCCCACCGGCCACCAGCACCCAGAACCGGAACGAGTAGCGCAGCGGATTACGCCGGGCGCGGACCAGTTCGTAGGCGATGAAGAAGTACTCGAACGTGTTCGGGAACAGCAGGAGCAGGAACCTGGCGCCGCTGAGCTCGAAGGCCACCACACCGATCTGGCGGTAGAAGAACAGGAACCGGCTGATCTTGACCGCCGACAGGTTGGTCCAGTTCCGCAGGCTGGCCAGGTACGCGATGGACAGGTAGAAGACGTCCATCGCCTTGTCGTAGCTCTGGTAGTTCGGCGGGTCGAATCCGAAGGTCTGGAAGATGGTCTGGTCGACGCCGTCCAGCAACAGGCAGGCGACGATCGCGGGCAGCGGGAAGCGCGGGATGAGCAGCGGCAGGAGGAACCGCGCCAGCACCACCGTCCAGAAGACAACGTCGACGCCCATGTCCGCGGGGACCCGGTCAGGTGTGGATCATTCTCGGCCGGGTGAGGGCCCAGATCACCCAGACGTCGAGCGCGATCACCAGCAACGACCACACCGGCGCGTAGGGAATGAAGAAGAAGTTGTCGATCGCGCTCAGGATGGCGAGGACCAGCGCCGTCACCCCGGCCCAGGTGGCCCGGTAGAACAGGCCGAAGCCCGCCGCCACCATGAGCAGGCCGAGGAGCAGGTGGATCCAGCCCCAGGCCGTCGTGTCGAGGTGGAAGGCGTACCCCTGGGCGGTCACGAAGTACCGGTCGTCGATGATCGCGGCGAGCCCGGCGATCACCTGGAACGCGCCGATCAGGACCATCATGGTCGCGGCGAACATGACACCGGTCATGGCGAACACGGACTGCTGCCGCCGGTCGTTGGTCTCTTCCTGGGTCATCTGCGCCCACCCCTCAGTGGCCGGCCACCCCGAATGGGTGCCGAGTGCTCATCGACACTAAGCGCGCACAGGCGGTCAGGGGATCATCCGAGTTGGGTGATGTCCCCGAAGGCTTCGATCGAGCGGAGTACGTCGGCCTGCGGCATCCCGGGCGGCTGGATCCGCAGGATGATGCCGTCGGCACCCATCTCCTCGTAGTGGGCCAGTCGCTCGGCGCACTCGGCCGGGGACCCGATCACGCTGCGTGCGGCGATGTCGTCCCAGCCCTGCGTGTAGCGGCTCGCGTCCGTCGAGGTGCGCTTCCAGCCGGTGTAGGCGTCGTACAGGTCGCGCAGCGGCTCCTCCAGCGCCTGCCGGGCGTCCTGCGAGGTCGGGGCACAGAAACCCTCCCGGCAGAGGATCACCTCGGCACCGAGCGTGCCCTCGCCGCGCGGGTACGACAGGTACTCGGCGATCTTGTCCGGCAGGTCGGAGTCCAGTTCGTTGAACGACGTGGTCCAGCCGTCGCACATCCGCGCGGTCCGCTCGAGGACGGCGGACACCCGGCCGCCGTTCCACAGCCGCGGCCGCGGGCTCTGCACCGGACGCGGCGAGAGGTACGCCTCCTGGATGCTGGTGAACTTGCCGTCGTACGAGACCTCGTCCTCGGTCCAGAGCCGGGTGACGATCTCCAGGCACTCCTCGAACCGCGCGACCCGCTCCGGCTGCGTCACGCCATACAGGGCGAACTCCTCCGGCCGGTAGCCGAGCACGAAGCCGGCGGTGACGCGGCCGCCGGACAGTACGTCGAGGTGCGCGAGGGTCTCGGCCAGGACGACGGGGTGGTAGAGCGGGGCAACGATCCCGGCGGTGGCGATCCCGATCCGCTCGGTCTTCGCCGCCAGCCAGGTCAGCGAGGTGAGGATCTCGTGGTACCCGGGCCGGTGCAGGTGCCGTTCCCCGAGCACGATCCACTCGAACCCGGCCTGCTCGGCCAGCCGCGCCTGCTCGACCGCGTCCTCCAGCCGGGGCCGTTCGCCGGGGGTGCCGTAGAGGTTCAGATAGAGACCCAGGCGCATCGGGGTGCCACCTTCCGTTGACAGAGAGCGCTCGCGGTATTTACGGTCTTGACCGTAAATGCTTTCGCGACAGATTGCGACCCTTAGGAGCCGGAATTGAGTGTTGCATCGCATCCGGTCGGGTTGCCCGCCGGGACCGGCTCGGGGCCGATCAGCGCGATCAAGACCCGAGTGGTGAGCGCGCGGTACCGCCGGCCGTTCCGGATCAGCAGCGGGACCAGCACGGAACTGGTCAGCCTGGTCGTCGAGGTGCACACCGCCGACGGCGCCATCGGCATCGGTGAGACCTCCCCGATGACGGCGTACACCGGGGAGACGCTGGCCGGGGTCACCGCCGCGATCGAGGAACATCTCGCCCCGGCTCTGATCGGCCACGACCCGCTCGACCGAGCCGGGGCGCATGTGGTGATGGACACAGTCCTGCGCGGTCAGCAGGTGGCCAAGTCCGGCCTCGACATCGCGCTCTTCGACCTGGCCGGCCGGATCAGTGGCTGGCCGGTGCACACGCTGCTCGGCGGCAGCGTCCGGGACCGGGTGCAGACGACCTGGGTGGTCGGGCTGGGCACGCTGGACGAGATGGCGGCCGAGGCCGCCGAGTACTCCGCCAAGGGCTTCAGCCATCTGAAGGTCAAGGGCGGCCATGTACCGGCCGACGACCTGGAACTGATCCGCGCGGTCCGCTCGGTCATCCCCGCCGACGCCGAACTGTGTCTCGACGCCAACGAGGGGTACGACGCGACCGCGCTGCCGTACCTGGCGAAGATGGCGGACGCCGGTCTGACGCTGCTGGAGCAGCCGCTGCCGCGGTGGGACCTGGACGGCCTGGTCCGGCTGCGTGAGCGCCTCGACGTACGGCTGATGGTCGACGAGAGCATGCACTCGCTGCACGACGCTCTCGAGATCGCCCGCCGTGGTGCGGCCGACGTACTGAACATCAAGATCCTCAAGGTCGGCGGACTGCACCGCGCCCTGCAGATCGCGAACGTTGCCGAGGCTGCCGGGCTGGCCGTGAAGGTAGGCTCCATGCCGGAGCTGGGCGTAGCCACGCTGGCCGCGGTTCACCTGGCCGCCGCCGTACCGGGAGCCACTGTCGCGGCCGATCTGGTCGGTCCGCTGATGGTGCACGAGGATCCACTCGCTCCGACCGTCTTCGCCGACTGTGACGGCTGGATCGACGTACCCAAGCGACCAGGCCTCGGCCACGACGTCTGAGAGGTCCCATGCACGCACTCGTCTCACGGCTCCGCGGCACGTTGCTTCCCGCGGTCGTCACTCCGATGTCCTCCGAGGGTGTCGTCGCGTACGACGTACTGGCCTCGTACGCCGGTGCTCTCGCTGCTCAGCCCATCGGCGGGCTGGCCGTCTGGGCTCACACCGGGCGGGGGCTCTACCTGACGGCGGCTGACCGGTCCAAGGTGCTGGAGACGTGGCGACAGGCCACGGACCTCCCGATCGTCACGGGGGTCGGCGTACCCAGGTCCGAATCGGCTCAGAGCCTGCAGGAGGCTTCCGACGCGACTGTGGCGATGGCACAGCAGGCGGCAGCGGGTGGAGCCGATGCGGTGATGGTCTACCCGCTGGCTGCTCTCGGAGACCTACCGGACGGGCATGCGCAGGCGGTGGCACTACACGAGCGCGTGGCGGCCGAGAGCGGGCTGCCGCTGGTCGGCTTCTATCTGCACGGGGAGGCGGGCGGGTACCCGTACTCGCCTGAGCTGATCCGCGACCTGCTGAGCCTGGACTCCATGCTCGGGGTCAAGACGGCCACTCTGGACCGCGCCATCGGCTGCCAGGACGCCATCTGGGCCGGGCGCGGCACCGGAAAGCTCCTGATCACCGGCGAGGACCGGATGTACGGCCCGTCGTTCATGTGGGGCGCTGACACGGCTCTGGTCGGGATCGCCGCGGCTCAGGTCGAGCTGTCGGCCGCCGTACTGCGGACTTGGACGTCAGGCGACCACAGCGGCTTCCTGACGGCCTCCGACCGGCTGGACCGCTTCGCTGCGGCGACCTTCTACGCACCTATCGAGGGCTACGTGCAGCGGATGCTCTGGGCGGCCGTGTGGGAGGGCCTGATCCCGGAGGACGCGGCCCACGACCCCTACGGCCCGGAACTGCCGGCGAGTGAGCGCGACCTGGTGATCCGCTGCCTCGAGGAACTCAGCCACTATCCTGCGATTTAAGGGCCAGACCAGAAGTCTTCGAAGGAGTGCCGTGCAGATGAGCTCAGCCCCTGGCGCGGTGGCCTGATGGCCCTCACCGTCGGCGTCGTCGGCCCCGAGGACCTGGTCCAGCGTGTCATCGCCGTCGGTCCGCCGAGCGGTGCGAATCTGCTCCCACTGCCCTACCGGCACGAGACCGAAGCGGTCGAACTGGTCGAGCAGGCACACGAGAAGGTCGACGCGCTGCTGTTCACCGGCGTCGTGCCGTACACCATCGCCACCGAGGCCGGCGTGATCGACCGGCCCGCGATGTACGTCTCGTACGACGGCGCCACGCTGCTGCGTGCGCTGGTCGAGCTGCTTCGGCTCGGTCACAACGTGACCCAGTTCTCCATCGACACCCTGCGCCGCAGCGAGGTGATGGAGACGCTGATCGAGGCCAAGCTCCCGACCGACCAGATCCAGGTGCTGCCGTACCGGCCCGGCCTGACGTCCGACGACATCGTCGAGTTCCACCGGACCGCGCGGGACAAGCACGACACCAAGGTCGCGATCAGTTGCCTCGGCTCCGCCTTTCACCTGCTCGAGAACGAGATGCCCTCGGTCCGGCTCGCACCGTCGCGGTACTCGATCCGGTCGACGTTGCAAGCTCTGGTTCTGACGACGACCGGCCAGCACGTCGGCGACGCGCAGGTCGCGCTCGGCGTCATCGACCTCCCCGAGCCGGACGACGCCCTGGCCGCCGACCTGATCACGCTCGGCGGCAGTCTGGCCCTGCTCCCCGACGGCCGGCACCTGGTCGTGACCACCCGCGGCCTGCTCGAGCAGGCGACCGAACAGTTCTCCCGGATGCCCCTCCTCGACCACCTCGCCGCAAGACACAGCACGGCGTACGTCGGCTTCGGTGTCGGACGTACTGCGGCCGAGGCAGAGGCACTCGCCCGTCGGGCGGTCAGCCGGGCGGGCTCGATCGGCACGGTCGCCGGGGTGGTGTCGATGTCCGACGACGTGGAGATCGTGATCGAGCCGTCCGGCGATCACCCGGCCGCCGCACGCGGCACCGAAAGCCTCCCACTCCTGGCGCGACGGGTCGGCCTCAACACGCAGACCCTGGCCCGGATGCGCGAGCTCACCGCCACCCTCCCCGACGGCCTCACCACCCAAGACGTCGCCGACCACCTGGCCGTCCAGCTCCGGACCGCCCGCCGGGTCCTCAAACGCCTCGAACGAGCCGGCCTCGCCGACCCCATCGGCAGCCAGCAACACGGCCGAACCGGCCGCCCACCCACCGTCTACCTCATCCGCTTGTAGCCGCCCATCAGCGGGTGCCGGGGTGGATGACGGTGACGCCGGCTGGGGTGCCGGTCGACAGGGCGGCCAGGGCGGCCGGAGTTTCGTCGAGCGTGATGGTGCGGGTGATCAGGTCCGCGGGCTTGAGGTTGCCGTTGGCAACTAAGGCGAGCATTTCGGGGTAGGCGTGCGCAGGCATGCCGTGGCTGCCGAGCCATTGGAGTTCCTGGCCGATGAGGCGGCCTACGTCCAGCTGCACTCCCGACGGCAGGAGGCCGACCTGGAGGTGGCGGCCACGGGGTTTCAGTGCGTGCAGGGCCTGCTGGACGATGTCGTTGGAGCCGAGAGCGTCCATCGTCACGTGTGCGCCACCGAGATCCCGGATCTCCTCCACGGTGGTCGACGAGGCTTGCAGCGTGTCGGATGCGCCGTACTCGCGGGCGAGCTTCAACGCATCGGGATTGGTGTCGACGGCGATCACCCGCGCACCGAGAGCCGCGGCGATCATGACGGCCGACAGACCGACGCCGCCGCAGCCGAAGATCACCACGTTCTCCCCGGCGACCACCTTGCCCACCTGGTGGATTGCGCGGAACGACGTGGCGAAGCGGCACCCGAGGCCGGCCGCGGTCGCGAAGTCCAAGTCGTCGGGGAGCCTGACGAGATTCACCTCGGCGTAGGGCACGGCGACGTACTCCGCGAACGAGCCCCAGTAGTTGAACCCAGGCTGCAGCTGATTCGGGCAGACCTGCTGATTCCCCTCGCGGCACTGCTCACACGCACCACACGCACAGATGAACGGCGTCGTCACCCGCTCCCCGACCCGCCACCCCTGTACGCCGGACCCGACCGCAGCGATCGTCCCGGCGAGCTCATGCCCCGGCACATGCGGCAACACGATGTCCGAGTCGTGTCCCATCCACCCGTGCCAGTCGCTCCGGCACAACCCGGTCGCCTCGACCTTCAGAACGACCGAACCATCCGCCGGCTCGGGCCGCGGAACCTCTTGTACGACGGGCAGTACGCCGTACTCCTCGACAACGACAGCGCGCATGGCGGCATCGTAGTCAGCCCACGCAGAACTCGTTGCCCTCGGGATCGAGCATCACGATGTGGCCGAGTTCGGGGCCGTAGAAGTCCTCCCGTACCTGGGTCGCGCCGAGCTCGACCAACGCGGCGGCCTTCGTGCGCATGCGTTGCGCGGAGGCGGCGTCGCGCTCGCCAGGACCGGCCACGCGGATGTCGATGTGCAGCCGGTTCTTCGAGGTCTTGGGCTCGGGCACCCGGAGGAACCCGATCGCCGGTCCCACGTCATCGGGATCGACGATCGAGGCTCCGTCCGGGTCGTCGTACCCGGGCTCGAGGATGTAGCCGAGCGCGGCCGCCCAGAACTCCGCCAGCCGCCGCGGATCGGCCGCATCCCCGCCAATGGTCCAGTGAGTCGCCATGCAGGCGACGCTAGCGCCCATTCCGGACGATGCACGCCCGGAACAACAGATCAGCCGCCGGCGACCGCGGGGATGATCGAGACCTGACCGCCGTCCTTGATCGAGGTCTGCAGGCCGTCGGCGAACCGTACGTCGTCATCGTCGACGTACACGTTCACGAACCGGCGCAGCTCACCCGACTCGTCCAGCACCCGGCCCTTGATCCCGGGGTAGGAGCTGTCCAGCGAGTCGAGCACCTCGACCAGCGTCGCGCCCTCGGCGGACACCTCGGACGCGCCCTGGGTGTAGGGCCGCAGGATGGTCGGGACCCGTACGCTCACGCTCACTGCAGGCCTGCCTTCACGAAGGCGTCGTACGACGCGGGGATGGTCACCTTGGGGCCGACCCGGTCGGCCACGGCGTCGAGCGTCTTCAGCCCGTCGCCGGAGTTGATGATCACCGTCTCGGCCTCGGGGTCGAGCTGACCGGTCTCGATCAGCTTCTTCAGCGTCGCGACCGTCACCCCACCCGCGGTCTCGGTGAAGATGCCCTCGGTCCGTGCCAGCAACTGGATGCCCTCGACCACTTCCTCGTCGCTGACGTCCGCGATCACACCGCCGGTACGGCGGGCGACGTCCAGCACGTACGGACCGTCGGCCGGGTTGCCGATCGCCAGCGACTTCGCGATCGTCGACGGCTTCACCGGCTTGACCACGTCGTGGCCGTCGCGGAACGCCTGCGCGACGGGCGAGCAGCCGGTCGCCTGCGCGCCGTACACCTTGTAGTCGGTGGCGTCGACAAGGCCGAGCTTGCCGAGCTCGGTGAAGCCCTTGTCGATCTTGGTCAGCTGCGAACCGGAGGCGACCGGGACGACGATCTGCTGCGGCAGCCGCCAGCCGAGCTGCTCGGCGATCTCGAAGGCCAGCGTCTTGGAACCCTCGGAGTAGTACGGGCGGACGTTGACGTTGACGAACGCCCAGCCCTCCTCCTCGCCGGCGATCTCCGACGCCAGCTTGTTCACGTCGTCGTAGTTGCCCTCGACGGCGACCAGGGTGCCGCCGTACACGGCGGTGGTGATCACCTTCGGGCGCTCGAGGTCGTGCGGGATGAACACGACCGAGCGGATGCCGGCCCGGGCGGCGGCCGCGGCGACGGCGTTGGCCAGGTTGCCGGTGGAGGGGCAGGCGAAGACCTTCATGCCGAGCTCGCGGGTGGCGCTCAGGGCGGACGCGACCACGCGGTCCTTGAAGGAGTGGGTCGGGTTGCCCGAGTCGTCCTTGACCCACAGTTTGCGAAGGCCGAGCTCGCGGGCGAGGTTGCCGGCGTCGATCAGCCGGGTGTAGCCCGGCTCGGTGTTCGGGAAGCTGGCCACGTCGACCGGGACGGGCAGCAGCGGCTGGTAGCGCCAGATGTTCTTGGGTCCGGCCTCGATCTGCTCGCGGGTGATCGCCGGGTAGTCGTACCCGACCTCGAGTGGACCGAAGCACTCCATACAGGCGTAGAACGGACCGAGCGGCGACTTCGCCCCACAGGCGCGACAGCTCAGGTGCGTACCGTTGCCGAAGGCACCTTCACGGATCGTGTGGGTGGCGGCGGTCAGGCTCATGAGTGAGGTTCCCCTCTCATCTTCCCCGGACCGGATCTCGGCGCGGGACGGATTTGGCACCGTTCCGCCGCGAGGGTCCCGGATTGGACCTCAACGGGGAGGGTTGCCGGGACGTCAACGGGCCGTTTCCCTCAGTCCCTCTGGATGAGCTCCCCCGAGATTACCCAATCGGGTCCATATTGTGTCTTCACTTCCCACCATCCGAGACGCCGGATCTCAGCGCCGTACCGCCTGGATCGGCATCACGGACTCCGCTGTTCCAGGAAGTGCATCACCGGCGTGGCCGCGATGCCGTGCAGGACGACGCTCAGGACCACGGTGAAACCGAGCGTCGCCCACAACCACGGCAGCTCGGAGCGGAAGTCCGCGCCGACCGCTGCAAGGTAGTACACCGACGACACTCCACGGACCCCGAAGGCCGCGGTCACCCAGCGCTCCGACCGGTCCAGCTCCGTCCGCGCGAGCGACAGCCAGGCAAGCAGCGGGCGCACCACCAGCACGAGCAGTACGCCGATCGCCGCGCCGGCCGGCGTGAGTGGCCCGAGCAGACCACCGGTGATCGCGACACCGAGGAGCAGCAACACTCCCCAGGTCAGGATGTGTTCGAGCTCACCGATGAAGTCGTGCAACTCCTCGTGGAAGTCGTGACGACGCTCGGCGGACCGGAGCGTGAGCGCCGCGACGAACACCGCGATGAAGCCGTAGCCGTGCAGGACCTCGGTGAGCCCGTAGACGCCAAGGGTCATGGCCAGCGCCAGCACCGGCTCTCGGGAGTCCGCCAGGCGGAAGCTCCGCGCCGGGGCCGAGAAGGTCATCCTCCCTAGCAACCAACCCGATCCGAAGCCGACGGCGACTCCGATGACCGACTTGCCGACCACGTCCCAGGCCAGCCACTCGACCGGCGAGAAGCTCTTGGCGGCGATGAACACGGCGAGGTAGACGAGCGGAGCGGCCAGACCGTCGTTCAGGCCGGCCTCGGAGGTGAGCGCGAACCGTACTTCGTCGTCCTCGTCGAGCTCGGCATCCTCTCCGGTGGTCGGCCCGCCGACCTGGACGTCGGACGCCAGCACCGGATCGGTGGGCGCCAGTACGGCGGCGATGAGCAGCGCCGTCGCCGGCGCGAGGCCGAGCAGCCAGCCGACTCCGGTCAACGCGGCGACCCCTGCGGGCATCGCGACGAACAGCAGTCGCCAGGTGACCCTCCACTGCAGCAGGCTGATCGGGCGGTCGATGGCCAGGCCGACGCCCATCAGGGCGACGATCACCGTCAGTTCGGCCAGGTGCTTGGTGACCTCGGGTTGGGCGAGCGGGCTGAGCTCCCGGTCGCCGACCGCCAGGCCGAGCAGCAGGCCGGCGCCGAGAAACGCGATCGGCGCGGAGACGGCGTACCGGCGAAGTAGACGCGGGAGCACTGCGCCGAGCAGCAGCGCCAGCCCTGCCACCAGGTAGAGCCCGTCCCCGTTGATTGTCATGGTGGCGCTCCAGTGCCCCGGCGACGGCTACCTCAAGCGATGGGTCGCGCCCGGGGTGTGCGTGGGCAGGGACTTGCGCGGGCCGTAGCGGGGGTGGCGGATGCCGGCCATCTCGAGGAGCCGCTGCACCCGGAACCGGTGGCCTCGGTACGGCTCGATCAGCTCGGCGCACCCGTCGTCGTCGAGTTCCTCGCCGATCAGCGCGTACGACACGTCGCGGGACACGTGGTAGTCCGCGAACGAGAACGCGTCGGCGTCACCGTGCGCCCGCTGCCGCACCTCGGCCGCGGTCCACACCCCGACGCCCGGCAGCGACCGCAGCCGCCGCTCGATCTCCGCCGAGTCCGTCAGCTCCAGCGTCCGCTCCAACGCCTTGGCCCGGGTCGCAGCCGTCACCACAACCCGCGAACGCCGGCCCTCCACCCCGGCCCGCAGCCACTGCCACGACGGGATCTGACGCCACTCCTCCGGCGACGGCGGGACCATCATCACGCGCCCATCCCGTGTGCTCGGACCTGGCGCCGGCTCGCCGTACTCACGCAGCAGGAGCCGCCAGGCCCGGAACGCCTCCTTGCCCGTGACGACCTGCTCGATCCCCGCGGCCGCCATCGCCTCGAACACCGCCCGCGTCCGCGGCACCCGAACATGCGGGAACCGCCGAGCCGCATCCACGAGCGCCCCATGCTCCGGCAACGGCTCGAACCCGTCCCAGCTGTCCGCCTCGCCCAGCAACTCCGGCACCCCGTCGAGGACCCAGGCGGCCCCCGGCCCCCACGCCTCCGCCTCGACTTCCCCGGCGTACGGCGTCAGTCGCAGGAGCACCGGCCCCTCCGGCGTTCGCGTAGCCCGCCAGACCGTACGACGACCCCCCTCGAAGTAGTACGCAGGGTCCCCAGGCCCCTTCCGCAACCCTCCGATCACCGAATGCGGATCAACCATCCGCCCAGCCCGCCAAACCCGCACCACCGAACTCACCCACCAAGTCTTACTCACCCCACGGACATCCCTGCGCAGGCGGCGTGCAGATCGACAGGTAGTGTCGGGCCGCTCGTAGTGCACCTGAGCGCACGGCGTGTCCTGCGTACGGCGTATCGCAGGTGCACTACCCGTCGAGCGGTACACCGCCGGTCGATGACCCACACCGTTGTCCCGGCCATGGCATTGCCGAGTCCGGGATCCCGATGTCCTGAGAATTGAGACATCAGGACATCGGCTCGATACTGACCACATGGGTGGGTGGCAGTGGGTGAAGGTGGTGGGGAACTTCCTGAATCTGTCGACGGTGGCTGGGTTGCTGGTGGGGGCTGTCGGGCGGGCTCGGGTGAGTCGGGGGCCGCGGGGGTTGTACTTCGCGAACGGGTACAAGATCAAGTTCCCGGTGGCGGGGGCGTTCACGATCGGGAACGTGGTGCTGAGCAAGCACGAGCGCTCGTACTTCGACGACGAGGCTCTCGTGCGGCACGAGGAGCGGCACTCCTGGCAGTACTTCTGCCTGCTCGGGTTGCCGATGCTGCCGCTGTACGTCGTCGGCGTGATCGTGTCGTTCCTGCTCACCGGCGACCCGGCGTCGCGCAACCCGTTCGAGCGGATGGCGAGCCTCAAGGACGGCGGGTACGTCGAGCGGCCGATCCAGCCGATCGGTCAGACCCTGACCCAGGCGTTCAGCGGGCTGCGATCGCGTCCGAAAGGGCCGTGAGGACCGTCACCACGCCGGTCGGGTCGTCGACCACGATGTCCGCGGCCTCGATCAGCTCGGTCGCGCCGGACGACCGCGTGGCCAGCAGCACCGCGCGCAGTCCGGCCTTGCGGTGCTCGTCGATCGCCCGGAACGCCGCCAGGTCGCCGAGGTCGTCCCCGGCGTACAGAACCGACTCAGCGCCGGTGACCTCGATCAGACCGCGCAGCGCGACGCCCTTGTCGATGCCGGGCGGCCGCAGCTCGAGCACCAGGTTGCCCGGCTCCAGCCGCAGCTCAGTGGCCGCGGCCAGCTCGGTCAACGGCATACGCAGGCGCTCCAGCGCACCGACCGGATCCGGCAGCCGGCGGGTGTGGACCGCCAGCGAGCTCTCTTTGTCCTCGACGAACGCGTCCGGCAGACCGGCCTCCTGCAGCAGCCCCGGCAGCCGCGAGCGGGCCACAGCGACACCCTCAGGCACCGGCTCGCTGGTCACCCGGCCGGTCGACGCATCCCACCGCTCCAGACCGTAGTGCCCGAGTACGACGAGACTCCCCAAACCAGCGTGGCCGGTGACACCCATGAGCTCGGTCGCCACCAGGGCCGGACGACCGGTGACGATCGCGACCTGCTTGACCGACCGGGCCAGCCGGGCCAGTGCGTCCAGCGCCCCGTCGACCGGGCGGGCTCGCGCCGGGTCCTCGACCAGCGGCGACAGCACACCGTCGAAGTCGGACGAGATGACGGCTCCGGCCGGGTGGGCGACGATCGCCTCCCAGCCCTCCTGACCTGCGTCCGTCTGGATGACCGGCGTACTCATCCGGTGTAGTCCGAGGTGAGGATCACGGTGAGGCGGTCCTTCTTCATGTTGTCCAGCGCGCCCTTGGTCCGGCTGATGCCCAGGTCGCGGGCGAGCTGGTTGGCGGCGTCGAGCATGCCCGGCGGGTAGTACACGGTGCTCTCGGCGATCTTGCCGTGCCAGTTGTCGGCACCGGCGACGGTCCAGCCGGCCTGCCGCGCCCGGCCTGCGACCGAGTCGGCCAGGCCCTTGCGCCCAGTGTTGTTGTAGACCTCGACCGCGGGCCGCTCAGCCGGCGGGATGGCCGGCTCGGTGGCCGGCGGCGGCGCGGTGGTCGGCTCGCTCGACGGCGGCTCCGTCGGCTCAGGGGTCGGCTCCTCAGTCGGCGCACCGGTGGGCTCGGTCGTGGGAGGCGCCGGCGTTTCGGATTCACCGGGCTTCGGCACGCTCGCGACGATCGTCGACGGCCCGGTCGTCGGCTTGGTGCTCGGCTTCGGGGTGGTCGCGCTGGACGGCTGGTCCGCGGTGCTGTCGCCACCGCGCGTGCCGAACAGCACCAGCAGGCCGGCGACGATCGCGACGACGGCGAGCACGGCGACGAGGGACGAGAGGACCTGGCCCCGTTCGTCCGTCGGGCGGGACATTCTCAGACCTCGATGCCCAGCCGGCGTGCGGAGCGGGCTCGCTGCCGGGCGGCACGCAGGCGGCGCAGCCGTTTCACCAGCAGTGGATCGTGGGCGAGAGCCTCGGGCCGGTCGATCAGTGCGTTCAGGACCTGGTAGTACCGGGTGGCCGACATCTGGAACTGGTCCCGGATCGCCTGCTCCTTCGCACCGGCGTACTTCCACCAGTGCCGCTCGAAGGCGAGGATGGCGCCGTCACGCTCGGAGAGCCCGGCGAGAGCCGGCGGCGCAGCCTCGGCAGGACCGGGAGAGCTGGCGTTGGCGCTGTCCATCTGTTGGTGACTCCTGTGCGGTCGGTGATCGTCCGTCCGCGCTCCACTGTACGTGCTGAACAACAGCGATGTCATTCACCGATGACCGACACGAAGCGTGTCGTTGAGCGGACAGCCAGACGTGGCCAACTCTGGCAGGATCGACGCTGTGAGCTCAACTCTCTCCAGCGTGGCGCTGGTAGAAGAGCTGCAGGCCAGGAGCCGTGAGGTGGACCCGCTGGTCAACGCCATCTGCACGCCGAACACTGCCGCTCTCACCCATGCCGCCCAACTCGACACAGAGCGTGACGATGGGCGCGTCCGCGGCCCGCTGCACGGCGTACCGATTCTGGTCAAGGACAACGTCGACACCGCCGACCTGCCGACGACTGCCGGCTCGCTGGCGCTGGCCGATCAGCCGCCGCCACCGGAGGACGCCCCACTGGTCCGCCGGCTGCGTGCGGCGGGCTGCGTCGTCCTCGGCAAGACCAACCTGAGCGAGTGGGCCAACTTCCGCGGCTCGTCGTCGTCATCCGGCTGGAGCGCGTACGGCGGCCTGACCCGCAACCCGTACGCCCTGAACCGCTCGGCCGGCGGCTCCTCGAGTGGATCCGGCGCAGCCGTGGCCGCCGGGCTGGCGGACTATGCCATCGGCACCGAGACCAACGGGTCGATCGTCTGCCCCGCCGCGCTGAACGGCATCGTCGGCCTGAAGCCCACGGTCGGCCTCGTCTCGCAGCAGGGCATCGTGCCGATCTCGCACTCGCAGGACACGGCCGGGCCGATGACCAGGACCGTGTTCCAGGCCGCCGCCTTGCTGACCGTGCTGACCGGCGGTGACACCGACTACACAGAGCACTGCCGTGGTGACGATCTCAGTGACCTGCGGATCGGCGTACCGCGAGGACCGCTGTGGGGGTACTCGACCGGCCTCGACGAGGTCAGCGAGCGGGCCCTGGAGATCCTCAGTCGCTGTGGCGCCACGCTGGTGGACCACTTGTCGCTGCCGACGCCCGGTGGCGACGAGGACCAGTTGCAGGTCCTGGCCCACGAGCTGAAGGTCGATCTGGCCGCCTACCTGTCCACCCGCGTGCCCGGGGGTCCTCGCACGCTGGACGACCTGATCGCGTTCAACAAGGAGCATGCGGACGTCGAGCTCCAGTGGTTCGGTCAGGAGCTGTTCGAGCGGGCCGCGGAGACCGAGGGCCTGGGCTCCCCGATCTACGTCGCTTCCCGGCTGACCGCGCTGCGGGCCGGCCGGGACGGCATCGACAACCTGCTCCAGGACAACCAGCTCGACGCCCTGGTCTCGCCGTCGTACTCGCCGGCCTGGACGATCGACCTGGTGAACGGCGACCACGTGCTCGGAAGCTCGTCCTCGCATGCCGCGCTGGCGGGCTATCCGCTGCTGTCGGTGCCGTCCGGAACGGTCTCCGGACTGCCGGTCGGGATCACCTTCAGTGGTACCGGCCGGAGTGACGCCACGCTCATTCGCTTGGCTCACGCGTTCGAAACGGCGAGAATCAAGGCAGACGGACCGTTTCCGACCCCGGAGTTCACACAGTGGGTGTAGATCGCGTCAGGTGGGGCGTTGTTGCTACTGGCAACATCTCTACGTCGTTCACGAGGGACCTGAAACTACTCGCCGACGACGCCGTGGTCACCGCTGTCTCGTCCCGGTCCCAGCAGAGCGCGGACCGGTTCGCCGCCGAGTTCGGCATCGAGCACGCGTACGACGACTACCGCCGACTGATTGAATCCGGCATCGTCGACGTGATCTACATCGGTACACCGCACCCACAGCACTACGCGATCGCCCGCGCCGCACTGCAGGCCGGTATCGCGGTCCTGTGTGAGAAGCCGGTCACACTCACCGCCGAGCAGGCCCGGGACCTGATCGCAGTCGCCACCAAGCACAACACGTTGTTCGCCGAGGCGATGTGGATGCGGACCAACCCCGTGATCCAGGCGATGTTCGCCGATCTGCACAGCGGGGTGATCGGCGAACCGCAGCAGGTCGTCGCGGATTTCGCGTTCCACAAGCCGTCGCTGCCCGCACGCCTGCTCGACCCCGCGCTGGGCGGCGGTTCGCTGATGGACGGCGGCATCTACCCGATGACGTTCACCTATATGGCCCTCGGGCGACCCGCCGAACTCAAGGCGGTCGGCTCGCTCAACGACGACGGCATCGATCTGAACGTCGCCATGGCCTGGCGGTACGACTCCGGCGCGGTGGCCGCGATCACCTGCGGCCTGCGTTCACAGAACCCGTGGACAGCCTCGGTGAGTGGCCCCGACGGCAGCCTGCAACTCCCACACCGCTTCCACCACCCGGAGTACTACGTGCGCAGTACGGCGTCCGGCGCGGAGCGGATCGACGTACCGACGCATGGGCTTGGGTACCACTACGAAGCCGCCGCAGTGATGCAGGCGCTGCGCGATGGACTGGTCGAGGTCCCGTCGCTGCCGCATGCCGCCACGGTCGGGATCCTCGAGCTCCTCGACGAGACACGGAGACAGATCGGGGTCCGTTACCCCGGTGACGACGACGACCTGAGTGGATGAACTGAATATGCCGAACGGACGAAGTTCCTTCGTAGTGGTGGCCAACCGGCTGCCGGTCGACCGGATCGAGATGCCCGACGGCAGTACGGCGTGGCGGCGCAGCCCAGGTGGTCTCGTCACCGCCCTGGCCCCGGTGATGCAGCGGGCCCACGGGGCGTGGATCGGCTGGACCGGGAGCGCCGACGAGAAGGTCGACCCGTTCGAGAACGACGGCATGCACCTGGTCCCGGTGATGCTGTCGGCCGAGGACGTCCAGCTGTACTACGAGGGCTTCTCGAACGCGACGCTCTGGCCGCTGTACCACGATGTCATCGTGGCGCCGGAGTTCCATCGTGAGTGGTGGGAGTCGTACGTCGCGGTGAACCGGCGGTTCGCCGAGGCCGCGGCGGACGCCGCCGAGGACAACGCCGACGTCTGGGTGCACGACTACCAGCTGCAGCTGGTGCCGGCGATGCTGCGCCGGCTGCGTCCGGACGTCCGGATCGGCTTCTTCCTGCACATCCCGTTCCCGCCGACCGAGCTGTTCGCGCAGATGCCGTGGCGGCGGCAGATCCTGGACGGGCTGATGGGTGCGGATCTGGTCGGCTTCCAGAGACCTGGCGCCGCGTCGAACTTCGCCCGCCTGGCCCGCAACCGGATGGGGCTGCGGACCCGCGGCGACCGCATCCACCTGCCGGACGACCGGATCGTCCGGGCCAAGGCGTTCCCGATCTCCATCGACGTCGGCGAGCTGGAACAGCTGGCCCGCCAGCCGGAGACCGACCAGCGCGCCCGCGAGATCCGCAAGGAGGTCGGCGATCCGGCGCACATCCTGCTCGGGGTGGACCGGCTCGACTACACCAAGGGCATCCGGCAGCGCCTGCGCGCGTTCGGTGAACTGCTGGACGAGAAGCGCATTTCCGTCGACGACGCGGTGTTCGTCCAGGTGGCGACGCCGTCGCGGGAGCGGGTCGAGCAGTACCGGGTGCTGCGCGACGAGATCGAGCTGCTGGTCGGCCGGATCAACGGCGAGCACGGCCGGATCGGTACTCCGGCGATCAACTACCAGCACACGTCGTACTCGCGGACCGAGATGGCCGCGCTGTTCCGGGCCGCCGACGTGGCCGTGGTGACGCCGCTGCGTGACGGCATGAACCTGGTCGCCAAGGAGTACGTCGCCTGCCGGTACGACGACACCGGCGCGCTGGTGCTGAGCGAGTTCGCCGGCGCCGCGGACGAGTTCCGGCAGGCTTTCCTGGTGAACCCGCACGACATCAACGGCATGAAGGACACCATCGTCGACGCGATGAACACCGACGACCGCCAGCTCGGCCGCCGGATGAAGGCGATGCGCAAGCACCTGGCCGCGCACGACGTGAACGTCTGGGCCCAGTCCTTCCTGAAGGCCCTGCATGACGACGACTGACGGCCGGGTGCTCGCGCTCGACTTCGGGACGTCGTCGTCGCGAGCCCTGGTGCTGACGGCCGGCGACGCCGCGCCGGTCCCGGGCGCGCTGGCCCGGCACAAGATCTCCCCCACCTACGGCACCGGCGGCTCGGCGACGCTGGACCTGCACCAGTACGTCGAGGGCCTGCTGGGCTGCGTGGACGAGCTCCAGCAGAACGGGCACCTGGACGACATCGGCGCGATCGTGGTCTCGTCGCAGTGGCACTCGATCGTTGCTCTGGACAACAAGGGCGAGGCACTGACGCCGGTCGTCACCTGGGCGGACACGCGGTCGGTCGACCTGGATCTGGGATCGTCGTTCGACGAGCACGCCTTCCACGCGCGCACCGGATCCTGGCTGCACCGCCTCTACTGGACGCGGCGGATCCCTTGGCTGCTGTCCGAAGGATCCCCGGCGGGCTTCGCCGGTCTGCCCGACCTCGTGATCGAGCGGCTGACCGGCGAGCGGGTCACGTCGGTGTCGATCGCCTCCGGCACCGGGACCCTCGACCTCGCCACCGGCGAGTATGACGACGAGGCGCTGGAGATCGCCGGGGTCAAGGCTGACCGGTTGCCGTCGATCGTGCCGACCGGCTGGACCGCTCGCCTGTCCCCCGAGTACGAACGCCGATGGCCCGGCCTGGTCGGCGTACCCGTCCATCCGCCGACCGGCGACGGCGCCGCGTCGAACGTCGGGACCGGTGGGTACGACGAGACGACCGCTGCTGTGACCGTGGGGACATCGGCCGCGGTGCGGGTGGTGCATCCGATCGACGGCGCGCCGGAGCTGCCGTGGGAGCTGTGGCGGTACCGCGTCGACGACAAGCGGGCAGTGACCGGGATGGCGTTCTCGGCCGCGGGGAATCTGCATGCCTGGCTGACCGGCGTACTGCGGCTGACCTCGGACGAGCCGACCGGTGTGGAGATCGGGGCGACGCGAGTGATCGCGGTCCCGTTCCAGGCCGGGACCAGGCCGCCGGCCACGGTGCCGAGCGGATCCGGGGCGTACTTCGGCCTGTCCTTCGACGACACCGCCGCGGACCTGTTGGCCGCCTCGATGCAGGGCGCCTCGCTGGAGGTCGACCGCGGGCTGCGGATGCTGGACTCGCTGTTCGGGCGTGAGCTGTCCGTCGTCCTCGGCGGTGGTGGCATCGACGCCTCTGCCTGGTGGCGTCGCTGCCTCACCGCGACCTTCGCCCGGCCCACCACGGTCTGCGCGGAAGCAGAGGTCGGCGCGCGCGGTGCCGCGGCTGTGGCCCTCGGCCTGTCACCACAGCCTGGCGGCGAGCACCTCGACCCGGTTCCGGCCGACGTGGACCGCGTCGCCGCGCTTCGTCCGCGCTACGAGGCGCTACGCGAGCTGGCAGTGCAGGCCTCCGCACTCTAGGTCGTCAGGATCTTCTCGGCCAGGTCGGCGTAGCTCCAGCCGTGGGCGGCGGCCGCTCGCGGGACGAGGCTGACCGGAGCCAAGCCGGGCAGAGCGTTCACCTCGAGGCAGTGGGGACTGCCCGACGCGTCGCAGCGGAAGTCCGCCCGCGAGTACGCCGGAGCGCCGAGCGCGTCGTGAGCGGTGCGGGCCAACTCCTGCAGCCGCGCGGCGAAGTCCGGAGTCACCTCAGCCGGGCAGATCTCCCGCGCGGCACCCGGCTGGTACTTCGTCTCGTAGTCGAAGATCGCCGTGGACAGCTCGATCTCGACCACCGGCAGGACCTGGTCGCCGACAACGCCGACGGTGAACTCACGACCGGGCAGGAACGGCTCGACCAGGAGGTCGGTCCGCGGTGTGATCGCGGCGAGCTCCTCGAGCGTCCGGACCTGGCGGACGTCGACACTCGAGCCGTCCGCGATCGGCTTCACCACGACTGGTCCGGCGTCCAGGAACTCCTTCACCCGGTCCGGCAGCCCGGCGCCGGACCGGAGTACGACTCGCTCGGCGACCGGGACGCCGTACGCGCCGATCAGTGCCTGGCAGCGGTCCTTCTGCCAGCTGAGCGCGCAGGTCGCACTGCCCGCACCGGTGAACGAGATGCCGGCCATCTCCAGCAGCGCCTGGACGTGCCCGTCCTCGCTCCAGCCGCCGATCAGTCCCATGAAGACCCGGTCCGCCGCGCGCATCCGCCGCAGTACGTCGCCTCCGGTGAGAGCGGCGTACATCCGCTCCCGCCAGAGCGGCTGCTCGTCCATCACAGGCGGTGTCTTCGGGATCGGGTACGACGTTCCGTTCCCCTCCACCCTCTCCACGAGCACCGGCTCGGCTGCCGCCGGGTCGATCACCGACACCTCGTGGCCACGCTCGGTCAGCGCACCCGCCAACGCCCAGCCACCGGACAGCGAGACATCTCGCTCCGAGCTCTCGCCACCACACAGCATCACCACACGCATGAGCCGCCCTCCTCTGGGACAGTCTGACGCCCTGGACACCTCGGTAGTTGGGTGACCGCCGCCACTGACAGGATCCGGGCCTGCCGGGATCATGACGCGCATGCTGCGCGAGATCATGAAGTCGAAGGTCCACCGGGCGACCGTGACGCAGGCGGATCTGCACTACGTCGGGTCGTGCACGCTGGACGCGGACCTGATGGATGCGGCCGACCTGCTGCCCGGCGAGAAGGTGGACATCGTCGACATCACCAACGGCCAGCGGCTGTCGACGTACCTGATCGAGGGACCGCGCGGGTCCGGGGTGGTAGGGATCAACGGGGCCGCGGCGCACCTGATCCATCCGGGCGATCTGGTCATCCTGATCGCCTACGGGATGTTCGACACCACCGAGGCCAAGGTCTTCGAACCGAGCGTAGTCTTCGTGGACGAGCACAATGCGATCACCCGCATCGGCTCGGACCCCGCCGAGGCGCTGCCCGACTCCGGCACGCTGCGGGGCGACCAACTGCACACCCCGCGCTGAGACAGGACTGGTCCAGGATGACCGAACCCGGCGAGACCACCGCTGACACCACCGCCGCCACGACCGGCGAATCCGCACCGAAGACCGCGTCGCACGACAACGAGCCGAACCCGAAGCTGCGCGCGTTCATGAACTCGGGCTGGGCCGACTCGGAGCGACACGACGTGACGCTCAGCGACGTCGGCGTGTGGGCGTCCAAGCGGCGGGACGCGCTGTCGCAGGCGTTCCCGGGTGAGCGACTGGTGATCCCGGCCGGCACCTACAAGGTCCGTTCGAACGACACCGACTTCGTCTTCCGCCCGCACACCGACTACGTCTGGCTGGCCGGCGACCAGACCTCCGACGCCGTCCTGGTGCTGGAGCCGAACGGCACCAGCGGCCACGACTCGGTGCTGTACTTCCGGCCCCGCGCGGACCGCAGCGAGGGCGAGGAGTTCTGGCGCGACCGGATGTACGGCGAGCTGTGGGCCGGCCGGCGTCCGTCGCTGACCGAGACCGCCAAGGAGTTCGGGATCGAGACCCGGCACGTCGACCAGCTCGCGGACGCGCTCAAGGGCGACGTACCCACCCGGGTCCGGCGCGACGAGGACGCGTCGATCGCGTCGCTGCTGACCGGCGCCCGGACCGACGACCTCAAGGACAACGAGCTCGCGGCCACGCTGTCGGAGCTGCGGCTGGTCAAGGATCCGTTCGAGCTCGAGCAGCTCCGGGACGCGGTCGCGATCACGCACCGCGGCTTCTCCGACGTACTGGCCGAGATGGACAAGGTCCGCGAGTACGGCGAACGCTGGATCGAGGGCACGTTCTTCCGCCGGGCCCGGGCCGAGGGCAACGATCTCGGCTACAGCTCGATCGCCGCGTCCGGTCCGCACGCGACCACGCTGCACTGGATCGAGAACGACGGCACCGTCGACAACGGCACGATGATGCTGCTCGACATGGGCGTCGAGAACCGCCAGCTGTACACGGCGGACATCACTCGCACGCTGCCGGTGAACGGCGAGTTCACCCCGCGCCAGCGCGAGCTCTACCAGCTGGTGCTGGACGCGCAGAACGCCGGCATCGCGGCGGTCAAGCCCGGTGCGCGGTTCCGCGCCCCGCACGAGGCAGCGATGGAGGTCATCGTCCACGGCCTCGACGCGATGGGCCTGCTGCCGGTCTCGGCCGAGGAGGCGCTCGACCCGGAGAGCATGCTCTACCAGCGCTACACGCTGCACGGCGTCAGCCACATGCTCGGTCTGGACGTGCACGACTGCTCGGCGGCGCGGTCGGAGAAGTACCGCAAGGGCGAGCTGAAGACCGGCTACGTGCTGACGGTCGAGCCGGGTCTGTACTTCCAGGCCGACGACCTGACCGTGCCGGAGGATCTGCGCGGCATCGGCATCCGGATCGAGGACGACATCCTCGTCACCGACGACGGCGCCGAGAACCTCTCCGACGCGATGCCACGCGACATCGAGGGCATCCAGAACTGGATGGCTTCCTAGCACAGCCCGAAAGGGGCCGCACCGGGATCGGTGCGGCCCCTTTCGCTTGTCTGCTACCAGATCCGGACGCGTTCCTCGGGGGCGAGCCACATGCCGTCGCCTTCGGTGCTGTCGAAGGTCTGGTGGAACTGGTCGATGTTCTTCACCACAGCGTTGCAGCGGAACTCGGGCGGCGAGTGCGGGTCGATCGCGAGCCGCCGCGCGGCCTCTTCCGGCCGGGTCTTGGTCGACCAGGCGTGCGCCCAGGAGACGAAGAACCGCTGCCCGTCGGCCTGCGCCGGCTCGGCGCCGTCCAGCGACAACTGGTAGGCGACGTACGCGATCGACAGGCCGCCCAGGTCGCCGATGTTCTCGCCCAGGGTGAGCTTGCCGTTCACGTGCTGACCGGGCGTCTCGGCCGGCTCGAGGACGTCGTACTGCGCGACGAGCTTGTCGGTGCGCTGCTCGAACGCGGTCCGGTCCGCGTCGGTCCACCAGTCGTTCAGGTTGCCGTCGCCGTCGTACTTGGAGCCCTGGTCGTCGAAACCGTGGCCGATCTCGTGCCCGATCACCGCGCCGATCGCGCCGTAGTTGACCGCGTCGTCGGCGTCCAGGTCGAAGAACGGCGGCTGCAGGATGCCGGCCGGGAAGACGATCTCGTTCATCCGCGGGTTGTAGTACGCGTTGACCGTCTGCGGCGTCATCTTCCACTCGGTCCGGTCCATCGGCTGACCCAGCTTGGCCAGGTCCCGCGCGGTCTCCACCGCGACCGAGCGGCGGACGTTGCCGAACAGGTCGGCCGGGTCGATCTCGAGCGCGCTGTAGTCCTTCCACTTGTCCGGGTAGCCGATCTTCGGCATGAACGTGCCGAGCTTGTCGAGCGCGCGCTGCCGGGTGTCCGCGCCCATCCAGTCAAGCGTTTCGATCCGCTGCCGGTAGGCCTCGACCAGGTTCTGCACCAGTTCGACCATCCGGGCCTTCGCGGCCGGCGGGAAGTGCTCGGCGACGTACAGCTGACCGAGCGCCTCGCCCAGCGCCTGCTCGACCACACCGACGCCGCGCTTCCAGCGCTCGCGCAGCTCCGGGGCACCGGTCAGAGTCTTGCCGTAGAAGGCGAAGTTCTCGTCGACGAAGGCCCTGCTCAGCAACGGCGCCGCGCTGTGCACGATCCGCCAGCTGAGCCACTCCTTCCAGCGGTCCAGCCCGGCGTCCTGCACGGCCGCGGCGGCTCCGGTGAAGAAGTCCGGCTCACGGACGACGACCTGCTCGAAGGCGCTCTCCGGTACGCCGGCACCCGCCAGCCACACCGACCAGTCGAACTCCGGGGTCAGTGCCTCCAGGCCGGACCGATCGACCTTGTTGTAGGTCAGCGTGACGTCGCGGTTCTTCACCCGGTCCCAGTGGTGGCCGGCGATCCGCGTCTCCAGCTCCATGATCCGCTCGGCGGACCCGGCCGGATCGGGCAGTCCGGCCAGCTCCAGCATCCGCGCGACATGCGCGACGTACGCCGTCCGCTCGCCGGCGAAGTTGTCCTCGCGGTAGTACGACTCGTCCGGGAGGCTGAGGCCGCCCTGCATCAGGTACACGACGTACTCGTCGGACTTCTTCGCGTCCGCGTCGACCCAGTAGTGGAACAGGCCCGGCACGCCTTGCAGCTCGAGCTGCCCGAGCGCCGACACCAGGCTGGGGACGTCCTCGATCGCGCGGACCAGGGCCAGCTGCTCGGCGATCGGCTCCGCGCCGAGACGCTCGATCGTGTCCTCGTCCATGAAGCTGCCGTACAGGTCGCCGATCTTGCGCGCCTCGCTGCCGTCCGGATGCCCGGCCGCGACGGTCTTCTCGACGATCGCACGGACGTCCTGCTCGGCGGTGTCCCACAGCGCATGGAAGGCGCCGTAGATGGCCTTGTCCGCCGGAATCTCGTGCTCGGCCAGCCATTGCCCGTTCGCGTGCCGGTACAGATCGTCCTGCGGGCGCACCGTGCCGGAACTGTCGATCCCTGCTGTCATCCCTGCCCCTTGTTCCCGAAGTCGAGTTGCTGCCAGTGACAGTACCCGCTCGCACGGACGAGGATTTGAACCATCCACAGGGATGCGCCGTTGTCCCTGTAAAGGACATCGGATCAGGAGGGCCCGCCCATGTCTAACCTTGTCCGCCGGCTCACCACAGTGCTGAGCGTGCCCGCTCTGCTGCTGGTCCTGGTGAGTTCGCCGGCCGACGCCGCCCCGGCCATGACCCAGACCACGACCCAAACCACGACGCAGACCACGACCAAGTTCCCGGCCCGCATCGACCTGCCGGACGGGTTCCAGCCGGAAGGCATCGCGATCGCCGGCGGCAAGGCGTTCTTCGGCTCGCGGGTGGACGGTGACATCTACCGCGCCGACCTGAAGACCGGGACCGGGAAGGTGTTCAGCCAGGGACCGGGCACCGCCTCCCTGGGAATGAAGGTGGACCGCTCCGGACGGCTGTGGGTGGCCGGCGCCGGCGCCGGCAACGGCCGTGTGGTCGACCTCCGCACCGGCCGCATCCTGAAGAGCTACACGTTCACCACCTCGACCGCGACGTTCGTGAACGACGTGATCCTGGGCAAGGACGCCGCCTGGTTCACCGACTCGCAGCAGCCGGTGCTCTACAAGGTTCCGTTCGGCCGCCACGGCCGGCTGGCCGGGCAGTCCGCGGTCAAGACCGTCCCGCTCAGCGGCGCCTACCAGCACACGCCCGGCGTCACCAACGCGAACGGCATCTCGCTGACGCCGGACGGCCGCGGCCTGATCATCGTGCAGTCGTCGACCGGTTTCCTCTTCCGGGTCGACCCGCGCACCGGCGTGACGACGCGCGTCGATCTCGGCACCGAGGTGATGACGAACGGCGACGGCCTGCTGCTCATCGGCAAGACCCTGTACGTCGTCCAGAACCGGCTGAACACGATCGCGGTCGTCAGCCTGAACTCCGCCGGCACCAAGGGGATGGTGGAGCGGCGCATCACCAGTGACGACTTCGACGTACCGACCACCGCGGCGGCGTTCGGGAACCGGCTCTACCTGCCGAACGCCCGGTTCACCACACCGCCGACGCCAACTACGGAGTACTGGGCCACCGCGGTCCAGATCTCGCCGATCAAGCACTCGGCCGACGACGGCCAGTGCGACCCGATCCGCTTCCTGAAGGGGTGATCGGGGGTCAGGAAACGGTCCGGAGGTCACCTCGTGCGGCAGCCTTGAGACGGCTGCCGCACGAGAGGCGCACGGAGTAGCCGGCCGGGATCGCCAGCGGTTCGCCGGTCTGCGGGTTGCGGCCGGTGCGCGGTGCGCGCAGCACCCGCTCGATGCTGAGCAGACCGGTCAGCGACACCTTGTCGCCCTTGTGCACGGCCTCGGTGACGACGTCGCCCAGCGCGTCGAGGACCTTCTCGGCCTGGTTCCGCGGGATGCCCGCCTTCTGCGCCACCCCGGCGACCAGCTCGTTGCGGTTCACGGCTCTCCTCCGATTCGCTAACCCTTCGATCGGCACCGTAACCGAAATGATTGTCGTTAGCGAGAAGCGCCCGGAATCCGGTCGACCGCACCGGAGCGGGAACTTCGCCGGCGGGGTCGGCGTCTTGAGTCGCTCAGAGTCCGTCCTGGTCATGCCAGTGGTTCTGCCAGCGCGCGTCGACGGCGTCGTCGGCCCGCTGGTAGCGAATGTCGGTGGAGAGCCGCATGTCGGTGGACACGTTGTCGAGCGCCGCGTGGATGGTGTGGGCGGTGTGGATCACGACGTCTCCGGCGGCATAGTCGGTGACGAGCCAGTTGGCGTCGTACTCCTCGGCCAGGCCCGGCAGGTCGGCGGTCATGGAGGCTGCGGGTCGCTTGAGTCGTCCTGAGGCCTCGTCCGCGAGGACTCTGTGGTGGCTGCGTTCCAGATAGGTCAGGCCGCCGCGGCTGACCGGGCAGTCGCCCAGTGGGATCCACGCCGACAGCACCTGGTCGCTGCCCCCACGCAGGTAGACGAGGTCGTAGTGGGCCTGCGTCGCCGTACCGATGCCGTTCTCGCCCGGTGCGGTCTGCCGGATGATCTTCCGCTTGTGCAGGAAGGGATCACCACCCAGGAACCACTCGAACCACCCCTTCAAGGCCGGCTGCGTGCAGAAGGCGGCGTACTCCGCCCCCTGCACGATCTGACCGAACAGCACTTTCCGGTACGTCGCCCGCTCGGTCACCGATCCGATGAGCCCGAAGTAGTAGCGCCGGAACGCCAGCACCTCCTCGGGATCCAGCAGCCCGGTCAGGAACAGATACCCGTCCCGCTGCAACCTCTCCCGCAACCGCGACCGGTCCCGACGCTCCCGCTGCGGCACGACGCTCAGCTCACCGAGCCGCCGCTCATCCAGCACATACCCGTTCGAAGTCAGCACACGTCCATTGCATCCGGGTCGCGGCCGCACCGGAATGGACAGCCGGGACCCGATTCTTGGACTCTTGTGTCATGCCGAACTGGTCGATCTACCTGACTCCTGGCGCTTCTGAGCGTGAGCTTGGACTCTTCTGCCTCGGAGCCGGCGAACAGGATCACCCGCCTGACGCACCCCCGGAGCGAGCCCTCGGCTGCCACGCTCTGGTCTGGATCAAGGAGGGCCGCGGGCAGCTTCTGCACGGCCCCGACCGCCGGCTGCACGAGGTGAAGGCACCCGCGATGCTCTGGCTCTATCCCGGCGTTCTGCACGGCTACCGACCGACGACCCGCTGGCGTCAGGCATGGGCGCTGTTCGGCGGTCCGGCCACCGCGGCCCTCACCACACTGGGCCATCTCGACCCGTCCGCGCCCGTACGACGGTATGCCGACGCGCGACCGGTCGACCGCGCATTCACCCGACTGCTGCGAGTCAGTAGGACGCATGACGCCGTACAGACGGTCGCTGCTCTGTATGAGCTTCTCGCGGCGGCCGCACCGCCGCGTGCTGATGATGTGGCCGGGCGGTTGAGCGAGTTGGCGTGTACGCCGATGAGCATTCAGGACTACGCCACTGAGCTCGGGCTCACGGTGAAGGAGTTGCGCGAGGCGGTCCGTCGTACCACCGGATCCACGCCGCAGGAACTGGTCCTGACCACAAGACTCAACACTGCAAAGGTTTTGCTCGCGGAGGAAGACCTGTCCGTCGCCGCGGTCGCCCGGCAGGTCGGGTACGACGATCCGGCGTACTTCACGCGCTTGTTCACCACCCGGGTAGGGCTTTCGCCCGGCGGCTTCCGGCGTTCTGGTTCGGTTTCGGGCCGGATTTCCTCCTTCCGGAGGAGGCGGGATCGACTTTCCGCCATGTAAAACCGTTCAGTGGGGTGACGTGCACCAGTACCCGGCACCGCTACGGTCGTGGGTATGAGTCAACCGCAGCCCATCGACCCACGCTACGTGAGCCGGCCGCCGCAGGCACGACCGAAGAAGCGGCGCAACTGGTTCCTCCGGACCGTCGGACTGATCGTCCTGCTGTTCATCCTCATGCTCGTCGCGGTACCGCTCTACGCCTGGAGCCGGATCGACAAGATCGACGCGATGCCGACCGGCGATCGGCCGGCCGAAACCCCTGGAACGACCTACCTGATGGTCGGCTCCGACGCCCGCGAGGACCTCAGCCGGGCCGAGCGGGCCCGGCTGCACACCGGCTCCGACAGCGGTGCCCGGACCGACACGATCATGATCATGCACGTGCCCGACTCCGGACCTACGGCGCTGATCAGCGTCCCGCGCGACAGTGCCGTGACCATCCCCGGGATGAAGGGCAGGCACAAGATCAACGCTGCCTTCAACAAGGGCCCGGCGCTGCTGATCGAGACCCTCGAGAACGCGACCGGCCTGCGGATCGACCACTACGTCGAGGTCGGCTTCGGCGGCTTCGCCTCGGTCATCGACAGCGTCGGCGGGATCAAGATGTGTTTGCCCAAGGCAATGAAAGACAAGGACGCGCACATCGACCTGCCGGCCGGCTGCCAGGAGCTCGACGGTGTGAACGCGCTCGGGTACGTCCGCTCCCGCAAGGCCGACGGCAACAACGACTTCGGCCGGGTCGAGCGGCAGCGCGCGATGGTCGGTGCGGTCGCGAAGAAGGCCAGTTCGCCGTCGACGTTCCTCAACCCGGTGCGTTACTTCAACGTCGCCACCAAGGGTGTGGACGCGTTGACCGTCGACAACGACATGAGCCTGTTCGACTTCATCCGCTTCGCCCGCGGGATGCGCGCGGTCTCGGGCAGCGGCGGTGTCAGCCTGACCGTCCCGATCGGCGACGACAACTACCGCCTGTCGGACGGCAGCGTCGCGGTGAGGTGGGACCAGAAGAAGGCGCTGGCTCTCTTCAATGCCCTCAAGCAGGACAACACGAGCGGTCTCAAGAGCGCTTGACCGTCCTCGTCCATGCTGTCGTGAGCCTGGGCATGCTCGTCGTCGTACCGCTCGGCCTCACGCTCCTGCCAACGCGAACCACCAGCACCCGCTGGTGGTTCGCGTTCGCCATCCCCGGGGCACTCGCCCTCTGGCTGCCACGTGGCCCGGTGTCGATCACCCTCGCGTCGATCTACCTCGCCGGCACGCTCGTGCTCATCGTCCTGGCCGGCCGCCATCTCCTGCAGCACAAGGCGATCCGCCCTCGCGAGGTCGCGCTCTACACGGCATTGGCAACACCGTCCATCGCCGCTCTCGCGTTGGTCGCCGAACGCTCGTCGTACGAACTGTTCGGCTTCAGCCTGACCGTCCTCACCCTGACCGTCGCCCATTTCCACTTCGCCGGATTCGCGGCCGCGCTGATCGCCTACCTGGTCTCTGATCGTCCGGGCCCGACGACCACCGCCGCCGCGATCAGCGTCCCGCTCGGCACCGGGATCGTCCTGCTCGGGTTCTTCCTCGGCGACGCGGTGGAACTCGCGGGTGCCGCCGTACTGACCGCAGGGATGTGGTTGGTCGGGTGGAACCTCTGGCGGCGCTCACGGCAGGCCGGGCGCACCACCGCCGCCCTTCTGCTCGTCTCCGCGTCGGTCCTCGTGGTGACGATGGTGTTGGCGTTGACTTGGGCCGCGGGGCATGTCGTTGGTACGCCGTACCTACCGTTGGAGTGGATGGTTGCGACACACGGCCTGGCGAACGCTGTCGGGTTCGCATTGTGCGGAGTACTGGCGTGGCGACGGCTGAGGGAAGGGGTTCGATGAGGCTGGAGGATCTGGCCGGGCTGCGGTTCAACTACGACGTGGTCGGTTCGACGCGGTACGACGAGACGCCGCAGGGGTACCACCGGCTCGAGTACCGGGAGCGGATCGGCGTGGGCGACGAGGTCTTCCGTCGTGCCGGTGAGGCGCTGCTGGGATGGCGCATGCACCGCGCCGCAGGCATGCCGATGACGGCGACCGACACCCCGCCCGCCATCGGCACGAACAGCCTCGGCAGGCTCGGCGCCGGCATGCTCGTCGGCCGCCTCCGCACCCTGTCCCCGGTCGGCCTGCTCGGATTCCCCGTCCCGTGCCGCGTCGTCTGGACCGTCGACGAACCGGACCGCACCGGCTTCGCCTACGGCACTCTCGAAGGCCACCCGGGGTCCGGCGAGGAGTCGTTCGTCGTCACGCGCGACCCCGACGGCATCCACTTCACCGTCCGCGCCTACAGCCGCCCCGCCACCTGGTACACCCGATTCGGCGGCCCCGCCACCCGCAAGGCCCAACACCTCGCCGCCCGCCGCTACACCCAAACCCTCCGCCGCCTGGCCACCCCCTGACCAAAGCAAAGGCCCCGCAAGCTCATACCTTTGCGGGGCCGGGTCCTTTGTATCGTGGGGCGCAAGGCTGGGGGCTGACCAACACGCGAACAGGTGTCGACAACCCGGGGTGCGCGGGTGGGTGGGGTGCTGCGAAACTGTGGCGGGTGAGCCCGAAGACGTTGACGGATTTGGTGGCGCCGGACTGGGCGGAAGCGCTGGCGCCGGTGGAAGAGACGGTCGCGCGGATGGGTGAGTTCCTCCGGGCGGAGATCGCGGCCGGGCGGCCCTACCTGCCGGCCGGGGAGAACGTGCTGCGCGCGTTCAAGAGTCCGCTGCAGCAGGTCAAAGTGCTGATCGTCGGCCAGGATCCGTACCCGACGCCCGGCCACCCGGTCGGGCTCAGCTTCTCGGTCGCGCCGGATGTCCGGCCGATCCCGCGCAGCCTGGCCAACATCTACCGCGAGCTGATGGCGGACGTCGGCGTACCGGCTCCGTCGAACGGCGACCTGACGCCCTGGGCCGACCAGGGCGTGCTGATGCTCAACAGAGTGCTCACCGTGCAACCGGGCAAGTCCGGTGCGCACCGCGGCAAGGGGTGGGAGACCGTCACCGAGCAGGCCATCCACGCGCTGGTGAACCGCGGCGGTCCGCTCGTCGCGATCCTGTGGGGCCGCGACGCCCAGACCCTGAAGCCGATGCTCGGCAGTACGCCGTACGTCGAGAGCGCGCACCCGAGCCCGATGTCGGCCGATCGCGGCTTCTTCGGCTCCCGCCCGTTCAGCCGCGTCAACGCCCTCCTGGTCGAGCAGGGCGCCACCCCGATCGACTGGCGCCTCCCCTAGCAGTCCAGTACGCCGACAACCAGCAGCCCAGTACGACGACAACGCGCCGGACCCACGCGGTCACGGCGCGTTTCATCGTTCTCCGAAGAAACTTGTTCGAATGATGCATTGCAGGATCGTTCAACAATCTCTTATGGTGGCCGGACTCGCGTCAATCGATGCAACACCGTTCCGTCCCCGGGAGGAACCATGTGGGTTCTGCTCGCCATCGCGGTGGTCGTCGTCGGGTTCGCCCTCCGGCTGAACTCGATGCTGGTCGTGACCGCGGCCGGCATCGTGGCCGGCCTGATCGGCGGCCTGTCACCGGTCAAGATCCTGAACGCCTTCGGCGACGGGTTCGCCGGCAGCCGGTCCGTCACCGTCTTCATCGTCACGCTGCCCGTGATCGGGCTGATCGAGCGCTACGGCCTGCAACACCAGGCCCGCAAGCTGATCGGCAAACTGAAAGTCATGACCACCGGCCGGCTGCTGGCCGTCTACCTGCTGATCCGGCAGGGCACGGCGGCCCTCGGCCTGACCAGCATCGGTGGTCCCGCCCAGGCGGTCCGGCCGCTGATCCATCCGATGGCCGCCGGCGCCGCGGAGCGCCGCTACGGCTCGCTCTCGGAGCGGGTGCAGGAGAAGATCAAGGGCTTCGCCGCCAGCGCCGACACGGTCGGGCTGTTCTTCGGTGAGGACATCTTCGTCGCGATCGGCTCGATCCTGCTGATCACCGGCTTCGTCGACACGACGTACGGCCTGCATCTGGAGGCGATCGACATCGCGCTCTGGGCGATCCCGACCGGCATCTGCGCACTGCTCATCCACGGCGTCCGGCTGTTCCTGCTGGATCGCCAGCTGGACAAGCTCGCCGCCGAGGACCGGGCGAACGCGAAGGAGGTGGCGCAGTGATCAAGGTCGAGTGGTTCTACTGGCTCTGCGGCATCTTCTTCGTCCTGATCGCGGCGCAGGTGATCAACGACCGCAGCAACCCGAAGCGGATCGGCTCCGCGGCGTTCTGGGGCATCCTCGGTCTCTCGTTCGGCTACGGCACCTTCGTGGTGAACAAGCAGGCGCCGTCCTGGCTGCTCGGCATCGCGGTGATCGGACTGGCACTGCTGGCCGGGGCCGGCTTCCCCGGCCGGGGCAAGGAGCGCACCACCAGCCCGGAGGAGCGGATGCGCTTCGCCGACCGGTTCGGCAACAAGCTGTTCCTGCCGGCGCTGGTGATCCCGGTGGTCGCGGCGATCTTCGGCGCCTGGCTCGCCAAGGTGCATGTGGGTGACGGCAAGCTCCTGCTGCAGTCCGGCTCCGCCACCATCATCGGCCTCGGCGTCGCCTCGCTGCTCGCCCTCGCGGTCGGAATGGTGCTGCTGAAGCCCAAGTCCCCCGCGGTCCCGATGCACGAGGGACGACGGCTGCTCGAGCACATCGGCTGGACCGCGATCCTGCCGCAGATGCTGGCCACGCTCGGCCTGCTCTTCAACGCCTCCGGTGTCGGCACGGCAGTCGGCCGAGTGACCGACCACCTGATCCCGAAGGGCTCACTGATCGCGGCTGTGGCTCTGTACTGCATCGGGATGGCGGTCTTCACGATCATCATGGGCAACGCGTTCGCCGCGTTCCCGGTGATGACGGCCGCGGTCGGCTGGCCGCTGCTGGTGCAGCAGTTCGACGGTACGCCCGCGGTCGTGTTCGCGATCGGCATGCTGGCCGGCTTCTGCGGCACCCTGTGTACGCCGATGGCCGCCAACTTCAACCTGGTCCCGGCGGCACTGCTCGAGATGAAGGACCAGTACGGCCCGATCAAGGCCCAGGTCCCGACCGCGGTTCCCTTGCTGGCCTGCAACATCGTCCTGATGTACGTCTTCGCGTTCTGAGGAGTCCCATGAAGTACGCCGCCGCCTGGGCCGCCATCGCCTGTCAGGTGCTCGAAACCCCGTACCCGTACGGTTCCGCCCACGCGTCGGCGAGTCCGGACGACGTGGACGTGACCCCGGACCGGTTGCATCCGGCGTTCCACGGCTCGTACGATTGGCACTCCAGTGCACACATGCAGTGGTCCCTGGTCCGGTTGCTCACGCTGGCACCGGACCAGGCCGGCCACCGCCCGATCGAGGTCCTCGACCAACGGCTGACCCCTGAAGCGATCGCGACCGAGGCGGCGTACCTGCGGGATCGCCCGTCGTACGAACGCCCGTACGGCTGGGCCTGGGCGGCGATGCTGGTCGCGGCAGCCCACAAGTTGCCCCAGGCAAAGAACTGGGCGGACGCCCTGACCCCGCTCGGCGACACGATCGCCGACCTCGTGCTCGGTTGGCTGCCGCGGCAGGCCTACCCGGTCCGGCACGGCGTCCACCTCAACAGCGCGTTCGCGCTCGCCTTGCTCCTCGAGGCGTACGACGACCTCGGCCGCGCCGATGTGGTCGACGCGATCCGAGCCCGCGCGCTTGAGTGGTTCGGCGCGGACACGGCGTACGACACGCGCTTCGAGCCGTCCGGCACCGACTTCCTGTCGCCGGCGCTGACCGAGGCGGAGTTGATGCGTCGGGTGCTGCCGGCCGACGAGTTCGCCACCTGGCTGGCTGCCTTCCTGCCCGGTCTCGGCGGCGACGCACACCAGCACCTCCTGGACGTGCCGATCACCGACGACTCCGGCGATGGACAGCTCGCACACCTGTCCGGGTTGGCGTTGTCCCGCGCGTGGCAGCTCCGCACCATCGCACCCGCACTGCCTGACGTCGCTGAGGTGCTCCGCCATGGAGCAGACCGTCAGCTCGAGGCAGTCCTGCCGACCGTGACCGATGGCGACTTCATGTCGACGCACTGGCTCGTGTCGTTCGCCCTGCTGGCGAGTCAGGCGTAGCCACTCCCGCCCTGCCGATCGCCACAGCCTCAACAGCTCCCGGTCGACATCGTCAGGTAACGCTCACCCCATCGGATCGATTGACACCCGGGTCGGTCCGCCGTACGGTCACGCGTTAATAGGAAACTTTCCTAACAGTCGCGAGATCAGCGAGCCGACCACACGGCAGCGGCGGATGGAGGCAGGGTTAGCTCATGGCAACGACACCCGGAACTCCCCGCCTGCTGCGGGCGATGAACGACCGCGCCGCCCTGGACCTGCTGCTGTCCCAGGGTCCGCTGTCCCGCACCACCCTCGGCAACCTCACCGGCCTGTCGAAGCCGACCGCGTCGCAGCTGCTCGCCCGGCTGGAAGCCGCCGGCCTGGTCCGCGCCAGCGGCACCAGCGCCGGCCGCCCGGGACCGAACGCCCAGCTGTACGAGGTCAACGGCGGCATCGCGTACGTCGCCGGCCTCGACGTCACGCCGACCCGGATCCGCTCCGCGGTCGCCGACCTGACCGGCAAGGTGGTCGGAAGCTACGAGCTGCCCACCCCGGGCCGCAGCGCCAAGGGGACCGTCGAGCGTGTGCTGAAGGCGATCGACGGCGCCGTCGGTGAAGCCGGGCTGACACGCGAGCGGCTGCGCCGCGTCGCGATCGGTACGCCGGGTGGGTTCGACCCGACCACGGGCCGGCTCCGCTACGCGACCCACCTGCCCGGTTGGCACGCCCCGCACCTGCTCGACGAGTTGGCCGCCGCGATCGCCGTACCGCTGGAGGTCGAGAACGACGTCAACCTGGCCGCGGTCGCCGAGCAGCAGATCGGGCACGCCCGGGACACCGACAACTTCGTGCTGCTCTGGGGCGAGGAGGGCATCGGTGCGGCGGTCGTGATCAACGGCCGGCTGCACCGCGGCGCGACCGGCGGCGCCGGCGAGGTCGCCTTCCTGCCGCTGCCCGGTACGCCGCTGGTCCGCAACGTCGGTCGCAACAACGCAGGCGGCTTCCAGGAGCTCGCTGGTGGCGAACCTGTACTGGAGCTGGCCCGCTCACACGGCCTGAAAGCGCGGACGCCCGAGGCAGCGATCGCGGCCGCGCTGCAGAGCGAGGGCGCCGGCGATGCAGTGCTGGCCGAGTTCGCCCACCGCCTGGCAGTCGGTCTCGCAGCGATCGTCGCGGTCGTCGACCCCGAGCTGATCGTCCTGGCAGGCGGTGTGATCACGGCCGGCGGCGAACGCCTGCGCGGCCTGGTCCAAGACGAGCTCGCGGATCTCGCCGTACCCCGGCCGCGCTTGCTGCTGACCGCGATCCACATCGACCCCGTGCTCTCCGGCGCTCTGCAATCCGCCCTGAGCGTCACTCGTGACGAAGTGTTCGACACCGCAGGTCCACCCATCCCGCAGGAGCCCGGATGAAACTCACAGTCGTAGGCGGCGGATCCACCTACACGCCCGAACTCGTCGACGGTTTCGCCCGGCTGACCGACTCGCTGCCGGTCTCCGAGCTGGTCCTGGTCGACCCGGATGCCGACCGGCTCGAGCTGGTCGGCGGACTGGCCCGTCGCATCTTCGCCAAACAAGGTCATCCCGGCCGGGTGATCACCACGTCCGACCTCGACGCCGGCATCGACGGCGCGGACGCCGTACTGCTGCAACTGCGCGTCGGCGGTCAGGCCGCCCGGAACGAAGACGAGACGTGGCCGCTGGAATGCGGTTGCGTCGGCCAGGAGACGACCGGCGCAGGCGGCCTGGCGAAGGCCCTGCGGACAGTCCCTGTCGTTCTGGACATTGCGGAGCGAGTACGGCGTACCAATCCGGACGCGTGGATCATCGACTTCACCAACCCCGTGGGGATCGTGACGCGGGCGCTGCTGTCACAGGGACACAAGGCCGTCGGGTTGTGCAACGTGGCGATCGGGTTCCAGCGGCGGTTCGCCGCGATGCTGGGTGTCACGCCGGACCAGGTGTCGCTGGACCACGTCGGACTCAACCATCTGACGTGGGAGCGCGCCGTCCGCGTGAACGGCGAGGACATGCTGCCGAAACTGTTCGCCGAGCACATGAGCGAGCTCACCGACGACCTCTACCTGCCGGCGGAGGTGCTGCTGCATCTGGGCGTCGTGCCGTCGTACTACCTGCGCTACTACTACGCGCACGACGAGGTCGTGCAGGAGCTGCTGACCAAGCCGTCACGCGCCGCCGAGGTCGCCGCCCTGGAGAAGCAACTCCTGGAGATGTACGCCGATCCGATGCTCGACGAGAAGCCCGCACTGCTCGAACAGCGCGGTGGGGCGTACTACTCCGAGGCCGCGGTCGCACTCGCTTCGTCGCTGCTGAACAACATCGGCGATGTGCAGGTCGTCAACGCCCTCAACAACGGCACGCTGCCGTTCCTGCCGGACGACGCGGTGATCGAGGTGCCGGCAACGATCGGTGCCGAAGGCCCTACACCAGAACCGGTCGCACCCCTTGAGCCCTTGTACGCCGGTCTGGTCGCGCACGTCACGGCGTACGAGGATCTGGCGTTGGAGGCCGCAATCAAGGGTGGATCGGAGCGGGTGTTCGAGGCTCTGCTCGCCCATCCCCTCGTCGGGCAGATCTCCATCGCGCGCGAACTGACGGACCGGCTACTCGCGCACAACAAGACGTATCTGCCATGGGCGTGACGGTCCCCGGCGGCGTGCTCGCGTTCGACGCGGGCAACAGCAAGACCGATGTCGCGCTGGTCTCGGCCGACGGGACAGTCCTCGGTACGGCGCGCGGCGGCGGGTTCGAACCGCAGATCGTCGGACCGAACGCCGCCATCGCGGGGTTGCAGCCGTTGGTGCGGGCTGCCGCGGCGAAGGCCGGGCTGACGCTCGGCGACGTACCGCTGGTGCAGCAGATCTCCTCGTGCCTGGCGAATGCGGACCTCCCGGTCGAAGAGGAGCGACTGGCCGCGGCCTTCGAGTCCTACGGTTGGGCGGAGTCGGTGTACGTCACCAACGACACCTTCGCGCTGCTCCGCTCGGGCGTCGACGAGCCGCGCGGCGTCGCGGTGGTGTGCGGGGCGGGGATCAACTGCTCCGGCCTGTTACCGGACGGACGCACTGCCCGGTTTCACGCACTGGGCAAGCTGACCGGCGATTGGGGCGGTGGGCCACAACTCGCCGAGGAGGCGTTCTGGTCGGCGGCCCGCGCCGAGGACGGCCGCGGTCCCGCGACCGCGCTGTCGACCGCACTGCCGGCGCACTTCGGGCTGCCGACACTGAGCGCGGTGATCGAGGCGCTCCACTTCGGCGATCTGCCGGCAGAACGCCAACTCGAGGCCGGGCCGCTGCTGTTCCAGGTCGCCGCAGCTGGCGATGCTGTTGCCCTCGGGGTCGTGCAGCAACAGGCGGAGGAGATCGTCGCGATGGCGGTCAGCGCGCTGCGTCGACTCGACCTGCTCACCGAGCCGGTCACGGTCGTTCTCGGCGGCGGGGTCCTCACCGCCGGCCACGCTGTCCTGGTCGATCGCGTCGTACGTCTGCTGGCCGAGGTTGCCCGAAGGCGGTGCCCAAGGTGGTCGACGTACCGCCGGTGGTCGGGGCGGCGCTGCTCGGGCTCGACCACACAGGGGCGTCCGCGGCAGCACAGGCCAGGCTGCGGGCGGCGTTCGCACCACCTCCGGCCGCTTGAAGGTCTCTTGATTGAGGTGTAATCATGATTACATGAGTACACAGACAGAGACCGAACGGGTGAGAGGCTGGCTGACCGGACGGCTGCCGGCCGAGTGGTTCGAGGGTGAGCCGGAACTGAGCATCGACCGGGACGAGATCCTGATCGTCGGGCGGATCGCGGCGCCCGAGCAGAGTGGCGACGTGAGCGCGGCCGAGCGGTCGGCCGCCGAAGAGGGCCGGATCAAGCAGTACCGGGAGGACACCCGGGAGCGCCGGATCGAGATCGCCCGCGAACTGGAGCACGCGACCCGCCGCAAGGTCGCCTGGGGTGTGCGGTGCGGCGAGACCCGGACGGTCTTCACGTCCCTGTCCGCGCCGGTGATGACCCGGCTCCGCCAGCCCGAGCGCCAGGTCCTCGACACTCTCGTCGACGCCGGCGTGGCCCGCTCCCGCAGCGACGCCCTCGGCTGGTGCGTCAAACTCGTCGCCCAGCACAGCGAATCCTGGCTCGCCGACCTGCGCGACGCCATGACCAAGGTCGAGGACGTTCGCCGCGCGGGCCCCGACGCCGCCACCGACTGAGTACTCGGAGCAGTAGCCACAACGTGAGACCTTGATCACCCGTCGCCACGGCGGCCGCACCCTCTGGGAGCGGCCGCCGTTGTCGTTGCGCGGAGATTCCGGGGACGTACCAGGTTCAACCTCTTGCCTACTTCGTGGGTCTATGTTCACATTGTGAGCCAGAAGATGTCCGCACTGTCCCCCGCGATCCCCGTTCGAAGGACTTCTGCCCCCATGACTTCTGACGTCGGAGTACTGATCAACACCGCGGTGGCGATCCTCGCCATCGTGGTCCTCATCGTCCGCTTCCGGGTCAACCCGGTGATCTCGCTGGTGGTCGGGTCGCTCTATCTCGGCCTGGTCAGCAAGCTCGGGCTGGACAAGACGGTCGAGACCATCACCAAGGGCTTCGGCGACATCATGGCCGAGGTCGGCCTGCTGATCGCCTTCGGTGTTCTGATGGGCTCGATCCTGCAGGAGCTCGGCGCGATCGAGCGCCTGGTCAAGCACCTGCTCCAGCTGTTCGGCCCGAAACGGCTGCCGTACTCGATGGCGCTCACCATCGCGACGCTGCTGCAGTCGATCTACCTCGACGTTCTGCTGGTGATCTCGGCTCCGCTGGCCCGCTCCGCGGCGAAGCGGATCGGCCCGCTGGGCAACGCCCGGATGGCGACCGCGCTGGCGATCGGCCTCGAGTGCGGCATCGTCCTGATGGTTCCCGGCGTCGGCGCGCTGGCGCTGTCCGCCCTGCTGCACGTCCCGCTCGGGAAGATGCTGCTCTGGGGTCTGGTGCTGATCATCCCGACCGTGCTGATCGCGATCACGATCATGACGTTCCTGTTCCGCCGCGGCTTCTGGAACGAGGCGGTGGACGAGCAGCAGGCCGTCGCCGGCGAGGCCGTCGCGATCGACGAGGACGTGAAGGAGACCGTCACCGTCGGCGGGGGCAGCGGCTCGACGGACGTGCGTCGTACTGGATCGGCGGGTGGCACTGGTGATGTCGCCGACGTGGACGAGACCGGCCAGCCGCCGCTGTTCGTGCTGTTCGTCCCGCTACTGTCGGCCTTGGTGCTGATCGGTTTCGGGGCGATCGCCGAGGCCGCCGACTGGGAGAACAAGGTCGTCGCACTGATCTCTGACCCGGTCGTGGCGTTGCTGGTCGGCCTGGTCGGCACCTGCCTGATCGGCCGGTACGCGATGGGACAGCCGCGGGTCGAGAAGGCGATCGCCCGCGGGTTCAAGGAGAGCGGCCAGATCCTGATCCTGACCGCGGTCGGCGGCTCGCTCGCGGCGGTGGTCGCGGCCGGCGGCCTCGGCGACATCCTGCGTGGTTACTTCAGTGCGAACACCGTCGCCCCGCTCCTGGTGGTCTGGGTGATGGCCGCCGCGCTGCACGTCGCGGTCGGCTCGGTCACCATCTCCGCGATCACCGCGGCCGGCATCCTGGCACCGATCGCCCCGGCGCTCGGCCTCGACCCGGTGCTGATCGCACTGGCCGCCGGTGCAGGTTCGCTGTTCGCGGTGCACGTCACCAGCAACACCTTCTGGCTGCTGCAGGCACTGATGGGCCAGACCACCCGCGGCACGTTGAAGAGCTGCACGATCGGGGTGTCGGTCGCCTCGGTGGTCGCCATCCTCCTGCTGATGCCGATCAGCCTGCTGTTCTGACCCACCAACCCTTGGAGAAGCACTGCTATGACCACGAGCGAGTCGCCGGCGCCACTGGCCGGAGTCCGGGTCCTGGAGCTGGGCAACTACATCGCCGCCCCGACGGCCGGACGCCTGCTGGCGGACTTCGGCGCCGAGGTGATCAAGGTCGAACGGCCCGGCACCGGTGACGAACTGCGCAACTGGCGGTTGTACGCCGGGACCACGTCGCTGCTCTTCCGCACGATCAACCGCAACAAGCAGTCGATCGAGCTGGATCTGCGCAGCGAGTTCGGCCGCCGGACGGTGCTCGATCTGGTCCGGCACTGCGACGTCGTACTGGAGAACTTCCGGCCGGGCACGCTCGAGGCCTGGGGACTTGGCCCCGAGGTCCTCAGCGCGGCGAACCCGGAGCTGGTGCTGACCCGGATCTCCGCCTTCGGGCAGACCGGGCCGATGTCGGACCGGCCGGGCTTCGCGGCGGTCGCCGAGGCGCACGGCGGCTTCCGCGAGCTGGTCGGTCACCCGGACCGGCCGCCGGCCCGGGTCGGCATCTCCATCGGCGACTCCATCGCCGGCCTGTACGCCGGCTTCGGCTCGGTGATGGCGCTCTTCCAGCGCGACGTCCGGCGTACGGCGGGACTGCCGCCGGCGCCGCTGACCGAGCGCGTGATCGACGTGGCGCTGAACGAGTCGATGCTGTCGATGATGGAGTCGCTGATCCCGGACTACGAGGCGTACGACGTACTGCGGGAGCGGATCGGCGGCCGGATGGAAGGCATCGCACCGTCGAACGCGTACCTGTGCCAGGACGGCGACAGCATCATCGTGGCCGGCAACGGGGACCGGATCTTCCAGCGGTTGATGGGACTGATCGGTCGTGCCGATCTCGCCAACGACCCCGACCTGCGGTCGAACGCGGGGCGATGGGCGCGGCGGGACGAGCTGGACGAGGCCATCGGTGCGTGGACGGCCGGACGGTCGGCGGCGACCGCGATCGAGGAGCTCGAGCAGGCCGGGGTTCCGTGCGGACCGATCTACACCGCGCGGGAGATCAGCCAGGACGAGCAGTACGCCGCCCGCGCGATGATCCAGCGGTTCGACGTCTCCAACGGCGCAGAGGTACTGAAGGATGTCGGGTTCCCGGGTGTGGTCCCGGTGATCGGCAAGCAATCGCTGCCGATCCGCAGCCTCGGGCCCGACCTCGGCGAGCACACCGAACAGGTGCTCGGCGGGTTGCTCGGACTGACCGCGGCCGAGATCCGGCGCGGATCGCAGGACCTGGAGGAGGCGTCGTGACCGTCGTACTGCGTGATGTCACGCTGCGGGACGGTCTGCAGCTCACCGGCAAGCCATTGCCCGTGGCCCGCAAGGTCGAGATCGTCAGATCCCTGCTGGCATTGGGGGTTCCGGCCCTCGAGATCGGCTCGATGGCGCGGCCGGATCTCGTGCCCGCGATGGACGGCACGCTCGACGTGATCCGCGAGCTGACGCCCGCGGAGCTGGAGAAGTGCTGGATCTGGGTCGCGACGCCGCGCCACGTCGCGCGGGCGGCCGAGGCCGGCGCGCGGAACTTCCAGTACTGCCTGTCGGCGTCGGACAAGCACAACCAGGCGAACCTCGGTCGCTCGACCGATGACAGCCTGGCTGCATTGCCGCAGGCGCTGGAGCTGGCGGCCGACGTCTCGGGCGAGGTCCAGCTGTGCATCGCGACCGCCTTCACCTGCCCGTTCGAGGGTGAGGTCTCGCCAGGCCGGGTGCTGGACATCGTCCTCGATCCGCGCACCGACGGGACCAGCGACGTCGTACTCTGCGACACGCTCGGCCAGGCGATCCCGGAACAGGTCCGCCACCTCGTCGGCCGGACGGCCGCCGTCGACGACCGGCCGATCGTGTACCACGGCCACGACACCTGGGGGCTCGGCGTGGCGAACAGCCTGGCCGCGATCGATGCCGGCGCGACCGTCGTGGACGGATCGCTCGGCGGGCTGGGTGGTTGCCCGTTCGCGCCTGGGGCGGCGGGGAACACGGCGACCGAGGACCTTGTGTTCGCGCTCCGGCCGGACTGGCTGACCCCTGCGAAGTTCGGCGACCTGGTGCGCCTGGCGGGCGGGCTGCTGGCCGAGCTCGGCGAGCCGAACCGTTCCCGCGCCGGCCAGGGTGCACAGGCCAGTACGACGTCCTTTCCCTGGGCGTCGTGATCCGGAGTACTGAGCGAGGTATCGAGGGATGATCGGCGACAGATCGGTGCGACGGCAGGTCGCATACCCTGATTCCATGGCGACTGCGGATCCGGTGGGTGGGAACGGTCAGCCCCTTCTGGTGCTGGGCAAGATCGGCGAGATCCTCGATGCGTTCTCGCTCGACCGGCCGTCGTTGACCCTCAGCGAGATCCGCGACGCCACCGGGTTCCCGACCTCCACCGTGCAGCGGCTCGTCACCAACATGGTCGCGCTCGGGTTCCTCGACCGGCAGGGCGATCAGCTGCGGGTCGGCGTGAAGATGGCGTACTGGGCGGCGCCGGCGGTGAAGGGGGTCGACGTACTGGATCTGATCGTGCCGCTGCTCCGGCAACTGCGCGACGCCACCGGCGAGACGGCCGCGTTCTTCCGGGCCGAGCAGGGGCATCGGGTCTGCGTGGCGCTGGCCGAGACGAATCATGCGCTGCGCCGGGAGATGCACGTCGGCAAGATCATGCCGCTGCACGCGGGGTCGGCCAGCCGCGTCCTGCTTGCCTGGGACGACGAGCTGGCGAAGTCGGTGCTGGCGCAGCCGCTCGGGTCGATCACTGACAGCACGATCACCAGCGCGGACGAGCTCGCCGCCGTGATCAAGCAGACCCGCGCCGACGGCTACGCGATCACCATCGGAGAACGCGAACAAGGCGCCTCCGGCCTGTCCACCCCCGTCTTCAAGGCGAACGGCGAACTAGCCGGCTGCCTCACCATCAGCGGCCCCACCATCCGCATGCCCCTGGACCGCTGCCTCGACTGGCTCGACCTCCTGGTCGAATCCGCCGAACACGCCACCCGCCTCCTAGGCGGCCGCTTCCCCACCACCATCTAAACCCCGCGGGCATCCCCACGGCTCACCCACACATCCCGCGTGCCTCCGCGCGGAGCGCGGAGGCACGCGGGGGTGATCAGGGTTGGCCGCCTCCTTGCCAGGTGCCGTTGGAGGGGGTGGAGCCGTTGGACCAGCCGCCGTTCTGCGGGGCGCCGTGGGTGGCTGGGTGCTGTTCACCCGGCTGGCCCTGGTAGCCGGGCTGACCCTGGTAGCCGCCCTGACCCTCGTAACCAGCCTGACCCTCGTAACCAGCCTGGGGTTGATAGCAAGCCTGGGGTTGGTAGCCGGGCTGGGCTTCGTAGCCAGCCTGGGGTTGGTAGCCGCCCTGACCCTCGTAACCACCGTCGGCCGGGTAGGCCGCCGTGCCGTTCGCGCCGGTGGCCGGCTTCTTGATCATGTCTCGGTCGAACAGGTTGCTGAGCGCACGGCCGGCCATCTCGCGACCCCCGAGGCCGAAAGCGAGGCCGAGGGCGAGCGCCGCACCCGCGAGCACGATCAGCAGCGTGTTGCCGGTCAGCTGGACCGCGATCCCGAGCTGGGTCAGCGCGGCGAACGCGGCGTACACGAGGATCGCGTACTTGCCCACCTTGGCGAGCATCTCGTTGCCGGTGGCACCCCGGATGATCGCGGCCAGGAAGTTCGCGAACAGCGCCGCCAGGCAGATGATCACGATCGCGGCGAAGATCCGCGGGATGTAGCCGAGCATATCGCTCATGAAGTTCGAGATCTCCGGTACGCCGAGCGCGGAGGCGAACATCGTGAAGCTGATCAGGAACACGAACCAGAACACGACCTTGCCCAGCATCGCCGAAGCGGTCAGCCCCGTGCCGGACCGCTGCAGCACACCGGACACACCGGCCCGCTCCATCCACTGGTCGAACCCGACCCGCCCGAGCAGCCTGCCGACGAGCTTCCCGAGCACCTTGGCGACGAAATAGCCGATCACCAGGATGACGAGACCGCCGAGCAGGTTCGGGACGAACGAGAGAAGCTTGCTGAAGGCATCTTCGAACGGCTGCGTGAAGTCGATCGCTAACGCGGACATCGGACCAACCTTTCCGGAACTGGGCCCGCATCCGCTGCCGCGCACACCGCACACGACCCCGGCACGGGCGGATGCAGTGGTGTCCAGTATCACTCGTACCCTTCGTTGCGCAGGGCAAACGGATGACACCGGCGTGTGACAGCGAAAGGTCCTTGCATAAGGCAATTACCGTTTCGGTACTACGGTCGTTACCCCGGCCGCTGAACCGATTCAGCGATTTGAGATGCTGCCGGTATGAACGATGTGGTGATCCGCCGCGCCACCAGCGCCGACGTTGCCGGGATCGTCGCGATGATCGCCGACGACCAGCTCGGCGCGACCCGCGAGTCGCTCGACGACCTGACGCCGTACCTGGACGCGTTCGAGCGCATCGACACCGACCCGAACCAGCTGCTGATGGTTGCTGAACGCAACGATGAGCTGGTCGGCACGCTGCAGCTCACGATCATCCCCGGCCTGTCCCGCCGCGGTTCCTCCCGCGGCCTGATCGAAGCCGTCCGCGTCGCCGCCCCCGCCCGCGGCTCCGGTCTCGGTACGACGCTGATCCAATGGGCCATCGAAGAGTCCCGCACCCGAGGCTGCACCCTGGTCCAACTGACCTCCGACAAGTCCCGGACCGCCGCCCACCGCTTCTACGACCGCCTCGGCTTCCTCAACACCCACGAAGGCTTCAAACTCAAGCTCACTTGATCTTCGCCCACGGCACCGCCCAGGTGTTGCAGGCCGACGGCCCTTCGGCCCGGAACCCCTGCCGCAACCACCAACCGAAGTTGTCCCCGACCTCACTGCGCTGGAATCCCGGGTGTCCGTAGTGCGCCAGCTGGCCTCCGTGCAGACGGAGCGTCTTCTGGTTGGCACCGAAGAAGGCCGCAGCGAAGCAGTGCGCCTGCATCTCGTTCCGGTCCTCTTCCCGTTGACGCGCGACAGTCCCCGTGGCGGCGCTCCAACGCCCGCCATAGCCATCGGCCAGCCCCGTCAACCACTGCACGTGATGGCCGTACTCATGCGCCATCAGATACTGGACCGACGCTCGACCCGCCTCCTGCCAATATCCCTCTTCGACCTTGTAGATCGGCCAGTTGAAGTAGATGCCCTGGTCGGCGTCGCAGTAGTACGCCCCCACGTCCTTCTCCATCACCCCGCACACCGAGGAGCTTCCCGTCGCAGCGGCATGCACCGCAGCAGGCGGCGTGAACTTGAAGTCCGACCGCTTGATCAGCGGCGCCCAGGCTCTGTTCAAACACTCGACGAACGCACTGGCGTAGCGGATCATCGCCTGCTCGGTCGCCAACCTCGCGGTCGGCAACGACGCGCACTCGGCCGCCGCCACTCGACCGGCCGAGTACAGCGGGTTGTGCAGCAGGATCTCGTTCTCCGCCAGCGCGGCTCGGTCGGCATCCGACACGTCGACCGCACTCAGAGACCTCGGAGCAGCTGTGGGAGATCGTTTCCCGGTCACCGCCGAAACCGGAGCCGGAGCCGTCGACTGCTCGGGCTCATTGAACGACCACACGACCCCCACAGCACCGACCCCAGCCACCAGGACCGCCACGATCGCGAGCACCACGGCTTTCGCCGTACTGGACATCAGCTGACTCGCTTCGCGGGGGCGACGAAGGTGTTGCAGGAGGAGGGGTTCGTGGAGTCGAAGGCGCGCAGGCTCCAGTAGCCGTGGTTCTTGCGGGAGCCGTGGTCGCGGACCTTGTCCGGGGCGTACTCGTCGCCGGTGTGAGTGACCTGGTCCTCCCACACGTCCAACCGCCAGCCGGTCAGGCGGAAGGGCTTGCGGTTCGCGCCGAGGAAGGCCGCGCCGAAGCAACTCGCCTGCAGTTCCAGCCTGCGCTCGTCCTCGAGCCGGACCGCCTTGGACGCTTCCGCATGGCGTGTCCAGTACGTCGTGAGGATCCCGACGGACGCCTGCAGATGATGACCGAACTCGTGCGCCAGCATGGTCTGGAAGTCCACCAGGTCCCAGGTCGCGTCGCCGGAGCCGACGAACTCGCCCCACTCGAAGCAGATGGTTCGCGCGGACGACTCGTAGTACGCATCGGTGTCTGTCGGACCGTCGTCGCAGGCCACACTCGCCGACTTCGCCCCGGCCTTGTACGCGACGACCACCGGACGATCGAAGTAGACGTCTGCGCGGGCTACGACCGGTGCCCAGGCCCGGTACATGCAGTCGACCATGACGCGGGCATACACCAGAAGCGCGGTCTTGGACCTCGGCGCCGACCCGGGCACCTTGCAGGACACCGCCGGGACCTTGCCCGCCGTGTAGAGCTTGTTCTTGAGGGTCATCGACATCATGTCGATCGAGAGCGCGCTCGACGGGGTCGTGGTCCGCGTCACCGGCGGCGTCGGCCGAGGCGATGCGCCGGCAGATGGTGGCGCGGCCACAGTGGCTGCCGTCGCCGGGGCCGCGACGCTCGTCACCGTCGATCGAGTAGCGGTTCCAGCAACCACAGCCACCACCACGACGAGAACCGCCAGCCCGACGGTCCTCACCACCCCCCGCACTAGGGCGTGTCTCCCAATTCCACGCCGTAGCGAGCAGGTGCTCGGCGGAGTGCCTCGGTGAGCTGGAGCGGAGGGCTCGATGTGGTTCCATCGTGCCCTTCGCTCCAGCTCAGCGAGGTGCCCGCCGAGCGCCGCGCAGTAGGCGTGGGACTGGGAGACACGCCCTAGCTCACCTTGCTAGCGGGCGCCGTGAACGTGTTGCAGGAGGCGGGGCTGGCGGACTTGAAGGCCGGCTGGCCCCAGACCCAGTGGTTCTTGCGGGACCCGTGGTCGCGGATCTTCTTCGGGTTGTACTCGTCGCCGCTGTGCTGGGTCTCGTACTCCCAGACCTCCAGCTTGGTGCCCTTCAGGCCGAGCGGCTTCTTGTTCGCGCCGAGGAACGCCGCGCCCAGGCAGCCCGCCTGGAGTTCGGTACGGCGGCTCCACTCGAGTTCCTCGGCCTTGGTCTTCGCCCAGCCCTCGCGTGACGACGCCGCGGTCAGCATCTCCGTCATGTTCTGAACGTGGTGCCCGTACTCGTGCGCCATCGTGTCCAGCATCCAGACCCGGGCGCCGAGCGCGTCGCTGCGGTAGTTCCTCAGATCGTTCTTCCAGCTGATGTTGATGCTCTCGTCGTACGAGCAGTAGTAGGCGACATTCTCCTCGCCGGCGCACGACGACGCCACGATGGTGCCGCTCTGCAGCACGATCTTGGGCGCGCGGAACTCGTACCCGGCCTTCTTGATCACCGGGGCCCAGGCCTGGTTCAGGCACGGCAGGAGGGCCCTGTAGTACTTGAGGATCGCGGACTGGGAGTTCGGCTTGATCGCGGGCTCTTTGCAGGCGACCGAGGCGACCTTGCCGGCCTTGTAGATCTCGTTCTTCTGGAGGCGGACGAGGTCCGGGACGACCGGGGCGGTGACGGTGACGGTGGGGTCCGGGGGGACCGGGAGCGGCGGCTCGGTGTTCTTGACCGAGGGGCGGGCCAACGGGTTGGCGACGGGGTTGTCGTAGGAGTCGATGAGTTTGAAGCCGCCGATCGTCGCGCCCGTGAGCATGATGACGACGAGGACGGAGAGGGTGACGATGATCGCCTTGGAGTAGTGCCGCGGGGGTTTGACCAGCGGCGCGTCGGCGGAGAACTGGGCGCCGGTACGGGAGGCCGGTGAGTGCCAGCCGACCGGGCGCGATCCGCCGGGGCGACGGGTGCCGGTCAGCGGAATGAGCGGAGCGCCGGCGAGCGGCGCCGGCGGAGGTGCGCCGTACTCTCCGGCCGCGTCGGGATCCGTCGGGAGCGGCTGCGCCTTCCGGCGCGCAGCCGGGTTGACGGTGCCGTGGAGTTCTCGAGCCTTGCCGAGGCTGCCCGGCATCTGGCGGCTCAGAGTGAGGGGACGCAGGCCTGCGCGGCTGCCGTCGGGCAGGACGTCACCGGCGCCGCCGGGCATGAAGTGCCCCGGCTCGGGCGCGCCGGCACCGTCAGGGTGCTCCTCAGGCATCGCTCGTCCCCCTCGTTCGTCCGTACCGTCAACTGACCTTCGCGGATGATGCCACGAAAGTGTTGCAGGTGCCCGGATCGGTGCTCGCGAACCCCTGGTTCATCCAGAGCGCCAGGCTCTTGCCGGAGCCGTGGTCGCGGACCTTGTCCTCGGCGTGCTCGTCACCGCCGTGCTGGATCAGCAGGGTCCACTGCCGCAGCAGCTCGCCGCGCAGCGGGAAGCTCGCCTTGGCCGCGCCGAAGAAGGCCGCCGAGAAGCAGCTCGCCTGCAGCGCCGCACGCCGGTCCTGTTCCAGCTGGCCGGCCTTGTTCGCCGCGGTGTCGCGCAGGTTGCCGTTCGCTTCGAAGATGCCGACCAGGTTCTGCAGATGGGCGCCGTACACGAAGCCCATCGACTCGGCCATCTGGACCCGGGCCAGCGCCTTGTTCTTCGGGTACTCGTCCATCAGGTCCTGCCACGGCATCGTCACGCTGCCGCCCTGGTCGTCCTGGCAGTACGACGAGACGTCCTTCTGGAAGCCGCATGCCGTCTCGTCGCCCTCGTCGAAGACGATCAGCCGCGGCGACCGGAACTCGAACCCGGCCTTGGTGACGATCGGCTTCCACGCCTTGTCCATGCAGGCGATCAGGGCCTGGTAGTAGGAGTAGACGTTCTCCTTCGAGGTCGGCCGGTACGCCGGCTCCTGGCACTTCACCGCCGGCAGCTTCCCGGCCGTGTAGAACGGGTTCTGCCTGACCACCTCGGCATCCGGCTTCGGCTTGCCGGCCGGCACGACCGGGCTGTCGCTCGGCCGGACCGACGGCGTGCCCATCGGGTTGGCGACCAGGTCGTCGTACGACGAGAGCAGCTTCGTGGCGAGCGCGATGCCGCCACCGGTGATCAGGAGGGCGACGACCACGATGGCCGAGACCATGATCCTGGACCGCTTCTTCGGGACGAACGGGATCGGCTCGGGGTGGAAGACCGCCTGGTACGCCGCGGCCGCGGGGTCGTCGGGCGGCGGTGGGCCGAGCCGGCTGCCGGTCAGGGTCGTACGCTTCGACTCGATCCGTGACCCGCGCAGAACCGGCGCCGCGTCCGGCGCGTCTCCGCTCAGCCGCGGCGTCGGCGCGGCCAGCGGGGTGGACCCACGCTGCGGTTCCCCGCCGGCCGGGGTGTTGTGCCCCTCGCCGCCGGGCAGAAAATGGCCAGGCTTAGGCGCCGGCTTGTCCGCCATGCTTCCCCGCTTCTCCCCAGTACCGGACTCCGCCGGTCCCACCCACTCGTCAGAAACGGCCGGGACACCCCCTGTCCCAGACCGACGAGCGATATTAAGCGCTGGACGAACGTCGCGGAAACCGCTTTGCAGCTTTTGACACCGTTTCGCGACCCGGTCCCGCCGGGAAACTTACTCCGGGTAACCATCGACAGAGGAGCAACGCATGAACGTCCTGGACACCTTTGCCCTAACGGGCAAGCGAGCCCTGATCACCGGCGGGAACCGCGGTCTCGGGCGGGCCTTCGCGCTCGCCCTGGCCGAGGCCGGCGCCGACGTCGCGATCGCCGCCCGGGACACCGAGCGGAACGCCGCGGTCGCCGGTGAGATCGAGGCCCGCGGCCGGCGCGGTCTCGCCATCCAGGCCGACATCACCGCTCCGGACGACGTACGGCGCCTGGTCGCTGACGTGACGGCGGAGCTCGGTGGGATCGACATCCTGGTCAACAACGCCGGGGTCGCGATCCACCGTCCGGCCCTCGATATCCCACCGGACGAGTGGCAGCAGGTCATCGACCTCAACCTGACCGCGCTGTGGAACTGCAGTACGGCGGTCGCCCCCGGCATGATCGAGGCCGGCGGCGGCGTGATCGTCAACGTCGGCAGCATGTCCGCCGGGATCGTGAACCGTCCGCAGTGGCAGGCGTCGTACAACGCGTCGAAGGCCGCCGTACACCACCTGACCCGCAGTCTGGCCGCCGAGTGGGCACCGCACGGCATTCGCGTCAACGCGCTCGCGCCCGGCTACGTGAAGACCGACATGTCGCCCGTCGACCAGCCTGAATTCCGCCAGAACTGGATCCTGGACGCCCCGCTCCAGCGCTACGCCACCCCCGAGGAGATCGCTCCGTCCGTGGTCTACCTCGCCAGCCCCGCGTCCTCCTTCATGACCGGCAGCGTCCTGTTAATCGATGGCGGATATTCCGTTTTCTGATTGGGTGGACGGATGGTGGAACTGCAGCGGGAGGCCTACCCGCGGTCGAACAAGTACGACGCCGAATGGGTGCTGGGTGGAGACATGGGCCCGCATCCGTTGTGGTTGCTCGAGGATCTCGCGCGGGACCTCGACCTGCGGCCGGGGATGCGGGTGCTCGATCTCGGGTCCGGGAAGGGCGCGACCTCGGTGTTCCTGGCGAAGGAGTACGGCGTTCAGGTGTGGGCCGCGGACCTGTGGGTGGACCCGACCGACGCGGCCGCGAACATCGCGTCGCAGTCCGTCGACGGGGTGGTGACCGTCAAGGCCGAGGCGCACACTCTGCCGTTCGCGCGGGAGTTCTTCGACGCGATCGTCTGCGTCGACGCGTACGAGTACTTCGGCACCGCGGACACCTACCTCGCCTACCTCACCAGCTTCCTCAAGCCCGGCGGTCAACTCGGCGTCGCCACCCCCGCGCTGCGCACGGAGATCCGCGACCTCGGCTTCATCCCCGACCACATCAAGAAGCTGGTCGGCTGGGAGGCGCTCGCCTGGCACACCGCGGACTGGTGGCGGTTCCAGTGGGAGATCACCGAGCTCGTCGAGGTCACCGCCGCGCGGCTGCAGGAGTCCGGCTGGGACGACTGGCTCACCTGGGCCCGCGCGGTCTCGGCGTACCGGGGTGAGCGGGACGGCAGCCTCGACATGCTCGAGGCCGACCAGGGCGAGTACCTCACCTTCGCGATCCTGGCTGCTCGCAAATCCTGAACCCGGCTGTCGCTCGTGGGCCCGCGGTAGGGGATGCTGGGGGCATGAGTTGGGCTGTCTACGCGATGCGAGGGCCAGGAGGCGTACGTCGCCTCGACGACATTCCCGACGGCTATGAGCCGCCGTCGGTCGGTACGTCGGCCGACGTGGTGGCCATCGTCCGTGAGGTGGTGCCCGACGTGGACGCGAGCAAGCCGTCCTGGCTGGCGCTGCGAAGTCCGGAGTACGACGTCGAGATGACGATCGGCAAGGGTGTCGAGGTCCGCGACATCACGTTCTACCTGAACGACGGCCCGCGCTCGATCCCGCTCGTGATGGAGATCAGCCGCCGCCTCGGCGTCACGCCGTACGACACCGAGTCGGGCAACTTCCTCACCGAGGAGTCCCGACCGCCGGTCCCGCCACCGCTGACGCCCGACGAGATCAAGATGAACAAGCCGAAGTGGTGGAAGTTCGGCCGCAGCTGACACCCCGATGCGCACCGGCCGGTTGATCAGATCTGGCGGGTGGCGACGAGGGTGCCGATCTTGTTGATCCGGTGCTCGGGGTTGCCGAGGTCGTCGGACCAGAAGTTGCCGGCGGCGTGGTCCTCCGGGGTGGCGCAGGTGGAGATCGTGATCATCGCCTGCGTCGGCGCGACGCCCGGGCGGCCCGGGACGGCGGCGTTCTGCTGTGCCTTCTCGGCCGGCTTCCGGAACGAGATCGTCATCGTCCGGTTCACCACGTAGTCGTACACGGTCCCGCCCACGGTGATCAGGATGTGGTCCCCGTTCACCATCTCCGGCGCCCGCCCCAACGGCCGCCCGTGGCTGGTCCGATGCCCGGTGATGATGAAGTTCCCGATCTGTCCCGGTCCCACCCCACCCGCCGGGCCGCGCGGACTCGCCGCTACGCCCCGATCCTGGATGCGCGTCCCGGCCCGATCGTCCGCCGTCCCCGGGTAGGCCACCACCCGCAACCCGCGTACCCCGATCGCCGGAATCGCCATACTCACCGGCCCGGACACCGTGGGTTTCGGGGTCGGCTTCCGTGTCGGCGTCTCAGTGGGGCTGCTGGGCGCGGTGGTGGGCGGCGCGCTGGTCCGCGTGGGGGATCGCGTGGGCGACGAGCCGCCGGTAGGCGCCACGTCGCTGCATCCGACCAGCCCCACCACCAGAACCAGACCTACCGCCAGCCTCACCCTCCGACGGTAAGCGACCCCACCGAAAACCGCCCGAAAGTTCAGTCCAGCAGCGTGAGCGTGGCAGACCCGAGACGGAGAGTCCCGTCGCTCAGCGGGGTGGTGCGGACGCCGCCGTGTCCCCGGAGAGCCTTCATGGCGCCAGGCGCCAGTACGACGTCCATCCACGCGCACGGATTGGCGGGCCGATAAGCCTGGAACTCCACAGCGCCGGACCCGGAGTCGAGACTGAACCGACGACCCGGCCTGCCAGGGCGCGAGGCGAGGGTGTCGATCGGAAAGCCGCGCAGAACGATGTTCCGGCGCATGACGTGCGGGTCTGGCGGCTCCGGGAGCTCGAGCGTGCGGGCCAACTCGTCCAGAGAAGCCGCGTCCACGAAGGTGACCGCCGCGTTCCGGTGCACCTTCTGGCCGAAGTACCGGTCCCCCACGATGCCGAGCCCCGCCCGCACCTCGACCTCGGACCGGCCCACCGGCTCGGGATCCGGCTGCGGGCCGCCCTGCGGCCGACCCTCGAACGCATGCACCCGCGAGACCACGAGTGCGACGATCTCGACCGGAATGCCCACCCGGTCAACAGTACGGCCGTCAGCCCCAGGTCAGCGGATCGAGCCGCCGGTAGAACTCCAGGCGGCGCTGGTCGGGGTGCGGCAGACCGTACGAGGTGAGGAACGGCGCGGGATCAGCCGACCACTCGTCGTGAATCTGGATGGTGAGGAGCGCCAGATCGATGTACCGGTCGGCGATCCCGAGGCGGCCGAGGTCGATCAGCCCGGTGACCTCGAGTGTCGACGGATCGAAGAACACGTTCGGCAGGCACGCGTCGCCGTGGCAGACGGCCAACTCCTGCACCGATTCGGCATAGGGGCGCTCGGCAACAACCCGCTCGAGCAGCTCCACCGGTGCGAGCTTCCGCCACTCGTCGGTGAGGTACGCCGGATTCACCGCACCCCGCCGTACGACGTCCTCCGCGAGCGCCACCACCGACGCGAGCGGACGCTCGAACGGGCAGTCGGTCAGCGAATGCAACTCCCGAAACACCCGCCCGAGACTGGCCATCGCGCCCGCCTGATCCTCAGCAGCCAGCGCGTCCCCCGGTACGCCGGGCACCGCGGTGGTCATCAGACACGCGCCATCCGCCGACTCGACCCAGTCCACGACCGTCGCGCAGGGAATCGGGGTCCCGGCGAGCCACTCGGCCCGGTCCCGCTCGTCCCGCAGCTCCGACACGCCGTCCGGCCCACAGCACTTGGCGAAGACGTCACCCCGCCGATAGACCGACGCGTCGGACTCCCCGACCGTCACCGGTTCCCAACCCTTCAACCAGGAACCACCTTCGACGAATCGCGGACGATGAGCTGCCACGGGAAGTCGAAGACCTCGCCGGGCGCGCCCTCACGGTCGGTCAGCCGCCCGACGATGATCCGGGCCAGCGCCTCGTTGAACCCCACCGGCCCGACGGTCGACAGCGACGGATCCAGATGCTCACCCTCCGGTGTGTTGCCGACACCGACAACGGCCAGATCCCGCGGTACGTCGATCCGGAGCCGATGCGCGGCGCGGACGACGGCGATCGCGGCGAAGTCCGTCGTGCAGTAGATCGCCGTCGGCCGGTCCGGCTTGCTCAGCAGGGCCATCGCGGCGCGGTAGGCGCCCTCGGGGTGACGTTCGAAGATCTCGATGTCGTCCTCGCGGATCGGTTTGCCGGCCGACCGCAGCGTGTTCAGGTACGCGTCGAAGCGGGCGAAGCCGGAGGTCCGCGAGGTGAGCGCACCGACCCGATCGTGGTGTTCCAGCAGGTGCTCGACGGCCAGGTGGCAGCGCGGCTCGGCGCCGGACCGGATCACGTCGAAACCGCGCGGCTCGAGCGTCTCGCTGAACGCCACGATCTGCACACCCTGCGCCGCGAACGCCTCCAGTTCGGCGATCTGCTCCGGGTCCGCGCTGACGCTGTCGATGAAGATCACGTCCGGGGTCCGGTTCGAGAGCACGGTCCGCCAGTCGCCGTCGGCCACGATCAGCGCGGTCTTCCCGTACGGGCCGACCGCCGTACTGACCGTGGCCGCTACCGCCTGCGACCACGGGTCGGCGAGCACGCTCAGCGAGAGCAGGACCAGGTCCGACTTGCCGGTGCGGATCGCGCGGGCCGCGTCGTTGCGCCGGTAGCCGAGCCGGGTCGCGGCCTCCCGGACCCGGTCGGCGGTCGAGTCCTTGATGGTGTGGCTGCGATGCCGCCCGGACAACACGTAGGACACGGTCGCGACCGAGACACCCGCTTCCTTCGCGACCATCCGCAGCGTCGGCCGGTCCTGCGTGCGCCCCATCGCCATGCGGTCGATTCTCGCAGACCGTCAGCCTTTGACGGCTCCGGTGATGACGCCCTTGGTGAAGTGTCGCTGCAGGAACGGGTACAGCAGCACGATCGGCACCAGCGCGACCACCACCACTGCCATCTGCAGCGACTGCGGTTGCGGCAGCGGTTCCACCCCGAGTTGGTCCGCCGACAGCGACTTGCCCTGCAGTACGTACGTCCGCAGGATCACCTGGACCGGCCACTTCGAGGTGTCGTTGAGGTACAGCAGCGCGTTGAAGAAGGCGTTCCAGAAGCCGACCGCGTAGAACAGCGCGACCACCGCGATCACAGCCTTCGACAGCGGCATCACGATCCGGCGCAGGATGGTGAAGTCGCTCGCGCCGTCGATCCGCGCGCTCTCCAGCAGTTCGCCCGGCACATTCATGAAGAAGGTACGCAGGACAACGAAGTTGAACGCCCCCAGCGCACCGGGCAGGATCAGCGACCACAGGCTGTCCAGCAGCCCGAGCTGCTTCACCACCAGGAACATCGGGATGATCCCGGGCGCGAACAGCAACGTGAACAACACCATCAGCAGCACCGGCCGTCCGAACAGCACCGGCCGGGATGTCGCGTAGGCCAAGGCGATCGTGACCGCGACGGCGATCGCCGTACCGACGACCGTGACGAAGACGCTGACCAGGATCGCTCGTCCCATCAGGCCGCCGCTGAACAACGTCCGGTACGCCTTGATCGTCGGATGCGACGGCCACAGGACGTACCCGCCGGCGTCGATGATGTCCTGATCGCTGGCCAGCGACGTGGAGATCACCACCAGGATCGGGATCACGATCACCAGCGCGAATCCACCCAGGACGAGGGCCTTGATCGCCTGGTAGCCCGGCGACGGATTCTCTTTCCACACAGGTCTCATGAGCGCCTCTGGAAGATCCCCGGCTCACCGAGCCGATGAGCGAGCGAGTTCGCGCCCCACAGAAGCAGCGCGCCGACCACACCCTTGGCCAGACCGGCCGCGGCTCCACTGCTCCAGTCGCCGCCGACGACACCCGCGTAGTACGTGAAGGTGTCCAGGACTTCGGCCGCGCCCGGGCCGACGGAATCTCGTTGCAGGATGAACTGCTCGAAGCCGACGCTCAGGATGTCGCCGATCCGCAGGATCAGCAGCAGCACGATGACGGTTCGCAGCGAGGGCAGTGTGATGTGCCAGAGCCGACGCCAGCGGCCGGCCCCGTCGGCCGCTGCCGCCTCGTACAGCGAGACGTCCACGGTGGTCAGCGCGGCCAGGAAGATGATCATCGCCCAGCCGGCGTCCTTCCAGATCAGCTGTGCGACCACCAGCAGCGGGAAGGTGTCCGGGTTGGTCATGAACGGGATCGGATCCAGCCCGGCCTGCCGGAGCAGGTTGTTCAGGAACCCCGCCCCGCCGAGCGACTGCTGGAACAGGGTCACGACCAGAACCCAGGACAGGAAGTGCGGCAGGTAGGCGATGGTCTGGAACCAGCGCCTAACCCGGTTGCTGACCAGCGAGTCCACGATCAGCGCCAGCCCGATCGGCACCGGGAAGAACAGCAGCAACTGCACCGCGGCCAGCACAAGCGTGTTGCGCAACGCGTCCCAGAAGTCCGGGTTGTCGTACAGATTGACGAAGTTCTGCAGACCGTTCCACTCGCTGTGCATGATGCCGAGGTACGGCTGGAAGTCCTGGAACGCCACCACGTTGCCCAGCACCGGCAGGTAGAAGAACACCAGCAGGAACAGGACTCCGGGGATCATCAGCAGGACCATCTGCCAGTCCCGCCGCCACTTCACCGCGAACGGCAGACCGCTCTTGACCCGCGCCGTCGAGGAGGCTCGCTTCAGCATCACTCAAGACCCGGTGACCGGCACGCTCGACGGTAGGACGGCGGCGAACTCGTCGCGCATCTTGTCGCCGCCGCCGTTCTTCCAGCGCTTGAGGGCTTCGTCGTACGCGTCCAGCTTCTGCCGGCCGGTGACGATGTCGACGATCGTGTCCCGGAACGCTGCGGTGAGCTTCGGGCCGACCTTGCTGCTGGTGTCGGAGTACGTGCCGGCGGTCGGGTTGCGCATCGCGTGCTCGAGCAGCTTCTGCTCGGTCGCGTAGATCTTCTTGGTGTCCTCGGGGAACGCCGGGTTGAAGATGACGCTCTCCGGCGCGGTCATGATCTGCAGCGCACTGACCAGACCCGGCCCTTGCTGCGTTCCGGCCTTCGTCAGCACGGGATTCTTCTGACCGTCCAGCTGGTACTGCTGTCCCTCGACACCGAAGTTCTTCTGCAGGTACTCCTTGGTCCCGAACGGCGCGGACAGGTAGTCCATCAGCGCAAGCAGCTCACGGATCCGGCCTTCGTCGGTCTTCTTGAACGGCGTGAACCCGACGGTGCCGTAGCCCATGTCGTACACCGGCTTCGCCTTGCCGTCGTGGCCGAACGGGATCATCGTGTCGACGAACAGCGTCGGGTCCATTGCACGGAAGTCGGCAGTCGCCCGCGGGCCGACCGTGACCTGTGCGGCGATCTGGCCGTTCACGGTCTTCGGGGTGGCGTCGGCCAGGTTCAGGTCGGGGTAGAAGACCTTCGCGGCCCACAGCTTGGCGGCGTACTCGACCGCGGCCTTGTAGTTGTCGGTCTCGTACAGGTAGGTCAGCGAGCGATCCTGGTTCACCCGCCAGCCGTTCGGGGCGCCGAACCACTCGCCGAACATGTGCAGCATGTTGATGATCGCCGGCTCGAGCGCGTAGTTCGTGCCGTTGGTGAGCTCCTTGCATTTGGCAAAGAACTCGTCCGCCGTGCTGCACTGCAGGCCGCCGACCTTCTGCCAGGTGCGCGGGTTGCCCATCATCACCTGGCCGAACGGCGTGGACGGGATCGGCGCGCCCCAGATCTTGCCGTTCACCACCGCGGTCCGCCACGACGCCGGCTTCAAGGCGGCGAGGTTCGGATACTCGAGGACGGCGTCACCCGAGAGGTACTTCGTCAGGTCCTGGAACTTGGCCTCCAGCATCGGGCCGATGTTCGGGATGCCCTGGTTCGGCGGCAGCCACATCAGGTCCGGGAGCGAGTCGCTGGCCAGCAGCGTGGCGAACTTCTCCGGGTAGCCCGGGTCGGTACCGATGGTCAGCCGCAACTCGGCGCCGAGGGCCTGGTTCAGCGACTGCCACATCGGGTTGCTGCCCATCGGCGGCGGAGGCGTCGCGAACGTCTCGGTCAGCGCAGTCACCGCGTTCTTCAGCGGCGGCGCCTTCACACTCGCGGTCGCGTCCGGTGGGAAGCGCAGGAACCCGGGCTCGAGCCCCGACTCCGCGCCGGCCAGATCCGGCCGCACCCCCTCGAACGGCTTGTACGTCGGCAGCGCCAGGTCGCTCGAGGCCTTCGCACCACCGTTCGCCGTACCACCGTCACCACAGGCCGCGAGCGTGGGACCGGCGACAGCCGCCCCGACCACGGCACCGCCCAACTGCAGGAATCGCCGACGACTGACCATAGCTGCTCCAAGTTCTGAACAAGTGCTCACTAACGCACACTTAAACGTTAACCCGGACCGTAAACCCCGTCCGCCCATCGATGCAAGGCGTGAACCACGAAAAGACCGGCGACCGCGGGACTCGAGAACCCGCGGCCGCCGGCCGGATGTGTGACCTACCAGGTGATCAGCAGCGCACCATCAGGCTGGTCAGTGCCGTGCAGGTCCGGCTGGCCACGTCGTTGCCGGCCGCCGGGTCGTCCGGCGAGCTCGCCGTCCGCTCGGCGGTGGCGACCAGCTTCCCGACCGTGAGCAGGCCCGCGTCGGCCGCGAATGTCCGGGTCACACTCGCGCCACTGGCCAGTGAGCCCACATCACAGTTCACAGTCCGCGTCGTCCCCACCCGGGTGCAGCTGCCACCGGCGTACAGCAGCCGGTTCGGGTACGTGCCGACCACGCGGACGTCTGTGGCCGCGGAGGGACCGTTGTTCTTGATCGTGACCGTGTAGGTGATCCGCGAGATGAGCAGCGTCCGCACCGAAGCGGTCATGCTGACCGCCACGTCGGCGTTCGTGGTGGGCGGCTCGATCGTCAGCGACGGCCCGTCCAGGATCTCGAACGCGTAGTTCTCCCCGATGAACTGGTGCTGCAACTGGATGGTCCCGGCCGGAGCGTCGTCCTTCACCCGGAACGTCCAGTGCAAGGTCACGGACTCGCCGGCCTTCACCTCGTGGAACCCGCCGCGGACGCTGCTGCCCAGCGTGTCGCAGGCGTACGCTTCCGGGCACGCGACGATGTCGATCAGGCTCGGCAGCGACGCCGGCTCCTTGGCGTACAGCCCCGCCTTCGCCCCGATGATGTCGAAGTCGCGGTCGTTGTTCAGAGTCTGAGTGATCGTGAAGGTCTGCCCCGGAGCCACCGAGGTCGTACCGACCGAGATCTCACTCGACGGCGGCGCGGCCGCCGCCACCTGGGTGCCGGCCACCAGGCCCGTACCCACCAGCGCCGTTACCAGCGCAGCACGAAACGTCCTCAAAGCACGCACAGTAAAGCCCCCCACTCCAATGTGAACCCCAGACATGCTTCTGCCCCCACAGAACCGCCGACGGCGGTGAGAAGAGTATGGAGTCCTTTCGGGGCCTCGCACAACCACTCAGCGCCACCACGCATGTCGGATTCAGAGCCGGGCCAGCAGCTCCTCGACCCGCATCGACCGGCCGGCCCGGCGGTGATCCTCCCAGTCCGCCCGCGACATCACGCCGTTGATGAGGGCAACCGCCTCCTCGAGTTCCTCTTCCAGGTAAGGGTTCGCGATCCCCAACCGCTCGCCCATCGCCTCCTCGGCGCCGAACAGATGCGCGGCCCCGACCGGATCGCCTTCCCGGAGCAGGATGTTCATCGCCGTGTTGGCGAACGCCAGGGTGAGACTCGGGCTGCCCATGGCGAGGATGGTCCTGGCGAGCTCACGGACCAGTTCGCCCGCCTCCACGACCCGCCCGGCGACCACCAGCAGGAAGGCCAGGTTCTGCCCTTGCAGGGCGGCTTCGTACACGTCACCGAGCGCCTCGTAGAGCCCGATCGACTCGCGCAGCAATGCCTCGGCGCGCTCGAGCCGGTCCAGTTCCTCCTCGACGCCACCGAGGTTGCCGAGTACGCGGGCCAGCCGGCTCTTGTCCTCCAGGTGGCGATGCAGGTCGAGCGCTTCCTCGAGAGTGCGTTCGGCCGCGTGGACATCGCCTTGCTGGCGCTGCGCCGTACCGAGGAGGGTCAGGGCATAGGCGATGCCGGGGCGGTCGTCCAGAGCTCTGGACATCTCGAGACTTCGCAGCGCGACCTCGTGGGCCCGATCCGTTTCGCCTTGGAGGAGAAGGAGATTGCCGAGTCCACGCAGGCAGGCCGCGAGGTCGGCCGACGGATGGGCGGTCTGTGCGACGACCTGCTCGTGCCACCGCCGGCTCTCGGCGATGTAACCAGCCATCAGCCAGGCCCAGCCGAGGGCCACGCAGAGACGCCGGCTCGTCGGGATGTCGGCCGAGGTCGACCAGGTCAGCGCGGCGCGGAAGTTGTCGAGCTCGGACTCGGCCAGTTCGAGGGCGGTGTTGTGCCGGGATTCCCGCAGGGCTTGGAGATTCTCGGCGACGCCGGTGTAGTACGACGCGTGCGCCACACGTACGGCCTCGGCCTCGTCGGTAGCCTCCAGCTCGTCGCCGGCGTACTGCCGGATCGTCTGCAGCAGGCCGATCCGGCTGCGCCCCTCCGGACCCTCGGAGATGGTGATCAGGTTGGCGTCGTTCAGCTCCGCGACCGCGTCGAGCGGATCCTCGGCGTCGCATGCGACGGCGGTGATCGCGGCCAAGTCGGCAGCGCCGGAGAAGACGGCGAGGCGGCGGAAGATGCGGCGATGCTCCGGACTGAGCAGCTCGTAGGACCAGGCGATCGTGTCGCGCAACGTCCGCTGCCGGTCCGGTGTGACGCTGCTCGTGGACGCGATGTCGAGCCGCTGGTCGATGCGAGCGAGCAGTTCGCTGATGCTGAGCACACGCACGCGCGGAGCACACAACTCGATGGCCAGTGGCAGCCCGTCCAGGTGACGGCAGATGGCCACGACATCGGCGACGTTCGCCGGGCCGAGAGTGAATCGAGGCTGGACCGCCTGCGCGCGTTGCACGAACAGCTGTACGGCGGGCGAGTCCTCGGCGGCCGTGTCCAGCGGCATCACCGGATGCTGGTGCTCGGCCATCAGCCCGAGCGGCCGCCGCGACGTCGCGATGACTTCGACCTGCGGCGCCCGTTCGATGATCTGGGCAACGACCGTGCCGGCACCGTCCACCTGCTCCAGGTTGTCGAGAACCAGCAATAGCGAACGCTGCGCCAGGTACGACGTCAGCCGCGCGGGACTGCGCTCGCGCGGCGGTACGTCGAGGACCTCGGCGATCGACGTCCACATCACCTGCTCCGACGTCGCTGCCGCGAGCGGTACGAAGTACACCCCGCCGGGGAACTGGTTCGTCAGCTCGGCCGCCACGGATATCGCGAGCCGGGTCTTGCCCGCACCGCCGGGTCCGGTGAGGGTGACCAGCCGGATCTCCGGCCGGCGGATCAACCCGGTCAGGCGGGCGAGGTCGGGATCCCTTCCCAGCAAGGGATTCGCGGGCACCGGGAGGCTGCTCGCCGTACCGACGGTGCGCGGCGGAGGGAAGTCCTGGTCGAGACCCGCGACCGTCACCTGGAACAGGTGCTCAGGCTCGGGAATGTCCTTCAGATGGTGCATGCCGAGATCACGCAACGACGCACCCTGGGGCAGTCGCGCCACGGTGCCGGTCGCCGCCGAGATCACCACCTGACCGCCGTGCGCGGACCCCGCGATCCGCGCCGCCAGGTGGACGTCCATGCCCCAGTAGTCGTCCTCGTACACGCCCGGCGTACCGGTGTGGATCCCCATCCGCACCCGGAGCCGCTCGCCGCCCGGCCACCGGTTCCCCGCGAGCCGCCGCTGCCCCTCGACCGCCGCCCCGACCGCGCGGTCAGCCGTCGGGAAGACCACGAAGAAGCTGTCTCCTTCAGTTCCGAGCTCGGTCCCGCCGTACTCGCCCCACACCCCGCGAAGGATCCCGCGGTGCCCCTCGAGCGCCTCCAGGTAGCGCTCCCCCAACCGGCGCAGCAGCATGGTCGAGCCCTCGATGTCCGTGAACACCATCGAGACCGTCCCCACCGGCAATCCCCCACCCACACCGCCAGTCTCGACCACCGGGTCGCGCCACGTCGAGAACCATCGGTGGCCTTCGTTTTGTGGATGGTCCTTTCGCCACCGTTGTTGCCGTCGTACCGCCCGCCGGGAGACGGTAGACAGGCACCGCCGGAAACCCCCCACTCCGGCATTGCATTGTGCTTGGCCGCACAATTCAGAAGAGCCCGTCGCATCCCCCCGCGGTCGGGCTCTTCGTCTGTCTCAGCGCTGCGCGGCGGGCCGATCAGCGATTCGTGACCTCGAAGGCTACGACCGCCGCGGCGACCGCGACGTTGAGGGACTCGACACCGGCATGCAGCGGGATCTGGAGGTCGGAGTCGGTCGGCACCGTGATGCCGTTGGTCTCGCCGCCGAGGACGTAGACGGCGCGCGGCGCGAGCTCGGCCTTGAACAGGGAGTCGTGCGACCGGGCGGACAGGCCGTACACGTGGTAGCCGGCCGTGCGCAGCAGGTCGACGGCCGCCTTCGCGGTCGAGGTGTTCACGATCGGGGCCTGGAACGCGATCCCGGCCGACGCCTTGATCACCAGCGGCCCGACGTGCGGCGTCCCGGCGCGCGGCAGGATCACGCCGTCGAAGCCGGCTCCGGTCGCGGTCCGCAGGATCATCCCGACGTTGCCGGGGTTCGTGACGCCGTCCAGCAGGAAGACGTTCGTCGGGCGCCGGCCGCGCGCCCGGACGAACTCCTCCAGCGGTGTCATCCGCGGCGCGTCGACATCGGCGACCACGCCCTGGTCGTGCTTGCCGTTCCCAGCCAGCCACTTCACCCGGCTGGCCGTCGCGCGCTCGACCGGCGTCCCGTACTTGTCGGCGGCGCGCAGGATCTCCTGCAGCGAACCGCCGGTGGCGTTGTCCGCCACCACCACCTTCGCCACCGACAGCGCGGGATCGTGCAGCGCCTCGAGCACGGGCTTGCGCCCGTAGATCGTGATCCACTTGTCCCGCGGTGACCTCTTCGAATCCACCCGCTTACGGTACGCCGTTCAGCCGGCCGGGTTTGTCGCCTTCCCATCCAGCCACAGGGTGTCCGACGGGTCCCGGTGGGTGCCGGTGCTGCCGACGTGCTTGTCGCTGATCCCCGGGCCGTTCTTGATCACGTGCACCAGCGCCATCGCGTGCCCGCGGCCGAGGTCGTAGTCGGCCTTCAGCCAGTCACAGATCACACCGGCCTTCACGCCTGGAGCGTCGTACCCGCGCTCCTTCGCCTGGTCGACCAGCGCCCGCGGGGTCAGGCCGGTCTTCTCCTCGATCTTGTCCAAGTACGCCTGGAACGACATCTGTGCAGCCTCCTCGTGACCGGCGCCTCCTGCGCCGTACACCACTGCGTCGAGCGGCCGGGCCGGAAATCGACAGGGTCACTCGTCGGAGTTCAGGCCGTACTTGCGCAGCGCCTCGTTGAGCCTGCCCTGGTTGTGCGCCTCGACCATCTCGAGGGACAGCTGCCGCAGCTTGACGTTGGAGTCCTGGGAGCAGCGCTTGAGTACGTCGAACGCCACCGAGGCGGTGACGCCGTACCGGTGCATCAGCACCCCCTGGGCCTGACCGATGACCGTCCGGGTGCCGAGCGCAGTCCGCAACTGCTCGATCAGCGTCCGGCTGTCGTTGAACAGCTGCACGTTGTCGAACGCGACCCCGGCGTGCATGGCGAACAGCAGCACGATGTCGTACGACGTACTGCCGAACGCGTCCGGCTTGGCCGAGAACAGGCTGAACGCGGCTGCCGCGTCACCCCCGGCAGGCAGCGGGAGGAACAGGCAGCTGCGGTAGCTGGCGTTGATCGCGGCGGCACTGAACTTGGGCCACCGGTGATCGGCGGCCAGGTCGCCGATCCGGCGCGGCTCCCCGTAGGTGAGCGCGTCGAACAGCGGACCGCCGCCCTTGGTCAGCTGCTCGGCCAGTGTGGACCGGGCCGGCTCCGCCATCGGATCAGCGGTCTTGTGGTACCGCGCGACGATCTCGGCCGAACCCTCGGCGAGCACCGTGATCACGGCCTCCTCGCAGTCCGGCACCGTCAGCACGACTCGTTGCACGAACCGGCCCAGCGTGGTCGGGACGTCATCGTCCTCGACCAGCCGGCTCACTTCGGCCAGTTCCTGCGCCAGCTCGAGAATCCCCTCACCCATAGGACCATCATGCGCCTCCGTTTCTGGGTTCAGAACCCCAGAAGCGGCTAGTCTCGATGAGGTGGACGATCGACTGACCGCGAAGGGCCGGGCGACCCGGGCCCGGATCCTCGCCGCCACGGCCGACCTGGTCCGGCGCAAGGGCGTGACGCGGACCCAGCTGGACGACGTACGCCGGGCCGCCGGCGTGAGCGGATCGCAGCTGACGCACTACTTCCACGACAAGCGGACGCTGATCGACGACGTGATCACCTGGCAGGCGGACGCCGTCGCGGACCACGAACCCGCACTCGACTCGTTCGCCGCCTGGCATCGCTGGGCCGACCAGGTCGTCGCGCGGCACACCGGGCGGAAGTTCCAGGGCGGCTGCGATTTCGGCTCGCTCGCCGGGCAACTGGTGGAGTCGAGCCCGCAGACGCGCTCCCACCTGGCCGACGGCTACGGCCGCTGGCTCGACCGGTTCCGGCGCGACCTGTCCGGCATGCGTGACCGGGCGCTGCTGCGCGCCGATGCCGACCCGGATGCGCTGGCCAACAGCATGCTCGGGGCGATGCAGGGCGGCGTACTGCTGGCTCAGACCCTCCGCCGGGTCGAGCCCCTCCGCGACTCGCTCGACGCCGCCCTTGCCCGCCTCGAGTCCTACGCTCGCTGAGCCTGGTCTCGGCACCGCAGTACAGCCGCTGCCGAGCGGTCGATGTCGGACTCGTCGGTCGTCCAGTTGGAGACCGAGATGCGCATCGCCGCCTTGCCCTGCCAGGTGGTGCCCGACATCCAGCAGGTGCCCTCGTCCTGCACCGCGCGGACGACTCGCCTGGTCAGCTCGTCGTCCCCGAAGCGGACCAGGGCCTGGTTGAGGACGACGTCGTTCAGTACGGCGACCCCGTCAGCAGCCAGCGTGTCCGCGAACCGTCGCGCCATCGCGTGACACCGGTCGACGATCTCGGCGATCCCCGACCGCCCGAGGGCGCGGATGGCGGCGTACACGGCGAACCCGCGCGCCCGGCGGGAGAACTCCGGGTTGTAGTCCAGTGAGTCGCGTTCGCCGTTCTCGTCCTGGATCAGGTACGCCGCCCGGATCGACATGGCGGCGCGGTGGGGCTCGGGGTGGGCGCAGAACACGAGGCCGGAGTCGTACGGGACGTTCAAGGTTTTGTGCGCGTCGGTCGCCCAGGAATCGGCGCGGTCGATGCCGTCGACCAGTGATTTCAGCGTTGGGCTGACCGCAGCCCAGATGCCGAAGGCGCCGTCGACATGCACCCAGGCACCCTTCTCGTGCGCGAGGTCGCAGATCGTTTCGACAGGGTCGAACGCGCCTGTGTTCACGTTGCCGACCTGGGCGCAGACGATCTGCGGGCCGTCGTCGCTCAGCGCCTCGGCGAGAGCTTCAGGCTCGAGCCGGCCCTGGTCGTCGACGGCGATCGGCACGATGCAGTTCGTGCCCAGGCCGAGGAACCGCAGGGCGCGGTCGATCGTGTCGTGCCGCTCGGCGCCGGCCAGCACCCGGATCGGGGGTGCGCCGATCAGGCCGTCGCGCTCGACGTCCCAGCCGGCCCGCCGCAGTACCTCGTGCCGGGCGGCGGCCAGGGCGGTGAAGTTGGCCATCTGCGCGCCGGTGACGAAGCCGACCGACGTACCTCTCGGCAGGCCGAACAGCTCGACCAGCCAGTCCGCCGTGACTTCCTCGACCACGGCCGCCGCGGGTGAGGCGGCGTACAGGCCCGCGTTCTGGTCCCAGGTCGTCGTGAGCCAATCGGCGGCAAGCGATGCCGGGGTCGCGCCGCCGAACACGAAGCCGAAGAACCTGCCGCTGCCGCTGGGCAGCAGTCCGTCCTCGACTCCCTTCGCCAGGTGCGCGATCACGTCTCTGGGCTCGCCGGGTCCGGTCGGCAGTTCCCCGCCGAGTGCTTGCCGGAGCTCGGCCGCGGTCGCGCGCGGGCCGACCGGGCGCTCCGGGAGCCCGGCCAGGTACGTCGTCGCCCGCTCGAACGCCTCGGTCAGCGGGCCATCCCAATCCACCATGTCTCCGTTCTACGCCGGGATCGTGTGATCGAGCGTGTGACGGCACTACAGTTCGGTTGCTGAACCGCCAGGCCATCACAATGACCCGCCCGGAGCCCGCTCCCGCGTGCGGCGGCGTACCTGCCGCGATTGTGATGGCCTGGGGGTACGAGATCGGAGGGATCAGATGGCACGAGTCGTGACCGGGAGTCGCTGGTCGGCGATCGTCGGTTATTCCCTGGTCGGCGCGGCCACCCAGCTCGTTTGGCTCAACTTCGCCGGCGTGACCACGGTCGCGGCATCGCACTACGGCGTCTCGGAGAGCGCGATCGGGTGGCTCGCCCAGGTGTTCCCGCTGCTGTATGTCTTGCTGGCGATCCCGTGCGGGTTGATCCTCGATCGGTGGTTCCGGGCCGGGTTGCTTGCCGGCGCGGCCTTGACCGCGGTGGGTGCGCTGGTACGGCTGATCGGGGACGACTTCGGCTGGCTGCTGGCCGGGCAGATCATTGCCTCGGTCGCCCAACCGCTCGTACTGAACGCGGTCACCGGCATCACCGGCCGCTACCTCGACGAGGACGACCGCCCGACCGGCATCGCCGTCGGCACCGCCAGCATCTTCGCCGGCATGGTGATCGCCTTCACGCTGGACGCCATCTTCACCACCGGCGACTCGTTGGGGACCATGCTGGCGATCACCGCGGTCTTCTGCGTCGCCGCTCTGCTCGTCCTTCTCGTTGCACTACGCAACGAAGGCCCGCACTCCCCCGGTGCCGTCGCTTCCCACGACCGGGGCGCTCTCGAGATCGCCTGGGGCGACCCGTTGATCCGGCGCCTCTGCGTCCTCGCCATCTTCCCGTTCGGCGTCTTCGTTGCCATGACCACCTTTGCGCAGGCGCTGCTCGAACCGGCCGGCGTCTCCGGCGGTACGGCGAGCACGATCCTGCTGGTGACCGTCGTCGCCGGCGTCATCGGCAGCGCGATTATCCCGATCGTCGTCGTACGCCGGCGGGCCGAGTCGGCACTGCTCGTCGTCAGTCTCACCACGACCTCGGTCGCCTGCGCCGTACTCGCGCTTGCTCCCGGCGTACTGACCGGGTTCGTCGCCATCACGCTCATCGGACTGCTCCTGCTCCCCGCGCTACCGATCGTGCTCGAGCTGGTGGAACGTCGTACGGGAGAGGCCGAGGGGACCGCGGCCGGGCTGATCTGGATGTCGGGCAACCTCGGCGGCCTCCTGGTCGCGACCGTGGTGGGTCTGCTCGTCGACTACCCGACTGCGGCATTCCTGGTGATGGCGGTCATTCCGCTGATCGCGGTACCGGGTGCTCGTGCCCTCCGCGGCCCTGTCGACGAACTGCGAGAGCTGCCACAGCCGTAGCCAGCAGTCCGCCGATGCCCGCGGCAACGAACGTGACCCGGGCGTCGGTGTGCTCGAGCAGCAGTCCACCGAGGATGTATGACAGCCCGGCAGCCAGGCCGATAGCGCCGTACAGATTGCCGAAGACGCGACTCCGCATGTGCTGCGGCACGATGCGCTGCAGATGCGTGTTGATCCCCACGTCGACGCCCGCGATCCCGAACCCCCGGATCACCTGCAGTGCCAACGCCGCCCACACCGCCCAGGCAAGCCCCGTGACCAGGTTCCCCAGACTGCTCACCGCGAACCCGAGCAGGATCAGCGTCGTCATCCGGAACCGGCTCGCATACCGCGCCAGCACCGAGAACCCGAGGATGAGTCCGATGCCAACCCCGGCGTACAGCGCCGATGCCGCCGAATCGCTCGCGCCCAACTCGTCCTTGGAGAGGAACACCATCGCGACGTCGTCCACCCCGTTGAACGCCACCGTGGCAAAGAACGCGATCCCGATGACGCGCACAGCCTTCGTCCGCCAGATGTACGTCAGCCCGTCCCGAGCATCCCTGAGTACGCCGGTCCCCGCCCACTCCGCAGGTGCCATCCTCGGCAACCGGCTCAACAACACCGCCGACACCAGGAACGTCGCCGCATCGATCAACAAGATCCCGCGAACGTCCGTCACCAAGAACAACGCCGCAGCAATCAGCGGGCCGATCGCCTCGAGCCCGTTGGTCCCAGCCCCGAGCGCGGAGTTCGCCGACTCCAGATCCTCGTCCCGCACCAACGCCGGCACCGCACTGCGCGAACTCGCCTGGAACACCTGCGCCACGACACTCCGTACGGCAACCATCACCAGCAACACCGGCAACGGCGGCAATGTGACGGCCATCACGACCACCAGCGCCCCCTGCAGTACGTCGCACGTCACCATCACCCGGCGCAGATCGAACCGATCCCCCACCACCCCCGCGAACGCCCCGAACAACCCCGGCGTCAGATCCCCCGCCAGCAACAACAACGCCACCGCCAACGCGGCCCCCGTCGACGCCTCCACATACAGCAGCAGCGCCACCAGCCCCAGCGAGTCCCCCAGAAACGACACCGCCCGAGCCACCCACAACACCCGAAACCCGCGTGCCTCCCGCAGCACCCCCATCCCCCCACCTCCCATCCCCTAAGATGGTCCAGCAAACACCCGCCGGTGTGGCGCAACTGGCAGCGCACCGCTCTTGTAAAGCGGTGGTTAGGGGTTCGAGTCCCCTCACCGGCTCCAAAACTGCCCGACAGGGCAACTGTGGTCTACCCCACGCGTGCTACGCAGTCGCTCCTCCGTCGCGCCAGCTACGCGCGCTCCCACCCACCCGACCTCCCTTGCGGGCTACCGCCCGCCTCCGCGTGCTGCCGCACGCCATCACCTGCTACGGGTCGGCGTCCGGCCGCAGACGACTGCTCGTCATGCCGACTGCATCCTAGAAGTGCATTCCTCCACGTTGGTCTTCGTCAACGAGACGATCCGGCCCCACCCGACACACGGTGTGTCAGCAGCGGCGGGAGAGCACGGATAGCAATGTCCGGTCATGGCTCAGGGTCTCGACCTTGTCCGAGCCTAGAGATCGCGGCCGCTGATCCCCACGATCGCGCTTACGGCCGCCATCGAGCTAGGCAGCGCTTCGCGGAAGACTCTGGGGCATTCAGCGTGGGCTGCCTACGGCATGCGGCCGAGGACAGCACTCTCCTGCTAGCGGGCGGTTGGCGGCCGTATCCACGTGGCGCCCCAAGACGAGTTTGACCTGATGACCTCTGATGGAGCAGTCGCCCGCTAGAACGAGTCGGCCCGCACATCATCGCCGCCATCGCCGACTGCACACTAGGGGGCATCGAGGGACGAGTTGTCTTTGGTCGTGAAGCCGAGGTCTGCAACCGAGGGTGGACCCTTGGCATCCCAGACTCTGGCATAGGCCCCTGCAACGAGCGGCCAGATCTGTTGCAGGCCGTCTTCGACCGACTCGATCGCAGCGGCCAAGTCTCCGAACACGACGAACTCGTGCGGAATGACGCGACCAGCTGCATCTTTGCGCCCCGACGGATCGGGAAAGCGCAGCGCGACCCGCCCGGCGGCACGGCGCCACATCGTCGGCTCGTCCACGAGACCCGCGAAGCTGCGTTCGTAGTCCAGAAGTGGGTCGGGCCGCCCTCCGTTGAGGAGGAACCGGAATCCCCAGGACCGTCCTCGAGTGGCCCAGATAAAGCTGTCGGGTAGGTCCTGAGTGCTCACTTGAGGCTCCTGATGAGCAGCTTGTCCTCGACGCCTTGGTCCAGATCCAACTTGAACTGCGTGAGCGTCGCGGTCAGGAAGTCGTGATCCTTCCGAGCCTGGGCATTGATCTGCCTGACTTGCGAGCCGGCCATCTTGGCGGCCGCAGCCAGGGCAGGGAGCGCGGCCAGACTCGCGAGGGGGCCGACCTTCGGCAGCTTCCCGACCAGCTTGTCGACACCAAAGCCCTTCCCGCCTACCAGGACCGCAGCCAGGGTCTCGGCGCCGTCGGCCAGTGTGTCCAGCACCTTCCGCGGGATCTCCATCCGTTCGTTCCACTGAACTCGGCGTTCGAGGGGAAGCATTGAGGCCACCGGCAGGATGAGGTCGAGCCCAACCCGTTGGGTCACATCAATCTCCACCGGCTCCGGACCAGCTACGGAGAGTTCGAACTTGGCCGAGGAGAGCAGCATGAAGTCCTCGCCCACCGACAGCGCATCAGGCGTGTCCACGAGGTCCTTGAGCGTCGAGCGCAGTTCGTCGAGGTGATCGGCAGCCTTCTCGATGAGGAGATCGCGGAACGAGTAGACGTCCCAGTCCGGGAAGAGATCCGCCTTTGACAGCGCCATGATCCAGATCCGCGGGAACTCGTCCAGGCGGCCCTCGTCGCCCAGCAGGTCGTCCTTGAGTCGCAGCACGCCTTGGCGGAAGTTCGTCAGGAGCGACTTGAGGTACCGCTCCTCCTCGCCGGTGTGGTCCAGCAACTTCTGGCCGTCCACCAGCAAGAACGCGACATCGGACCGCAGCAGTGACCGGAACGTGTCGACACGGCGATTGGCCTCCTCCTCGGTGCTCGGCGACTCCTCGAACCATTCCCCCGGGTAGTCGTGCCATGCGAGTCGCAGGGCGTCGAACGGCCGCTTCTTCGCCTCGGCATTGTCACCGCCCTTGAGCTTCACCGTGAAGTAGTAAGTCGTGGCCTCGAACCGGGTAGTCAACGGCGCCCTCGCGCGGTCTCGCATGCCGAGGTAGTTCCGGTAGAGCCGGTTGCCCTGTCCGGTGTCGTCTGCGACGAGGTCCCAGAGATCGTTCGAATATGAACCCTCCTGCGTCGGACCGAAGAACGAGGAAACAAGCACCGTCTTCCCCGAGCCGCCCTCTCCGAAAACGGCGATGTGCTGCTCCCGCACCCTGGGGTATTTAGCCATGGCGCGAACGTACCTCACCCCTCGGCCCACACCCGGATGCAAGGTACAGCTGCCGGCTATGCCCGCCGATCCGCTTCCGGCTATGCCCGCCGATCCGCGCGCGGCCTGGCCCCATGGGCAATCACACCCACCCGGTTGGCCTGGGATGCTGTAACGCTGCGTGCACATGAGCGATATAGGGGCATCAAGCACCGAGAGGCGCGCGGTGGTGACGTGGGCGGGTGGATATCTCAAGCCGCGACGTCGCCGCCGCAGGACAGCCGAACCCGACAAGTGACCATCGTCCCCGCCGTTCGAAGCGCTTGCGACGGTCTACCCAGGTGTGAGGAAGGGGCGGGTTGTGGAAATCCTGTATGTGGTTGAGCTCGACGTGACGTCCGCAAAAGCCGACCAGCTCGCGCCAGAGCAGCTTCGCCAACGGGTGCTCGAGCATGTTGCCGAATGGCTGAGCTTTGAGCATGCTCCGCTACTCAGCGCTGCGTCGTTTGGAACCAACGGGTCTGCGATGCTCCACAGTAAGCGCGACAATCGGGCGGACACGCGCGTTTCGTGGTCGACTGAAGGCACCGCAGACATAAGCGCTTTCGTGATCACCGTGAGGACCGAGATCACGCGCAGCGGGCGAGCGGACTTCATCTGCCTTGTGACGGTGTTTAGGGACGGAGATCGCACGACTGTGCGGCTTGAGCTGGGCAGAGAGTCCTTGGACGGTGTCCTGGCGCCAGCGGGGATCGACTTTTTCCGGCGGCCTTACCTCCTGGTGCTGCTTCTCCGTGATCCGGACCTTCAATGCTGGTCCGGGCCGAGCAGAGTTGACGGCAGGTTCGACTGGGTCAATCCGAAGCATGCTGAGTTTGTCTGGGAGGCCATCGCTGCGAACGGGCGGCTTCTGCCGATCCTCCTGGTGGACGGGAGCGACGACGCCGGCGAGCGGTTGGCGCGGAAAGCGGCTGGCGAGCTTGCTGGTCTCGCACAGGTCTTGGCAATCGACGCTCGTTCGCAACGCCTTCTGGCAGAGCGGCTCATGGAGATCGACGCCTCCATCCCGCTCGGCGGTGCCCGTCTCGTGTGGCCCGACGTGCTGCTGCGACATCCTGCCTTCATGGCTGACCAGGCACGGTTTGCCCCTGGTCGACTTCTTCGGATGCTGAGTTCCGTGTCTGTCACGGTTCGCGGCATTAACCAACTCCTGCGCAAGGCGAGTGCTGCTCAGCGCGCGGCGCGAAATGAGCAGCTTGCAGCCGACCTGGCTGCCGCCAAATCTCACGGTGACCTGGCGCAGGAGGTGGACGCGCAGGCTTTCGTGATCGAGGAGCTAAAGAGCGAGGTCGAGCAATACGACTCCTGGTTCCGCCAGGTCGAAGAGGAGCGTGACAGCTACAAGGCCCAGGCTGCCCAGGCTGCCTACTGGAAGCAGGAGGCCGAACGCGCACGACAGGCCAGCGGGGTTCGGGTCACAGATTGGACTGAGGCACCGGAGCTCGATCCGGCAGACCTGGCCGACTTGGCGACCTTCTTGGAGAAGCAGTCTCAGGGCGCAATCGTCTTCACCCGCGAGGCCCACCAGGCATGGAAGCGCGACGATTATCCAAAGATTGATGTCATGAGGGATGCGTTGCTCACTCTCGCGAAGGCCGCGATTGAGTACCGTCGCCTCGGTTGTCAGTTGGGCATGCTCCCCGACGACTGGTTCAAGCAGGAATGGGAGCTGAACCTTGCCTCGACCGACAAGTATATGAGCAGGAACGGCCTCGACACATTTGCATTCGACGGCAAGACACACAGTCGTCTGCCGCATCTGAAACTGGGCGACCACACATCACCGAACGAGGTCGGACGCGTGTACTTCGCGATGGATTCCGAAGGTGAGCGGTTCATCGTGGATCACGTCGGCCTGAAGCTTTACGGATTATGAACCGGATGGAGAGCGATCGTGTACCTCGAGTGCGGATCCTCAGGACCGCTGACATGTGGATGCCGCACGTCCGCCTGCAGATCGATGGCCGGCCAGTCAGCGCAAGGACGCATCACGTGCGGGCGCTGACTTCGCCTCGCGCATCCGACGGCGAATTGAGGTCGCCCGCCGACCTTTCGTTCGCGCAGCAAAGGGATCTAGTGAATACTCGCTTGATTCACGAGCACCGACTGCTTCATGTCATGGGGGGTTATGCCTGATGGGGTTTCAGACGCCACTGTACGAGTTGAGTGAGTTCCTGAAGTGGACCACGGGTGGAAAGATTCAGCTGCCGGACTTCCAGCGTGGGTACAAGTGGGAGGACGAACGTATTCGTCAGCTCCTCGTGACGATACTGCGTGGTCACCCGCTTGGCGTAGTGATGTTGCTGAAGACTGGGAACGATCAGATCAGGTTTAAGCCGCGGCCCGTCGAGGGTGTCATTCTTGCTGACGAGACGGAGCCGGACTGGCTACTGCTCGATGGTCAGCAACGGCTGACGTCGCTGACGCAGGCCCTCACGGGCGCCGGCGTGGTCGAAACTGAGGACAGCCGGGGCAAGAAGCTGAGTCGTCGGTACTACGTCCACATCAAGACAGCGCTTGCCGGTGACGACAGGCTCGATGATGCGATCGTGTCGGTGCCGGGCGACGGTGTCGTCCGGAGCAACTTCGGCAGGGATATCGACCTTGATTTGTCTGATGAGGACAAGGAGCGCGAGCACGGGTACTTCCCGCTGCGGCTGCTGTTCGGCGGTGCGGAGACAGTCAACTGGCTGTTCGCGCTTCAGGACGGCACCGGTGCGGAGTTCCATGCGAACGTGGTCGGCCCAGCATCGACGTACAACATCCCGGCGATTGAGCTCGATACGTCTACCAGCAAGTCCGCGGTAGCGACTGTCTTCGAGAAGGTCAACACGGGTGGGCTCGCACTGAACGTGTTCGAGTTGCTGACCGCGACCTTCGCTGGCGACAAGGCGTACTACGACACCCACGGCGTGGACTTCAGGCTCAACGACGACTGGCGCGATACTCAGCAGGTCTTGTCGGCCTATCCAGTGCTGGCAGGCCTGGAGAACACCGACTTCCTCCAGGCCATTGGACTGCTCGCGTCGTACCACGGTCCGACGGCGACGACCGCCAAGAAGGAGGACATCCTCCGGCTGGAGTTGACCGACTATCTGACCTGGGCGCCGAAGGTCCGTGAGGCACTCAAGTGGGTGGCCGGCTTCCTTGACTCGCAGCACATCCACACCGCCGCCGACGTTCCGTATCCAAAGCAGATCGTGCCGTTGGCGACGATCAAGGTCGTTCTCGGCGATGACGCCGACGTCCATGGCGTTCACAAGGCTCTTCGTCAGTGGTACTGGTGCGGTGTGCTTGGCGAGCTGTACGGGGCCGCGATCGAGAGCCGATTCGCGCGTGATCTCGAGCAGGTGCCGGCCTGGGCGCGGTCGCACGATGACAAGATGCCGCGCCCGAAGACCATTGAGGATGCAAGCTTCGTTGAGTCGCGGCTGCACTCCATGCGTACCCGCAACTCTGCGGCCTACAAGGGCGTGTACGCACTGCTGATGGCGCAGGGGACTGTGGATTGGCTGGTGAACCAGCCGTTCGACAAAGCACACTTCCTCGACATGCAGGTCGACATCCACCACATTTTCCCGAAGGCGTGGTGCCTCAAGAACGACATCGACGACGAGCTCCGCGAGAGCATCGTCAACAAGACGCCGTTGGCGAAGAAGACGAACATCAAGCTCAGCGGCCATGCACCGTCGGTCTACCTGAAGAGCCTCGAGAGCCAGGTAGGGATACCGATCTCCGAGCTCGACACGATCATCGCCGCTCACCAGGTCGACGTGGCGGCACTGCGTGAGGACCGGTTCGTGGCCTTCTTCGTCGCCCGGCGGGCGGCACTGTGTGCCCTGATCGAAGAAGCCATGAGCAAGGCGGTGGCACATGACATCGAAGCCCGCGCGGTGGAAGGCGGTACTGAGACATCGCAGGCGTTCGAGTCCGAGCCAGACGATCCCGAAGACGAGCCGGCTGATGAATGTGGCGACAGCCTGATCCCCTAGAGAACACCTCGAGATTCCGCGCGTCGATGCGCTGCCGGGCACGGAAGTTGGGCGCCAGCGTGCCCGTCAGCGGTCGAACCGCGAGCACGCATCAGCGCCCAAGCAAGTGCGCGGATCATTGGCCGTTTCTGCCGCTTTGAACGGTAAGCGTTAGTCGATGATGGATGTCAATGGCAATTGAAAAATCTGTCTTTCCGCAGGTCACGGCCACCACCGGCAAGCCTTGCGATGTGTCGAGACAGCAGGATTGATGAGGCGGTGGTTAGGGGTTCGAGTCCCCTCACCGGCTCTCACAATCGCATTATCGGGCAGATGTGGTTGACCCACGCGTGCTACGCACCCGCTCCCTCGTCGCGGGCGCCACGCGCGCTCCCACCCGACCTTCCTTGTGGGCTACCGCCCGCCCAATGCACGCTGCCGCGCGCCATCAACTGCTACGGGTCGGTGTCCGGCCGAAGACGACCGTTGGTCGCGCTGACTGCGGTCCCTTGCGTCCGTTGGGGGGTGTGGATCAGCCAGTCGTACCCATCCATTCGCACCGTTGCGTCCCTGCTCGGCCGGATCACTATCCGACACTGAAGGCAGCAACCTACGAGGGTCACGCAGTATTCAGGGTCCTTGGGATCGACGGTGGAGTGTCGTGCGCTTGTCACCGAACATCCCTCGCACGCCGGTCGGCCCGTCAAATTGGCGAGGTCGCGACCGCGGACTTCCGAGGCAGCGCATCGCAGGCCGATCGGCATGCCGAAGCGATGCGACGCCGCTTTCCGAGTCTGCAGGTCAGTACAGAGCCGCTCCCGGATGAGCAGTGACCACCGCTGCAGTCTGGCGTGTGCAACTGTGGCTCAGCGAGCACCTCATCGAGGAGCACGTCGCGCCGGCCGAGTTGGCTCAGGAGTACGCCAACGTGATCCAACTGCGCATCGCGGGATTGCCTGGCCGCCAGTTGCGCTGCATCCCGACTGAGTACGCCGATCCCGCCAAAGCCGTATCGCCATCCCGAACTGGCGAGACCCGCATCAATCTCGGGCGCGAAGTAGTCGTCGCGCTGGCGACGGCCTCGCCCATCAGACCGGAGCCCTCCCTCCCGAGGCCGAAGGCTCCTCCACAGACCAGCGGGCGGGTGCACAGCCTGCAGAGCGGACGCCCGCCCGCTGTTCCTCCTCGACAATAGGAGTGCAGTGGAAACGCCAGTAATCGCGATCGATGACCCAACAGTCGATCCCGCGATCGAGTCCCATTACTCAAGCCGCTGGACGAAGCCGTCCGTTTGACTTCAACCGTCAAGGGCCGCCTGGAACAGGCCAGACTCCACGACTTCCTCCGGCAGTGGTTCCCACCGGCACCTGCTCGCATCGCCGACATAGGCGGCGGCCCAGGCATCCACGCCAGATGGCTAGGCGACCAAGGGTACGACGTCAACCTGCTCGACCCAGTGCAGCACCACATCGACCAAGCTGAAGCCGCAGGCATTCCTGCTCAGCTCGGGGACGCGCGCCGCCTGCCGTGGCCCAACGAGTCCTTCGACGCGGCCCTGATGGCCGGACCGCTGTACCACCTGCCCGAGCCCAGCGACCGCCGCCTAGCGCTGCGCGAGGCCCTGCCAGTCCTGCGGCCGGGCGGTGTCCTGGCCGCAGTCGCGATCAACCGAGCTGCCAACCTCATCGGCTCAACCCTTGCCAACACGCAGCTGGCGCGCCACGGCATCGTGCGCGGTTCCCAACACTTCCTTGGCGAGGGCAACGATCGGCCGGATCTGATCCCTGAACGATCAGCTTGTCGTGATCCGAACCTATGCCCAATCGACCATCCGGTCGACGAGCTGCTCGGCGAACCGTGCGACCACCAATCGCTGCTCTCTCTGCCTCCACTCATCGACCGCAACCAGGGCTGTTCGGATTACGTCACACGCACCCGACACTCCGGATCGTCGCCGGCCGACGGCGCAATCGGCTCGGCCTCACGCCGCGTAGCGCGGCGCCATGGCCTCCATCTGTTCGATGACGAGCTTGATTGCCCCGGCCTGCTTGTCGGGTGGGTACTTGTACTTGACCAGCAGCCGCTTGATGGAGGACCGGAGCTTGGCGCGTACGTCGTCCCGCACGGTCCAGTCGGTCTTGATGTCGCGGCGCATGACCTCGACGAGCTCGCGGGCGATCTGCGCGAGGACGTCCTCGCCCTGTACCTCAACGGCCGACTCGTTGGTGCTGACGGCGTCGTAGAACGCCAGCTCGTCCTCGGACAGCGGCGGAGTGAAGTGCCTGCCTCGGTTGGCTTCGGCGGCGACTTCCTTGGCCATATCGATCAGTTCGGCGATGACCTCAGCCGATGTGAGTTGTTGGTTGGTGTATTTGTTCATCAGCTCGCGGATGCGTTCGGAGAACGCCCGCTGGCGGATGAGGTTGTTGCGCGTCACCTTGCCGGATTCCTCGGTCAGCAGGTCCCGCAGGGCTTCGATCGCGAGATGGGCATTCTCGGCCTGCTGCGCCTTGACCTGGAACTCCGGCCCGAGGTCGGAGAGCGACGGCTTGGGCAGCCCGGCAGCTTCGTAGATATCGACGATCTCACCGGTCGCGGTCGAAGACGCGACCAGGTTCGAGAGGAGCCGCTGGACCTCCTCGGGCACAGGCCGACCGGACGCCTGCCGCTCCTGGGCGTCGAACTTCGCCATCCAGACCCGGACTTCCTCGTAGAACTTCGCCTCGGTTCGTACGTCCGCGAGGGTGTCTCCACCACAAGCCAGCGCCCACGCGCGAGCGAGCTGATTGGCAAGCTTCCGGAAGCGCTGATTCAGCGTCTCCTCGCCGTCCGCCGGTTGATTGCCTGGAGTCGCCGGCGAGCGGAGATAGTTGGTGAGCCCGAGAGTCGCTTTGATCCAGCTCGTGGTACTTGCCTGGATCTTGCTGCGCCAGTCGTACCCCGTGCACAGCTGGTCCAGGTTGGCGATCAGCGTGCGGGCCAGATCTGCGGCCTCGTCGACGTTCTTGCCAACCGGCTTCTCGGTCTGGTCCGTCTTCGTGTACTCGGCCAAGGCCTTGTTCAGGTTGTCGGCCAACGGCGCATACGCGACCAGCAGACCGTCAGGCTTTCCCCGGAAGGTGCGGTTCACCCGGGCGAGAGTCTGCATCAGCAGCGCACCCTTTAGCGGACGGTCGAGGTAGAGCGTGTGCAGCGGCGGCGCGTCGAAGCCCGTGAGCATCATGTCCTTGACGATGACGAGCTGCAGCGGGTCCTCGGCGTCCTTCAGCCGCTTCTGGATGACCTTGTTCAGTCCGTCGCGTCTTACGTGCTTGGCGATCCGCCCGGTGTCGGTCGCGGAACCGGAGTAGACGACCTTGATCACGCCCTTGTCGACAGCCTCGTCGTGCCAGTCGGGGCGGAGCTTGATGATCTCTTCGTACAGGCTGGCGCAGATTTCACGCGTGGCGCCGACGACGAAGGCCTTGCCCGGTGAGGTGATGAACGGAACCATCGCTTCGGACCGCTTCTGCCAGTGGTCGAGGATATCGGCCGCCAGAGCCCGGAGACGTTCCGGTGCACCGTAGACCGCGTTGATGACGGCAACGGATTGCTCAATCCGCTCGCGTTCCACGTCGTCGAGGCCGACCGTTGCCTCATCCGCGGCCTCGTCGAGCTGGTCCTCGCTCACATCGCGCGCGAGCTTGACGCCGATGATCCGAGGCTCGAAGTACACCTGCACGGTGGCGCCGTCGTCGACGGCCCGGGTCAGGTCGTACGTGTCGATGACGGAGCCGAACACCTCTTGCGTGTTCCGGTCGGCGAACGAGATCGGCGTACCGGTAAAGGCGATGAACGCGGCCTTCGGGAGAGCGTCCCGGATGTGTCGGGCATAGCCGTCGAGGTCGTCGTAGTGACTGCGATGCGCCTCGTCGACGATCACGATGATGTTGCGCCGGTCGGTCAGCAGGGGGTGGTCGAGGCCTGCCTGCCGTTCCTTGTCTGTCAGGCCGAACTTCTGCAGGGTCGTGAAATAGATGCCGCCCGTGGTGCGGTTGGACAGCTCACCTCTGAGCTGCGAGCGGGTTGTCACCTTGACCGGAGTCTCGGCGAGGAGCTGCGACCTGTTGAAGGTCTCGAAGAGCTGGCTGTCGAGTTCGTTGCGGTCTGTGACGACGACGAGCGTCGGGTTCTTCAGCTTGGGCTGAAGGCTGACGAGGTGCGCGTAGAGCTCCATCTCCATCGACTTGCCGGAGCCCTGCGTATGCCAGACCACGCCGGCCTTGCCGTTGCTCTCGACCGCCTCGACGGTGGCCCCGACCGCTTTGGTGACTGCGAAGTACTGGTGCGGCTTGGCGATCCGCTTCGCGTCTCCGTCGCCGCCCGCATCGAAGGCCACGAAGTTCCGCAGCAGCTGCAGGAATCGTTCCTGGTTGCAGACTCCGTTCAGCAGGTACTCCAGCTCGATTCCCAAGCCGTCATCGGGATCGATCAGGCCGAGCTTCAGCGGCTCGCCGTCGTCGTCGACGTTCCAGGGTGAGTAGTGATTGAGGGGAGTGTACGGCGTGCCGTACCGGGCGGTAATGCCGTCGCTGACGATCGACAGCACACAGAACCGGAACGCCAGCGGGAACTCGCGCAGGTACGTCGCCAGCTGGGCATGAGCCGCCGCGATGTCCGCGTGCTCAGATCCAGCCTTCTTCAGCTCGACGATCACGACGGGCATGCCGTTCAGGTACAGGACGACGTCGAACCGCCGCTCGTGCTCCGAGGATCGGATAATCACCTGGTTGATGGCGAGAAACTCGTTGTCCTCGACAACATGACTGACGAGCCGGATCGTCGGGTTCTGCTCGATCCCATCGGAGTCGATGTAACTGATCCCGCGGTACCCGTGAACCAAGATGTCGTGCAGCCGATAGTTCTCCGCCAACGCATCCTGCGACTTCGGCGCCACGATCTCCGCCAGCGCCTGCTCGACGTACTCTCCCGGCACCTTCGGATTCAGCCGCCGCATAGCCTCCAGCAACCGTCCCCGCAGCACGATGTCGTCCCAGGATGTCCGCCCGCCCTCAACCCCCGGCGCAACCTCCGCCCCGTGCAGCGGCTCCCACCCGTGCTCGAAGAGTTGATCCAGCGCAACCCTCTCCCACTCCGCCTCACTAACCATTACAAAGCCCCCTCCACAACCTTCTCGGCCTCCCGAACCCGAACCTTCCCCGCCATCAGCAACGGCAGCAGCCCATCTCGTGTTGCCGACAAGCGCCTGCTCTCCAGCGCCAACGCAACTCGGCTCCGAAGGATCGGTTCGGCTGCCGCTTCGAACTCAGCCAGCGCTGATGCAGACGGAATCTGCACTACCGATCGCTTGAGATCGGCCTTGTTGAGGTGGATCACCGTGGTCGCCGACTTCTCTTTTTCCAGAGCGTTCAACGGTTTATGTAGAGCGCAAGCAACGAAAGCATCCCCAAAACCCTTCCCCCTGACTCTGCAAACCCGCTGATTGAGCAAACCAGGATCCCCAAGCCAGATGACTGGACGGAACTCGGCATCCATACCAACGAGTACATCGCCAGGTTGGACCGTAACTTCATTCGCTCGCGACTCAACAGTCCAAGTCCGCGGTGTTAATGTTTTTAAGTCTCGGATGCGAATCAGTGGGCGACCATGACCCAGATCGCCGAACTGATCACCCTTGAACGCCTCGCCGAAGTCGAAGGCGAAGACGTCGAACAGAGCGCGCACAACCGCACCGCTTCCCTGAACCGCGCGACGATGGAGCGCCTGCATCAGGGCTTCTGCGTCTCTGGCTGCGTGCTCGTTAGCGGCGATTTTGTCGTCGAGCGCACCCAGCACTTCCGCGATCGCGCGCTGCTCCGTCGGATGAGGTAGGTCGAGCACGATCGCCTGCGCGGACTTGACGTTGAAGTGTTGCTGAACAGCGCCAACCAGGTGGACAGCGATGTGGCTATCCGTGATCCAGTTGAGGTAGTAACTGAGCCAACGGGCATCGAGTCCAGGCCCCGGGCGAGTGATGACAAGGTCGGAGCAGTTCGCCTCTGGGAGCCAATCCGGGATCACTGCCGTCTGCCCTGGCTTGCCCGTCCGGACAGTGACGACGTCCCCTGGCCGAATCGAGGACTTCTTCAGTCGCTCATGAAACTCGCGACCGATGTACTTCGCGTCTGTGATATCGATCCTGTGCGGACGAACGTTCAAAGACCGAAGGAAGGGGATCCCCGATGCACGATACTCGTCCGCCATCGTCCCAACATGCCCCACGGTCACTTCCTCAGCAACGTCTCCCAAGCGCACCTTACGTCGATCAGGCATCGAGGCGCTCCAACTGCTCGCGAACGACCTTCTCCAAGCGCGCCGTCTCGTCAAAGGCTGCGAGGAGTTCCTTGGCGAGGCGCTCGACTTTCGCGTCGATGGGCTCGCCGTCGTCCTCGACTTCAGGAGCGCCCACGTACCGGCCAGGAGTGAGGGCATAGTCGGCTTCCTTGATGTCTGCCAGAGTGGCTGACTTGCAGAGGCCTGGGATGTCTTCGTACTTGTGGCCCTTGGTTGCTGCAGACTCCGAGCCGCGCCAGGCGTGGTAGGTGTCGCCGATTTGGATGACTTCCTCCGTGGTGAGGTCTCGTTCGGCTCGGTCGATCATGTAGCCGAGGTTGCGGGCGTCGATGAAGAGGACCTGGCCGGTGCGGTCGATCGAGCCTTGTTTGCCGGCGGATTTGTCCTTCGCGAAGAACCAGAGGCAGACGGGGATACCAGTGCTACGGAAGAGTTGGGTGGGGAGGGCGATCATGCAGGAGACCAGGTCGGCTTCGACGAGCTGGGCTCGGATGTCGCCTTCGCCGTTCGAATTGGACGACATGGAACCGTTGGCCATGACAACGCCGGCCCGGCCGCCGGGGGCCAACTTTGACAGGATGTGCTGGATCCAGGCGTAGTTGGCGTTGTTGGCCGGTGGTACGCCGTACTTCCAGCGCGGGTCCTCGACGTTACGGGCCCAGTCCTTGATGTTGAACGGCGGGTTCGCCATCACGAAGTCCATCTGGACATCCGCGTGCTGGTCGCGGGCGAACGTGTCGCCCCAGCGTGCGCCCAGACCCTTGTTGTCGATGCCATGGATGGCGAGGTTCATCTTCGCCATCCGCCAGGTCTCTTCGTTGGCCTCCTGGCCGAAGACTGAAACGTCCTTCGGATCTCCGTCGTGCTCATAGATGAACTTCTCGGTCTGGACGAACATGCCGCCCGACCCGCAGCACGGGTCGTAGACGCGGCCGCTGTGCGGCTCCAGGACCTCGACGATTACCTTCACCACGCTGGGTGGTGTGAAGAACTCGCCACCCCGCTTGCCCTCCGCGCGAGCGAAGCTGCCGAGGAAGTACTCGTAGACCTCGCCCATCAGGTCCCGCGCGCGATGTTCGCCTTGCCGGCTGAACCGGGCGCTGTTGAAGAGGTCGATCAGTTCGCCGAGCCGGCGCTGATCGATGTTGTCCCGGTTGTACAGCCGCGGCAGCGTCCCGCGAAGGCTCTCGTTCTCCTTCATGATCGCGTCCATCGCGTTGTCGATCAGCGACCCGATCGACCGCTCCGGCTGATCACCTGCAGCCGGCTTGCCCTTGGCGTTCTCGGCGAGGTATGACCACCGGGCCTCAGGCGGTACGACGAAGACGCCGTATCCCTGGTACTCCTCCGGGTCGTCGATGAGGTCGGCGATCTGCTCCTCGTCGTACCCCTCTCGCATCAGATCCGCCCGGATCGCCTCGCGACGCTCGTCGTATGCGTCCGAGACGTACTTGAGGAAGACCAGGCCGAGGATGACGTCCTTGTACTGGTTGGCCGAGAGCGAGCCGCGGAGTTTGTCGGCCGCCTTCCAGAGCGTGTCCTTCAATTCCTTCATCGTGGAAGGAGCCTCTGGTTGCTTCTTGCGTGGTGGCACGTCAGCCTGCTCTCTTGGTGTTGATCGGATCGATCGAGACTGCACCACTCGCAACGCCTCGGATGAGGCTGGTGGTGAGGTCGTGGGTGGCTTGCACATGACGCTGGAGGTTCGCCAGGTATTGCGCGGCGCCCGACAGCGCGGTGTCGAGCGCCTCGGCTTCACTCGCGTGAAGATCCGGCGCGCTCCAGGTCTGCCAGTCGGTTCCGGGCCGTGCCAGCAGGTTGATGATCGCCGCGAGGACCTGCGGACCTATGGACGCACCAGGTTGAAGCCGGAGGATCCGGCTAGGCGACGCGACCAGGGCACCACCCTCGAGGTCCACGCGAGCAAGCGGTCGCGGCCGCTGCAGGAAGATGACGTCGCCCGGCTCGGTACGCGTCGCGCGGGGGTACAGCCGTACGGCGTCGAACGGGTCGAGCCGGGCGTCCTCGACGTTCGCATCGGCGGTCAGCACTCGTACGGTCCCGTCGAGGTCCCGCCCTCCGATTTCGATGCGAGTGCCACGCTTCATCGCCAGCTGCCCCGCTGCGACGAGCTCTCCGAGGGAGCGCTGCTTCAGCAGGATCTGCCCGGGCGCGGGTGCGGCAGTGACGTCGTACCCAAGAACAGGTTCACTCGTCGTCAGGGTCGCGGTGTGGATCTGGTCGAGGTGGCTGGTGGAACCTGCGGTTCCGAGGCGGACCGCCCGTACGCCGCGAGGCACAACCGGCCCGCCGGCGAGTACCGGGGCCAGCTCGCCGCCGCGCGCGTACCGGTAGGCGCGGGCCTCAGCGAGCATCAAGGCGGCGGAGATGTCGGACGCGAGATCCGTCAGGTCAATATTCTCGGAGGTCAGGTCGGCCATCCGGAGCGACTGGTTGTGCCGCCCTCCCTGGACGATCCACACCGCGAGGCTCTGCTGGTGCGCAGCCTTCCAGAGCCCGCGGGGGAGGCGGATCGCCATCGCGAGATTCCCCGCGCGGAGAGTCTGTGACCGCCGTTGCTCGGCGTTGCCGGTCAGTTCGTCGCAGAGGACGGCGGCCGAACCCAGGGCGATTCCGATGTCAGTCGGTCCCAGCGAGACGACCAGTTCGTCCAGGGCGTCGAGCGCGACCGTCTCGGACTCGCCCACGACTGACACCACTCGCACCGTACCGCGAGCTTCGGTGATCACCTCAAAACCCTCGATCACGGCACGGCGCCGCAAGTCGCGTCCCGACACAGCAGGACCGGCCAGAATCCCGGGGAACCCATCGGCCAGCCGGCTCGCGAGTCGATGGTCGGACGGAGGCACAAGGGCGACCGATTCGCCGCCGAGGTGTGCCTGCGCGGCATCGCAGACAGTGCACAGCAACTCGACCACCCCCTCGGAAAGTCCCCGTTCGGCCGCCTGCCTCTGCAGACGACCAGATTCGAACCGCGCCAGCGCGTCGGACACGCCGTACGACGCCCCGACCAAGTCGTCCACATAGCTGAACAGGTCGGGGTCGGCACGAAGCTGGTGGACCTCCCGCTGCAGGATTTCATCGGCCGGATCGATCTGCTCCGCGAGTGCGTGCAGTTCGGCCGTGTCGAGGTTGGCCAACTCTGTCCCGCTCATCGCGTGCAGGCAGAGCAGCATTACGACGTGCTGCGCGTCCGCGGAATCAGGAATCGACAGAGCGGGCGCGTCTTGCCGTGCCTCGGGGTTGTTGCCTCGGCCCGTCTGCTCGAGCCAGGTGACGATCTCGTCGCGATCGAACCGCTTGACACCGCCGACGGTAGCGATCGCCGACGGGAACGGGACCTGCTGCCCCCGGACCCGCGGACGCCGGCGCCACATCGAGACCACGGGACGGCTGACGCGAGCGAGGAGCGCCACATCGGTCAGCGTGAGCGTCGGCCGTCGCTCCATCCCGCACCCTCCCTCGATCGTCGGTGGCCAAATGCTACGGCTATTCGCGGCACGGCGTGCCTTCTATTGACTGATAAGCCCACTTATCAGCTTCTGCGATTGTCGGCGGGGATGGTCGCCTCCAAGCTCGTCTCACCGCCGTCACCGGGACGGCACCGAGCCGAGGAGCACAGCCTTCCCATGACCAGAGGTGAGAACGCGGCGCACTTCGACGCCGCTCTGACAGGGCTCGTCATCGAGTCGCTGACCGTCGCCGGGGCTGACGTCGTACGCGAAGCACAGCACTGGACCACCGGCCGTCGCGGCCCGGTCGTCGAAGATCTGATCCAGCTGGCCGGCGCCGACCTGTCGGCCTTCGCCACCGAGGCCGTCCTGCTCGGAGCGCGGGCGCTGGCCGCCACCGCGCAGACCTCCGAGGCGCGCCTGCTGGAGCAGATGCTGAAGGAGGTCGGCGAGAAGACGGAGGCCGCGAGCTCGAAGGCGGCCGAGTTGACCGAACTCGCCGTCAAGGACGCCTCAACCGCGGTCGTCCAGGTCGCGAACGACGCGAAGAAGGCCATCACGGAGGCTGATCAGCAGAGCCGCAAGGAGTTCACCGCGGCGGTGCAGGGCGCCAAGACCGATCTGACCGCCGAGATCAGGCGCCTGGTCGGCGGCGAGAACCCGGAACTCCTCGAACGTCTCCAGCCGGTACTGGACAAGTTCGGTTCCGGGCTCGAGACACAGGTCCGGACGAGCACCCGTGAGCTGCTCGAACGGGCAGCGAAGCAGTTCGATCCGACCGACCCGTCGTCGCCGATGGCGAAACACGCAGCGGCGCTGACGACGCAGCACGAGAAGGTGACTCAACAGCTCGAGAAGAACCACGGTGAGCTGGCGACGAAGGTGGACGAGCTGACGACCATGCTCAAGGTCCAGCAGGCTAAGACAAAACTGGTCAACGTCACCCCGATCAAGGGCGGTTCGTTCGAGGAGCAGATCCACGACCTGCTGCGCGGCATGGCCGCGGCGCTCGGCGACGAGTACGTCGACACGACCGCGAAGGTCGGTCACGTGCCGCGGTGCAAGAAGGGCGACGGCGTCCTCACTGCGGCCGGCTCTGCTCACGTCGTCCTCGAGATGACCGACTCGCCGCGCACCGGCTGGGGCGAGTACTTCGACGAGGCCGAGCGGAACCGTGGCGCGGTCGCTGCCATCGGCATCGTCCGTACGCCGGAGCAGAACGACGGCCAGTCGATCCGCGTCCTCGGGCCGCGGCGCGTCGTCCTGGCATTCGACCCGAACGGCGACGACCCCGAGCTGCTGCGCACCGTCGTACTGCGGATCCGCACGGTCGCACTCGCCGCGACATCGCGGACCGGCACCAGCGAGGTCGCCACGGCCGAGGAGAAGATCGGCGAGGCACTGACACAGCTGGACAGGATCGCGAAGGTCAAGAAGCTCGCGAACGGGATCCAGAAGAACGCCGGGACCATCGACAGCGAGTGCACCGGACTGAACGTGTCCATCCGCCGCCTGCTCGACGAGGCTCTTGTCGCCCTGGCCGGATCTTCCGCCGCGCCGGCTCCGTTGACCGGCCTCGCGTCGGGCGCTGCCTGAACACGCGCCCACAACTCACGACCACTTTGTTCATCAGCTCGATCCGACCCAGTGGGGGAATCAGAGAATGTCACAGCATCAGCAGAGCCCGCAGTACCAGCCTGGCCTGCCGCCGCAGCCGCCGATCAAGAAGCGACACGCGCTTCGCAACACGGTGATCGTTCTGTCCGTCGGCTTCATCGTGTTCGCGGGCGGTTGCGTCGCCGTACTGGCGAACGGATTGAACGACGCCACGGAGGAAAGCACGGCCACCAAGGCCGAAGCGCCGACTGCCTCGTCGCCGGCGACCCAGCCGTCGCAAACGAGCGAGCCGCCGGCCAGCGCCGAACCGACAACGACGCCGACCGACGAGGATCATGTCGCGAAGGTCGGGGCGACGCAGTGGTTCGAGTACAGCGACGGGATGAAGGTCCAGGTCACCAGCCTGAAGCGGTTCCGGATCAGCCAGTACGCCGCCGGTGGCAAGCCAGGCGACGTGGGAGTCGTCGTCACGGTCACGCTCCAGAACGCGTCCTCGAACACGTTCGACACGAGTCTCGTCGACGTCAAGCTCGCCAGCGGAGAGAACGGCGATCAGGCCGAATCGGTCTTCGACTCGGACCAGAACCTGGGCAGCGGGCTCGAGGGCACGATCCTGCCGGGCAAGAAGAAGACGGCCCGGTACGGCTTCGCGATCCCGAAAGGCCACGTGAGCTCGACGCTCCAGCTCGAGGTCGCGCCCGGCTGGGACTACGAAGGCAGCCACTTCGAAGGCAAGCTGTCGAGCTGACCTCTCTGGCCAGAAGACCGGCTCTGCGGAGGGAGAGAGCCGGTCTTCTGCTGATGGTTCAAGGCCTGCCGGGCGGCACCCACCAACGTACTGACAGGCTGCGAAAATCCACATCTCCTGTCGGCGACGTCTCAGGAAGGCACGACGGGTTCGACTGGAGGAGCGCAAGATGAACCGGTACGTGGCCAGCGGCGATGCTCTACTCCGCCGACCGCCAGCCGACCTGGCACGCCGAACTGGAGCACCCAGCCAAAGAGTTCCGGGACGGTCTTAGCAGATTCAAAACCGGGCGCCACTTCTTCGGCCGACCTCAGGGCCTGAGGCAACCGTTACGTCGGACCTCGTCCCACGTTGCAGATTGTTCTCTCAGTGGATCCAACACCGGACTGGAGCGGGCCCTGGTGGACATGCTTCTTGCCGGGCCGTGTGATCAGTGATTGTAGGCGTGGGGTGGTCAGTGCATGTAGAGGCCGCCGTCTGTGTTTAGGGTGTGGCCGGTTATGTAGCTGGAGTCTTCGGATAGTAGGAAGGCTATGGCGGTGGCTACGTCGTGGGGTTGGCCTACTCGGGTGACTACCAGGTCGTCGATCAGGGAGGCTCGGCGGGCTGGGGTTAGGGGGCCGCCCATGATGTCGGTGTCTATGGGGCCGGGGGCTACTGCGTTGACGGTGATTCCATAGGGGCCTAGTTCTCGGGCCAGGGCTCGGGTCAGGCCTATTACGCCGGCTTTGGCTACGGAGTAGGGGGTTTTGCTGTAGGTGCCGCCGCCTCGTTGGGCGGAGGTGGAGGAGACGCTGACGATTCGGCCGTAGTTGTGGCGGACCATGGATTCGGCGACTCGGCGGGTGACGTAGTGGACGCCGTTCAGGTTGATGTTGATGACGCGGTGCCACTCGTCAGAGGTGAGTTCGAGGTAAGGGACCGGGGAGCTGACGCCGGCGATGTTGGCGAGGGCTGCGATGGGTGGGAGGACGGCTTCGAGGTCGTCGATCGCTGCACGGACCTGGGACTCGTTCGCGACGTCGGCCACGACCGCAAGGGCTTTGACGTTGTGTTTCTCGGTGATCTCCTGAGCCAGGTCCTGGCCGGGTTCGATGTCGAGGAGGCCGATGTTCCAGCCCTGTTCGGCGAGCAGCATGGCCGTCACACGTCCGATGCCCCGTGGTGATGCTGCCCCGGTCACAACCGCAGTACGGCTCATTTGGCTCCCTCGTAGTCCTGTCCGGGCTTCCAGTCGGTGAACACGTAGTCGTCCTCCGAGACCTTGGCTCCGGCTGCCTTCGCCTTCTGCAGCGCCTGGGCCCGGTCTGCGGTCGTCGCGTCGCTCAGCTTCTTCAGCTCGCTCCTGAGGTCGCTGATCGATCCGCCCAGGTAGCCCTGGACGATGTTGCCGACGTGCGGGGTGACCGGCTTGCGGAACGCGTCCACCTTGGCCTGGGCGGGGTTCTTCACGATCGCCTGCGGCATCAGGAACACGTTGGTCTTGCAGAACTCGACGCCCTTCTTGTACGCGTCGATCGCCTTCGACGGCGGGACCAGGTCGAGGTTCAGCGGCGGCTGGTCCATCGCCTCGATCATCCCGTTCTGGTACTCGTCGGACATGAAGGACGCGAGCAGCTTCCCGGCCGCCTCGGGGTTCTTGCTGTCCGCGGCGACGAAGTAGCCCGAGGACGGCCGGCCGCGGTAGCAGAAGGGCTTCACGTCGGCGGTCGGTGCCAGCACCCACCCGGAGGCGAGTTTGTCGACGATCGGCGGCGCCAGGGCCTTCGACCCACCGGCACACCAGATGCCGTCGATGAAGGTGCCGACCGCACCGGACGCGAAGCGGGTACGGGCGTCGACGACACCGAAGTTGTTCGAGCCCGGCATGATCAGCTTGGCGTCGTTCAGTTCCTTGAGGAACTCGATCACCGTGACGTAGGCGTCGTCGTGGTAGGCGTACTCACCGGTGGTGAACTGCAGACCCTGGTAGCCGGGGAACCCCGCCGTCTGCGCCATGTCGTCGATCTGGTCGCGGATGCGCCCGCCGTCGGCACCGATCGCCAGGGTCAGCGGCTGGATCCCGGCCCCCTTCAGCTTCCCCAGGGCGTCCTTGAACGCCGCGTAGTCCTTGGGCACGTTGTTCGGGTCGAGCCCGGCCTTGCCCCAGTGATCCTTGTTCACCCACACCAGCGTGGAACTCTGCCGGAGGCTGAACATCGGGAACCCGTAGAGCTTGCCGTCCAACTGGGTGATGCCCTCGGTGAACGCGTCCTTGGGCAGCTTCGACTTGATGTCCGCCGGCAGCGTCACCTCGTGCACCCACTTGCCGCTCACCAGGGCCGACAAGGGGAGCCCGACCACGTTGGAGAAGATGTCCGGCATCTTGTTGGCCTGATGCGCCAACTGGAACGCCTGCGGTGCTTTGGACGCGTCGTAATAGGTGTGCGCGACGTTGGTCTTCAGCGCCGACGACTGGTTCTTCGCCCAGTCGTCATTGAGCTTCTTGAACGAACTGAAGTGATCCCACCAGTCCAGCGTTCCGGTGGCACCGCCGCCACTCGTGCTGCCGGCCTCGTCGGTCGAGCTGCTGCATCCCACCGCGGCGCCGGCGACGGCAAGTACCGATGCGCCGAGCAGACTGCGACGTGTCATTCCGGTCATGATCGTTCCACTCCTTCGGGTGTTGCTAAGACTTGACTGCGCCGGAGATTCCCTCGACGAAGTAGCGCTGCAGGAAGATGAAGAGCACCACGACCGGGACGATCGAAATCACGCCGGCCGCGGCCATACCGGACCAGTCGGTCGCGGTTTCCCCGACGAACGCCTGCATGCCGACGCTCACCGTGCGGAGCTCTGGCCGGCTGAAGGTGAACACCAAGGGCAGGAAGAAGGCGTTCCAGGTGGCGATGAAGGTGAGTACTGCGACAGTCGCCGTGACCGGCATCGCCAGCGGCAGCATCACCGAGAAGAACGTACGGACGAAGCCGGCGCCGTCGACGAGCGCGGCCTCCTCCAGCTCCCGGGGGATCTGCCGGAAATAGCCGTAGTACAGCAGGATCGCGGACACGTACGCCCCACCGCTGAGCGCCAGGATCATTCCGCTCAGCGAGTCGATCAGGTGCAACTGCATCGAGATCTTGACCACCGGGATGATCGTGTAGCCGGTGGGGACGAAGAGCGTCGCGACCAGGATCCCCAGGAAGAGCTTGGATCCGCGGAACCGGTAGCGGGCCAGGACGTAGCCGGCCAGCGCGCACCGGACGGTGACGATCACGACCGTGATCACGGTGACCAGGACGGTGTTGATCAGGTACCGGCCGAAGTGTGCGTCGTTCCAGGCCCGTGCGTAGTTGTCCCAGACGAACTTGTCCGGCCACAGCCGCAGGCCGCCGGAGAACATCTCCATGCTGTCCTTCAGCGATGCCGACAGCATCCACAGGAACGGGAAGATCCAGACCAGGGCGATGCCGACCAGGACGAGCGCGGCGATCCACCAGGGCAGTCGGTACAGAATGCGTCGTTGCCGGTCCGAGCGTTGGACGGTCAGTTCAGCGGTCATCGCTGTTCACCTCTCAGCCGACGGCCGGTGTACAGGGCCCACAGCTGGAGGGCGCCGACGATCGCGACCAGCAGCCCGAAGACCACGGCGGCCGCGGACGCGTGCCCCAGTTGCGGGATCGGGGCGGCGAACGCCCACCGGTAGATGTAGATCTCGATGATCTCGGTGTGGAAGTACGGCCCACCCGAGGTCAGCGTGTACATCAGGTCGAAGTTGTGGAAGGTCTCCTCGATCGTCAGCACGGTGATGATGATCAGGAACGGCTTGAGCATTGGCAGTGTGATGTGCCGGAAGATCTGCCAGGTGCCGGCGCCGTCGATCCGGGCCGCCTCGTACAACTCGTACGGGATGGTCTGCAGCGCCGCGAGCCAGTAGATCATCGTCACGCCGAAGAACTTCCAGATGTACAACACGGCAGCGGCCGGCAGCGCCAGGTGCTGGTCCCCCAGGAAGTCGACGCCACCGAAGCCGAGCTTGGCCAGTACGGAGCTGACCGGACCACTGGCCGGGTCCAGGACGAAGCGCATCACCACGCCGATGATCGCCGTCGTGGTGACCACCGGGATGAAGAACGCCGATCGCAGTACGCCGATCAGTGGCAGCTTCGGAGAGTTGAGGATCATTGCCATCAGCAACGTGAGCAGGACCCGCGCCGGCACCACCAGCAGCATGAAGAGCAGCGTGACCTTGAACGAGTTCCAGAACAGCGGATCGGCGAAGACCTCGCGGTAGTTGCTCAGTCCGACGAACTTCTGGCCGGAGTCGAACCCGTTCCACTCGACCAGCGAGTACCAGTAGCTCGCGATGATCGGATAGATGGTGTAGAGGCCGTAGAGAACCACGGTCGGCAGCAGGAAGACCCAGATCCAGGTGGTCTTCTGCCAGCCGTGACGTGGCCGGTCGACGGCTGCCGTGGCGGACCTCGATCGGCGGTCCTGCCGCCTGCTGAGTTGCACAGATCTGCTCGTCATCGTCGGGCTACCTGATCTGGCTGATCGCGAACGTGCGCGGATCGTTGCCGAGCCGGTTGCCGTTCTCCAGCGCGGTGACGGACGCGACCTCGGCGTCGGTCAGCGCGAAGCCGCCGAGCTCGAAGTTGGCGCGGATCCGCTCGGGATTGACGGACTTCGGGATGACGATGTGCCCGAGCTGCAGATGCCAACGCAGGACGACCTGGGCCGGGGTCACAGCGTGATCGCTCGCGATCGACACCAGGACCGGATCATCGAGGTCGCCACCCTGGCCGAGCGGAGAGTACGCCTCGACCGCGATCGACCGCTCGCGACACAGCTCGGTCAGTTCGCGCTGCTGATACGTGGGGTGCAGCTCGATCTGATTGACCGCCGGAACGATCTCGCCCTCCTTGGCCAACCGGTCTAGGTGCTCGGTAAGGAAGTTGGACGTACCAATGGCCCGCACCCGCCCCTCGGTGTGGATCCGCTCCAGCGCACGCCAGCTGTCGACATAGAGATCGGCCGCCGGATTGGGCCAGTGCAGGAGATACAGGTCGGTGTAGTCCAGTCCGAGGCGCTGCAGAGTTTCGTCGTACGCCGTCAGTGCCGACTCGTAGCCGTGCTCGCCGTTGCGGAGCTTCGTGGTGACGAACAGCTCCTCGCGGGGAAGCCCGCTCGCCCGCACGGCTGCGCCTACACCAGCCTCGTTGTTGTACGCCGCCGCCGTGTCGATGTGCCGGTAGCCGATCTCGATCGCCTGCTCGACCGCGGGTTGAGTGTCGTTCGGCGGGACCTGGAAGACGCCGAAGCCGCACTGAGGAATCCGTACGCCGTTGTTCAGCGTGATCACGTTCTGGTCCATCGTCTGCCCTCTCGTCCGTCAGCTGCTCGGCTCGAGGATCAGCAACGATGCCGACGGCAACGGAAGAGTGACCTCCAGGGACACGTCGCCATCCACCGTGAGCCGGCGTTCGGCTTCGAACTCCTCGAGACCCTGCCGACTGGTGATCGTGGCCAGCTGTTCCGCGGTCGGGTCCTGAGGTGAGCCGAGCTGCTGCCAGACGGTGAAGGAATTGCTGTGGTCGGCGTCGATGCGCAGATGCCGCAACCGGTACGACCCGGCCGGCAGGTTGCGTACGGTCACGCTCACCGGCGTCAGGTCCTCGCTGGTCTGGTACTGGTCGTCGATGTGCCGCCAGACCAGCACGGCGACGCTCCCGTCCTCCGCACGCGAGGCGAGGGCGTCGACCTCCTCGGGCATGCTGCTGCCATCGGTGTGCTCGAGCTCGCCGACCTGCCAGGCCGCGTCCGAGGTCGTCCGCAGCCGGTCGGGACCGAGCAGTGACAGCATCCGATAGGCATTGAGGAAGGGTTTCTCGACGCCACCCGCGGTGAGGAAGGACCGGGTGCCTTCGAAGTAGCGTTCGGCCTCGAAGTAGAAGCTCCAGGAGGTCGCGTAGGCGACCTTGGCCGGCTCGGTGGCGTTCAGGTCGAGGATCTTCTTCATCAGCTTCGCCTGGAAGACCGGGTAGTACTCGGTGTTCTGGAAGCTGTAGTTGCGGTTGTCGTAGCGTCCGAAGTGCGCCGGCACCGCGGCGTCGCACTCGTCGACGATCACCGGCAGGTCGGCGTACGCCTCGTACGAACCGATCAGCCGGTTGAACTCGCGCAGGTCGTACAACATCTTCGTCGACGACGGGCTGAGCAGCTCGGCCGCCGGTTCGGCGAACGGCCGGTAGTCGCGGGTCGGGAAGCGGCAGCCCTTGGTGTGATAGGCGATGAAGTCCAGCGGCTCGTCACGGCTCGACGTGTAGTCCAGGAAGCCCCGCAGAAACTCGAGTCCGCCGCTGGTGACAGCCGGTCCGCCGACCTTGGCCTCGGGCAGCACGGCCCGGATCGCCTCGACCGTTGCGGTGTACAGCTCGTTGTACTGATCGAGAGTGCCGCGCCAGTAGCTGATGTCCGGCTCGTTCCACAGCTCCCAGAGCCAGGTCTTCACCTCCGCCTCGCCGTACCGCTCGATGCAGTGCCGAACCGTGGCGCTGATCAGGCCCGCCCACTTGCCGTAGTCCTTGGGCGGATACCCCCAGGCTCCCGCCTCGTAGTTGGTGTACGCCGTGGGGCTCGGTACGACGGTCAGCTCAGCGGCCTCGGGTGGCAGCAGATCCCGCGGGGTGAAGCCGAGTTCCACCAGCAGGTGATGTCCGGCGCCGACGATCGCGTCGTACGCCTGGTCCAGCAGCGTGAAGTCGTAGTACGGATTGCCGTCGGCGTCTTCGTGGTAGACGTTGCCGGAGCTCCAGTGCGGGATCCCGAAGCCGCTGCCGGAGCAGTACATGTAGTGCGGCCGGACGAAGTAGCCGCCGCCGGAGAAGTCGGCGAACGTCTGCAGCAGCCGCTTGCCGGTCGGCGTGTACGTCCAGTTGAACTCGTCGTAGCCGAAGCTCTCCCAGATCCGCGTCAGCGGACCCTCGATCTCCGCGGCGTCGACGTCGATCGTCGCCGTCGTGACGTGCGGCGCGTCGGGATTGCTGGGAGCGGCCGGCGGAAACGGGCCGAGTGACTTGCGTCCGGTGTGAACCGCTGTGTCGGTGGTCATCGTCGTCGTGACCTCTCTGCCCTGGGGGATCGGGCTGCCTCACGGTCGGCCGGCTTCGCGCCGGCCCTCTGCCTGAGTGGAGGTTCCGAGTCTGCTCTTGCGATTGATTTACTGTCAATGACTTACTGTTTACAATCTACAGAGAGACCTGACAGGGGTTAGAGTCGTCCTACTTCGGATACTGGCGGTAACTGCTTCGAGGAGGTGGTCGGCGTGATGTCCGACGACGTCGTGCCCTCGCTGCCTTCGCAGCGCGCTCTTGGTGATCTGGTGACCGACGTACTGCGGGAGATGATCACCGGCGCCAGGTTCCAGCCGGGACAGCATCTCAAGGAGACCGAGCTGGCCGAGGCACTGAAGGTGAGCCGCGGGCCGATCCGGCAGGCGCTGGCCCGACTCGAGGAGGAGGGCCACGTCGAGCTCCGGCGGCACCGCGGGGCGTTCGTCAGCACCCTGACGAAGACCGATGTCGAGGAAGTGCACACCCTCCGCGGCGCCATCGAGCGACTGGCCGTCAGCCGGGCGTGTACGCGGATGCAGGGTCAGGGATTCATCGAGATGGATGCGGTCCTGGAGCAGATGAAGAGCGTAGACACCAAGATCGTCCCGGAGGACGCCGTACGGCTGGATCTCCAGTTCCACGACATCATCTACGCCTACTGCGACCACGCCCGGGTGCAGCGCGTCTGGGAGTCCATCCGCGGTCAGGTGACGGTCTTCCTCCGCGCCCGCAACGCGAGCTTCCCGGACTTCCTCGACGTCGGTTACAGCGAGCACAAGGAACTACGCGACGCCTTGGCCCTGGGCGATCCGCAAGCCGCCCAGGACGGAATCGACAAACACATCCTCGGCGCCTACGAACGCCTGAAACGCCTCAACCTCCCAGACCGCTGATCCCCCGTCATTCCAGGAGTTCTATGGCTCGAGCCGATAGAACACCTTGCTGTCCTCCGGCTCCACGCCAAAGGTCTGGTAGAACGCCTGAGCTGTGGAGTTGTCGCGATCAGTCGTCCACTCGACACGGCTGCAGACGGCGGAGCTCGAGGTTCTCGAACTCGGTGGTGCCGTAGAAGCGATCCATTTCCTCCGTCAGCGTCAGTAGCGAGCTGATGTCGTCGGCGGTGGCTGGGCGAACCACGATCACTGAAGGTGTTCCTCTCGGGTTGGTGGTGGTTGGGCACATCCGGTTGGGTGGTGGTGCCGAAGTGGGGGTGCGATGCCGCGGGAGTCGGGCCCGACCGGTGGTGTTGCTGGCGACCGGACGCGAGAGGTGGACGGCGCCGCTACCCCGAGAGGTGAATCGGCATGTATCAACCACGACGACGTGCTCGTATCGTCGCCGCGACGCTGGCGGCGATTGCGTTGCCTGCCACGGCCCTGGTCCTGAGTGGTGCGACGCAGGCGACGGCCGGCGACAAGGTGGCCACGACTGTGGCGGGTCCGGCAGCGAAGGGTCCCTCCCAGAGTTCCGATGTGGTCGGGCTGACTGACAAGGGGCGGCTGGTGAAGTTTCGCAGTACTTCGGCCGACAGGATTCGCGATGCGGCGCGAGTGCTGGGGCTGAGGGATGATCGGCGGCTGGTGGGGATCGACTTCCGGGTTCAGGACGGAAAGTTGTACGGCGTTGGGGACCGCGGTGGGATCTACACGATCAACACCGGGGCGTCCTTCGGCCGGACGACGAAAGTCTCGCAGCTCACCGTGGCGTTGGACGGGCAGAACTTCGGGGTCGACTTCAACCCGGCGGCGAATCGGCTGCGGGTGATCAGTGATACCGGCCAGAATCTGCGTCACAACATCGACGACCCCGCTGGTGCTCCTGCGGCGGGCATGACTGCCGTCGACGGCACGCTGGCGTACCCGGGTGTGCCGCCTGCACCGGCGACCACAGCTACCGGGGTGACGGCCGCGGCGTACACGAACAACGACCTCGATCCGAACACCGCGACGACGCTGTTCGACATCGACACCATGCTGGACCAGGTCGTGATCCAGTCGCCCGCGAACGCCGGACTACTCGCGCCGACCGGCAAGCTCACGGTCGATGCCGGCCCGTGGGCCGGGTTCGACATCTCCACGCAGAACGGCGGCAACCGCGGGCTCGCAGTACTGAGCACCGGCAACCGGATGCGGCTGTACGACATCGAGCTGACCACCGGTCGGGCGAGTCGACTCGGGACGTTCCCGCGTGACTTCCAGGTCGTGGACCTGGCCGTTCCGCTCGGTCGATAGATCCCCCCGCGGCCAGGCTCCGATGCTCTACCGGAGCCTGGCCGCACTTTTGCTGCAGGCACCCTTCATCGTCCCGCTTCCCATGCGGGGTGGTGGGGGTCGTCGTTGTGGACGACGATGTCGGCGTGGTCGGTCGGGCGGACCGTGTCGAAGTAGAACTGCTGGGACGGCATGTAGCGGCTGCGATAGCGGCGCTCGACCTCGGTGGCGGATCTGGACGGAGTCTGGTCTCGAGTCCGGGCGCGGCGCAGCGTGTTCTCGAACGGAACGGACACGAAGATGCGCAGGTCCCACCGGTCGATCAGTTCCGGGCGCATGAGGAAGACGCCGTCGAAGACGAGTACGGCGACGGCGGGTGCTGTCCTGATCGGCTCGGACAACGGGGTGTCCGTGACCTTGTCGTAGACCGCCTACCGGAACCTTCGATCTCCGCCCGGACCCAGCGGATCGAGCAGTACGACGGCCAGATCGTCGGCCAGTGTGGTCTTGCCTGCGGCCGGCGGTCCGTCGACGGCGGCCCGTGTCGGGTGCGCCGCGTTAGCGACGGATCCGACCGCTTCGGCCAGGCGGCTGAGGAGCTCACTCCGGGTGCCGTTGTCCATGTACTGCCGCCGATCCTCCGTCGTGAATGCCGCGTCGAGCGACCCTATGCCGGTCCGGCTGTCACCCGCGAGGGATGAGGCGCGGACCGGTCGGGCCGCCGAGAATCGGCTGGGAGCGGGAGGGATCAGCATGTGGTACATATTCATGTTCGCCGGGCTGGCGATTCTGTGCGTGGTCGTGGTTCTGATCCGCAACGCCCGCGTCAAGGCTCGTGGAGACACAGGGGCGACAACGACGGACAGCGCTCACAGTCATGCCGAAGAGGATCGGGCTCGACGCGAGCGTAAGCGTCGTCGTGCGCAGTCGAAGGCGGACCGTCGCAAGCGCCACTGACCACCTGGCAGCCTGCCCCCGGCCATCCGACAGCCCCCTCCCCCGGCTCGGCACAGGCCGCGGCGCCCGAGGTGTCAGACGCGGATCCAGTCGGTGCAGGTGTCTGGGCCGGTGCCGTGGTTGGTGTTCTCGCACAGCATCATGTAGATGGCGCCGACCGGGAACTGCGCTGTGTCGCACCCACGGTCGCCGCCGTCCCACTCGACTACGGGCTTGCGGTTGGGACCCTGCGTCCACATCGCGTAGACAGCGTTGCCGTCGACCTCTCGATCGCAGACGCTGCCACTGGTGTGCGTCTCGCTCACGGAGATGAAGTCCTTGCCCTGGTACGCGTAGTTGTAGTGTGCCGAGGCCACCGGAGCCGTTGCCGTGAGCAACGTCGATACGGCGAGCAGCGCGGCGGCACCGATGGCCAGCCGGCGGATGGTTCCCGTGTTCATGACTCTCCCGAGACGGTTGACGAAACTGATCTCAGCAGTCTCGTCAACCGGCCCGGCCGAGTCTTTGGCGTAGCGTGCACTGCTCTTGTACGACGGTGCACTCCGGAGCGTGGTCGGTCAGCGGGCGGATCCGCCCGGCGTGCGTGGGGATCCCGGGGCCTTGCACACGTTCTGCGATCTGCACCGGTCCCGCTTCTTGTCGTCCCGGTCGTTGTCGCCTCGCGTCTTGTCGCTCCGGTTGTTGTCGCGGTTGTTCTTGTCACGGTTCTTGTCGTCAGGAGCCGCGGAGGCGTCGGGGCAAGTCTTGGACGGCCGCGCCGGTGGGGTTTGGGGTGTCGCGGGTTGGGCGCAGGTGGGTCGGGTCAGGGCTCGGCCGACTACCTGGCGCATTGCCGGGGCCCAGCCGACTGCGGCCGTGGTCGGCTCATGCGTCGGAGTGGGTTCGGCGGATGGTGCTGGTGTTGGCGAGTCGGACTCCGACGGCTTCGGCTCGGATGGCTTCGGAGCGGATGGCTTCGGAGCGGATGGCTTCGGTTCCGAGGGACCGGGCTCGGAGGGCTGAGTCGGCTTGGGCTCGGATGGTCGGGGGGCGGTCGGCTTCGGTGCGGACGGTCGCGTCGTGTCCGGCGAGGACGGACTGGTTGACGGCTTGGGCTCGGACGGGCGAGTCTGCGTCGGCTGAGGGTCGGCCGGGATCGGGCGGGTTGTCGGTCGCGGTGGTTGCGCGAGGGGAGGCTCCGAGGTGGTGGGCGGCTCGGGTACGACGGGTTTCACCGGCGCGGGCGAGGCCGGCTTCGGCGCCGGAGCCGTCGTCCGTGGTGGAGCAGTCGTCCGTGGTGGCGCCGGCTTAGCGGGCGCTGTGACGTCCAGCGACGGACCAGCGGGCCAAGGCCGGAGTACTGGCGACGGACCCGCCGGCCACGGTCGCAGAGCCGGCGGGTCGACCGGCTCGTTCGGGAGCAGTTCGCCGGTCGACGGCAGCCCGACCACCCGGCCAGACTGGTACATCCGGGCCAGCTCGAGCACGACGCGGACATACGAGTCGGCGTTGTTGTAGCGCCGTACGGCCTGCGCCGCCCCGGCCGGGCTGCGGAGGTTCGACGTACCTGTGCAGAGGTACTGCGCAGCGCCCAGCGCGGCGTCGAACATGTTGTTCGGGTCGCCGACGCCGTCGCCGTTGCCGTCCGCGTTCACCGAGCGCCACGTCGACGGGATGAACTGCATCGGCCCGACCGCACGGTCGTACACGGTGTCGCCGTCGAGCGCACCGTTGTCGCTGTCGCGGATGACCGCGACGTTGGGCCGGCCGTCCAGCGGGATGCCGCGGATCCGCCGGGTCGCCGAGCCGTCGTCGCGCAGTTGGGCGCCGCCGAACCGACCGTGGTTGGACTCCACCCGTCCGATCGCGGCGAGCAGCGTCCACGGCACTCCGCAGCCCGGATCACTGGCTGCCAACCGCGCTTCCGCCTGCTTGTAGGCCCGTACGGCGACCTCGGGGATCCCGCTCTCGCCGAGCGTCTTGATCACCGGTGCGCCCGAGAGCACCATCTGCACAGGTTTCGCCACCCGGCCGGGCCCTACGGGTACCGCGGCCAACTGCTCCGGAGCGACGAACTCGGCCAGCGTCTCGTCCTCGATGAACGGATCGTCCGCTGGCGAGTCCACAAGCCCGGCGGCGGCGGTGTCGTCGTACCAATCGGTCATGGGACGGTCCGGGAGCGAGGCCGCCGCCAAGGCAGCGAGAGTGATCACCGCAGCGCCCGCACCCGCCAACTGCCAGCGGCCCTGAGCCGCCGGCCGACCGCGGCGATGCCGTCCGTGGCGTCGTCGTTGGCGTGCCTTGATGAGCTTGGGCACTCGCATGATCCCGATCCCTCCGCCGTCGCAGTCCAGTCCCCCAGGCCTCTCGACGTGTTCGGGGTGGACCGTGTCGTGGATCGGTCCGACACGCTGCGTGTCCGGACATTGTCGGAAGGGGATGGTTCGATGGCCTCAGCCGGTGAAAGGACTCGGGATGATCCGGAGAGCGCTGATCCTCGCCATCTGCCTCTGCCTGCTGCCCTTCGGTGCGCAGACGGCCGAGGGCGCCCCGCCCGGGCAGCGCGACGTCATCGTGCAGCTCTTCGAGTGGAACTGGAAGTCAGTCGGACAGGAGTGCGGCCAAGTGCTCGGCCCGAAGGGGTACGGCGCGGTCCAGGTCTCCCCGCCGCAGGAGCACGTCGTACTCCCCGGCGCCGGATATCCGTGGTGGCAGGACTATCAACCGGTGAGCTACAAGCTCGACAACACGCGACGGGGCACACGCAGTGAGTTCATCGCGATGGTGAACAGTTGCCACGCAGCCGGGGTCAAGGTGTACGTCGATGCCGTGATCAACCATATGACCGGCGGCTCGTCAGGTGGGGTGGGCAGCGCGGGATCGTCGTACAGCCACTACGACTACCCGGGCACGTACCAGACCCAGGACTTCCATCATTGCGGGCGGAACGGGAACGACGACATCGTCAACTACGGTGACCGCTACGAGGTGCAGAACTGCGAGCTCGTCGACCTGGCCGACCTGGCGACCGACACCGACTACGTGCGCGGGCGGATCGCGGCGTATCTGAACGATCTGCTCGCGATCGGCGTCGACGGTTTCCGGCTGGATGCCTCCAAGCACATGCCGGCCGGTGACATCGCCGCGATCAAGGCCCGGCTGTCGCGATCGGCGTACCTGTATCAAGAGGTCATCTACGGGGCTGGTGAACCGATCACGCCGGACGAGTACGTCGGCAACGGGGACGTGCTCGAGTTCCGCTACGGCAAGGATCTCGCGAAGATCTTCAACACCGAGAAGCTCGCGTACCTGCGGACGTTCGGCTCGCCGCTCCCGTCGGATCAGGCGGTGGTGTTCACCGACAACCACGACACGCAGCGCGGCGGTGGAGTCCTGACGTTCCGGGACAACGGGCGCTACGCGATGGCGAACGCGTTCATGCTGGCCTGGACGTACGGGACGCCGAAGGTGATGTCGAGCTACGAGTACAGCTCCAACGACCAGGGCCCGCCGTCGGCCGGCGATGGGCGCACGACCGACACCACGTGTTTCAGCAACGGGTGGCGATGCGAACACGAATGGCGGGTGATCGCGGATATGATTGCCTTCCACAACACCGTTCGCGGTACGCCGGTGACCGATTGGTGGGACAACGGCAACGACGCGATCGCGTTCGGGCGTGGCGACAAGGGCTATCTGATCCTGAACGATGAAGGCTCGGCGCTCGCCGGCCGCAGCTTCCACACCAGTCTGCCGGCCGGCGTGTACTGCGACGTCTTCCACGGCGACTATTCCGCGGGCCAGTGCACAGGACCGACCTACACAGTCGACTCAGCCGGCTGGTTCAAAGCCGACATCGCCCCCCAAGACGGCCTCGCCCTCCACACCACCGCCAAACTCCCCTGACCGACCGCATAGGTTAGGCCCAGGGTTGCACTGACTTTCTGGGGATTGGGTGATTCGTGTGAGCTTGATGAGGCGGTTGACCGTCGTGGTGAGTCTTGGAGCTGCGTTGTGTGCGACGACGCAGCTCGTGGCTGCGGCGGGTACGCCGATCCAGCCTGTTCCGGGGTTGCCGGATGGGCCGGGGCACACCGTCGTCATGGACGTGCAGACTGGTGAGGTGTTGTCGATTGCGTCGGCCGGAGGGCTGTCCGATGCAGCTGTGAAGCAGTTTGGTGATCTGCCGGGACCCAAGACCTACACGGTGGATGTCCGCACCGGGCGGTTCTTGTCGATCAGCCGCGGCTGAGTGGAGGAGTGGGATGACGTTCTCGGTTGTGGGGTTTGAATCGGGGTCTGGGTCTTGGGGGATTGCGGTTGCGTCGAAGTTTCTGGCGGTGGGGGCGGTGGTGCCTTGGGGGCGCGCTGGGGCCGGGGCGGTCGCTACGCAGGCGATGGCTGAGCTTTCGTTCGGGCCGGACGGGCTTGATCTCCTTGCCGAGGGCAACACTGCTGAGCAGGTGATCGCGCGGTTGACCGGTGGTGACGACGAGCGTGAACACCGTCAGGTCGGCGTGGTCGACAGCCAGGGGCGGGGAGCGACGTTCACCGGCGACTCGTGCCTGGACTGGGCGGGTGGCACGGCCGGCGACGGCTTCGCGGTCCAGGGCAACATCCTCGCGGGTCCACAGGTGGTGGCGGCCATGGCCGAGACATGGCAGAGAACCGCCGGAGACCCCTTCGAGCGGCGGTTGCTCGCCACGCTGACAGCCGGCGACCAGGCCGGCGGTGATCGCCGCGGCCGCCAAAGCGCAGCACTGCGTGTGTGGCGCGAGGGAGCGGCGTACGGCGGTGCACTCGACATCGCCATCGACCTCCGCGTCGACGACCACCCAACCCCGGTCGACGAGCTGGCTCGTCTCCTGGACCTCCACGAGCTGTACTTCGGCAAACCCGACCCAGCCAGCCTCCTGCCCCTCGAAGGCGCCCTGGCCACCGAAGTAGCCGCCCTCCTCCAAAAGCTCGGCTACGACACCAACGCCCTGGCCGAGGCCCTCGAGACCTGGGCCAGCGTGGAGAACTACGAAGAACGACTCGTCCCCGGCAACCTCGACCCAGTCGTCCTCCACCAACTCCGCCAAGCGGCCAACACGAGCCAGTGACCCTCGACGGGCTGCCCGCCGCGCTCGATTGCACGTCCGGATCAGCACGCGCGCAGTGGAACCGGCCCGAGCAGTGGTGGCACGGCGCCGGGGTGGCCTGCTGGTTAGCCGGACCTAGTTAGGCTGGGCGGTGCGTGGTGGTTCGGTGACGGTAGGGGTGGGTACGGGTGTCAGGATGTTGGTAGCGGAGCGGTACAGGCTGGGCCCCTCCATCGGCCGGGGTGGGATGGGCGAGGTGTTCCGCGGCACGGATGAGCAGTTGGGGCGTCCGGTCGCGGTCAAGTTGCTGCTGCCGTCCGACAAGGATCCGCGGGCTGCCGAGCGCTTCCACCGTGAGGCGCGAGCCGCTGCGAGACTGAACGATCCGCATGTGGTCGCGGTGTACGACTTCGGCAACCACGGCGACGGGTTCTTCCTGGCGATGGAGCTGGTCGAGGGTGGGTCCGTGGCGGACGAGCTCGCCGAGAAGGGGCCGCTGCCGAAGGACCGGGCGATCGACCTGATCGAGCAGAGCGCCGCGGGGCTGGCGGCGGCGCATCAGCAGGAGGTCGTACACCGTGATGTGAAGCCGAGCAACCTGCTGCTGACGGCCGACGGGACCGTCAAGGTCGCCGACTTCGGTATCGCTCACGTCCCCGAAGAAGGGGCGACCACGCTGACGGGCACCGGCCAGATCATCGGCAGCGTCCATTACCTCGCGCCGGAGCGGGCGCGCGGCGAGCGGTCCGGCAAGCCGGCGGACGTCTACGCGCTGGGTTGCGTGCTCTACCAGTTGGTCACCGGCCGGCCGCCGTTCACGGCAGACCATCCGACGGCGATCCTCTACCAGCACGTCGACGCTTCTCCTGGTCAGCCGAGCCTGATTCGACCCGAGCTCGGCGGCTCCTTCGAGATCGGCCTGCTCGGGATGCTCTCCAAGGATCCCGCTGACCGTCCGTCCGCCGAGGAGGTCGCGACCGGTTATCTCCGTACGGCGTCCGTTGGTGCGGCCGCGCCCGCAGCAGGGCCAGAGACGACCAGCCCACTCGAGCCCGTGCAACCGCCGAACACCCAGAGACGGCGGAACGCTGTGCTGATCGGAGTGATCGCGGCCCTCGCGACGGCCGCCGCGGTCATGGCCGGCTTCATCCTCAACGGCAACGACACACCGCCGCCGACGACCGACGTCGGGCCGCAATCGACCCCCAGTACGGCGAGGTCGAACCCGACCACGACCGAGCCATCCCGGTCCGCAACGGAGAATCAGCAGAGTCAGACGACGAAGACTCAGCCCACGCAAAGCCCTTCACCGTCACCCACCCCGTCCGAGACTCCCTCGACCACTCCGTCGGACACGCCGTCACCAACCGAGCCCACTGAGACCAGCACCACCAGCGAACCCACTGAGTCGACGCCGACATCCCCCTCGACCACACCGCCACCCGAGACCAACTCACCGAGCGCGCAACCGACAGTCACGCCACCACCTGGCGCAGAGTAGGAGGCGTAGAAATCCTTGCGTGGGGCACCGAAGATCTGTCCGCGTTTTCGGGAAGAGGACCGTGAACGAATCCGTCGTTGAGATCAACGGCCATCGGGTCGTGGCTGTGTCGCGGGTGACGACCTTGGCACATCTCAGCGCGGGGTCGGTCTGCATCCGCTGCGGCGCCCACTTCGTGGACCGGCTGGAGATCGACAACACCTCCTGCCCGGTCGGGGGCGACACGCACGGTCACGAGCTGTTCACCAATCCCGACGACGGGCTCCTGTACTGCCGGCGCTGCCCGCTGGTGGCGTACGACCTCGACGACGTCGCGACCGAACCGCAGTGCCCGATGCCCCTGCACTTCTGGCACTAGCCAGGCACCGAGCCGCGCTCACGCGGCGGTCGGCAGCGGGTCGAGCTTCCCGCGGAGATCCCTCAGGATCCTGTTCAGCAGCCGGGAGATCTGCATCTGGCTGACGCCGATGTCGTCGCCGATGTCCGACTGCGTCCACCCCTCCACGAACCGCAGCTCCAGGATCCGCCGATCGCGCGGGTCCAGGTCGTCGACGACCGGGCCGAGCATGTCGACGGCTTCGAGCTGATCGAAGTACCGACGGTCGCTGTCGTCGGCCACGGTCTCGCCCAACGGGGACTCCGACTCGGTGGCGGGACGATCGAGCGACAGTACGTTGAAGCAGCCGCGCGCGGCCTCGGCACCGTTCACCTCGGTGACCTCGACGCCGATCCGGTCCGCGATCTCCGCGAGCGTGGGTTCCCGGTTGAGTTCCTGCTCGAGCACCGGCACCGCGGCCGCGATCATGCCCTGGAGTTCCTGCATCCGCCGTGGGATCCGGACGGTCCAGGAACAGTCGCGGAAGTACCGCTTGACCTCGCCGCGGATCGTCGGGATGGCGAACCCGATGAACGGCGTACCGTGGTCGAGCCGGAAGTTGTGCACGGCCTTCAGCAGACCGAGGTACGCGACCTGTTCGAGGTCCTCGTCCTCTGCGCCCCGGCCGCGGAACCGCCGCCCGATCCCGCGGGCGATCTCGATGTTCAGCTCGACGATCTCTTCGAGCAGCCGCTGCCGCTCGAACTCGTCGGTACTGCGCTCTCTGGCTTCGAACAACGCCCAGGTCGCCGCCTCGCGGCGGGCTCTGTCCTCGGGAGTCGAACAGTCCTTGCGGACCGGGGCGATCGTGGCGGATTGGGTGGGAACCATGAAACTGACCTCGCGACGTGAGTCACGGCGTAGCCCACCTCCGGACCACGGTCATTACCTACGGAAAACCAGTACCCCATCGCATGCATGGATGGGCAGGACGCGGGTACCCGATGCGCCCCGAGGCACGGTCGGTGGAGTGCGGCCAGAACTGCGGGCCGGGTCTCCACCACCGTGCCATGGGGGTACGACGTACGCCCATGGCGCATCAGTAGTCGCGCAGGTCGCGGCGCTCCTGGACGGTCGTGTGGGTTGTTCTGCTGCGCTGGTTCGCCAGCACGAGAGCGACGGCCAGGCCGATCGCTCCGGCGCCCATCAGCACGTACCCGACCACGGTCAGGTCGACTCCGCTGACCCGATCGGACACTGCGAAGGCGAGCACTCCGCCGACTGCGAGCAGGAACACCGATACGCCGATCCCCATGGGATCCTCCTTGCGAGCTCCCCGTTCGGACAGTTGCGACAGATGACGCGGTACCCACGCCGATCAGCACAAAACGGCGAGGTCTGCTCAGGGCTTCGGCTTCTTCGGCTTGTGCCGACCCGGCTTGTCGTCCTTCGGGCGATCAGTGGATCCGGCGTCCGGCGGCTTCGGCTTGCTCGGACCCGACTGCGGCAACGGCCGGAGCGTCGTCGTCCGGGCGACCGTCCGGACCGCGGCCGGGCTCGGTGGTCGAGACGTCGTGGGTACGGCGGGTGGTGGCGTGATACGGCTGTCGTTCGGGGACAGCTCGTTCGTCGTCGGGAGCTTGACATCCCGTGTGTCGAAGACGATGCCGAGGGTTGCCGACAGCACCAACGCCAATCCTGCGACCACCGCGGCGCCCACCGGCCTCGCATCCGTCCGGCGTACCGGCAGAACTCCGGGGTCCGCTTCCTCGACCGGTGGCTGGACGCCGTCCGCAAGCTGTGCCGCGGTCGGTCGTCGGGTCGGGTCCTTGCTGAGCATCCAGAGAAGCAGCGCTTCGACGTCGCCGGCCAGTTCTGGCCGGAGTTCGCTCGGCGGCACTGGTTCGCGCTCCACGTGCTGGAACATGATCGACGCCGGCTCGTCGGCGAGGAACGGCGGATGGCCGGTGACCAACTGGTACAGCACACAGCCGAGCGCGTAGACATCGGACGGCGGCTCCGCAGGACGACCCAATACGCGTTCCGGGGCGAGGAAGTGACTCGTGCCGACGATCTGCCCGGTCGAGGTCAGCGTCGTGGTGCAGTCCTCGAGAAACCGGACGATGCCGAAGTCGGCGATCTTCACCGTCCCGTCGCCGGCCAGCAACAGATTGCCCGGCTTGATGTCGCGGTGGACGATGCCCAGCCGGTGAGCCTCTGCCAGCCCAGCCGCGGCCTGCCTGACCACGTGTACGGCGCGATCCGGTGAGAACGGGCCCTGGCGCCTGAGTTCGTCGCCGACCGTACGACCGCCGACCAGTTCCATCGCCAGGTAGCAGCAGCCGTCATGGTCACCGAAGTCGTACGCCGCGACGACGTGTGGATGACGAATCCGCGCGGTAGCACGCGCCTCCCGCAGGAACCGCGCCGAAGCCGCGAGCGTCCCCGGAACCGGCAGCATCAGCTTGACCGCAACGTCCCGCTGCAGCGCCTGATCCGTCGCCCGGTAGACCTCCCCCATCCCACCGCGACCGATCGCCCCCACGACCCGGTATCGGCCCGCAATCACTTCCCCTGCTCGCATCACCGCCAATCGGTACCCCCGCCGAACCGACGTATGTACCCCGGACACCCGCGTTTCGCCCTGGGTACCGGGCAGCCATACCGCTTCGCGTCGAGCAGCACCGGCCAGGCCGAGTGCAGCCAAGCTCGAGAGCCGGGTCTCGTCCTGGCACTGGGGTTCGGCGCTCGGCGCGGAGCACCCTTGATTACGCTCGGGTGTCCTGATCCAGGAGTCGGTTGACGGAGCGTTCGAGGGTGGCTCGGGTCTTGTCGTCGTCGAGGTCGGTGCCGGCACGGTCGACGGCGTCGGTGATCGTGTGGCCGTGCTCGTACTGCTCGATGACGCGCGGATCGACGTACGACGTACGGGCGACGGTAGGGGTGTTGCCGAGGTGGTCGGACACCTCCTCGAGCATCTCCTTGACGGCCGCGTTCAGGGCCTTCTTCGTCGTCGGCGGGTCCGCCTCGGCCAGGTCCACCGCCGCGTGCACGGTGGCGGTCCAGGTCCGCAGATCCTTGACCGTGTAGTCCTCTCCGACGAGTTCCTGGAACCGCTCGTTGATCGTGCCCGCGTCGATCTCGTGATAGCCGTCGTCGTCGCGGTACATCAGGAGACGCGGGTTCTTGTGCCGGCCCCGCTTCAGCGACCGTACGGCGGACACCAGACGATCGTCGTCCAACTCGATCGTGCGCTGCTGCCCGCCCTTCGCCACGAAGTCGAACACGACCTTGCCCTTGCTGACCCGGACATCGTCGCGCAGCAACGTCGCCGCACCACGACTGCCGTGTTCCTCGGCGTACTCCGTGTTGCCGGTCCGGAACACGCCGTAGTCGAGCATTCGCAGCGCTACGGCGAGTACTCGACGCCGATCGAGACCGCGCCTGCACAAGTCCGCGTCGACCGCTTCACGGAAGGCCGGCAGTTTGCGCGCGAGTCGCCGGACACGGTCGTGTTTGTCCTCGTCCTGGGCCGAGCGCCAGTCGTCGTGATACAGGTACTGCCGCCGGCCCGCCTGGTCCGTGCCCATCGCCTGGATGTGACCGTTCGGATACGGACAGATCCACACGTCGGTCCAGGCCGGCGGGATCGCCAGCGTCCGGATCCGCTCGACCACGTCGGTGTCTTCGAGAACCTTGCCATCGGCATCCACATAGCTGAACCCACGCCCACGCCGCCGGCGCGCGAGGCCCGGCTCGTCAGGATGGCTTCGCCGAAGTCGCATACCGCCCCGGTACCCGACTCCATGCCCCGCGGCTGACAGGAACCGGACAAGCCGGCGGGCTCGAAGTGGTCACCCTCTACGGTCACACCCGCTCACGCTGGGTAGAGATCACCGTGGTCGGCGGAACTGCGCTCATCGTTCTCATCGCCGCACTGCGGTTCCTGCTCACGCGTGTCCGTGGGTCGCGGGAGTGATCGGTCACTGACGCCAAGTAGGCGTTTGAAATGGGGTATTGCGCGGGCTGGGTTCTTGGCTTCATGCTGGCGGTCACTTGGGTGCTCACGGGGGGCTGTGAGGGCTGGTGAGGACAGGTGGGCCTGGGGGGCTTCGTGAGGCGTTACGCCGGACTACGCCGGTGGGTGGCTGCGGCCTGTGTGCTGTTGTTGGTGCCGTTGGCAACGACTGGGTCTGCGAGTGCCGCGGCGGCGGTGCCGGGTGGATTCAGTGAGCAGGTGGTGTTCACCGGGCTGAGCAACCCGACGAACGTCGCGTTCTCGCCGGACGGGCGGGTGTTCGTCGCGGAGAAGAGCGGCCTGATCAAGGTGTTCGACTCGCTCGACGATCCGACGCCGTCGATCTTCGCCGACCTGCGGACCCGGGTCTACAACTACTGGGACCGCGGCCTCCTCGGGATGGCCCTGCACCCCGACTTCCCCGCCGATCCGCGCATCTACGTGCTGTACACGCACGACGGCCTCATCGGCGGACCGACACCGAAGTGGGGCACCGCCGGCGCCACCGACGATCCGTGCCCGTCACCACCGGGTCCGACGAGCGACGGGTGCCAGGCGAGCGCCCGGTTGTCGGCCGTCACCCCGAACGGCGCCGAGCAGGTGCTCGTCGAGGACTGGTGCCAGGTGTTCCCCAGCCACTCGATCGGCTCGATCGAGTTCGGGCCCGACGGCATGATCTACGCCGGCGGCGGTGACGGCGCCAGCTTCGGGTACGCCGACTACGGCCAGGACGGCTTCCCGGCATCGGACGTAACCCCCGACAACCCCTGCGGCGACGGCAAGGCACCCGTCGGTGCGCAGCTCACCTCGCCGACCGCTGAAGGCGGTGCGCTGCGCGCCCAGGACGTACGCACCAGCGGCGACCCCGCAAGCCTCGACGGCTCCATCATCCGGATCGATCCGGACACCGGCCTCGCCGCACCGGGCAACCCAGCCGCGGGGAGCTCCGATCCGAACACTCGCCGTATCGTCGCGCACGGACTGCGCAACCCGATGCGGTTCGACTTCCGCCCAGGCACCAACGAGCTCTGGATCGGCGACGTCGGCTGGACCAAGTGGGAAGAGATCGACCGCATCGTCAACCCCACCGCGCGGGTCACGAACTTCGGCTGGCCCTGCTACGAGGGCCCGGGCCGCACGGCCGCCTTCGACGCCCTCAACCTCAACCTCTGCGAGAACCTGTACGCCGCCGGCGCGAGCGCGGTCGCCACGCCGTACTACACCTACAACCACACCTCGCACATCGTCACCGGCGAGACCTGCAGCACGGGCAGTTCGTCGCTCTCCGGCATGTCCTTCTACGAGAACGGCAACTATCCGCCGGAGTACGACGGCGCTCTGTTCTTCTCCGATTACAGCCGGCAGTGCATCTGGGCGATGCTCCCCGGCACCAGCGGCCTCCCGGACCCCGCCAAGATCGTCAACTTCGCGTCGGGGTACGGAGCGACCAGGCTGCAGAACGGTCCGGGCGGCGACCTGTTCGCCGTCGACTACGACAACGGCAGGGTCCTGCGCTACGTCTACAGCGCGACCAACAACCCGCCGACCGCTGTGATCGACGCGGATCCGTCCAGCGGGCCGACACCGCTGACCGTCACCTTCGACGGGACCGCGTCGAACGACGCCGACGGCGACGCGCTCACGTACGCGTGGGACCTGGACAACGACGGCCAGTACGACGATTCGACGGCGCCGACTGTCCAGCACACCTACACCACCAGCGGCGCCGCCATCGCCCGGCTGAAGGTGACCGACAGCCACGGCGGAACCGGTACGGCGACGACCCAGATCAACGTCGCCAACACCGCACCGACGGCGCTGATCACGTCACCCGGCCCGGCGACGACATGGAAGGTTGGCGACACCATCAGTTTCGCCGGCACTGCCACAGATCCGGAGCAGGGCGCGCTTCCCGGCTCGGCGCTGACGTGGGCGCTGATCATGCACCACTGCCCGAGTGATTGCCATGCGCACCAAATCACGACGATGACCGGAGCGAGTGGCACGTTCACCGCACCCGATCACGAGTACCCGTCGTACCTGGAACTGCGGCTGACCGCGAGGGACTCCGGCGGGCTGACCGACGTCAAGAGCGTGCAACTGGAGCCGAAGACGGTGAAGCTCACGTTCGCCACACAACCATCGGGTCTGCAACTGACCTACCTGAACAAGACCGCGACCGCCCCGTCGACCGGTACGGCGATCGTCGGCTCGAGCGGATCGTTGTCGGCGGGCCTCCTGCAGTCGTCGGCGAACAACCTCTACCGGTTCGCCTCCTGGTCGGACAACGGCGCCCGCAACCACAACTTCGTCGCACCGGGGACGCCCGCGACGTACACGGCGACGTACGTGCCGAAGCGCAATCTCGCCCGCGGCCGGGCGGTCGCGGTGTCGAGCGTCTACGCGGCCGGCCGGGAGGGATCGAAGGCGGTCGACGGGTCCATGACGACGGCCTGGATCAGCAAGCGCAGCGATCCGCAGTGGCTGCGGGTCGACCTCGGCTCGGTCCAGGTGGTCAACCAGGTGCTGCTCAACTGGTCGTCGGCGTACGCGAAGGCGTACCAGATCCAGGTGTCGGGCAACGCGCAGTCCTGGAAGACCGTCTACTCGACCACCGTCGGGAACGGCGGCACCGACAACGTGGTGTTCGGGGCGATCTACGCGAGGTACGTGCGGATCAACGCGACCGCTCGCGTTGCGGCAGGCAACTACTACGCACTGTGGGAGTTCGGGGCGTACGGCGACCGCGGGCCGATCACCGGGATCGCCGGCAAGTGCATCGACATCTACCAGGCCCGGACGGACAACGGCACGCCGACCGTCCTCTACACCTGCCACAGCGCCACGAACCAGCAATGGACGCAGTACGAGGACGGCACGGTGCGCTCGCTCGGCAAGTGCCTGGACGTGCGGGGTACGACGATCCGGTCCGCAGCGGTGCTGTGGACGTGTGACGGCAGCGCCGGGCAGAAGTGGCGGCCTCGCCCGGACGGCTCGCTGCTGAACGTTCGCTCCGGTCAGTGCCTCGACGCCGCCGGTGCGTCCAGCGCCAACGGCACGAAGCTGATCATCTACACGTGCCATGTCGCCGCGAACCAGAAGTGGGTGCTGCCGTAAATCAGTCGAGTCGTCACCTGGCCGCACCTACGCTGGAGGTATGAACAGCGGCTGGGCAGACGAAGGTTTCGGCGCGGTCGCCGATGTGTTCGCGGACAACTTCACCGCGTTCCCGGAGCTCGGAGCCGCCGTCACCGTGTACGTCGGCGGCCAGACGGTTGTCGAGCTGTGGGACGGCGAGGCGGCTCCTGGACGCCAATGGGACCGCGACACCGTCGTACCCGTTTTCTCTTGTGCCAAAGGGATCGTGAGCCTCTGCGTCCACCTGCTCGCGCAGGACGGACGGCTCGATCTGGACGCACCGATCGGTCAGTACTGGCCGGAGTTCGTTGCGGAAGGCAAGGAGAAGATCACCTCGCGGATGGTGCTGGGGCACCGGGCCGGGATCCCGGTCCTGGACAAGACGCTGTCCTTCGACGAGATCGCCGCCTGGACTCCGGTGATCGAGGCGATCCAGGAGCAGAAGCCGCTCTGGGAACCAGGGACGTCGTACGAGTATCACGGCCATGTGTTCGGCTTCGTGCTCGGCGAGGTGGTACGGCGGATCACCGGCCAGCGACCGGGTGCCTACTTCCGCCAGGTCGTGGGCGATCCGCTCGGGCTGCGGGCGTGGATCGGGCTGCCCGCCTCGGAACTGCCGGCACTGGCCCGGCTCTCGGAAGCTGAGGGCCGCCCGCCGATGCCGGGGCCGGAGCATCTCCTCACCCGGATCGTGACGATGAACGGCGTGCTCGTCTTCCCCGGCCTGGACGTCCCGCACGGCTGGAACGATCCGGCGCTGCTCGGGATGGAGCTTCCCGGCGCCGGGGCGGTGGCGTCGGCGACCGGTCTCGCCGGGCTGTACGCCGCGGCCGTTACCGGCATCGGCGGCCACGACCGCCTGCTCTCGGCGGAGACCGTGACGGATGCGGTGCGCGAGGTGTCGTCGGGCCAGGGATTCCTCGGGTTCGACGCCGGCGCGCGCTGGGGCTCGGGCTATCTGCTCGACTCCGCGAGCTTCCGGCCCATGCTGGGTGCACGCAGCTTCGGGAACGACGGCGCCGGCGGCCAGTTCGCCTTCGGCGACGACGAGTACGGCGTCGGATTCGCGTACGTCGCCAACCGCATGGTCGGTCACGGCGACGCACGAGCCAACCGCCTGATCGAGGCCGTACGCGACTGCTTGGGGTAGCGGCCTGCCAGGGTTCACGACGGTGTCAGCCGGTGTTCACCTGCTCCGGCGAACGTCACGCTGACGTCTTGGTGGAGGGGAGCACGTACATGTCTCGTGTCATCGGCCGGCTGGCTCTGGTGGGCACCTCGGTGCTGGTCACCGCGGCTCTGCTGGCGAGCGGAGCGCAAGCGACTCGCGGGCACGAGCCCAGGGTCACGGGTACGGCGACGCTCCCCGACCTGTCGCTGTCGACGTTCTCCAACGGCCTGCTGCCGCACTCGGTCTCCAACGACCGCGGCGTCGACCTCGGCGGCATCGGAAGCGACATCTTCCCGGGCGACCGTCCCGGCGAGTTCTGGACGGTCACCGACCGCGGTCCGAACGGGCAGATCAAGATCGACGACGTGAACCGGCGTACCTTCCCGGTCCCCGGCTTCGACCCGGCGATCGTCAAGGTGAAGGTCGACGGCAGCAAGCTCCGCGTACTGTCGGCGATCCCGATCACCACCCGCCACGGCAAGGCGGTGACCGGTCTGTCCAACCAGGCGAGCCGGGACGAACTCCCCTACACCTTCAACGCCTCCACCGAACTGCCCTTCAACCCGAACGGGCTGGACACCGAGGGGATCGTCCGCGCGCACGACGGAACGTTCTGGCTGGTGGACGAGTACAGCCCGTCCCTGGTCCACGTTTCGAGCCGCGGCCGGGTGCTGGCGCGGTACGTGCCGAAGGGCCTGAAGCTGACCGGCGCCGACTACCCGGTGATCGAGGCGCTGCCGTCGATCTTCCTGACCCGCAAGATCAACCGCGGCTTCGAGGGGCTGGCTCAACTGCCGGGCGGTGACCTGGTGCTGGCGCTGCAGAGTCCGCTGCTCAACCCGAGCAAGAAGGTCGGCGAGGCTTCCCTGAACACGCGGCTGCTGCGGTTCTCTCCGCACCGCGGCAAGGTCACCGCGGAGTACGCCTACCGTTTCGACCCGGTCGGCGTCGTCGACCCGGGCGAGGACGACACGAGCGAACTGAAGATCTCCTCGGTGGTTGCCGCCGGCCCCGAAACGTTGCTGGTCCAGGAGCGCACCGACAACGCGGCCCGGCTGCAGCGCGTCGTACTGCGGCCTTCCGCCAACATCCTGGGTACGGCGTGGGACTCGACGACCACGACGCCGTCGTACGAGGCCCTGACTGACCCGGCGGCCGCCGGTGTACCGGTTCTGTCGAAGAAGCTCTTCCTCGACCTGAACACCGTCGCCGGTGCCCCGAAGAAGATCGAGGGCGTCGCGCTCCTGCCGCACGACACCCTCGTCGTCATCAACGACAACGACTTCGGCATGACCGACGGCCCCGAAGCCTTCGATGCCCACGGCAACCTGGTGGACAGCACCATCGAGACCACCCTGGTAACCGTCAAACTCCGTTAGGCCCGGCAGGCGGCTGATCCGCCGATCGTGTAAACCAGGTGGATGGTTCTTCCCGCTGAAGTCGTTCCGCCGGTGCGGATCGAGGTTGGTCAAGGGCATCACCTGGCGGTGCGGCGGCGTGGGGACGGGGGTGTGCCGCTGCTGCTCATCCACGGGTTCCCGTGCACGAGCCGCATCTGGTCGCACAACCTGGGTCCGCTGGCCGAGGCGGGGTTCGACGTGGTCGCGCCGGATCTGCGCGGGTACGGCGACTCCGACTTCGCACCGGACGACTTCTACGACTTCAACGCGTTCAACACCGACCTGACCGGCCTGTTCGACCGGCTCGGCTGGGACCGCGCAGCAGTCGCCGGGCACGATCTGGGCGCGATGATCGCGATCGACCTGGCCACCCGCCATCCGGATCGGGTGGACCGCCTGGTGATCCTGGACGACTCCATGCCCGACCTCGGTGAGGCGTTCACGGCGGCGGGTCTCCCGCCGATCGACCCCAAGCCCGCCGTCTACGACTACCAGCGCCGCCAGGGCCACGAGGCCGACGCCTTGGTCGCCGAACTGGCCACGCCCGAGCAGCGTCGGCGCTATATCAGTGAGTTCTACGGGCACCGCCTGTGGTGCCCACCTGACGCCTTCGACGAGGACGACCTGGCCTTCCTGACCGAGCCGTACGGCGATGCGGCCCGGCTGCGGGCCTCCTTCGCCGACTACGAGGTCGCCATGGGCACCCGGCCGCTGTCGGCCCCGGAAATGATCGACCGGCCGGTCCAGCACCGCGCCCTGCTGCTGATCGGCACCGACCAGGCAACCATGCGCAACCACATCGAGGAACGGTGTGCGCTCGCCTTCCCCGAAGCAGTCGGTCCGTTCTGGGTCAAGGGCGCCGGCCACTTCATGGCCTGGGAGCGGCCAGCGATCGTGAACCGCGCCGTCCGCTCCTTCTGCGGCGACCTGCTGGCAGCACTCACCCCGTGAACCTGCTGAGGTGAGTGCTGCTGTGGTCAGTGGTTGTGACGGCGCTGGTCGGTGCAGACCACGGTGAGCCAGATCCAGGCGAGAGTGACTGCGACATCGAAGGCGATGATCGTCGGCCGGCTGCCGGCGCCTGCGCTGAGACCGGCGAACGCTCCGAAGAACAGGATGCCGGTGACGGCGGAGAAGCGGCTGAGCGCGCGGCGTCCGACGCTGCGGAAATGCACCGCCAGCACCAGACAGGCGGCGATCAAGCCGGAGAACCCGATGCCCCCAGCAACGAAGTGCCCCAGGCCGCGCGAGCTGATCTCGGCGTAGTCGGCCGGCGTACCCACCGGGAAGCCGGCGGACGGGTCCGCCTTGAAGATCGCGGCCAGCAACAGCCCCACGCCGTACGCGACGAGCAACCGCGGGCCCCAGGTGCTGCCGCGACCGGTGAGCGTACGTCGAAGTCCGACGGCGGCGCCGATCGACAGCACGCCACTGACGACGAAGTTCAGCGTCTGGATCCAGCCCGGCCCACCGTTGGCCAGCAGACTGGCCGGGTGCCGCGTGATGTCGAACCCTTCCCGTGTGAACGCCTGCCCCAGCCACACGGCGACGTACAGCGGGCCGGCGACAATCCCGCCGGTGAGCAAGGCCCGGGTCGAGATCCGGGTGGAGGTCGGGATGGTGAGGTCGTTGGTGGTCATGGTCCGGGTTCCTTCCGAGTGACTGCGGGGCTTCCTTCACCCCTGCGTCGACCGGCCTCCCCCGTTTTCGACATCCCGGACCGACGACGAACGTAACTTGGGACGAGACAGGTGTCGGATCGGGTCGGTCGTGTTCGTAGCAGGAGTGACGCCGGCCCACCCGAGGCGGCGCAGGAAAGGAAGGGACTACCACATGAGCACCACCTTCACTGTCGACTTCTTCTGCAGCGTGGACGGCTACGGCATGGCCACAGGCTGGCCCGGATACTGGGGGAAGGAGGGCCCCGAGATCCGCGAGGACCGGGTGCGCACCTTCGCGCAGGACCAGGTACTCGTCTTCGGCGCGACGACGTTCCGGCAGTTCCGGAAGTTCGTGGTCGACTTCGACGAGCCCTACTACGACAGCCTGAACGCGCTGCCGAAGATCGTGTTCTCCAGCACGCTCGAAGAGCCGCTCGGATGGCAGAACTCGACGGTTCTCAACGAGGATGCGGTGACGGCGATCGAGCGCCTGAAGCGCACCACGGACGTCCCGATGCGATCGCACGGCAGCGTCGCGCTGAACCGCGCCCTGCTCGCCGCCGGCCTCGTCGACCGTCTCGAGATCATGATGTTCCCCGCCGTGTCAGGCCGCGCCGGGGCGGCGGCCCTCCTCCACGGCGGGGCCGAGCTCGACCTCGAGCTCGTCGAGTCGACCGTGCTCGACGGCCAGACGCAGAAGCTCGTCTACATCCCGCACCTTCACGGAGAGATCCCCGAGGGCGCCGGACCGCAGCGCCGAAACGCGGATTAGTCACCCACCAGCTTCTCGTAGACGTCTGGGCTCCAGCTCGCGGCGGTCTTGGTGGTGAGAGTGGCGCCGAGGCGTTGGTAGAAGCGATAGCCGGCCTCGTTCTCGAGGCGTAGGCCCCAGCCGATCGTGAGGCGGTCGGGGAGTGCGTGCCGGGCCAGCTCGAGCATGAGGGCCCGGCCGACGCCGGCGTCGCGGAACTGTTCGCGCACGTACAGGTCGTCGAGCGCCAACTGGTCGCCACCGACCCAGAGGTAGGGCCGGCGCAGCGACGACACATAGCCGGCCACCTCCCCATCAACCTCCGCGATCAGCACGATCACCTCTGAGCGACCGAGGAAACCGCGCCAGTCCTCGACGCTCGCGGTGACGTACGCCGACTGGTCCTGATACCCGGCCAGTTCCCGCAGCATGGTCAAGACGGTCTCGGCATCCGCGGGGATCGCGCGGCGGATCTCAATGGACGGCATGGGCTTCTGCTCCTGTCGAAGGCTTGGCGGCCGGTACGACGGCCAGCGCGAGGACCGCGGCGACGGCCGCAACGATCGCGGCGAAGGTGAAACCACGGGTGAATCCGGTCGTCACGGTGCCGGCCAGGCTGGCCGCGGCGATGCTGGACACCACTGCAACCCCGAGCGAACCACCGAACTCGTGGAAGGTGCTCAGAATCCCGGACGCGACCCCAGCCTCGCGGTAGTCGATCTGGCTGAACGTCGTGGTCGACGCGGCGACGAACGCGGCCCCGATCCCGGCGCCCCCGATCGTCGTCCCGATCACCACCATGAGTGCACCATCCCAGATCGCGGGGACAGCGATGCCGATCGCGGCGACGGCCAACCCGACCATCGCGATCGGACGAGCACCCACCTTGCCGACCAGCTGTCCGGACAGGTGTGCCCCGATGGTCGTGGCGACGGCGATCGGGAGGAACGACAGTCCGGTGCGGAGCGCGCCGTACCCCTGGTAGTGCTGAAGGTAGAACGATCCGAGGAAGAAGATCGAGATCATCAGCGCGGTCGCGACCAGGATCAGGAAGGAGCCGGCGGCAACCGGTCGGCGGGTCAGGATCCGCAGGTCCATCAGCGGCGACCGGACGACCCGCTGCAGCCAGGCGAACGCGGCGTACAGCACGACCGCACCGGCCAGGGTCAGAAGAGTCGCGGCGGACAGCCAGCCCCGGTCGCCGGCGTTGATCAGCGCATAGATCGCCGTACCCGTTCCGGCGGTGACCAGGATCGCGCCCGGCAGGTCCAACCGGCCCTGACGCTCAGCCGGCCGGTCGGCGGGCAGCATCCGGAGCAGGAGCGCGAACACGACCAGTCCGACCGGGACGTTGACGTAGAACACCCACTGCCAGCCCGGTCCGGCGGTCAGCAGTCCGCCGATCAGTACGCCGATCGCCGCGCCGCCGCCCCCGATCGCGGACCAGATGCCGAGCGCCTTGTTCCGTTCCTCGCCGTCGAACGTCTTGGTCACCACGGACAGCGCGCTCGGTGACAGCAACGCCGCGCCGACGCCCTGCGCGATCCGGCCGCCGATCAGTAGTTCGGCGCTGTTGGCCAGTCCGCTGGTCAGCGACGCCGCGGTGAACACCAGCAGCCCGGTGAGCACCACGACGCGGGATCCGAACAGATCGGAGGCCCGGCCGCCGAGCAGCATCAGGCCGCCGAACATCAGTGTGTAGGCGCTGACCACCCAGGTCAGCGTGCTGCGATCCAGGCCGAGGTCGGTGCCGATGTGCGGCAGCGCGATCGCCACCACGGTCACGTCCAGGATCAGCATGAACTGCGCGACGGCGAGCAGTCCGAGCAGCCGCCACCGACGCGGGTCCGCTCCGGTTTCTTCCATGATTCTCATCCTCATCAGTCAAGTCGAACACCACTGTTCGAGTTATTGCAGGTACAGTAACTCGTACAGCAGTGTTCGACAAGGGAGTTCCGATGCCGGTGAAGCAAGCGGGTACGACGGGCAAGCGGGCGGACGCGCAGCGCAACATCGCGGCGATCCTGGACGCGGCCACGGAGTGTCTGGGCCGCGATCCGGCGGCCAGTACGAGCGAGATCGCGAAGGCTGCCGGTGTGGGGCGAGTCACCCTCTACGGCCACTTCCCGTCCCGGGCCGAGCTGCTCGACGCGGTGTTCGTGCATGCGATCGAGGGCGGCGAGGAGGCACTCGGTCAGGTCGACCTGAGCGGGGATCCGCGCGAGGCGCTGGCCCGGTTGATCGAGTCCAGCTGGCACCTGGTCGACCGGTATCGCTCGCTCCTGATCGCCGCTCAGAACACGCTCCCGCCGGGCCGGGTGCGGGAGCTGCACGCCGACCCGATGGCACGGGTCGAGAAGCTGATCGAGCGCGGCCGGAAACAGGGCGTCTTCCGCAAGGACCTGCCGACGTCCTGGCTCGTCGGCGTCATGCACAACGTGATGCACGGCGCGGCCGACGAGATCAACGCCGGCCGTGTCACCCCCGACAAGGCGGCCGCCTACATCACCACGACCATCCTGGCCGCCTTCACCCCACCCGGCGACCGCGTCCCGGACTGAGCAATTGGGTACATCCTCGGCATGCTGAAGGTTGCCGAGCTGGCGGAGTTGCAGAAGCGGCGCAGTGAGAAATGGTCCGGCTACGCGCCCGGAGTGATCTCGGCGACGGTGGCGGAGATGGACTTCGACCTCGCCGAGCCGATCGCGCGGGTGCTGCACGAGGCGGTGGACCGCAGCGATCTCGGGTACGCCTTCGAGGTCCCGAAGTCGTTGCGGGAGGCCTTCACCGGCTTCGCCGACCGACGGCTCGGGTGGACCGTGGATCCGGACCGGATCACGTTGGTACCGGATGTGATGGCCGGGCTGATCGAGCTCTGTCTCGCCCTCGCACCAGGTGGTTCGGTCGGCTTCGCGACCGCCGCGTACCCGCCGTTCCTCAGCCAGATCCCACGCGCCGGCCTTCGCACCGTGCTGATCCCGCTGCGTGAGGACGGCTGGTTCGACCTCGACCGGCTCCGCGAGGCGCTGGCGGACGGGCTCGAAGTACTGGTCCTCGCCAACCCGCACAATCCGACCGGCCGGGTGCTCCCGCATGAGGAGCTCGCGGCGATCGCGGAGCTCTGCGCGGCGTACGGCGCCTGGGTTCTGGCGGATGAGATCCATGCGCCGTTGGTGCTGCCGGGCGCGAGACACGTGCCGTGGCTCGAGGTGTCCGACGCGGCCCGCGAGTACGGGATCGTGCTGACGTCCGCCTCGAAGGCGTTCAACCTGGCAGCGCTGAAGGCGGCGATGGCCGTGACCGCGTCCGCCCGCGCGCAAAGCGTCGTCGATCGCCTGCCCTACACCGCCGAGCAGGCCGGACTGCTCGGCGTCCTTGCAGCGGAGGTGGCGTTCTCCGAGTGCGACGACTGGCTCGACGCCGTACTGCGACAACTCGACGACAACCGCGCGTACCTGCGCGACCATCTGCCCGCGGGCATCACCTGGACCCCGCCCGAGGCGACGTACCTGGCCTGGCTCGACTGCCGTGCGCTCGGGCTGGACGAGGAGCCGAGCGAGTTCTTCCTCCGCCGCGCGAAGGTTGCCCTGGGTCCGGGACGCGACTACGACCCGGGCGCCACCGGCTTCGTGCGCCTGAACTTCGGCACCGGCCCCGAGCTCCTCGAGACACTCGTCGACCGGATGCGGTCCGCCGGCTGACTACTCCAGCCAGGTCGTCTCGAACGTCGGGTTGGCGTGGATGTGAACGGCCTCGTAGCCGCCCGGCCCGGTGCGGAACTTGTGCGGCGTGTTCGCCGGTACGACGAGGATCTGGCCGGCCTTGCCGACGATCTGCTCCTCGCCCACGGTGAAGGTCGCCGTACCCCGCCGGATGATGAACGTCTCGGCGTACGGATGCAGGTGCAGTCGCGGGCCGACACCCTCCTTCGTGGTGGCTTCCAGGATCAGAGAGACACCGGCGCCACCAGGCAACTCGGTGTAGTTCTCGGTCCACTCCTCGCCGTCGTCCCGCCCGTCCGCGCGGTTGATCACCACGGCGCCGGTGTTCGCGATATCGGTCATGAGCACCCTCCCTCGGTCTGCTGCCAACCTAACCTCGCACCGGGTCCTTTCACTTTCCTTTCCGGCAGACGACGGGATCGGTCCGGCGTCCGACGGGATCGGTCCGGCGTCCCGGGGCTCAGCCGACCTGCTCGACCGAGGCGGCGTGGCGTTCGGCGAGGTTGTGATAGACGGCGGCGTTGTGGTCGACGAAGAGCTTGGCGGTGCCGTCCAGCGGGACGATCTTCTTGGCCGGGCTGCCGAGCGCCACCGATTCCGGCGGGATGACCGCGCCCGGCGTCACGGTCGAGCCGGCCGCGACCAGGGTGCGCTCGCCGACGACCGCGCCGTCGAGCACGATCGCACCGTTCCCGACCAGCGCCTGCTCGCCGATCGTGCAGTCGTGCACCAGACAGAGATGACCGACGGTCGCGTTCGGCCCGATCTCACAGCCGTTGCTGCCGGAGTGGATCACGGTGTTGTCCTGGATGTTGGCCCCGGCCCGGATGGTGATCGTGCCCAGGTCGGCCCGGATCACCGCGCCGTACCAGATCGACACGCCCGCCTCGACCACGACGTCGCCCACCAGGGTGGCGGTCGGCGCGATCCACGCCTCCGGATGCACGCTCGGGCTCTTTCCCTCAAATGAGAACAACGGCATACGCCGCACCCTACTTGCGCCAGTGGTAGCGGCGTTCGGGACGGCCGGTCGTGCCGTACCGGAGGGCGACCTCGACCTGCCCGCGGGTGCAGAAGAACTCGAGGTAGCGGCGGGCGCTGACGCGGGAGATGCCGACCTTCTCGGCACACTCGGCGGCCGACAGGTTCTGCGCGGCGGCGCGGAGGGCCGCCGCGACCAGGGCCGCGGTCTCCTGGCTCAGTCCCTTGGGCAGCCGGTTGACCGTCGGCCGCACCGGTCCGAGGACCCGGTCGACGTCGGCCTGGCTCGTCACCTGGTCGGGCACACTCGCCCGCCGTCGCGCGTACTCCTCCAGCCGCGACCGCAGGTCCTCGAAACCGAAGGGTTTCAGCAGGTAGTTGACCACTCCTTGCCGCACCGCACCTCGGACGGCGTCCGCCTCGCGCGCCGCGGTGATGACCAGGATGTCGCAGTCCGGCTGCGCGGCCCGCATCCGCGCGATCAGGTCGAGGCCGAAGATGTCGGGCAGGTAGAGGTCGAGCAGCACGAGATCCGGCTGCAGTTCCCCGATCGCCTCCAGCGCCTGCTTCCCGGAGTTCGCCGTACCGACGACCTCGAAACCTGGCACCCGGTCCACGAAACCGCGGTGGATGCGGGCGACCATGAAGTCGTCGTCGACGACCAGGACGGAGATCATCGGGCTCCCTCGGGCAGGCGCTGGACGGACATCCGCGCGATGAACGCCGCGCCGCCGTCCTCGGTGTTCGTGACCGCGACCTCGCCACCACGCCGCCGGCAGACCAGCCGTGTCATCGCCAGACCGATCCCGCGCTCACCGCCGGCCGCGGCCTTGGTGGTGAAGCCGTGCGCGAACACCTCCTGCGCCAGCTCGGGCGCCACCCCGGGACCGGAGTCGCGAACCACGATCTCGACGCTGGCGGCGTCCTGCCGCAGCTCGACCTCGACCCACGCGGGCGACAGCGGCGTACCCGACTGGGCGGCCGCGTCGATCGCGTTGTCGACCAGGTTGCCGATCACGGTCGCCACGTCGGCCGACAGTTCCGGGTCGAGCCGGAGCAGCGTGGTGCGTTCGGACACGCGGAGCTCGACACGGCGTTCGGCCGCGACGGAGGACTTCGCCATCAGCAGGGCGGCGACCGCGGTGTCCTGGACCCGCCGGGTCACGGTCAGGTCGAGCGACTCACGATAACGGTTGAGCGCGCCGACGTACGTGACGACCTCGTCGTACTCCCCGATCTGGATCAGCCCCGAGATCGTGTGCAACTGGTTCGCGAACTCGTGGGTCTGGGCCCGCAGCAACTCGGTGGAACTGCGGAACGAGCCGAGCTCACGCTCCAGCTGAGCCAACTCGGTGCGGTCGCGCAGAGTGGTGACCGAACCGAGCGAATGCCCGTCCTTGGTGACGCTCATCCGGTTCATCACCAGCACCCGCCCACGCCGTACGACGACCGCGTCGCGGGCCTCGTCACCGGAGTGCTCCCCGGCCAGCACCTCCCGGAGCCGGCCCTCGATGCCCAGCTCACGCAGGCTCCTGCCGACCGCGTTCTCCGGCAGGTCGAGCAGCCGCCGGCCGACGTCGTTCACCAGCGTCACCCGCAGGTGCGGATCGAGCGCGACGACGCCCTCGGCGAGTCCGTAGAGCATTGCCTCGCGGTGCTCGGCCAGCCCGGCGATCTCCCGCGGTTCGAGTCCGAGCGTCTGCCGCTTGATCCGGCGGGCGAGCAGCCACGAGCCGAGCAGCCCGAGCACACACGCGATGCCCAGATAGATGGCCAGGTACGACGATGCGCCGCGGAGCCGCTGCCAGATCGACGGAGCCCGCTCACCGACCATCACCGTGCCGATCTGGTCCCCGAGCGTCCCGTCCGGCTGGTTGTCCGCGTCCGTTCCCTGGCTCAGCACCGGGACCTGCGAGACCAGCTCGGTCCCGTCGCCGACACCCAGTTCGCCGGACCAGCCGCGGCCTTTCGCGACGCCGGGATCACCGAGCGTCAGCGTGCTGCCGAGCGCGGACAGGTCGGTCGCGGCGATGACACGGCCCTTCGAGTCGGCGATGGTGATCGAGGTGACGCCGGACTGGGTCAGCGTGGTCTGGAGCAACGGTGCCAGGACCTCGGCCGGCGCCGGGTGCCGGATGCCGAACCGCAGCGTCTGATTGCCGGACAGCTGCTCGGCCAGGGCGGTCACTCTGCGTCCCTCGACCCGGTTGAAGGTGGCCGCGGACTGGGCGAGCGAGACCGCGGCGACGGCGACCAGCACCACCACGACGATCGCCAGCTGCAGCACCAGCAGCTGACCGGCCAGCGTCGGCCGCTTGCCCAGTCTCAACGCCATGCCGCATGATCACCGGTCGAGCGCCGGCTTTGCCACCTCTCGGCCGGATTCGGCGTGTGACCACAATGAACTCAACCTCCGCTGCTGACACAAGGCAGACGGCACTCCGCGGGGAAGGTCACGATCATCGCCTGAACCCCTTGGACGTGAAAGGACTCCGCCGATGAGGTCTCCCCGGTTACTGGTACCGACCGCGGCAGCGATGCTCGCCCTGTTCACCGCGACCGCCTGCGGCGCGACCGCGGACAAGGAGGACAGCGCCGACGCCGGCAGCGGCAAACCGGCCACCGGTCTGCGCCTGATGGTGCCGAACACGGCCGGCGGCGGGTACGACACCACCGCCCGGGTGGCGGCGAAGGTGATGGACGACGCCAAGATCGCCACCGGCGTCCAGGTCTTCAACCTGCCCGGCGCCGGCGGCACGGTCGGCCTGCAGCGGACCGTGAACGAGAAGGGCAACGGCAAGCTCGCGATGCAGATGGGCCTCGGCGTGGTCGGGGCGACGTACACCTCGAAGTCGAAGGCGACGCTGACCCAGACCACTCCGCTGGCCAAGCTGATCGAGGAGGCCGGCGCGATCGTCGTACCGAAGGACTCGCCGTACAAGTCGATCGGGGACCTGGTCACCGCGTGGAAGGCGAACCCCAAGGGCCTCGCGGTCGGCGGCGGCTCGTCCCCCGGCGGTCCCGACCACCTGCTGCCGATGCAGCTCGCGCAGACCGTCGGGATCGACCCGAAGGACGTCAACTTCGTCTCGTACGACGGCGGCGGCGAACTGCTGCCGGCTCTGCTGGGCAACAAGATCGCCTTCGGCGCCAGCGGATTCGGTGAGTTCCTCGATCAGGTCGAGAGCGGCCAGGTCCGTGTCCTCGCGGTGACGAGTGAGCAGCCGATCCAGGCGCTGAAGGACGTGCCGACGCTGAAGTCGTCCGGCATCGACCTGGTCTTCACCAACTGGCGTGGGATCGTGGCACCGCCGGAGATCAGTGCCGAGGACAAGCAGGTCTGGGTCGACGCGCTGACCAAGATGCACGACTCCCCCGAGTGGAAGGCCGAACTGGCCAAGCGCGGCTGGACCGACGCCTTCGTCACCGGTGACGCGTTCGCCACCTTCCTGACCGACCAGGACAAGGCGGTCGCGGACATCCTGACCAAGCTGGGGCTGGCGGCATGAGCACCGCCGAGCCTCAGGTCGAGACTCGGCGGGATCGGGCGCAGTACGCCGTGTGCGGGTTCCTGGCTGTCGTCGGTGTCCTGGTGATCATCGACGCGGCCCGACTCCGGCACATTGCCAACAGCAACGACCCGATCGGGCCCAAGCCGGTCCCGATCGTGCTCGGCGTACTGCTCCTGGTGGTCGCCGCCCTGTACACCGTCGACGTCGCGCGCGGTGGCACCGGTGCGGCCGAGGAAGGCGAGGACATCGACCCGACGTCGCCGGTCGACTGGCGGACGGTCCTGCTGCTGGTCGCCGCGTTCGTGGTCAACCTCGTGCTGATCGAGCCGCTGGGCTGGGTGATCAGTGGCGGGCTGCTGTTCTGGGGCTCGGCGTTCGCGCTCGGCAGCCGGCACCACCTCCGCAACCTGGTCATCGCCGCCGGGTTGTCGCTGGCAACGTTCTACGCGTTCGCGATCGGCCTCGGTGTGAACCTGCCGGCCGGCGTACTGCAAGGGATCCTGTGATGGACAACCTGAACAATCTGCTGACCGGGTTCGGCGATGTGCTGACGCCGATGAACCTGCTGCTCGCCCTGCTGGGAGTGACGGTCGGGACCGCTGTCGGCGTACTGCCCGGCATCGGCCCGGCAATGACGGTCGCACTGCTGCTGCCGATCACCTACGGCCTCGAGCCGGTCCAGGCGTTCATCATGTTCGCCGGCATCTTCTACGGCGGCATGTACGGCGGATCGACCACGAGCATCCTGCTGAACACCCCCGGCGAGTCGTCCTCGGTGGTGACAGCCATCGAAGGCAACAAGATGGCCCGGGCCGGACGGGCGGCACAGGCACTCGCGACCGCGGCCATCGGGTCGTTCGTGGCCGGCACCATCGGTACGGCGCTGCTGGTCCTGGTCGCACCGCAGGTGGTGAAGTTCGCGATCAGCCTGGGCGCGCCGGACTACCTGGCGATCATGCTGCTCGCGTTCGCCGGTGCCACCTCGGTGCTCGGCTCGTCCCGGATCCGCGGGATCGCCGCGTTGCTGCTCGGCCTGGTGATCGGGTTGGTCGGGATCGACAAGGTGACCGGGCAGGAGCGGCTGACCTTCGGCCTGCCACAGCTTGCCGACGGCATCGATGTCGTCGTCGTTGCCGTCGGCATCTTCGCGGTCGGCGAGGCGCTCTGGGTGGCCGCGCACCTGCGCCGGAACCCGGGCACGGTGATTCCGGTCGGGCGGCCGTGGATGGGTCGCTCGGACTGGCGTCGTTCGTGGAAGCCTTGGCTGCGCGGGACGGCGTACGGGTTCCCGATCGGTGCGCTGCCGGCCGGTGGGGCGGAGATCCCGACGTTCCTGTCGTACGCGACGGAGAAGAAGCTGTCCAAGCACCCGGAGGAGTTCGGGCACGGTGCGATCGAGGGCGTGGCAGGGCCCGAGGCCGCCAACAACGCGTCGGCCGCGGGGACGCTGGTCCCGATGCTGGCTCTCGGGCTCCCGACCAACGCGACGGCCGCGGTGATGCTGGCGGCGTTCACGTCGTACGGGATCCAACCCGGTCCATTGCTGTTCCAGCGGGAGTCGTCGCTGGTGTGGGCGTTGATCGCGAGCCTGTTCGTCGGCAACCTGATGCTGCTCCTGCTCAACCTCCCGCTGGCGCCGGCCTGGGCGAAGCTCCTGCAGATCCCGCGGCCCTACCTGTACGCCGGGATCATCTTCTTCGCCTCGATGGGCGCGTACGCCGTGAACGCGCAACCGCTCGACCTGCTGCTCCTGCTGTTGCTGGGCCTGCTCGGCTTCACCATGCGCCGCTTCGGCCTCCCGGTCCTGCCGCTGATCATCGGCGTCATCCTCGGCCCGATCGCCGAACGCCAGGCCCGGATGTCCCTCCAACTGTCCAACGGCGACCCCTCCGGCCTCATCGGCGGCCCCGTCTCCTACGTCATCTACGCGGTCATCCTCATCCTCCTCACCTGGCCCCTCGCCGCCAGGCTCCGCTCCCGCAAGCCGCAGCCGGTCACAACTTCCTGATCGGAGCGTGTCAATTTGCCGTCGGGGACTTCGACGTACAGGTGAGAGGACGAACTCACCGAGGCGAAGGGCGATCCGATGAGCACGACAGGGACTGCGGCGAAGTCCAGGACATTCCGGCGGTTGCTGGCGAACACGCTGGTGGCGAACGTGACGACCACCTTCCTGGCGTTCGCGCTGGCGTTCTGGGTCTACCTGGAGACCAAGTCGGTGCTGGCCGCGTCCATCGTGTCGGGCGTATCCATGCTGATCGGCGCGATCTCCGGCACGATCTTCGGTGCGGTCGTCGACACCCACCGCAAGAAGACGGCGATGGCACTGTCGAGTGCCATCACCGGAGTCGCGTTCACGACAGCCGGCGTCGTGTACGTCGTCGCCGGCGAGCGGGCCAGCAACTGGCACGGACCGTGGTTCTGGGCGTTCACCGGCCTGATCCTCGTCGGCAGTATCGCCGGCCAGCTCCGCAGCATCGCCCTCTCGACGACCGTGACACTCCTGGTCCCCGCGGACCGCCGGGACAAGGCGAACGGCCTGGTCGGGACGGTCAACGGCGTGGCCCACCTGCTCACCAGCATCCTCAGCGGACTGTCCGTCGGCCTGCTCGGCATGGGCGGAACGGTCGCCATCGCCGTCGTCTTCACCATCGTTGTCCTGGTCGACCTGCTGGTCTCGATCCACATCGACGAGCCGCGGCCCGAGGGGCACCACCAGGCGCGCTTCGATCTCCGCGCCACCTGGCAGACGCTGCGCGGCGTACCCGGCCTGCTCCCGCTGGTGCTGTTCAGCAGCTTCAACAACCTGGTCATGGGCGTGTTCATGGCGCTGATGGACCCCTACGGCCTGAACCTGTTCTCGGTGGAGTCCTGGGGCGTCGTGCTCGGCATCACCAGCATCGGCTTCATCGCCGGCGGTGCGCTGGTGGCCCGCTTCGGCCTGGGCCGCCGGCCGCTGCGAGTCCTGCTGGTGGCGAACGTCGCCATCGCGGTCATCGGTATGGGTACGGCGATCCGCGAGTGGCAGTCGCTGCTGGTGCTGGGGATGTTCGGGTTCATGCTGGTGATCCCGATCGCCGAGGCGGCCGAGCAGACGATCCTCCAGCGGCTGGTCCCGTTCCAGCAGCAGGGCCGGGTGTTCGGCGTCGCGCAGAGCATCGAGGCCGCGTCCACCCCGATCGCCGCGTTCGTCATCGGCCCGGCCGCGCAGTTCCTGCTGATCCCCTACATGGAGTCGGCGCCGGGCCGGTCCACCTTCGGCTGGCTGCTGGGCGACGGTCAGGCCCGCGGCATGGCCCTGGCCTTCGTGGTCGCGAGCCTGCTGATGCTGATCGTCGTACTGCTGGCCTTCCTCAGCACCGCCTACCAGCGCCTCAACATCCGGTACGCCGCCGAGCCCGTGCCGGCCTAGTCAGCCGTGCGAGCGCAGGAGCGGCAGGTACACCTGGTCGACGATCTCGACCAATACCGCGTCCGGGACGGACGTCGCGCCGTTCAGGGAGTACTCGTTCCGCAGCAGGTCGACCGCGACCGTGGCGACTCTGGGGGTGAGCGCGGAGGGGTCGACCTCACCGCGGCTCACCGCCCGGGCCAGGACCTTCAGCCAGACGGCGACGCCCGCGCGCGAAGCCTGCTCGCGGAGGTCGCGGATCCGCTCGGGCTCGCCCTGGATGCCCGCGATCAACTCCCGCAGGATCTGCCCCAGTGGCGTTGACATCCGGTCGTTGGCCCGCTGGAGGAGCGCCAGCGCGTCCGAGCGGACCGAGCCGGTGTCCGGCGCATCCTCGGGGTCGGTCGGCAACATCCGCAGATAGGCGGCGACGCAGAGCGCCCCACGGCTCGGCCAGCGCCGGTAGATGACGTTCTTCGCGGTCCCGGCGCGGGCGGCGACGGCGTCCATGGTCAGGCCGCGGAACCCGACCGCGTGCAACTCCTCGATCGTCGCCTGCAGGATCGCCTCGTCCAGCGCCGCGCCGCGACGGCGGGTCGGTCTCGCGCTTGTCACTCAACCTCCCCTGAGAGATACCCAGAGTATCCCATGACATTCGGCATGTTCACGCTCACTTCCGCTCGCTTAAGCTACTGCCAGTATCTTACTCGGGATGGAGATGACGATGCAGAAGAAGGCAGTCCTGATCGGGTTGCTGTGGGACCTAGGCCTGCCGGCCGCGGTCTTCTACGGAGCCCGCGCGCTGGGGTACGACGTACTCCCGGCTTTGGTGGCCGGTGGAGTGGCGGCCTTGATCCGGGTCGCCTTCGTGGCCGTCGTACGGCGACGGCTGAACGGGCTCGCGGCCCTGGTGGGTGGCACGTTCGCGGTGCTGGTGATCGTGTCGCTGCTGACCGGGGATCCGCGGATCCTGCTGGCGAAGGAGTCGGTCCTGTCCGGTGCGGCCGGTCTGCTCCTGGTCGGTTCGTGCCTGCTCGGCAAGCCGTTGGTCTACACGCTGGGGCGGAAGCTCAACACCGGCAAGCCGGACGTGCTGGCGCAGTGGGACGAGCGGTGGCGGACCGAGCCGGCGTTCCGCGGGCACTTCATGAAGCTGACCGCGGTGTTCGGCGGTGTGCTGCTGGCCGACGCGATCGTCCGGTTGGTGCTCATCTACTCGCTACCGGTCGACCTGATGGCGAACCTGTCGCCGGTGCTGCATGTCGCGGCGCTTGCGGTCCTGGTCGGCTTGGCGCTGTGGTTCCGGAGCCGTCGGCAACGAGCGATGGAGCAGGCGAATGCGCGGTAAGGGGATCAACTACGACCACAGCTGATCCCGCAAGGCCGTCTTCCACGCCCTCAGCACGACCTACGCCACGATGGCCCCCTCCTCATGACCACCCGCCTCTCCCTCACCGCCGTCCTCTGGCTCGCAGGCCGCCGAAGATCCCGCGAGACTGTGCAGATGGACGGGTAGTGCGCCTGCGAGACGCCGTACACACTCCGCAGGCACCGCTCAGGTGCACTACCGACCGACCAGTACCTCCTGTCCACCTGCACGCCGCCGGATAGGTTCGGGGTATGGGTCGGCGGGTTGTTGGGGACGCGGTGGGGGTTGATGCTGCTCGGCGGATTGTGTTGGGGGCGCAGGGGTTTGGGGGGCGGCGGTCTTCTGGGCGGGGCGACGTACGGCAGGTGCGGAAGGCTGTTGGGCGGGCCGGGGTACTGCAGGTCGACTCGGTGAATGTGTTGTGCCGGTCGCACTATCTGCCGGTGTTCGCGCGCGCCGGGGACTACGCGCGTACGACGCTCGATCGGATGAGCTGGGGTGAGCCGCGGGAACTGTTCGAGTACTTCTGGGGACACAAGGCGGCGCTACTCCCCTTGAGCTACTACCCGTTGCTGAAGTACCGGATGCGGGCGGCGGAGCGGCAGGTCTGGGACGCCAAGCTCGACCCGGACGTGACCGCGCCGTGGTCCGTGGTCGTCGGGATGCAGCGGTTGACCGCCGAGCGGCCCGGGTTCGTCGACGAAGTACTCGCACGGGTGACCGACCAAGGCCCGATCTCCGCCGGCGAGGCGAGCCCGGACGGCGTACGTCGGAAGCGGTCCGAGCCGGACCCGGATCCGAGCACCGGCCGGATGTGGAACTGGCAGGACGCGAAGATCGCCATCGAGTACCTGTTCTGCACCGGCCGCGTGACGATCGCGGGGCGGCGGAACTTCGAGCGCCTCTACGACCTGACCGAACGCGTCCTGCCCGCCGACGTCGTCGCCAGCCCCGCGCCGGACGCCGCAGACGCCCGTCGGGAACTGGTCCGGATCGCCGCCCGCGGCCTGGGTATCGCCACCGCCCGCGACCTCTGCGGCGCCGGCACCGGCCACTACCCATTGCCCACAGCAACCGCCCGCGAGATCATCGGCGACCTCGTCGACTCCGGCGAACTGATCCCCGTCCAGGTCGAAGGAGTCACCCAACAGAGCTACCGCTGGCACGAGTCGACCGACCGCCCCGTCGACGCCCGCGCCCTCATCTCCCCCTTCGACCCCCTGATCTGGAGCCGCGACCGCACCCACCATCTGTTCGACTTCTTCTACCGCATCAGCATCTACACCCCTGCCCCCCAGCGCATCCACGGCTACTACGTCCTCCCCTTCCTCCTCGGCGACCGCCTGGTAGCCCGGGTAGACCTGAAGTCCGACCGCCCCACCTCCACCCTCCTGGTCCCCACGCTCACCCCAGAACCCAACGCCCCCGACTTCACCCAACCCTTGGCGGACCAGCTCCGCGTCCTGGCCCAGTGGCTCGACCTGAACCACATCCGTGTCACGGCGAGCTCGCCCGCCGTACCGCTCACCCAAGCCCTCAACAGTTGAGGGCCGCTCAGCTGACGGACTTCACCTTGGTGACCAGTACGCCGGCGAGCACGGTGACGAAGGAGGCCAGGAGGTACAGGACCGGGTAGCCGCCCAGGTGTTTGACGATGGGGGCGGCGATGGCGGGGGCGAGGACCTGGGGGAGGGAGTTGGCGATGTTGATGACGCCCAGGTCTTTGGCGCGGTCGCGGGCGTTGGGGAGTACTTCGGTGAGCAGCGCGAAGTCGACCGACAGGTAGACGCCGAAGCCGGCGCCCAGGACCACGGCACCGAGGATCGCACCGGGCCAGGTCGGCCAGACAGCGAGGATGACGCCGGCCACCGCCATCACCACACCGGACCACGTCACGAAGATCTTGCGGCGGGCGGTCCGGTCGGACCAGCGTCCGAAGCTGATCGCCGTGGTGAGAACGCAGACGCTGTAGATCGCGGTCAGGATCAGTACGCCGGTGTCCGCGTCCGAGATCCCCACCTCGTCCTGCAGGTAGTAGAAGAGATACAACGTGCCCAGCGCGTTCCCGACGTTGAACAGGAACCGCGTCAACCACGCCCAGCCGAAATCCGGATACCGACGAGGGCTGATCCAGAACCCCCGCAGGAACTCCCCCACCACCAACGGCGAACGCTGCAGCAACCGCACATCGCCACTACGCAACAGATAAGGCACGACCGACAGAAACAGAAAGACGGCACAAGCCACATACCCCAGCGCGAACCCACCGAACGCTGCCGCCAGCGCAGTACCGACCAGCGCCCCGAGCACCTGTGAGATCGCGACCCATCCACCGACAACCCCGCGCTGCGCGACCGGAACCCGATCCGGCACGGTCGCAGTGATTGCCGCAAGCAACGCATTCCCGAACAGCTGCACCAGGCACCACCCGAGCAGCATCAACCCAACGGCCCGCGAGTCCGCCAGGATCAGTAACCCGGCAACCCCACCGACAGCCCCGGCCAGCACCCAAGGCACCCGCCGCCCGTGCCGCGACATCGTCCGGTCGGAGATCGCCCCGAACGCCGGATTGGCCACCACCGACACCGCGGCCCCGACTCCGGTCACCAACCCGAACACGAACTCCTTGTTGCCCGGAGCAACCGCCTCCGACTGCTGCGCCAGCAACACCTGGATCGGCCCGAGCCACGCGGCGAACACTCCCACGTTCGCCAGTACGACGGCCGACGTCCACCCGGCCCGGACCCGCACGGTCGGTTCCGCCAGCGCGGCGGGCACGACCCCGGGCTCGGGAATCATCCGCGGCCGATCACGTCACGGAACCAGTGGTACGACGCCTTGGGCGTCCGCTCCAGCGTCTCGAAGTCGACGTGCACCAACCCGAACCGCTGCGAGTACCCGGCAGCCCACTCGAAGTTGTCCAGCAACGACCACTGGAAGTACCCGCGGACGTCGATCCCGTCGTCGATCGCCTCCTTCAACGCCCGCAGATACCCGTCGAGGTAGTCGATCCGCCGCTGGTCGTTCACCACCCCGTCGACCGGTTCGTCGTTGATCGCGCACCCGTTCTCGGTGATGTAGAGGGGCGGCAGCCGATCGCCGTACCGGTCCTTGAAGGTCCGCAGGATCTCGCCGAACGCCGCCGGCACCACCGGCCACCCGAAGTCCGTGGTCGGGTACCCGGTCAGCTGCCGCGGCTCGAAAGGCAACCCGGGCGGCAGCGGGATCCCGTCGGTCGCCGCCGTATCGGCCTGCCCCGTCGCGGCGCCGACGGACACCGGCGAATAGTGATTGATCCCGAACCAGTCCAATGGCGTCGAGATCACCGCCAGGTCATCGGCAACCGGCCCCGGCATCGCCGCCTCGAACCCAGCCGGGTACGTCCCGAGCAGCACAGGATCGGCGAACAGCCAGTTGATCAGATTGTCGTAGAGACCGGCCGCCTCCTTGTCCTCGACGCTGTCGCTGGCCGGCCACGTAGGAGCGTGGTTGCTGGCGATCCCGATGGACGACGCGCCGCCCGCCCGCAACGCCTGGACGGCCCGACCATGCGCGAGCAACTGGTGATGCGCGACCGGAAGTGCATCGAAGAGCAGTTGCTTCCCGGGCGCGTGCGCACCGAGGGAGTAGCCCATCAACGTGAGCACCATCGGCTCGTTGATCGTGATCCACATCGGCACCCGGTCCGCGAACCGCTCCGCCAGCAGCAACGTGTACTCCGCGAAGCGATCACAGATGTCGCGGGACAGCCAACCGCCCGCGTCCTCGAGCGGCTGCGGCGTGTCCCAGTGGAAGAGCGTCGGCGCCGGCTGGATCCCCGCCCCGAGGAGCGTGTCGATCAGCCGGTCGTAGAAGTCCATCCCGCTGGCCACGGCCGGCCCGGTCCCCGACGGCTGGATCCGCGACCAGGAGAAGGAAAACCGGTAGGTGTCCACCCCGAGTTCCCGCATCAGCGCGACGTCCTCGGCGTACCGGTGGTAGTGGTCGCAGGCGACCGCGCCGGTGTCGCCGTTCAGGATCCGGCCCGGCTCCGCGCAGAAGGTGTCCCAGGTGGAGGGGCCGCGGCCGCCCTCGGCCACGGCCCCCTCGATCTGGTACGCCGACGTCGAGACCCCCCAGCGGAAGCCGGGTCCGAAAGACAGGTCAGCTGTCACTCGCATCATCCTCATCGGGTGTGGTGTCCTGCGGCCGCGGCGGCTCGTCCTGGCGCACGATGACCGCCGTACCGTAGGCGGCGACCTCGCTCATCGTGTTCGCGATCTCGTTGCAGTCGAACCGCATCGCGAGGATCGCGTTGGCGCCCATCTGCTGCGCCATCTGGCACATCCGCATCACCGCCACGTGCCGCGACTCGGCCAGCATCTGGGTGTACTCCGGGACCTCGCCACCACCGAGCGACCGGAAGCCGGCGGCGAAGTTCGACCCGAAGTCGCGGCTGCGCACAGTCAGCCCGAAGACCTCGCCGAACACCTTGTCCGCGGTGTATCCGGGCAGGTCGTTCATCGTCGAGACCAGCACCGGGTACGGCGATCCCTGCGGCGCGACGTGCGGCGCGTTCTGCTGAGTCGGCTGGTAGTTACCAGGAGCCTGTCCGTACCCGGGCTGCTGCCCGTAGCCCTGCGGCGGACCCTGCTGATATCCCTGCTGCTGCGGCGGGGCGTACCCGGGCGGCGGACCCTGCTGGTAGCCCTGCTGCGGCGGGTATGGCTGGTTCGGAGGAAAGTTCTGGTTCATGCCCTCATCCTGACAGGCGCACGGTCGTCATTGCCGGAAGACCTGAAGCTCGTACAGCGAGTACCCGTACGACGTCCCCCGCTGTGTCCCGGTCACCCGCACATACCGCGCAGGAACCGCTCCGAAGCGAGCCACGTCCTCCCCGCCGTCACCGGTCGTCGTCGCAGACACCTGCTGCCAGGTCGTCCCGTCCCGCGACACCTCGATCCGGTACGCCTTCCCGTACGCCGCCTCCCACCGCAGCACCACCCGGCCGACCGACTGCTCGTTGCCGAGGTCAACCTTCAGCCACTGCGGATCGGACCAGTTGCTCGCCCAGCGTGTGGTGAGCTTCCCGTCGACCGCCTGCGCCGGCGGTGAGTTGAACAACCCCGACTCGTGACTGCTGGCGGTTGCCGTCTTCCCCAGCGCCAGGTTGCTGACGTCGTCACCCCGCCGCGCCGGGAACTCGACCACCTGCTGGTACGTCGGCCTGTTCACCCAGGCGATGCGGTCCTGGGTGATGCCGCCCATCGGGTTGTGCGCGATCTGATCGGCACAGAACTGGTCACCCGCCGAGCAGTCCGCGGTGGCCGGATAGGTCGTGGCGGCCGGGACCTTCGTTGCTGCCAGCAAAGAGTCCGCCAACACCTGGCGGCAGGCAGCGAGCGATCCGCCACCGCAGAACGTGACCGGTTGCGGCGTCTGCACCGGATCGCCGAGCACCTTGCGCAGGTCACGCTGCACGAAGCCCCACCACCCGCTCTGGAAGGCGGATCCCTGCGCGCTCGGTCGCTCGTCGATCTTCAGGTTCGCAACCAGAGCGCCGTACAGGTCGGGGCCGAGGTCCTTGAACTCCGCCGGGACCAGCAGCGGCCACCACGCGTCCAGGATCCGGATCGCGTCGGCGTGGTCGTAGGTCCTCGACGAGGCGTTGGGCGTCTTGCGGTGACTGCCGGCCGCCTCCCACGCCGTGAGCTTGGCGACCGCGTCGGCGACCGCCGGATCCGTGATCGGCGCGCTCTTCAGGACCCGGATCAGGTACGGCAGCACCTGGTCACCGCGAAGGTCGACGGTGGCCGCGTCCTCCATCGCCTCGACCAGCTTGCCGCGGGTGAACTTCTGCCCGTTGTCGATGACGGCCTTGATCCGGTCGTCGAGCGGCTGGCTCCGATAGACGGAGTTGTACCCGAACTGCCCGTCCGACGCGGAGAACCCGGGCGCCTGCTTGTTGTTCCAGCTGGTCAGGTAGTCCTGGTCGACCACCTGCGGGTGCTGCGCGGCCGGGGTGTAGGTCGCCCGGTTGGTGGCCGGATTCCAGCCCTGCCACTCGTACGAGCTCCACGTCGGCAGGTTCGGGTCGCCGCCGGCCGCGCGGACCGGGTTGTCGCCGGAGTTGAAGTACGCGATCGACGACTTGTCGGTGTAGAACCAGTTGAACGTGTAGCCGATCTTGCTCGCGGCACTCTGGAAGTCGGCCGCCGAATGGATCCGGTCCGGGTCGTTCAGCTGCATGAACCCGAGCGCGGAGCCGGCCTCGTTGCCGTACGTCGACCGGTTCTTGGTGAACACGACCGGCCGTCCGCCGACCGTGCCGCGGTGCGTGACAATGCCGAACTTGGTGCGCAGGGCAACCAGAGTGTACGACCCGGCCGGTTCGGACGAGCCGAGGCTGGAGTACCACTCGTTGTGCCGCTCGAGCCGTTCGATCGGTTGGCACTGGCCACGGAACTCGTAGTACTGCGAGTTCTTCGTCGGCGTTCCGCCACCCGGCTCACACAGCGGTACGGCGAACGTGTCGGTGATGTCCTGTCCCGCGGAGGTAGCGCTCCACGAGTAGTCGGGTCCGCGACCGATCAGCGTGTAGAAGTTCAAGCCGGCGAACGCGATGCCGCGTGAGCTGACACCTGGTCCCTGCAGCTCCTGACGCATGAGCAGCTGCGGAGCGAAGTACCCGGTCTGTGGACCGTAGACCGCGACCGGATTGCCGCTCTCGGTGTGCGCTCCGGAGACGAGCAGAGCGTTGGACATCCCCTTCTTGCCAAAGCCTTCGGGGAACAGGCCACCGTCGAAGATGCCGCGAAGCGCCTCCGAACCCGCAGGTGCCGGTTTCGCAGCCTTCGCCTTCGCGACGGTCTGGTTGATCACCTCGGGCTCGGGCGTGACCGACCCGCGGTCCGGCATGGCGCGACCGGCCGGGTTCGGACCTGTCTCGCCGTACGGGAAGGTCGTCCCGTTGTGCACCGTCGTACTGGCTTCCGGGTCGTTCTGAGAGCGGAACGACTCCCAGACCTTGGTGCCTTCGGCAACGCCGTACTTCGCCTGGGCCTCGAGCAGAGCCAACGCGGAGTTGACTTCCTGGCCGCCGCCTGTGCCGAAGATGCCCGCCACAACGGCCGCGGTGGCGACGACGTCGGTCACCTTCCACGGCTGGGTCGGCCAGTCGAGGCCGAGCGCGACATACTCACCGGGGTACGCGATTCCGACGGTGTTGATGTAGTTGTTCACCCCGTCGACCCAGGCCTGGATGTCCTGCTGCATCTTCACGCCGTCGGCGCCGTACAGTTCGTCGGCGTCGTCGTACTGCCGCTGCAGATCCGCTTCCGTGTACGGCGCGGTCCGCCAGAACTCCTGCTCGAACGCGCGATTCGCCGCCGCACCACCCGCGAACGGAGTGAGCTGACCGCGGCCGAGATGCCGGAACACGTCCATCACGAACAGCCGGTCCTGCGCGCCGGCGTACCCGGAGCCGAACATCACCCCCTGGCGGGTGGTCCCGGTGATGTGCGGGATGCCGCGCGACTTGTCCCGCACGATCGTGACGTCCGAACGCGGGTGGATCGTGCTCGCCACGTCGTTCGGCTGCACCCCGAACGAGGCGTCGTCGTAGTACGGCGCAAGGCCGTCGTCGGTCATGCCTTGCGAGTTCCAGACCAGGTCCTGGTACGGCTTCAGCGAATCGCTGAAGTGTGGCGGGCGGACGCCCAATCCCTTGAAAAGAAGGAGATCCGTGAAGGTGGCGTTGCCGTTCTGGCCGGGCGGAAGGATGTCGCGACATTGCCCGGCGCAATAGTCGGTGGGTGTGGCGGCCGCTGCGTCGGGCTCGGCCTGACTCGGCGACGGCAGGGCAGCCAGCACGGCAGTGACGGCGACCGCGGCGGTGATCGTACGAAGGTGGGTTCGGCGTGCGGGGCGGGGCACAAGAAACCTCCTCTGCTCAGTAAAACTGAGAATGACTCACCAGTAGGTTTCGGGTCAAGATCTTGCGCTCGGGCTCTCGCCAATTGCTGTGCGTGACCACTAGGCTCAGCCGCACCATGAGCATCCATGAGCGATATCGGTTGAGTGTGGTGATCAACGCCAAGGGGACGTACACCCCGCTGGGGGTGTCGCGCAGTTCCGACGGGGTGGCGGCGGCCGTCGCACAGGCACTTCCTGAATTCTTCGTGATGGACGAGCTCGGCGACCGGGCCAGCGAGGCCATCGCGCAGTTCACCGGTGCGCAGGCCGGTGCCGTCGTGCACTGCACCGCGGCCGGCATCACGCTCTCGGTCGCGGCCACGATGACCGGCGGCGACCCGCGCCGGATCGCAGCGTTGCCCGACACAACGGATCTGCACCACCGCGTCGTGCTGCCCGCCTGTCACGTCGTCAACTACGGTCACACCAACCTGCAGGGCATCCGGCTGGCCGGTGCGCACGTGGACCTCGCCGGGGACGAAACCCGTTGTTCCATTGGGGATCTGGAGGAAGAGCTCGACGGACCGGACGTCGCCTGCCTGTTCCTCGTCTCGTCCCGGCTGACCGAAGGCGAGCCGATCGATCTGGTCGCCGCGGTACGTGCCGCGCATCGTCGCGGCGTACCCGCGATCATCGACGGCGCCGCTCAGTTCCCGCGGATCGCGGACCTGCTCTCGACCGGCGCGGACCTGGTCCTGGTGAGCGGGCAGAAGTACCTCGGCTCCCCCACGGCGGGGCTGGTCGCCGGGACCTGGTCGCTCGTCCAGGCCGTGCGCGCCCAGGAGCGAGGCATCGGCCGGGGGATGAAGCCGACGAAGGAGGCCGTCATCGGTGTCCTGGCCGCACTCGAGGAGTGGCAGGCGTTCGACCGGATGAAGTGGGAGGCCGACGAGCTGGCGAAGGTGGTCGCGTTCGCCGATGCCGCGGGCAAGATTCCCGGTGTGGTGGCCGAGGTCGTCCCCGATCCGACCGGCCTGCAGGTGTCGCGAGCCCTGCTCAAGGTCCCGGACGCCAAGCGCCTGGCAACCGAACTCGAGGCCGGGTCACCGTCGATCTACGTGATGACCGATCGCGTCGACACCAATGAGCTGATGCTCGAGCTCGTCCCGCTGGACGACACCGAGATCGCCGCCGTACTGGCCAGGCTCTGGGCGATCCTGACATAGCAAAGGCCCTGATCCCCTTTGTGTCACAGGGAATCAGGGCCTCGCGTCGATCAGTGCTGGTACGACTTGCCGTCGGTACGACGGGGTCCGTTGCTGCGACGCGGTCCGCTGCCGCCGCGGCTGTCGTGGCCACGACCCGGCCGGCTGCTGCCGAACCGCTTGCCACCCTTGCCGCCGCCCTTGCCGAACCGCTGCGGCTTCGGGGCGGGCAGCTTCACCGGGTACCCGGACGGCTTGTTGCCGCCGGTCAGCTCGGTGACCAACTGGTCGCCCGGACGCGCGCGCACCGGCTCGGCGTCGACACCGGCGGACTCGGCCAACCGGACCATGCCGCGCCGCTGGTGCGGAAGCACCAGCGTGACGACCGCACCCTTGCCGCCGGCGCGTGCCGTCCGGCCGGCCCGGTGCAGGTAATCCTTGTGGTCCGCTGCCGGATCCGCCTGGACGATCAGGCCGACGTCGTCGACGTGGATGCCGCGGGCCGCGACATCCGTTGCCACGAGCACCGGTACCGAACCGTCCTTGAACTGGTCCAGCGTGCGGTTCCGGGCGCCCTGGGTCAGACCGCCGTGCAGCGCCGCGGCCATCACGCCACGGTCGCGCAGCTGCGTCGCAACGCGATCGGCACCCAGCTTGGTCCGGACGAACACGATGGTCCGGCCGTCGCGGCTGGCCAGCTCGGCCGTCAGCGACTGCTTGTGCCCCGGCTCGATCACCAGCAGGTGGTGCTCCATCGTGGTGACCGTGGCCTGGCCGGACTCGGTCGAGTGCTGCACCGGGTCCTTCAGGTAGGTCTTCACGATCTTGTCGACGTCGTTGTCCAGCGTCGCCGAGAACAGCAGCCGCTGCCCGTCGGCCGGCGTCATGTCCAGCAGCGTGGTCACCGCCGGCATGAAGCCCATGTCGCACATGTGGTCGGCCTCGTCGAGTACGGCGATCTCCACCGCACCGAGGTCGGCCGCACCCTGCTCACACAGGTCGATCAGCCGGCCCGGCGTCGCGATCAGCAGGTCGACACCACGGCGCAGTGCGTCGATCTGCTTCGGGTACGGCAGGCCGCCGGCGATCAGCTTCAGCGACACATTCATCACGTGCGCGAGCGGCTCGAGCGCGTCGTGCACCTGCATCGCGAGCTCACGCGTCGGGACCAGGATCATCCCGCGCGGCCGCCGCGACTCGGTCCGGCCACCGGCCAGCCGCGTCAGCGTCGGCAGACCGAAGCCGAGGGTCTTGCCGGAACCGGTCTGGCCACGGCCGAGCACGTCCTTGCCGGCCAGCGCGTCCGGGATGGTCGCGGCCTGGATCGGGAACGGCGTGGTGATGCCGTCCCGCGCCAGCCGCTGGATCAGCCGCGGCGCGAGCCCGAGCTGGGCAAACTGGTTGTCAGGAGCAACAGTCCCGAGGTCCACCGGCGCCTCGTCCCGCTTGGTGTACTGCTTGTCGTCCCGCCGGTACGTCGGCCGCTCAACGCGATCGTTCCGCTCGAAACGCGGCCGCTCATCCCGCTGCTGGTACGACGGCCGCTCGTCACGCTTGAACGACGGACGGTCATCCCGCTGCTGGTACGGCGTACGGTCGTCGCGCTTGTACGACGGACGCTCGTCACGCTTGTACGACGGACGCTCGTCGCGCTGCTGGTACGAGGGACGGTCGTCCCGCTTGAACGACGGACGGTCGTCGCGGCGGTACTGCGGGCGGTCGTCCTCGCGGCGCGGCTGGTTGGCGCGCTCGGCGCGGTAGCCCTTCACCGGGGCGCGGTCATAGCTGCGCACACCGCGGTCGGAGTACTGGGTGGGTCCGCCCCGGCGCTCACCGCGGGCGGTGTCGTCCCGGACCTCACCGGCCGCCGGGGAAGCGGGCGCGGCCTCGGCCGCCATCCGCTCGCCGTACGACTGGGTCTGGAACTTCTTGTGCCGCGGCTTCTTGATCCGGCCGTCGGCGGTGTTGCCGGCGGCAGGCTCGTGCTGGTCCTGGTGGTGCTGGGTCACGCAATCTCTCTCTCAACGTCACGGACGAAACCCGACCGGTACCCGCGCGCAAAGGCCGGCCAGGAGAAACTGGCCGGTCTGGACGAACTGGCAGGAGATAGGCATCGACCTGCGGGTGCTATCGCGTTGCACCCTCGTCGCCGGGAACCTTCAGCGGGATGCTGAAACCGACGGGTCGGAGCGCCTGGGAAATGCTCTGGTGACGCGACGCGCGCACCGACACAGCAAAAAGTATACCCGACCTCGGTCCGCCCCTTGACCAAGGGGACGACGTACCCCCAGGCCACCACCATCGCCCCGTCCAGAACCCGCCGAGCGGGTCTGACGCGCCCGAGGCACGATTGTGATGGCCTGGCGGTCCACAGTGCTCCAGTTCAAGTGCGGTTGAGTTTTTGGAACCCGGTTCTAGGGTGGCGGTATGGCGCAGGAGAACGTCCCCAGCAAGGAGCACTGGCTCTCCATCGGGGAGATCGCACATCGGTCCGGAGTAGCGGCGTCGGCGTTGCGGTTCTACGAGGACCAGGGCCTGATCACCTCGCGGCGGACGGCCGGCAACCAGCGGCAGTACCAGCGGAGCACGTTGCGGCGGATCGCCTTCGTGCAGGCGGCCCAGCGGGTCGGGCTGGCACTGTCCGAGATCAAGGGGGCACTCGACTCGTTGCCCGAGGACCGGACCCCAACCCGCTCGGACTGGAGCCGCTTGTCCAAGACGTGGCGCGGCCGGCTCGACGAGCGGATCTCCGAGCTCGAGCGGCTGCGCGACGACCTGGACAGCTGCATCGGCTGCGGCTGCCTCAGCCTGCAGCGCTGCAACCTCTACAACAAGGCCGACCGACTGGCCGAACGCGGCCCCGGCGCCCGCATCCTCAACGTCGGCATCCCCGGCGAATGACCCGCACCGCCTGGGTGTCCTGAGTCGGCTCAGGACACTATCGGCGGGTCGCCTTGCGGATCACTGTGATCGGCACCATTAGCGAGAGCAGACCCAGCACTCCCAGCCTCCAGCCCCACAGCCACGGGTGCTGAGGCAAGCGCTCCGGCGGCAGGGACGCGACGATCTGGTCGACCCGCCGCTGCACCTGGTCGCGCTCGGCGTCGGTGAAGCCACCCGCGCCCAGCTCCCGGGCCAGCGCGACCACTTCCGCGTTCTGCTCGTCACTGAACCCCGGCAGCTCCCCGGCCGACCCGCCGAACCCACACCCCAACGGCTCGCCATCCGCCACGTCGACCGACAGTTCGTTGTTCCCACAGTCGTCACCGGGATGCTTGAAACCCACCTTGTAGTCGTAGTGCGACGCGTACTGGTCGGCGAATCCCCACAACGCCGCCATAAGCCCGCCGAAGGCCAGCCCCAGCACCCCGAGAACTGCCAACAGGACCAGCAGCACTTTCCCCAGGGAGCGCATGGGTTCACCTTAGGCAGGAGGCCAGGTCATAGGTGGGGCGTTATGGATGACATAGAACCGGCGGGGTGAGTCGCGGGTTAACCCCCGAGTTTGGGGTGATCCGGTGCGGAAGTTCCGGAGTCTTGGCAGCATCCGGGGGTAGCGAACAGTAATCCGCTGGTCGCTATCCGCCACAGATCTTCGGAGTGAGGCCCTCCCATGTCGCATCGCCGTGTCTTGAGTTCGTTAGCGGGGCTCGCCGCCGCCGCGCTCGCCGTCCCCGCCTTCGCCGCCGCGTCCCCCACTGCGTCGGCCCCCGCCACCAACCCGTCCGCCTCCACCGCCGCGACCCGGGCGGCGTACGTCGGTTCGCCGCAGGACGAGGCCGCCACCAAGGCCTTCTACGACGCGGTGATGAAGTCCGCCCGCGCCAAGATGGCCCAGCAGGCCAAGTCCGGCCAGAAGGTGGCCGCGGTCACCGTCACGTACGCCGTCGACGCGCCGACCTTCCAGTCCCAGATCAACTCGAGCACGCAGATCTGGAACTCCTCGGTCAGCAACGTCCACCTGGTCGAGGGCAGCAACTACGACTTCTACTACACCGAGGGCAACGACCCACGCGGCTCGTACGCGTCCACCGACGGGCACGGCAGCGGCTACGTGTTCCTCGACTACGCCCAGGCGCAGGAGTACGACCCGACCCGGATCACCGCCCACGAAACCGGCCACGTGCTCGGCCTGCCGGACCACTACACCGGCCCGTGCTCCGAGTTGATGTCCGGCGGCGGCCCCGGCCCGTCCTGCACCAACCCCTACCCGGACGCCACCGAGCGGTCCAGGGTGAACTCGCTCTGGGCCAACGGCAAGACCAGCCTGCCCACCGCGGCCTTCCACGTCGCCAAGTGACCAACCTCGACTGATCCGGTTCTCCGGCTCGACCGTCCGGCAGGGGGCGGCCGGGCCGGAGTCAGAGGGCGTCTGTGCCGAGTGCCCCGCAGTAGGCGCAGGGTTCTCAGACGCCCTCTCAGTCCGGTCTGCCCGGGCAGCCCGCCCCGATGCCCGGGCAGGCCTTGTCGTCGTCAGCGGGCGGGACCCGTCGTACCGCGGACCACCAACTCGGGGCGGAAGAGGAACTCGGTGTGGGGCGTGGCGTGGCCGCGGACCTCTTCCAGCAGGGACTGGACGGCCGCGAGGCCCATGGCCTGGACCGGCTGACGGATGGTGGTCATCGGCGGATCGGTGAACTCCATCATCGGGGCGTCGTCGTAGCCGACCACCGAGATGTCGCCAGGGACCGAGAGGCCGCGCTGACGGGCCGCCCGGATCACGCCGAGGGCCATCATGTCGGAGCCGCAGATGACCGCGCTGACGCCGGCGTCCACGAGCTGCTGTGCGGCCGCGGCGCCACCCTCGACACCGAACATGCTCAACGCGACCATCGGGTCCAGCTCGTCGTCGGACAGCCCGAGCTGGGCCTTCATCGCCGTCCGGTAGCCGGCCAGCTTGCGCTGCACCACGATGAACCGCTCCGGCCCGGACGCGAACCCGATCCGACGGTGGCCGAGGGCAACCAAATGGGTGACCGCCAGCTCCATCGCGGCGTTCTCGTCGGACGAGACGAACGGCGCCTCCACCCCGGGCAGCCAGCCGTTCACGAACACCACCGGCAGCCGCCGCTCCACCAGCGACTGGTACCGCGCATGGTCCGCGCCGGTGTCCGCATGCAGACCCGAGACGAAGATGATCCCGGAGACGCCGCGCTCCAGCAGCATCTCGACGTACTCCTCCTCCGTCGCGCCCGACGGGGACTGTGTGCACAGCACCGGGGTGAAGCCGCGCTGGGACAGCGCCGACTCGATCACCTGGGCGAACGCCGGGAAGATCGGATTGATCAACTCCGGCATCACCAGCCCGATCAGTCCGGCCGACCGGCGCCGCAACCGGCTCGGCCGCTCGAACCCGAGGACGTCGAGCGCGGTCAGCACCGATTGTTTGGTGTCCTCCGCGACCCCCGGTTTGCCGTTCAGTACCCGCGAGACCGTCGCCTCACTGACCCCCGCCTTGGCCGCGATGTCCGCCAGCCGGGCCCTGCCGTTCACGCTGCTGCTCACGCCCGGCACTGTACCCAGGCCGCCGTTGATCTTGCAGCAAGATCCTGCAAGAACTTGCAGGATGCGCGGGAGTGTCCACAACGTGAACAGTACGGGCACGTCACACGCCGTACACCTTGTCAGGACGAGCGGGGCGGGTGAGGATAAGCGAACCCCCGCCCGGGGGCCTTTACTCGGATCGTCCGGCACGTTCCTGCCGGTGAAGGGATGTAAATCGTCATGGCCACTGTGTCGTTCAAATCGGCAACCCGGGTCTACCCCGGCTCCGACACCCCCGCGGTCGACAAGCTCAACCTCGAGATCGAGGACGGCGAGTTCATGGTGCTCGTCGGCCCGTCGGGTTGCGGCAAGTCCACCTCGCTCCGGATGCTCGCCGGCCTCGAAGAGGTCAACGAGGGCTCCATCTACATCGGCGACCGCGACGTCACGCACCGTCCGCCGAAAGAGCGCGACATCGCGATGGTGTTCCAGAACTACGCGCTCTACCCGCACATGTCCGTCTCGGACAACATGGGCTTCGCACTGAAGATGCAGGGTGTCTCCAAGGAGGACCGGGCCAAGCGGGTGATGGAAGCCGCGAAGCTGCTCGGCCTGGAGGAGTACCTGGACCGCAAGCCGAAGGCGCTGTCCGGTGGTCAGCGTCAGCGTGTCGCGATGGGCCGCGCGATCGTGCGTAACCCGCAGGTCTTCCTCATGGACGAGCCGCTGTCGAACCTCGACGCCAAGCTGCGTGTCCAGACCCGTACCCAGATCGCCGAGCTGCAGCAGCGCCTCGGTGTCACCACCGTCTACGTCACCCACGACCAGGTCGAGGCCATGACGATGGGCGACCGGGTCGCCGTACTGAAGGACGGCCTGCTCCAGCAGGTCGACACCCCGCTGAACCTGTACGACGCCCCGAAGAACAAGTTCGTGGCCGGCTTCATCGGCTCGCCCGCGATGAACCTGCTCGAGGCGGACATCACCGAGAGCGGCGCGAAGGTCGGGGACTACGTGATCCCGATCGAGCGCAGCGTCCTGTCGAAGGCCGGCAGCGACAAGACCCTGACCATCGGTGTCCGTCCGGAGGCCTTCAAGGTCGCCGACAACGGCCTGCCGGTCAAGGTCGCCGTGGTCGAGGAGCTCGGCGCCGACGCGTACCTGTACGGCACCGCGGAGCACAACAACGAGCACCAGCAGATCGTCGCCCGGATCGACGCCCGGATGCCGGTCGAGAAGGGTTCGACCATCCGCCTCGCGGCGGTGCCGGACAAGCTGCACCTGTTCTCGACCTCGACCGAGGAGCGGCTGACCGCCTGATCCTCGGCTCTACACCACACGCCGGCCTCGGGTGGCTCTGCCACTCGAGGCCGGTGTCTTGTCCAGACGGTCGGCCGGGTCCATGTTGGTCTGCTTGAGCAGGTAGTGCGGGCGCTGCTTGGTCTCGTAGTAGATGCGCCCGATGTACTCGCCGATGACCCCGAGCATGACCATCTGCAACCCACCGAGACCGGTGATGGCCGCGATCAGCGTGACGTACCCCGGCATCTTCACCCCGTTCAGGGCGGCCACCACGATCACCCAGACCGCGTACGCGGCCGCGATCGCGGTGAGCACCCCGCCGACGTAGATCGCCAGCCGCAGCGGCTTGTTGTTGAACGACAGCAGCCCGTCCAGCCCGTACTCGAGCAGCCGCCGGAACGTCCACCGGCTCTTCCGGTCGGTCTGCTTCACGTTCTCGTACTCGAACAGGATCGACTCGAACCCGATCCAGGCGAACAACCCCTTGGAGAAGCGGTTGTACTCGCCCAGCTCCAGCAGGCCGTCCACCGCGCGCCGGGACAGCAGCCGGAAGTCGCCGACCCCGTCCATCAGCTCGACGTCGGCCCAGTGGTTGATCAGCCAGTAGTACGCCCGGGCGAACATCGTCCGGGTGGCCGGGTCGCCGACCCGGGTCCGTCGCGCGATCACCTGGTCGAAACCGCGCTCGTAGTGCTCCAGCATCCGGCCGACCAGCTCCGGCGGGTGCTGCAGGTCCGCGTCCATGATCACCACGGCGTCGCCGCTGGCGTAGCGCAGGCCGGCCAGCATCGCGGCCTCCTTGCCGAAGTTCCGGCTGAAGGACAGGTAGCGCACCGACTCGTCGGTGGCGGCCAGCTCGACCAGGGCGTCCAGCGTCCCGTCCGCGCTGCCGTCGTCGACGTACACGATCTCGTACGGACGGCCGGTGGCGGTCAGCTCGCGGCTGACGGCCTGGTGGAACTTGGCGATCACCTCGGCCTCGTTGAAGCATGGTACGACCAGACTCAGTCGCATCGTCGTTCTCATCGATCCCACCCGTCCGCGCCGATGCAATTTTTGTCTAGACCTGAACTAGGCGTTAGCTTTGCACGCCGGGGTGACCGAACAAAGGGGCGGGTTGTGGGATCGGAACAAGGCACGGCGGTACAGGACCGACCTGCCCAGGCGGGCAGAGCGGCGCTGGTGGCCGGGCTAGTGGTGGCGGCGGTCTTCGCCGCCTCCGGAGTCATCCGCGGTACCTATCCCTTCGGTTCAGTGTCCCGCAGCACCAATGATCTTGGCACGCAGTACATCCCGTTCTTCGCCCATCTCTGGGACGTCCTGCACGGCCGCGCACAGGGCGACCTGTTCTTCAACTGGCAGAGCGGCTTCGGCGTGGGGTTCCTCGGCGACTACGGCGTCGTCCTGGGCAGCCCCCTGTCGCTGCTGGTGGGGCTGTTCCCCCGCGACCAGATCGATCTGGCCGTCTACGTCATCACCGTCCTCAAACTGAGCCTCGCCGCCGCCGCGATGGCGGTGCTACTCATCAAGATGCATCCAGGACCCCGTTGGGTTGCAGCAATTCTCGGAGCTTCGTACGGCGTTTGCGGCTGGGCGATCGACGACGGCGCGTACGTGCCGATGTGGCTGGACGGCCTGATCGCACTGCCGCTGTTCTTCCTGGTCGCGGAATGGTCACTGCGACGGACGAACCGCCTGCTCAGCGTGCTGGTGGTCGGGGTCTTCTGGGTCTCCAACTTCTACACCGCCTACATGGCCACGATCGCCGGCGGAATCTATCTGATCGCACGGGTTTTGACCAGCGACTTGAGCTGGGTGGACCGGCTGCGGGTCGTCGTCCGGCACGGAATCTCGTTCGTTCTCGGGATCGCCCTGTCGGGGCCCATCCTGCTCCCGGTCCTGATGGCCAACCGCGACGCAACGCCGTCGCCGCCCGGGATCTTCACGCCGAACGAGCTGAGCGAGTTCCTGTCCCGTCTGCTCCCGCTGTCCGAGGGCGTCGGCCGCACGGCCAGCCTGTACGTCGGAACGGTCGCGCTGCTGCTCGCCTGCACGCTGCCGTTCAACCGGGCGGTGCCGATCCGGACCAAGCTGGTCTGGGTGGTGGCCACCGTCCTGGTCACGATGTCGTTCCGGTGGGCGCCGACGCAGTCGATGTGGCACGGCTTCGACACGCCGAACGGCAGCCAGTACCGCGAGGCGTTCGTCCTGTGCGGCCTGATCGTGGTCCTGGGCTGGTTGTCGGTCGCGTACCGCCTGCCCGGGCCGATCGCGCTGCTCGGCGGCGGCGCCCTGGTCGCCGTGATCGCGGTGTGGTCGGACGGGAGCCCCTACCTGACCGAGTACGCCGTCACCCTGCTGATCGTCTCCGGCGCCGTCACCCTGGTCGCGCTCACCATCGTCTGGGCGGTACGACGCTCGCCCTCGCTACGACGGTCGAAGTGGCCGGTGGCAGCGGCGTTCGCGCTCGTGCTGACCGTCGTCGCGGTCGAGACGACCTGGTCCGCGGTGGTGACGGACGAGCAGCGCAAGGAGATCCTCAGCGCGTCGCTGCGCCCCTGGGACGAGCGGCAGACCCAGCGGTTCGACGCGATCGAGGCGGCCGGCGACTGGCCGTCGTACCGGACGGATCCGGGGACCACGGTGACGCCGAACGACCCGGTGTTGCTCGGTGGGCAGGGTCCGGGTCTCTACAGCAGCCTGCTGCCGCACTCGCTGAACGAGACACTGACCGATCTCGGCTTCGGCTGGACCGGCTACGGCAGGGCCAACCGCGACCTGGACAACCCGGCGGTCGACGCGATCTTCTCGGTCGGGGCCCGGATGCACCTGAACGGCGGCGACCCGGAGTTCACCCGCGCCACCGTACCGCCGCTCGTCACGGTCCGGCCCCAGCTCGGCATGACCCAGGCGCCGAACGTCTTCGTCGCCCAGGACCGGCTGCTCGGGACCCAGGTCTACCAGGTGCCGACGTACAAGGGCACCCGGATGCCCGGCGGCGGAAACGTGGTGCTCGTCGGGCAGTGCCGCCCGGGCTCCAAGATCTTCCTGAACCTGCCTCACACGGTCGGACAGGTGCGGCAGACCGGTGACGCCGAATGGACGGACCTGCTCGCGAGCCGCCGGCCAGGCGTGACGACGAACAGCGGGGTGGTCGGCCTCGGCACGACGCCGGCCTCCGGTACCGCGTCCGTGGAGGTCAAGTTCGTCGGGAACGCGAAGCGTGGCATCGCACCCCGGGGCGCGATCGGCTGCCTGGACGAACCCGCGCTGGCGAAGGCGGTCGAGACGTTGCGCTCGACCGGGGCGACGGACGTCGAGGCGGGCGGTCATTCGATCAGCGCGACCCTCCCGGCGGGCAGCCAGGGGTACGCCGTGGTCGCCGTACCGAAGCTGCCCGGCTGGAGCTGCTCCGCCGGAGACGGCGCTGCCAAGACTCCACGGGACTTCGGCGGCCTGATCGCCGTACCACTCGGCGACTCGGCCGACCGGATCGACTGCAGCTACACGCCGCCCGGTCTGCGGCGTGGCCTTGCACTGGCCGCCGTCGCCGTTGCGGTCGCCGTCGGGGTGGCGCTGTTCGGACGGATGCGGCGGCTCAGGAGTTGATGTCGCGGCGGTGGAACACCGCGGCGCCGAAGACCACCAGGACGACCGCGAGGATGCCCAGGTACCACGCACCGCGTTCGAACGTCAGCGTCTTCACCACGCTGTTGCACAGGTAGCCGCCGTCGCTGGTCGACGAACACTGGTTGACGTAGTACGTCGTGTCGTGCCGGATGAACGCGTCGAAGTTCAGCTTCACCAGCCACGGCTGGACCTTGTTCAGCAGGTTGCCGAAGATCGCCTCGACCAGGACCAGGTACCCCATCGCGAGACCGAGCGCGGCCGCGGTGTGCCGCAGCAGCAGGCCGACCACGCCGCCGAGAGCCGCGCCCAGCGCGGTCAGTACGACGGCTCGCCCGGCGGTCGCCAGCAGATCACCCCAGACCTCGCCGGTCGTGGTCGCGGTGCTGCCGAGCTGGTCGACGATCAGGTAGGTGCCGACCACGAGGACTCCGAGGACGACGACCGCCACAGGCACGAATCCGATCGCGGCCGCCAGCAGCTTGCTGCCGTAGACCCGTAGCCGGCGTGGTTCGAACGTGAGCCAGTTGCCGATGGCACCAGTGCTGAACTCGGCAGCGACGAAGCTCGCGCCCACCAGGAAGGCAGCGAACAGCAGCAGGTACGACACTCCGTGGAGCAACTCAGGCATCAGCTCGGCGAACACCGCCGGCGGCTTGCCGAACTCCTCCGGTCTCGGCTCGGGGTAGCTGCACATGTCCTCGCGCTTGGGCTTCGGATCGGGCTGCTTCTCCCACTGCTCGTTGCACGCGGCCTCGTTCGCCACATGACCGTCCACCCACTGCTGATGGGCGATCTCGTACTGCGACTGGGCCGCGCGCTGCTCTTCCGCCGACGACGGCCGTGCCTCGAGCCAGGTCGCGAACAGCAGGAGCAGGATGATCAGCAGGAGGCCGATCACGCCGACGACGGTCATCCGCCGGGCGACCAGCCGGCGCAACTCGACCGTGGTGAGACGGACCATCAGATCTTCTCCTCCGCGGTCAGCTCGAGGAAGACGGACTCGAGGTCCGCGCGGACGGGGACGAGTTCGGACACGTACAGCTCCTGATGCGCCAGCCGGCGCGTGATCTCGGCCGGTTGCCCGGCGCCGTCCACCAGCAGATAGTTGCCATCGGCCCGCACCGTCATCCCTGCCGCGGTGAGGATCCGGGTCGCCGCCTCGTGGTTGTCCACGGCAACCTTGACGGTGGTCGCCGTACCGCCGCCGATCACCTCCGCGACGGTGCCGGAGGCCAGCAGCCGGCCGTGGCCGATGATCGACACGGTGTCGGCGACCTGCTCGACCTCGGCGAGGATGTGGCTGCTCACCAGGACCGTCCGGCCCTGGTTGCCGAGTCCGCGCATGGTCTCGCGGATCTCCCGGATGCCGGCCGGGTCGAGGCCGTTCGTCGGCTCGTCGAAGATCAGCAGATCGGGCTCCTTCAGCAGCGTGGCCGCGATCGCCAGCCGCTGCTTCATGCCCAGCGAGTACGAGCGGAACCGGTCGTCACCGCGCTCCGCGAGTGATGTCTGCTCGAGCACCTCACCGACCCGCCCGCGGGGTACGCCGATCGCCTCGGCGAGTAGCTGCAGGTTCTTCGCACCGGTGAACGCCGGGAAGAACTTGGGCGACTCGACGATCGCACCGACCCGGCCGACCACCTCCGGCAACTGGGCCGGCACCCGCCGGCCGAACACCGTCATCGTCCCGGCGTCAGCGCGGATCAGGCCGAGCAGCATCCGGATCGACGTGGTCTTGCCCGAGCCGTTCGGCCCGAGGAAGCCGTGCACTCCCCCGGCCGGCACGTCCAGGTCGAGACCCTGGACCGCGACGACCTTCCGGCCCAGCCGGGTCCGGTAGGTCTTGCGCAGACCGCGCGTACTGATCGCCAGCTCCGGCATCGTGCTCCTCTCGTCCGGTGGCAGACGCACAGCGTGACAGGTTTGTTGCCGGACCGCTCGATGTGATACCCCCCACCCGTATTCGGCGAAGACTTGCATTCGATACCCCAAGGGGGTAACTTCATGCCTGTCGACATACCCCCGAGGGGTAGCCGCGGACCGCTGGAGGAACCTGAGATGACCACCGACGCCGACGCTCATGTGCACGGATACACCGCCGAGAAGAGCAGCCACCTGAAGCGGCTGCGGCGGATCGAGGGCCAGATCCGCGGCCTGCAGCGGATGGTCGAGGAGGACAAGTACTGCATCGACATCCTCACCCAGGTGTCGGCCGCGACGAAGGCACTGCAGTCCTTCTCCCTCGAGTTGCTCGACGAGCACCTGTCCCACTGCGTGGTCGAGGCCGCGCAGAAGGGTGGCGCCGAGGCCGAGGAGAAGGTCCGCGAGGCCTCCGACGCGATCGCCCGCCTGGTCCGCAGCTGACACACCTGAACGCATTCGAGCTAGGAGCACCGCTATGACCACCACGATCTACTCCGTCTCCGGGATGACCTGCGGCCACTGCACCGCGGCGGTCACCGAGGAGCTCAGCAAGCTGGCCGGCGTGCAAGAGGTCAGCATCGACCTCGTCGCCGGTGGCACCTCCGCGGTGCACGTGACGAGTGAGTCCGCGCTCGACGAGGCCGCCGTTCGCGAGGCCGTCGACGAGGCGGGTTACGAACTGGCGGAGTCATGAGCCGGGCCGTCGCGCTCCGGCTCGGCGCGTTCGCCGGTGCGCTGGCGCTCGCCTTCGGGGCGGCGTACGCGATCGGCTCAGCGGTCGACCCGATCGCGGCGGCCGACACGCCCGCGGCTCCGGCGCACGGAGAGGAAATGGGCGGTATGGAGCAGACCTCAGGACACGGCGCGGGACACGATGCCCCCGGGCAACTGCCCGGGCTGGCGGTGTCCGACGCCGGCTACACCTTCGCGCCCGCGACGACGTTCTACCAGTCCGGCGCGAAGACCCGACTGCGCTTCACGATCCAGGGACCGGACGGCAAGCCGGTGACGCAGTACACGAAGACCCACGAGAAGGACCTGCACCTGATCGTGGTCCGGCGTGACCTGTCCGGCTTCCACCACGTGCACCCGACCAGGGACGCGAGCGGGACGTGGAGCATCCCGTTCACCTTCACCGCCGGCGGCACCTGGCGGCTGTACGCCGACTTCCAGCCGGCCGGACTGGACCGCGGCCTGACGCTCGGCACCGACGTCAACGTGTCCGGTCTCTACATCCCGGTCCCGCTGAGCGAGCCGGCGAGCATCTACAGCTTCCACGGGTACGACGTGACGCTGTCAGGCACTCCGGTCGCGGGGAAGGAATCCGAGCTGACGTTCCGGGTCAGCCGGGGCGGCAAGCCGGTCACCGACCTGCAGCCGTACCTGGGCGCCTTCGGGCACCTGGTCTCCCTGCGCAGCGGCGACCTCGCCTACCTGCACAACCACCCGGCACAGCACGCCGAGCCCGGGACGAAGGGCGGCCCGGAGATCACCTTCGGCACCACCTTCCCGACCGCCGCGACGTACAGCCTGTTCCTGGACTTCCAGCACGCGGGTGCTGTGCACACCGCCGAGTTCACCGTGAAGGTGGGCCCGAACGGGACCACGATCGTGCCGCCGACGCCGGTGCCCACCACCACGGCCACCACGACAACCACGACCACACCGGGGCACGAAGAGACCCCGCACGGCCACTGAGGAGGCTTGCCATGAGTGATTCCGTCGAACTCATCATCGGTGGCATGACGTGCGCCTCGTGTGCCGCCCGGGTGGAGAAGAAGCTGAACCGGATGGACGGCGTCACCGCGACCGTCAACTACGCCACCGAGAAGGCGAAGGTGACGTATCCGGCCGGCATCACCACCGACGACCTGGTCGCCACCGTGGAGAAGACCGGCTACACCGCGACGCTGCCGGCCCTTGCGGTTGCCGACGGCAACGAGAACGAGCCGGACGAGCTGAAGCCGCTGCGCGAGCGGCTGATCGCCAGCATCGTGCTGGCGGTGCCCGTGATCGCGTTCGGGATGATCCCTGCGCTGCAGTTCGACTACTGGCAATGGGCGTCGCTGACGCTGGCCTTCCCGGTGGCGACGTGGGCGGCCTGGCCGTTCCACAAGGCCGCCTGGACGAACCTGCGGCACGGCGCCACCACGATGGACACGCTGATCTCGCTGGGCGTGGTCAGTGCGTTCCTCTGGTCGCTGTACGCACTGTTCCTCGGCTCCGCCGGTGAGCCGGGGATGACGATGCCGTTCACGTTGATCCCGTCCCGCGGCACCGGCGCGGAGGAGATCTATCTCGAGGTCGTCACCGCCGTGACGACGTTCATCCTGGCCGGACGGTACTTCGAGGCCCGCGCCAAGCGCCGGTCCGGCGCGGCCCTGAAGGCGCTGCTGGAGCTCGGCGCGAAGGACGTCGCCGTACTGCGGAACGGGGCCGAGGTGCGGATCCCGGCCGACCAGCTGGCCGTGGGTGACGAGTTCGTCGTCCGGCCGGGCGAGAAGATCGCCACGGACGGCGTGATCGTGACCGGCAGCAGCGCGGTCGACGCGTCGATGCTGACCGGGGAGTCCGTCCCGGTCGAGGTCGGCCCGGGCGACGCGGTCGTCGGCGCCACCGTGAACGCCGGCGGTCGGCTGATCGTCCGGGCCACTCGGGTCGGCGCCGACACCCAGCTGGCGCAGATGGCGCGACTGGTCGAGGACGCGCAGAACGGGAAGGCCGAGGTCCAGCGGCTGGCGGACAAGGTGTCCGGGTTCTTCGTGCCGATCGTGATCGGGCTCTCGCTGACGACGATGGGCTTCTGGCTCGGCAACGGTTCCCCGGTCGAGGTGGCGTTCACCGCGGCGGTCGCCGTACTGATCATCGCCTGCCCGTGTGCGCTCGGGCTGGCCACGCCGACCGCGTTGATGGTCGGCACCGGCCGCGGTGCGCAGCTCGGCATCCTGATCAAGGGTCCGGAGGTGCTGGAGTCCACACGTCGCGTCGACACTGTGGTCCTGGACAAGACCGGCACCGTGACCACGGGCCGGATGGAGCTGATCGACGTACTGCTGGCTCCCGGACAGGAGCGGGCCGACGTACTGCGTCTGGCCGGCGCGCTGGAGCACTCCAGCGAGCACCCGATCGCGCAGGCCATCGCCCGCGGTGCCCAGGCCGAGCTCGGTCAGTTGCCCGAGGTCGAGGACTTCGGGAACGTCGAAGGCCTCGGGGTCCAGGGCATCGTCGACGGGCACGCGGTCCTGGTCGGACGCACGCGGCTGCTGGAGGAGTGGAGCCAGTACCTGCCCGACGACCTCGCACACGCGAAGGACCACGCCGAGGCCGAGGGCAGTACGGCGGTCGCGGTCGGATGGGACGGGGAGGCGCGAGCGGTCCTGGTGGTCGCGGACACGGTGAAGCCGACGTCGGCAGAGGCCATCGGCCAGCTGAAGGCGCTGGGACTGCGGCCGGTGCTGCTGACCGGGGACAACGAGGCCGTGGCACAGAAGGTCGCGGCCGAGGTCGGCATCGACGAGGTGATCGCCGAGGTACTGCCGGCCGGCAAGGTCGACGCGGTGAAGTTGCTGCAGGGCGAGGGCCGGGTCGTCGCGATGATCGGTGACGGCGTCAACGACGCCGCTGCCCTGGCCCAGGCCGACCTCGGCCTGAGCATGGGCACCGGCACCGATGTGGCGATCGAGGCCAGTGACCTGACCTTGGTCCGTGGCGACCTGCGCGCGGCGGCGGACGCCATCCGCCTGTCCCGCAGCACGTTGCGCACGATCAAGGGCAACCTGTTCTGGGCCTTCGCCTACAACGTGGCCGCGCTTCCGCTGGCGGCCGCCGGACTGCTGAACCCGATGCTGGCCGGCGCCGCGATGGCCTTCAGCTCGGTCTTCGTCGTCTCGAACAGCCTGCGGCTGCGGCGGTTCCGTCCGCTCACCTGATCCAGGCCGTGCTGTCGCTCGGCAGCCTGCCGTCGTCGAGTGGGGTGCTGGTCAGCAGCACCACCTCGTGCGGCGGCAGGTCGACCGGGTCGGCCGTCAGATTGGTGACACAGGTCAGGTTCTCCCGCTGGAATGTCAGCACACCGGATGGCGAGTCGAGCCAGCTGAGCGTCCCGTCGCCGAGATAGGTACGGCGGAGTGCCAGACCGGTGCGGTAGAGGGTGAGCATCGAGTTCTGGTCGTCGTGCTGGGACTCAACGGTGAGGTTCTTCCAGTCGGCGGGTTGCGGAAGCCACGGCGTACCGGTTCCGAAGCCGAACGGCGGTTCCTTGCCCGACCACGGTAGGGGCACTCGGCAACCATCCCGGCCGCGGTCGGTGCCGCCGGAGCGGGCGAAGATCGGGTCCTGGAGCAGTTCGTCAGGCAGGTTCTCGACCTCCGGCAGACCGAGTTCCTCGCCCTGGTAGACGTACACCGCACCCGGCAGCGCCATCGCGAGCAGGGCCGCGGCGCGGGCGCGCCGTTCGCCGAGAACGAGGTCGGTACGCATGCCGTGCTTGCGGTCCTGATGTGAGAACGACGTGTCCGGGCGCCCGTACTTCGTCACCGGCCGGGTGACGTCGTGGTTGGACAGCACCCAGGTCGGCGGGGCCCCGATCGGGACGTGGGTCGTCAGCGTGAGATCGATCGACGCCCTGAGTTCGTCCGCCTGCCACGGGCGGGACAGGAAGTCGAAGTTGAACGCCGTGTGCATCTCGTCCGGGCGCAGGTACAGCGCGAACCGTTCCTGGTCCGGCATCCACATCTCGCCGACCAGGAAGCGGCCGTCGTACGAATCGGTCACCTGCCGCCAGCCGCGGTACACGTCGTGCACCTCGTCGTGGTCGGTGTACGACTCCTCGACACTGTCCAGGTCCTTGAACAGCACGGCGGCGCTGTCGATCCGGATCCCGTCGACGCCGCGGTCCAGCCAGAACCGCAGGATCGCGTGGAACTCCTCGACCACGTCGGCGTTGCGCCAGTTGAAGTCCGGCTGCTCCGGGGCGAACAGGTGCAGGTACCACTCACCGTCCTCCACCCGGGTCCAGGCCGGGCCGTTGAAGATCGACTGCCAGTCGTTGGGCGGCAGCTCACCGCGTCCCGGACGGAACAGGAACCGCTCCCGCTCGGGCGACCCCGGACCGGCCCGCAACGCCTGGACGAACCAGTCCTGCTGATCGGACCCGTGGTTCGGGACGATGTCGATGATGGTCCGGATGTCCAGCGCGTGCGCCTCCGCGATGTACGCCTCGGCCTCCTCGAGCGTGCCGAAGGCCGGGTCGATCGCGCGGTAGTCGGCGACGTCGTACCCGCCGTCGGCCATCGGGGACGGGTACCACGGGTTCAGCCAGATCGCGTCCACGCCGAGCTCGGCCAGGTACGGCAGCCGCTCGCGCAGACCGGCCAGATCGCCGATCCCGTCACCGTTGCCGTCGGCGAAACTGCGCAGGTACACCTGGTAGATCGCCGCGTCGCGCCACCACTCGTCAGCCATCGAATCCCCTTATCCTTTGAGACTTCCGGCAGTGAGGCCGGCCATGATGCTTCTTTGGAACACGAAGAACACCAGGATCGTCGGCAGGCTGGCGATCACCAGCGACGCGATCAGCACGTTCTGCGGCATCTGCGCGGACAGCGACGCGATGCCGACGCTGATCGACATCTTGTCCGTCTCCGGCAGCACCAGCAGCGGCCAGACGAAGTCCTTCCACACCGTCACCACGGACAGGATCGACACCACACCGAGGATCGGCCGCGACACCGGCAGCACGATCGACCACAGGATCCGCAGCGGCGAGGCACCGTCGATCTCCGCCGCCTCCAGCAGTTCGCGCGGGATCGAGTCGAAGAACCGCTTCAGCAGGAACACGAAGAAGCCGTTCGCTGCCGCCGGCAACCAGATCGCCCACGGGGTGTTGAGCAGGTCCAGGTGGAAGATCGGCAGATCCTTGGCCACCAGGTACGTCGGCAGCAGCAGAACCATCGGCGGGATCATCAGCGTCGCCAGCATCGCGCCGAGGATCAGCTTGCCGAAGAACGGCCGGAGCTTCGACAGCGCGTACGCCGCGGTGACGTCGACGGCGAGCGTGAACAGCCACGCGCCACCGGCGTACAGGGCGGTGTTCTTCAGGAAGACGCCCAGTTGCAGCTGTTCCCAGGCGTCGGCGTACACCCCGAGGTCGAACGACTTCGGGAAGAAGCTGGGCGGGATCTGGGCCAGCTCGTCCGGGGACTTGAGCGCGCCGGTCACCATCCAGTACAGCGGGAACACGAACGCGCCGGTGAAGCCGACCACGACGACCGTCAGGATCGTCCAGTAGATCAGCCGGCCGCGCGGGGTCCGCAGCGCGAGCGGCGACACCAAGGTCCTCATCGGGCCTCCTCCTCGCGGGACACGCGCAGGTAGATCGTGGAGAACACCAGCAGGACGAGCATCAGCATCAGGCCGAGCGCGCCGCCGCCACCGAAGTCGCCGAAGTTGAAGGCGTACTGGTACATCAGGTAGGCGACCGTGACGGTCGCGTTCTCCGGGCCGCCGCCGGTCAGCAGGTACGGCTCGATGAAGACCTGCATGGTCGCGACGACCTGCAGCAGCAACATCACCAGCAGGATCAGCTTGGTCTGCGGGATCGTCACGTGCCACACCCGCCGGAACAGACCGGCGCCGTCGAGCTCGGCCGACTCGTACAGGTCGCCCGGGATGCTCTGCAGCGCGGCGAGGTAGATCAGCGTGCCGGTGCCGAGGTTCATCCAGGTGGACACCAGCACCAGGCTCACGAGCGCCGTACTGGTGGAGTCCAGCCAGCTCAGCGGCGGGAGATGGAAGACGTCGAGGATCTGGTTGAACAGGCCGGAGCCTGGGTCGTAGAACCACTTGAACAGGAGGACGGCGACGGCCGGCGGCAGCATCACCGGGAGGTAGACGACGAACCGCAGGTAGGCCTTCGCGTGCCTGAGTTCGTTGAGGACGACGGCCAGCACGAACGGTACGGCGTACCCGATCACGAGAGCGAGACCGCTGAACGCGGCGGTGTTGAGCCACGCGGATCGGAACGCCGGGTCCTCGATCACAGTCCGGAAGTTGTCGAACCCGACCCACTTCCCCGGGTCGACGAAGTTGTTCTCCTGGAAGCTGAGAATCACCTCGCGCACCATGGGATACCAAGAGAACAAGGCGAAACAGATCAACGCCCCACACAAGAACCCGTACGCCGTGAGATTCCGCCCGACCGCCCTCCGCAAAGCCCCCTGGCTGTCGGGAGTGGGCGTTCGGTCAGCAGCCCAAACCCCATCAAGCCCCCGCCCACCACCCGCCGCACCCACCGCAAACCCGCGGCCCCCACCGCCCACCGCACCGTCCGCAGAGCTGCCGCGGCGGGGCCATTTGCGGCGGGGGGCTGCTGCGTCGCCGCCGGTTCGGAGGTCTTCTTCCCCAGCGCCCGCCGGCCCCGCGGAGCGGGGTCGGCGGGCTTCTGTTCGGTTGTCCACCATCAGGTGTTCTTGGCCAGGATCTTGTTGGCCTTGCCCTCCGCATCAGAGAGCAGCTTGTCTATGTCGGCGTCCTTCCGGGTGAGGACCGCGGACATCGCCACATCCAGCACGGCGTACAGCTCCTGCGCCTTCGGCGGCTCGAGCTTGTTGGTGATGGTCGACTGCGCCGCGACGTACGGCGAGAAGTGGTCGACCGGGACCGTCGCGTACTGCTTGCGCAGGTCAACGATCTGCTTGCCGGGCGCGGAGTCGCCGTACAGGTCCGGGATCGGCAGCCCGACCGGACGTCCCTGCTCCTTGGCCCGCGCGTAGTTGAACTGCCCTTGGCCCGGCGTCAGCTCGTGGAAGTTCAGCCACAGCAGCCCGGCCTTGATCTTCTCCGGCGTGGCCTTCGGGTTGAACATGTAGCCGTCGCCACCACTCAGCGACGCCTTGCCCTCGGACTCCGGTACGGCGGTCACACCGTAGTCCTCGAACTTGCCCTGGAAGTCGTTGTTCACGCCCTGCACGACATCCGGCGCGCCGATCATCATGCCGAGCTTGCCGGAACCCATCATCCGCATCAGGTCCTCCCACTGGAGGAGCTGCTTGCTGCCCATCGAGTTGTCGTTCCAGCGCATCTGCTTGAGGTTCTCCAGCACCGCCTTGCCTTCGGCGCTGTTGAACGCGGCGGTCTTGCCGTCGTCGCTGACCATCGACCCGCCACGTGCGTACAGCGACGCGGCGAAGTGCCAGCCGCCGGTGTTGCCGGCGGAGTACTCACCGAAGCCGACGTACCCGGGGCCGATCGCGGCGATCTTCTTCGCCGCCTCCTGCACCTCGCCCCACGTCTTCGGCGGGCTGTCCGGGTTCAGGCCGGCCTGGGTGAACAGCTTGCGGTTGTAGACCAGGCCCATGTTGTAGTTGTTGCGCGGCAGCCCGTAGGTCTTGTCGCCGTCCTTGAACACGCCCATCACGTCTGGCCGCAGGTCCTTGACCGCCTTCACATCGCCGACGTACTGGCTGATGTCGGCGGCCTGCTTGGCCTTGATGATCTTCTGGACGTCGGTGTAGTAGACGTAGAACACGTCCTCCTGGCTGCCGCCGGCCAGCTTCGCCTGGAAGGTGTCCGGGTTGATGCAGGGGAACGCGTCCTTGCTCTGGATGGTGATGTTCGGGTGCTGCTGCCGGAACGCGGCCACGTCGGCGTCCCAGGCTTCCCGCTCCTTCGGATTGCTCTTCGGCGGCTGGCAGCCGACCGTGATGGTCACCGGGCCGTCGCTGCTCGCTGATGCCTGAGCACTCGGTTCGTCGTCCCCCGACCCGCAGGACGCGGCCACCAGCCCGAGTCCCGCGACCAGCAGCAGGCTGAGCCCGCGCCGCGTTGTCCTCATCGATCCACCCTCTCCCTCGATCTTGCGGACACCGTAGGCAACTCGACACCACTGCGCAATACTCAAATAGAAGATTGCAAAAACGTGACTTCAGATGGGAAGGTGGCTCGCGCAGGGCAGACGGCAGCAGCCGCCGACCGGTGACCGGTCAGCGGCTGCGGAGGGGGTGGTGGGTCAGATCCTGGCGCGTGCGGTGGAGGCCCGGACGACCAGTTCCGGCTCGAACAGCAACTCGTCGGCAGGTACGGCGGCCCGTTCGATCAAGGCGACCAGCATGTCGACGGCGGCCCGGCCCATCGCGTCGATCGGCTGCCGGACCGTGGTCAGCGGCGGGTCGGTGCAGTTCATCATCGCGGAGTCGTCGTACCCGATCACGGAGACCTCGTCGGGCACGGACAGACCGGCCCGGCGGACCGCGCGGATCGCGCCGAGCGCGAGGATGTCGCTGGCGCAGACGATGCCGGTGACCCCGTTGTTGACCAGCCGGGTCGCGGCCGCGTGCCCGCCCTCGAGCGAGAACATGGTGTGCTCGACCAGCTCCGGATCCGCCTCGTCCGCGGCCATGAACGCGTCCAGCTTGCGCCGCGACGGGATGTGGTCGCGCGGCCCGAGCACCATGCCGATCCGGCGGTGGCCGAGTGCGCGGAGGTGACCGAGCGCCATCTCGGCGGCGACGAAGTCGTCCGAGGACACCTGCGGGAAGCCGAGGTGATCGACCGCCGCGTTGACCAGGACGGTCGGCAGCTTGCGCTCCTGGATCAGCTCGTAGTGCGCGTGCGGTGCGTCGGCCTGGGCGTAGAAGCCGCCGGCGAACACCACCCCGGACACCTGCTGCTGCAGAAGCAGGTCGACGTAGTCGGCCTCGGACACACCGCCGACCGTGCGGGTGCAGAGCAAGGACGTGAAACCTTGCTGCGCGAGCGCGCCACCGACGACCTCGGCGAACGCCGGGAAGATCGGGTTCTGCAACTCCGGCAGGACCAGCCCGACGAGCCGGGCCCGGTCGCCGCGCAGCTGGGTGGGACGCTCGTACCCCAGGACATCGAGGGCGGTGAGCACCGCTTCCCGGGTCGCCTCGGACACACCCGGCTTCCCGTTCAGAACCCGGCTCACGGTGGCTTCGCTGACGCCGACCTTCTTGGCCACCTCTGCAAGTCGTCGTGTCATAACGCAAACTCTACGCCTGTTCACGCAAGTTCTTGCAATAGCTTGCGTACCTCCTGAACTCTCAGGATTCCTGACAGACTTGGAGCCGTGCCCCGATTCGTCGCCACCCGCCCGGACACCGGCCTGCTGTCGCTTCCGTGGGACGTCCCCCTGGAGGACTGGCCCGAGGACCAGCTGGTCGCGCTGCCGCGCGGTATCTCGCGGCACGTGGTCCGGTTCGTCCGGGTCAACGGCAGCGTGTACGCGATCAAGGAGGTGCTGGAGCACCTCGCGCTGCACGAGTACCGGCTGCTGCGCGACCTGGAACGGCTGGAGTCGCCCTCGGTCGAGCCAGTTGGCGTGATCACCGACCGGCTGGACCGCAACGGTGAGCCGATCGACTCGATCCTGATCACCCGGCACCTGCAGTTCTCGCTGCCCTACCGCGCTCTGTTCTCCAGCACGCTGCGGCCGGACACGGTGAACCGGCTGATCGACGCCCTGGTCGCGCTGATCGTCCGGCTGCACCTGCTCGGGTTCTTCTGGGGCGACTGCTCGCTGTCCAACACGTTGTTCCGCCGCGATGCCGGCGCTTTCGCGGCGTACCTGGTGGACGCCGAGACCGGCGAACTGCACCAGGACATCTCCGACGGCCAGCGCGCGCACGACCTCTACACCGCGGAGATCAACCTCTTCGGCGAACTGCTCGACCTGCAGGAGGGCGGGTTGCTCGACCCGGACATCGACCCGCAGGAGACCGTCGAGTCGATCCAGAAGCGGTACGAGGCGCTGTGGGCCGAACTGACCGCCCCGGAGGAGTTCACCACCGACGAGATGCACCGGCTGGACTCGCGGATCCGGCGGCTGAACGAGCTCGGCTTCGACGTCGCCGAGATCGACATCATCACCGACTGGGACGGCAGCCAGGTCCGGATCCAGCCGAAGGTCGTCGACGCCGGGCACCACTCGCGCCGGCTGCTGCGGCTCACCGGCCTGGACGTCGAGGAGAACCAGGCCCGCCGGCTGCTGAACGATCTGGACGCGTTCTCCGCCTCGACCGACCAGCAGAACGAGGACGAGGAGATCGTCGCGCACCAGTGGCTGACCACGGTGTTCGAGCCGGTGGTCCGCTCGGTCCCGCGCGACCTGAACCGCAAGCTCGAGCCGGCCGAGGTGTTCCACGAGGTGCTCGAGCACCGCTGGTTCCTGTCCGAGCAGGCCGGCCACGAGATCGACACGATGGAAGCCGCGCGCTCCTACGTGGAGGATGTGCTGGCGGCCAAGCCGGACGAGAAGCTTGCGCTGCCCACCCCGACCTTGTCCGAACCGGAGTGATCAGCGCGGTGGCATCCGCAGGGCGCCGTCCAGCCGGATGACCTCACCGTTGAGCATCTGGTTGTCGACGATGTGACCGACCAGAGCGGCGTACTCGGCCGGGCGGCCGAGCCGCGACGGGTGCGGGACCTGCTGCTCGAGGACCGTGCGGGTCTCCTCCGGGAGACCGGCCAGCATCGGTGTCTCCATGGTGCCCGGGGCAATGGTGACGACCCGGATCCCCTTGTCCGCAAGGTCTCTGGCCGCGGTCAGGGTGAGGCCGACGATGCCGCCCTTGCTGGCCGCGTACGCCGCCTGCCCGACCTGACCGTCGTACGCCGCGATGGACGCGGTCATCACCACGACACCCCGGTCGCCGTCGTCGCCGGACGGCTGCGCGATCATCCGCTCGGCGGCCAGCCGGAGCACGTTGAAGGTGCCGATCAGGTTCACCTCGACCACCTGCCGGAACGTTGCCAGCGGCAACGGACCCTTCCGGCCGACGACCCTGCCGGGTGTCGCGATGCCCGCGCAGGTGACGACCACCCGCAGCGTGCCGAGCCCGGCGGCCGCGTCCAGCGCTGCCGTCACAGCCGCCTCGTCGGTGACGTCGGCCGGCGCGAACACGACCCGGTCGCCCAGCTCGTCGGCGATCGCCTTGCCCGCGGAGGACGCCAGGTCGACGATCACGACCGCGGCCCCGTCGGCGGCCAGCCGCCGTACCGTCGCCTCACCGAGACCGGAACCACCACCGGTGACCAGGGCGACGTCGGAGGGGCCAAGCTTCATCGAACACTCCTCAGGAGATCTCGGCTGATCACCAGCCGCTGGATCTGGTTGGTTCCTTCGAAGATCTGGGTGACCTTGGCCTCGCGCATGTACCGCTCGGCCGGGAACTCGCGGGTGTAACCGTACCCACCGAGCACCTGGACCGCGTCGGTGGTGACCTTCATCGCGGCGTCGGTGCAGATCAGCTTGGCGATCGCGGCCTGCTGGGTGAACGGGCGGCCGAGGTCGCGGCGGCGCGCGGCCTGCAGGTACGTCGCCCGCGCGGACTCGACCGCGGCGGCCATGTCGGCGAGCAGGAACTGGACGCCCTGGAAGTCCGCGATCGCCTGACCGAACTGCTGCCGCTCCAGCGCGTACGCCGCGGCGACGTCGAGCGCGGCCTGGGCCAGACCGACCGCACACGCCGCGATGCCGAGTCGGCCGGAGTCCAGTGCGGACAGGGCGATCCGCATCCCGGCGCCCTCGGCGCCGATCAGGTTCGCGGCCGGGATCCGGACCTGGTCGTAGTTGACCAGCGTGGTGGTCGACCCGGTCAGGCCCATCTTGCGCTCGGGCGCGCCGAAACTGAGGCCCTCGGCGGACGCCGGCACGTGGAAGGCGGAGATGCCGCGCTTCGGGTCCTCCGACGTACGGGCGAAGGTGGTGTAGAAGTCGGCGTGCGAGCCGTGGCTGATCCATGCCTTGGTGCCGGTCAGGACATAGTCGTCTCCGTCGCGGACCGCGCGCGTGGTCATCCCGCTGATGTCGGAGCCGGCCTGCGGCTCGGACAGCGCGTACGCTCCGAGCAGTTCGCCGCCGATCATGTCCGGGAGCAACCGGGCCCGCTGCTCTTCGGTGCCGAACGTAGCCAGCCCGTAGCTGGTCATCGTGTGCACGGAGACCCCGACGCCGACCGACATCCAGGCGGAGGCGATCTCCTCGAGCATCTGCAGGTACACCTCGTACGGCTGCTCGGCGCCGCCGTACTGCTCCGGGTAGGGCAGGCCGAGCAGACCTGCCTTGCCGAGTGTGCGGAACGCATCCCGCGGGAAGGTCTCGCTCTCCTCCGCCTGAGCGGCGTACGGCGCGAGTTCGTGCACGCACAGGTCACGGACCAGGGCGAGCAGATCGGTGGATTCCTCGGTCGGCAGGAGACGATCGACAGCCATCAGGCACCCCTCTCAACGGCTGACGAAATGATACTCGCAACGATACTGAAGCACATAGTTCCGTATCGTTCTATGCTGTCTCGATATGACAACAGTCGTTCCGGGGCGCCGTACCCGCAGGCAGTCCGAACTGCTCGACCGGCTCCTGACCCTGTTCCTCGAGCAGGGCTTCAGCCGGTTCACCCTGGACGACCTGGCCGCCGAGCTGCGCTGCAGCAAGACGACCCTGTACGCGCTCGCGCCGAGCAAGGAGCAGCTCGCCGTCGAGGTGGTCAAGCACTACTTCAAGAATGCCACCGCCCAGGTCGAGTCCGCGGTCGCCCGGCAGACCCGGCACGACCGGCGGATCGCGGCGTACCTGAACGCGGTCGCGGACGCGCTCCGGCCGGCCAGCCGGACCTTCCTGGACGACGTCGCGACGTTCGCGCCGGCCCGGTCGGTGTACGAGCGGAACACCCGGATCGCGGCCGACCGGGTCCGGGCGCTGATCGAGGACGGGATCAACAACAAGACGTTCCGGCAGGTCGACATCGCGTTCGCGGCCGAGATGGTCGCGCACACCATGCAGGCCATCCAGCGCGGCGACATCGCCCGCCGGACCGGTCTCAACGACGCCGAGGCGTACCGCGAGCTCGCGTCGTTCGTTCTGCACTCGCTGCGGTTGGACTGAGCTTGTAACTTTGCCCGGATGGAACTCAGGCTGGGCCCGCTGCTGCGGTACGTCGACGAGACCCAGGCCACCGTCTGGGTGGAGACCAGCGGTCCGGCCGAGGTCGAGGTGCTCGGCCACAAGGCCCGGACGTGGTCGGTCCACGGCCACCACTACGCGCTGGTCCGGATCGAGGGCCTCGCGCCGGACTCCACGACGCCGTACGACGTGAAGCTCGACGGCAGCACGGTGTGGCCGCTTCCGTACAGCCCGTACGGCCCGAGCGTGATCCGGACGCCGCGTGCGGACGGGACCTTCCGGCTGACGTTCGGGTCGTGTCGCCGATCCGCGCCGTTCGACGAGACGGGGTTCAAGGAGTTCGGCCCGGACGCGTTGGTCGCGCTGGCCGAGTCGGTCGCAGCCGGTGACGGTGATCAACCGGACGCGGTCCTGCTCCTCGGTGACCAGGTGTACGCCGACGACCCGTCCGACGCCGTACTGCGCCGACTGCACGAGGCCCATGGTGGGCGGCCAGGGTCCGAGGTCGCCGACGAGATCGGGAACTTCGAGGAGTACACCTGGCTGTACGACGACGCGTGGACCACGCCGGCCGTGCGGTGGCTGTTCTCCACGATTCCCCTGTGCATGCTGCTCGACGACCACGACCTGCGCGACGACTGGAACACCTCGCTGACCTGGCGTCGCTGGGTGACCGCGCAGCCGTGGTGGCACGACCGGGTCGTCGGCGCCTACGCGTCGTACTGGGTCTATCAGCACCTCGGCAATCTCTCGCCCGAGCAGCTCGACCAGGACCCGACGTACCGCGCGATGCTCACGATCGAGGACGACGAGGAACGTACGGCGTACCTGGACAGCTTCGCGTGGACCGCCGACGAGGATGCGGCGTCGACCCGTTGGAGTTTCTACCGCGACTTCGGCGGCGTCCGGCTGCTCGCGATCGACTCACGGTGCTCCCGGCATCTGGAGCCGGGCGAGCGAGCGATGGTCGACGCGCACGAGTGGGACTGGGTACGACGCCGCACGGTCGGGGCGAACCGTTCGATCCGGCATCTGCTGCTGGCCTCCACGCTGCCGTTCCTGCTCGCGCCCGGACTGCATCACCTGGAGGGATGGGACGAGGCGATCTCGTCCGGCGCCTGGGGGCAACGCAGTGCCCGGGTCGGCGAGAGGATCCGGCAGGGCATGGACCTGGAGCACTGGGCGTCGTTCCGGAAGTCGCTCGACGACGTGACCACGCTGCTGACCGAGGTGGTCGGTGGCGAGGATCCGCCGGCGTCGATCCTGATGCTGTCCGGCGACGTGCACTGCAGCTACCTGGCCGAGGCCCACCTGACGACCGTCGAGCATCCGGGTACGGCGATCCGCCAGCTCACCATGTCGCCGTTCCGGAACCCGGTGCCGCAGCACATCAGATGGGCGAACCACATCCTCGGCACCCGGTGGATGACGGCGCTGCTACACCGGCTCGCACGATCGGCCGGCGTACAGGATGTGGCGGCGAACTGGCGGCTGTCGCACGGGCCGTGGTTCGAGAACGGGGCGATGACGGTGACGCTGTCCGGCGAGGAGTGGGCGGTCGACGTCGACCACGCGGTGTTACGTGGTGATCTGCAGGTGTTGCGGCGCACGGTGACCTGCAGCGGCCTAGACTCATCCAAGCGTTTGACGTCCTGAAGCTGCCATCGAACTCATCAGAACCGCACGCCACGGAAGGCTGATGACCATGCGACCCTCCACCGTCCGGCGAGCAGCCGCTGCGCTCGCCGTAACCGCTCTGACCCTGACCGCACTGCCGGCCAAGGCCGATCCGGTCAAGCCACCGCGACTGTCCGCCGCGGCGATCACGTCTGCCCTGAACGAGGACGTCTCGATCCCGGGCACCACCTGGATGACCCGGCCGGACGGCACTGTCGAGGTGTCCTACGACTCGACCGTCACCGGTTCCAAGCTGACCTCGCTGACCGGCGTGACCAAACGACTCGGGGAGGGCGTCGTACTGACGAAGCTGCCCGGCAAGCTGACCACCCGGACCAGCGGCGGCAGCGCGATCTACGGCGGCAACGTGAAGTGCTCGGCCGGCTTCAACGTCTCCCGGCGGGGCATCTACTACCTGCTCACCGCCGGTCACTGCGGAGCCGAGGCCGCGACCTGGTACAACAACTCGGCCAAGACCTCCCGGCTCGGTTCGCGGCACCACTTCAGCTTCCCGGGGAACGACTACTCGCTGATCGTCTACCGGACCGACATCCCGAAGCCCGGCGGCAGTGTGAACCTGTACAACGGGCGGTCGCAGGACATCAGCCGGGCGATCAACCCGAACCTCGGCAAGTACGTGTACCGCGCCGGCGCCACCACCGGCCTGCAGCACGGCACGGTCACCGGGCTCAACGTCACGGTGAACTACCCCGAGGGCCGGGTGACCGGCATGATCCGGTCCAGCGTCTGCTCGGAGCCGGGCGACTCGGGCGGTCCACTGTTCTACCGGCAGTACGCCTACGGAGTGCTGTCCGGCGGCAGCGGCGACTGCAGTTCGGGCGGCGTCAGCTACTTCCAGCCGGTCGTCGAGGCCCTCACCCGGTACGGCGTCGCCGTGTACTGAACGGAGGATTACCCTCACGCTCCGAATTCGGGCGAATACTCACGGACAGATCTGGGTACGACTGCTCACGGTTTAAGTCAAGGACGCACCCGCCCCGAGCGCGTCCTCATCGTGAGGAGGCTGAAACCGTGAATTTCTCCCTGATTCGCCGTACCACCGCGATCCTGGCCGCCGCCGGGCTCGCCGCCGCCGGGCTGCTGGCCACCCAGGCCAGCGCCGCCCCGATCAACCCGTCGGCACTGTCGGCGACCGCCATCACCGCCACGCTGAGCAAGGACGCGTCCATCCCGGGCACGGCCTGGCAGACCAACCCCGACGGCCGGATCATCGTCTCCTACGACGACACGGTCACCGGCGCCAAGCTGTCCTCGCTCACCGGGGTCACCAAGCAGTTCGGCGACCGGGTCACGCTGGAGAAGATCTCCGGCAAGCTGACCAAGTACATCGCCGGCGGCGATGCGATCTACGGCGGGCAGTATCGCTGCTCGCTCGGCTTCAACGTCCGCAGTGGCAGCACGTACTACTTCCTGACCGCCGGTCACTGCGGCAACATCGCGTCCAGTTGGTACTCGAACTCGAGCCACACCACGCTGCTCGGCACCACCTTCGGGTCGAGCTTCCCCGGTAACGACTACGCGATCGTCAAGTACAGCACGTCGTTCACGAACCACCCCGGAACGGTGGACCTGTACAACGGCACGAGCCAGGACATCACGACCGCGGGCAACGCGTCCGTCGGCCAGGCCGTCAAGCGCAGCGGTAGCACCACCGGTGTGCACAGTGGCTCGGTCACCGGCACGAACGCCACGGTGAACTACGCCGAAGGCACCGTCACCGGCCTGATCCGCACCAACGTGTGCGCTGAGGGCGGCGACTCCGGCGGCGCGCTGTTCGCCGGTACCACGGCCCTCGGTCTCACCTCCGGCGGCTCCGGCAACTGCAGCAGCGGCGGGACGACGTACTTCCAGCCCGTCACCGAAGCGCTCTCGCGCTATGGCGTGAGCGTCTACTGACCCCTGCAACAACAGCGCCCCGGACCACTCGGTCCGGGGCGTTGTGCTGTCACGCGCGGCGGCGGGAGATTTCGTAGAGCGCGACGCCGGTGGCGATTCCGGCGTTCAGGGACTCGGTGGCCGACGTCATCGGGATCGAGACGATCAGGTCGCAGTTCTCGCGGACCAGCCGGGCCAGGCCCTTGCCTTCGGAGCCGACGACCAGGACGAGCGGCTCAGTCGCGACGTCCAGGTCGGGGAGCTCCACGGCGCCACCCATGTCGAGGCCGACGACCATCAGGCCGGCGTCCTTGTACGACTTCAGCGCGCGGTTGAGGTTGGTGGCCCGCGCGACCGGGATCCGCGCCGCGGCACCGGCCGACGTCTTCCACGCCGACGCCGACACCGACGCGGCCCGACGCTCCGGGACCAGTACGCCGTGGGCACCGAAGGCCGCCGCGGACCGGGTGATCGCGCCGAGGTTCCGCGGATCGGTCACCCCGTCCAGCGCGACCACGAGCGGCACCTCGCCCGCGGCGTACGCCCGGTCGAGCAGGTCGTCGGGATGCGCGTACTCGTACGGCGGGATCTGCAGCGCGACACCCTGGTGGGCGCCGCCGGCGGTGACCCGGTCGAGCTCGGCCCGCGGCACCTCGAGCACCGAGACACCGTGCTCGACCGCGAGCAGCAGTGCCTCCCGCAGCCGGGCGTCCCGTTCGGTGCCTTCGGCAACATGAAGGGCCGCGGCCGGTACGCCGGCCCGCAGTGCCTCGACCACCGGGTTGCGGCCGTAGACCCACTCGACCGTGGAGTCGGTGTCCTTGCGGGCCGGGCGTCGATTGCGCTCGCGTTCGTTGGCGCGCTCCTTCGCCTTGGCCCGCTTGTGCGCCGGGTGCTTGACCCGGTCCACCGCCTTCGGGGTCGGGCCCTTGCCCTCCAGACCGCGGCGGACCCGGCCACCGGATCCGGCGGTCGGGTTGCCCCGCGGCTTCTTGCGGATGGCGCCCTTGCGCTGGCTACTTCCCGGCACGTCAGCTTCCTTCGTCGGTTGTAGTCGGTGCCGCCAGCGACCAGCGTGGTCCCTGCGGTGTGTCCTCGACGACGACGCCGAGCGCCTTCAGCCGGTCGCGGATCGCGTCCGACGCGGCGTAGTCCTTGCGTTCGCGGGCGGCCTGCCGCTGCTCCAGCAGCGCCTTGACCAGGCCGTCCACCACCTCGGTCAGCTCGCCACCGACGTCGGACCGCGACGCCCAGGGGTCGGCCAGCGGGTCGAGCCCGAGGACGCCGAGCATCCCGCGCACAGCCGCCAGGCTCTCGCGCAGCGCGGGCGAATCCCCGTCCGCGAGCAGCTTGTTCCCGTCCCGGACAGTGTTGTGCAGGACGGCGAACGCCGCCGGCGTCCCCAGGTCGTCGTCCATCGCGGCGCCGAAGTCGGACGGCAGCTCGGCGGCCGGCTCGACCCCACCGGTCACCTCGGTGGCCCGGGTGACGAAGCCCTCGACGCGCTGGAATCCCTTCGCGGCCTCGTCCAGCGCCTCGAACGAGAACTCCACCACCGAGCGGTAGTGCGACTGCACCAGGTAGTACCGCAGCTCGATCGGCCGCACCCGCTGGACCACGTTGCGCACGATCGCGCCGTTGCCCATCGACTTCGACATCTTCTCGCCGGCGGTGGTGACGAGCGCGTTGTGCATCCAGAACCGGGCGAACTTCCGCCCGACCGCGGTCGACTGGGCCAGCTCGTTCTCGTGGTGCGGGAAGCGCAGGTCCAGCCCGCCGCCGTGGATGTCGAACTCGTCGCCGAGGTACTTGCCCGCCATCGCCGAGCACTCCAGATGCCAGCCCGGGCGGCCGCGGCCGTACGGCGCCGGCCAGGAGGCCGTCCGGGGGGTGTCCTCGGTGTATCCCTTCCAGAGCGCGAAGTCGCGGGGGTCGCGCTTGCCGCGCGGGTCCGCGTCCTCGGCGGCCTCCATGTCGTCGATCTTCTGGTGCGACAGCTCGCCGTACGACGGCCAGGACCTGATGTCGAAGTAGACGTCGCCGGATCCGTCCGGGGCGACGTACGCGTGGCCGCGCTCGATCAGCTCGTCGATCAGCTCGAGCATCTCCGGGATGTGACCGGTGGCGCGCGGCTCGTACGTCGGCGGGCGGCAGCCGAGCACGTCGTACGACCAGTGCAGTTCGCGCTCGAACTCGTAGGCGTGCGCCCACCACGGCACACCGCGCTCGGCCGACTTGGCCAGGATCTTGTCCTCGATGTCGGTCACGTTCGCGATGACGGTGACCTCGTATCCGGACCGCTCCAGCCAGCGCCGCAGAACGTCGAAGACGACCTCCTTGTAGATGTGCCCGACGTGCGGCGCACCCTGCACCGTCAGCCCACAGTGGTAGATCCCGACCTTGCCCGGATGGACCGGCTCGAAATCCCGCACTGCTGCCGTCATGGTGTCGTACAAGCGAAGTGTCACCGGTCAAGGGTAACGGGAAGTGGCACTCCCTCTTGACAAAATACCGGCAGGAGCACTTGTCAGGAGGAATCCGTTGCCGAACCAGCCGCCGTACGGCCCGCCGCCGCAACAGCCGGGGCCGTACCAGGGGCCGCCACCCCCGCAGTACGGACCGCCACCGGGTCCGCCACCGCAGTACTGGGGACCACCGCAGGGTCCACCTCGGCAAGGGCCGCCCCCGATGGGTCCGCCGCCGGGACCGGGATTCGGCTGGGGGTCGAACGGATTCCCGCCGCCGCCCAAGAAGAAGAGCAAGGCGGGCTGGATCGTGCTGCCGATCGCCATCGTGGCGCTCGCCGTCGTCGGATTCTCGGTGCTCAGCAGCATGGTGAAGCACAACAGTGACGACTACACCCAGCCGGAGCCGACGTCGTCGACGTACGAGCCGACCGAGGGGCCGACGTACATCCCGACCACCACCAAGGCCCCGACCACGAAGCCGACCCAGCCCAAGCCGACCCAGACCAGGACGACGCCTCCGCCGCCGTCGGACTCCGACATGGTCACGAAGAACCGGATCTACAGGACCGGCAAACAGAGGACGGTGAACTGCCGCGAGTCCAAGTCGCGGGCCAGCAGCCTGGCGAACGCGCGCAAGTACTACACGAACGTGCTCAATTGCCTCATCCGCGCGTGGCCGAGGCAGGTGACGGCCAGCGGCTCGCGCTTCATCACGCCGCACCTCATCGCGTTCACCGGCAGCGTGTCCACCCCGTGCAGCGGGAACGCGCCGAGTTCGTTCTACTGCCGGTCGAACCACACCATCTATATGGACGCCGGTACCGACGTGACCTGGTACCGCGGGCACAGCAACGACTCGGTGGCGACCACCTGGCTGCGGGCCGACATGAGCGACACGGTGGCGCACGAGTTCGGCCACCACGTCCAGGCGATGACCGGCATCCTGGCGGCGGAAAGCAACCTCGAGTACCAGTTCTCCGGCGACAAGTCGCTGGAGATGAGCCGCCGGACCGAGCTCCAGGCGACCTGCTTCGGCAACGTGTTCATGGGCGCGAACAAGAACAGTTACAAGTTCACCGGCTCACTCAAGAGGGAACTGGACTACCTGCACTCACACTCGGGCGACGAGTACGGCACGGTTCGGGACCACGGCAGCCGTGCGGTCCAGCCGCGTTGGGCCAACTCCGGCTTCAAGACCCTGAGCCCGGGTGGCTGCAACACCTTCGTGGCGGCCTCGAAGTACGTGAAGTAGCCGATGGGTAAATAGTCACGTTTCATACATGCTGGAGGGTTTGATTCTTTCCAGGTACGGGTAAGACCTCCGCCGAGCGCTCTGTCCGCCCCTCATCGCTCTGTGGAGGTTCACCGTGAAGTCCGTCCTCACGGGTGCCGCCGTCACTCTTGGCCTGCTCCTGGCCTCGATCGGCTCCGCCCAAGCCAGTACGCCGAACACCGACGCGTCGACCGCGTCCCACCAGCCCACCCCGCAGGCCCGCCAGCACGGCATCGACAAGGCCGGCGACGCCTACATGGGCTGGCTGCAGAACACCACGACCAGCGCCGCTCCCGCGGTGATGGCCCCGGCCGCCTCGGTCGAAGGCATCGACGTCTCCAGCCACCAGGGCAACGTCAACTGGGCCTCGCAGTGGTCGGCCGGCAAACGGTTCGCTTATGTGAAGGCGACCGAAGGCAACTACTACACGAACCCGTACTTCGCCCAGCAGTACAACGGGTCCTACAACGTCGGGATGATCCGCGGCGCCTACCACTTCGCCACCCCGAACGACTCCAGCGGCGCCAACCAGGCCACCTACTTCCTGGCCCACGGCGGCGGCTGGTCCCGGGACGGCAAGACCCTGCCCGGCGCGCTCGACATCGAGTACAACCCGTACGGCGCGACCTGCTACGGACTGAGCGCGGCCGCGATGGTCAACTGGATCCGCGACTTCCTCAACACCTACAAGGCCCGCACCGGCCGCGACCCGGTCATCTACACCAACCTCGACTGGTGGAGCCGCTGCACCGGGAACAGCACCGCCTTCAACGCGACCAACCCGCTCTGGGTGGCCCGCTACGCCTCGGCGCCCGGGACCTTGCCGGGCGGCTGGCCGTTCCACACCATCTGGCAGTACAGCTCGACCCCGATCGACCAGGACCGTTTCAACGGCGACCAGTCCCGGCTGGTGGCCCTCGCCAACGGCTGATCCGGGGAAATCGGGTTGCGGCGGTCTCATAGTCTCGATCGGTGACCTATTCGCTGCCGATCGAGACTGACCGCCTGACCCTTCGCCGCTACCTCGACACCGACTACGACGACCTGCTGAAGCTGCAGTCCAACCCCGACGTCACCCGGTTCCTGCTGTACGACCCGAAGACGCCGGAGCAGGTGCAGGAGTCCCTTGCCGGCCGGCTGGCCGACGTACCGATGGACACCGACGGTCAAGCGCTCACCGTCGCTGTGATCCTGCGGGAGACCGGCCGGCATGTCGGCGAGGTGACGTTGTTCGTGCGGAACGCGGAGCACCGTGGCGGCGAGCTCGGCTTCGTCTTCCACCCCGAGTTCCACGGCCGCGGGTTCGCGGCGGAGGCCTCGATCGAGGTGCTCCGGCTCGGCTTCGAGGAACTCGGCATGCACCGGATCATCGGCCGCCTGGATGCCGCGAACAGCAGCTCGGCGAACCTGCTCGAGCGGCTCGGCATGCGCCACGAGGCGACGTTCGTGAAGAACGAGTTCCTGAAGGGCCGATGGACCGACGAGGCAGTGTTCGCGATGCTCGCCGAGGAGTGGGACAAGCGCTCGTAATTATCTGACCGCGCGACACGCGATCGCGGCACGCGTTCACCGGCTCGGGTCTACCGTCGAAGAATGACCACCGCCCGTTCCGTCACCGCCGCCCTGATCTCCGGTGTGGTCGTGCTGACCGCCGGTTCGCTACCGAGCGAGGCCGCCAAGGTCGCCCCGCCGCGTCAGATCGCCTACCACACGTGGACGTCGACCACCGACTTCCTCGCCGGTGCCCAGCACGGCACCACCGTCACCGACGGTGCCCTGACCTTCGGCACCTCGACCGGCTCCACGTCGTACGTCGATCCGTTCGGCGACGGCACCGCGAAGAGCTACGACCAGACCAGCTGGGTCTCGCCGCACGTGAGCACCGGCTTCGGGCTGACCGAGCTGGTCGCGTCCTGGAACGCGACCACACCGCCCGGCACCTGGATCGAGGTCTCGATGGCGGGCCAGACGAACGCCGGCGCCACGACCAAGTGGTACGTGCTCGGCCGCTGGTCCGGCGGGGACGACACCGCGGCCGGTGACATCCACCGGACCTCGGTGCCGAGTCAGGGTGACGCGGACGGATCCGTTGCCGTCGACACCTTCACCGCCGCCTCGGGCCGCTGGCTGGATCGTTGGCAGCTCAAGGTGACCCTCTATCGGCTGAGCGGTACGACGCAGAGCCCCGTGGTCCGGTCGGTCGGGGCGATGGCGTCCCGGCTGCCCGACGAGAAGAAGGTTGCCGCGAGCCCCCTTGGCGGTGCCGAGGGCATCGTTCTCGACGTACCGACGTACTCGCAGGAGACGCACCTCGGGCACTATCCGCAGTGGGACGGCGGCGGCGAGGCGTGGTGCTCGGCGACGTCGACGGCGATGGTGCTCGACTACTACGGTGCCGGGCCGACCGCCGGCGAGACGTCCTGGGTCGACCCCGCCGACGCGGATCCGCAGGTGGACCACTCGGCCCGGTCGGTCTTCGACTACGCCTACGACGGTGCGGGCAACTGGCCGTTCAACACGGCGTACGCCGGATCCCGCGGAGTGGACGGGTTCATCACCCGGCTGCGGTCGCTGACCGAGGCGGAGCAGTTCATCAAGGCCGGCATCCCGCTGGTCGCGTCGCTGTCGTTCAAGAAGGGCGACCTGCCCGGCGCGGGCTACGGGACCAACGGGCACCTGATGGTGATCGTCGGGTTCGACCAGGACGGCAACGTGGTCGTCAACGATCCGGCCTCGCACCTGATCCCGAGCAACGGCGAGGTACGGACGACGTACGACCGGACCGCCTTCGAGAACGCGTGGGTGCCGCACTCGGGCGGGCTCGTGTACGTCATCCACCCGAGTGGCCTGCAGCTCCCGCCACGGGAGCCACAGGCCAACTGGTAGAGATCAGCGGGCGAAGAGCGCGCCGGTCAGGTTCGTCGTGAGGTTCCGCAGCGAGTCCGGCAGGTACTGCAGGTGCCATCCGCGCGGACCGCGGTACCACGCGAAGCCCTCGTCCTCGTCGGCGTCCTCGTCGGTCGCGACCAGCGCGTCGATCCAGCGCTCCGATCCGCCGAGGACGACGGCGTACGGCAGTGCGCGCGAGCAGAGCTCGGCGTGCTGGTCCGAGGGCAGTTCGCTGACGTCCATCTCGAGCAGCTCGCCGCGGATCGCAGCCACCTGGCCGAGCACCCGTCCGGCCGCCGGCGCCTTGGACGGCATGTAGCGGCCGACCACGATCAGGCCGACACCGATGGCAGTGACCGCCAGGCCCAGCAGGCCCCAGGTCGAGAACAGTGCGAGGAGGACAGTCGCGATCACGCCGACCACTGTGGTGGCGATACCGATCGTCGCCCACAGCGACCGGGTCCGGTCCGGGCGCTCGTTGAACCAGCCGCGCTTGACCACACCGTCGTACAGGGCGTCCTGGACCTGGCCGAGGTTCTCCCGCACCTGGCGGCCGAGCTCCGAGACGAGCACGGAGTCCCCGTCGCCGAAGATCGCCCGGATCAGGACGTTCTCGTACCGCTGCAGCTCCTCCGACGGCGCGTTCGCGACCCGGCGCAGTTCCCAGTCCGGTCGCGCGTACTCGGTCTCGTGCTCCAGCTCGATGATCGTGATGTGCCCGCGGACCGCCAGGTCGATGATCGTCGCGGTGACGTCGACCGGGTCGATCCGCTCGTCGATCAGCGTGCCCACCTCGCCGGGCCGCAGGTCGGACGGCGGGGTGAAGTCGATCCGGGTGTCGTTGCCGAGGCTGAACAGCGAGGCCGGTACGACGCGGCGCGGGTCGATCTGGTCGCGGCCGCGGACCCGGTAGAGCAGCAACAGCCCGATCAGGCCGAGCAACAGCACGGCCAGCGCGGTGATCAGCTGCGCGGTGTCGGTGGAGAACGCGCGCTTCAGAGTCTTGCGGTACTCGACGATCGAGTTCGCGGCGATCTCGCCCTCGGGGAAACCGATCGTCATCCGGACCGTGTTGCCCGGCGGCAGGCTCTGCTGCTGGAACGTCGGCCCGGACGTCTCACCGATCTGCGCCAGCGTGCACGGCGTGTTGCTGTCGATCGCCCCGGCGAAGCACGAGACGTGCGAGACCTCCGGAGTACTGAAGACGATGTTGGCCTGCTGGACGGTCAGGTTGATCCCGGTCAGCGGCGCGAACCGCGCCTCGGTGCCGTTCAGCGTCTGGGCGACCGCGCCCTTGACCGTGTAGGTGAAGTCCAGCTGGGTGTTGCCGCCGCTGACATCCGCGACCGCCATCGAGGTGACGTCACCGTCCGTGCTCAGCTCGGCCTGCTTCTCCTCGCCGCCCGACTTGACCTGCAGGTCCTGGATCTCCTGCACGTGGTCGATGTCGTCGGGCAGATGGTCACGGGTGACGACGAACCGGGTGAACGTCCCGGTCACGTTGCTGAGCTTCCAGGTCTCGGAAACCCGTAGCAGGCCGTCACGTTCGACCCGGATCTGGCTGTCGAAGTTGGTCACGACCGGGTCGGCCGCACCATTTGAACCGGTCGCACCGGCGGGGAGGCCGGTGAGAGCGGTAAGGCCGAGGGCACACAGGGAGAGCCCGAGCAGACGAAGACGCATTGCTCAATCACACCGTATCGGAGGGGTCAGTGTTGACCTGGGCACCATATCGTGACGCACGTTCAACTGTGGTTGAGCCGGGGCTCCGCTACCGTCTGCCGCGTGTCAGGCAACCAATGGGGACCTCCACAGCAACCCGGGTACTACGGTCCGCCACCGGCCGGCCCGCAGTACGGCTGGGGACCGATGCCGCCGCAGCCACCGAAGAAGTCGCGCGGTGTGGCCGTCCTGGTCCTCGGCCTGCTCGCTGCCGCGGGGGCGGCCGCGGTCATCATCGCGCTCAAGATCGCCCAGGGTGACGACGACGATGTGGCCGTGACCCGGCCGGTTGCCACGAGCGCTCCGACGTACTCGACCCCTTCGGTGCCGGTGGCAACGACCACCTCGTTGCCGCCGCCACCTACCACTCACCCGCCGACGGCCCAGCCGACGCGGACGACCACCGCGCCGAAGGAAGTCACCCCGCTGCAGTTCATCGCCACCCACCGGCTCTACAAGACCGGTATGCAGCGGTCGGTGAACTGCAAGGAGTCCCGCTCCGGGCTCGGTAACGGGTCGAAGGCAACGGCTTACTACCGCGCGGTCAAGGCCTGCCTGGACCGTGCGTGGCCGCGGCAGATCCAGGCGTCCGGCAGCCGGTTCCGGAAGCCCGGACTGATCTCCTGGGTGGGCAGCGCGAACTCCCCGTGCGGCAACTCCGACCGGAGTCTGTCGTTCTACTGCTCGTCGAACCACACGATCTACATGGATGTTGCCGACGACATCCAGTACTGGCGGCAGAACCAGCAGTTCACCCGGGCCCTGGCCATGCACACGGTGGCCCACGAGTACTCGCACGCCGTCCAGCAGATGACCGGCATCCTTCCGGCGTACTACAAGGTCCGCTACCAGATGCCGAACCAGGCGGCACAGCTCGAGGTCAACCGGCGGATGGAGTTGCAGGCGTCCTGCCTGGGCAACACGTTCCTCGGCGCCAACCGGGGCAGCTACCCGATCTCGGGCGGGCTCTACCGGCAGTGGCTCTACATCGTGAACAACAGCGGTGACATCACCTCGCTGCCCCGCGACCACGGGAGCCGGAAGAACCACGGCGCCTGGAGCCGGTCGGCGTTCACCAGCCGGAACCTCAGCAAGTGCAACACCTACACGGCGTCGGCGGCCAGAGTGAGTTGAGCCGGGGCTCGGATAGCGTCGGGCGGGTGTCTGGCAACCAGTGGGGCCCACCGCCGCCCGGGCAGTATCCACCACCTCCACCACCACCTCCTCCGCCCGGACAGTTCGCTGGGTACGGCGGTCCGCCGCCGCCACAGTTCGGGTGGGGCGCACCGCCTGGTGGGCCGATGCCGCCGCGGAAGAAGGGCAGCGGTGGGAAGGTGCTGCTCGCGATCCTGGGGGTCGTCGTACTCGGTGGGATCGGTCTGGCGGGTGTGTCGAACGCCCTGAGGCACAACGACTCTCCCTACAGCAGTCCGTCGATTCCGACGTCGACCGACAGCCCGACGTACGAGCCGTCCGAGGAGCCTTCGCCGGCGCCTGCCACTGCCACCAGCCGGCCGACAGCGACGCGGACCACGGCCAAGCCGACGACCACGCGGCCGACCGCGCCGCGGACGACCAGTACGCCGAAGCCCAAGCCCGGTCCGACCGATTCCGACCTGGTGCTGCGCAACAAGCTGTACAAGGCCGGCGGCATGAAGCCGGTGAACTGCAAGGAGAGCCGGTCGCGTCCGTCCACTGTGTCCGGTGCGCGGGCGAACTACTCCACTCTCCTCAAGTGCCTGAACAAGGCCTGGCCGTCGATCGTCGCGAAGGCCGGTGGCCGATTCCGGTCACCGCACGTGCTGTCGTTCAGTGGCACCATCCAGACGCCGTGCGGGAGCTACAGCGACAGCGGTCCGCCGTTCTACTGCGGCAGCACCGAGACCATCTACATGAACCTCAGCGAGGACATCGGCAACTACAACCGCCACCCGGAGACCTATCAGAAGGTGTGGGCACGGATGTGGATGCTGCACCAGTTCGCCCACGAGTACGGGCACCACGTGCAGAACATGACCGGCATCCTCGCGGCCAACAGCCGGATCCGGTACGAGGCGCCGACCCAGGCGGCCGAACTCGAGGGCAGCCGGCGGCTGGAACTGCAGGCATCCTGCTTCGGCGACATCTTCATCGGGTCCAACCGGCGTACCTACCCGGTCACCGGCGAGTCCCTGTTCCAGTGGAAGTGGCTGATCCTGCACTGGACGGACTACAACAACGACCACGGCGACGGGGTGAACCACCAGTACTGGGCCACCCGCGGCTTCAACAGCCGCAACCCGAACGTCTGCAACACGTTCGCCGCCTCGGCCGGGAAGGTTCGGTAGACCGGAATGCCCGCCGACACCGGTCTGATGCGCGGTGACAGCCCGGGGTGACTAGCCTGGGTGAACCCGGATCACGCAAAGTATGTCCGGGGATGTGCATCGTTGTCCGGGGGGAACCGACCGGGCGCGGCTTCGGCACCCCGAAACAGCGCCGGATGCATCACGTTGACGGCAACACCCAGCAAGGTCGTGAGGAGTATCGATGTCGGACAACTGGAACCCACCCCCGGGACACGACCCGGCAGACCGCGAGCCGGCTGAGGGAGATCAGCCGACCGGTCCGCCGGAGCGGCCGGCCCGGGACGGTCGGCCAGGCCAGTGGTGGACCGAAGAGGACATCGAGGCCAAGCGCGAGTTCCAGGACCCGTCCGGCGGCAAACGCCCGCGGAACAACTGGTTCGGCGAAGGCTGGGCCAACCGCCGCCCGGTAGACCCCGACCAGCCCTCCACCTGGCAAACCACCCCGGACCAGTCGAGGCCCACCCAGCAACGCCCACCCCAGCCCGGTTCCCGGCAAGCCGGTCCCGCACAAGGTGGTCCGAGGCAGGCCGGTCCCTCGCAGTCCGGTCCCTCGCAGTCCGGTCCTGGGCAGGGCGGTCCGAGGCAGGCCGGTCCTGGTCAGCAGGGTCCAGGGCAGTCCGCATCAGGCCGGCCCGGTCCCGCACGCCCCGGTCCAGGACAGTCAGGTCCCACTCCAAGCGGTCCCCGCCAGTCCGGTCCTGCACAGGCCGGTCCCGCTCAGACCGGTCCGGCACTGAGTGGTCCGGCACAGGGTGGTCCAGGACAGACCGGTCCCACGCAATCCGGTCCCGCACAGGGTCGTCCAGGTCAGTCCGGTCCCGCGCAGTCCGGTCCCGCGCAAGGTGGATTCACGCAGTCCCGTCCTGCCCAGTCCGGTCCCACGCAGTCCGGTCCGACGCAGTCCGGCCCTTCGCAGGCTGGTCCGGCACAGTCCCGTCCAGCGCAGTCCGGGCCGTCCGGCCCCGGGCAAGGTCAGCCGCCGCAGCAAGGGGGACCGTACTCGCAGGGGTCTTACCTGTGGGGCCCGCCCGAGCTCGGAAAGCCCCAGCAGGAAGGCTCCTCGGCCTGGAGCGCAACACCACCGAGCGCCCAGCAAGGCGCCCGCTCCGGCGGTGCCCGCCACGCCGCCACACCAGGCAGCCAGACCGGCCCGATGGGTCAGCCCGTCCAGCAGGCGCCGACCTGGCAGTACCCGCCGGTCCCGATCCCCCAGCCACCCGGCTCCGGCCGCGGTCGCCGGGCCAAGCGGAACTCCCGCACTCTCCTGATCGGCCTGGTCGTTCTCGCCGTACTCGTCGTCGGCTCCGGCATCACCCTCCTGGTCCGCAACACCGGCGACGACACGCCACAGGCGACCAGCACCCCGTCGACGGCAACGTCGGAGTCCCCTTCGGAGTCCCCTTCGGAGTCGCCGTCCCCGAGCCCCACCCCGACGAAGCAGGTTCCGTCGCGCGACGACCAGCTCGTCACCGCGAACAAGCTCTACAAGATCGGTCCGATCGCCACCGCGAGCTGCGCCGAGCCGCCGTTCGCGCCGGCCAACTTCGCCGCCGCGCGGAACTACTACAACCGCCTGCTGCCCTGCCTCAACCGCACCTGGTCGCTGGCGATGAAGAAGGCCGGCATCCGGTTCGTCCCGCCGAAGGCGGTCGTCTACGTCGGCCAGATCGCCAGCCCGTGCGGCGTTCAGCGCAGCGCCCGGGCGGCGTACTGCGCGACGAACCTGACCATCTACGTCCCGTACGGCGTTGACAACAGGAACTTCAAGTCGAACGCGGTCTACTCCCGCGCGCTGCGGCTGAACACGTTCGCGCACGAGTACGGCCACCACGTGCAGTACCTGACCGGCATCTTGGTCGCGTCGATGGCCCGGGCGCAGAAGATGAGCCCGGCCCAGAAGCTGCTCGAGAGCCGGCGCCGCGAGCTCCAGGCGACCTGCCTCGGTGGGGCGTACCTGGGGGCGAACGCCGCGGTCATCCCGATGAACGGTCCGCTGCTGGTGAACTTCAGGTTCCTGATCGCCCACACCGGTGACGACTACTCGCGGCCGCGGGTGCACACCCACGGCAACCGGGTGAGCAACTACCAGTGGCTGATCGCCGGGTACAACCGCAAGTCGCCCAACTACTGCAACACGTTCACCGCTGCGCCCGCCCGGGTGGCTTAGAACAGCCGGCGTCCGGCGGTCAGCGAACCGCCGAACGCCATCACGAAGTTGCTGAGCGATTCGCCGATGTCGGACAGGTTCCAGTTCTCCGGACCGGAGTACCAGCCGATGCCTGCGTCCGCCTCGGCGTCGTCGTCTGTCGCTGCGATCTCCAGTGCCCACTTCTCGGTGAGCCCGAGAACAGCGGCGTACGGGAGGCATCGGGAGGCGAACTCGAGCCGGTGGCTCTGCGGCAGGTCTGCCGACGTCTCGTTGGCCAGGTACTGCTGCAGGCCCGCCACCCGGCCGAGTACGGCGGCGCCGCGGGCAGTGCGGGCCGGTGCGACCTGGCCGACGAGTGCGAGCGCCAGTCCGGCCAGCATCATCGCGAAGCCGACCAGACCGAACTTGCTGACGATGGCGAGCACGATGGTCAGTACGACGCCCGCCCCCAGCAGCACCAGGCCCGCAGTGGTCCAGCGGTTCCGTACGGCGTCCGGCCGGCTGCTGAACCAGCCCTGGGTGACGACATCGGCGTACAGCTGCTCGCGTACGAGGTTCAGCCGCGGCCGCAGCGACGGGCCGAGCGCGGAGACGACCACAGTGGCGCCGTCGGCGAACACCGCGTCGAGCAGAGCCTTCTCGTACGGCAGCAGCTCGGGACCGCCCTGGTTGAGACGGCGCAGCTCCCAGTCCAGCTTGCCGAAGTGTGTCTCCCGCGGCAGCTCGACGATGGTGAGGTAGTTGCGGACAGCAAGGTCCAGCAGCGTCGCGGTGATGTCGACGACGTCAGCTGTCTCGTCCACCACCGTGCCGACCTGACCCGGACGGATCCCATCCGGCGCGGCGAACTGCGGACCGTCGGGCCCATCCAGCACCGGCCGCTCCGGCGCGCCTCCGGCGACCTTGCCGGCGTCACGCCCGCGGAGGAACCAGAGTGCCGCTGCACCGAGCAGTCCGATGCCCAGCACGATCACTGCGAGGCCGATGGTGCTGGAGTCGGCGGTGAACGCGTGGCCGAGCGTCCAGCGGGTCTTGAACTCCGCATTCGGCTGCACCGTCGCCTGGTCGCTCAGTCCGGTCAGGAAGGTCAGCCGTCCACCGGCCGGTACGCCGTTCTGCTCGATCTGCAAGGCGGCTGACTCGGCCAGCTGCGACGACGTACACGGCATGCTCGATCCGACGCGTCCGGCGATGCAGGTCACCCAGGTCGCGAACGGCACGTTGACGGTGACGCTCGCCTTCGGGACCGCCGTACCGAAGCCCTGCAGGATCGGCCAGCTCACCTCGCGGCCCTCGGTGGAGTCGGCCACCACGTTGTCCACGGTGTAGCTGTAGACGACCTTGGACTGGCCGGACACGTTCACGGTGAGCCGGCGGCCGTCATCGGTGCCGTCGTTCTGGAAGCCCTGGGCCGGCTGGCCGTTCACCGTCGCCGACACGTCACTCAGGCCGTACGTGCGGTCCCGCTCGGCGTCCGCGCGGACCCGCGTGGCCAGCGTCCGGCTGAACGTGCTGCCACCGGCGGCCAGGTCGACCGTCTCCTTGACCTGCAGCTTGCCGTCCTTCGTCAGCGTCGCCTCGGCCGAGTACGCCGTGATCTGATCGTCCGCGGCCTGCGCGGGCAATGTGCTCAGGGCAACGATCGGGGCGGCCAGAGACAGCAGCAGGGCGGCCGGCAGGACGCGGCGCTTCAGTGACATGGGTCGAGGGTAGTCTCGTGCCGGTTCGTCCAGTGCAGGGGCAGGAGGGCAAGATCCGTGAGCAGCCAGTACGGCTACGGCGGTCGTCCACAGGACCGGCCGGTGGGCCCGCCGCCCGGCGTTCTGCCACCTCCACAAGCGGCGCCACAGTTCCAGCAGCAACCGCCGTACCAGGGCCAGTGGGGTCAGCAGCAGCCGTACTACGGCGGCGGTCCGGGCCAGTTCAACGGGTTCCACCCACCGCCCCGCCGGTCCGGCGCACTCCGGCTGATCCTGTTCGGCGTGTTCGTCGTGGTGGTCCTCGGTGTCTCGCTGACTGTCATCAGCATGATCATGTCCGGCGGCAACAGCGACGACAACACTGCCGGCCCCGGGGTGACCGGCCCATCGATCGTGCCGACCGCGACCAGCCACCCACAGCAGGGCAGCGCCGAGGACTACCTGCTCCACGCCGACATCTACGACACCGGTGCGCTGCCGGAGCAGAGCTGCAAGGCCGCCGACCTCGGTGACGGAAGTCTTGCAGCGCAGAAGGTGTACTACGAGAAGCTGTTCGGCTGCCTGAACGAGGCCTGGCGGCCGATCTTCAAGGAGATCGGGCAGGAGAAGCCGGACCCGGGCCTGGTCGTGTTCGACAAGCCGGTGACCACGCCGTGCGGCCGGTTCGAACCGCTGTCCGGCCGGGTACTGGCGTTCTACTGCTACGGCAACCAGGTGATGTACACCGACGTCGCGCAGATGAACAAGGCGTTCGGCCCGACCGAAGACCTGGCGTACCTGATGACCATCGCGCACGAGTACGGTCACCACGTTCAAGGCGTCAGCGGGCTGTTCTACGCGCGAGCGGTCTACCTGCAGGACCACCCGGACCAGAAGCTCGAGTCGTCACGGCGCAACGAACTGCAGGCGTCCTGCTTCGCCGGCGTGTTCAGCAAGGCGGTCGAGGAGTCGTATCCGCTCACCGGCCGGCTGGCCGAGTTCAAGCGGCAGTCCAGCAGCAGTTTCGGCGAGTCGCCGGACACCCCGGAGGACGAGCGGACCCACGGCCTGGCGACCAGTCAGGGTTTCTGGATCCAGAACGGTTTCAACATCGGTGAGAACAAGGCCTGCAACACCTTCGCGGTATCGGCAGATCTGGTGAAGTGACCGATCGGCTGATTGGGGGCCGCTACTTACTGGGGGAGCCGCTCGGCAGGGGTGGCATGGGATCGGTCTGGCGTGCTCACGACCAGCAGCTGGACCGTGTGGTCGCGCTGAATCGTGCGCACCCGGGGGTCGACGACCCGGAAGGCCGGAGGCTGCACCGCGAGACGCGGACCGGTGCCCGGATCCACGATTCGCACGTGGTGACGATCTTCGACGTGGTGAGCGACGGCGACGAGCACTGGCTCGTGCTGGAGTACCTGCCGTCTCGCAGTCTGGACGAGCTGATCGCGGACCGCGGCACGCTGCCGCCGACGAGGTCGCACGGATCGGCCTGCAGGTCGCCTTGGCGTTGCAGGCCGTGCACGCGGCCGGAGTGATCCACCGCGACCTCAAGCCCGGCATCGTCCTGGTCACGACGGACGGTACGGCGAAGCTGGCCGACTTCGGGATCTCCCGCCGGCTGTGGGCCGAGGCGACGCTGACCGACAGCTCGACGGTCGGCACTCCGGCCCACCTCGCCCCGGAAGTTGCCAACGGCAATGAACCGACGGCGGCGTCGGACGTCTTCTCGCTGGGCGCCGTGCTCTACACGGCACTCGAAGGGCATTCGCCGTTCGGCACGGATCCCAATCCCCTTGCGGTCCTGCGCAGGGCTGCACACGGTGAGATCGATCCCGTTCGCCGGGCAGGTCCACTCGCGCCACTGATCACGCAGATGCTCGCGGTCGACCCTGCCGCGAGGCCGAGCGTCGTACAGGTGATCGATCAGCTCGGTGGCACTCCTCTGCCGCCGCCTCCCAGGAAGCGGCGGTGGCTGATCCCCGCCGCGGCCGCCGCGGCCGGTGCGGTCGTGGTAGCCGTGGTGTTGGCGTTGGTGCTCGTCAACGCGTTGCGCGACACGACGGCGCCCGAGGGATCTGGTGTTCGCGCGACGCGTGATCCGGTGGGTGACCCGTTGACGGTCGACCCGTGCGCGCTGATCGACGAGGCGTCCTTGAGCTCGTTCGGCGAGACCACGCTGGAGCCGAGCTATGGCAACTTCGACCGGTGCGATGTGGTGGTGACCGGCAAGGGTGAGCAGGAGGTCGACGTACGCGTCGATTTCGAACTGCCGGACTCGGATGAGATGCCGCCTGGTGAGGTCGAGAAGCACGGGAGGGGCCCGGGCGACCGGACTTAGCTTCGCGGCACACCCCCCGCTCGAAGCAGGAGTCCCCATGTCCTCGCAGACCGTCGCCACGACCGCGACCCTCCCGGCCGCCGTCGCTCCCCCCGCCGCCCACCGAGACAACTCCATCAACACACCGGTCTAGCTCCAGCAACCAAAGACGCTCGAAGGTCTGGGCCGACGCCACGTCCCGGCTCGAACAAGGGCTCGTATCCGGTCGCCATGCTGACCGCGCGCATTGGGTCCCAATGCAGGAATCGGTCCCGGACAATGCCGGCTGCGTTAGGCAGGTCGTCGGTGTAGTTGCAGAGGCCACCTGGCGGAGCGTGATCCCGTCGCCTGCAGGCACAGCACGCCTTCGCCTATCAGCTTGCGGTACGACGGTCGCGGTGAAGGGCTTGGTGACGCTGCCAATGCCGCATCCCCCCACTACTACACGAAGGCGATCACATGCAGGAGACCGACCAGGGAGGCTGCTCCGACGATCTCGCCGGCGGCGATGCGTTCGCGGAGTGAATCGATGCGGATCCACTCGACACGCTCCGCCTCGTTGATGTCCTCAGGGTCGCCGATGTACTCGGCGCCGTGTGACATGAACAGCAGATGCTCGGCGTCCGTCGTACCGACAGATGGTTGCAGCGACACCAGGGGTACGACGTTGCGCGGCCGCCAACCGGTCTCTTCCTCGACCTCACGGGCGGCCGTGACGGCTGGATCCTCGTCCGGGTCGACGTACCCGCCCGGCAACTCCCAGAGCCAACGATCGATGATGAAGCGGTGCCGCCACATCATCAGTACGTGCTCGCGGGCGTCATCGAGAACGACCACGATCGCCGCCTTGGGCATCCGCAACACGTACTGCTCGAACCGCAGCCCGTCCGGTAGCTCAACCGACGCGATACTCAACCGCAGCCGACGCGTGTCGTCGACGACCCGCTCGCCGAGAACCTTCCAGACCGTCGACTCATCCTGACCTGTCACATCGCGACAGTATCCGACCTGTTTGATTGCCGTCTGCCGGTGCATATCCGTTCGTGCAGGTTTCTGAGGTGTGAGGTTTTCCCTTGTGGATAACGGATTCCAGCATCTGCTTGGGTTGGCCTGGGCTTTGTCTGTTGCTTGAGCCAGAAGACAGGTCCGACGAGGATCTGTCCGCGCTGCCGGGGCGGCGCGGCTAGCATTCGGCGCATGAACGAGCCGCACACCGATCCTGTCGCCCACAACCGCCGCGCCTGGGACCGCGAGGTGGAGAAGGACAACGAGTGGTCGCGGCCGGTGACACCCGAGGTGGTGGCGAAGGCGCGGGCCGGTGAGTGGTCCATCGTCCTCATCGGGCACGAGCCAGTCGACCCGACCTGGTTTCCTCCGGACATCGCCGCCTGCGACGTGCTCTGCCTCGCCTCCGGCGGCGGGCAGCAGGGTCCGGTGCTCGCCGCGGCCGGCGCGCGGGTGACCGTCTTCGACAACTCGCCCGGCCAGCTCGCGCAGGACGAGATGGTCGCCGCACGGGAGGGGCTCGACGTGCGCACCGTGCTCGGCGACGCGCGCGACCTGAGCGGGTTCCCGGACGCCTCGTTCGACCTGATCGTGCACCCGGTCTCCAACCTCTTCATCCCCGAGCTGGGCCCGGTCTGGCGGGAGTGCCACCGCGTGCTGCGGCCGGGCGGCACGCTGCTGTCCGGCTTCGTCAACCCGGACGTCTACCTCTTCGACGCGGACGCGATGGACACGCGCGGCGAGCTGGTCGTGCGGCACCGCCTGCCGTACAGCGACCTCACCCATCTCGAGCCAGGCGAACGGGAGCGACTGTGGGGCGCCGACTCGCCGCTGGAGTACAGCCACACGCTCACCGAGCAGATCGGCGGGCAGACCGCCGCGGGGTTCGCCATCACCGCCTTCGCCGAGGCGCCACACCAGTCGGAGGTAACGGCCGGCTGGCTGCCTGGCTACTTCGCCACCAAGGCGGTCAAGAGGTCCTAGGCCCGCGTCCAGTTGTGAGGCCGCCGATTGGTGTGACGAGATCTGCCGGTTGGACCAGCGCGCCGCAACAGACTCACCAGGCTGAGCGCGAGGCGCCACCATCACGAGCCGCGGGTACTTGGTTACAGCGGATGGCTTGTGGGCGTTGGGGTTTCACGGAGGGTTGGGTGGTGGTGGAGTGGGTGTCTGGTGGTTGGTTGGAATGCGGGGATTGTCGACTTTGCGGCGTATTATCCGGCCGTGACGTTGCGACGCGGGGAACTGGCGGCGCCCGCGCGCACGTTGGTGGGGGTGCTGCAGGACACGGCCGACAAGTACGCCGATGAGCCGGCGCTTGATGACGGCAGCGTGAGCCTGAGCTACCGCGAACTGCTGGCCCAGATCACCAAGTTCGCCGGACGTCTGACCGCGGCAGGGATCGGCCCGGGCGATCGCGTCGGCGTACGGATCTCGTCCGGTCACAACGACCTGTACGTCGCCATCCTCGGCACCCTGCAGGCAGGCGCGGCGTACGTCCCCGTCGACGCAGACGACCCGGATGAGCGCGCCGAACTGGTCTTCGGCGAGGCCGCGGTCGCGGCGACTGTGGGCGACGATCTCGAGCTGACCGTACTGCGCTCGCAGCCTGGCCCGATCCCGGACAACGAGAACGCCGACGGCTACTTCGACTACCCGTACAGCGCCCGGATGGATTCCCCCAGTACGGCGGGCACCCGGCCACCGCAGCACGACGGTCCGCGACCGGAGGACGACGCGTGGATCATCTTCACGTCGGGCTCGACCGGCGTACCGAAGGGTGTCGCGGTCACACACCGTTCGGCGGCCGCGTTCGTGGATGCGGAGGCACGGCTGTTTCTCCAGAAGGAACCGATCGGCCCGGACGACCGCGTACTCGCCGGCCTGTCGGTCGCGTTCGACGCGTCCTGCGAGGAGATGTGGCTGGCCTGGCGTCATGGTGCGTGCCTGGTCCCGGCGCCGCGGTCGCTGGTCCGCAGCGGCATGGACCTCGGCCCCTGGTTGGTTGCCCAAGGCATCACTATCGTCTCGACCGTGCCGACCCTGGCAGCACTCTGGCCGGCCGACGCGCTGGACCAGGTCCGGCTGCTGATCTTCGGCGGTGAGGCCTGCCCGCCCGAGCTCGCGGAGCGGCTCGCCGTCGACGGCCGGGAGGTCTGGAACACGTACGGCCCGACCGAGGCAACCGTTGTCGCCTGCGGCGCACAGCTCACCGGTGAGGGCCCGGTCCGGATCGGCCTCCCTCTGGACGGCTGGGATCTCGCCGTCGTAGATGCCGAAGGCAACGAAGTACCGGAAGGCGGCATCGGCGAGCTGATCATCGGCGGCGTCGGCCTGGCCCGGTACCTGGACCCGGCCAAGGATGCCGAGAAGTTCGCCCCGATGCCGCCCCTCGGCTGGGACCGCGCGTACCGCAGCGGCGACCTCGTCCGCTACGAACCCGAGGGCCTCCTCTTCCAGGGCCGCGCCGACGAGCAGATCAAGCTCGGCGGTCGCCGGATCGAGCTCGGCGAGGTCGACGCCGCTCTCCAAGCGCTACCCCAGGTCACCGGCGCCGCAGCCGCGGTCCGCGCAAGTGCGGCCGGTAACCAGTTGCTCGTCGGGTACGTCGTACCCGAGGACCCGGACACGTTCGACCAGGCCAAGGCGACCGAGCGACTCCGCGAAGCTCTCCCCGCCGCGCTCGTACCGCTCCTGGCCATCGTCGACACGCTCCCCACCAGAACGTCGGGGAAGGTCGACCGCAACGCCCTCCCCTGGCCGCTGCCCGGCATGGACTCCGACGGCCCAGCCGTGATGCTCGACGGCACGGCAGGCTGGCTGGCCGAGCGCTGGACGAAGGTCCTCGGGGCCAAGGTCACCGGCCCGGACAACGACTTCTTCCTGCACGGCGGCGGCAGCCTCGCCGCTGCCCAACTCGTCTCGGCGCTGCGCGAGCGCTACCCCGATGTGACCGTCGCCGACATCTACGAGTACCCGCGACTAGGCGCCCTGGCCGATCGGCTCGACGAGTCGACCGTCCTGATCACCGGCCCAGTCGAGGTCCGCGAGATCAGGCCTACGCCGAGGTCCACCCAGCTGCTCCAGACCGCCCTGACTCTGGTGCTCCAGACTGTCGTCGGCGTTCGCTGGCTCGTCTACCTCTTCACGCTGAACAACCTCCTCGCCGAGCTCGTCGGACCACTGCCCTGGCTTCGGACCGTCTCGTGGTGGTGGATCCTGGCCGGCTGGCTGATCCTGATCACCCCGGCCGGGCGAATGGGCATCGCCGTCGTCGGTGCCCGCCTGCTCCTGCGCGGCGTGAAACCCGGCACCTACCCACGCGGCGGCAGCGTCCACGTCCGGCTCTGGGCGGCCGAGAACCTCTCCGACGCCGCCGGCGCGGCCAACCTCGCCGGCGCACCCTGGATCGCGTACTACGCCCGCGCACTCGGCGCGAAGATCGGCCGCGGCGTCGATCTGCACACGCTCCCACCGGTCACCGGCATGCTCACGATGGGCCGCGGCGCGTCGGTCGAGCCCGAGGTGGACCTGTCCGGCTACTGGATCGACGGCGACCGACTCCACGTCGGCACGGTGAGCATCGGCGCCGAGGCGGTCGTCGGCTCCCGCAGTACCCTGCTTCCCGGTGCCGAGATCGGCCGGAACGCCGAGATCGCCGCCGGATCGGCCGTCTCCCGCAAAGTCCCCCCGAACGAGCGCTGGTCCGGCTCGCCCGCCACCCGCGTCGGCCGCGCCCGCCATCCCTGGCCGGACCACCGTCCCGCCCGCGCGCCGTGGTGGGTTCTCGCGTACGGCGCTCAGTCCGCGGTGATGTCGTTGATCCCGGTGGCCGCTGCCGCCGCGGCGATCGTCGTACTGGGTCGCGCTCTCAGAGGAACCGAGACACTGCAAGCGGCAGCGCTCAAGGCGCTGTCCGCCATCCCGCTGATGACGCTGGTCGGATTCGTCACGCTGGCCCTGCTGACTCTGATCGGCGTACGACTGCTCGGCATCGGCATCAAGCCGGGCCATTACCCGGTGCGCAGCCGGATCGGTTGGCAGGTGTGGGCGACCGAGCGGCTGCTGGACTCGGCCCGCACCCTCCTGTTCCCGCTGTACGCGAGCCTCCTGACACCGTGGTGGCTGCGCGCGCTCGGCGCGAAGATCGGCCGGGACGTCGAGGCCTCGACCGTCCTGCTGCTGCCGAAGATGACGACGGTCGGCGAGGGTGCGTTCCTGGCCGACGACACGATGATCGCGTCGTACGAGCTGGGCGGCGGCTGGCTGCACGTGGCCGGTGCGAAGGTCGGCAAGCGCGCCTTCCTCGGGAACTCCGGGATGACCGCACCGGGCCGCTCAGTGCCGAAGAACGGCCTGGTCGCGGTCCTGTCGGCGGCGCCGAAGAAGTCCAAGGCGGGTACGTCGTGGCTCGGTTCGCCGCCGGTGAAGCTGCGCCGGCAGGCCGTCGAGGGTGACCAGAGCCGCACCTTCAACCCGCCGACGCGGTTGAAGGTCGCCCGCGCGCTGGTCGAGCTGTGCCGGTTCGCGCCGATGATGTGCACGGTGCTGATCGCACTCGGTGTGCTGTTCGCGCTGCAGGCGATGGATCTGTGGATCGGCCCGTGGGCGACGTTGCTGCTGTCCGGCGCGGTGATCCTCGCCGCCGGCGCGGTCGCGGGCGGGATGGCGACGGTCGCCAAGTGGCTGATCGTCGGCCGGACCCGCGCGGTCGAGTACCCGCTGTGGAGCTCGTTCGTCTGGCGCAACGAGGTCGTGGACAGCTTCGTCGAACTGGTCGCGGCGCCCTGGTTCGCGAACGCGGCCGCAGGTACGCCGGTCCTCGCGCTCTGGCTGCGCTCCCTCGGAGCCAAGATCGGCAAGGGCGTGTGGTGCGAGACGTACTGGCTGCCGGAGGCGGATCTGGTCACCCTGGGCGACGGTGCCACGGTGAATCGCGGCTGCGTGCTGCAGACGCACCTTTTTCATGATCGAGTTCTCTCCATGAGCACAGTCACCTTCGGACCAGGCGCCACCCTCGGGCCGCACGGCATCGTCCTGCCGGCCGCCACGGTGGGCGCGGGAGCTACCATCGGTCCGGTGTCTCTGGTGATGCGTGGTGAAGGTGTGCCGGCCGGGACGCGCTGGGCCGGGAACCCGATCGCCCCCTGGCAGGGCTGATGGTTGCCCGCACGACAGGGCAGCCCGGAGCGTCGACCGCAGGCGATCCCTACGTGCCCTCCCACGGCAACGGCGGCTACCACGTGGAGTCGTACGAGCTGGACCTGGACTACCGGGTCAACAGCAACCGGCTGAGTGGCAAGGCGACGATCACCGCGGTCGCCAACCAGGCGCTGTCCCGGTTGACCTTCGACCTGTCCGGTCTGCGGGTCTCGAAGGTGGCGGTCAACGGCCGCCGCGCCGCCCGCTACATCCACCGCGCCGGCAAGCTGCATGTGTCGCCGCAGGCCGCGATCATGGACGGCGCCGAGTTCGTCGTCGACGTCCAGTACGCCGGCAACCCCAAGCCGGAGGACAGTCCGTGGGGTGAGCTCGGCTGGGAGGAACTCACCGAGGGCGTGATCGTGGCCAGCCAGCCGAGCGGCGCGGCCACCTGGTTCCCGTGCAACGACCACCCCGGCGACAAGGCCCACTACCGGATCACGGTGACCACCGACTCGCCGTACCAGGTGGTCGCGAACGGCCGGCTCGTGTCGCGCCGGGTGAAGGCGAGCCGCACCACCTGGGTGTTCGACCAGGCCGCGCCGATGGCGACGTACCTGGCGACGGTCCAGATCGGCCGGTACGACGTCCTCGACCTGGCCGCGTCACCGGTGCCGACCCGGGCGGTGCTGCCGGCGGGCCAACTGCGGGAGTTCCGGACGGATTTCGGTCGGCAGCAGGAGATGATGAAGCTGTTCTGCCGGCAGTTCGGGCCGTACCCGTTCGAGGGCTACACGGTCGTGGTCACGGACGACGACCTGGAGATTCCGCTGGAGGCACAGGGGATCTCGGTCTTCGGCAGCAATCACGTGGACGGCCGGAGGACGTCCGAGCGGCTGGTCGCGCACGAACTCGCCCACCAGTGGTTCGGCAACAGCCTGACTCCGTCGACCTGGCAGCACATCTGGCTCAACGAGGGCTTCGCCTGTTACGCCGAGTGGCTGTGGTCGGAGGCGTCCGGCGGCCTGACCGCCGACCAGCAGGTGGCCAAGGCGTACGCCCGGATGAGGGGCCTGTCCGCGGATCTGATGCTGTCGGATCCCGGGCCGGAGATGATGTTCGACGACCGGCTCTACAAGCGCGGCGCGATGACCTTGCATGCCCTGCGCAAGCATCTCGGCGACGACGCGTTCTTCGATCTGCTCCGCACCTGGACCAGGACGTACCGCCACGGCTCGGTGACCACCGACGACTTCATCAGCCTGGCCGCGACGTTCAGCCCCGACGAGACCGCGCTCCTGAACCTGTTCGCCGCCTGGCTGGACACCTACGAACTCCCACGGCGGCGCTAGCCACGAGCGACCTCTGCCGCGGCCTTCAGGAAGCGTTCCGTGAGCGGGGTCCGGGTGGACCAGGCGGCGCCGATCCACCACGACGCGGCCCGGCCGGGGAGCGGGGTCAGGCGGAGCTCCGGTGGGGCGATCCGTTCGGCGGACTGCGGTACGACGGAGGGCCCGGCGCCGGCGGCCGTGAGAGCGAGCACCGTCTGCAGGTCGGCAGCCTCCTGAAGCACTTGCGGATGGCAACCGAGTTCGGCGTACAGGCCGTTGATCTGGGCGGTCAGGCCGGGCCCCCCGGGACGGCGTGAGGCGGACCAGCGGACGGTCGTCGAGCCAGCGGCCGAGGTCGCGCGGTACGTCCTGACCGACCGGGAGGGCCAGGGCGAGCCGATCCCTGCGGAGCCGGAGGCGTTCGAGGCCGGCCGGGACCGGCAGCCGGACGAAGCCGATCTGGAGGCTGCCGGCGAGCAGTCGTTCGCATTGCACCGCCGAGGACATGTCGTCGAGGGAGATCGACACTCCCGGCCACCGACTGCGAAACAAGGCGACGGCTCGTGGCGCGAGGTCGATCGCGGACAGCCCGAACCCGATCGCCAGCGATCCCTCGTCACCTGCTGCGACCTGTACGGCGCGCCGGTCGAAAGCCTCGGATCGCTCGAGCAGTTCGAGTGCGTCGGGTAACAACAACTCCCCGGCCGGCGTCAGCCGGGCACCGTGCCTACCACGAGTGAACAGGACGGATCCGACCCTGCGCTCGAGGACCTGGATCTGCTTGGTCAGCGCCGGCTGGCTGGTCGCCAACTCGTCGGCCGCGGCCCCGAAGTTCCGCAGCCGCGCCACCGTGACAAAGGTCCGGAGCAAGCGGAGATCCATAACCCCAGGATATGGAATGTCGACCAATCGCTATTGGACGTCATGGATCGATCGGCGTTTCGATGGGCGCATGACCCTCTTCCGCAGCGCCGTCGTCCAGTTCGAGCCGGTCCCGGACCAGCCCGCGACCAACCTCGCCACCGTCGAGCGCCTGGCCCGGGAGGCGGTCGCCGACGGCGCCAAGCTCGTCGTACTCCCGGAGATGTGCCTGCTCGGCTACTGGCACCTCCGCAACCATTCCGCCGAGCGGCTGCACGAGCTGGCCGAGCCCGCCGACGGACCGCTGGTCCGCCGGATCGCTGCCCTGGCTCAGGAGTTGGACGCCGGCCTCGGCGTCGGCTTCCTGGAAGCTGCCGACGGCAAGCTGTTCAACTCGTACGCCGTCTGCCTGCCCGACGGGGACGTCCACGTGCACCGGAAGCTGCATGCGTTCGAGCACGAGGAGATCGCGAGCGGGTCGTCGTACACGGTGTTCGACACGCCGTGGGGCTTCCGGGCGGGAGTTCTGATCTGCTGGGACAACAACCTGGTCGAGAATGTCCGGATCACCGCGTTGCTCGGAGCAACCGTCCTGATCGCGCCACACCAGACCGGCGGGACGAACTCGCGCAGCCCGTATGGAATGAAGCCGATCCCGGTGGAGGTGTGGGAGAACAGGAAGCAGGATCCGGCGGCTGTCGAGGCCGCGTTCAACGGCCCGAGCGGCCGCGAGTGGCTGATGCGCTGGCTGCCGGCGCGGGCGCACGACAACGGGCTGTTCCTGCTGTTCAGCAACGGTGTCGGGCGCGACGACGACGAACTGCGGACCGGCAACGCGATGATCTTGGATCCGTACGGCCGGATCGTTGCCGAGACCCCGGTACCGGACGAGGCCGTGGTTACCGCGGACCTCGACCTGGATCTGGTGCCGTTGGCAACCGGACAGCGGTGGATGCGCGGTCGCCGGCCGGAGCTGTACGGCCTGCTGACACAGGTGATGGGCAACGAACTCGATCCGCGGGCAGCCCGGTTCTCGAGCGAGCCGGTCAGTAGATCAAGGCGGTAGCGAACGCCGCGATGCCTTCGCCGCGGCCGGTGAACCCAAGGCCGTCGGTGGTTGCCGCGCTCACGGACACCTCGGCATCGCAGCCGGCGCTCAACACCTTCTCCGCCTCCTCGCGGCGGGGTCCGATGCGGGGCCGGTTGCAGACGATCTGGACCGACACGTTGCCGATCTCGAACCCGGCGGCTCGTACCCGCCGCGCCGCTTCGGTCAGCAGTGCGATCCCGGACGCGCCGGCCCACTCGGGCTCGGCGGTGCCGAAGTTCGACCCCAGGTCACCCAGCCGGGCCGCACTCAGCAACGCGGTGCAGATCGCGTGCGCGGCCGCGTCGCCGTCGGAGTGACCCGCGAGCCCAGCCGTCTCGTCCGGCCAGTGCAGGCCGGCCAGCCACATCGGCCGGCCGTCCTCCAGCGGGTGTACGTCGATGCCGTTGCCGACCCGTGGGATCTTCACCCGAGCCGCCTCTCCGCCAGCAGCGCCTCGGCCAGCAACAGGTCCCGCGGCCGCGTCACCTTGAACGCGTCCTGCGAGCCCTCGACCGTCATCACCGGCACCCCGAGCCGCTCACACATCATCGCGTCGTCGGTCGCCCCCACGATGCCGGCGGCATGCGCACGACGCAGTACGCCGGGCTCGAAGCCCTGCGGAGTCTGCACAGCGACCAAAGTCGAACGGTCGGGCGTGTCGACCACCTCGCCCGTCGGCGACACCCGCTTGATCGTGTCCGTCACCGGCACCGCCGGTACGACGGCCGGTGCGCCGCCACGAACCGCCGCGACCACCCGCTCGACCACGTCGACCGGGACGAAGGCGCGGGCCGCGTCATGGACCAGGATGCAGTCGATGCCCTCGGTCGGGACCACCTCCAGGGCCGCCCGGACCGAGTCGGGGCGTTCGGCGCCGCCGGGGACCACGAGCAGCCGGGCGTCACCGGCGTACGGCTCGAGTTCCTTGGCCACCGAGTCCTCGAACCCGGGCGGAACGGCGACGACGAAACAGACGAGGTCGGCGGCGGTCGCTGCCTTCAGTCCACGAACGGCGTGGACCAGCAGCGAATCGCCACCGACCTCTCGAAATGCTTTGTAGTTCTCACCACCGAGTCGCAGTCCCAGTCCGGCCGCCGGGATGATGGCCGCAGTGCTCATGCGACGCGATCTGACCGAAGTCAGGAAGCGAGAACCTCATCGAGGATGGCTTCCGCCTTGTCCTCATTGGTGTGCTCGGCCAGGGCCAGCTCGGAGACCAGAATCTGACGTGCCTTCGCCAGCATCCGCTTCTCACCGGCGGAGAGACCGCGGTCACGCTCACGGCGCCACAGATCGCGGACGACCTCTGCCACCTTCATCACGTCACCGGAGTGCAGCTTCTCCAGGTTCGCCTTGTAGCGACGCGACCAGTTGGTCGGCTCCTCCGTGTGCGGTGCGCGCAGCACGTCGAAGACGCGCTCCAGGCCAGCCTGATCCACGACGTCACGCACGCCGACGAGATCGAGGTTGCACGCGGGGACCCGGACGACCAGGTCGTTCTGAGCGACGATCCTCAAGACCAGATAGGTCTTGTCCTCACCTTTGATCTGACGGGTCTCGATGTCCTCGATGACGGCCGCTCCGTGATTGGGGTAAACAACCGTCTCGCCGACTGTGAAAGTCATATGTCACGTGCCCCTTTCCGAGATCCATCTTACCACGTGCTGGGTGGTCCGGTTTCGGCGTTTGCGCTGGTCAGAGGCCTATTCGTGCCTTGACAAACGCTGTCCGCCGTGCCTCGTGCGCGCGTGAATGGTTGCCGGGGACACCGTCGCCACACCCCGTGACGGGCATCCCGCCGTCGGGGTCGCGTCGGCCGCGGGCTACGCTTTCCTGCGCCGGAGGCTGCTGCCTGACGGCGTCGAACAGCTTGCAGAAGAGGGATTCCAGTGCCGATCACGTTGTCCTCGCGGTTCGTCCGGCGTACCGCGCTGGCCGGTGCCGCCGCCACTCTCAGTATCGCGCTGGCGGCGTGCGGCGCGAACTTCAGCGCCCAGACCGCGAAGCCGTACCAGGCCGCCGAGGGCACCAACGCCGACTCCGGCTCGATCAAGGTTCGCAACATGCTGGTGCTGGCCACCGCGGACGGCAAGGGCGAACTGCACAGCGCGATCATCAACGACGGCAGCACCGACGACACCCTGGTCAAGATCGAGCAGGCCCCGCCCGGCACCCAGGACGGCCAGGCCGGCGGCGATCAGCCGGGCCAGGTCACGTTCAGCGAGTTCGCTCCCATCGACCTGGAGGCCGGTACGTCGACCATGCTGCCGCCGGCGGCAGGCGAAGAGGCGGCCAGCGCGACCCCCACGGCGGACCCGACCGCGACGCCGACAGAGACTCCGACCGCGGACCCGGGTAGCAAGGGCATCGCCGTCACCGGAGGCAAGCCGGGCCAGATGATCAACGTGGTGATCACGTTCGGCCAGGCCGGCCCGATCACCACCTACATCCCGGTGCTGACCGAGGACCACTACTCGCCGACGCCGCAGCCGGCCGAGCAGTAGCCCCATTCAGTCAGCGGAGGGCGGCCTGCGTCAGCCGGCCGCCTCGGCAGCTTTGGCCAGGTTCGGGATGGTCTTGTCCAGCACCCACGGGACGCTCAGCACGCTGACCGCGCTCATCCCGGAGATGACCTGCTGGTCCTCCATCGCGTACGCGCTGCCCCGCTTCACCGCGCCGAGCGAGGAGTAGACCGGGTCGGCCAGGAACTTCTGCGCTCCGAGGCCGTCGACGTACGCGACCAGTATGTCGGCGTCCACGTCGGCCACCTTCTCCTTACTGATGGCCAGCGAGAACTCCTTCTTCGTGTTCGTCTTCTCCAGCGCCTCGACCCCCGGCGCGTTCTTGAAGCCCATCTCGTTCAGGATCTGCACCCGCGGGTCACCCGGCATGTACACGTAGTTCTCGGCGCCGAACGAGCCGACCGTGATCGTCTTGCCCTTGAACTCGGGGTGATCGGTCGCGACCTGCTTGATCTTGTCCTGGATGCCGCTGATCAGCTTCTCCGCGTCGGCCTTCTTGCCGAGCGCCTCGCCGACCAGCAAGGTCTGGTCCTGCCAGGTGGTCTGCCACGGCGCGCCCGGGTACGCGACCGTCGGCGCGATCCCGGACAGGGTCTTGTACGTCGCCTCGTCGAAGCCCTCGTACGGCGCCAGGATCACGTCCGGCTTGAGCGCCGCGATCTTCTCGAACGGGTACTTGTCACCGGTGTCGAGCAACTGGGTCTTCGCCGGGTCGAACTTGCCGGCGTCCCATGCGGTGACGCCGGCCGCGGTCGGGCCATAGGTCACCTTGGGCATCCCGACCGGCGTCTCGCCGAGCGCGTAGACCACGTCCTGCGCGTTCCAGCCGAGCGTGACGATCCGCTCCGGCTTCTTGGTGATGGTCGTCTCACCGAAGGTGTTCTTCAACGTGACCGGGAACCCGGCGGCCGCCGTACCGGCAGAGCCGCCGGCCTGCTCGTCGGCGTCGTTGCCGCACGCGGCCAGCGTGGTGGTCGCGACCACCACGGCGGCGACCGCGCTGACCACCCGGGAACGGGACCAGGACATGGTGACTCTCCTTAGACCGATTGCCTCAACTAAGGAGAGCCTAAGCTAACCCCGAAGACCCTGGCGACCTGCGGGGATGTGAGTCAGGACTCGAACTTGTAGCCCAGACCACGCACCGTGACCAGGTGTTGCGGGTTGGACGGGTCCTTCTCCAGCTTCGAGCGCAGCCGCTTCACGTGCACGTCCAGGGTCTTGGTGTCGCCCACGTAGTCGGCGCCCCAGATCCGGTCGATCAGCTGCCCGCGGGTCAGCACCCGGCCGGTGTTGCGCAGCAGCATCTCGAGCAGCTCGAACTCCTTGAGCGGGAGCCGGATCTCGGTCCCGGACACGGTCACCACGTGCCGCTCGACATCCATCCGGACCGGACCGGCCTCCAGCGTGTCGGGCAGCAGCTCGACATCCTGGCCGCGGCGCAGCACCGCACGGATCCGGGCCAGCAGCTCGCGCGGACTGTAGGGCTTGGTGACGTAGTCGTCGGCACCCAGCTCCAGGCCGACCACCTTGTCCACCTCGGTGTCCTTGGCACTGACGATGATCACCGGGACGTTGCCCCGGCTGCGCAGGGCCCGGCACACCTCCGTGCCGGACAGACCCGGCAGCATCAGGTCGAGCAGGACGATGTCCGCACCGGCCCGGTCGTACTCGTCCAGCGCGTCCGGGCCGGTCTCCGCGACGGCGACCTCGAACCCTTCCTTGCGCAGGACGTACGACAACGCGTCGCTGTAGCTCTCTTCGTCTTCGACGACCAGCACTCGGGTCACGAAGCTGCCTCCTTGGTTCTTTCCGACGGGGTAGGCGTCAGATAAGGGGCCGGCTCGTCCTGGCTGGAGGAGTCGGTCTGACCCGCTGCGGGTTCGAGCCGCAGCGGGAGTCTCACGGTGAAGGTGGAGCCCTGGCCCTCGACACTCCAGACCCGTACGTCGCCGCCGTGGATGGAGGCGATGTGCTTGACGATCGAGAGGCCGAGACCGGTGCCGCCGGTCTCCCGGCTGCGGGCCCGGTCGACCCGGTAGAAGCGTTCGAAGATGCGCTCCAGGTCGCCGGTCGGAATGCCGACGCCCTGGTCGCTGACGGTCACCTCGACCAGATCCCCGATCGGGTGCGCGGCGACCGCGACCCGGGTGCCGTCCGGGCTGTAGTTGACGGCGTTCTCCACCAAGTTGCCGATGGCAATGGACAGCTGGTCCTCGCTGCCCATCACCTCGAGCTCGGGCTCGGTCTTCACCACGATCTTGATGTCGCGGTCCTCGGCGTCGACCCGGCAGCGGTCGACAGCGGCCTCGATCACGGCGTTGATGTCGACCGGGCCGGGGTTCTCCAGCGGGTCGTCGCCCTGCAGCCGGGACAGCTCGATGATCTCTTTGACCAGCCGGCTCAGCCGGGCCGCCTCGACCTGCATCCGGCTGGAGAACCGCTGCACCGCCTCCGGGTCGTCGGAGGCCTCCGAGACCGCGTCGGCCAGCAGGATCAGCGCCCCGATCGGCGTCTTCAGCTCGTGGCTGACGTTGACGGTGAAGTCGCGCCGGATCGCTTCCAGGCGGCGCTCCCGGGTCCGGTCCTCGACCAGGACCAGCACGAGTTGGCTGCCCAGCGGGGCCACCCGGGCGCTGACGTACTGCGTCGCGCCCAGCCGGCCGCGGACGATCTCCAGGTCCTGCTGCCGGATCTCGCCGTCGCGGCGGACCGCGCGGACCATGGTCAGGATGTCGTCGACCACCAGGCGTTCGCCGCGGACGATGCCGAGCACGTGGGCCGGCGCACTCGCCTGCAGGACCTGGTCCTCCGGACCCATCACGACGGCGGACGAACGCAGTACCGACAGCACCGTGGCGACGCCGGTCGGGACGATCGGGTCCGGGGACTCCGGGATCTTGCGCTGGGCCCGCTCGCTGAGCATCATCGCACCAAGTGAAAGCAGAGCCAGGGCCGCGCCGATGACGCCGCCCAGCACCGCAGCCAGCGTGGGGTCCACGGCAACGATGCTACGCGGGCAACCAGCAGGGAAAGACCGAATGATCGCGGGATGACCGGGACGCGACCTAACTGTTCATCAGGCGTTCACCACTCGTCGCCATCCGGCAACCTCGACGGCATACGGTCACCGTTGGGCGGGTACCGGGCCGGCACCGGCCCGCTCCGCCCGTCGCGGCAACCGGACACCAGAGATCGGAAACGAACACAATGCGTGACACCTACCACGAGCAGCTCGACGACATCCTCGCCGAGCTGGAACGGATGACCCGCACGGTGTCCACCGCCGTACGCCGCTCGACCTCGGCCCTGCTGGAAGCCGACATCCGGATGGCCGAAGAGGTCATCGCGTCGGACATCCAGCTGGACGCGGCCGGCGAGGGCGTCGAGGAGAAGGTCTTCGAGCTGATGGCGCGGCAGTCGCCGGTCGCCAACGAACTGCGGATGCTGGTTGCCGCGCTGCGGATGGTCGCCGACCTGGAGCGGATGGGCGACCTGGCCGCGCACGTGTCGAAGATCGCGCGGCTGCGCTACCCGTCGCCGGCCATCCCGGACGAGCTGCACGACGTGGTCCAGGAGATGGGCACGGTGGCCGGCAAGATGGTCGACGCCGCCGGTGACGTGATCAAGAGCCGCGACGTCGAGGCGGCGAGCAGGCTGGAGTCGACCGACGACCAGATGGACCAGCTGCGCAGCAACCAGTTCCGGCTGATGATGGACGACGCCTGGCCGCACGGCGTCGAGGTCGCGGTCGACATCGCCCTGCTCGGCCGGTACTACGAGCGCATCTCCGACCACGCGGTCTCGATGGCCCGCCGGGTCGTCTACCTGGTCACCGGCGAACTCCCGGTCGCCATCGGCGGTACGGCGGCGGGCTCCGGCGCCGGCGCCTCCACCCCGAACCCCAACGGCACCAACTGACCCATCGGATGCCTCCGGCAACAATTGCCGGAGGCATCTTCTTGCGTTCAGGTGGCAGCGGGGACGGACGGGCGACTCGGAGTGAGGTGCCTGCGCAGCCAGCCTCCGGCGGCCGCCGCGGGCCAGAGCCGCGTGGCCAGGTTGCGTACGGCGACGCCGCGCCTGGTCGCCGGCACCATCAGAGCCGCCGCGACCGACACGTTCCCCTGGCGCGGCGCGACCAGTCTGCGGTGTTCGCGCTCGTACCGTGCGAAGGCTGCCTGCGGGTCAGCGGGTGACGCGGCCAGCTCCCGGGCCAGCGTGTCGGCGCCCGCGATCGCCAGCGTCGATCCCTCGCCGAACAACGACACCGACGAGGCCGCGTCGCCGAGCAGCCCGATCCGGCCGTCGGACCAGCGATCGATCCGGACCCGGCTGACCGAGTCCAGCCAGATGTCGTCGGCGGCCCGCAGACGCTCGAGCAACTGCGGCACCTGCCATTCGGCGTCGGCGTACGCCGTGGTCACCAGCCGCTTGTGCTGCTCCAGGTCGCGAGAGTCGAAGTCGCCGGGCATCGGCGCCCGGAAGATGAAGGCTGCCAGCCCTTCACCCCGGACCGGGTGAATCGACGCCAAGCGGCCGGGCGCGTTGTACAGAACGACCTCACGATCGCGCTCGGCCGGCTCGCCCAGCCGCAGGGTGGCGACAAACAGGCCCATGTGGCGGACGAACTCCGACTCCGGCCCGAACGCCAGCTTGCGCGTCGTCGAGTGCAGCCCGTCCGCCCCGATGACAAGGTCGAACCGGCGGGGCGCGGCGTTCCGGAACGTCACCTCGACGCCGTCGCCGTCCTGCCGCACTGCGGTGATCGTGTCGTGAAACAGGAACTCGGCCGAGTCCCGGCCGGCGTCGTACAGGATCGCCGCCAGGTCGGTGCGGGTCACCTCGACTTCCCGGCTGCCGGAGGCACGCTGCATCGCCTGGAGGTTGACCCGTCCGACCTGGCGACCCGCTCCGTTGACGAAGCTCAGCGCGGTCACATGGGTCGCAGCCTCCTGCAGGGCGCCGAGCACGCCCATTCGCTCGACCACGTCGACGGCCGGGCCACGCACGTCCACCGGGTTGCCACTGGACCGCAGACCGGCGGACCGCTCGACCACGGTCACCCGGAAGCCGTGCCGGGCCAGCCAGTACGCCAGCGTCGTACCACCGACGCCCGCTCCGGAGATCAGCACGCTGGGGCTCGTCATCATCGTTCGCTCCTGTGGTCATGAGGTGATTGATCTGACGATATGACCAGATTTGAAATCTGGTCAATCATTTATGGAAGATTGACCAGATCTGACATTTCGTCATAGCGTGCTCACCATGACGACGGAGCGGCTGCGGAGTGCGGACCGGCGGGCCGAGCGGGGTACCCGGATCCTGGACGTGACGGCCGACCTGCTGCTGCGCCACGGTGCCCGGCGGGTCACCATCGACGACGTCGCGGCGGGGGCAGGGATCGGCAAGGGGACGGTCTACCTGCATTGGAAGACCCGCGAACAGTTGTTCGGGGCCGCCTTCCAGCGCGAGGTGCTGGCCGCACTCGGCGAGCTACGCAACGAGCTCAGGAAGGATCCGCAGGTCAGCCGCCTGCATCGGTTCGCCCGCGCGTACTTCCTGGCCATCACCGACCGGCCGTTGCTGCGGGGATTCCTGCTGGCCGACGCCGACCTGCTCGGGAAGCTGGCAGGCTCGTCGGACGCGGCGCTGGACGAGCGGCACGGCAAGCTGTCGCACCGGTACTTCGAGTTGCTCGCCGAGCACGGCCTGGTCCGCGACGACCTGGCGCTGGACGAGCTCGGCTATGCCTATCAAGCGACGTTCGAGGGGTTCCTCCGCGCCGAGGGCCTGGCGGGACACAGCCTGCAGCAGCAGGCCGACCTGCTCGCCCGGACGATCGAGCGAGCCTTCGAGAGCGGACAGACGCCCGCCGAGACCGAGCTGCGAGAGCTGGCAGACGCGGTCGCCGAGCTCCTCACGGACCTGATCGATGCCGACAGCGCCGAGGCCGGCATCCCGTCTCCTCCAGCCTGACCCCGGACACGCGGTGCCGATACGCTCACCGGCATGGACGAATCTGTGACCGAGCGGCTGGTCAACACCGATGTGTCAGCCCTGGACGACGCCGGGATGCTCGCGCACCTCGACGCGGTGGAGCAGCAGCTGAGAAACCTCCAGAAGAGCAAGCTCGCTCTCCTGGAGGACAATCCTCAGCTGGTGGCTCAGAGTCCCGAGCTGCAGGCCCTGCTCGAGCAGCTTCGGGCCGAGGTCAGCGGCCCTGGTTCTTGACGGCTTCGATGGCTTCCTTGGCGGCCACCGGGTCGAGGTACTCGCCGCCCGGAGTGATCGGGTGGAAGTCCTCGTCCAGTTCGTAGTACAGCGGGATGCCGGTCGGGATGTTCAGGCCGACGACGGTCTTCTCGTCCAGGTTGTCCAGGTGCTTGACCAGGGCGCGGAGCGAGTTGCCGTGCGCGGCGACCAGGACGGTCTTGCCGGCGCGCAGGTCCGGCACGATCGCGTCGTACCAGTAGGGCAGCATCCGCTCGACGACGTCCTTCAGGCACTCGGTCGTGGGCATGATGTCGGACGGGAGCCCGGCGTACCGCGGGTCGCCGGCCTGGTCGTACTCCGAGCCGCGCTCGATCGGCGGCGGCGGGGTGTCGTACGAACGGCGGAACAGCATGAACTGCTCCTCGCCGAGCTCCTCCAGGGTCTGCTTCTTGTCCTTGCCCTGCAGGCCGCCGTAGTGCCGCTCGTTCAGCCGCCAGGACCGGCGGACGTCGATCCACTGACGGTCGGCGACCTCGAGGGCGATGGTGGCGGTACGGATCGCCCGGCGCAGCACCGAGGTGTGCAGTACGTCGGGCAGCAGGTCGCGGTCACGCAGCAGCTCGCCACCGCGCTGCGCCTCCTCGACGCCCTGGGCGTTCAGGTCGACGTCGACCCAGCCGGTGAAGAGGTTCTTGGCGTTCCAGTCGCTGTGGCCGTGGCGGAGCAGGATGAGGCGATAGGTCATGACCCTCAGACTACTTGGGCTCCAGCCAGCCTTTGAAAGCGTCCAGGTTGCGGGTGGATTCGCCGCGGGACACGCGCCACTCGTACTCCTTGCGGATCGACGATGCGAAGCCGAGTTCGAGGATCGTGTTGAACGACGAGTCGGCGTACTCGAGCACCGCGCCGAGCAGCCGGTCCACCTCGGTCGGGGTGATCGCGTGCAGCGGGACCTTCCCGTCCAGGTGGATGTCACCCAGGTGGTCGACCGCGAACGCGACGCCGTACATCTTCAGGTTCCGCTCCAGCAGCCAGCGGTAGACGGCCTCGTGGTTCTCGTCGGGGTGCCGGGCCACGAACGCGTGCACCTGCACCGCCTGCGCTCCGACGACGAGCGAGACGGTGGTCTTCAGCTTCCGCTCGCCCGGCAGGTCGGCGCTGAACTCCCCCGGACTCGTCTCGGTGAACTCGAGCTCGTTCTCGGTCAGCACCTGGCGGATCACGTCCGCCGCCGAAACTCTCACCCAGCCACCTCCGCGGCCAGCTCGGCCGCCATCGTGTCCGCGGCCGTCCGGTACGCGGCCAGCGTCTTCTTGGCGGTCAGTTCCCATCCGAAGGCCTGCGCATGCTTGACCGCCGCCCGGCTCATCGTCTCGCGGGTGTGCGGATCCGTCGCGATCCGGGCCAGCGCGTCGGCGAACTCACCGACCCCATGGCCTCGCACCAGCAGCCCGGTCCGCCGGTCGACGACCGCGGTCGTCAGCCCGCCGACAGCCGCCGCGACCACCGGCGTACCGCAGGCCTGTGCCTCCAGCGCGACCAGACCGAAGGATTCCGAGTACGACGGAACGCAGACGACCGACGCGGCCCGGTACCACTGCGCCAGGCCGGGCCGCTCCATCGGCTTCACGAACCGGGTCACGTCGTCGACGCCGAGCGCCCGGGCCAGCTCCGCGTGTGACTCCGGGTGCTCCATCCCGTTGCCGGACGGGCCACCGATGATCGCCACGACCAGCCGGCTGCGCAGCGACGGGTCCTGCTCGAGCATCCGCGCGGCGGCCCGGATCAGCAGATCGGGCGCCTTCAGCGGCTGGATCCGCCCGACGAACGCCAGTACGACGGCGTCCTCGGGTACGCCGACCGCGCGCCGGGCCGCGGCTTGGTCACCGGGGCTGAACATGTCCAGATCCACGCCTGGGTTGACCACACCGACCTTCGCGGGCTGAGCGCCGTACAGGGTGATGAGCTCGTTGGCCTCGTCGTCGGTGTTGGCCAGCAGCCGGTCCGCGGCCTCGACCACCTGCTCCTCGCCGAGCAGCCGCGCCGGTGGCTCGGGTACGTCGTCCTCCGCCAGGCTGGCGTTCTTCACCTTCGCCATGGTGTGCATGGTGTGGACGAGCGGCACAGCCCAGCGGTCACGGGCCAGCAGCCCGACCTGGCCGGAGAGCCAGTAGTGCGAGTGGATCACGTCGTACCAGCCGGGCTCGTGGATCGCCTCGGCCCGCAGTACGGCCCGCGCGAACGTGCACAGCTGGGCGGGGAGCTCGTTCTTGCTCAGGCCCTCGTACGGCCCGGCGGCGACGTTGCGGACCATCACGCCCGGCATCAGCTCGACCCTGGCGGGCAGCGCCGACGCGGTCGCCCGGGTGAAGACGTCGACCTCGATCCCCAGCCCGGCAAGCCGTTTGGACAGCTCCACCACGTAGACGTTCATCCCACCGGCATCACCGGTACCCGGCTGATCCAGCGGCGACGTGTGCAGGCTGATCATCGCGACCCGCCGAAGGGGACGGTCAGCGGACGGTACGGTCACCTGGTCAGGGTAACTCCGCCCCGGTTTGGGAGAATCGGGGTATGACTTCCAGCAACAGTCGTCCTCTTGCCGTGGTGACCGGAGCGAGCAGCGGGATCGGGGCCGCGTCGGCGCGGTACCTGGCCCGTGAGGGGTTCGAGGTGGTGTGTGCGGCCCGCCGGCTGGACCGGATCGAGGCGCTCGCCAAGGAGATCGACGGGCGCGCGGTGCAGTGCGACGTCACCTCCGCCGAGGACGTGGCGGCGCTGACCGAGGCCGTCGGTGAGCAACTGAAGGTGCTGGTGAACAACGCCGGCGGCGCGTTCGGGTTCGAGCCGGTCGCGGACGCGGACCTCGAGGCCTGGCGGCAGATGTACGAGGTGAACGTGATCGGCGTCGCGGCGGTCACCAAGTCGTTGCTCCCGGCCCTTGTCGCCGGGAAGGGCACGATCATCGTGATGGGATCGACCGCCGGTCAGGTCGCCTACGAGGGCGGCGGCGGGTACGTCGCCGCGAAGCACGCGGCCAAGGCGGTCGTCGACACCCTGCGCCTGGAACTGTTCGACCAGCCGGTGCGGGTCTGCGAGATCGCCCCGGGCATGGTCCGCAGCGAGGGCTTCGCGCTGACCCGCTTCAGCGGCGACCAGGCCAAGGCCGACGCCGTGTACGCCGGAGTCGCCGAACCGCTCACCTCCGAAGACATCGCCGACATCGTCGCCTGGATCGCGACCCGCCCGTCGCACGTGAACATCGACCGGATCACGGTCCGCCCGCGCGCCCAGGCCGCGCAGCACAAGGTTCACCGGGTGCAGTAGACCGCCGTACCTCCCCGACGTGAGCGGCCTCACGGCCGGGCTGCTTGCAATTGCAAGCACTCTGCTAGCACACTGGACGCATGGCCAGGTTGAGTGATCGCGTCGCAGGTTCGGTGGGCTCCGTCGGGGAGTACCTCGCCGAGCAGCGGCGGAACGCGCAGCTGTCGTTGCGGCAGCTGTCCGACCTGGCCGGTGTGTCGAACCCGTACCTCAGCCAGATCGAGCGCGGCCTGCGGAAACCGTCGGCCGATGTGCTGCAACAGCTCGCGAAGGCGCTGCGGATCTCCGCGGAGACGCTGTACGTGCGGGCCGGCATCCTCGATCCGGACGACGGTTCGGACGGCCGGAGCGCTTCCGGTGTGGTCGACGCGGTGCTGCTCGATCCCGTCCTGAACGAGCGGCAGAAGCGTGTCCTGCTGGACGTCTACGCGTCCTTCGTCCGAGAGAACACGCCCTCCGACGAGCCGGCCGCGGCCAAGCCGACGGCCAAGAAGTCCCCGGCAAGCAAACGCACCACCAAGTAATCGCATCCTGCTGCAAACATCCGAGGAGAAGCCTGATGGCCACCCGTACGCCTGTCACCCCGTTCTACGCGATCGCCGGCGCCGGCGACCTCGCGGTGGAGAAGTTCCGCGCGGTCAGCGAGGACGTCACCGCCCGGTTCGCCAAGCTGGACCAGAAGACCCTGCAGACCGAGCTGACCAAGGCGCAGTCCGAGGTCACCAAGCGCTTCGACGCCTTCGTGGCCGACGCGAAGACCGCCCCGGCCAAGCTGCGTGAGCTGCCCGCCGTCGCGCAGGCCGGCTTCACCACCGTGCTCGGCCAGGCCGAGGAGACCTACGAGGACCTGGCCGGCCGCGGCAAGGACCTGGTCGAGCGGATCCGCAGCCAGAAGGCCACCGAGGATCTGGTCGCCCAGGCCAAGACCACGGTGAGCAAGGCGAAGGCGACCCGCACCACCGCGAAGAAGACCGCCCAGACCGCGACCCGCAACGTCAAGGCGACCGCGACCAGCGCCCGCAAGACCGCGAAGACCGCCTCCAAGGCGGCCACGGACGCTGCCGACAAGGTCGGCGACTGACGGTAGTTTTCCTCACCGGGCGGCCCCGATCTGCGACCGAGCAGAGGTGGGCCGCCCGGTCTTTCGGTTAGGCTCGTGTGCATGCTCCCACTCGCCACGTTCCCGAACCTCTTTCCCGGGTTCGCAGGTCCGCTCGAGATCATCTGGTGGGTGCTGCTCGGACTCAAGCTGGTCGCGCTGCTCGACGCGGCGTTCCGGCCACGGGCGGTGTTCGTCGCCGCGGACAAGCTGACCAAACCCGGCTGGATGCTGATCCTGATCGTCTTCACGCTCAGTCAGATCTTCCAGGGCTGGCTCAGCTTCTTCGGCCTGATCGGCATCGTCGCCGCCGGTCTCTACCTGGTCGACGCCCGGCCTGCGCTCCGCGCCGCCTCCGGCCGTGGTCGGGGCGGCTGGGGCATCCGGCGCCGCCGCGGACCTCGCCCGCTGTAAGGCCCGCGCTGAGCCCTACGAGCGGTAGACGATGACCTTGTCGCCGACGTTGACCTCGTCGAACAGGACCTTGATCTTGCCCAGGTCCCGGACGTTCACGCAGCCGTGCGAGGCGCCGTTGTAGCCGCGGGCCGCGAAGTCCGACGAGTAGTGCACCGCCTGGCCGCCGCTGAAGAACATCGCGTACGGCATCTTCGAGTCGTACAGCTTCGAGACGTGGTTCCGGCTCTTCCAGCCGACCGTGAAGCTGCCCTCGCGGGTCGCCGTCTTCACCGCGCCGAACCGGACGTCCAGCTGCATCTTCACCACACCGTCGACGACGTACCGCAGCTTGCGGGTGGTCTTGTCGATGCAGAGCGCCACCCCGGTCGCGCAGCGTGCGTCCAGCTTCTTGCCGTTGACCACCGGCGCCGGCGGGAAGAGCTCGGCCTGGGTGGGCTCGTGGGTGACCGCGGACAGCTTGTTCCACGTGTTCTGGTCGACGTACCCGAGCTGCGGGATGCCCTTGGACTTCTGGAACTTCTTCACCGCGGACCGGGTCATGGTGCCGAAGTCGTTGTCCTGGTAGCGCTTCTCCAGCAGCTTCAGCTGGACCAGCCGGGCCTCGACCTTGCGCACCGAGGTGCCGGAGGAGCCGTTCTTGTACAGCGCCTTCGGGTAGATCGGCAGCTCGCCGCTGACCTCGAACGGCACCGTCTTCAGGTCCGTCGTGGCCGTCGGCGCCGCACTTGCGCTCATTCCTAGACCAGCAAGTGCCGCAATCACGGCACCGGAGACGACACCGGCCAGCACGTTGCGAATGATCAGCGCGCGCATCGAAACCCCTTTGGTAGACCCCGTCCTACCTACATAGGACGTCCTCACCGGTCTTTTGGTTGGCGGTCAAGCGTAGGTTGAGAACCGCGGATTGTGCAGCTCTTGTGAGCAAGTCGTGACCGGAGGAGCCGATGGAGATCGTCCTGAGTACGGCGGACATCACCACGATTCCGGCCGATGCGATCGTCAACGCGGCCCATCACGCACTGCGCGGCGGAGGCGGCGTGGACGGCGCGATCCACCGCGCCGGCGGACCGGAGATCCTCGCGGAGCTGGTCGAGCGGTACCCGAACGGAGCCGCGACCGGCGAGGCCGCTTGGACGACCGCGGGAGCGCTGCCGGCGTCGTACGTGATCCACGTGGTCGGGCCGAACTACACCGCGGGACAACGGGATCCGGCGTTGCTCGAGTCCTGTTACCGCAACGCGTTGCGGATCGCGGACGAGCTCGGGGCCAGGACTCTCAGCCTTCCCGCGGTGTCCGCGGGCATCTACGGCTGGCCGGCCCAGTCAGCGGCGGAGGTCGCCGTACGGACAGTTCTCCGTACGGCGACCTCCGTCAGCCGAGCCACGTTCTGTTTGGTCGAGCCCCGGCTCTACAAGGCCTTCCAGACCGCGCTGCGGTCTCGTCAGGCGTTGTAGACGACGACCTTGTCGCCGACCTTCACCCGGGCGAAGATCCAGGCGATCTTCTTCTTGTCGCGGATGTTCACGCAGCCGTGCGAGGCGCCGTTGTACCCGCGGGCCTTGAAGTCCGCCGAGTAGTGCACCGCCTGGCCGCCGCTGAAGAACATCGCGTACGGCATCGGCGAGTGGTAGATCGACGACACGTGGTTCTTCGACTTGCGCTGGACCTTGAAGACGCCCTGCCGGGTCGGCGTCTTGCGGCCGCCGAACCGGGCGTCGGTGATCTGGATCGCCTTGCCGTTGACCATGTACACCAACTTGCGGGTGCGCTTGTTGATGCACAGCACCCGGCCCTTCGTCATACACCGCTTGTCGATCCGCAGCTTGCCCCGCACGAGTGTGGTCGACGACGCCGCCGCGGTCGCCTGCTGTGGCGCGACCACGGCCTGGGGCGCAACCTTCGGTGCCACTACGGCGGCCTCGGCCGTGGTGGTCGCGGTCAGTGCGCCCACCCCCACGAACGCGGCTGCCGTGACGGTGGCGCCGAGCTTACGCAGAATTCCCATGTTCCTGCTTCCTTCCCCCAATGAGTGTTTGCACATGACAGACGTCAGCGCGTCACGTCTGGTTGTAACGATCCGGAACTTTGTCCCCCCGGACCGACCGAGGAATGGTGTATCACACCGGTGTGATTCCCCGGTGGATCAGGCCTTGTTCTTGCGGCCGAGTTTCGAGCGCTCCACCTGGGTGAGGGCGACCTTGCGCATGCGGATCGCGTCCGGGGTCACCTCGACGCACTCGTCCTCGCGGCAGAACTCCAGCGACTGCTCGAGCGACAGCTTGCGGGCCGGGACGAGCTTCTCGAACTCGTCCGCGGTCGACGACCGGACGTTGGTCATCTTCTTTTCCTTGGTGATGTTCACGTCCATGTCGTCACTGCGCGAGTTCTCGCCGACGATCATGCCCTCGTACACCTCGGTGGTCGGCTCCACGAACATGGTGCCGCGCTCCTGCAGGTTGATCATCGCGTACGACGTCGCCGCGCCGGACCGGTCCGACACCAGCGAACCGCTCGGGCGCGTGCGCAGCTCGCCGAACCACGGCTCGTACCCCTCGAACACGTGGTGGGCGATGCCGGTACCGCGGGTGTCGGTGAGGAACTCGGTGCGGAACCCGATCAGCCCGCGGGCGGGGACGAGGAACTCCATCCGGACCCAGCCGGTGCCGTGGTTGGTCATCTGCTCCATCCGGCCCTTGCGGACCGCGAGAAGCTGGGTGACCGTGCCGAGGTACTCCTCCGGGCAGTCGATCGTCAGGCGCTCGACCGGCTCGTGCCGCTTGCCGTCGATCTCGCGGGTGACCACCTGCGGCTTGCCGACGGTCAGCTCGTAGCCTTCGCGGCGCATCTGCTCGACCAGGATGGCCAGCGCCAGCTCACCGCGGCCCTGCACCTCCCAGGCGTCCGGCCGCTCGGTCGGCAGGACCTTCAGCGACACGTTGCCGACCAGCTCGCGGTCGAGCCGGTCCTTGACCAGCCGCGCGGTCACCTTGGTGCCCTTCACCCGGCCGGCCAGCGGCGAGGTGTTGGTGCCGATCGTCATCGAGATGGCCGGCTCGTCCACGGTGATCAACGGGAGCGGCTTGGGGTTCTCCGGGTCGGTCAGGGTGTCGCCGATCATGATCTCCGGGATGCCCGCGATCGCGACGATGTCACCCGGACCGGCCGAGTCGCCGGGCACCCGCTCGAGCGCCTCGGTGATCAGCAGTTCGGTGATCTTGACCCGCTGGATCGAGCCGTCATGGCGGCACCAGGCAACCTGGGCGCCCTTCTTCAGCGTGCCTTCGTGCACCCGGACCAGCGCGAGCCGGCCGAGGAACGGCGAGGCGTCCAGGTTGGTCACATGCGCCTGCAGCGGCGCTCCCTCGGTGTACTCCGGGGCCGGCACGTTGGCCAGGATCGTCTCGAACAGCGGCTCGAGGTCCTCCGAATCCGGCATGCCGCCGTCGGTGGGCTGGGTCAGCGAGGCCCGGCCGGCCCGCGCGGAGGCGTAGACGACGGGGAAGTCGAGGGCGCTCTGGTCCGCGTCGTGGTCGAGCAGGTCGAGGAACAGTTCGTACGTCTCGTCGACGACCTCGGCGATCCGGGCGTCCGGGCGGTCCACCTTGTTCACCACCAGGATCACCGGCATCTGCCGCGCCAGCGCCTTGCGCAGCACGAACCGGGTCTGCGGCAGCGGCCCCTCGGAGGCGTCCACCAGCAGCACGATCGCGTCCACCATCGACAGGCCGCGCTCGACCTCACCACCGAAGTCGGCGTGGCCGGGGGTGTCGATGATGTTCAGCGTCATCTGCTCGCCGTTGGCCATCTTGTGCCGTACGGCAGTGTTCTTGGCCAGGATCGTGATGCCCTTCTCACGCTCCAGGTCACCGGAGTCCATCGCCCGCTCGTCCACGTGCTGATGCGCGCCGAAGGCGCCGGACTGCCACAGCATCGCGTCGACCAGGGTGGTCTTGCCGTGGTCGACGTGGGCCACGATCGCGACGTTGCGCAGGTCGTTACGGACAGGCATGGGGAAGCGCTCCAAGCAATGGGGACTGGATGTCAGGCGGCGGCTACGGCGTGTTGTGTCGCACGAGATGGCCACTCGACGCAGGGCGCAGCCCTTTCATCTTACCGGTGACGGCACGTGTCCACGAAACGGGAAGGCCTTTGACATTTGTTGACTGGACGTCCAGTCTATAGAAGGCGCCTGGGGAGGGGCCTGAAACAACGGGGGGTCCGAGCCCGGGAGCGCCGAGCACCTGAATGGGGGGTAGCTCGGCCTCCGGGGTAACGACCAGCAGGGAAGGAACCCGTGCCGCGCTCGGCCACCGTCAACCAGGAGCTGCGAGAGCGCTCCCGGGAGCGCATCCTGGCCGCAGCCCTGGAGGTCTTCGCCGCCAAGGGCTACGAGGCCGCATCGATCTCCGAGATCACCGAGGCGGCCGGGGTGTCCCGCGGCCTGGTCTCGTACTACTTCGCCGCCAAGGAAGAGTTGGCCGCCGAGCTGCTGGACCGCTGGCTGGACGGCATCGCCGGGATCCTGACGATCCAGGGCAGCCCGGACGAGCGCCTGGCCGGCATCATCGACGGCGCCCTGATGGCGGCCGCCACCACGCTCCCGATCCAGCGGCTCGCGATCACCCTGATGATGCAGCCCACCACGCACGACGTGTTCGCGCGCGTCGAGGCCGACAAGTCGGCCCGGGTCAGCCAGGTCGAGGACGCCATTCGCTCCGTCTTCGCCGCCCGCGGTGCCGCCGACCCGGCCGTCGAGGAAATGTTGCTTAGAGCAACTTTGGAGGGCGTCACGGTGAAGCTCGCGATCTACCGCGAGACGTTCCCGGTGGAAGACATCCGCCGCCGCCTGTACGCCGGTTACGACCTGCCGACACCGGCCGCCCCGCTCCCGATCAGCTCACCGCGAGTGGACCGCCTCCGCGCCAAGTGACCTGCGGCGGACTCCGTGCGTACGACGGACGGCGTAGCTGTGAAGCCCTCCAGCGGCGGATGCCGGGAACGCCTCGCATGGCCAGAGTGGTGTGGCATGACCATCACACGAAGAACTTTCCTGGCCGGCTCGGCGATGGGTGTGGCGGCCGCGACCGGACTGGCGCCGGCGCAGGCCTCCGGCGACCCGATCACGAGCTGGATCGCCCGCAACGCCGAGCCGTTGGGCGATCTGGACCATCTGCGCCGGTCCATCGGTGGCGCACAGATCGTCGGGCTCGGGGAGGCCGTACATGCGACGGCCGAGCTCACGCACCTGAAGCTGCGGGTGGTCCGCTACCTCGTGGAGCGGCTGGGCTTCCGGGCGATCGCGTTCGAGGACGACTGGTCGCTGGGCACCCAGCTGAACGAGTACGTGCTGACGGGACGCGGTGATCTCAACGCACTCGTCGGCCAACTGAGCACCGAGAGCCGGACCCACGAGATCGCCCAGCTGTTCGTCTACCTGCGCGCGTACAACGCCACGCACCGGGACAAGGTGCGGTTCGCCGGCGCCGAGTACTTCGCCACCCGGCAACTCGCGTACGACGCCATCGACGAGTACGTCGCCCGCCGCGCACCGCACCGGCTGGCCGAACTGCGCCGCAGCCTGAAGCCCATCCGGCCGCATCTCGAGGACATCGGTGCGTATGTCCAGTGGTACTGGAAGGAGGTCAAGGACAAGGCGCCGTACGTCGCGAAGGCGCAGGCGGTGCACGCCCTGGTCCGCGGGCTGCCGCATCGGCCGAACGACCGGGACTACGCGCTCACCGAGCACCACGCCCGGCAGATCCTCTCGTTCTATACGGCGTTCAGCCTGCCGGAGGCCGAGATCTGGAGCTATCGCGACGCCCGGGCAGCGGAGAACGTGCGGTGGTGGCACGGCTTCACCCGGAACAAGGTCATCTACTGGGCCGCGAACGCGCACACGGCGAACGCCCCCGGCCTACGCGTCACCGTCCCACCGGACCCGGACGTCGTCTTCCGCAACGCCGGTTCGTACCTTCGTGACTGGTACGGCGACCGCTATCGCTCCGTCGGCTGCACAGTCGACCACGGCACGACGCTCGGCCCGGTCACGCTGCCGCCGCCGGCGTCCGACTGGTTCGAGCACCAACTCACGGCAGCACGGACGGGTCAGTTCGTCCTCGATCTCCACAGCCGCCAGCAACCGGACGCGGTCCGCGCCTGGCTGCACGGCACCGCCAAGACGCGCGGCTTCCCGGAGTACGGCGCCGCGTCGTCCATGACCGGCAACAGCCTCTCCGACTGGTTCGACGTCGTGATCCACACGCCGGAGGTGACCCCGACGCACCCGCTGGTCAGCTGAACGCCGGATCGTGTGGCTGTACGGCGCCGACGTCGACGCCACCGCCGTACAGCGGGAAGCGGAGGTGGCTCTCGACGACGTCGTCGGTGAAGCCGAGGCGCTGGAGGACGGCGGCCATCACGACCTTGCGGGGCCGGGCGGCGCCGTCCTCGATCTTGAGGGCGATGCCGCGGCCGTCGGCCAGACCCACGGCGTACACGCCCTCCGCTCCGGCCTTGCAGAACAGGCCGTCGACGCCGTGCATCAACTCGGCCTCGTCCCGCGTGCTCCCGCTGGCGTACTCCGGGTAGGAGCGGAAGGCATCCTTCACCCGCGCCTCGAGCGTGCCCGGAGCAGCGGCCGCGAAATGGCCGAAGGAGCGAGCCAGGCCGGCGAGGCTGAGGGCGAAGATCGGCGCGCCGCAGCCGTCGACCGCGACGTACGAGACCTTCTCCCCCGCCGAGTCCTCGATCGCGGTCCGGATCACCTTCTGCAGTGGGTGATCCGGGGCACGGTAGTCGTCGAACGCCCACCCGTTGACCTGGCAGGTCAGCAGCATCGCCGCGTGCTTGCCCGAGCAGTTCATCGTGATCCGCTCCGGTCCGTGGCCCGCGCGTACCCAGGCGTCCCGGGCCGCGTCGGCCAGCGGGTACGCCTCCGGGGTCCGCAGCGCGGTCTCGTCCGTGCCGGCCATCGCGAGGATCTCGCGAACGCCGTCGAGGTGGATCTGCTCGCCCGAGTGGGAGGCGCCGGCCAGGGCCAGCAGTTTGCCGTCGAGGGTGAGGCCGTTGCGGAGCATGCCGAGCGCCTGCATCGGCTTGTTCGACGAGCGCGGGAACATCGGCTGGTCCACCACACCGGCCGCCCACGCGACGGACCCGTCGGGGTTCGTCACCACGACTGAGCCGCGGTGGTGGCCCTCCACGAAGCCGCTACGGACGACGTCGGCCAGGATCACAGGTTCGGTCACGGCTGAACTGTACAGGTGCAAAAAGCAGTGTTGCGAATGATCCGGCTCACAACCGCGAGCGCACGTGCAGCCCCACCTCGGGGTCGACCAGGACCTCCTGGGTCGCGGTCACCGTCGGCTGGTCCTCGGCGACCACCTCGATCACGACCTCGGGGTCCACGTTCCGCTTCACCAGTGCCAGTGCGATCGGGCCCAGCTCGTGATGCCGCGCCGCGGACCCGATGAACCCGACCTGCTTGTCCCCGACGCGTACGGCGTACCCGTGTGCGGGCAGGTGGTCGACCGAACCGTCCAGGTGCAGCCGCACCAGCCGGCGCGGTGGCCGGCCGAGGTTGTTCACCCGGGCGACCGTCTCCTGGCCGCGGTAGCAGCCCTTGTCCAGGTGGACGGCGACGCCGAGCCAGCCCAGCTCGTTCGGAATCGCGCGCTCGTCCGTGTCCAGGCCCAACCGCGGGTTGCCGGCCTCGATCCGGAGCGCCTCGTACGCCCAGACTCCGGCCGCCGGACCCTCCAGACCCGCCAGCTCGGCGCGCGGCAGGAACACCTCGTGACCGCCGAGCGAGTCCGCGCCGCTGCGAGTCAGCGGACCGTCCGCGGGAGCCGGTCCGGGCCGCCAGACGATCGCGTAGTCGTCGGTCACATCCGCGATCTCCACGCGGGACATGAACACCATCTTCTGCAGCCACTCGACCAGGGCCGCGGCCGCGCCGGGCTCGGTGTGCAGCCAGAACGTCTCGCCGTCGTCGACGCCGTACATCACGTGCTCGACATGGCCGGTCGGCGACAGCAGCAGCGCGGTCGTCGACGTACCGGGCGTAAGCCCCTCGAAGTACTGCGTGGTCAGCGCGTGCAGCCAGGTCAACCTGTCGGGACCGGTGATCGTGACGACCTCACGGTGCGACAGGTCGACGAACGCCTTCACTGCGACCAGGGCGCGTTGCTCCCGCAGATCCGAGCCGTAGTGGGCCGCGACCCCGGCGTCGAGTCCGTCGGCCTCGACCGCGCCGGGCCGGTCGAGCAGGGGGCTGCGCATCCGTGACATGTCACCAGAGTACGTCGGCCGGCGTACGGCGAACGCCTCCCGTCGTGGGATGTGGACAACCCTGCCCATCGGCAGGCTGGAGGCATCGAATCCAGTGAAGGGAGCAAGGCGATGAGTGACAAGCGATTCCGCTTCGGCGTCGTGGGCAGCCCGACGACCGCGGAGCAGTGGACCACGACGGTGCGACGGGCCGCGGAGCTCGGCTACACCAGCGTGCTGATGCCCGACGGCCTGCAGCTGCCGTCACCGTTCGCCTCGCTCGCGATGGCCGCGACGCTGGCCGACCTCCGGGTCGGGACCTTCGTGGCCGCGGCCCCGCTGCGGACGCCTCGGCAGGCCGCGTGGGACGCACACACGCTGACCGTGCTCACCGACGGCCGCTTCGACTTCGGCATCGGAACCGGTCGCCCGGGTGTCGAGCAGCAGGCGGCCGAGATCGGCCTGCCGTTCGGATCGGGCAAGGAGCGCCGCGACCAGGTCCGGGAGACCCTCGACCTGCTGGCGGACCTCGACGGCGAGCGGCGTACGCCGATCATGCTCGCCGCCGGTGGACCACGGGCGCTGGCGCTGGCCGCGGCCCGGGCCGACATCGTGTCGATCGCCAAGGACGCGATGACGCCGCGTGCGGAGATCCTGCGACTCGTCCAGGACCTACGTGAACTGGCCGGACCGCGGGCGGACGAGATCGAGCTGGCGATGAACCTCTTCGCGGCCGGGACGCGCGAGCTCCCGCCGTGGACGAAGCAGGCCTCCGGTGTCAGTCCGGAGGAGCTGGAGGCGAGCGACTCGCTGATGATGCTGCGCGGTACGCCTCAGCAGATGGCGGACGAACTGGAGCGCCGGCGCGACACCTTCGGAACGACGTACATCACGGTCAACTCGACGTACCTCGACGACCTGGCCCCAGTCGTCCAGAAGCTCACAGGGAGCTAATCCCTCCGCCACCTCCCCCACCGCCCTCCCGCCTTGGGGCCGCATTTGAACGGATATCCCCTGCTCTTACGGGTTCTCCCCCCGCATACGACCAGAGAACCCCCAACACCACGGGATATCCCGTCAAATGCATCCGGGGGGAAGGGCGATGGCGAGTGCGGGGTGGGGCGGGCCGGGTGCTGAACGCAGCACTGCCCGTCAGCGGGGGGAGCTGACGGGCAGTGCCGGAGGGGTGGGACAGGTGGCTCAGTGGTCGATACTGCGGCTGGGCTCGGTACTGCGCCTGTCCTCGAGGGGAACGTCGCCCGCGTGGGTGTCTCCGGCCGCGAACGCGGCCTCGTCGAACGGATCGTCACCGGCGAAGACCTGCTTGGCCTGCTCCTTGTCGAACGCCCCGACCCAGTGGCCGACCAGGACGGTCGCGACCGCGTTGCCGGCGAAGTTCGTCAGCGCCCGGGCCTCGGACATGAACCGGTCGATGCCGACGATCAAGCCGACGCCGTCGACCAGCTCCGGCCGGTGCGACTGCAGGCCGCCGGCCAGCGTGGCCAGGCCCGCACCGGTGACACCGGCGGCGCCCTTCGACGCCACGATCATGAACAGCAGCAGGGAGATCTGCTGGCCGATCGAGAACGGCGTGTCCATCGCCTCGGCGATGAACAGCGACGCCATGGTCAGGTAGATCGCGGTGCCGTCGAGGTTGAACGAGTAGCCGGTCGGGACGGTGATACCGACGACCTGCTTGCCGACGCCGAGATGCTCCATCTTGCCGATCAGCCGCGGCAGCGCGGTCTCCGACGACGAGCTCGACACGATCAGCAGGAACTCCCGGCCCAGATAGCGCAGCAGCTGGAAGATCGACATCCCGGTGACCACGCGAAGAACGGTGCCCAGGACAACGATCACGAAGAGCAGGCAGGTGATGTAGAAGGCCAGCATGATCTTGCCCAGGCTGACCAGCGCGTCCCAGCCGGTGGCGCCGACGACGGCCGCGATCGCGCCGAACGCACCGATCGGCGCGGTCCACATGATCATCGACAGGATCTTGAACACCAGCCGCTGGATGTGCCCGATGGCGGTCAGGATCGGCTCACCCTTGGCAGCCATCGCCTGCAGCGCGAAGCCGACCAGCAGGGCGACCAGCACGGTCTGCAGCACCTCGCCCTCGGTCAGCGAGGACAGCAGCGACTTCGGGATGATGCCGAGGATGAAGTCGGTCGTGCTCTCGTGCGCGCCGGCGGCCTGCTTCTGACCGGTCTCCCGGAGCTTGTCGGTCAGGTTCAGACCGGAACCCGGCTGGACGATGTTGCCGACCACCAGGCCGATACCGAGCGCGACCGTCGACATCACCAGGAAGTAGAGGAGCGCGAGACCGCCGACCTTGCCGACGCTGGCGGCCTGCCGGACCGAGCCGATGCCGAGCACCAGCGTGCAGAAGATGATCGGGCTGATCAGCATCTTGATCAGGTTCACGAACCCGGTGCCGAGCGGTTTCAGCTCGACCGCGAAGTCCGGGAAGAGGAAGCCGACACCGATGCCGAGCAGGACGGCGACGATGACGGCGATGTAGAGGAAATGGGTGCGGTCGTTGCGGACCGGGGTCGGTCGCGGTTCGGTCGGGCTCGACATGGTGGGACTCCCTGTATCGGCCGGCGGGCAATGGAGGAGGGGCCGGGTGCTGCTTGGGTAACTGTGACGTGACGCACAGGAGAAGGGCGCGTTTCGTTCATATCGTTCTCGGTGCAAACTGTCCGCATGCGTCGCCGGCCGTGGGAACTGCGCCGCCAGGTTCTCTGGCTGCAGACGGTCACGGTCGCGATCCTGATCCTGATGGTGTCGATCACCATGGTCAGCCGCTCCCGGGCCCAGGCCGAGCGGGATGCGTCGGCTGCCGGCGTCGCGCCACCCGGCTGGTGGGAGCTGATCCGGCTCGACTTGCGCTCGATGCTCGGCGTCGCCAGCCTCATGCTCGGCGTCGCGATCGCCGGCAACGCGCTGGTCACGTGGCGGGTCCGCCGGGCCACCCGCGGGATGGGCACCCAGTCGCTGGCCCGGATGCTCGACTTCTACGAGGGCGTGCTGCACGCGGCCCGCGAAGGCCTGATCCTGCTGGACGCCGACGGCCGCGTCCAGCTCGCCAACGACGAAGCCCTGGAGCTGCTCGGCCTGAGCGAGGTCATCCCGGGTACGCCGATCGAGGACCTGCATCTGCCCTCCACCCTCGCGGAGTTGCTGCGCGCGGGCCGAACGGCGTACGACGAACTCCATCTCGGAGTGCAGGGCGTGGTGGTCGTGAACCAGCAACCGTCACGCTCCGGCCGCATCGTGACGCTGCGAGACCACACCGAGCTGCAGCGGCTGCTGGGTGAGCTGGATGCGGTGCGCAGTCTGGCCGAATCCCTGCAGGCGCAGAACCACGAGGCGTCCAACCGCCTGCACACCGTGGTCAGCCTGATCGAGATCGGCAGGCCGGAACGGGCCCGCGAGTTCGCGGTGTCCGAGCTGCAGTTCGCACAGGCGATGACGGATCGGGTGGTCGGGACGGTCGGTGATCCCGTGCTCGCGTCGCTGCTTCTCGCCAAACTCGCGCAGGCGCAGGAGCGCGGTGTGGTGCTGACGCTGGAGCTTGGCCAGGAGCCGCTGAACACGCGGTTGCCCGCACAGGACGTGGTCACGGTCGTCGGAAACCTGCTGGACAACGCGATCGAGGCCGCGCGGGGCGGTCCCGCTCCGCGCCGAGTCGAGCTGCGGGCCGGTACGACACGCGACGCGATCGACCTGATCGTCACGAACACCGGTGCGGAGCTGGGTGCGACCGAGCTGGCGCACATGTTCGACCGGGGCTGGACGACGAAGGCGGAGCCGGGCCACGGACTCGGCCTCGTGCTGGTGCGCAGCACGGTCGAGCGCTGGCAGGGCACGCTGATGGTCGACCCGGACTCCGAGCTGGACGACGTACCGGCGCTGACCGTCCGGGTCCGGCTGCCGCGGGCGGTGAGCGCGAGTGCCTGACCTGCGGGTCCTCGTCGTCGAGGACGACCCGGTCGCCGCGGAGGCCCATCGCACGTACGTCGAGCGCCTGCAGGGCTTCACCTGCATCGGCGTCGCCGGTACGGCGGCCCGTGCGCTGCAGGTCCTGGCCCGTGGCGAGATCGACCTGGTGCTGCTGGACATGAACCTGCCCGACGGGCACGGACTCGACGTGGTCCGCCGGCTGCGGGCCCTGGGCAACCAGATCGACGTGGTCGCGGTGACGTCGGCGCGCGAAGTGGCCGCGGTACAGGCCGCGGCGCGGATCGGTGTCGTGCAATACGTGCTGAAACCCTTTGCCTACGAGACTTTGCGGGACCGGCTGACGGCGTACGCACGGCAGCGGCGAGCGGCGGAGGCGGGGCAGGTGGTCGCGGATCAGGACGAGGTCGACCGGTTGTTGCACCCAGCAACCGTCTCGTCGGTGCCGAAGGGTCTGGCCGGTTCGGTGCTGGATCGCGTCGTACAACTGCTCGGCAACCGGGAGGGCTGGACGGCCGAGGAGGTCGCCACGTCGCTCGGCACCTCCCGGATCACCGCACGCCGTTACCTCGAGCACCTCGCCGACCAGGGACAGGCGCTCCGCACCCAGCGCTACGACGGCCGCAGCGGACGACCGAAGGTCGAGTACTCCTGGGTGGCCGAGAGTTAGCTGGACCGGACCAGCGTGGCCCAGAGGTGGGGCTGGAGGGCCTGGCCCTCGGCGGCCATGTCGTAGGCCCAGAGCAGCTCGCCCTTGACCAGGCCGTAGAGGCGGTGGCCGGCGGTGACTTCCTTGGCGCTCACGGTCCGGGCGATGACGTCGGTCTGCAGTTCGATCTTCGCGCCGTCGATGTCGCCGTACCAGATCTCGGCGAAGCCGGTCGGGTGGGCCAGGATGACCTCGACCTTGTTGTCCGGCTGCGGCCGCCAGAAGCCGGTCTCGACCGCCAGCGGGCGCTCCTTCGTGCCGTCCTCGCCGACCACGTAGGTCTGGCTGACGTAGTGCAGGTACGGCTTGCCGTTGTGGCTGAAGTCGATCTGCTGCCCGAACTCGAACTTCTCGATCGTCGGGTAGTCGCCGTGGCCGCGGCCCTCCCAGCGACCGAGCAGCCACGCGAGTGGGATCAGGTCGGGGTGCAGGTCCTGCGGGATCTCGAACGCCATCAGGTCACTCAGTTCGCGCTGCGGCCGCGGTACAGCCGGTAGACGACGAATGCCGAGAACCAGCCCATGAACACACAGACCAGGACCAGCAGCGTGGTGAAGATGACGTGCAACACGTCGGCCAGTCTAGGGGATACCGGCCCGGAAGCTTCGGTTACCGTGGCGTGATGTCCCGCACCCTGGTGATCAAGCTGACCGCAGGCGCCGAAGAGGCCGAACGCGCGAACCAGGCGTTCACCGTCGCCGCGACCGCCGTGGCCGCCGGAGCCACCGTCTCCCTGTGGCTGACCGGCGACGCCGTCTGGTTCGCCGTCCCCGGGCGCGCCGAGACGTTCGAACTCCCGCACGCGGCGCCGCTGGCGGACCTGGTCGGCGCGGTTCTGGAGGGCGGGCAGCTCACGGTCTGCACCCAGTGCGCGAAGCGCCGCGACCTCACCGAGGCCGACCTGCTCCCCGGCACCAGGATCGCCGGCGCCCCGGCGTTCACCGAGGAGATCCTCACCGACGGGACCCAGGCGATCGTCTACTGACGGTCCCGCCGTTCGCGAGCAGTAACCGGTGAGCGGCGTTCGGGGCAGGTGATCTGCGTTGTAGTGGAAGCATGAAGCTTCCGGCGCCCCCGACGGAAAGGTCGTTCCCCTCCCCGCTGCACCATCCGCGGGTCGCGACGGTGATCGGACGCTGGCTCGGGATCGCGGTGACGATCTGCTTCCTCACCGGGCTGTTCAGCCACTTCCAGCAGGACACCCCTGGTTGGCTTCACATCCCGAGCCGGCCGGCCTCCCTGTACCGCGTGACCCAGGGGCTGCATGTCCTCAGTGGGACGGTCGCCGTACCGTTGCTGCTGGCAAAGTTGTGGACCGTTTATCCCAAGCTGTTCGCGAAACTCCCTTGGCCGCCGAGCCGACAGGCACTCGCGGGCGTCCTCGAGCGGCTGTCGATCCTGGTACTGGTCTCCACGATGGCGCTCGAGTTGTTCATCGGATTCGTCAACACGCTGCAGTGGTATCCGTGGCCGTTTCCCTTCAGACAAACGCATTACGCGCTGGCCTGGATCATCAGCGGGGCGCTGCTCGTCCACCTCGCGGTCAAGTTCCCGCTGATCGTCGCGCACTGGCGCCGTACGACGGACGAGCTGACCGACTCGTTGCCGCCAGCAATCACCGGCCTGACCCGCCGCGGCCTGTTCCGGACAGTCGCCGGGGCGGCCGCGCTGGCCGGCATCACGTCGGTTGGCCAATCCGTTCCGGCCCTGGGCCCGGTCGCGGTGCTGGCGCCTCGCAAGCCGAACGTCGGTCCGCAGGGCCTTCCGGTCAACCGTACGGCGCACGACGCGGGTGTCAGCGGGATCGGACCGGACTGGCGCTTCACGATCAAGGGACCGCAGGAGCTGTCGTACACACTCGACGAGTTGCGGCAACTGCCGCAGAGCCGGTCCGATCTGCCGATCGCCTGCGTCGAAGGCTGGAGCCAGGGCGCCCGGTGGGAAGGCATCCGGATCCGCGATCTCCTGCAACTGTGCGGCGCGGCGAAGGGCTCCCGGATCCGGGTGGTTTCAATGGAGAAGGGCGGCTTCTACGCGACCAGTGAGCTCCCACCCGAGTTCGCCGGCGATCCGCTCACGCTGCTGGCGCTGCGGCTGAACGGCGGTGAGCTGGCCCTCGACCACGGCTACCCGGCCCGCATCATCGCCCCGAACCGGCCCGGCGTACTGCAGACGAAGTGGGTCCACCGCCTGGAGGTCATCGCATGAAACTCCGAGCATCCCTCGCAGCCGCCGGTATCGGCGTCGGCCTCTGGGGACTGTGGCTCCTGCTGGACGCGGTGCAGGTCCAAGCGCTTGTCCGGCTGCCGCTCTGGCTTGCCGGCGCGGTGCTGGCCGACGACTTCGTCCTTGTCCCGCTCACGGTCGGCACCGGCTGGCTGGTGACCCGGTGGTCCGCCGGTCCGGACCATCACCGCACCATCAGCGCGGTCCGAACCACCTTGCTGTACGTCGGTCTGACCACACTGATCGCGCTTCCGCTACTGCTGCGGCAGGGCAAGGGCGTCAACCCGACCGTGCTGCCGCGCGACTACCTCCGCGACTGGCTATTGCTGGAGGCAACGATCATCGTGGCCGGCGCGGTGTGGTTCGTGGTTCAGCGGTCGCGCTTCACGTTCAAGAGGTCGCGGGCCTCGTCCGGCGACATCGGCGGGCGCTGAGCCATCGTCGCGAGGGCAGCGGCACGCTCGACCAGTTCGGCGTTGTGCGTGACCGGCCGGCCCTTCGCCAGCGTCAGCGTGTCCTCCATGCCGACCCGGAGGTGACCGCCCTTCGACAAGGCGGCCAGCGCGACGTTGAGCGACGTACGCCCGATCCCTGTCGCCGACCAGGACGTGACGGCGGCGGGGAGCGCGTTGACGGCTGCCACGAGGGCGTCCGTCGTACCCGGCATGCCGCCCGGGACGCCCATGACCAGGTCGCAGTGCACGCGGCCGCCGTACGGCAGGCCGAACTTGTCCAGCAGGCGGTGCAGCGCGGCCACATGCCCGAGGTCGAACAGCTCGAACTCCGGCACCACCTCGCGCTCCTGGCTCAGCTGGTAGAGCTCGGCGACGAACGGCCACGGGTTCATGAACACGTCGTCACCGAAGTTGACGGTCCCCATCGTCAGGGAGCAGGAGTCGGGACCGGCGTCGAGCACCCGCAGGCGGTGGTCGTACGGATCCGTCACCGCGCCGCCGGTCGAGAGCTGCACGATCAGCCCGGTGTTCGCCCGGATCGCGGCGACCGCGTCGGTCAGGCGGCTGAGCTCGAGCGTCGGCCGGTGCTCACCGTCGCGGATGTGCAGGTGGATCATCGCCGCCCCGGCGGCTTCGCACCGCTTCGCCGTCTCCACCAGCTCGTCGAGCGTGGTCGGCAGGGCCGGGCAGTCCGCCTTCGCGGTCTCGGCACCGGTCGGGGCAACGGTGATCAGAGTGGACGCCATGACCGGACCATATCCCGCAGGGCAGGATGGTTCCATGAGAGCTGTAGTACAGCGGGTGAGCCAGGCGTCGGTGACCGTCGACGGCGAAGTGGTCGGAGCGATCGAGGGGCCGGGGCTGGTGATCCTGCTCGGCGTCACCCATGACGACACCGAGGAGAAGGCGAAGGCCCTCGCCGCCAAGATCTGGACCCTGCGCATCCTCCACGACGAGCGGTCCGCGTCCGACGAGCAGGCACCGATCCTCGCGATCAGCCAGTTCACCCTGTACGCCGACACCCGCAAGGGCCGCCGCCCGTCGTGGAGCGCCGCCGCGCCCGGCCCGGTCTCCGAACCCCTGTACGACGCCTTCTGCGTGGCCCTGGAGTCACTCGGGGCCAAGGTCGAACGCGGCAGGTTCGGCGCCCACATGGACGTCGCCCTCGTCAACGACGGCCCCGTCACCCTCATCCTGGACGCCTGACACCCGTGACCGCCGCACGCGCCGTGGCCCGCCGGCTCCCGCAGGAGCCGGGCGTGTACCGCTTCCGCGACGACGCCGGCAAGGTTCTGTACATCGGCCGCGCGGTGAACCTCCGCCGCCGGGTGCAGTCGTACTGGACCCACCTCGGCGACCGGCCGCGGCTGGCTCGGATGGTCCGCCGGATCGCGCGGATCGAGAGCGTGTGGTGCGACTCGGAGCACGAGGCGGCCTGGCTGGAGCGCAACCTGCTGGAGCACTCCAAGCCGCGCTGGAACCGCATGGAGGGCGGGGCCGAGGTCGTCGGCTACATCCGCTTCGACAACGGACCCCAGCGGCCGGGGCTGCGGTTCACGCACACCGTCAGCCCGGCGGCGCCGCACTTCGGTCCGTACCTGGGCGGATTGCGCGTGCGGCAGGCGATCTCGGCGCTTCAGCGCGTGCTGCCGTTGCAGTACACGGCGGACTCCAACGGATCGATCCGTGAGTTCGCCGAGTTGTTCGGCATCGGGCCGGACGACCGCGAGGCGCTGGCCCGGACGGCGTGCGCCGTCCTCGAGCGTGATCCGGCCGCGGTGACGGCGTTGCGCGCCGAGCTCGTCCGTCGCCGGGATCGGGCCGCGGCCGGGCTCCGGTTCGAGTTCGCGGCCAAACTGCAGGACGAGCTCGCGGCGTTCGAGTGGATCGTCGCGGAGCAGAAGGTGTCCCGACTCGATCCGCAGGATGTCGACGTCCACGGCTGGTCGGACGGTGTGCTGGTGCGGTTCCGAATGCTCGGTGGACGGATGCAGACCTGGACGCAGCAGGCGGTGGCGGAGACGACGGCCCGCGACCGGGTGGAGGCCACACCGGTTGCCTGGCGGACGTTCGCGCAACGCAACGCGGAGCTCGCGGCGCGGTTGCGGCAGGAATAGTGCCCTGCGTCGGAGATCGCTTGAGCGATTGCGGTGTCCAGGTGCGTGCATCGCAAGGCGGAGAAGCGTCCTCGATGCGGAGCATCGTGGATGCTTCTCCAACGCCGCGAGGTGCGTGCCTGGGCGCCGCAATCGCCAAGGGATCTCCGACGCAGGGCACTAGCACCAGCCCCGGACCCCGGATCGTGAGATCCGGGGCCCGGGGCCGGGTGTGTGCTGTTCTGGGTCGGTGAGGTGCGACTCAGAAAGGTGCGTCGAGCTGGGTCAGCTGACGACGCCGGCGGCCGAGTGGCCGACGATGACCTTGGTGTTCAGGCTGTAGACGTCGATCACCAGGGCGTTCACGGAGATGTACCGCTGCTGCCGCAGGACCTGGTTGAAGGTCAGCCGGGCGACGCCCGGGATCTCCAGCGTCTTGTTCTCGCCGGTCGCGACCGGGTAGGTCTTGTTGCCGACCTTGATCGAGGCGATGCTCGAGGACGAGCTCACGCCGCCCTTGCCGTCCTTGGTCTTCCACGCCGACGCCGAGGACTCGATGGCGCCGATCGACAGGTTGCCGACCTTCACTCCACCGACGTGCGAGGTGAAGTTGATGTAGGACTTGTTCTCGCCGATGGCGCCGTTCTTCGTGGTGTAGACCGCACCCACGTAGGCGACCTTCGGGATGTTCAGCTCGCCGACGGCCACCTTCACCGTCTTGCCCTCAGTCCCCTGGCAGGTGGTCTGGAGCGACGTCGGGCCGGAGACGACCAGCTTGTCGGCGTTGGCCTTGGTGCCGTACGCGTCACCGATCACCAGCGCGGTGGCCGGCTTGGAGATCTCCGCGCGGGTCTTCAGCACCGCGACGTCGACACCCTCCGGGATGTACTGGTTCTTCACCGTCGCGTGCAGCACGACCGCCTGCGCGTACGAGTAGATGCCGGAGCTGGTCTTCACGCCACCGACACGGTTCAGCACGATGTAGCCCAGGCCCGGAACGGCGACCTTGGTGTTCCACTTCGGCTTGATCAGCGACGGCACCGAGAGGGCGCCGATCTTCACGCCGGCGAACGTCGTGTTGCCGGTGTAGGACAGCTGACCCTTGGAGTACTTCGCCGTGGTGGTGGTCTTCACACCCGTCAGCGTGAGCAGGTTGCCGACCTTGATGTCGACGGCGGTCGCGTTGCTGGTGACGCCGGTCCCGCTCTTGTCGTTGAACGCGTGCGTGTCGGTCCGCACGCTGCGGGCGATCGCCTGGTTGTTCACGTTCGCCGTGGCGATGTCGTTCTTGTCGGCCTTCGTGGCGTCCGTGGTGCAACCGAACTTGCTGACCACCTGCGGGCCGCTGTTCGCCAGCCCGGATTCAACGTCGGTCCCGTACGAGTAGCCGCTGTATCCGAAAACCGGCGAGGCGGACGCAGAACCCGAAGTCAGCGCGATCGTAGAAGCCACGCCGACAACCGCCGCAACTCCGACGGCGGCGAGCTTCTTGTATCCGATGCGGGGTCGCATTGACCCCTCCTCCCTGAGTGATGACGTGACCCGAAGTGCGGGTCAGGACACAGACACAACTCAGCCGATTGCGGTAGGTGACGAGCTGACCCCGCTCCGAGACCAAACCGTTACCTGGCCGCCCGGCAGCCGAGATTTCCCGCCGTACCCGTAACTCGGGCACGATGACCGCAAAGGCCCTGTACGGCGGCGGATCCGGACATGCCGAAGGGCCCGGACGCGCAAGGTCCGGGCCCTTCGGTGCCTACTTCAGGGTGGGCCACCATCGGGTGGAGGTGGCACCATCAGTAACGATCGACGACTCAGACGGTGACGGACACTTCCGCGACCGCGCCGTACTGGGCGACGACCTGACGGTCGACCGGGTCGGCCTTCGGCGCCAGCGTGCGCAGCGTCCAGCTGCCCGGCGCCGCGAAGAACCGGAAGTGCCCGGTCGCCGACGTCGGCACCTCGGCGGTGAACTCACCGGAGGAGTCCAGCAGCCGCACGTACGCGCCACCGACCGGCTCCTCGCCGCGCAGGACCTGGCCCTGGATGACGGCTTCCTTGTCGACGTCGACACCCTTGAGGTCGAGGCCGCCCTTCTTCGCTCCGCACATGTGTCAGGCCTTTCCGGGCTCGTCGCCGAGGGCAACGGGTACGCCGACCAGCGAACCCCACTCGGTCCAGGAACCGTCGTAGTTCTTCACGTTCGCCTGGCCGAGGATCTCGTGCAGCACGAACCAGGTGTGTGCCGAGCGCTCGCCGATCCGGCAGTACGCGATGGTGTCCTTGCCGAAGTCGACGCCCGCGTCGGCGTACAGCTTCTGCAGCTCGTCGTCGGAGCGGAAGGTGCCGTCTTCGTTGGCCGCCTTGCTCCACGGGATGCTCGCGGCGGTCGGGATGTGCCCGGCGCGCTGCGCCTGCTCCTGCGGCAGGTGAGCCGGAGCCAGCAGCCGGCCGGCGTACTCGTCGGGGCTGCGGACGTCGACCAGGTTCTTGACACCGATGGCGTCCTTCACCTCGTCGCGGAAGGCGCGGATGTTCAGGTCCTGCGCCTTCGCCTTGTACTCGGTGGCCTCGCGCTTGACGACCTCGTCGGTCAGCTCGCGGCTGTCCAGCTCCCAGCGCTTGCGGCCGCCGTCGAGCAGCCGGGCGTCGGCGTGCCCGTACAGCTTGAAGTACCAGTACGCGTACGCCGCGAACCAGTTGTTGTTGCCGCCGTAGAGGACGACGGTGTCGTCGTTCTTCACACCGCGGTCGGACAGCAGCGCCTCGAACTGCTCCTGGCTGACGAAGTCCCGGCGGACCGGGTCCTGCAGGTCGTCCTTCCAGTCCAGCTTGATCGCGCCGGCGATGTGGCCGGCGTCGTACGCCGAGACGTCTTCGTCGACCTCGATCAGGACGACCCCGGCGTCGTTCTTGTGCTCTTCGACCCAGTCGGCCGAGACGAGCGCGGATTCCCTGCTCATGTGTGCTGCCTCTTCTCAGTTGGTAGCGGCGTTGGTGTCATGGGTTGGCGTACGAATGCGGTGGATCAGCAGATAGGCCTCGCAACCGAGGCAGAGCCCGACGGCCGCGTTCACGAACGCGGCGACCAGGGCGAATCCGGTGGCGACCACGCCCAGCACCGTCGCACCGGTCAGATACCCGACCAGACCGACGACTGCGAAGATGAGGCCGACCAGCTGGGCGAACCGCGGCGGGGCGGCATCCTCCAACTCCTCGGGCGGACCGAGCCGTGGCCGGATCAGCCGCTTGAACAGTTGCCCGTACGGCGATGCCTGGACGCCGAACGCGACCGAGATCGCGAACACCACGGTCTGCACCGCGAGCGGCCAGGGGCTGTTCAGTACGAGCGTCAGCGCCAGGAGCACCGTGGTGACGCCGGCTGCGAACCGGAGTCCCCGCGGGTCGACCTGGGGGTGTTTCGCCGTGTGCTGTTGCGCCGTCCGATCGGACATGACAACTCCCGGAGAAGGAGTGGTTCGAGCCGGACCCGCCCGGGTCTGCGGGGAGACGACGTACGCGGAACCGTGCTCAGCGACCGGTTCCGCAGCGCTCGGGACGCCGCCTGGTCAGCGGCGACGACACAGCGACGAGCGCACCCGGCAGTTGTCCACTGCCCGGCGCTTGGTCAGCCATGTCGTGTATGCCACGGATCGAGACTACGGAAACCCGGGTGACTGTCCGTCCCTGGTCCCATTGAGTGAGACAACTGATCAGATTTCGGACAGGGCTAGGTCCGGACCACGTTCGTGGCGGCCACCTTGTCGTGCAGGGCCTGCTTCTTGTCGTCCCAGAGCGGCCAGAGGTAGTTGATCAGCGCGATGAAGCCGAACAGAGTGCCGACCAGCGGGATGCCGCCGAGCACGCTGAGGCCGATGATGAAGCCGTAGCGCTTCGCCACCGCCTGCCCCGGCGGCAGGCCCGCGACGTCGCGCAGCCGGACCGCGATACCCAGCGCCATCTTGCCTGGCGTCGCGCCCTTCTTGGTCAGGAAGAAGTACTCGTAGACGAAGGCGACGACCACGCCGATCAGCACAGCCGGGATCATCCACTTGTACGCCTCGGCCGGCAGCGTGCTGCTCGTCTGGGTGTTCCCGGCGGCCGCGGCGTCCATGGTGTCTTCGAGGTAGTCCCAGATCACCTGGAAGTACTGGTAGTAGAAGTAGCCGGTCAGCGGCAGGCCGATGAGCCCGACGATGATCGAGTCGAGGACACGGGCCCAGACGCGGCGCCACCAGCCGGACAGCGGCTGACCGTCCGGAGTCGACGGCACCCGCAGTCCGGGGTAGCCGTAACCCTGCTGCTGTTGCGGGTACGCGGGGTAGCCCTGCCCCTGTTGCTGCGGTTGCCCGTACTGCTGGGGCTGTCCGTACTGCTGGGGCTGGCCATACTGAGCCGGCTGGCCGTACTGCGCGGGTTGGCCGTACTGGGGTTGGGTCGGCGAGCCGGACTGCCCTCCGCCGTACACCTGGCCGTGCTGGGCGGGCTGCCCGTACTGCTGGCCTTGGTACGGACCGGGACCCTGCTGGCCACGGCGCTGATCAGTCCAGGCGTTGCCGTCCCAGTAGCGCTGCTGGGTCGGGTCCTGTGGGTCGTCGTACCAACCGGCTGGGTAGCTCACGTGGCACAGCATTCCCTAAGAGGCGGTGCCTCCGCCATCGGGTTGGCAGCTACTGGACGCCGTCTACTGCGGCTGGCGGTCGAGCGCGGTCGCCAGCGCGGCGATCACGTCGGGCTTGCGCGGCGCACCACTGGCGCGTTTGACGACCGCTCCGGTGCGGTCGAGCACCAGTGTCGTCGGGGTCCGCAGGATGTCGAGCCGCCGAACCAGATCCAGGTGCGACTCCGCGTCGAGCTCGACATGCCGCACGCCTTCGACCATGCCCTCGACCTCGGCCAGCGTCCGCCGGGTCGCCCGGCACGGTGCGCAGAACGCCGACGAGAACTGCAGCAGCGTCGCCCGCTCCCCCAGCTCGGCACCGACCTCCGCCGCGGAAACCCGCTCCACGCTGTCCACTTCCCGCGTCACGACCTTCCGGAACCGCCCGTCCCACCACACCTTGGCCAGGCTGAACAGGACACCAGCGGCAACCGCCGCGACCAGTACCCATGTCCCCAGGCTCATAGCAATCCACAGTACGTCGCAGTGTTTACGCTTCAACCAGCCGTTTCACTCCTCGGACTGGACAATGGGCGGGTGGAGAACGGACTGGTGGTGCGGGCGGGGGTGGTCATTCCGGGCAGCGAGTTGGGGTGGAGGTTCTCGCGGTCCAGTGGGCCGGGCGGGCAGTCGGTGAACACGACGGACAGCCGGGTCGAGCTGAGTTTCGATGTGGCGGCGACCACGGCGCTGAGCGACGTACTGAAGGCGCGGGCGCTGGAACGGCTGGGGTCGCGGCTGGTCGACGGTGTGGTGACGATCGCGGCGTCGGAGTACAAGTCGCAGTGGCGGAACCGGGAGGCGGCTCGCGAGCGGCTCGTGGCGCTGATCCGGGAGGCGATAGCGCCACCGCCGAGGAAGCGGCGGCCCACCAAGCCGAGCAAGTCGTCCGTCCGGCGCCGGCTCGACGACAAGAAACGCCGAAGCCAGACCAAGCGCCTCCGGGGCCGCCCGGAGGACTGAGACGGCCGCCTGGTTCAGGCCGGGGTGTCAGCGGTCTCGCGCGTGGAGACCGGTGGGACGACGAAGCGGTAGCCGACGTTGCGCACGGTGCCGATCAGGGACTCGTGCTCCGGGCCGAGCTTCGCGCGCAACCGTCGTACGTGCACATCGACCGTCCGGGTGCCACCGAAGTAGTCGTAGCCCCAGACCTCCTGCAGCAGTTGCTCGCGGGTGAACACCCGGCCCGGGTGCTGCGCGAGGAACTTGAACAGCTCGAACTCCTTGTAGGTGAGGTCGAGCGCCCGCCCGTTCAGCTTCGCCGTGTACGAGGCCTCGTCGATCACGACGTCGCCGGTGCGGATGAGGCTGGAGTCGGGGTCCTCGTCGCGGGCCGCGGCGAGGCGGCCGATCACCAGCCGCAGCCGCGCCTCGATCTCGGCGGGACCTGCTGTGTCGAGCAGTACGTCGTCCGCGCCCCAGTCGGCGTTCACCGCGGTCAGACCGCCCTCGGTGACGACGAGGATCAGCGGCACCTCGATCCCGGTGGTCCGGATCAGGCGGGAGACGCCCCGGACGGCGACCAGGTCCCGGCGGGCGTCGAGCAGGACGGCATCCGCGTCGGGAGCATCGACCAGCGCGGCGACCTCGGCGGGGAGGATCCGGATCTGGTGCGGAAGCAGCGCGAGCGACGGCAGCACCTCCGTGGAGGCCTGCAGGGCGTTCGTCAGCAGAAGCAACGTACTCACGCTGTCTCCTTGTGCCCGGTCGTCAGGCCCCGGCGGCGTCGTTGCCGCGGACCTGAGACACACTGGGTAGCAACAGCAAGCTGACATAATAGCGGAAGAGCTCTCGACCAGTGAGGCGTACTCCCAGATGCCGGAAGTGACCATCAGGTACTTCGCCGCCGCGCGCAGCGCCGCCGGCGAGTCCTCCGCGACGGCCGACGCAACCTCGATCCGCGACCTGATCGGCACCGTCTCCACCGACCGGCCCGAGCTGGCCCGGGTGCTCGGCATCTGCACGTTCCTGCTGGACGGCCAGCGCGCCGACCCCGCCACACCGCTGCACGCCGGCGCCCAGGTCGATGCTCTGCCCCCGTTCGCGGGCGGCTGAGGCTTTTACCTTCTGGGGAAGATGCTGCTACCTTGCGTACTCGGTTCTTTTCGGAAGGTGACCGATGGCGCACGTTGCTCCGACTTCGCATCGCCGTGCGACCCGAGCGTCGCATCGCGGGCATCGCAGTGACGACGGGCCGATCCAGATCACGACCTGGCTCGGGCTGACGTTCGCATTCGTCCTCGGCCTGGTGCTGACCGGGCGATCGCATGTCGGAGTGCATGCGGCCGGGATCACGCTGCTGGTCATGCTGGTGCCGCTGACGGTCGCCGTGTTCGGCGCCGCGTTCAAGCGCGGCTTCGGCTCAGGGAAGGCGGCGTTGACCACCGCCGCCTCCCTGGCCTTCGTACTGGTGAAGTTCTTCGTCTGAGGTCAGGAACCGATCGAGATCCGGTCCGTCGCCACCGGCGTGTACGGGTCGTGCGCGGTCAGGTAGTTCGCGAAGGCGTCGATGTCGAGGCCGCCGAAGAACTTGCTCGTCGCGGTGGTGAAGGCCGGGAAGCCGTCACCGCCGTCGGAGAGGAAGTTGTTCGTGACGATCCGGTACGACGTCGCGTCCACCAGCGGCTGACCGGCGATCCTGATCGATCCGGCCACCACCTTCGAACCCGCCGCCGCGGCCGGGTTCCAGGTGTAGGTGATGCCGGCGACCTGGAGCACCTTGAACTTGGCCGGCTCCGGACCGTTGACCCCGGAGAACTGCTGCTCCAGCAGGGCCTTGATCTGGGTGCCCGTCATGTCCATCGACACCAGGAAGTTGTTGAACGGCTGCACCGTGAACGCCTGTCCGAAGGTGACCTGACCACCGGTCGACGCCAGGTCGGCCCGGATGCCGCCCGGGTTCATGAACGCCACCACCGGCGTCTTCCCGTCGGTCACCACCGTCGGATCGGCCAGCTGCGCGTCCGCGATCAGATTGCCGAGCGGTGACTCGAGCGAGTCGTCGTTCGTGCGCACCACCGACGGGGTGGTGATGTGACCGATCACCTTGTTCGCGATCGGGTCGACCAGCGTCTTGTACTTCGCGATCAGCTCGCTGGTCTTGCGGTCCTGCGGCACGTCCTGGGTGACGATCTGGTTGTTCGCCAGCGTGTTCAGCCGGTCGACGTCACCGGTGGCGTTGTCGATGCTCAGCCGGACCTCGGTGACGAGGCGGCCGAACGACGAGGCGCTGGTGACGAGCCGGGGCTGGGCGCCCGGGACCGGCAGCGAGCAGTTGTACGCCTGGTGGGTGTGGCCGGAGATGATCGCGTCGATCTCCGGGTCGAGCCCGGCGTTGATGTCGACGATCGGGCCGGAGATGCCCGGGCAGCTGTTGTAGGCCCGCGGGTCGGCCGGGAAGCCGCCCTCGTGCAGCAGCACGACGATCGACTCGACGCCCTTCTTCTTCAGCACCGGAACCAGCGCGTTGGCCGTCTCGACCTCGTCCTTGAAGGTCAGCCCCTCGACGCCGGACTTGGTGACGATGTTCGGCGTGTTCTCCAGCGTCATGCCGATGAACCCGACCTTGCGGCCGTCCTTGAAGCTCTTGATCGTGTACGGCGCGAACAGCGTCTTCTGCGTGTTCTCGAAGAACACGTTCGCCGACAGGTACTTGAACTTCGCGCCCGTGAACGGGTGCTTGGCGTCCGGGCAGGAGTTCTGGTTGTTCTGCCCGTCGCCGTCCGGCAGGCAGCCGCCGGTCTGCATCCGGAGCAGCTCGTGCCAGCCCTCGTCGAACTCGTGGTTGCCGACCGAGGCGGCCTCCAGGCCCATCCCGTTCAGAGCCTCGATCGTGGGCTCGTCGTGGAACGCGGCCGACAGCAGCGGCGAGGCGCCGATCAGGTCACCCGCGGCGACCGTGACCGAATCCTGGCCCTTGGCCTCCGCGGCCGCCCGCATCTGCTTCAGGTGCGTGGCGAGGTACGCCGCCCCGCCGGCCGGCGTGCCGTTGATGTTGCCGCTCGAGCCCGTCGCCGGCTCCAGGTTGCCGTGGAAGTCGTTGATGGCGAGCAGCTGGATCTGGGTGTGCGTCGGCTTCGGTTTCGCCGGCGCCGCCTGGGTCACGGTTCCCCCCGTGGCCAAGCCGAGCACCGCGGCCGTCCCGGCGGCGACCAGCCCGAGGGCCCATCGCTTCCTCGGCCACGTCTTGTCTCGTCCTGTCAAGGCCATGTCTTCTCCGTCGTCGTTGCGATCACCTTTGATGCGCGGTGCCGCGAAATTACCCGACTCGCCGGGCCTCTGAAAGGACTCGAGCATGAACTCGTCCGGACCTTTTACGGTATTCGGGTGACTCTCGAAGCCGTACCCTCACCGTTGCCCTCGGCTACTGCCGCCGCCGTCACAGAGCTCGCCCACGCGGCGGCACAGAGCGACGGAGTGAACCCGTTGTCGGAGCGCACGCTGCTCCATCTCGACGGTGAACACTCCGGAGACGTCCATGTCCTCGCGTACGAAGGCGAACCCGGCATCATCGAGGTCTCCGGCCTGCAGAGCGCCCGGAACCTCATCGGGTACGGCGCCCTGGCCGCCGACGGATCCGCCGAGCTGGTCGTCACCCCAACGGCTCGACGCCGGGGCACCGGTACGGCGCTGCTCCGGATGCTGCTCGACCACGGTGGCAACCGGATCCGGGTCTGGGCCCACGGGCGGCTGCCTGGCTCCGACGAGCTCGCGGCACGGCTGGGTCTGGAGGTCACCCGGGAGCTCTACTTCCTCCGGCGTACCCGGGCGGCACTGCCCGACCCGGTGTGGGCCGAGGACATCGACGTACGGACGTTTGTGGAGGGACAGGACAACGCGGCCTGGCTGCAGGTGAACGCGCGGGCGTTCGCGGACCACCCGGAGCAGGGCAGCTGGACGGCGGAGGATCTGGCCGAGCGGCTGCAGCAGCCGTGGTTCGATGCGGCCGGATTCTTCCTGGCGGTGGATGCCAAGAGCGGCGATCTGGCCGGTTTCCACTGGACGAAGGTCGAGGACGGGGTCGGAGAGGTCTACGTGGTCGGCGTGTCCCCCGACTACCAAGGCAGCGGCTTGGGCAAGGCGCTGACGCTCCAGGGTCTCCACTATCTCCAGGAGGACCGCGGCCTCGACGCGATCGTTCTCTACGTCGACGGCACCAACACTGCGGCCCGTCGTCTCTACACGTCCCTCGGCTTCACCACGGCCGCGCTGGATGTCCAGTACGCACCGTCCACCACCCTGTGAATGACGTCACAGCGAAGTCGCTAGCTCACATCGCGTCATAAACCGCGGCCGGAAACGTCACAACATCAACCAGGAGCCGTCCGTGCCTCTTACCCCCCAGCCGGGCGGCTCCTGGCCCCCAACACCGGTCAGCGGAGCGTGGCTCTGAGGTGATCGGTGAGGTGAGCGCGTGCCTCCTGGACTGCACCGGGGACGGCGAGCAGATTCATGAAGCCATGGGTCAGCGACGTGTGGCAGATGTGGGTGACCGCGACACCGGCGGCCTTCAGGGCGTCGGCGTACTCGTTGCCGTCATCGCGGAGGGGATCGAAGCCGCCGGTGGCGATGTAGGTGGGGGCCAGACCGGTGAGATCGGGGGCCAGGATGGGCGAGACCAGTGGGTCCGGCCTGACTCCGGGGTCAGGGGTGTAGTGGTCCCGGTACCAGATGATGTCGTGCTCGGTGATGATGAAGCCTTCCGGGAACAGGTCCCGGCTGGGGCGACGATGGACGAGGTCGAGCCCCGGATACAGGAGGACCTGGAGCGCCGGACGCGAGAGGTCGCGCCTGACGCACTGCTGGGCGACCACAGCCGCCAGGTTGCCGCCGGCACTGTCGCCGCCGACAGCGACCAGAGCGGGATCGACCCCGAGGTCCTCGGCGTGGTCGACCGCCCAGGTGAAGGCCGCGATGGCGTCCTCGGCGGCCGTGGGCGCGGGCGCCTCCGGGGCCAGGCGGTAGTCCACCGAGAGGATCCGGATACCGGCGTCGTCGGCCAGCGCCCGGCACAGGCAGTCGTGGGTGTCGAGGTCGCCGACGACCCAGCCGCCGCCGTGGAGGAACACCAGGAGCCCACGACCGGCGTCCTTGGGCACGTACAGGCGGGCGCCGAGCTGGCCGTCGGCACCGCGGACGGTGAGCTCGGTCACACGGTGTAGTTCCCGCGGGTTGCCGGCGACCAGTTTGCACGCTGTGCGCAGATGCGCACGCGCCGTGGCCACGCTCGATTTCGTTGTACTTGGCAACAAGCCCTCGGCGCGCAGGAGCAGCTGCACCTCGGGGTCGAGGATGTTGCCGTCGATCTGGATCGGCGCACCGGCCAGCCGCCTCCGGACGGCCGTGGGCAGCGCGTACAGCGGCTTCACCGCGTTCGCCTGAACGGCGGACACCGCGTTGCCGAGCAGCGAGTCCAGTCGTGGGTTCACAAAGCGAGACGCTAGCAACAGCGGCCGGTCCGGGGCGGGACCGGCTGCGATTCGAACATGCCCATGGCTACCTCCCGTTCACCAAAGGGTGGGATGCTGGACAACGTGGCAGGAGACTTGCTGGCGTCCCACAACCGGGAGTACGACGTCGAGCCGCCGTACGACATCGCGGCGGCCGGCGACCTCCCGGAAGACCGCTTTTCCGATCGCGAGCTGAGCTGGCTCGCATTCAACCAGCGGGTTCTCGAGCTGGCCGAGAACGACCGGATCCCGCTGCTCGAGCGGGCCAAGTTCCTGGCCATCTTCGCCAACAACCTGGACGAGTTCTACATGGTCCGGATCGCCGGTCTGAAGCGCCGCATCGCCGCCGGTGTCGCGGTCCGTGCGGCCAGCGGCCTGCTCCCGCGCGAGGTGCTCGACCGCAGCCTGGCCCGCAGCCGCGAGCTGATGGACCGGCACGCGGAGACCTGGCAGAAGGTGGTCCAGCCGGCGCTGACCGAGCAGGGCATCGACATCCTCCGCTGGGACGAGCTCGAGCACAGTGAGCGAGAGGAGATGACCCGGTTCTTCCGGGATCGCGTCTTCCCCGTGCTGACGCCGCTGGCGGTCGACCCGTCGCACCCGTTCCCGTACATCTCCGGCCTGTCGCTGAACCTGGCGGTCGTGGTCCGCAACCCCGACACCGGCGGCGACCACTTCGCCCGGGTCAAGGTGCCGCCGCTGCTGCCGCGGTTCGTGCAGGTCGCCGAGGGCCGGTTCGTCCCGCTCGAGGACATCATCGCGACCCACCTGGGGCAGCTGTTCCCGGGGATGGAGGTCACCCAGCACCACACCTTCCGGGTCACCCGCAACGAGGACCTGGAGGTCGAGGAGGACGACGCCGAGAACCTGCTGGCCGCGCTCGAGAAGGAGCTGCTGCGCCGCCGGTTCGGGCCGCCGGTCCGGCTCGAGGTGGAGGAGTCGATCGACCCGCAGGTGAAGGCGCTGCTGCTGTCGGAGCTGGGCGTCACTGCTGCCGAGGTGTTCGAGCTGCCCGGCCCGCTGGACCTGCGTGGCCTGTTCAACATCGCCGGTCTGGACCGGGCCGAGCTGAAGTACCCCGGCTTCGTGCCGTCCACCCACCCGCACCTGGCGGAGGTGGAGACGTCCAACCCGGCGGACATGTTCGCTGCCCTGAAGCAGCGCGACGTACTGGTGCACCACCCGTACGACTCGTTCTCGACCAGCGTGCAGCGGTTCATCGAGCAGGCCGCCACGGATCCGCACGTGCTGGCGATCAAGCAAACGCTCTACCGGACGTCGGGTGACTCCCCGATCGTGGACGCGCTGATCGACGCGGCCGAGGCAGGCAAGCAGGTGCTGGTGCTGGTGGAGATCCAGGCCCGCTTCGACGAGCAGGCGAACATCAAATGGGCCCGCCAGCTCGAGCATGCCGGCTGCCACGTGGTGTACGGCGTGATCGGCCTCAAGACCCACTGCAAGCTGTCGATGGTGGTGCGCGACGAGCCGGACGGTCTGCGCCGCTACGCCCACATCGGCACGGGCAACTACCACCCCAAGACCGCCAGGCTGTACGAGGACCTCGGCCTGCTCACCAGCGACCGGGTGGTCACCGAGGACATCGCCCACCTGTTCAACCACCTGTCCGGCTTCGGCCGCAGCTCGGGCTACCGGCGGATCCTGGTCGCACCCCAGTCGGTGCGGCGGGGCCTGATGGAGCGGATCGAGCGAGAGGTGCAGCACCACCTGGCCGGCCGGCCCGCGAAGGTCCGGATCAAGGTGAACAGCCTGGTCGACGAGGCTCTCTGCGACGCGCTGTACCGGGCGTCGCAGGCCGGCGTACCCGTGGAGTTGTGGATCCGTGGCATCTGCACACTCCGGCCCGGCATCCCCGGCCTGTCCGAGAACATCCAGGTGCGCAGCATCCTGGGCCGGTTCCTCGAGCACAGCCGGGTCTTCTACTTCGAGAACGGTGGTGAACCGGAGGTGTGGATCGGCTCGGCCGACCTGATGCACCGCAACCTGGACCGACGGGTCGAGGTGCTGGTCCAGCTGAAGCAGCAGGACCACATCACCGAGCTCGACGAGCTCTTCGACCTCGCGCTCGACGAGGGCACCCAGTCGTGGTGGCTGCAGGCCGACGACACCTGGCAGGCGCGACTGACCGGACCGGACGGAGAACCGCTGCGCGACCTGCAGGAAAGACTCATCGCTACGCGTGGCCGACGCAGAACCGCTGACCCGATTACCTAGGCTGACATCATGAGCAACCCGGCGACCGTCATCGCCGCGGGTGGTGTCGTGTGGCGTGAGCGCCGCGACACCCGGCAGGTGCTGCTGGTGCACCGTCCCCGGTACGACGACTGGTCCCTGCCCAAGGGGAAACTGAATCAGCACGAGCACGTCCTGGTTGCGGCCGGACGCGAGGTCGAGGAGGAGACCGGACACCGGGTGGTGCTCGGCCCACCGGTCGGCGTGCAGCGCTACACGGTCCGCAAGAACGGCGGGACCGCACAGAAGCTCGTGCACTACTGGTCCGCCACACCGGTCGACGACGGCGACTTCCGCCCCGGCGACGAGGTGGACGAGATCGCCTGGCTGCCGGTGGACAAGGCCCGCACCAAGCTCAGCTACCCACGGGACGTGGACATCCTGGACAACCTCGACCGGGTGATCCCGGTTGTCGCCACCCTCGTCCTGGTGCGCCACGCCGCGGCGGTCAAGCGCAAGGAGTGGGACGGCAAGGACACCAACAGACCGCTCAACGGCGACGGTACGGCGGTTGCCGAGCGCATGACCGACGTACTGGCCGCGCTGGGAGTGGACCGGGTGATCAGCAGCGACGCGGAGCGGTGCGCCGCGACCCTCACGCCGTACGCCGCCTCGATCGGTCGGCACATGCACCTGTGGCCGGAGATCTCCGAGCGTGGGTACGACGCCGATCCGGACGGGATCCGCGGCCTGGCGGACCGTGCCTGGAAACAGGGCAAAGTGACCGCCATCTGCTCGCACCGGCCGGTGCTGCCGGCGTTGGCCCGGGAGCTGGGGCTGAGGGTCGGCAAGTTCGCTCCCGGCGCCTTCGTGGTGGCGCACCAACTGGCCGACGGGCGGCTGGTGCACGAACGCTTCAGCGCCCCCTGAAGGTGATCGTTGACACACCCCGGGCACGGCTCGGTGACGATCCAGGCACAGCCGCTGGGGCACCGGGGTGACACTGGTGGTCACGGGTATGTTCCTACCGAGGAACCGGCGTCCCACCGGGTGCCGGCCTGAGGAGAGGTTCGGGGCGCACCATGACGATGATGCGAGAACTGACACTGATCGGGATCCGGATGGAATCGCCCAACCGGGCCCCGGTGATGATGCTGCGCGAGACCGAGGGCTACCGCTACCTGCCGATCTCGATCGGCTCGGTCGAGGCGACCGCGATCGCCTACGAGGAGCAGGGCCTGCGCCCGTCGCGTCCGCTCACCCACGACCTGATGCGCGACCTGATCGAGGCCTTCGGCGTCCACATCGAGGCGGTCGAGATCGTCGAGTTGCGCGACGCGGTCTTCTACGCCGAACTTGTCCTCGGCAACGGTGCCCGGGTGTCCGCGCGGCCGAGCGACTCGGTCGCCCTCGCGGTCCGGCTCGGTACGCCGATCCGTTGTACCGAACAGGTGCTCCGCGAGGCCGGCGTGGCGACGCCGGAGGAGGAGCAGGCCGAGCTCGAACGGTTCCGCCAGTTCCTCGACGGCGTGGCCCCGGAGGATTTCTCCAGCTGAATCCGACGCCGGTTGTTCACCGAAGAGAATGTGCTCAGCGTCACCGAAACGTGCGCCGCACAGCGTTCGGATCTACACAGGGTCACGGCTCTTAACGCAGTTCACCTGCTGGCCGCCTGGCGGCACGCCAACCGTCGCACACGCTATTGGAATCGTTCACCGGTCGTTCACCGGCGACGGACCGGTCGGTCACCTGGTCTCCCTACCGTCTGTGGAAGTTCAGAAGTCTGATTCCCGCAGAAGGGCAACACTCTCGTGTCCGTCAATCGCCTGCTCCGCGTCGGCTCCGTCGCCGTGGCATCCCTCGGTGTGCTCGCTCTGAGCGCCTGTGGCAGTGACCCGGAGCCGTCCGGCTCCTCGAACCCGAGCAGCTCGGATTCCTCGGCCGCCGCCGACTGCCCGCAGGGCACCCTGAACGCCGAGGGTTCCTCGGCGCAGAAGAACGCCATCGACGAGGTCATCAGCAAGTACAACGAGAAGTGCGCCGACGTCACGGTGAACTACAACCCGACCGGTTCCGGTGCGGGCATCAAGCAGTTCAACGCGTCGCAGGTCGACTTCGCCGGCTCCGACTCGGCCCTCAAGCCCGAGGAGATGACCGCGGCCACGAAGCGCTGCGCGAACAACGCGGCCGTCGACCTGCCGATGGTCATCGGCCCGGTCGCGATCGCCTACAACGTGGAGGGCCTGGACAAGCTGGTCCTGGACGGCCCGACCGCCGCCAAGATCTTCCAGGGCACCATCAAGACCTGGAACGACCCGGCGATCGCCAAGCTGAACTCGGGCGCCACCCTGCCGTCGGCCCCGATCTCGGTGTTCTTCCGCTCCGACGAGTCCGGCACCACCGAGAACTTCTCCAAGTACCTGGCCGCCTCCGGCGCCGGTGCCTGGACCGGTGAGCCGGCCAAGAAGTGGACCGGCACGGGTGCCGGCAAGGAGAAGTCCGCGGGTGTCGCCGAGGGTGTGAAGAGCACCAAGAACTCGATCACCTACGTCGAGTGGTCGTACGCCGTCGACAACAAGCTCGGCATCGCCCAGATCGACAACGGCTCGGGCACCCCGATCGAGCTGTCGGCCGAGTCCGCGGGCAAGGCGCTGGCCGCCGCGAAGCCGGCCGGTACCGGCTCCGACCTGGCGCTGAAGCTGGACTACGCGACCAAGGAGGCGGGCGCCTACCCGATCATCCTGGTCACCTACGAGATCGCCTGCACCAAGGGTCTGCCGGCCGAGAAGACCGCGCTGGTGAAGAGCTTCCTGAGCTACTTCGCGAGCAAGGACGGCCAGGCGTCGCTGACCGACCTGAACTACGCGCCGCTGCCGGAGGAGATCCGGACCAAGGTCGACGCGGCGATCCAGTCGATCAGCTGAGTCGGTCGATCCGCTGACGACGAAGCAGCACTGATGCGAGCCCCGGCCGGTCCGAGTCATCGGAAGCGGCCGGGGCTTCGCCTCGTCGGACCCGGGAGCGGGTACGGCGTGATCCTCAGTCCGGACCTGACCCCACGACCAAGGCGCTTGGAGCACCATCGATGAGTAGTCCAGACGGCACGGAACCGCCCGACCGGCCGGCGGAACCCGCCGCCGTGGCAGCAACCGACGACCAGGCGGGACCGAAGCTCGACCTCGGTCCGGTCGGCCACCTCGGCGACCGGCTGTTCAGCGGCCTGGCGCACGGCTCCGGCGGCCTGGTGATCGCGATCGTCTCGTTCGTCGGCATCTTCCTGCTGGCGCTGGCGATCCCGGCCCTGGCCGACGACCAGAGCAGCTTCCTCTTCTCCCGGATCTGGGAGCCCGGCGGCGACCAGCCCCGGTTCGGCATCGCGGCGATGTTCTACACCACCGTGATCAGCTCGATCATCGCGATGATCATCGCGGTCCCGATCGCGGTCGGCGTCGCGCTGTTCGTCACGTACTACGCGCCGAAGCGGCTGGCCACGCCGGTCGCGCACGCGGTCGACCTGCTCGCCGCCGTCCCGTCGATCATCTACGGCCTGTGGGGCATCCTGTTCTTCGCGCCGATCCTGCGGCCGGTGATCGACGGCCTGGCCGCCGCGCTCGGCTGGCTGCCGCTGTTCGAGAAGCCCCCGGGCGACAACGTCGGCGTGGTGTTCACCGCGTCTGTGGTGCTGGCCATCATGATCCTGCCGGTCGTCACCGCGATCAGCCGGGAGATCTTCACCCAGACCCCGGTCGCGCACCGCGAGGGCGCACTCGCCCTCGGCGCGACCAAGTGGGAGATGATCCGGATGGCGGTGCTGCCCTACGGCCGGTCCGGCGTGGTGAGCGCCTCGATGCTCGGCCTGGGCCGGGCCCTCGGTGAGACCGTCGCCGTACTGATCATCCTGTCGGTGCCGAACGGCAACGACCCGTGGAACTCGTCGATCTTCGCCGGTGGCGAGACCTTCGCGTCGAAGATCGCCAACAACGCCGCCGAGTTCGACTCGCCGGAGAAGACCGGTGCCTACATCGCGGCCGGCCTGGTGCTGTTCGTGGTGACGTTCCTGGTCAACTCCGCGGCCCGGCTCATCGTCGCCCGCAGCGGACCGGGTGGGAAGCGGACACGGCGCAACCGCAGCGCCGGCGGAGCCGCCGCGAAGGAAGGAGCCGTAGCGTGACCACGATTGCTGCCAACAAACCGGCGTACGACGGGCAGGCTCTGGACCTGACCGGGAAATCGGGCGCTCGGGCCTTCAAGAACACTCTCGCCACCGTGCTGATCACGCTCGCCTTCGTGCTCGCGATGATCCCGCTGGTGTGGATCCTGTGGACCGTCATCAGCAAGGGCTACCACCTGTTGTTCGACGCCAGCTGGTGGAGCGAGTCGCAGCGCGGGATCACCGTCCGGCGCGAGGGCGGCGGCGCCTACCACGCGATCATGGGCACTCTGATCATGGGCCTGATCACGGCCCTGATCGCGGTCCCGATCGCCATCCTCGGCGCGATCTACCTGGTCGAGTACGGCAAGGGCACCCGGCTGGCCCGGGCGGTCAGCTTCATGATCGACATCCTCACCGGTGTTCCGTCGATCGTCGCCGCGCTGTTCATCTACGCGGTCTGGATCACGATCTTCGGCTTCAACCGGGTCGGTTTCGCGGTGTCGCTGTCGCTGGTGCTGCTGATGTTGCCCGTCGTACTGCGTTCGACCGAGGAGATGCTGAAACTCGTGCCGGACGAGTTACGGGAAGCGTCGTACGCACTCGGCGTGCCGAAGTGGAAGACGATCCTCAAGGTGGTCGTGCCGACCGCGTTCGGCGGCATCATCACCGGCGTGATGCTCGGCCTGGCCCGGGTGATGGGTGAGACCGCGCCGCTGCTGATCCTGGTCGGCTACTCCAAGAACATCAACCTGAACCCGTTCAACGGGTTCATGGGCGCGCTGCCGACGATGATCAACCAGGACCGGACCGAGCTGGCGCTGCAGCCGGCCGCGGACCGAGTCTGGGCGGCGGCGCTCACGCTGATCCTCCTTGTCCTGGCACTCAATCTGCTGGCCCGGCTGGTCGCCCGGTTCAGCGCCGTCAAGTCGAAATAGTCACGAGAGGTTCTGAGTCGATATGGCCAAGCGCATCGAGGTCAGTGGCCTCAACGTCTACTACGGCGATTTCAAGGCCGTCGAGGACGTGTCGATGACGATCGAGCCCCGCTCGGTCACCGCGTTCATCGGTCCGTCCGGCTGCGGCAAGTCCACCTACCTGCGGACCCTGAACCGGATGCACGAGGTGATCCCCGGCGCCCGGGTCGAGGGCAAGGTGCTGCTGGACCAGCAGGACCTGTACGGCTCCGGCATCGACCCGGTCGCCGTCCGCCGGGTGGTCGGCATGGTGTTCCAGCGGCCGAACCCGTTCCCGACCATGTCGATCTTCGACAACGTCGCGTCCGGGCTGAAGCTGAACGGCGTCAAGGACCGCAAGCGGCTCACCGAGACGGTGGAGAGGTCCCTGCACGGCGCGAACCTGTGGAACGAGGTCAAGGACCGCCTGGACAAGCCGGGCGCGGGCCTGTCCGGTGGCCAGCAGCAGCGGCTGTGCATCGCCCGGGCGATCGCGGTCGAGCCCGAGGTGATCCTGATGGACGAGCCGTGCTCGGCGCTCGACCCGATCTCCACGCTCGCGATCGAGGACCTGATCGAGCAGCTGAAGGACCGGTTCACCGTGGTCATCGTCACGCACAACATGCAGCAGGCGGCCCGGGTATCGGATCAGACCGCGTTCTTCAACCTGGCCGCGACCGGCAAGCCCGGCCGGCTGATCGAGATGGGCGCGACCAAGCAGATCTTCTCCAACCCGACCGAGAAGGCCACCGAGGACTACATCACCGGCCGCTTCGGCTGATCCGGTCCACCCGATGGCACGGCCGTCGCGAGGGTTTCCTCGCGGCGGCCGTTCGCCGTTGGGGGCTGGGAGCGGCGCGGGGACGTGACCGGGAACCTGCGGAAAAGATAGCCTGCGAGGATTCCTAGACGTCTCAGAAGGGACTGCGGTGAGTACTCCGACGCCTCCCCCAGGCGATGACCAGAACGACCAGAACAGGCCGCAGGACACTCCCGACGAGAGCGGGACCGACCAGCCTGGGCAGTACGGCCAACAGCCGGGCCAGTACGGGCAGCCCGGGCAGTACGGTCAGCAACCCGGTCAATACGGTCAGCAGCAGCCGGGCCAGTACGGCCAACAGCCAGGGCAATTCGGGCAGCCCGGGCAGTACGGCCAGCAACCTGGTCAGTACGGGCAACAGCAGCCGGGCCAGTACGGCCAACAGCCCGGCCAATATGGTCAGCAGCAGCCGGGCCAGTACGGGCAGTACGGTCAGCAGCCCGGTCAGCCGGGCCAGTACGGGCAGTACCCGGGCGGGGCCTACGGCTACGGCGCTCCGGCCGCGCCGCAGAACAACACCCCGCAGGTGCTGTCGATCATCGGCATCGTCTGCTGGTTCTGCTGCGGTATCGCCTCGGTCGTCCTCGGTCTGGTTGCCCAGGGCAAATTCCGTGAGCAGGGCAAGCCGGACACGCTGGCGAAGGTCGCCTGGATCGGCGGCATCGTCTCGATCGTGCTCTCGACGATCTACACCATCACGCAGTACAACTGACGGCTCGTCGCGGGCGGCGGCGGTGGTCCGCCCGCGACGTCTCAGTTCAGGTTGCGGGCGACGCCGTACACGATCAGGATCACGGCCAGTGCCTTGGTCAGCCGGCCGAAGGTGCGCGGGCTGACCGTCAGCCGGGGCAGGCGGATCAGCCGCAGGGATTCGAGTGCCCAGGCAAGCATTTGGTAGCCGATGGCAACACCGATGAGCGGGCCGATCACCAGCACCACCGGGTTGAAGTGCCAGGCCGCGTCCAGATCCCCACGCAGCAAGGCGGCCGCCATCCGGGTCGCGCCGCAGAACGGGCAGTTCAGGCCCGTGGTCGCGTGCAGGATGCAGGGTATGCCGATCCGCTGGCCGGACAACTGGTACACGGCCGCGAGGGCGAACCCGCCGACTCCGACGGCCGCCGCGCCGAGCGCTCGACGGTCCAGCGGGCGGACCGGACCGGTCGGCCGGAGTACGACGCTCAGCGAAAGACTCACCGGACAACGGTAACTCTCATCTCGTGGGATCCGTAGCCGGAGCTGAGCCGTCGGACCGTTAGCCTGCAACTCACTCCTCATCTGTATTCACTAGAAGGGATCGTCGTGAGCAATCCGACGCCACCGCCGGGTTACGGCCCGCAGGACTCCCAGCAGCCGGGTCAGTACGGCCAGCCAGGCCAGTACGGGCAGCCCGGGCAGCAGCCGGGCCAGTACGGGCAGCAGCAGCCCAGCTATGGCGGCCAGCAGCCGGGCTACGGGCAACAGCCCGGGCAGTACGGTCAGCAGCCCGGCCAGTATGGTCAGCAGCCTCAGCAGTACGGGCAGCAGCCGGGTTACCCGCAGTACGGCGGTCAGCCGGGCTACCCGCAGCAGTACGGTCAGCCGGGCGCGTACGGCGTACCCAGCAACCTGGCGGCCTGGCCGAACCGGGTCGGCGGCTGGCTGGTCGACGTCCTGATCATCGGCGTGCCGTACGGCATCGGCGCGGCGCTTGCGAGCGGCAACAACTCGGCGATGGCCATCCTGGCGCTGCTGTTCTACCTGGTCGGCATCGGCCTGGGGATCTGGAACATCGTGTTCCGCCAGGGCACCACCGGGCAGACCCTCGGCAAGTCGGCGCTGGGTCTCAAGCTGATCGACGGGATGAGCGGCCAGCCGGTCGGTCCGGGCAAGGCGTTCCTGCGCCAGCTCACCCACATCCTGGACGGCATGGCCTGCTACATCGGCTACCTGTGGCCGCTGTGGGACGAGAAGCGGCAGACGTTCGCGGACAAGATCAACAACACGTACGTCATCAAGCTCTGACGTTTCAGCATTCGTCCGGACGCCGTGGCCTGTTCAGGCCGCGGCGTTCGGCGTTCCCGGCGCGGGGCAATACGATGCCGCGGTGAGTACACCGACGCCACCGCCGTACGGGCAGGACGGCCGGCCCTACCAGGGTGGTCACCAGCAGCAGGGCTACAGCCCGTACGGTCAGCAGCAGTACGGTCAACCGCCCTACGCGTATGGGCAGATGCCGCCGCCGTACGGGCAGCCGCAGTACGGCTACGGCTACGGACCCCAGGTCCCGCTGGCCGAGTGGGGCCCGCGGGCCGGCGCCTTCCTCATCGACTCCCTGATCAGCTCCGTGCCGATCCTGATCGGGTACGGCGTACTCATCGCGAACATCGCGACCCGCGAGAACAACACCTATCCCGATGACGGCCCGCAGGCCTACGCGATCATCCTCTTCGTGCTCGGCATCGCCGCGAGCATCGGCCTGACCCTGTGGAACCGGGTCTTCCGCCAGGGCAGGACCGGGCGCAGCGTCGGCAAGAGCGCGCTGAACCTGCGGCTGGTCGACTCCGTGTACTTCCAGCCGGTGGGCGCCGGCAAGTCGTTCCTGCGCGAGTTCCTCAGCGGGCTGTTCAACAACGCCTGCTTCCTGAACCTGCTGTGGCCGCTGTGGGACGACCAGAAGCAGACCTGGCACGACAAGGTCATGTCGACGTACGTCGTCAGGGACTGAGGGTCAGCGCGACAGCAGGAAGCCGGCGCAGGTCACTGCCCACAGCACACTGGTGAACGTGCCGATGATGAACCGCTCGGCGACCGCCTGGGGCGTGACCGAAGCCGGCTGGTCGGGACTGCGCAGCTCCGGATAGCGAGCCAGGCCCTTGATGGCCAGCACGATCGCCAGTCCCTCGGGCCAGCCGGCCACCAGCGCCGCGTAGATGGCCAGGCGCTCGAGCGAACCGATCAGAGCGCCGCCGCGCAGCACCTCACCGGCCTTCTGCGTCGACTGCGCTCTCGTGTTGCCCCGGTCGACGAGAGCCAGCACAGAGGTCGTCAGTGGGCCGCCACCGGTCACCGCCAGCCCGCCGGCCAGCAGGAGCAGCACGTTCCACCAGCGCTCGCGCCAGCCCTCGACACCGTCACCGGCCAGCAGCAGGACGCCGACGGTGATCAGGCAGGCAAGCATCACGCCACTGAGCACGATCTCGAGAGTCGACCCGGCCTTGGGGACCCACGCCAGCACGGCGAGGATCAGGCCGACGGCCGTGAACGACAGGATGAGTGCCGTCACGCGGTGGCTCCGGCGTCGAGTAGCTCGGCCGCCAGCACTCGTCCACGTTGTTCCTCGGCGAATCCGGCTGCCTGGGCCCGCTGTGTCACCGCGGACTGACTGATGCCGAGCTTCACGCCGATCTCGCGCCGGGTGAGCCCTTCGGCCAGCAGGTCGGCGACAGCCCACCCGCGGTCGCTCCGCCGCCGCAGCACCGAAGCCATCAGCCACAGCACCGTCTCGACCTGCTCGGCACAGTGCGCGTCGGAGCCGACCACGTTGACGTGGTGCGGGCTCGACTTGGCCCGGTTCACCGCCTCCCGCGCGAACACGAACGCGTCCCCGCTGCCAGCCCGCGTACTGCGCGGCAGAGGCTGTGCGACCGCACCGACTCCGAGCCCGATGTACCAGGTGTCGGCGCGCAGCAGCTGGACGATCACGTCGATCGTGGCGCGCGCTTCGGACAGCACGCCCTGCACCTCGTCGCCGGCCGTCCGCTCGAACTTGCGGAGCAATCCGGTCCGCCGCGGCCGGCGGTTCAGGATGTTCAGTAGCTCGGGTACGAGATCGGTCATGCTTCGGCTGCCCCGCTGATCTACCGTGAGAACGAAGACCACTGTGCTGCACCTCCTTCCCGACGCTGTTAAGGCTACAGTCTTATTCACGTAGAGTGAAGGAAAAAACCTGAATCGGTTCATCCGATCACTCCTCGTGATCGCCTCGCAGAACCGCCGGTCCCCTAATTCTCCGCTGGATCCGGGGGCCGAGGCATCTCGACTCGCCCCCCGGATCTCACCGAGAGTCAGCGGGAAACAGGACGCTCACTCGGCGAGCGGCAGGTACAGCTTCTTGTCGTGGGCCTTGAAGGTCTCCGACATCTCGGCGAAGCCGGCCTCGATCGCCTCGGTGGAGGTCAGGCCGCGTTCCTCGGCGTACGCGCGGATGTCGGCGGTGATCCGCATCGAGCAGAACTTCGGGCCGCACATCGAGCAGAAGTGCGCGGTCTTGGCAGGCTCGGCCGGCAGGGTCTCGTCGTGGAAGGACCGCGCGGTGTCAGGATCCAGCGAGAGGTTGAACTGGTCCTCCCAGCGGAACTCGAACCTTGCCTTCGACAACGTGTCGTCCCAGGCCTGCGCCCCCGGGTGTCCCTTGGCCAGATCCGCCGCGTGGGCAGCGATCTTGTACGTGATCACGCCGGTCTTCACGTCGTCGCGATCCGGCAGGCCGAGGTGTTCCTTGGGCGTGACGTAGCAAAGCATCGCCGTACCCAGCCAGCCGATCTGGGCCGCGCCGATCGCGCTGGTGATGTGGTCGTACGCCGGAGCCACATCAGTTGCCAACGGCCCCAATGTGTAGAACGGCGCCTCGCCGCACAGCTCCTCCTCGAGCCGGACGTTCTCGGCGATCTTGTCCATCGGCACGTGCCCCGGACCCTCGATCATCACCTGGACGTCGTGCTCCCAGGCGATCTTCGTCAGCTCGCCCAGGGTCCGCAGCTCGGCGAACTGGGCCGCGTCGTTGGCATCCGCGATACATCCCGGTCGGAGACCGTCGCCGAGTGAGAACGTGACGTCGTACTCGCGCAGGATGTCGCACAGCTCGGCGAAATGCGTGTACAGGAAGGACTCCTGGTGATGCGCGAGGCACCAGGCGGCCATGATCGACCCGCCTCGCGACACGATCCCGGTGACCCGCCGCGCGGTCAGCGGGACGTACCGCAGCAGGACGCCCGCGTGCACGGTCATGTAGTCGACGCCCTGCTCGCACTGCTCGATCACCGTGTCGCGGTACACCTCCCACGACAAGTCGGCCGGATCGCCCTTCACCTTCTCCAGCGCCTGGTACAGCGGCACGGTCCCGATCGGCACCGGCGAGTTGCGCAGGATCCACTCCCGCGTCTCGTGGATGTTCTTGCCGGTGGACAGGTCCATCACCGTGTCCGCGCCCCACCGGGTGGCCCAGACCAGCTTCTCCACTTCCTCCTCGACCGAACTGGTCACCGCCGAGTTGCCGATGTTCGCGTTCACCTTCACCAGGAACTTCTTCCCGATGATCATCGGCTCGCTCTCCGGGTGCCGCCGGTTCGCCGGGATCACGGCCCGGCCGCGCGCGACCTCGGACCGGACGAACTCCGGGTCCATGCCCTCCCGCAGGGCGACGTACTCCATCTCCTCGGTGATGGTGCCGGCTCGCGCATGCGCCAACTGGGTCAGCGGCGCGCGCCCGGCGATCCAGTCCCGCCGAAGCGCGGGCAGACCGGCTTGTACGTCGATCCGCGCCGACGCGTCCGTGTACGGACCGGACGTGTCGTACAGGTCGAAGTGTTCGCCGTTGGTGAGGTGGACGCGGCGGGCCGGAACCTCCAGCTCGCCGCGATAAATCTTCTCCGAGCCCGAAATGGGGCCGGTGGTGACAGTGGGCCGAATCGTGCTGACAGTCACTGTGCTGCTCCCTACGCCGGAATTACCCGGACAGGTTCGGCGGTCGGCGGCGCCGGACAGGTGTCGTTCTCCTGCCAGCCGCCCTCTCAGCCCGCTACGGTGCGAGCTCCCGCGATCTCCAATTGTCACGGTTACTCTAACCCGTCGTCTTGACCGGGCCGGTAGCGTCGGGGGATGCGAGACCTCGTGTACCCGCCCGTGATCGGCTTCGCGAAGACCGCGTTCAAGGTGCTGGACCTGAAGATCCGGATGACCGGGACGGAGAACGTGCCGCGGACCGGTGGCGCGGTGATCGCGCTGAATCACATCAGCTATGTCGACTTCATCCTGGGCGGGTTCGGTGCGGTGCCGAGCAAGCGGCTGGTTCGCTTCATGGCCAAGGACGTGCTGTTCCGCAACCGGTACTCCGGCCCGTTGATGCGCGGCATGCACCACATCCCGGTGGACCGGTCGGCGGGTACGGCGTCGTACCGGGAGGCGATCCGCTACCTGAACGACGGCGAGATCGTCGGGGTGTTCCCCGAGGCAACGATCAGCCGGTCGTTCGAGCTGAAGGAGTTCAAGTCCGGCACGGTCCGGATGGCCGCGGAGGCCGGCGTACCGGTCATCCCGCTGATCCTGTGGGGGACGCAGCGGATGCTGACGAAGGACCATCCGCGCGACTTCTCCCGGCACCGCGCGATCGCGATCACCGTCGGCGAGCCGATCACGGTCGACACCGACGACGACGCGGCCGAGGCGACCGCGCACCTGCGCACGACGATGGCCGGGATGCTCGATCGGACCATCCGCGACTACCCCGAGCAGCCGGCCGGCGCCTGGTGGCTGCCCGCGTCGTACGGCGGTGGTGCCCCGTCACCCGCGGAAGCGGAACGCCTGGACCAGGAGGAGCTCGCCCGGCGGGCGGCCCGCCGCAAGTAAGCACACCGTCAGTAACGCGGACAAGACCTTGACCCCCGGGTGACCCCGAGGGTACGAAAGGCTCTTGTTGACAGTGCAGGAAACCTGGGGGGTCCCTGTGACGCCGGCCGGTCGGCGGCGGTACTCGGGTAGGCGGGGAAGGTTGTGTTCGATTCACCGGAAGAGCTGCATCTCTTCGAACCGGGGATGCTCGCGGTGGCACCGCATGTCGCGGAGCACATCCCGGACGCCGGCGTCTACTTCGTCGACTGGGCCGTCCAGGACCTGCCGGCGGACCGCGCCCGCGAGGTCGAGTCCGCTGTGAACGGCAGGCGCTGCCAGAACGGCTGGTTCCCGCTGGAGAGCCTGGACAGCATCGGCAGCCGGGGGTACTGGCGTGGTCCGCTCACCTACCTGGCCCGGATGACGGCCGACGACACCACGATCCTGCAGGAGTGGTCGGCCAACGGGCTCACCGGCGACGGCCAGAGCCGGATCGAGGCGACCGTGAACCACCTGCTCTACCAGCAGGGTCACGCGGCCGCGGCGACCTGGGCCGTCGCGGTCCGCCCGCAGACCTACCTGGACGCGGCGCTGCTTGGCGACCGGCTGGCCGCCGCGTGGGAGTACAACCTCGGCTCGATCCGCTCCAAGGACGTTGCCAAGTCGGTACGGCGCTGGAACCGCTGACGTCAGTGGAACTGCGGGATGATCAGGTACAGCCCGTAGAGCACGGCCGCCAGGCACGCGGCGAAGCAGAGTCCGGCCACCGAGGTGTCGATGATGGACGGCGGCTTCTTCTCGTCGATCGCCACCGCCCGCCGCGCCATCGCCGCCACTCCGAGCGCGAACACGACCGCCACCCCGACCCCGAAGATCAGGCTGACCAGGGCCACCTCACCGAGGGCACTCCAGTCCATGTGCATCGCCGTACTCCTCTCAGGCCGCCGTGGCCGTGGTCGGGGCGGGCGCCGTGCTGCCCGGGTACTCGTTGACGTTCTCCGCCGTCACCGGCCTGCGCCGCGCCGCCACATAGAGTCCACCGCCGGCCACGATCGCGAGGGTCGCGACGATGACGACGCCGGCGTTGCCGGTGTCGGCCACCCGGCCGGCCATGGCGCCGATGATCGCGGCGGAGGGCAGCGTGAACAGCCAGGCCATCGCCATCCGCCCGGCGACTGACCAGCGCACCTGCGCGAGCCGCTTGCCGAGGCCGGCGCCGAGGATGCTGCCGGAGCAGACCTGGGTTGTGGACAGTGGGAAGCCCAGGTGCGACGAGGTCAGCAGGACCGCGGTCGAGCTGGTCTCGGCGGTGAAGCCCTGCGGCGACTCGATCTCGGTCAGGCCCTTGCCCATCGTCCGGATGATCCGCCAGCCACCGAAGTACGTGCCCAGGGCGATCGCGAGGCCTGCCGCGAAGATCACCCAGGTCGGCGGGGCCGACCCCTGCGCGAGACTGCCCGAGGTGATCAGGACCAGCGTGATGACGCCCATCGTCTTCTGTGCGTCACCGGTGCCGTGGGCGAGTGAGACCAGTGATGCGGACGCGACCTGACCGGCCCTGAACCCGTCGTTGACCGACTTCTTCCGGGCCCGCTGAGTGATCTTGTAGGCCAGGAAGGTGCCCAGCAGCGCGACCACGCCGGCCACGATCGGCGCGGCGACCGCGGGGATGAGGATCTTCTGCACCACCGTCGCGAAGTTCACCGCGCTGGCGCCGGCCGCGATCCAGGTGGCGCCGATCAGGCCGCCGAACAGGGCGTGCGACGAGGAGCTCGGGAGCCCGAAGTACCAGGTCACCAGGTTCCACAGGATCGCACCGACCAGGCCGCCGAAGATGATCGGCACGGTCATCTTGGAGTCGTCGACGAGGCCGCTGGAGATCGTCTTGGCCACTGCGGTGGAGAGGAACGCGCCGACCAGGTTCAGCACCGCGGACACGGCGACGGCGACCTTGGGTCTGAGCGCACCCGTGGCGATCGATGTCGCCATCGCGTTGGCGGTGTCGTGGAAACCGTTGGTGAAGTCGAACACCAACGCCGTAATGATCACCACGACGACGAGAAACGAGAGGTCCATCGCTATCACTCCCCCTGGACGGACGGCGATACCGTCGATCGACGGTAGGCCCGGCGAGTGAATTCGAAATGAACTCTCGGCTGCGACTTACTCCAGGATCAGATGCGCAACGCCGTAAACGAGTGCGGCCACCAACCCGGCGGCAGGAATGGTCAGCACCCAGGCGGTCACGATCCCCCTCGCGACGCCCCAGCGGACCGCGGACAGTCGCTTGGTCGCACCGGAGCCCATCACCGCCGACGTGATCGTGTGGGTGGTGGAGACCGGCGCGTGCAGGCCGATCGCCATCACGTACAGGACCCCTGCGGCGACCGTCTCGGAGGCGAATCCGCGGGCCGGGTCCAGGTGGATGATCCGGCGGCCGAGCGTCCGCATGATCCGCCAGCCGCCGGAGTAGGTGCCGAGCGAGATCGCGGTCGCGGCGCTGATCTTCACCCACAGGGGGATGCCGTCGTTCTCGTTCACGTGGCCGGTGGCGAGCAGGGCGAGAAAGATCACGCCCATCGTCTTCTGCGCGTCCTGCAGGCCGTGCCCGAGCGCCACCGCGGCGGCCGACAGCGACTGCGCCATCCGGAAGCCACGCGTCGTCTTGCCAGGGTTGCGGTGCCGGAACAGCCAGAGGATTGCCAGCATCAGCAGGAAGGCCCCGGCGAAGCCGATCACGGGCGACAGCACCATCGGAATGACGACCTTGTCGACGATCCCGGACCACTCCACGACGCTCGCCGAGGCGAGTCCGGCGCCCACCAGACCGCCGATCAGCGCGTGCGTCGAGGAGCTGGGCAGGCCGAGGCGCCAGGTGATCAGGTTCCAGGTGATCGCACCGAGCAGTGCGGCGATCACGATCACCAGGCCGGGTTCGCCGGCCGGAATGCTGATGATGCCCTCGCCAATGGTTTCGGCCACCTCGGTGCCGGCCAGCGCACCGACGAAGTTGCACACCGCGGCCATCGCCAGCGCCAACCGGGGTGTGAGCGCCCGGGTCGAGACCGAGGTCGCGATCGCGTTCGCCGCGTCATGGAAGCCGTTGGTGTAGTCGAACGACAGCGCGATGACCACGACGGCGATGACGAGCGCCAGCTCCACGCTCAGCTCTCCTTGACGGCGATCTGCTCGACCGTGTTGGCGACGTGTTCGAAGGCGTCGATCCCGGCCTCCAGCAGGTCGACCACGGTCTTGAGCTTCATCACGGTCAGCGCGTCGTACTCCCCGCTGAACAGCTTGGCGACCAGCCGCCGATGCACCGCGTCACCGGTGTTCTCCAGCCGGTTGATCTCGATCCAGTACTCGGCCAGGTCCTTCATCGTCCGCAGCCGGGGCATCGTCTCGGCGGTCAGCTGCGCCATCCGCTGGAGTACCTCGATCTGCTCGGCGATCTCCTCCGGCAACTTGTCCAGGTTGAACAGGTGGACCGAATCGACGGCCTCCTCCATGAAATCCATCACGTCGTCGAGATCGGAGGCCAGCCGGTAGATGTCCTCGCGGTCGAACGGGGTGACGAACGTCGAGTTCACCCGGCGGATGATCGAGTGCGTGGTCTCGTCGGCCGCGTGCTCGGCGTCCTTCATCTGGGCGGCGATCTGATGGCTCGACGACAGCCCGGTTCCGGCGGTGCTGCCGAGCAATTCGGCCAGGATCCGGGATCCGTCCACGAGGTGGTTGGCGGATTCGGTGAAAAGGTCGTAGAACGTCGGGTCGTTCGGACGCAGACGTAACGGCACTTCAAGCTCCGGATGAACGAGGGACAAACCGTGAACATGCTAGGGGGAACACGCGGTTGACGCGGCATCCGCCTGGTCAACCTAGCGCGTCGGGATGAACTGGTGCGCACTGATGGGACCGGAGAGTAATCAGACTGTTTCAGCGAGTGATCACGGCGTACAGGTCGAAGAGGCCCACCACGAGCACCAGTCCGGCCGCGATCCGGAGCACCCGGTCGTGGCCGAGGGCATGGACCGCGGCACCTCCGGTCCGCCGGTAGACGGCGCTCACCGCCGCCCAGCAGGACAGGGACAAGACAAGTACGACGATGCCGAGGCCGGTGCGGACGTCCGACGTACCGTGGCCGGAGGCAAGCAACAGGACGCCGTTCGCGATCAGCCCGAGGGCGGTCCGGCGCCAGGCGAGCAGGGTGCGCTCGGGCTGCAGCCCGGGATCGGGTGTGCTCATCGCCACAGTGAGAAGATCAGGCCGATCAGGCCGACCACGGCGATCGTTGCCCCCAGCATCAGCGGCAGGCGGGTTAACGGGAGCGGCCCACCGCGGCGGATCGCGTCCAGGTTCTGCTGCCAGCGGCGGAAGGCGCCGGCCGTGGTGATGATACCGACAGTGACCAGAACGACACCGATGATGCGAGCGGGCCACCGGTCCGGACCGAGGTCAAGGAACTGCACCGCGGACAGACCGCCGGCGTAGCAGGCCAGTGAGGTCCGCAGGTAGGCCAGATAGGTGCGTTCGTTCGCCAGGGTGAAGCGGTAGTCGGGTTCGCGCTCTTCGTACTCCTCCGTCATCCGCAGCTCACCAGGCCGTACTTCTGCTTCAGTGTCAGCACACGCCTCACGCTACTGCTCAGCTGCGCGGAGAACGTCCTGTCCTGCTCGGCCTTGGACACCAGGGCGTTCACCATGGTGGCGGTCTGCGAGGCCGTGGCGTTGATCACGATGTCCCCGCCGGCCGCCACGAACCGCGTGGCCCGCTGCCCCACCGGCACCGACTTGACCTCCGCGGCCGCTCCGACGTCGTCGGTGATCACCACTCCGCCGAACCCGAGGTCTCCCCGCACCATCCCCTGGATGACGGTCCGCGAGAACACGGCCCGGTTCTTCGGATCGATCTTGGCGTACGTGACGGTGGCGATCATCACCATGTCACTCCCCGCCCGGACGCCGTCCGCGAACGGCTTGAGGTCGGCGTCCCCGCGGACGGTGACGTTGTCGACCACTCCGGACGAGAAGTCCGTGTTGCCGCGCACCCGGCCGAGCCCCGGGAAGTGCTTGACCGAGGTCATCACTCCGGCCGACCGCATGCCGCGTATGAATGCCTGGACCGGCGGCCCGACCTCGGCCGGGGTGTTGCCGTACTCACGATCCAGACTGCCGATCGGTGCGTTCTGACTCTTGAGAGAGCTCGGTACGACGTCCGCCACCGGAGCGAGGTTGAGGTTCACACCGGCCTCCTTGAGCTGGTCGCCCCAGTGGTCCGCGTTGCTGGTGAGCTTGGAGCTCGACCAGGTGCCCTGCACAGTGGCCGCGGGGATGCGGTCGAACCCGGGTCCCTTGAGGCGCTGGATCTGTCCGCCCTCCTGGTCCGCAGCGATCAGCGGCCGGACGCCCTTGACCGTGGCGGCTGTCCTGGCGGCAGCCATCGCCGTACGGGTGTGGGAGAGGCTGCCACCGGTGCCGAGCAGGAGTACGCCGCCGGGCTTCTGCTGCTGGACGATGGAGCGCTGGCTCGAGGTCATGCCGTTGGCGCTGATGCCGGTCAGGATCAGCTGGGCCGCCTTCTCGTCGAGCGTGAGGGCTTTGAGCTTCTGGTCGATGCAACTCGTCGGTGTTGCGGTCGGCGTGGGGGTCGGCGTCGCTGACGGCGTCGGCGTCGTGGGTGCCTCGGTGGTCGGCGGCTGCGTTGTCGGCAGCGGCACCGAGGACGAGGGCGCCGTACTCGGACCCGCCGTGGGTGGAGAGTCCGTGTCGCCGCAGCCTGCGAGCAGGAGAGCCGTCAGCAGGACCAGAGCGGCTGGATGCCTCATCGTCAGCGTCGCTCCCAGGCGGCGCGGTCGATTGTGTCGCCGGAGTGCCGGACCAGCGTCACGCAGAGGTCGTAGAGGTGCTCGACCTGCTCCTCGCTGAGCGCGTCGAAGATCGACTTGCGGACTTCCTCCACATGACCGGGTGCCGTCTCGACCAGCTTCTGCCGGCCGAGGTCGGTGATGATCGCCACCTGGCCGCGACGGTCGGACTCGATCGCCTCCCGCCGTACCCATCCGGTCTGCTCCAGCCGGTTCACCGCATGCGACAGGCGGCTGCGTGAACCAAGGGTGGCGACGGCGAGCTCACTCATCCGCAGCCGGCCGTCAGGCGCGTCGGACAACCGGACCAGGATCTCGTAGTAGGTGTGCGGGATTCCGGCATCGCGTTGCAGCTGCTGCTCGATCCGGGTGTTCACCACGCGCTGGGCCGCGATGAACGCTCGCCATGCCTGCTGCTCTGTCTGGTTCAGCCACCGGGGTTCCGCCATCCCCGCAGCGTAGCCAGTACGGCTCCGTCATGCTCGTTGAGCCTGATCAGCAGTACGGCGGCCGCACAGACCAGCATGCCGACCACCGCCAGCGCACCGATCGTCTCGTCGAACATCAGGAAGGCCGTCACCATCGTGGTCGGCGGCACGAGGTACAGCAGACTGCTGATCCGAGTGGCACCGGACAGCTTCAGGTTGACCAGGTACAGACCCCAGCCGCCGCCCGTTGCCAGCAGCACCAACCAGAAGACAGCACCGTAGAAGCCCGGCTCGTTCGGAACCGTCAGCTGGCCGGTGGTCGCGGCCAGCGCGACGAACAGCACGGTGGAAACGAGGCTCTGGATGCAGAGTGCGTCGAGCGAACTGGTGCTGGGCTTGCGGCGGCGTTCCAGACACGTGCCGGCGACCATGCCGAGCACGCCCCCGAATGGCACCAGGAAGAGCAGCGGTGAGAGGTGGCCGGCGTGGAGGTCGTCCGCGACGACGAGAGCCACTCCGGCGAGGCCGAGAGCCAGACCGATCCACTGACGTCGATCGACGGGTTCGCTCAGCAACGGTCCGGCGACTGTGGCGATCAGGATCGGTTGCAGCGACCCGATGAGGGCCGTGACGCCCGCGCTGATGCCATGGTCGATCCCGGTGAAGATGAGGCCCAGATAGACGAACTGGGTGAGGACAGCCATCCACACCTGGGTCACCAGGTCCCGCTTGGTGACTCGCGGGCGGCGGATGGCGAGGATCACCAGAGCCAGCGCGCCCGCGACCACATAGCGCCAGGCAAGCAGGTCGAAGGCGGTCGTGTACTGCGTCCCCCACCGGGCGCCGATGAACCCCGAGCTCCAGAACACGACGAACCCGGCGCCCGCGATCACAGTCACCGCGGGCAGACGTCGTACCGGAAGGGCCTGTGTGGTCATGAGGACACGGTAAACATACAGGTCGGTATACTGTCAGTGTGCTAGCTCAGGAGATGAGACTGCGGGTGGATCGCGGGCTGTCCGAGGAGGCCCGGCTGACGCCGGCCGGGGAGCGGATCCTGGCCGCGGCGTCGACGCTGTTCTACGAGCAGGGGATCCGGACGGTCGGCGTGGACACGATCGCCGCGGCCGCCGACGTGACCAAGAAGACGCTGTACGACCGGTTCGGGTCGAAGGATCGGCTGATCGCGGCGTACCTGGACCGGCGGAACCGGGTCTGGCACGCGTTCCTCGACGAGCAACTGGAAGCGCGCAACCCCGGTACGCCGGAGGAGGTCATCCTGGCGTTGTTCGGGGCTCTGACCGACTGGGTGGCGGGGTCGCGGAACGGTTGCGGGTTCATCAACGCGAGCGTCGAGCTGGCCGCGCCGGACCATCCCGCGATGCCGGTGATCGTCGGGCAGAAGCAGTGGATGCGGTCCGAGTTCAAGGCACAGGCGGAGCTGGCAGGGCTTGCGGACGCGGATGAGCTCGCGGATCGTCTGCTCCTGCTGCACGAGGGCGCACTGGTGAGCTACCGGGTGGCGGCGATGGACGATGCGCCCCAGGTGGCGAGCCGCGCGGCCGCCGACATGCTGGCCACGTGGCCGCGGATCTAACTGTTGCTCCGTCTCATGATGGTCAGACCGACCAGGCGGGACACCACCATGGCGACGTACCCGAGCCCGGCGAGCTGCTCGAGCATCACCACCGACCTGCCCCAGGACGTGATGGGGATGATGTCGCTCAGCCCCGTGCTCGAGAGCGTGGTGAAGCTGAGGAACAGCAGCTCCATCCAGGTGCGATCGCTGGCCGGGTCAACGGCTGCGGTGAAGCTGCCGGGCACGAGAGCCTGCACGACCACGTAAAGGTAGGCGAAACCCCAAGCCACCAAGGTGAACGTGGCACCGGTGGCGTACAGCTCGTCGGCGCTCACGTCATGGTCGGACAGCATGTAGCGGAGCAGGCTGTACGCCGCGTAGAAGTAGAAGGCGGCGTGTAGTACGCCGGAGATCGCGATCACCGGCTCGGTCGGGTTGACTGCGTCGACCAGTGACAGTGCGACGGCTGGGATGCCCAGACAGATGCTGACCCAGGTCAGCCCCGGCGTGGCCCGCACCGAGAACACGGCGAGTGCCAGTACGACGATCCCGAGGATCTCGAACGCGACCCGTCCGCCCCGGGATCCCTCCATCGCCGGATAGACCAGCACTCCGAGCAACTGCACCACGAGCAGAACTGCGGACGGGTGCCGCCGCGCACTCCCGACGACAGTCATGTCCCGGCCTCCCCCATCTTGCGGGACTCGATAATCGCCGCGCGGCGCGCCAGCCGGTGGTGCCGCCGGATCTCCGCCTCCCGAAGCCGCCGCCGCTCCTCGTCGGTCTCGGCAATCACCTGTGGGACCTCGCGAGGCTTGCCGTGCTCGTCGACCGCGACGAACACCAGGTACGCCGAGGCGACGTGCACCTCCGGTCCGACGGCGTCCCACCGGTCCGCGGTGATCCGGACGCCGACCTCCATCGAGCTCCGGCCGGTCCAGTTGACCTGGCCGCTCAGGTGGATGACGTCACCGACCCGGACCGGCACCAGGAACACCATCTCGTCCATCGACGCGGTGACCGCCGCGCCGCCGGAGTGCCGGGCCGCGACCACGCCGGCGACCGAGTCGACCAGAGTCATGATCACGCCACCGTGCACTGTCCCCAGCAGGTTGGTCTCGTTCTGCGCGGTGATGTGCGACAACGACAACCGCGTCACCGACGTCGGCCGGGACGACGGGGTGCTGGACATGCCGACTCCTTCTGGGTGGGGCCTTCTGGCGGGTCTGCGCAGACTATCCCGGGCGGGTTGTCCACAGGTTCGGAATCACCGGCCGCGACGGGTGCCGATCCTCGTACTTTCTCTGGGCGAGGAGGTGGTCCCGATGACCATCGACACCTGCACCGACCATGCCCAAGGCAACCACTCCGACCGGCCCGATCCGGTCCTGACTCCCCTGACCCGCGGCCAGGCCGCGCGGTTGATCAGCCTCGGCCTGTCCACCGCGGCCCGACTCGGTCTCGACGTCGCGTACGAGGGCGGCGCCGCCCTCGTCCCGGTCGAGCCGTCCGCAGCCGGCCCGGTCCTCGGCCTGAGCAACCTGGCCCGCGTCATCGCCCGGTACGACGAGGACCGCTGGCCGGCCCTGGTCGAGGAGCACTTCGTCCAACTCCGGGAACGGCTCCGCGAAGGCCCGCCAGAACCACCGACCGATCCCGAGCGGGACCTGATCCAGCGTCTCGTCCCCCGCGACGCACTGCCCACCGAATGGACCTCCGGGCGTCCCGACTTCCTTCCCGGGTTGCTGTCCGTTCCGTCGACCACGGAGGACGGTGTGGTCACCATGTACCTGGACCCCACCGACTTCGGTCTCACCTGGTCCGAGGCCGAACGACACGGCCTGATCAACTTGCGTCGGATCACCGATCACGTCGAATACCTGACCCAGGACGACCTCCGGATCGCCGCAGTCACCGGTTCCCCGTACGCCGCCTCTCGGGCCCTGGTCCTCGACACAGTGCTCCGGGAATCGCTCCACACCGAGACCCCTTCCTACGGCGTACTCGCGGCGGTTCCCTCTCGGGACCTCCTGCTGATCCATGTCATCGATGACCTCTCGGTCATCCCCGCCCTGGGCCTGATGCTGAACCTGAGCGCCCGCTCCCACAGCCACGACCCGGGTCCTCTGTCACCCGACGTCCACTTGGTCACCCGGACCACCGACACCCCGTGGACCTGGCATCCCGCCACCACTCCCTCCCCCGACCACACACCGCTACGGCTCTCCTCGCAGCTCCAGTCACTCACGCAGCAGCTGGCCGCTCGAGAATCTCCACCGACCTGAGTGCCACGCCGGGGGCCGCCCGGGCGTCCTCAGGGTGAGGTGAGGTGGATGCGCAGAGTTCGGCTGGGATCGGTCGCCGTGGTCGTTGCGGCTGTGGTTGGTGCCGGCGTCGTGGCCGGCTGCGGGGATGAGGCTGCAGGTGGCTTGCCTGCGATTCCGTATGCGTCGCCGGTGCCGTCCGGCAACGACCCTGCCGTGATGGCTGCCGCGGAGGTGCTGAATCCGTTGCTGCTCCAGGACTTCGCCGCTTCGTTCGCCGGCCTGGTGCTCGATCACGACAAGCGCGTCGTGATCGTGTACCGGAAACCTGATGCCGCTCTCGACGCTCGGGTGCGCGAGAAGGTGAAGGGCGTCACCGTGGAGCTACGCGATGCGCGGATGAGCCAGCGCGAGATGGCGGACCTGAGGGATCGGGTGATCGGTGACATCGGTTACTGGGGTGAGCGTGGTGTCGCGGTCAACGGTGCGGGGCCGAAACCGGACGGCTCCGGCGTCGAGGTGATGACGACGTCGGGCGACTCATCGGACCAAGAGAAGCTGAGAGCCCACTACCGAACCGATGCCATCCTCGTGACGCAGGGCCAGCCGGTCATTGCGGCCCCGATGACCGTCCCGGCCACGCCGCTCAAACGCCCCATCACCCCGATCACACCGCCACCCCGGTAGGACCTCCCCCGCTGTCAGGCAGTGGGGGGCTTGAAGTGGCCGGGCCAGTCGGAGTGGCGGATGCGGGTGATGGAGCGGACCTCGCCGAGGGTGGACCACTCGTCCTTGCCGAGGCGGGCCAACGGACGAAGGAGGTGGATGTCGGGGCGTTCGTCGACCATCACGGCCTCGTCGATGGCGAGGTGGCGGACCTGACCGATCACCACGGTGGAGTCACCCAGTTCGAGGGTGGTGTGCAGTGTGCACTCGATGGCGACCGGTGACTCCGCGACGCGGGGGACAGCGACTGTGCGGGCGGGTTCGGTGGTCAGACCAACGGCTTCGAACTCGTTGATCTCGGGCGGGAAGTTGGTGCCGGTGGCGTTGACCTGCTCGAACAAGGGCTCGGCGGCGAAGTTGACCACGAACTCGCGGGTCGCCTCGACGTTGTTCAGGCTGTCCTTGCGCCCGACCGAGGTGAACTGGACCATCGGCGGCTGCACACACGCCACGGTGAAGAACGAGTGCGGCGCCAGGTTGAGGACACCGTCGGCGGACCTGGTCGAGACCCAGGCGATCGGGCGCGGTACGACGATCGAGTTCAGCATCGCGTAGAACTCGCGCCGTCCGACGGTTTCCGGATCCAGGTCGACTCGCACGCTCGCAGTACATCAAATCCGGTGGACGCCGTGGCGCACCGGCTGAAGGATCGAGACGACGGACGCCGGACCACGACGGAGGTGCGTGTGGGAGATCACCACGATGAGCCGGGGATCGCCGAGATCGGGCGACGGCACGGGACTGCGCCGGAGCAGATCGTCGAGGTCGCGGGCGGGGTGGCCAACCGCGGCTTCGTGCTCGGCGAGGAGTTGTTCCTGCGGGTGTCGCGGCCGGGGTTCGAGGGCGATCTGCGCAAGGAGGCCGCGGTCGTGCCGGTCGCCCGGGCCGCGGGCGTCCTGACGCCGGCGATCGTCGAGTACGACGACAGTCGGGCGATCGTCGATGCGCCGTACGTCGTGATGCAGCGGGTGCACGGGGTCGAGCCGACCGATGGACCGCCGACGGGATTGGCGGAGCAGTTGGCCCGGCTGCACGAGCACGAGCAGACCGGGATCCCCGGGCTGCCTCGGGACGACCGGGACGATCCGTGGCAGACGGTCGACGGGCTGGCGGAGCGCGGGACCATCGACCTCGGGACGGCGAAGTGGCTGAGCGACTGGTTCACCCGGTTGTCCGGCCGGTTCGACCGGAACGAGACCAAGGTGCTGATCCACGGAGATGTTGCCTCGCACAACCTTCTGGCCGGTCCCGACGGTGAGCTGCGGGCGCTGATCGACTGGGGTGATGCCGCCCGGGCCCCGCGTGGCATGGACTTCGCCAAGCTGCCGCTCGAGCATGTCGCCGCGATCCTGCCGGAGTACGTCCACCACACCCAGTACGCGGTACGGGAGGAGGAGGTGGCTGCGGCCGCGCTGTGGTTTCACCTGGATTGGGGGCTGGGGAAGCTGACCGCCGACCCGTGGCCAGGGCAGCGGCACTGGACCGCGCCACCCGGCAGCCGGGTGCTCGGGCTGCTCAGGTTCTTCGCCGCCGGACCACCCGGGCCGTGGCGTGACCTGACCTGATCAAGAAGGCGGGGTTCTGGCTCTCAGTGCTGGGGTTTCTGCTGTAAAACAAGGGGTTTGCACTTGTCACGACATGCGGCAGACTGGGGTCTCGTGACTGACTACGTAGCCGCCCAGGACCGGTACGACGACCAGATGGCCTACCGCCGGACGGGACGCAGCGGCTTACAGCTGCCCGCGATCTCGCTGGGGCTGTGGCACAACTTCGGCGACGACAAGCCGTTCACCACCCAGCGCGACATCCTGCGCCGGGCGTTCGACCTCGGCGTGACGCACTTCGACCTGGCGAACAACTACGGCCCGCCGTACGGCTCGGCCGAGACGAACTTCGGTACGCACTTCGCCCGGGACTTCGCCAAGTACCGCGACGAGCTGATCCTGTCCACCAAGGCCGGTTACGACATGTGGCCGGGTCCTTACGGCCAGGGTGGCGGCTCGCGGAAGTACCTGCTCGCCTCGCTGGACCAGTCGCTGGCCCGGATGGGCGTGGACTACGTCGACATCTTCTACTCGCACCGGTTCGACCCGGACACCCCGCTCGAGGAGACGATGGGCGCGCTGGACGCCGCGGTGCGTTCGGGCAAGGCGCTGTACGCCGGCATCTCGTCGTACTCGGCGGACCGGACCCGGGAGGCGGCGCGGATCCTGCAGGAGCTGGGCACACCGCTGCTGATCCACCAGCCGTCGTACTCGATGCTGAACCGCTGGATCGAGGAGGACCTGCTCGACGCCGTCGGTGAGCTGGGCGTCGGCGTGATCGCGTTCTCGCCGCTGGCGCAGGGCGTGCTCACCGACCGCTATCTGAACGGCGTCCCGGCCGACTCCCGTGCCGCGCAGGGCAAGTCGCTGAACCCGGACTCGCTCACCGAGGACACCCTGAAGCACGTCCGCGCGCTGAACGAGATCGCCAAGGACCGCGGCCAGTCCGTCGCCCAACTGGCGCTGGCCTGGACGCTGCGCGACGACCGCGTCACCAGCGCGCTGATCGGCGCCTCCAGCGTCGCCCAGCTCGAGGACAATCTGGCGGCCGTCCGGAATCTGAAGTTCAGCCCGGAGGAGCTCGAGGCCATCGACGCCGACGCGGTCGAGGCCGGCATCAACCTGTGGAAGAAGAGCTCGGACAGCTAGAACCGGCCGGGAGGTTACGGTACGGGGTCGGGTGGTTGCGGTCACCCGGGGTTGGGCACAGGCTGGAGGAGAACCCTCCTGGAGGTGGTTGTCATGACCGCTTCGACGCTCGAACTGGCCTTGACCTACGAACATGCCCGGATCCGTGAGCTGGCTGCGCCGGCTCACCACCCGGGCGCCGCGCACCCCGAGCGCAGACATCAGACGGACTGGTTTTACGCCATCGCCGCGCAGCACCTGGCCGCCGCCGAAGACGTCCTCCTCCCACACGTACGCCGGCTCCCCGACGGCAGCAGCCTGGTCACCAGGTACGTCGGCAACGCGAAGGAGCTGGAGCGGTCACTGCGCTTCCTGAAAGGACGCCAGTACGGCGACAGCCGGGTGCAGAACCTGACCGACCTGGAGGTGTGGACGGCCGTCGACCGGCTGCTCGCCGAACACGAGCGGCTGGAGACGTCGTACACCCAGCAGATCTGCGAGCAGCTGGACGACTCGCACGTGAACACGCTGACCGAGGAGCTCCTGGAAGCCGAGGAGGTCGCGCCGACGCGGGCGCATCCGTACTCGCCGCACACCGGCATGGCGGGCCGCATGGTGCACCGCATGTGGCGAGTGGCCGACAACGCCTGGGACAGCGCCGAAGGGCGCGTCGTCCCGACCAAGTACCACGTGCATCCGAAACGCGATTCCGCCCTGTCCCACTACCTCTACGGCACCGCGATGCCGGAGGACCGGGAAGAGCAGCACTAGAAGCAAAGTGACCGGGCCCGGGTCCTCGGATGCCTCCGAGGGCCGGGCCCGGTCTGCCTGCTCTCACTGCGCCTGGTTGTGGGAGCCGGCGGGTCCCGCCTCCACTGCGCCTGGTGTGTGGAGGTGGGTCCCAACACCCTCCCCCGCTGCGCCTGGTGTGCGGGGGAGGGCGGTCAGGGGACTACTTCAGTCCGTCGATCGCCTTCTTCGCGCCGGGGTGCAGCGGCACCGGGTCGGTCTTCTCGGCGTTGTCGAGCGTGATGTCCTTGGCCGCCGCGTTCACCGCGACCAGGGCGTCCTTGTTGTCGTACAGCACCTTGGTCAGCTGCTCGGCCAACTCGTCCTTCATGTCCGTGCGGACCAGCAGCACGTTCGGCACGATGATCGTCGCCACGTCGGCCGGCTGCTTGTACGTCGCCGCCGGGATCGGGGCCTGACTGTAGACCGGACCGTACTTGTCCTGCATCTTCGGCAGCAGGTCGACGATCGGGATCAGCTTCACGCCCTTGCCCATGCTCGTGGTCAGGTCGGTGATGCCGCCGGTCGGCAGGCCACCGGACCAGACCAATGCGTCGATCGTGCCGGACTTCATCGCGTCCACCGACTCGGGCAGGCCGAGCCGCTGCGCGGTGACGTCCTTGGCCGGGTCCAGACCGGCGGCCTCGAGCAGCCGGCGGGCGATCACCTCGGTGCCGGAGTTCGGCGAACCGGTGGAGACCCGCTTGCCCTTCAGGTCCGCAATCGAGTTGATCCCGGCCGACGTACGGACCGCGACCTGCGTGTAGTTGTTGTAGAGCCGGGTCAGGGCGACCACGTCCTGCTTGGACTTGAAGCTGTTCTCGCCCTTCACCGCGTCGGCCGCGGTGTCGCCGAGCGAGAACGCGATGTCGTAGTTGCCGGCCACCAGGCCCTGCACGTTCTGCACCGAGGCGCCGGTCTCACTGGCGGTCGCCCGGTACCCGGACATCTTCTGCGAGATCACCGAGGCCAGCGCGCCGCCCAACTGGTAGTACACGCCGGTCGTGTTGCCGGTGGCGATCGTCAGCCGGCCGCCGGCCGCCGTACCGGAGCCGGTCGGTTCGCGCTGCCCGCCACAGGCAACCAGCGAGAAGACAGCAGCGAACGCCACCGCGGCGGTGGGCAGGCGACGGAGTCTCATGAGGGGACGGATCCTTCCTTCGGGGCGGCGGCGGCCTGGCGTTGCCGCCGGACCAGGTTGATGACGACGGCAACAAGTAGCAAACCGATTCCGGCCGTGATGGTTACGGGCGCGAGGTAAAGCAGCAGTACGGCCGCCGGGACACACAGCAAGCGCTCGGCCCAACTCGTGGCCACCACGATCCAGCCACCGGTCACCACCGCGAGAGCGGCGACGGCGAGCATCGACACGGCCAGCGTCCACAGCATGCCGACGAACGATCCCTGACCGAGCAGGTGTGCACCGTTGTCGGTCAGCACGAACGCGAACGGCACCAGGAAGGCCGGCAGCGTGTACTTCCACGCCTGCCACATCGTCGGGATCACCTTGCCGCCGGTGATGGCCGACGTCGCGACCGCGGCCAGTGCGGTCGGCGGCGACACCTCGGACAGTACGGCGTAGTAGAAGATGAACATGTACGCCTCGGGCTGCGTCACCCCGAGCTGCGTCAACGCCGGCGCGATGATCACCGCGGCGATGATGAACGACGCCGTCACCGGCACCGCCAGGCCCAGGATCAGGACGGCGATCGCCGACAGCAGCACGGTGAGGGACAGTACGACGGTGTGGTTCTCGGTCAGGCCGTGCGCAGCACTGACGATGATCTCGGCCAGGTTCAGCCCGAGTCCGGTCTGCGTGGTGACCGCGACGATGATGCCGGCGGTCGCACAGGTCGCCGCCACCGGCAGCACCGAACGGGTGCCCTGGGCAAGCGCTTTGAACAGCCGCGGGGCCGTCAGCCGGTGCTCGCGGTCCAGGAACGACAACCCGAACTGGATGATCACGGCGTAGACCACGGCCTTGAACGGCGGTACGTCGACCGCCATGAAGCCGATGATCACGAACAGCGAGAGGAAGTGGTACCCGAACCGCAGCAGCAGCCGCAGCGCCGACTGCTGCGAGATCTCGGCCGACGTGGTGCCGTGCCGGCGGGCGTCGATCTCGATCGCGAGCAGGATGCCCAGGTAGTACAGGATCGTGGGGATGACGGCGTACCCGAGCACGGTCAGGTAGGAGACCCGCAGGAACTCGGCGATGATGAACGCGGCCGCGCCCAGGGTCGGCGGCGACAGGATCGCGCCGATGCCGGCGGCGGCGAGCATTCCACCTGCCGGTTCGGGCGGGTATCCGGCCCGGCGCAGGATCGGCCACGACACCGTGCCGAGCGACACCGCCGTCGCCGTACCCGAGCCGGACACGCTGCCCAGCAGGAAGCCGGCCAAGGTGACCGTGCGGCCAGGCGCGGTCCGGCTGCGCTTGAAGGCGGCGAAGGACAGGTCGATGAAGAACTTGCCGGCACCGGAGTAGTCGAGCACCGCGCCGTAGATGGTGAACAGCACGATGTAGCTGGCCGCGACGCCCAACGGCGTGCCGTAGAACCCGGCCGTGCCCATCGTGAACTGCGCGATGATCGCGTCGAAGTTGAAGCCCTGGTGCGCCAGGGACCACGTGTAGGGCAGGTAGCCGCCGTAGTACGCGTACGCGATGAAGACCAGGCTGAAGACCGGCAGCACCCAGCCGGTGGTGCGACGGCAGGCCTCGAGCAACAGGATGAGCAGGACGGTGCCGGCCAGGATGTCGAGAGTCGTCGGAGCCTGACGCCGTTCCAGATAACCGTCGAAGTCGATCAGCGGGTAGACGCAGACCACCAGCGCGACCACGGCCAGGATCCAGTCGGTGATCCCGGGGTCGTCGGTGGCCCGGTTCTTGAACGGGTTGAGGAACGCCGGGACCTTCCAGCCCCGGTAGCAGAGCAGCGTGATCGGCAGAACGGCTGCGAGAAAGATCACCAGGTAAAACTGCGTTCCCTGTGGTAAGGGGAAGAACACCTGCCAGAGCACGCCGACGCTGACGATTGCGCACCAGACCGAAATCACCACGTCGAGGGCAGGCCTGAGCCGCCGAGCCGGGCGTTCCTGCTCGTACTCGGCCAGTTCTTCCTCGGAGGGCGCGGTCAAGCCGGCCCCCGTACCGATACCGACAGTCATCTACCGGTTCCCTCCTGTGTTCGGAAGGCTAATGTTGCCGAACACAGCACGCAGTCGCGTGATTACGTCTTTACCAAGATCTGACACACATGAGCGTCTCCTGGCCTACGATCACCGCATGAGTGGCGCGGTACGGATTCTGCTGGTCGAGGACGATCTCGATATCGCCAATGCCCTGATACCCGCGTTGCGGCGCTACGGCCTGATGGTGACGCACGTCCGGACGGCCGCGGACGCCCTCGCGGCGGACCCCGGCGACCTGGTCCTGCTGGACCTCGGGTTGCCCGACGGGGACGGCATCAACGTGTGCCGGCAGATCCGGACGGTGTCCGACGTACCGGTGATCGCGGTCACCGCGCGCGGTGAGGCGGCCGACCGTGTTCGCGGGTTGCGCAGCGGCGCGGACGACTATGTGGTCAAACCGTTCGCGATATCCGAGCTGCTGGCCCGCATCGATGCTGTACTTCGTCGTACCGGCCTTTTGCAGCCCCGCCCCCGGGTGACCGTCGGCGACCTGACCGTGGACATCGAGGCACGGACGGTGCAGGTCGCGGACAAGCCGATCAGCCTGACCCGCAAGGAGTTCGACGTGCTAGCTGTGCTGGCCGCCCACCACGGCCGGGTGGTGCCGCGCGAACAGGTCGCCCTGTACGCCTGGCAGTCCGTCTTCGAAGCCTCGTCGCGCACGATGGACGTGCACGTGGCGAGCCTGCGCGCCAAGCTCGGCCGGCCCGAGCTCGTGCAGACCATCCGCGGCGTCGGCTACCGCCTGGGTTCGGACTGACCGTTGCGCCGTCGACTGCTGCAGTCCCTTGTTCCGATGGTCGTCGCACTGGCCATCGTGGCCGTCGTACCGCTGGCCAACTACATCGCCACGAGTACGTCGCGCACCCTCTTCCTGTCCCGCAGCAACGACGCGGACTGGTTCGCCGCCATGGCCGAGGCGCCGCTGCAGTCCGGGGACATCGCCAACCTGCGCGAGATGGCGGTCCGCTATCAGGAGCTCTACAACACCCCGGTGTTCGTCGTCGACGTCGACTCACGCGTCGTGGCGACCTCGGTCTCCGGCGTCGACGTGGACGAGCCTGACCTCCAGGCCGCCCTGCACAGCACGCTGGCCGGCCGCCTGCCACCTGAGCCGCCGGCCCTGTGGCCGTGGCGGTCCGGCGAGATGGTGGTGGCCCGTCCGGTCGTCAACAACGGCAGCGTGCTCGGCGCGGCGGTCCTGCGGGTCCCGACCGAGGAAGCCCGCGACCAGGTGCAGCGGGGTCTGCTGCTGCTCCTCGGCGGACTGCTGATCAGCATCGGCGCGATCATCATCGGCATCGTCCGGCCGATCACCCGCTGGGTGCTGCGGCCGCTCGGCGACCTGGACAATGCCACTCACCAGATCACCCGAGGCGCACTGGACACCCGGGTGTCCACCGACGGACGCGCACCGGAGCTGCGCCGCCTCGGCGACAGCTTCAACTCGATGGCGCTCAGCCTGCACCAGGCCCGTCAGCGTGAGCGGGAGTTCGTCGCCGACGCCTCGCACCAGCTCCGGACGCCGCTGACCTCGGCGCGGATCCACATCGAGGGCCTGTCCCGGCTGTCGCCGACCGCGCGGTTCGCGCTCAGCGACATCGACCGGCTCGGCCGGATCGTCCAGCGGCTGTCCCGGCTGGCCGGCTCGGACCGCCCCGGAGCCGATGCCGAGGGCAACAACGAAGAGCCGCTGGACCTGGCCCAGGCGGTGAAGGAGCGGCTGGTCGGCTGGAAGGCCGTGTACGCCGCCGACGACATGGAACTGATCATCGGCGAGATGGTGCCGGGCGGTGTGGGCCCGGAGCTCGAGGTGGACGACATCCTCGACGTACTGCTCGACAACGCCTCCAAGTACGGTGCTCCGCCGGTCGAGGTGTCGGTGACGCGGGACGGCACCGAAGTGGTGCTGTCGGTCCGCGACCACGGGCTCGGCCTCGGCTCGCGGGACCTGAAGAAGGTCGGCGAGCGGTTCTGGCGCAGTGCGCACCACCGGGAGATGCCGGGCACCGGCCTGGGGCTGGCGATCGTCCGCTCCGAGGCGGCCCGGGTCGGCGGCCGCGTGGTCGCCCGTCCGCCGATCGGCGGCGGCCTGGTGATCGAGGTTCGCGTCCCGCTGATCGACGACTACGACGCCTAGGTCGTGTCTGGTAATCCCGCGCATTAGGCGGGGGAGTACCAGACACGGCCTGAGCCGGACGTACGGCGTACGCCCTGCTCAGATGTGGTTCTCGCGGTACCAGCGCTCGGCGGCCGGGTGCAGCGGGATCGGCATCGTCGCGATCGCCGAGCGCGGGTCGAGTGCGCCGGCCTCCGGGTGTGCCGCGATCAGATCGTTCTGGCGGCGGAACAAGGTGTTGACCGTCCACCAGGCCCACGAGTCCGACAGGTTCGGCTTGGCCACGATGTAGTTCGGGATCGCCAGCGTCGGCACCGAGCTGGCCAGCTTGTACGCCGAGGGCGGGATCGCGGACACCACGTAGCCGCCGAACTCCTTGAGGGCGATCGTCTGGGCGACGTTGCCGATGTCGAGCAGGCGGAAGCCGATCGAGTCCTGCAGCTTGCCGATCGGCTCGGTCGGCACGCCGCCGCTCCAGATCAGCGCGTCGATGCCGCCCCTCGCCTTGGGGTCTTCGGCCTTGGCCTCCAGCGCCTTGACCGAGTCCTCCAGGCTGAGGAACCGCTTCGTCACCTTCACGCCGGCGGTGTCGAGGATCAGGTCGGCGACGATCCTGGTGCCGGACGTCTGCTGGCCGACACTGACCACCTTGCCCTCGAGGGCCGTCAACTCCTGGCCCTTGAAGGCCATCGGCACGACCACGTGCACGTAGTTGTCGTACGCCCGGGCCAGCGCGCTGAACTTCAGCTTCCCGGAGGCGAACACCCCGGTGGCCTCGTACGCCGCCAGCGCGGTGTCCGACGTACAGAAGCCGATGTCGGCCTTCTGGCTGGACACCTTGATCAGGTTGTCGACCGAACCGCCGGTGACCAGTGGCTGCAGCGTGACGCCGGTGACCTCGCTGATCAGCTTGGACAGGTCGATGCCGAACTGGTTGTAGACGCCGCCCTTGTTACCGGTCGCGAAGATGCCCGGCCCGTCCGGTGCCGGCTCGTCGGAACGGCCGCGGGAACATCCGGGGACTGCCATCGCGGCGACCGCCGCGGCCCCCAGACCGAGCAGGCTGCGCCGGGTCATTCCGTCGGGTCTGAGGAGGCTGTTCCTGTCGGGGGTGAACAGGCGGGGGCGATCCATGCAGGACAACCTAGACAACATCCGGCTCTCCGGGTAGTTACGTACCCTGCCCGCAACCGAACCGCTACCCGCAGGTACTGCGGTGAACTGCGTCTGGACGCGTACGGGGTGGGTGTGACAGCGTTGTCATGCAGCGGTCGCGCGGATCGCGTGAGCAGCCCATTCAGACCTGGCCGGAGGATGATTTCGTGCACGACGACCGTCAACTCATCGAGGAGCGGCTCCAGCGCGCCCTGCGGGAGCGGATCCGCCCCGCGATCTACGGCGCCTCCGTCCCGCTGGACATCGAGGTGTGGCACGCCCCCGGTGAGCCCGTGTCCCCCGCCGAGGCACTCGCCCAGACCTACGAGCCGGCCGCGATCGGTCTGCCGTGGGGTGCGGCCTGGGGCACCGCGTGGTTCAAGTTCAGCGGCCAGGTCCCGGCCGAGTGGGCCGGCAGCGAGATCGAGGCCGTCATCGACCTCGGCTTCAGCGGCGGCCCCGGGTTCTCCGCGGAGGGCCTCGTCCACACCACGTCCGGCAAACCGCTGAAGGGCCTGCACCCGCGGCAGACCTACGCCCCGCTGTCGATCCTCGGCCCCGACGGTACGCCGGCGCACGCGGGCGACCGGATCGAGTTCTACGTCGAGGCGGCCGCGAACCCCGAGGTCCTCGGGTCGAACGCGTTCGCACCGACCGACGTCGGCGGCAAGCCCGAGCCGGGCGGTACGCCGATCTACCGGCTGGCCCGTGCCGACGTCGCCGTCTTCAACGCCGAGGTCTGGGACCTGATCCTCGACCTGGAGGCGCTGGACGGCCTGCAGCAGCAGTTGTCCGTGCAGGAGCCGCGCCGCCGGGAGATCCTACGGGCGCTGAGCCGCGCGATGGACGCCCTGGACTACGAGAACGTCGCCGCCACCGCCGCGGACGCCCGCGCACAGCTGACCGACGTACTGAGCCGGCCGGCCCACGCGAGCGCGCACCAGCTGTCCGCGGTCGGGCATGCGCACATCGACTCCGCCTGGCTCTGGCCGCTGCGTGAGACCCGCCGCAAGGTGGCCCGGACGGTGTCCAACGTCGCCACGCTGGCGCAGGAGTATCCGGAGCTCGTCTTCGCGTTCTCGCAGGCCCAGCAGCACGCGTGGGTGAAGGAGAACTACCCGGAGGTGTGGGAGCGGCTGAAGAAGGCCGTTGCCGACGGCACCATCGTTCCGGTCGGCGGCATGTGGGTCGAGTCCGACACCAACCTGCCCGGCAGCGAGGCGCTGGCCCGGCAGTTCGTGCACGGCAAGAAGTTCTTCCTGGACGAGTACGGGATCGACACCCAGGAGGTCTGGCTGCCGGACTCGTTCGGCTACACCGCGGCGCTGCCGCAGCTGGTGAAGCTGTCCGGGTCGAAGTGGTTCCTGACCCAGAAGATCTCCTGGAACAAGGAGAACCGGTTCCCGCACCACACCTTCTGGTGGGAGGGCCTGGACGGGACCCGGGTGTTCACCCACTTCTCGCCGATCGACACCTACAACTCCGACCTGTCCGGCCGGGAGCTCGCGCACGCCCAGCGCAACTTCGCCGAGAACGGCGCGGCGACCCGTTCGCTGGTCCCGTTCGGGTACGGCGACGGCGGTGGCGGCCCAACCCGCGAGTTCGTCGCGACCGCGCGCCGGGTGGCGAACCTGGAGTCCTCGCCGCGGGTGACGATCGAGTCCCCGACCGAGTTCTTCACCGCCGCCGAGGAGGAGTACCACGGCCACGCGCCGGTCTGGTCCGGTGAGCTCTACCTGGAGATCCACCGGGCGACGTACACCTCGCAGGCCAAGACCAAGCAGGGCAACCGGCGCAGCGAGCACCTGCTCCGCGAGGCCGAGCTGTGGTCCGCGGCAGCGGTCGTTGCGGGCAAGCTGGACGCGTATCCGTACGAGGACCTGGACCGGATCTGGAAGGCCGTGCTGCTGAACCAGTTCCACGACATCCTGCCGGGCTCGTCGATCTCCTGGGTGCACCGCGAGGCCGAGGAGACCTACGCTCGGTTGGCCTGGGAGCTCGAGGCGATCATCGCGAAGGCCCAGCAGGCGCTGGCCGGTTCCGGCGACGCCCAGATCGTCTTCAACGCCGCGCCACACGGGCGCAACGGCATCGCCGGGCTCGGCGCTGGTGTCGCAGTCGGCGAAGGCCAGGCCGTGTCGGTGCAGGACGGCGTACTGGACAACGGGCTGATCCGGGTCACGATCGACGACCGCGGCCTGATCACCTCGCTGTACGACGTCGAGGCCGGCCGCGAGGTGATCGCGCCGGGTGCCGTGGGCAACCTTCTGCAACTGCACGTGGACACCCCGAACAACTGGGACGCCTGGGACGTGGACTCGTTCTACAAGAACAACGTCCGCGACGTGACCGAGGTCGACAGCGTCGACTTCAGCACCGACTCCGGCGTCGCGACGGTCATCGTGAAGCGCTCGTTCGGCCGGTCGTCGGTCACCCAGACGCTGCGGCTGCGGCCTGGCACGAAGCGGGTCGACATCGAGACCACGATGGACTGGCACGAGGCGGAGAAGTTCCTCAAGGCGGCGTACCCGGTCGACGTGCACGCCGACCGGTCCGCGTCCGAGACGCAGTTCGGGCACATCTTCCGGCCGACCCACCAGAACACCTCGTGGGACGCGGCGAAGTTCGAGATCGCGGCGCACCGCTGGGTGCACGTCGGCGAGCCGGGGTACGGCGTTGCCGTCGTCAACGACTCGACGTACGGCCACGACATCAACCGGACCGCCCGCGAGGACGGTGGCACGACCACCACGATCCGGACGTCGCTGATCCGCGCACCGCGGTTCCCCGACCCGCAGACCGACCAGGGCGTGCACACCGTCAACCACGCACTGGTGGTCGGTGCCGGGATCCCGGAGGCGATCGAGGAGGGCTACCGGATCAACCTGCCCGAGCGGGTCGTCACCGGTGCCGACGGCACCGAGCCGATCGTTGCCGTCGACAACGGCAACGTGATCGTCGAGTCGCTCAAGCTGGCCGACGACCGCTCCGGCGACGTCGTCGTCCGCCTCTACGAGTCCTCCGGCGGCCGCTCCCGCGCCACCGTCACGCCGTCGTTCGGCGCGGCGTCGGTGACCGAGGTCGACCTGCTCGAGCGTCACCTGGCGGACCGGGACCTGCAGGACAACGGAGTCTCCTTCGAGCTCCGCCCCTTCCAGATCCTGACCCTTCGCTTCAAGCGTTCCTGACCCCCCACCCCGCGCCCGGCGCCGCGACAGCGGCGCCGGGCGCTTGTGGTCAGGAGCTGGCGCTGGCGTACGACCGCAGACCGCGCCGCCACAGCAGCCGAACGAGCGTCAACGCCACCACGGCGAGCCCGGCACCACCGCCGACCGGCCACCACCCGAGGTCCCCACCGAGCGCCTGGACCGGGAAGGTCGAGGCGAACGCGACCGGGAACACGAAGGTCAGGAATCCACGCACCGGCACCGGGAAGAACACCAGCGGATACCGCCCGGCCTCGACCAGGTTGAGGTAGATGCTCCCGATCGGCCCCACCGACTGCAGCCAGAAGGCCAGGAACGACATCGCCGACCAGACCGCCGTGAGCAGCACCAGGCCGCACGCAGCCAGCGCCAGAGCCTGAACGACCTCCAGCGGGTCGGGGGTCGCCCCCGACTGCACCAGGCCGATCACCACCACCGCGAGCCCACTGACGACGTTGCTCAGCTCGGCCACGTTGATCCACCGCAGTGTCAGGTAGAACTGGCTCGACACCGGCCGCAGCAGCACCACGTCGAGTTCACCCTCGGTCAGGTACGACGTCATCCGGTTCAGGTTCGGCGCGATGAACGCAGCCATCAGCCCGGTGACGATCTGGTACATCCCGGCCAGCGTGATCACCTCGGCCCGCGACCAGCCGTGCAGCTGACCGGTGAATCCGAACAGCAGCAGGACCGGCACGATCCCGAGCCCGAACTGGACCAGCCCGACCAGCAGGGTGGTGACGAAATGCGCCCGGTAGTGCGTCTCCCGAACTACCGCCTGCGCGAGGAACCGACGCCACAGTCGCAGGTGGCGCCACTGCTTGTGCAGCCGATTGCGATCCAGCGGCGCCCGGTCGCCGGCGTACGTCCGCAGCTCGCTCATGCGCCCACCGCCGAGTACGCCCGGATTCCGGCCGACCACACCAGCCGCGCGAGCACGCCGAAGCCCACGACATAGGCCAGCTGCATCCCCAGGCCGGCCAGCAGGTCCGGTCGGCTCAGACCACCCGCGACGATCTCGACCGGGAACGACACCGTGTACCGGAACGGCTGATAGTCGACGAACGTCCGGGACCAGTCCGGCATCAGCGCCAGCGGTACGACGGAGCCCGACAACACACTCGCGATGATCAACCGGGCCTGCGCCAGCGCCGCGACATCGTCCATCCAGAACGCCAGTGACGCGATCAGGATGTCGATGGTGAACACCAGAACCGCCGCCAGTACGAGGCTGACCGCGAACACCACCCAGCGACCAGGTCCGGCCGGGATCTTCATCGAGTCGCGGAAGATCCACCACAACCCACCGATCATCGGCACCAGCGCGAACGCCTTCAGGAACTTCTCCGACAGGTTGTTGCTCACGAAGCCCAGCAGCAGCGACGCCGGACGCACCATCCAGCGGGACAGTTTCCCGAGCCGGATGTCGTCCGCGAGGAACCCGGTCATCCACGACGAGGTCGCCATCGTGACGAAGCTGAGCAGCACGAAGTACGTCGTGATGTACTGCTCGTCGATCGGGAGCCCGGCCCCGTTAGCGATCGCTGTCCGCCAGATCAGCAGCGAGATGACCGGAACGCAGATGTTGGCCGCCATGAAGATGACCCAGGCGCCGCGGTAGACGGACTGCTGGACGATCTCGGCCACGGTCATCCGGCGCAGCACCCGGGCGTTGCGGACGAAGGTGTTCATGACGCGTCCCCCGACGTACTGCGGCGGACGAAGAGGTCGCGCATGATGTCCTCGACATCGGCGTCCGCGACGTCGAGGTCGACCAGCGGGCCGAGGCGGGTCAGCTGCTCGAGGACATCCCCGGTTCGCTCGCGATCGACCTCGAGCCTCACCAGTTGCCCGGAGCTCTCGACCGCGCCGACCCCGTCGAGCGAGGTCAGGCGGTGGCCGTCGACGGTGGTCGCGTACGTCGCCTGGACGAGTTTGCGTGGCCGCGTGGTCCGGACGAGTTCGTCCAGGCCGCCGTCGTACTGCAGGCGGCCGTGGTCGATGATCATTACCCGCGAACACAGCGCCTCGATGTCGTCCATGTCGTGACTGGTGACGAGGATCGTCGTACCGCGCAGCTTGTTGACCTCGGCAAGGAAGGACCGGACCCGCGCCTTCGCGACGACGTCGAGGCCGATGGTCGGCTCGTCGAGGAACAGGATCTCCGGGCCGTGCACCAGCGCCGCCATCAGCTCGAGCTTCATCCGCTCGCCGAGGGAGACCTTGCGGACCTGGATGTTCAGCAGGTCCCGCACGTCCAGGAGCTCCGCGAGTTCGGTCACGTTGTGCTCGAACTCGTCCTGGTCCAGCCCGTACATGTCCTTGTGCAGCAGGAGACTTTCCATCGCCGGGATGTCCCACCACAGCATGGACTTCTGGCCCATCACCAGCGCGATCCGGCGCAGGTAGTCGTGCTTGCGGTCCGACGGGGTGGAGCCGAGCACCTCGAGATCGCCGGAGGTCGTGTAGAGCAGGCCGGACAGCATCTTCAGCGTGGTGGTCTTGCCGGCGCCGTTCGGGCCGAGCAGCCCGACCACCTCGCCGCGGTGGATGCCGAAGCTGATCCGGTCGACCGCGAGCCGGGTCTCGTACTTGCGCCGGACCAGGCTGGTCAGTGCGCCGCCGAGCCCGGCGCGCTGCTGATGGAACGTATAGGTCTTGGTGAGATCCCGCGCCGCGATCACCCGCGGCTGCATCGACGGGACGTCAGAAGAAGAATTCATGAAGGGAGCACCGCTTCCAGAGTCGACTGAACACAGGACCGGGCAGCGTCACTGCGCTGAGCGCGGGAGCTGCCGTGACACCGTCGAACTGGATCGACCGGGGGGCCTCTCGGCTCCTCCCGAGTGCGCGATTCCCCAAGGCCGCGGCCCTGGTGGCTCCGACGGACGCTAAGTCAACTGACGTCCGTTATCTCGACGAGGTGCGGGCATCTCCGCTCAGGTCCTTCCGACGTGCGGCTACCGGAAGTCACGGTAGACACCCGGGAAAGCGGTGTCTACCGGTTTGCCGCGGCTCACGGCTTGGTTCGTACGACGCCCGTCGTTCACCCGGCTGACGTAGCGTGAAGGTATGGCTTCGACACCCTTGCTCGGTGGCCGGACGCTCGACCGGCAGACGGCGCGCACCCTCCCGCCGGGTCCACGGTTGCCGACGTTGGCGCAGACCGTGTTGTTCGCCAGTCATCGCCGGACGTTCTTCCCCCGGATGCGGGCGAAGTACGGCGACGTGTTCACGATCCGGCTGGTCCCGTCCAGCCGGGTGTGCGTCGTCCTGAGCCGGCCCGACCACATTCGCGAGGTGTTCGGCAGTCCGCCGTCGGTGATGCACGCGGGCGAGGGCAACACAGTGCTCAAGCCGATCATGGGCGCGCACTCGCTGCTCCTGCTGGACGACGAGGACCACGTGCGGATGCGGCGGCAGTTGATGCCGGCGTTCTCCGGTCAGGCCTTGCGTGGGTACGCCGGCATGGTGCACGAACTGGCCCGCGCCGACGTCGAGACCTGGCCGATCGGCAAGCCGTTCAAGGTGCATCAGCGGATGCGGAACCTGACGCTGGAGATCATCCTCCAGGTCATCTTCGGCGTGACGGACCGCGACCGGCTGAACCAGCTCCGGCCGCTGCTGGACAAGATCGTCTCGGTCTCGCCGGTGATCATGCTGGGTGGGTTCTACCCGGCCCTGCTCCGGGTGCGGCCGTGGCGGACCTACCTGACCGTGCAGCAGCAGGTGGACGAGATCCTGTACGACGAGATCGCCAAGCGCCGCGGGAACCTTGCCGGACGCAACGACGTACTGTCCCGGTTGCTTGCCGCCGGCACCTGGTCGGACGTGGAGCTGCGGGACCAGTTGGTCACGTTGCTGCTGGCCGGGCACGAGACGACCGCGACGGCGCTGGCGTGGACGTTCCACGAGCTGGCCCGGAGCCGCGAGGACCTGGAGTTCGGTCAGCGGGCGGCGGACGCGGGCGCGGACGACGAGCTGGAGGCGATTCTCAAGGAGGCCATGCGGCTGCATCCGGTCGTGTACCAGGTCGGCCGGCGGCTGACCGAGACCGCGGACATCGCCGGCTACCGGCTGCCCCGGGGTACGACGATCATGGCCGCGGTCGGGCTGGTGCACCGCGACGGCGATCATTTCCCGATGCCGCAGGAGTTCCGGCCGCAGCGGTTCCTGGACGACGACCCGCCGGCGCCGGGGACCTGGATGCCGTTCGGCGGCGGGGCGCGGCGGTGCATCGGAGCCGGCTTCTCCCTGATGGAAGGCACCGAAATCCTCCGCGCCGCCCTCGCCACCTACAACGTCACCGCCCCCCACCCCAAACCAGAACCAGCCCAACCCAAAAACGTAACCCTCGTCCCCAGCCGAGGCGCCGAAATCCAGGTCACGCCTCGCTAACCCCGCCACTGCATGATCTGTGCGGCTAGCCGCCATTCGGCGGTCACCTGACGCCGCGCGGCGACCGCTGCCCCCCAACCGCGCGCACCGCGCGCTTCTCCTCCAACCCACGGGTCGTAGGCGGGGCTCGTCAGTCCTCGGCGTACTCCCCCAACCAGCCCACCGACAGGCAGCCCCTCCCGCCGGCTACTGCCAGCCGGGGACGCTGTCCGCATCCCGCCTCACCAACCCGCCACGAGGCGGGCAGTTGACGCCGTGCGGCGGTCGCTTCACCCCAACCTCGCCCACCGCGCGCTTCTCCCCCGCCCCGCCCGCCGGAGGCGGGCTGTCAGTCCTCGGCGTGCTCCCCAACCTGCCTGCCGGAGGCGGGCTGGTCAGTCCTAGGGTGCTCCCGCAACCTGCTCGCCGTAGGCGGGTTGTCAGTGCTCGGGGTGCTCCCGACCTGCCCGCCGGAGGCGGGGTCAGTCTTCGGGGTCGGTTACGTCGCCTAGGTCTACGTTTTCGTAGGAGGGGAGGTCTTCCTCGTCTTCGTCGTCCAGTTCGAAGTTGTCCTCGTCGTCGACTACGTGGACGGCGGCTTCCTCGGCGGAGGCGGCGGCGCCGTCGAAGCCGACGTCCTCGGCGACCAGTTCATCGTCGTCGTCACTGTGCGCGCCCTCGTCCGGCGCGACCAGGCGGCCGGACCGGACCACGCCGACCTCGGGTCCGCCGACGTCCTCGCCGTCCTCGGCGTACGGGTCGGCGTCCGGCTCCTCCTGGGCGATCCGCTGGTCCAGCGACTCCCCCTGCAGCGCCTCGTCGGGCGTCGTACCGAATCCTTCACCGGCGGACCACTTCTCCGGCGGCGAGTAGCCCTCGTCGAGCAGGTCGTCCACGCCACGGTCGTTCAGGGTGTCCGTGGGCTGCAGCTGGTCCTCGTCGTCGACGCTGTAGCTGCCGTAGTCCTCACGGTTGTTCTCGGTCATGACCCAACCCTGACCTCCTGCGGGCGGTGAAGCAAGCTGGCGGGCGGTTGCCTGGACAATGGGGTCCGTGGATCCGGTCAGGCTGACGTTGGACCAGTTGCGGGAGCTGCGCGACGACATCGCGCCGCAGGCCGTCCTCCGCTCGCGCGCGTCGGTCCGGACCCGGGTGGACCGGTGGCGCAGCCGCGTCTTCTTCATCTCACAGTGCGCGATCGCCGCCGGCGTCGCCTGGGCCCTCGCCCGGTACGTCCTTGGTCACAGACAACCGTTCTTCGCGCCCGTCGCGGCGATGGTCTGCCTCGGGTTCAGCTTCGGTCAGCGGCTGCGCCGGGTCGCCGAGGTGATGGTCGGCGTGGCCGTCGGGGTCGGGGTCGGCGACCTGTTCGTCCGCGTCTTCGGCACCGGGATCCCGCAGATCGTGTTCGTGATCGCGCTGGCGATGAGTGTCGCGGTCCTGCTCGGCGCGGGGACCCTGATGACCACGCAGGCCGGGGTCCAGGCCGCGATCGTCACCACCCTCCTGCCGAACCCGGGTGCCGGCTTCAGCCGCTGGCTCGACGCGGCCCTCGGCGGCCTGGTCGCGGTGGCCGCCGCCACCATCGCGCCGGCCACCGCGATCAGGCGCCCGCGGCAACAAGCCTCCGGGGTGCTGAACGAGTTGGCCGAGATCCTGATCGAGACCGCCGACGGCCTCCGCGCCCGGGACGAGGAGGCTGTCACCGACGCGCTCCGCCGGGCCCGCGCCAGCGAGTCCCAACTGGACGACCTGCGCAGCGCGGCCGACGAGGGCGTCGCCGTGGTCAGGCTGTCGCCGTTCGTCCGCCGGCACCGCGGCCGCGTCCAGGAGGTCGCCGACCTCGTCGTACCGCTGGACCGGGCGATCCGGAACATCCGCGTCCTGGTCCGTCGCTGCGCCGTCTCGGTCTGGCGTGACGAGGCGATGCCGGCCGAGTACCCGATGCTGCTCGAACGCCTCGCCGACGGCACCCGGCTGATCGCCGAGTCGCTGTTCGAGCCCGCCGCCGACGTCGCCGCACATCGCGTGCTGGGCGAGCTCGGCCGCCGTACGGCGGAGATGCCACTGCCCACCGGTCTGTCGGCCGTCGTGGTGCTCGGGCAGATCCGATCGACCGTCGTCGACCTGCTCGAGCTGACCGGTACGTCGTACGACGAGGCCCGGCGACTGATCCCGCTCCGCCTCGACGGGCTGGATGAGAAGTAGGTCACACGAAGAAATCCGGCCGGATCGCCGTCATACCCCGGGGCCGGGTGCGTCTCACTGGCATGACGATCCACCGACTGATGACCTCGATGGCCAACGAGCAGGTCCGCCGGCTCGAGGACCTGCTGGCCGTCGACACGACCCAGACCACCGACGACCGGAGCGACGCCGCCGCCGAGCAGTAACTGGCGCGAACCGGACGAACGGATCCAGGCGGCGCCGCCCGCACGGTCTTCCCCACCGAGGTAGACCGCGCGGAGAACGCACCAACGCAGAGGCGCCCCGTGCGAGGCGCCGCCGGATCCGTCCGGGTGCACCACCACAGAGGTGCACCCCACAACCACCCGCCGGCTGTCCTGACGCCGCTTGCGCGAGGCTCAGGCCGGACCGGCGGGTGGTTTTTGTCTGTCTCAGCCGATTCCGGCCACGACCACCTCGGTGGTGACCGAGTTGGCGATGAAGCACTCCAGGTGGGCCCGGTGGTGGATCCGCTCGAGCGCTTCCGCGTCCGGCTCCGGACCGCCCCAGACGATCTTCGGGTTCAGCGTCACCTGGGTGATCGCCAGCCGCCCGGCCTCGTTCTTCGCCATCACGCCGACCGCGTGGTCGTCGTACGCGTCGACGACCAGCCGCTTGCGGGCCGCGATCGCCAGGAAGGTCAGCATGTGGCAGGACGACAGCGCCGCCACGAACGCCTCCTCCGGGTCGACCGGGCCCGGGTTGCCCAGGTACTGCGGGTTGGCCGACCCGGGCACGGTGATGCCGCCGTCGAAGCGCCACTCGTGGTCGCGGTTGTAGCTGTCGTAGGTGAACTCGTGCCCACTCCGGCTCCAACTGACATCGACCACGTGCTCCGACATGCTCAGGTCACCTCTCCGCGACGTTCCGGCACCACTGCGGCGCCGACACAGGATTGCATCGTACGGCGGTGTGCCCAGGCAGCTTCGCGACGAAGTCGCTGTCGTAGCGGGCGGCCATGCCGACGACCGGGAAGTCGGTGGTCACCACCTGCGCGCCACTGGCCAGCGCGATACCGACCCGGCTGGTGTCGTTGTCCCGGATCGTCGCCAGCGGCTCGTCCGAGCGGGTACGGATCAGGTAGCCCTTCGAGACCAGCCGCTGGATCTCGGCCTGGTTGGCGCCGCGCGGGTCGTTCACCTGCGTGATCGCGGCATCCGGCTGCCCCTCGGGACCGCGGGTGAAGACCGCCCGGCCCTCGAGGTTCGGCTTGCCGGCCAGGTACAGGTCGCGGATCGCGCCGGGTCCGCCGTTGTCGAAGTAGAACAGCACCTGGCCGCGGACCGCGTCGAGCTTCGGCCAGCCCTTGGTCAGCACCGACTGCTCCAGCGTCAGGCCGGGCTTGCGTACGTCGTCCGCGGTGAGCAGCTTCTTCTCCGGGAAGACCGACCGGATCTCGCGGTCGACACCGTCGAGGGCCGCCGCGTCCCACGGCGGCGACTGCACGCCACCGGCCGCGACCACGTTCGGGTCGGACTGCTTGAGCTCGAGGTTGATCGTGATCGGCACGTGGTCCGGGTGCTTGTCGGACCAGGACTTCACCTGCTGCAGACACAGCACGAAGGTGTCGCAGTTCGTGTTGTAGTCGAAGTCCGGGATGTGCATGATCTTGATGCCGGGCTTGGCCATCGCCGGGTCGGTCAGCGGACCCTGTCCGGTCAGCTTCCGGATCAGCGGGTACGTGTAGAGACCGCCGGCCGGGTCCGGGAGCAGGTCGAGCTCGAGGGTCCGGATGTTCTGGTCCTCCAGCTGCGACGGGATCGACGCGTGCGAGTACCAGAGGTCGACCGAACCGGGGTTCTGCGCCTGCTGGACCTTCTGCTCGGCCGGGCTGAGCTCGCGGTGGTAGGAGTTGTGCGACCCCATCATCTGGATCTGGTTGAGCCGCAGCCCCGAGTTGTCGGCCTGGCCGGCGGACTGCGGGGCCTGGTGGTCGGCGATCGCCGTACCGGCCAGGCCGGACGCTGCGATCGCGGCGGAGGCCAGGCCGGCGACGACCGTTCTGCTGATGCGCATGCGGAGACTTCCCCTCCTGTGGCGGGTCCTCAGAGTGTCGATCGGTGGAGATGACGCCGATCTGACGGCAATCTGTCACAGGAAGGTGGCAACGAAGGTCCCCTCGAAGATGGACAATGAGCAACATGGTGACATCGGGGGCGTATCCGCTGCGCCGGACGCCGACGCAGGACCGGGCCAGCAGGCAGGTCGAACGCATCCTGGACGCGGCGTGCGCCGAGGTCGTCGCGCGCGGGTACGACGCCGCGTCGACGAGCGGGATCGCGAAGCGGGCGGAGATCGCGGTCGGCAGCGTGTACCGGTATTTCCCGGACAAGCGGAGCCTGATCCAGGCGATCGAGCGGCGGAACCAGGCCCGCTACACCGAGGCTGTCCGGGAGCGGCTGGCAGAGGTGTCGACCTGGCGGCAGGCCGTGGACGTCACGCTGGACACGTTCCGCGAGATGCACCGCACCGATCCGGGTTTCCGCGCGGTCGTCCTGAGCGGGCTCGGCGATCCGGACCTGGAGATGCAGCCGGGCGAGTTCGACGACCAGCACGCGGGTGAGTTCGCCGAACTGCTGTCCGTCCGCTTCGGCGCTCGCGACACCCGGGACTTCCAGCTGGCGGTCACCCTGAGCATCACGATGGGCGAGTCACTGGCTCACCTGGCCGACCGATTGCCGGCGGACGAGGCGGAGTACGTCCTGGCGCAGGGCCGCCCGGTCCTCTACAACCTGCTCGCCCCGCACCTGCCCTCCTGAACGGGAAAACCCCCGCTCGAGGCGAGGGAAGTAGGTCGGGGCGGAACCAGGAGCCGTACGGCGACTCCTGGTTCTAGGGCAGTGGAACCGGGTCCGAAGACCGCGGTCCGAGCTGGGGCCAGTGGCTGACCCGGCCGGCGATGCGGGCCCGGCGCGGCGTCCGGACGTCGTAGCAGACGATGACCCGGTCGCCCTTGCTGTAAGGAATCCTGCCGCCCACCGGGAACCGGCGGTGGACCTCGAAGGGTCCCTCACCGCGGCGGGTGCAGTACTCGATGGTGACCTCGGTGTACTCCGTCGGTACACCGCCGTCCAACTGACCGCGGACCGGGCCACGAACCCGGATCACCTGACCGGCCGTCTTCTCTTCTGTACCCGAAGGGATCTCGTCCCGCCGGACTCCGGCGAGCACATCCAGCACGATGCATGCCGTGATCAGCAGCACCAAGCCGAACCCACCGAGCACAACGATCGTCAACATGGCACTCACCCCCGACGCGTCGCCCGCGCGACGCGGTCGTCGTAGTCGAACTGCCTTGTGCGGCCCTTGCCGCACAATCGTGAGACGCCAAGCGAACCTGGTCGGTTCCAGGTCAGGACATAACAATTTGCTGAGTCAGTTCTCGCCCATGCCGAACTGGTACTGCGCGGGCACCGGCCGGTTGGTTCCGAGTGCCTCCTCCGCGGCAAGCCAGTAGTCCGTCAGCGGGTTGGCCCCCTCCCGAACCGTGGCCAACTGGATGCCGTCGGCCAGCAACTCGTGCGCCTTCTGCGCGTCGCCGGTGTCCAGCGCGTACCTGACCCGCAACAACCTGATCCGCGGATCATCCGGAGCGCCGTCGAGCATGCGGGCGGCCCGATCCAGGTCGAGATCCAGGGCGAGCGCAACCGCCTCCGCAACCAGCGGTACCAGGTCAGGCCGCAACGCCACCGCCCGCTCGTAGTACGACAACTCCCCGGTGACGAACCCGAGATTCCGCAGCGCGAACGGGTTCTCGCCGGCCTGCGTCCATGCCTCGATCGCACCGTCCCGATCGCCGTCGTAATGCCGAGCGACACCCCGGTGGTACCAGACCAGCCAGTTGTCGTCCGCGTGCTCCAGCAACTCCCGCCAACTCACCAACGTTCCATCCGGTACGTCGTCTGTCGCGGGCAACCGCCCGTCGAGCAACGGCAACCACGCGCGCTCCCGCGAGGTCATCGTGTCGTCGGCGAACGGCGTACCGGCGGAAACGGGCCAGCCGGTCCGGGCGAGCTCGAGTGCGCCCCAGCCTGAACCGACAGCCAGGCGCTCGACGGGCGCCTCGTCCACGACCGTCAGCCAGAGCCGCTCCCGGTCGGCGAGCGTGTCGACCACGGGGCGCAGGACCGAGGCGGCCGCGGTGCGGGCTGTCCGCCAGTCGCCGGAGTGTGCGGCCGCGGGATCCATCGACAGCCGGCCGTAGGCCTCCAACCAATGCCATGAAGTTGCTGCGGGCAACTTCAGGTGCTCCAGCTGGGTCCGCGCGAGCCCGGCCTGGATCTCGGCGTACCCGTGTCCCCCGAGGCCCGGCGCGAGCCACTCCTGCCAACGGTGGCCGCCGGCTCCCTCGCCCCAGACGAACAGCTTCCGCCCGCGCAGCCGATCCGTCGACGCCTGCGCCAGACCGTTGCCCTCAGCATCCACCGAGGCGATCCACGGCCACTCGTCCGGCAGCGGCTCGAAGAAGAAGTCGACCGCCCGCGGATGCTTCATCGGGTAGGTCAGGTCGATACCGTCGAAGTCGGGGACGCCGATCAGATCCAGCCGTCGGCCCGGCGCCGGTGCGGCGGCGTACCCGAACCGCCAGGCCTCGTCGGCCGGCACCAGCACCCGCGTCTCCGGCGACTGCTCGACGGCGATGTTCGACCACCAGTACGCCGGTACCTCGCGATCGGAAGGGTTCTGCAGCCGTACTCCGACGTAGAGGAACTCCGAGTCGGCCGGCAGCCAGAAGTCGAGCTGGGTGACGAGGTTGCGGGTTCGTTCGAGCTCCCACAGCCGCAGGATCGGCGTACCGTCCGGGCCTTCGACGCGAGCGGCGTGCATCGGGGCGCAGGTGCCGGTCCAGTGGCCGGTGCTGCCGACGTTCCACTCGACCCCGCCGGCGAACCAGGCGTTGCGCAGGGCGAGGTTCGCGGGCTGGAAGACGGGATTGCGGTACAGCAACTCCTGACCGCTGGCCTTGTGCACGAGCGAGTAGAGCCGTCCGCCGAGACTGGGCAGGATGGTCGCGCGGACGTGGTCGTTCTCCAGCATCAGCGCGGGGAAGGTCGTGTCGACCAGGTCGCGGTCGTAGCCGTCCTGGTTCAGGCACGGCAGCGTGCTGTGCAGCCGGCCGTACTGGATGTTCTCGCGCAGGTCGGCCGGAACGTCGGCCAGGTTCTGCACTTGGTGCAGTTCCTGATGACTGCGCAGCGGTGCGAGCGGGTTCTCCGCTCCGAGCGAGGCGGCGGGCAGAACGAGATCATGCGCGGAAAGGATCGTCACGACGCCAATCCTTGCAAGTTCGCGCACGTCCGTCCATCGCCTTCGGTTGTCCGCTATACATGGACCACCGATCGGTGAGGGGACAGTGATGGACGCGGATGTGATCGTCGTCGGGGCGGGTCTGGCCGGGCTGGCCGCGACCGCCGAACTGGCCGACGCCGGCCGGAAGGTGCTGCTGCTGGACCAGGAGCCGGAGGCCTCACTCGGCGGCCAGGCGTTCTGGTCGTTCGGCGGCCTGCTGTTCGTCGACTCACCCGAACAACGCCGGATGGGGATCAAGGACTCGCGCGATCTCGCGCTGCAGGACTGGCTCGGCTCGGCCGGGTTCGACCGGCTGGACGACGAGGACAAGTGGGCCCGGCAATGGGCCGAGGCGTACGTCGACTTCGCCGCCGGCGAGAAGCGTCCGTGGCTGCATGCCCAGGGAGTGCGGTTCTTCCCGGTGGTCGGCTGGGCCGAACGCGGCGGCTACAACGCGGACGGGCACGGGAACTCGGTGCCCCGCTTCCACATCACCTGGGGCACTGGGCCCGGTCTGGTCGCGCCGTTCGAGCGCCGGGTCCGCGAAGCCGCCGCCAAGGGCCTGGTGGAGATCCGGTTCCGGCATCGGGTGGACGAGTTGACCGTCACCGGCGGCGTGGTCGACGGAGTCGCGGGCAAGGTGCTCGAGCCGAGCGGCGTCGCGCGGGGGGTCGCCAGTTCGCGGGCCGAGGTCGGCGACTTCAATCTGACCGCGCAGGCCGTGATCGTGACCTCCGGCGGGATCGGCGGCAACCACGACCTGGTCCGCTCGCAGTGGCCGAAGCGGATGGGCGAGCCGCCGAAGCGGATGATCAGCGGCGTCCCCGCGCATGTCGACGGCCGGATGCTCGCGATCACCGAGCAGGCCGGCGGCCGGTACGTGAACCGCGACCGGATGTGGCACTACACCGAAGGCATCCAGAACTGGGACCCGATCTGGCCGATGCACGGCATCCGGATCCTGCCCGGACCGTCGTCGCTGTGGTTCGACGCGACCGGCAAGCGACTGCCCGTGCCACTGTTCCCCGGGTTCGACACTCTCGGCACGCTCGAGCACATCATGCGGACCGGGTACGACTACACCTGGTTCGTCCTCACCCAGAAGATCATCGAGAAGGAGTTCGCCCTCTCCGGCCAGGAGCAGAACCCGGACCTGACCGGCAAGGACATCAAGGGGGTGCTCGGCCGGGCCCGCGGCGGCGCGACCGCGCCGGTGCAGGCCTTCATGGACAAGGGCGCCGACTTCGTCGTCCGGGGCAACCTGCCCGACCTGGTCCGCGGCATGAACGACCTGACCGGCGACAAGCTGATCGACCTCGACGACCTGGAGCGCCAGATCGTCGCGCGCGACCGCGAACTGGCCAACACGTTCACCAAGGACCTGCAGATCACCGCGCTGCGCCAGGCCCGGCACTATCGCGGCGACAAGCTGATCCGGGTCGCGTCGCCGCACCGGATCCTCGACCCGAAGGCCGGCCCACTGATCGCCGTCCGGCTGAACATCCTGACCCGCAAGTCCCTCGGCGGCCTGCAGACCGATCTGGACTCCCGCGTACTGCGCACCGACGGTACGTCGTTGCCCGGTGTCTACGCGGCCGGCGAGGTGGCCGGCTTCGGCGGCGGCGGCATCCACGGCTACCGATCACTCGAGGGCACGTTCCTCGGCGGCTGCCTCTTCACCGGACGTACGGCGGGACGCGCGGCAGCCAGAGCGGTGTCGTAGGAGACCACCCGGAGGCGCACGGTTGTGTGCTCCGACCCTCTGTCTGGCGAAGGAGGCGACTTCTAGCGTGACGCCATGCGCCGCCTCGCCTTGTTCTCAGCCGTCCTGCTGCTCACCGGTGTGACCGTGCCGGCCAGCGCCCATCGTCCGGTCCGGGTTCCCGGTGCCCAGCATCAGGAAGTCGCCCGTCTCGCCGACCTGACCACCACCGGGACCGTTGCCTCGGGTCACACCAACCCGGCCGACTACGCAGGTCTGACGCACGCGGGTCTGCCGTCGCCGTCGGGTATTCCCGGAGTCCAGATCGACGGGTACTTCCCGGACAACTCGCGCACGAACACCAACCACGGCTGGAACCACGACTCCCAGTTCGTCGTCCGGCTGCCGGATCGGTGGAACGGCGGCCTGGTCGTCTCCGGGTCGCCCGGCGTACGAGCGCAGTACGCGAACGACAAGGCGATCTCGGACTACGTGCTCTCGCTGGGCTACGCGTTCGCGGCGACGGACAAGGGCAACACCGGCGCCGAGTTCCACACCGACGGGGTGCGGCCGGGCGACGCGATCGTCGAGTGGAACCTGCGGATGACGCAGCTGACCCGTGCCGCCCGGGCGACAGTAGGGCAGTACTACGGCCGCGCGCCGCGCGAGGTGGTTGCCGCAGGCATCTCGAACGGCGGCTACCTGGTCCGCTGGCAGCTCGAGAACCATCCGGAGCTGTACACCCGGGGCGTCGACCTCGAAGGAACGCTGTGGACCGCGAACGGACCCAACCTGTTCACGTTCCTGCCGCGGGCGATCAGGGGCTACGAGCAACAATCTCCGGAGCTGATCACCGGCGCCGGCTTCGATCCGAAGTCCGATTTCCTCTGGGACTACCACTACACGGTCTACTGGAAGCTGACTCAGCGGATCTACGCCGCCGAGCTCGATCCGTCGTACACCGGCAGTGAAGCCGACTACGACTACGCGCGCCGGCCCGAAGCACACAAGGCGATCCGGCGGATCGCGCTGACCGGCAGGATCGGCAAGCCGCTGGTCACGATCCAGGGCACCTACGACAGCCTGCTCCCGATCACCCAGGACTCCGACGTGTACGCCGCGATGGCTCGCCGGACCGGACTGCACACGTACCTGCGGGTCGAGGCGGGCAACCACGTCGACGGTCTCGTCGACGCCCACCCCGACCAACTGGTACCACTCGTTCCCTTGCTGCAGCAGGCAATCAGAAGACCATCGTGAGGAGGTCGGCGAACAGTTCCTGTTCGTCGATCTCCAGCCCGCGGTTGGTGAACCAGGTCGCCATGTTGTGGCAGTCGCGCAGCAGGAAGTCCATACCCTTCGGATTGCCGACGATGTCGATCACCTGGGGCAGGTCGATCATCACGATCCGGTCCCCCTGGGCGAGGACGTTGTACGGCGACAGGTCTCCGTGGGCCAACCCCGCCCTGGCCAACTCGCGCATCCCGTCACGGACCTGCTCGAAGTACTGGCCGAGCAGGTCTTTGGACGGCCGGACCTGGGCGAGCCGTGGCGCCGCCCCGCCTTCACCGTCGTCGATGAACTCCATCAGCAACTCGGTGCCGTCCACCTGCACCGGGTAGGGGACCGGCACGCCGGCCTTCCACAACTGACACAGCGCGCCCCACTCCGCGCCCGCCCATTGCCCGGCGGCGACGTTGCGACCGTGTGAGGTCTTCTTCGCCATCGCGCGGGTGTCGCGGCTGTTGCGCGTACGGCGTCCTTCGACGTACGCCGTACTGCGGTGGAAGGACCGGTGTTCCTCGGTGCGGTACCGCTTCGCGGCGAGCAGCGAGGAACGGGCCGGGTTCGCGCCGATGGCTTCGACGGCCCGTTCGACCAGGAAGACGTCGGCTTCCTTGCCGGTTTTGAGGACGCCGAGCTCGGTGTCGATCGCGGCCTGTTCCGTCACTACCCACGAGGGGCGTGGTTCCGGGCCGCGAGAACCGCGCTCGACGTCCAGCCAGGTGGACCAGCGCTGATCCGGGCCCAGTTGCTCGTCGACTTCCTGGAAGCGGAAGACGAACGCGTCGGCCGGATCAGGTTCGGACTCGTCGCCGGTGAGTTCGCCCCAGCGGGAGTCGAGGTCGGAAGGGTTATCGGTGAGATCTTGCTCGGTGGTGCGAAAGACGTCGGAAGACATCCGGTGTGCTCCTGAACTGTGAGGTGAGACTGATGCGGACATGCCGCAGCACAGTGATGGCCATCCGTCAGCCTCCCTAGGTCCAGGCAGCGTTCGTCGCCGCACGGTTGCTTCAGGATGCACGCCCGCTCGGGGACGCGCAACGCATTTACCGGAACTGCGATCTGGCGGTCGGACGCAGCCGCAGTTCCTGGGCCGGCGCGGCCGAGCGGCAGACCAGTTCCGGCAGCACCTGCCGCTGCCAGACCGCCGACGCCGCGAACCGCCGCCGATGCTCGTCGTACGCCGCGTCGTCCGGGAAGCGGGCGAACCAGGCCAGCACGATCTCGTCCCGCAACGGCAGCCCAGGAAAGTTGTTCTCGGCAACCAAAGTCTCGAACACGGCGACCGGCTCGGCGCCGGTGGCGGTCAGCACCGGTACGGCGTGATCGGTGAAGAACTCGACGAAGCCGTCAACTGCCGCACCTCGGTGGTACACGGCTCCGGCCACGACCGAGTCGGGGACGTCCGTCGTACCTCGCGCTGAGCGGGGTGAGTCCGGCCGGGGATAGGTGGTGCCGAGGTGAACGGGCGTGAGCAGGAGCGCGTTGTCGGAGTCGATCATGGTCCGGTTCGCCGTGGCGGCGTGCTCGCGCCAGATCGGCCCGTAGTAGAAGGCGTTCAGCGCATCGGCGCGGGTCGGCAGGTCGGGGAAGCCGCGGATCCAGACGAACCGATCCGGCTCGTCGAGGTCGCGGAACTGGCCGACGATGTGCATCCCCGTCGCTTCCTGCCCCTCGACGAAATGTTCGTCGAAGACCTCGATCAAGGTGTCGCGTTCCCCTGGATGCAGCGTGTACTGCCGCAGGTCCACCACGGCGCAACAGTCGTCCATGGGTCCAGTCCAGCACTGAAACCTGACAGATACTGTCAGGCTTCGGCGTTCGCCCGCACCACCGCGTCAAGTCGCTCCGCACCGCGCACGATCTCGTCGACGGACGCCGCACCCGCGTAGCTGAGCCGAAGGTGGCGGGTCGGTCCGCCGGGCAGATAGAAGTTCCGGCCCGGGCTGACGGAGACACCCTGGCGAAGGGCTTCGGCGACGACCAGGTCGTCCCGCAAGCCGTCGGGCAGGGAGGTCCAGATGTGATATCCGCCGGGCCGGACCGCGTGAACCGTGAGGTGCGGACACCGCTCCGCCAGGCTCTGCGTCAGCGTCTCCCGCCGATCCCGCAAGGCTGCGGCCAGCCGGCGCAGATGAGTCGCGCAGGAAGGCGAAGTCATCAACTCGAGCGCCGCCTCCTGCATCGGGCGAGGTACGAAGAAACTGTTGACAACATGGCTGTCCCGCAGCCGTGCGTACGCCGGTCCACGCGCGGTCACGGCCGAGACCCGCAGGCTCGGTGACGTGGGTTTGGTCAACGACCGGATGTGGACGACGTGACCGTCCGGATCGTCCGCCGCCAGCGGTTGCGGCAGATCGGGAGCGTCGTCGTGCACCAACCGCCGAGTGAAGTCGTCCTCGACGACGAAGGCCCCAGCCGCTCGTACGGCGTCCATCAGCCGGGCCCGTCGCACCGGCGCGAGAACGGCACCGGTCGGGTTCTGGAACAGCGGCTGGCACACCAGCACCCGCGCTCCACTGCTCGCGAACGCCTCCGCGAGCAGTTCCACCCGCAGTCCATCCACATCGAGCGGCACCGGAACGCACCGCAGTCCCGCCGCCTCAGCAGCGGCCAGAGTCCCCGGGTACGTCGGTGATTCCACGAGTACTGCCTGACCCGGATCGGTCAGCGCCCTGAGCGCGGTCACCAAGGCGGTCTGGCCGCCCGAACTGATCAGCACGTCATTGGCGCCGATCGGCCCCTCGCGTCCGCCGATGTCGGCGGCGAACCAGGCCCGGAGCTCAGGAATCCCCTCGGCCGGCGAGCGTGTCCAGGTGCCGGGCCGGCGGCCCGCTCGTCCCATCGCATCGGCCAGTGCCTTGCTCGGCTGGAGCGATTCGTGCAGGTAGCCGACCGAAAGATCCACCACCCCGTCCGCCTGGGTCGACAGCATTCCCAGCATCGCCGTGGTCTTGAGACGCCGACGGTTCCCGAGAGCGCTGTCCTGCCAGGAGACATCCGCCTGAGCGACCCTCCGGCGCAGAGCGCGGTCACTGACGAAGACCCCGGATCCCGGACGCGAACTGACGAGCCCCTCGGCCATCAGCACAGTCACGGCCCGCGAGAGTGTGACCGGGCTGATTCCCCACCGCCGGACCAAGGTGCGGCTGGACGGCAGCCGACCGCCCGGGCCGGCAGCGGTGACCTCGGCCCGCAGCCGCCCGACGACGACAGCCAGACTGCTATCGTTGTCCATGACGGCACACGATAGCGCTACTGTCCCGAGGCGAGAAGCGATACCGACCAGAGCCGGGACCATCGCAGCCCTCGTCGCCGTCGCGTCCTTCTCCTTGAGCTTCCCGGCCACCGTGTGGACGACCAGAGGCATGGGTCCGTGGACGGCGACCGGCGCTCGTGGCCTACTGGCCGGGATCCTCGCCGCCGTACTGCTCGCCGCTCTCCGCGTCCGTCGACCGCAACGCAAGGACCTACCGGGTCTGATGATCGTTGCCGGTGGTTGCGTCATCGGCTTTCCCTTGCTGACCACGCTGGCCTTACAGACGTCGACCACCGCCCACTCCGCAGTCGTTGTTGGTCTTCTGCCGATCGCGACCGCCTCGGCATCGGCACTGCTGACACGGCGCCGGTTGCCCGCGATGTTCTGGCTTGCTGCGTGTGCGGGCGCGGCAGCCGTGGTGGTCTTCACACTCAGCCAGCATCACGGGTCCGTTTCAGTCGCAGACCTGTATCTGCTGGCCGCTCTGGTCGTGTGCGCGCTCGGCTATGCCGAAGGCGGACGCCTCGCCGGGCATCTGCCCGGCTGGCACGTGATCGCCTGGGCCGTCGTACTTGCCTTACCAGTCAGCATTGCCATCACGCTGATCGCCGTACCGCGGGAACCGTTGCAGTTGTCGGCGTCGAGTCTGCTCGGACTTGCTTACATTGCTGGGATTTCGCAGCTCGGCGGGTTCGTCGTCTGGTACCGCGGCATGGGCATCATCGGGGTCGCGAAGGCCAGTCAGTTGCAACTCGCCCAGCCGCTGCTGACGCTGGTGTGGTCGGTCCTGCTGATGAACGAGCACCTTCCGGTGACCGCGCCGATCACCGCGGTCGTCGTACTGCTGTGCATCGTCGCGACCCAGCGGGCGCGGACTTGACGTGTTTCAAACACCTGTAACACCTCGCTACTTGAAACCCGCGGCTGAGTTTGATCTGGTGGAGTCAGTGGTTCAGCCCTGATGCCACCCGACCTGCACGATACGACGACACGACGAGGTCCCTCCCGTGACGATCGCAGCTGTCAGCGTTGAGGATTCCAAGCAGCGCATAGCCGAAACCACCCATGAACTCCTGCTCGAAGCCCATGAGGTGCCGGATCCGCGGCACCAGGAACTGCTCGACGAGGTGGTGATCCTGAACGCACCTGTCGCCCGCTCGATCGCCTCGCGCTACCGCAGCAAGGGCGTGGACCCCGACGATCTCGAGCAGGTCGCCTACCTCGGCCTGGTGAAGGCCGCGAACGGCTACCGGCTGGACGCGTCCACAGCGTTCCTCTCGTACGCCGTGCCGACGATCCGGGGCGAGCTGAAGCGCTACTTCCGCGACTGTGCGTGGACGGTCCGGCCGCCGCGCCGCGTGCAGGAGATGCAGGGCAGCATCGCGGCCGCCGAGCCTGAGCTGATCCAGCGGCTCGGACATGTGCCCAGCGCCGAGGAGACCGCCGAGGCGCTCGGCACCGATCCGGCCGAGATCGCCGAGGCCAGTTCGGTCCGCGGCTGCTTCAGCACGCTGTCGCTGGACGCGCCGGGCACGGTCGACGGCACGATCAGCCTGCTCGACACGGTCGCCGACGACGAGGACGGCTACGACCTGGTCGAGGACGTCCACACCCTCACGCCGGCCGTGGCGAACCTCGGCGACCGGGACAAGCGGATCCTCGAACTCCGGTTCCGCAACGGGCTGACCCAGGAGGAGATCGGCCACGAGCTGGGCGTCAGTCAGATGCAGGTGTCCCGGTTGCTGCGCGGCATCCTGGAGCGGCTGCGCGCCGAACTGGTCGTGCGTCCCGGTCCCACCACGGGGTAATTCCGGGTAGCGTCGCCGCCATGGACTTCGAGGAGGCGGCGGATGCGCTCTACGCGGCGCCGGCTGCCGATTTCATTGCTACTCGCAACGAGCTGGCCAAGCAGCTGAAGGCCGACGGCGACCAGCTCGGGTCGACCCGGCTGAAGGCGATGCGCAAGCCGACGGTCGCGGCCTGGGTGACGAACCTGATCGCCCGCAAGCTGCCGGACGAGCTCGACGACCTGCTCGCACTGGGCGACGAGTTCCGCGAGGCGACCGCCGATCTCGACGGCGACCGGCTGCGCGAGCTGACACCGCGACGTCACCAGATGCTGGACAAGCTCGCCAAGGAGGCCACCCGGGTCGCCGGTGACGAGGGCCAGAAGGTGAGCGCCGACGTCGGGCAGAAGCTGCGCGAGACGCTCGATGCGGCGCTGGTGGATCCGGCCGCGGGCGACGCCGTACGCGAAGGCCGGTTGAGCAGCGCGCTGCGGCACGTCGGCTTCGGGGTCGTCGACGAAGCCGGCGAACCGACCAACGTCACCCCGCTCACCGACGAGCGCCGCCAGGCAGCTCGCGACCGGCGCAAGGCACAGCAGGCCGAGGCCGACGAGGAATCGGCCGCCGCCCGGAAGAAGCGCGAGGCCGCGGAGCGCAAGGAGGAGGAACGCGAGGCCGCCGAGAAGGCGAAGGCCAAGAAGGCGTTCGAGGACGCGGTCACCGCGGCCCAGGAGGCCGAATCCACGGTCGAGGATCTCGACACCCAGCTCGACAACGCACGCGAGGCGCTGGCCGAGGCCCAGGAGTTGGTACGACGGCTGGGCGGGGAGCTGGACGACGCCCGCCGGGCCGCCCGGGACGCGCAGAAGCAGAGCCGGGAGGCGCGCAAGCGGTACAACCGGCTCTGAACTGGGTACCGGGCGGGGCGGTACGAGAGGAGAGACGGATGGCGCGGTCGATCTGGAGCGGATTCATCACGTTCGGACTGGTCTCGGTGCCGGTCGGGCTGTACAGCGCCACCGACGAGCACCAACTCGACTTCCACCAGTTCCAGAAGGGCACCTCGGACCGGATCCGCTACAAGCGGGTGAACGAGCGGACCGGCCGGGAGGTGGACTTCGACAAGATCGTCAAGGGTCACGACGTCGGCGGCGGCGAGTACGTGATCGTCGAGCCCGACGAGCTGGACGAGATCGCGCCGGGCAAGTCCCGGGCGCTGGAGATCTCCACCTTCGTCGACCTGGACGACATCGACCCGATCCACTTCCAGAAGAGCTACTACCTGGGTCCGAAGGACGGCGACAACGCGTCGTCGTACGCGCTGCTGCGAGACGCGCTGGCCAAGACGAACCGGGCCGGGATCGCGAAGTTCGTGATGCGTGGCAAGGAGTATCTGGCCACGATCCGGGCCAAGGACAAGGTCCTGGTGCTGGAGACGATGTTCTTCGCCGACGAGATCCGCGATCCCGCTGACGAGCTGGACGACCTGCCGGGCAAGTCGTCGGCGGGCAAGCAACTGTCGATGGCGACCGACCTGATCGAGGCGATGAGCGGTGAGTGGAAACCGTCCGCCTACAAGGACACCTACACCGAGCGGGTGAAGGAACTCGTCGTGTCCAAGCACAAGGGCAAGGAGGTCGTGTTCGCCGAGGAGGAGCCGCAGGCCACCAACCCGACCGACCTCGTCGCCGCGCTCCGCGCCAGCGTCGAGTCCGCGCGCAAGTCCCGCGGCACGAGGAAGTCCCCTGCGAAGAAGGCCGCCGCGAAGAAGAAGACCACGGCGAAGAAGGCGACCGCCAAGAAGTCGGCCAGGAGCAAGAAGGCGGCCTGACTCACAGGGCGGTGGGGCCGTCTCCCGGAGTGGGGAGCAGATAGCTGCCCGGATCGGCGGGCGCGCCGGCTTCCAGCCAACGGTGGAAGCCGTCGGGGTTGCGGCGTTCGAACTCGTCGAGGCAGATCCGGCGTACTTCGGCGACTGCCTGGCGGTCGCGTGGGCCGGCGCCTTGGGCAAGCTGGGTAGCGGTCTCGGTCCAGACGCCGCACAACTCCTCGATGCTGAGCGGGCACTGCAGCGACGCGATCAGCGCCTCGTCCTCGAACCCCTGCCGCTCGGTCAAGCGCTCGAGCTTCCGCCGCCGCCGCGACGGACGGTGCCGCCGCTCCGGCAGGACCAGGTCGAGCAGCACGAACAGCGTCGCCGCGACCAGCGCCACCGCGAATCCGACCGCGCCCCAGGCCAGCAGACGCACCAACCCTGGCAAACACAGCACAGCAGCGGCCGCAGCGGCCGCGACGGTCACCGACGACTGGTACGGCGCTTCGTCCGACACGTACCGGATCACCGCGGCCAGCGGCCAGACCAATGCGAACACAACGGTCAGCAGGATCACCGCCGCGAGCGGGCCCAGCAGCAGGACGCCCGCAAGCACCCCTGCTGTCCCCACACCGAGTCCGGCCGCGATCGCCATCCGCCGCATCAACGCGGAACGACCCCTCACCGGAGCTCACTCGTCACCACAGAACACCTCACGTATCACCCACCCCGTAACCACACCTCTACCCCGCAGAACGAACAGCCCCTCTGCACCGTTCCCCGCCCAGGGGCCGCGCAATCAGGCGGCGCTGGGCGAACCGGCCGGCGTGACGGGATGGTCCAGCGGGTGAGCGATCTCGTCCGACAGCATCCGGCCGAAGTACACGACCAACAGTGACACCACTGCCGGGCCGACACCAGCGACGATGAACACCGCCGTCAGTCCGAACACGGCACCCGCCGGTCCGGCCAGCGCCATCGACAACGGCATCAGCAGGAGTGAGACGAAGAAGTCCAGGCTGGAGATGCGTCCGCGCAGGCGGTCCGGGACCCGGCGCTGCAGCAACGTGCCCCAGATGACCATCGCGGCCGACCCGGGCGAACCCGAGCAGCACGAACGGCAGCGAGCCGACGCCCCACATCAGCGTCATGACGGTCAGGTACCGCCGCGGCAGGCTCCGGGACGAGATCAGCAACGCACCTGCCGCACCGCCGACGCCGAACGCCGCCAGCACCAGACCGAAGTCGCTCGGCCCACCACCGAGCTGGTCGCGAATCGCGAACGGCAGCAGCACCTCCAGCGGCCCGAGGATCAGCAGCACGAACACCGTGCCGAACAGCAGCGACGCCAGCAGCCACCGGGTACGTCGTACGTAGGCCCATCCTTCGCGCAGGTCGCCGAAGATCGTCTGCGGCACCTCGTCCGACGGCGCCTCGTCGGCAGGTGCCGGCACGCGCATCGCGAGGACGCAGCCGGCGGAGAAGAAGTAGGTCAGCGCCGTGATCAGGATCGCGATCCCGGGCGACATCGCGGCGATTGCGAGACCGCCCAGCGCCGGGCCGGTCGCCTGCTGCGCCAGCGGCCGCAGCGTCCCTTCGAGCCCGTTCGCCGCGAGCAGCTCGTCGGCCGGCAACAGCTTCGGCACCAGTGCCGTGTACGCCGGGATCAGGAACGCCTCCCCGGCTCCGATCAGCACGGCCGCAGTCGCCAGATGCCAGACCTCCAGCAGCTCGGTCAGTGCGAGCCCGGCGACGACCAGCAGGACCAGACCGCGTACGCCGTCCGCCGCGACGATCACGCTGCGCTGCGACAGCCGGTCCGCCGCGATCCCTCCGAACAGCACGCAGACCACCAGCCCGATGCTGTACGCCGTCGTCACCACGGACAGCTGCACCGGTCCGCCGCCGAGCTCGATCACCTGCCAGGCCAGTGCGACGAGCCAGAGTCCGCTACCGAGCAGGGCGACCGCCAGCCCGGTCCACAGCAGCCGGTAATCCCGGTGCCGCAGCGGACGCACCGCCTTCCAACGGATCGAGCCCACGACATCCCCCTCTCAGCGTCCGGTCAGCATACACAGGAGAACAGTTCACATGTCAACAGTTGTATTGTGCACTCGTCGTCGTAGACTGCTGTCCATGCCGACGAAGCAGATGAGTGCCGTGCAACTCGAGTCCTGGCGGGCGCTGTACCGCGCGGACACGCTGCTCTACGCCCATCTCGACAACACGCTGCGCAGCCGGCTCAAGATGGGCTACTTCGAGCACGAGGTCCTGCGGGCCCTCGACCAGGCCGGCGGCCGGATGCGGATGGCCCCGCTGGCGAAGGAGCTGATGATCTCGCGCAGCGGCGCGACCCGGCTGATCGGCAAGCTCGAGGACAAGGACGGCTGGGTGGTCCGCCGGAACACGCCCGAGGACCGCCGGGCCACCTGGGCCGAGCTCACGCCGGCCGGGCGGGAGGCCCTCGCGGCTGCCCAACCCGTGGTCGAGGCTGTGGTCTCGACGTTCTTCGCCGATCATGTATCAGATGAGGACCTTCGACGCGCGAGTCGCATCCTGGACGTCCTGGCCGACGCCAACCCGAACGACGACGGCTTCGACTGCGGACTCTGACCGCGCCCGCCCCGCCCCGGCCGACGCAGGATCCGCCCGGTGACCGCCGTCGACGAGCGGTACGCCGAGCGCGTCCGCGCCCTCAAACCCGTCCCGTGTGACTACACGGCCGACCAACTGCGGAGCCTGTACGACGCTCAGCTCGGCAGCCGGCACGCGGACCTGGCGGCCCGCTGGATGCAGTCGCAGGGGCAGGGCTACTACACGATCGGATCCGCCGGCCACGAGGGGAACGCCGCGGTCGCCGCCGCACTCCGGCCCACCGATCCGGCGCTGCTGCACTACCGCTCCGGCGCGTTCTACCTCGCCCGCGCGGATCAGGCCGGCTCGAAGGAAGGGCTGCGGGACATCCTGCTCGGGGTCGCGGCCGCGACCAGCGAGCCGATCGCCGGCGGCCGGCACAAGGTGTTCGGCCGGCACGACCTGGCGATCATCCCCCAGACGTCGACGATCGCGTCGCACCTGCCCCGGGCGATGGGTGTCGCGTTCTCGCTGGCCCGGGCGGCGAAGCTCGGGGTACCGTCGCCGTGGCCGTCCGACGCGATCGTGGTGACCAGCTTCGGCGACGCGTCGGCGAACCACTCGACCGCGACGGGCGCGATCAACGCCGCGCTGCACGCGTCGTACCAGGGCCTGCCGATGCCGTTGCTGCTGGTCTGTGAGGACAACGGGATCGGGATCAGCGTGCGGACCCCGGACGGCTGGATCAGGCAGGCCTACGGATCGCGGCCCGGCCTGCGGTACTTCGATGCCGACGGCACCGATGTGGCCGCGGCGCTGACGATGGCGACCGAGGCGGCCACCTTCGTCCGGCGGAACCGGCGGCCCGCCTTCCTCCGGCTGCGGACCGTCCGGCTGCTCGGCCACGCCGGCTCCGACGTGGAAGCGGCGTACCGATCGCCCGCCGAGCTGGTGGCCGACGAGGAGCTGGACCCGCTGCTCGGTACGGCGAGGCTGCTACTGGGCGCCGGGCTGGACGCGGACGACGTGATCGAGTTGTACGAGGACAAGCGGTCCGAGGTGATGCGGATCGCGGCCGAGGTGTCGGGTCTGCCACAACTGTCGTCCGCCGAGGCCGTCGCCTCCCCGCTGCGGTTCCCCGACCCCGAGGCGGTCGCGGAGGCGTTGCCCCGACCCAGTCGTACGACGGAACGGTTGACGCTGAGCCAGTCGATCAACCGCGCTCTGGCCGACGTACTGGCGTCGTACCCGGAGGCGATGGTGTTCGGCGAGGACGTCGGCCGCAAGGGCGGCGTGTACGGCGTCACCCGCGGACTGCAGAAGTCGTTCGGACCGGCCCGCGTGTTCGACACACTCCTGGACGAGCAGTCGATTCTCGGGCTCGGGCTCGGCGCCGGAGTCTCGGGGTTGCTGCCGCTCCCGGAGATCCAGTACCTGGCGTATCTGCACAATGCCGAGGACCAGTTGCGCGGCGAGGCGGCGTCGCTGAAGTTCTTCTCGCAGGAGCAGTACTCGAATCCGATGGTGCTGCGGGTCGCGGGCTACGGCTACCAGAAAGGGTTCGGCGGCCACTTCCACAACGACGACGCGATCGCCGTACTGCGGGACATCCCGGGACTCGTGATCGCGTCACCCTCCCGGCCGGACGATGCGGCCGCGATGCTGCAGGCCTGCGCCGCGGCGGCGCGATCGTGCGGCACGGTCAGCGTGTTCCTCGAGCCGATCGCGCTCTATCACCGGCGCGATCTGTACGACGACGGCGACGATCAGTGGCTGACGCGGTACCCGGACCAACCGGTGCCGATCGGGCGCGGCCGGACGTACGGCGACGGGACGGACCTGACTCTCGTCACCTTCGGCAACGGTCTGCCGATGAGCCTGCGGGTGGCCGCGCGGGTGCCCGGCGTCCGGGTGCTCGACCTGCGGTGGCTGGCGCCACTTCCGATCGAGGATTTGTTGCGTGAGGCAACCGCCGCCGGACGCGTGCTCGTGGTCGACGAGACCCGGCGGTCCGGCGGCGTGTCCGAAGGCGTCCTGGCCGCACTGATCGACCACGGCTACACCGGCCGGCTGGCCAGGGTGACGTCGGAGGACTCGTTCGTCCCGCTCGGCGACGCGTCCCGTCAGGTGCTGCTCAGCGAGCGGACGATCGAGATCGCGGTCCGCGAACTGCTCAGGTGAACAGCCGCTGCCAGAGCGACTTCTTCGGCGCGGTTTCGGCGGACTCGGCACCTGACGGCTTGCGCACCGGCTCGGGCCGATCCGCCTTCCACTGCGCCAGGACCGCCTCCTCGTCGACAGTGCCGACCGGAACGACCGGGCCGGTGGTGTCGCGAATGCTGACCAGGATCCGCTTGTTCAGATCCGCGAGATAGTCGCGCACTTCGGACTCACGGCGCATCCGGGCGACCGTCTCCTGGACCTTCTGCTTCTCCTTGCGCAGCAGCACCGCGGGTGGCAGCAGCGCCTCGGAGTCGATCTGTTCGCGGCGGATGAAGTCCTTCACCCACCAGTCCGGATCGTGGGGATCGGCCAACTTGGTCAGCGGCTTGCCCTGACCCGCGAGGTTGTCGAACTCGCCCCGCTTCTGGGCCTGCCGGATCTGGACGTCCACCCAGTCCTGCTGCGACATGTTGGCTGGCTTGCGCTCGGTCATGCCCACACCTCATCTGTCTCATCGACAGTTGCTTCCGGGCGTCAGCCTACCGGCTTGTGAATGCAATCACAAGACATACTGGAGAGGTGGACCTGACCGACGAAGAGATCGCGGCGATGACTCCGGCCGAACGGCGGGACCTGATCCTGCGGCTGGTACCGCACCAACCGGGCGGGATGCCGTCACTGCGGACGATCGAGCGGATCCGCAAGTGGCGGACCGCGCTGATGCTGGTCTGCGCGCTCGCGCTGATCCCCTGGACCGTCTATCTGGCGATGACCCTGCCCAGTCACTACGTCGCCCGGAACTGGGTCGCCACCTGGGTCGGCTTCGACATCCTGCTGCTGACGATGCTGGTGCTGACCGCTCTGGCCGGGTGGAAGCGCAAACAGCTGGTCTTCCCAACCGCGTTCGCGACCGGCGTCCTGCTGATCTGCGACGCCTGGTTCGACACGATGACGAGCCACCGCGGCGCCGACCTCACCCAGGCGCTGCTGAGCGCCTTCCTGGTCGAGCTCCCGCTGGCCTTCATCCTGATCGCCGGCCCGCTCCGCCTGCTCCGGTACGTCGCGATCCGGCACGGCATGATCAGCCCGAAGTCGCACCTGTGGCGGATGCCGATCCCGATCCCGGATCTCTACCCGGGCCACGAAGTCCCACCACCCCCATCCCCCCACCCCTGACCGTCCCCGTCTGATGGGCTGACCCAGCCGCGTGCGGGTTGGCCAACCGCACGCCACTGGCCAACCCGCACGCGCGTGGGTTAACCCATCAAACGGGGAAGCGTGGGTTGGCAGGGGGTGGGGTGGTGGGTGAGGGTGGGGGCAAACGTGCGCGGAGGGATGCTTCATGGCGACTGAGGTTCTGTCGGTGATCGGTGGCGAGCGAGTGGCGGAAGCGGTACGGCGTACGCCGTCGACCAACCCGGCTTGGCTCAGCGAGGTGGTCGGGACGGTGGGCAGCGCGGGGCCTGAGGTTCTCGTCAGGGCCGCCGAGGCTGCCCGCGACGCCCAGGCCGCGTGGGCCGCGACGCCGGCTCCGCAGCGAGGTCAGGTGATCGCGAACGTCGGCCGGCTGATGACCGCCAACAAGGAGCGGCTGGCGGCGCTCGTCACCCGCGAGATCGGCAAGCCGATCGCGGAGGCGCGCGGTGAGGTGCAGGAGATCATCGACACCTGCGACTTCTTCATCGGCGAGGGCCGCCGGCTGTACGGCCAGACAGTTCCGTCGGAGATGCCGGACAAGCAGTTGTTCACGTTCCGCCGGCCGGTCGGCACGGTCGTCGTGATCACGGCCGGCAACTTCCCGGTCGCCGTACCGTCCTGGTACATCGTGCCCGCGCTGCTGTGCGGGAACACGGTCGTCTGGAAGCCGGCGGAGTACTCGGCCGTGGTGTCCGACGCGTTCTACGAGATCTTCGCGCACTCCGGCGTACCGGCCGGGGTCTTCAACGTCGTGTACGCGGACGGGCCGGACACGTTCACCGGACTCGAGCAGGCACTGCAGGCCGGGCTGGTGAACAAGGTCGGCTTCACCGGATCGAGCGCCGTCGGCAGCCGGATCGGTGAGTTGTGCGGCCGCCACCTGCAGACGCCGTGCCTGGAGCTCGGTGGCAAGAACCCGATGGTGATCACCGAGGACGCCGATCTCGACCTGGCCGTCGAGGGCGCGTTGTTCTCCGGCTTCGGTACGGCGGGTCAGCGGTGCACCTCGCTCGGCACGGTGATCGTCCACGAATCGATCCACGACGACTTCGTCGACCGATTCAGCCGTGCCGTTGCGGACGCGGCGATGGGTGATCCGGCGCAGGACGTGCTGTTCGGTCCGTTGCTGGACGAGAAGTTCGCCGCCGGGTTCGAGAAGTCGCTGGGCTGGATCGCGGCGCACCACCAGGTGATCGGCGCGACCGGCCGGGTCAGCGCGGACAACCCACGGTCCGGATTCGTCGGGGATCCCGCGGCCGGGCTGTTCTACCACCCGGTGATCGTCGACGGCGTCCGTCCGGACGACGAGTTGTTCATGAACGAGACGTTCGGTCCGGTCGTCGGCATCACGACGTACTCCGCCCTCGACGAGGCGATTGCCCTCGGCAACAAGTCCGGCTACGGCCTGTCCAGTTCGATCTACACCACCGACCCGAACAAGGCGTTCCGGTTCGCTCAGGGCATCTCGGCCGGCATGGTCAGCGTGAACAACTCGACGTCCGGCGCCGAGGCGCACCTGCCGTTCGGCGGCAACGGGAAGTCCGGCAACGGCTCCCGGCAGAGCGGCATCTGGGTGCTCGACCAGTTCACCCGGTGGCAGTCGCTGAACTGGGACTACTCGGGCAAGCTGCAGAAGGCGCAGATGGACACCGAGACGGTCGAGGCCGACCTCTCCTTCCAGCTGCCCTGATGGCCGCGGCCCTGCCGGACGCCGCCGACGTGGTGATCGTCGGCGGCGGCGTGATGGGCGCCAGCATCGCGTTCCACCTCGCCGAGGCCGGGGTGGAACGCGTGCTGCTGCTGGAGCGGAACGAGCTCGGCTCCGGTTCCACGTCCAAGGCGGCGGGCGGGGTCCGCGCGAACTTCTCGGACGAGCTCAACATCGCGCTGGGTGCTCGCAGCCTGGAGGCCTTCGCCCGGTTCGGCGAGCGGCCAGGGCAGGAGATCGACCTGCATCGCGTCGGCTATCTCTTCCTGCTGGAGACCGGCGATCAGCTCGAACTGTTCCGCGAGAGCACTCGGCTGCAGAACGCGGCCGGTCAACCGACCCGGATGATCGACGTCGACGAAGCAGTTCAGCTCGCGCCGATCGTTGCCCCGGACGGTCTGGCCGGTGCCTGCTTCTCCCCGGCGGACGGGCACTGTACGCCGGAGTCCGTCGTACTCGGGTATGCGACGGCCGCCCGCCGGCTCGGCGCGACGCTCGTCACCGGTTGCGAGGTTCTCGGCATCGAGACGAACGACAACGCCATCCGGGCGGTCCGCACCAGCCGTGGCGACGTCCGGACCCGCACGGTGATCTGCGCGGCGGGCGCGTGGTCGGCGGAGCTCGCCGTACCGCTCGGGGTCGACCTGCCGGTCACCCCGCTGCGACGGCAGATCGTTGTGACCGAGGCGATCCCGAATCTGCCGCGGAGCATGCCGATGACGATCGACTTCAGCAGCACGTTCTACTTCCACCGCGAAGGGCTCGGTCTGCTGGTCGGAATGTCCGATCCGGACGAGGTGCCCGGCTTCCAGCTGGACCGCACCGAGACCTGGCTCCCGCGACTGACCGCCGCAATGGAACGCCGCGCGCCGTCACTGCTCGACGTCGGCCTGACCGGCGGCTGGGCCGGGCTCTACGAGGTGACACCGGATCACAACGCGCTGATCGGCGAGGCCGACGGAGTGTCCCGGTTCCTCTACGCCACCGGCTTCTCCGGTCACGGCTTCCTGCAGGGACCCGCGGTCGGCGAGATCATCCGCGACCTCTACCTGGGCCGCGAGCCGTTCGTCGACGTCAGCCCGCTGGACGCGCGCCGGTTCCGGTACGACGGCCGGCGCGCGGAGTGGAACGTGGTCTGATCAGGGCTCGTTGCGGGGATCGTCGGCCGGGTCGTCCGGCCAGTTGTCCGGATCGCACCACTCCGGATCCCAGCCGCGCTGGATGCAGTACTGCCGGAGGATCTCCTCGCGGCTCGGAGTGGTGGTGCTCGGCCGCGGCGGCTTCGTGGTCCTGGTCGTCCGGGTCGGCTTGGGATCCGGCTTCTCCTCCGCCTTCTCGGTGGTCCGGGTCTTGGTCGGCCGCTGTGTCGGCTGGGTCGTCTTCGTGGTCGGCGGCACGGTCGTCTTCTGTACCGTCGGCGGCACCGAGGTCGGCTGCGTCGTCCGCGGCGGCACGACCGGGGTCTGGGTCGCCGAGGGGGTCACCGAACGGTCGTCGACCACCGGCACGGCCTGCGAGTCGCCGGAGTCACCGCTGAACAGGCCGATCGCGGACAAGGCCCAGAAGTTGATCCCGAGGAACAGCACCGCGGCGCCGATCCCGGCGTACAGCACTCGGCGGGACGGGCCGCCGTACCGGCCGACCGGACCGCGGACCGAGTTGCCCTTGCCGTCGATCCAGAATCGCCAGCCTTCCGGAGGCGGTGGCCAGGACGGGTCGGGACGCCAGGTTTTCGGTGGGACCCAACTACGGCGGGGCGGCGACGGCCAGGTCGGAGGGACCACGAACCGCTTCAACGAACTCCTCCATCTCCGCCCGGACCACGTCAGGCTAGTGGATCGGCCGGTTGGGCCGACAGCCCGGCCAGGTCAGCTCTTCGTTCAGAATCCCCGCCCGCACAGTGGCCAACGACACAACCCCACCGCAGGCTACTTGCGGCTTGCGAACCGTCCGCGTGTCGCGCTGGATTTTTCGATCAACCCATGGCCGAGCTCGCTGAGAACTCAGGCAGGCTGACCTCACTTGAATCATCCGTTCCGGAGGAAATCCACCTGCACAGTCGCAGAACGCCGTGGCCGGTCAGAGCTAGAGCACGGACTCCAGCAGTCTGGTCAGGTCCTCGCCGAACGGGCGATCCGCGTCGATCGGAGGTACGACGTCCGCGACGGCCTGATGGAGGTCGCGGAGGCCGACCGGGATCGGGCGCTTCGACAGGGCGAAGGCCTGATGCACCGCCAGGAGCTCGCAGGCGGTGACCTCGCGGGTCAGCCGGACGGCTTCCGCGAGGGTGCCGACCGCCTCCCAGGAGAAGGTCTGCACATCCTCCTGGCCGTTCGACGTCTCCGCCGTACTGATTGCTGAGGGCAACGTCAGGCGGCGGAGCAGGTGGGTGGTGGCGACCGCGCGTTTGTGGACAGCGACCAGGCCGGCCTGTGGACCCGGCTCGTGCGCGAGCTGGGCCTGGAGCCCGGTGACGGCCGGGTCGAGCAGGCGGTGCAGCCGCGCCGCGGAGACCTCGGCCGCGTGTGCGAGGGCCGCGGTCAGGTGGTCGCAGTACGCCGTGAGGTCGATCCCATGGAAGCCGGCCGTGCCGATGAACTCGCCATCGAGGTATGCCGGTGAGTCGGTGACGCCCGTGAACGCTCGGTCGACCGCCTCGTCCAACTGGCTGATGGACCGCCGGACGTGCGCGACGACGTGCCCCGCAACGCGGAATGACACCGGTGCTTGGAGTGCCCGGGGTTCGGGCTCCGGACCGGTCAGCTCGCGGATCCGCGCGAACTCGGCTGCCAGGACGTCATCACCCCGGCCCAGCGCCGGATGGTACGGGGCACGGTTCGCCCCGATCACCGCAATCGCGCCGGCGCCGACCGCGGTCAGGTGGTCGGCGAGACGGTGTGCACGCTTGGCCTGCAGAGCAGCCCGCCCGGTCGCACCCGGCACGCCCGCAAGCAGGGAGATCCCCTCCTTGGGACCCACCTCGACCGAACCGAACGCATGGGCCAGCGGAATGATCTCGCCGGCCGAACCCGCTCCTTCGGCGGGGATCTCGGGAACCCATCCGCTGTTGATCATGGCAACCAACTGCTGGATCAGCTCGACCGAGACCCCGGCGTCACCGGTGAGGAACGTGCGCAGCCGGCCGATCAGAACGGCTCGGGCCTCGTCGGGCGGGAGCCAGGGAGGTCCGCCGACCGCTCGGCCGAGCAACAGGTTGCGTTGATGCAGGCGTTGCTCGTCCTCGGTGAGCCGGCGCTTGCTCAGGTTACCCATCCCGGTGTTGACGCCGTACACGGCTTCTCCGGAGGCAAGTGCGGCGAGGAGGTCGGTTCGGATCGCGGCCAGGTGATCGAGCAGCGGCTGCGCGATGGTGATCGGTTCGGGACTGGCGGGGTCGAGGTCCGACGGCTGGTTGATCAGCATGTCAGTGGAACCGGAGCATCGTGCCGACGTCGGCGGCCTCGGCCTTGCGCAGGATCAGGTGGGCGATCGCGACGTCCAGCAGCGACAGCCCGCGATGCCAGAAAAGGTTGCGCTCGGCATCGTTCTCCCGGCCCGGCTTCTGACCGGCGACGATCTGCCCGAGCTCGGCGTACAGGGTCCGCGGCGACAACCGGCCGGTGTCCACGTGCCGGCGCAGCGCTCCGAACCGGCCGGACTGGGCCTCGCGCCAGTCGTCGACGACGACCTTGTCCATCACGTCGAGCAGGTCGAGCTCGACCGCGCTGATCGTCCCGTACGGCACGACGAAAGCGCCGGGCTTCACGGCGGCCGTGCGGAGCAACGGTTCGGGCTCGGTCAGCCGGGTCGCCTCGACCAGGACATCGGCGCCGTCGAACGCCTCCTCGGCCGTCGCCACCACGCGCACCGGCGTCGACAGCTCCGCGGACAGCTCGGCCGCGAACTTCTCCCGCGATTCCGGCCGCCGCGACGTCACCCGGATCTCGTCCAGCTCAAAGAGGTCGTCGAGCATCGTCACGTTCCACCACGCGGTCCCGCGGGCACCGGCGTGGGCGAGGATCTTGCTGTCCCGCCGGGCCAGGTGGCGGGCGCCGACCGTGGTCATGGCGCCGGTCCGCGCCGCGGTGATCATCGTCGCGTCCAGCACCGCGAGCGGTACGCCGGTCGTCGGGTCGAACAGCGTCGCCATCGCCAGCTCGCTGGGCAGACCCTTCTGGTAGTTCGGTACGAAGTCACCGACCACCTTCACACCGCTGATGCCGTGCTCGCCGAGGCCGTCCAGATGCCCGCGCAGGATGTTGAAGTGGCCGATACCGCCGTTGTCCGGCATCAGGTGCACGCGCGGTTCGAAGCTGGTCCGGCCCTCGCCGTGTTCGCGGACCGCCTCCTCGACCGCGTCCACGATCTCCAGCCTGGTCAGCCCGAGCGAGTCGATCTCCGGACCACTCAGGAACCGCAACCAGATCCCGTCAGCCACCCGGCCTCCTTCGGTCGTTGTGATTCGATACTAAAGTTCCGGATCGCTGCGCTACGTTCGGGCCATGGAGTCGACCACACGGACGCCGGACCGGACGGTGATCGGGCACTCGACCACCGACAAGGTGGTGCTGTTCGGTGGACTTCCCCTGATCGGACTGGTTCTCGGCTTCTTCCTGCCGCGGATCGCGGACTGGGCGGCGCGGCAGGACTGGGTGCCGTTCCAGGGGCCGCTGAAGCTGATCTCGGGATGGGACGGCTGGTGGGTGATCGCGGTCTGCATCGTGATCGGCTTGGTGGCCGGCGTGCTCCTGGCTGGGATGGCGCTCGAGGACACGCTGAAGGTCACCGTCACCAACAGGTCGGTGGAGTTCTTGAAGAACCAGAAGACGGTGACCGTGCCGCGGGAGCAGGTGACGGTCGCGTTCCTGGACGGCAAACAGATCGTGCTGCAGGACTCGACCTCGCGCGAGCTGGCGCGGGAGAAGCACGATCAGCTGAAGTCCGACGCGCGGCAGATCCCGGCCGCGTTCCGCGCCCATGGCTATCCCTGGTCCGACGCGGGCGATCCGCACGCGGCGCGGTTCCGTCGCTGGGTCGAGGACGAACCCGACCTGCCGCCGGCGGTCAACGCCGTACTGAAGGTGCGGGCCAAGGCGTTCGGCCAGGGCGACAAGGGCAAGGCGGACCTGCGCGAGCTGCGCGGCGAGGTGGCGAAGCTCGGCTACACGGTGAAGGACAGCGACAAGAAGCAGTACTGGCGGCCGACCACGCCGCGGTGACTCAGCGCCGGTTCAGGCGCCGAGGAGGTGGATGACAGCGCCGGCGTACGCCTGCTCGGCGTCGTCGGCCAGGTGGATGCTGTCGGTCAACTCGACGACGTACCCGTCGGGGACCGCCTCGAGCTTGCGGAAGTGGTCGCCCAGCAGAGCGCGCAACTGTTCCTCGCGCGGCAGCCAGACGACCTCACGCTGCTCGATGCTGTCCAGGGCCCACTCGGTGGTGCCGTTGAAGCCGATCACCTTGCTGCCCTGGTAGTCGTGCACCTCGACGGTCATGTCGCTCACCACGAACACGTCGTCGTCCATGTCCCGGTCCGGTACGACGAAACGATCCCCTGCCGCGGGTGCCCACAGCACCCCGGCCTTGCGCAGTCGCCCGGCCTGCTCAATCGTGATCACCCCTCCATCCTCCCCACGCCACGCAAACCGCGCAGGTTCGCGCGAGCCGCCCGCCCGGCGCGGGTCAGCGGTTCAGGGCAGTCCGGAGCTCGGCGGCACGGTGGGAAATGCGGTCCCGGCACTCGTTCGTCAGCGGCAGCTCGAGCAGCGCGGTCGCCTGCAGGTGGCTCAACCCGAACTCCTCCCGCAGCCGCTGGACGGCGATCACCCGGTCGGTGGAGGCGTTCAGTACGTCGGCCACCTCGTCGCGGCGCTCGAACGCGGCCAGTACGCCGTCGTAGATCTCCAACTGCGTGTACGCCGACCGATCCGGTTCGGGCACGATCGCCACGTCTTCCTTCTCACTGGCGCGGATCACCTGCCGCCAGAGCGCGGGGACAGCGAGCCGGGCCCGGGTGTAGCGCCGGGGCATCGGCTGGGCGTAGGTCATGGTCATGGTCGGCTCCTGTTCGGGGTTGTCGGATCGGTCGGCCTAGCTGGGCCCGGCCACGCCGTACGGTTCGCGCGGCGGGCACTTCTTCCCAGGCGATGTGAGCGCCTCGAAATGCCAGGGTTCGTTGTCGTAGCGGCGGCAGACGCCGTACCGCCAGCCGTTCTTGTTCAGCCAGGTCATGGCGGCCGCCGGCCCGATGTCCACGGCCTTGCCCTTCACATGAGCGGAGTACTTGGGCGGCAGCACCCAACGCGTCGCCGCCTTGTACGAGCCGTACTTCTTGATCGCGTCGTTCAGCAGCCGCTGCTGCTTGGAGGTACTGCGCCGGCCGGAGGTGATGCTGATCGTGACGCCGTCGGCCTTCGCGGCCGTCATCGCCTTCTTCAGCCGCGTCCGCAGCGTCGGCGACAGCCCGTTGATGCTCTCCTCGCCGTACTTCGGCTTGGTCGTGGCCGACTTCTCCGGCTTCGGGGTCTTCGTGGGCGGCTCGACCGGAGTGGTCTTGTGGGTCGACGGCCGCGCGGGCGGTGGCGTCGGCGTCTCGGTGACCAGCGTGGTCGGCGGAGCGGAGTTCGCCGGAGCGTTCACGGTCGAGATGACCGGCTCCTTGTCCGCCGCCAGGCCGAGCATCTCCCCCAGTTGCGCGTGCCACAGCACCAACGATCCGACGGCCAGCACCGCCACGCCTGCACCCGTCACGGACAGCAACCGCAGCTTGTCCGAACCGGTCCGGCGCGGTGGCACGTCGTTCGTCATGGGGTACAGCCTCTCGGATCAAGCACGGTCGCCACATCGGCCCCAGGGACCGTCCTCACATCCCGGAAGTAGCCCCTGAGTATCAATTCGGACGCCGAGCCTCCTCCAAAAGTTGGAGAGGCTGCCCCTCCGGGCAGATGAAGCCTTGGCGAACAGCGGCTGACTACGCTGGGCGACATGTGGAGTGTCTGGCGTCGGTTGTCGCAGTTGCAGCAGGATGTGCTGCTCGCTGCGGTCATCGGCGTGGTCTGGTTCGGGGTGCTGAACCTGATCAACGACAGCGGCCTGCGCCCGCAGAACCCGGCCGTGTCCGTCGTCACCGGCGTCTTCCTGGTCGCCACGGTCGCCTGCGTACGGCGGATTCCGCGGACGACGCTCGTGGTCGTCTCGGTGCTGTACCCGTTCCTGTACGCCGCGGTCGGCACCGGCCTGGCCGCGCAGGTCGGGATCAGGGTCTTCGGCCAGCCCGAGATCAGCGACGCCGCGCTGCAGTCCGAGATCCACCTGGTCCCGCTGCTCGTCGTCGGGTACCTGGCCGCGTCGAGCGGCGTACGGCGGTTCACCTGCCTGTTCTTCACCATGGGCAGCCTGGCCGGGCTGATGATCGGACTGCCGACCGTGGTCGCCATCGTGCTCGGGCATGCGAACCGGGACATCCTGAGGGGCGACCGCTACCAGAACCTGCCCACGGACCTGGCCAGTCTCTACAGCTACATCGACGTCTCGCTGTTCGTCTTCGCCGAGGCGCTGATCTGCGGCATGGTGCTGCTCGGCGCGGACGCGCGCCGACGGCGCAAGAACGTCGCCCTGCTGCAGCAGCGGAACGCCGAGCTGATCCGGCTGCGCGCGGTCGAGGCCGAGCGGGCCGCGGTCGCCGAGCGGACCCGGATCGCCCGCGACCTGCACGACGTCATCTCCCATCACGTCAGTGCGGTGGTGATCCGGGCCCAGGCCGCCGAGCGAGTGGCCGACCAGCGACCCGAAGTACTGCGGGAGGCGATTCGCTGGATCATTGCCAGCGGCAAGGAAGCGCTGACCGCGATGCGGGAGACGGTCCGGGTACTCAACACAGCCTCACCGAACGCGGTCGGGGCGTCCCCGGACTCGGGTGGCGGGACCGCGCCCGTACCCGATCTGTCCGACGTGGCACGGATGGGCGAGCGGTTGAAGGCGGTCGGCATCGACGTGTCGATGAGCCTGCCGCCGCGGCAGCGGCAGCTGACCTCGGCCACCGACCTGACCGCGGTCCGGATCATCCAGGAGGCGCTGACCAACGTGATGGTGCACGCGAAGGCGACCGCGGCCCGGGTCACCTGGCAGAGTGGACCGCAGGGCGAGCTGTTGACCATCGACGACAACGGCAGCGGCGGACCACCGCCGGTGAACGTGCTGGAGTCCGCCCGGCGGAGCGAAAGCGGCCGCGGCAACGGACTGATCGGGATGCGGGAACGGGCCACAGCGGTCGGCGGCACACTGGCCGTCGCGGCCGGCCCACTGGGTGGATGGAGGGTGCAGGCATGGCTGCCGCCACAGAACTGACCGGACCGGACGCCGGTCCGATCCGGATCCTGGTTGTCGACGACCAGGGCGTGATCCGGATGGGCCTGGCGATGATCCTCGACCACGAACCAGACCTCACCACGGTCGCCCAGGCCGGCGACGGCGAAGAGGCGCTCCGGCTCGTCGATGAGTACGACCCGGACGTCGTACTCATGGACATCCGGATGCCGGTGATGGACGGACTCGTCGCCACCGAACGGATCACGACCGCCAACAAGGCGGCTGGTCGGTCGCGTCCCGCGGTCCTGGTGCTGACCACGTTCGACGACGAGGCGTATGTGCTGAGCGCGGTCCGGGCTGGGGCATCCGGGTTCCTGTTGAAGGACACGGATCCGGATCTGTTGGTGTCGGCTGTGCGGGCGGTGCATCGTGGGGACTCGCTGGTCGATCCGGCGTCGACTCGCGTGCTGCTGGAGCGCTGCATGGAGCTGGAGCGGCAGGTTGGGGGTGGTACGGCGGAGCCCGCGCCGGCGCAACCGGATGGGCGATGGACCGGGTTGCTTGGGCAGCTGAGCGAGCGGGAACGGGAGATCCTGGTGTGGATGGCGCGCGGGCTGTCCAACCGCGACCTCGCCACCAAACTGTTCGTCAGCGAGACCACGGTGAAGACCCACGTCAGCAGCGTCCTCTCCAAACTGGGCCTGTCCAGCCGGGTCCAGGCGGTCGTCGTCGCCTACGAAGCCGGCGTAGTCCGCCCGGGCGAAGCCGAGGTCCGCTGGGACTGATCCCCTCCATGGGTCAGGTGGTCGATCGGCGGAAGGCTGTTCGGTAGGTGCTGGGACGTTGGCCTGTGTGTTTGGTGAAGAGGGCGGCGAAGGTGCCGGGGTTCTTGTAGCCGACTGTGGTGGAGATGCTGGCGATGGTTCGGTCTGTGGTCTCCAGGAGGTGGCGGGCGCGGGAGACGCGCGAAGCCTGGAGGTAGTCGAGCGGGCTTTGGTGGGTCTCGTCTGCGAAACGCCGGAGCAAGGTGCGGGTGCTGACCTTGAAGGTGGCGGCCAGGGCGGTGAGGTCGTAGCGGTCGGCCAGGTTCTGGTCGAGGTGGCGCATGACTTCTCGCGAGAACTCGCTTCCGGCCTGCGGCAGCAGCCGCGCGTCGACGTACGGCGTCTGTGAGGACCGCGCATCGTCGACGAGCGCAAGTCTCGCGGTCGCCCTGGCCACGGAGGTTCCGCTGTGTTCCCGGATCAGGCCCAGCGCGAAGTCGTACATGGCACTGAACGACCCGGTCGTCGTCACCCCGCTGTCGGTGACGACCAACTGCTCGGCGCGGACCTCGGCGTCGGGGCAGCGGCGGGCCAGTTCGTCCGCGAAGATCCACGAGGTCGTCGCCCGGCGGCCGGCCAGCAGACCCGCCTCCGCGAGCAGGAACGCCCCGACACAGATCGAGACCACCGCGTTGCCGGTGGCAACATGTGAGCGGATCACCGCGAGTTCCGCGGCGAGCGGCGCCAGCATCGTGTCCAGGAGAAGGTCCGGCGAGAGCTCGAACCCAGGTACGACGAGAACGTCGACGTCACGGACCGCGGAGACCGCCAGCCTCGCACCACCCGACGCGGTGACCTGACGGCGCGGCGACATGATCGACACTTCGTACCCGGCCCCGTCCGGGCCGCCGAGGTGGGTGGCCATGGTCAGCAGATCGGGTACGCCGTACACCTCGGACGCGAAGCATCGCGGATACGCCAGCACACCGACCCGCAGTACACCCATCTCCAGGCTCCTCGTCGCTCGTGGCGAGATTACCTCCAACTATGGCGATCTGGCCGCTCGTCGTACGAGGTTCCTGGCAGCACGCTGTCGGCATGAGCACACGTGACGACGAGATCGCGGACTTCTTCCGCCAACTCATCGAGGTCGACGGGGTGGTGAAGACGGTGTACGTCGCGGGGTCCGGGCCGGCCGTGGTCGTGATGCCGGAGATGCCCGGTATCAGCCCGGACGTCCTTCGGCTGGCGCGGTGGGTGCGGGATGCCGGCTTCACCGTCTACGTCCCGTCGCTCTTCGGGATCGACGGCGCCTACCCCACGGCCGACGGCGGTTCGGAGGTTACCCGTCGCGCCTGCGTCAGTGCGGAGTTCCGCGCGTTCGCGGGAGGCGGGACGAGTCCGGTGACCGCGTGGCTGCGTGGGCTCGCGCGGCAGGCACATGCCGAGTGCGGCGGTCCGGGTGTCGGCGCGATCGGTCTGTGCTTCACCGGCAACTTCGCCCTCACCATGGCGCTCGAGCCGGCCGTCATCGCGCCGGTGGTCAACCACCCGTCCCTGCCGCTCGACGACCCGGCGGGACTCGAGCTGAGCGACGAGGACGCGCGTGCGATCCGGGATCGCGTCGACCGGGACGGGCTGAGCGTTCTGGCGTACAGGTTCGACAATGACCGCTGGTGCACCGGCCAACGGTTCGCGGCGTACCGGGCACTCCTCGGCGACGCCTTCGACGGTCGCGTCCTTCCGGGCAGCTCCGCGAAGACCGACCCGCCGCCGTTCTTCCGTGAGGTCGTCGAGACACCCCACAGTGTGGTGACCGCGCATCTCGTCGACGAGGACGGACACCCGACCGTCGAGGCCAGGGACGAGATCCTCGGCTACCTGACCAATCGCTTGTTGCCGACTGACTGAATGCGGCGGACTGTCACTGCGTCTCGGCCTCGATCGTCTCCGATGTCATGGAACCCTTCACACTGGTCGCCTCGGTCGAACAACTGGAGGCGTACGGCGTACCAACACCGACGGTCCGCGACAAAGTCATCAACACACTCGAGGACGTTCACCGCTTGTGGATCGCCGCCACGAGCCTGGTCTTCGTGGCCACCTCCTCGGCCGACGGCCGCTGCGATGTCTCGCCGAAGGGTGACCCGCCCGGGTTCGTACGCGTCCTCAGCCCGACCCGGCTCGCGATCCCCGAACGTCCTGGCAACCGGCGGATGGACGGATTCCACAACATCCTGGAGAACCCTCACGTCGGACTCGTCCTGATCATCCCCGGCCGCGGCGACACCCTGCGCATCAACGGCCGGGCCCAACTGGTCACCGATCTCCCAGACTTCGACGACCTCGTGGTCAAGGGCCACCGACCGTCGCTGGCCCTGCTCGTCGACGTCGAGGAGGTCTTCTTCCACTGCCCCAAGGCCTTCCGCCGCTCCCGCACCTGGAACCCCGACACCTGGCAACCAGCCGCCGCCCCACCGCCCGCCAACATAGCCCTGGCGCTCTGCAGGTTTCCTACGTGAACAGGTAGAGGCCGAGTGCGGCAACAGCGATCACGATGAGGATGGCCAGTACCTGGGCTCGGGCCGACGCTTGGCGGCGGTGGGGTAGGAAGTCTCCGGTCATGCTTCCAGGCTGCCGGGAGAAACCGCCCCGCCCATCGGTCGTCGGGACGGTTCTGGCGCGACGTCAGTAGGCCCAGGAAGTACAGCGTCTCCTACCAGAGGATGAGATGGTTGCCGTAGGCCCCTGAGTGACTACCGTGCGAAGTATTCGGCCTGGACCTTCTTGGGTACGACCATGGCCCAGGCGTCCAGGATCAGTTCGCGGAGTTCGTCGTACTCGAGAGCGTCGAGGCGGACCTGGATCCAGCGGAAGCGCTCGTCGGACGGGCGAGGGGGGAAGAACTTGTCCGGTTCGGCGGCCAGCGCGGCCGCGCGTTCCTCGCGGGGGAACGCGATCCCGATCGTCTGTTCGTCCGGCGCGACCGCCAGGTAGACGATCTGCCCGACCCGGTACTTGATCGAGTCCCGCACGAGCACCTCGTAGCTGCGCGGCAGATCGGCCGTCACCGCCCGGATGTCCTCCAGTCCCACCATGAGCTCCTCCAGAAACCGCAGTCGTGAGAACCGACGTTACCGAGGAAACCTTTCACCGGGCTTTCAGTCCTTCCGGGATCAGCCTGTGGACGGCGGGACCTGATCCTTGGCCGGGCCGGTCGGGAGTCGCCGGGTCTGGATGAGGTGCTGTGCGACGTCGCGCAGCTTGGTGTGGGTGTCCTGGGAGTAGCGCTTCAGGACCTCGAACGCGCGATCGCCGTCCAGTCCGTACCGTTCCATCAGGATGCCCATCGCCTGACCGATCAGCTTCCGGGCGTCGACCGCCTGGGCCAGGTTCTCCTGACGGCGCGCCGTCGCCACAGCCACCGAGGCATGCCGAGCGAGGATATGGGCGACGGCGACGTCGTCGGCGCTGAACGCGTTCGGCAGCGCGGCGTAGACGCTGAGGATCCCCGCGCCCCGGCCACCGAGCAGCATCGGAACGTGGATCACACTGCGCAGGCCGAGGCCGATGAGTAGTTCGCTCCACCGCGGCCAGCGCGGATCGGTCGTCACGTCCCGGACGTGCAGCGGGCTGCCAGACGCTGCAGCCGCCGGCATCGGGCCTTCGCCGGTTTCCGACTGATGCCGGTAGATCGTCTCGACGACCGGATCGGTCACGGCTGCGACCTCGAGGCGCCCGCCCCGGTGGCTCAGGACCAGTCCGGCGGCGTCGCCCCCGACCGCCTGCACAGCGGATCGGACGACGGACTCGACGGTCTCGTCGACATGTTCCGCGTCGTGGAGGCTGAGCGCGAGTTGCGCGAATTCCACGGCCAGCGAGTAGTCCGATGGGTCGTGCCGCACGGTCCCCTCCCAAGAATCGCGCTAACCCACATCGCACCCCAGCGACACGTCGATTATGCCTCGGTGTCCACCGTTTCCACTACCGGGATCCGGTCGGCGTACGGTGGTCTGATGCCTGCTGTGGTGAGTGGTGTCGAGGGCGCCGAGGTGGTGTTCCGCCTCGGCGATCCCTCGCACGCGTTCACCGGGGTGAAGCTGTGGCAGGAGCTCGGGCTGGCGGCCGAACTGCTCGAGTTCAAGCAGGTGGACCACGGCTGGGAGCTGCGGTTGCCCCGGCCGTCGGTGCGCCGGATGGAGTACCTGTTCGACATCGCCGACCTGGGGATGCGGACCGACCCGACCAACCCGCGCGTCGTCGGCGGGGCGTTCGGGGAACACTCCTGGCTGCCGATGCCCGGGTACGTCGAGCCCGCGTGGATCACCGTCCCACCGATCGCGTCGGCGCTGACTCCGCTCGGTGTGGAAACCCCGGTCGGCGAGGTCGACGTTCACGTCTGGGCGCCCGAAGGCGTCGCGCCGACCTTCGAGCTGCCGCTGCTCCTGTCCCACGACGGACCGGAGTTCGCGACGTACGCCGGTCTGACCCACTACGCCGGCGCGATGGTCGCCGGGGCCGTGCTCCCGCCGTTCCGGCTCGCGCTGACCCGGCCCACGACCCGCAACCTCTGGTACGCCGCGAATCCGCAGTACGCCGGCGCCCTGACGCAGTACGTGCTGCCCGCGATCGAGGCGCAGTACCGCAGCCGGCGGCCCGTGCTGATGGGCGCGAGCCTGGGTGCGCTGGCCGCCTTGTTCGCGGAATGGCACCATCCGGGCACCTTCGACGGGCTGTTCCTGCAGTCGGGGTCGTTCTTCACCGCCGACACGGATCCGCAGGAGTCGCGGTTCGAGTTCTACGCCCAGGTCACCGCCTTCGTCGGGCAGGTGCTGACGGCAACCACGCCGCCCAGTACGCCGCTGATCGGGATGACCGCGGGGACGACAGAGGAGAACGTCCACAACAACCGGGTGATGGCCGCGAAGCTGGCCGAGCTCGGGCTGGAGGTGAGGTTCGACGAAACGCCGGACATGCACAACTTCACAGCATGGCGTGATGTGCTGGATCCTGAGCTGACGGAGCTACTGCAACGGTGCTGGGGTGGGGCAGATGGAGCGGGAGCAGGTCGAGTTGGAGGCGCCGGGGGTTGACCGGCGGGGCACGCTGATCCGGTACGGCCATTTCGGCCGCCCGGTGCTGGTGTTCCCGAGCGAGCAGGGCCGCGCCTGGGACTACGAGAACAACGGCATGGTCGACGCGGTCGCGGACCTGATCGAGGCCGGCCGGGTGAAGCTGTACTGCGTCGATTCCTTCGACCACGTCAGCTGGTCGGACCGCAGCATCCAGCTCGAGGACCGGGCCCGGCGGCACGGGCTCTACGAGTCCTGGATCCTGGAGCAGGTGGTCCCGGCGATCGGCGCGGACTCCCCCGGCACCGCCGACATCATCACCACCGGCTGCAGCCTGGGCGCCTTCCACGCGCTCAACTTCGCGTTCAAACGGGCCGATCTGTTCCCGATCGCGATCTGCCAGTCCGGCAACTACGACGCGGCCAGCTGGCACGCGTGGGGTGAGCGCGGCGACGCGACGTACTTCAACAACCCGGCCGACTACCTGCCGAATCTCGCCGGTGACCACCTGGAGTGGTTGCGCACCCGGATCTTCATCCTGCTCACGGTCGGTCAGGGCGACTGGGAGACGAACCCGACCGGGTCGTTGCCGTCCGCCCACGCGACCGCCGCCGTACTGAAGGCCAAAGGCATCCCGCATGAGCTCGACCTGTGGGGGTACGACGTAGCCCACGACTGGCCCTGGTGGCGCAAGCAGCTCGCCCACCACCTGCCCCGATTCTGTTAGGAGTCTGACTGTGGCTGACCGCTCACGGCATTTGATCGGGTTGTTGCTCGGGGCTGAAGAGGACTGGCCGCGGGCGTTCGAGGCGCTGTTGCAGCGGGTCGGGCCGGTCACCATCGACGGGACCGAGCACGAGTTCGGGTCCCGGCGGCTGACCATCGAGCCGTTCGACCTGAACGACCCGGTCCGGGTCGGGCTGGTGATCGACCGGCTCGCCTACTGGTACTACCACCCGCGCGAGTGGCTCAAGAAGGCCGCGCTGATGAACGGCACCTACCTGCTGAACTCCCCGTTCACGTTCCAGTCGATGGAGAAGCATTCGGCGTACTGCGCGATGCTCCGGCTCGGGCTGAAGATCCCGCGGACCGTGCTGGTGCCGTACAAGAACCCGGTCGACAACGTGCGCTGGGCGTACACGTCGGCGCAGTACAACAAGGCGTTCGACCTGGACGCCATCGCCGAGGACCTCGGCTATCCGATGTACATGAAGCCGTTCGACGGCGGCGGCTGGCGGGGCGTGTCCCGGATCAACGACAAGGTGGACCTGCATCGCGCGTACGACCAGTCCGGCGAGATGCTGATGCATCTTCAGGCGACGATCGAGTACGACAAGTTCGCCCGGGCCCTGTCGATCGGCGCCGAGACGATGGTGATGGACTTCCGCCCCGACGAGCCGATGCACAACCGGTACGCCGTCTCGCACGACTTCCTCAGCCCGTCCGCCGGGCACGAGGCGGTGGCGATCAGCCGGATCGTGAACGCCTTCTTCGGCTGGGAGTTCAACTCCTGCGAGATGCTGGTGAAGGGCGACTCGGTCCACCCGATCGACTACGCCAACGCCTGCCCGGACGTCGCGGTCACCTCGCTGCACTACTACTTCCCCTGGGCGATCAGCGCACTGGTCAAGTGGTCGGTGTTCTCCCTCGCGACCGGCCGGCGCAGCTCGGTCGACCTGCACACCGAGCGGTACTTCGCGATCGCGGACGACGAATCGCTCGACTACAACGCGAAGATCGAGGCCTATCTGGCCCTGGCCGACGAGCACTTCGAGACCACGAAGTACCACGAGTGGTGCGCCGAGCACCTCGCCGACTTCGACGCCCGCGTCCGCGACTGGGTCGCCGGCCCCGACTTCGACCGCCTCCTGACGTCGACCGTCGCCACCACCTACCCCGAGCACGAGCAGGACGAGTTCATGGCCCATTTCCGGGGTCTGACCAGCCTCTGGCTCTCCGACCAGGCCGGCTAAGCGGTCTGGTCGGCTTCCAGGGCGGCAAGGATCGCCTGAAGCGCGGTGACCCGGTGCGGCGGGATCGCGAAGGTTCCGCGCGCGGGGGTGTGCAACCAGCCTTCGGCGGTCAGGTGGCGGAGGTGGTGGTAGATCTGACCGCTGGTGCCGAGGCCGTCGACCTTGCTCAGCGAGCTGACCGTCGCACGCCCGCGCACGATCTCGCGCAGCAGGGTCAGCCGGACGGGGTTGCCCAGCGCCGCGAGGGCCGGCGCGACATCTGACCAGTCACTCCATGCCCGGAGCTCACTGAGCGCCCGGGCCGCTTCGGCCTGCCCGGCGGAGGTCCGCCGCCTGGCTCCTCCCCGCGTGTCCGCTGCGGATTCCAGCGCGGCGATCCGCCGTTCCAGCTCCGCGAGCCGGTTATCCACAGCCATATCCACACTGTGGATAGTACGTAGGTACGTAGTTCTTGCAAAGCCTGCACGTGAGGTACGTCGCTTCGCGGTCGCGCTGAGCGGCCTAGGTCGTGTCTGGTAATCCCGCGCCGTAGCGAGCAGGTGCTCGGTGCGGTGCATCGGCGTGCTGGAGCGAAGGTCTCGATGCGGAGCATCGTGGCCTTTGCGCAGTGCGGCGAGGTGCCGTGCCGAGTGCCGCGCAGTAGGCGGGGGATTACCAGACACGGCCTAGGCTGGGCGGGTGCGAGACAGCGACGTACCGGCGTGGTGGCGGCGGCTGGGGCTGGACGGGCTGGTCGATGTGCACGTCCACTTCCTGCCGGATCAGGTGATGAACGCGGTCTGGGCGTACTTCGACCAGGCGCCGAAGCACTACGGCACCGAGTGGCCGGTCACCTACCGGACCTCGGTGGAGGAGCGGCTGAAAACCCTGGAAACGCTGGGGGTTCGGGCCTTCCCCGCGCTGGTGTATCCGCACAAGCCCGGCATGGCCGAGTGGCTCAACGCGTGGGCCCGGGACTTCGCCGCTGCGACGCCCGGATGTGTGCGGAGCGGGACGTTCTATCCCGAGCCGGGTGCCGCGGACTATGTGCGCGAGGCGCTCGAACGGGGGACGCGGATCTTCAAGGTCCACGTCCAGGTGGGTGACTACGATCCGCGCGAGGACGAACTGGACGACGTGTGGGGTCAGCTCGCGGAGGCCGGCGTACCGGTGGTCGTGCACTGTGGATCCGGCCCGATCCCCGGCCGGCACACGGGTCCCGGACCGTTCGGCGACGTACTGCGGAAGCACCCGCGCCTGACCGCGGTCATCGCCCACCTAGGCATGCCCGAGTACGCCGAGCACCTGGCCCTCACGTCGTACCCGAACGTCCATCTGGACACGACGATGGCTCTCACGCCCTTCACCGAGTCCCTCATGCCGTTCCCCCGGGAGTTGACGCCTCGCCTGGCCGACCTTCAGGACCGCATCGTCCTGGGCACGGACTTCCCCAACATCCCCTACGAGTACGCCGTCCAACTCTCCGCACTGGAGTCGCTGGATCTCGGCGACGACTGGCTACGCGCCGTCTGCCGGCACAACGGCGCCCGCCTACTCGGCCTCTCGTGCTGAGCGGAGTCAGTCGGACTCCTTCGTCATGGTGGACTCGTAGCCGCCGCCCGGCCACGCCCAGGCGCCGGTGTTGCGGGTGAAGTCGTCGTTGAAGGTGCCGACGAACTTCGCCGGCGAGTCGGGTCCGCCGAAGTAGATCGTCAGTTCTTTGCCGTCCAGCACATAGGTGTACTCGAGGATCTCGCCGGATCCGCCGAAGAAGTGCGAGCGGATGCTGTCGGTCTCCTTGTCGTAGCCGATGTACTCGACTCCGCGATTCGCGGTGTCACCGGCACCGAGGTCGACCTGCTGGACCAGCCAGCCGCCGAACTCCGCCCAGGCGTACCGCACGGTGCCGGTCGACTCGGGGCCCTCGACGCGCCAGGTGCCGAGCAGGGGCTCGAGCGAGCGCAGTTTGTCGATCGCGTTCTCAGTCATCGTCTTGTCCTGTTCTGTCACGGCGGGGTCAGCGGGTGATCATGGCGCGGAGTTCGCGCCGGCGGATGGTGACGACGGCGGCCGCGAGGGCCAGCAAGACCAGCGGCAGGGCGGGGCTCGTGCCCAGTACGGCGACGTTGGTCACCGCCGCGCCGATCAGAAGTAGGGCCAATCCGAACGCAGCGAGACCGGCGAGCGGTCGGGCCATCCGACCGAGTCGTCCGGCGGCCAGCGGCAGCAACAGTCCGAGGGCTCCCGCGATCTCCAGTATGCCGATGAGGACTCGAAGCCCTTGTCCGGCGCCGATCGTGGTGAACATGTCCACCATCTGGGGGTCGCCGGTCAGCTTGGCCACGCCACCGAATCCCACCGGCACGGCCAAGGCGATCGAGGCGGTCCAGAGGCCGATGGTGGCTGCTCGCCCACGTCGCCAACTGTCCGGTACGACGGGTGTTGCCGTGATCGAGGTGTTGGTGCTCATCGCAGTCTCCTGAGGTAGTCTTTGATCTAATGCACCACCTGGTGCACTTGTGACCATACTTTGCACTACTGCACCAATGAGTGCAAGAGGGAGACGAGCAATGGCCGAGGCGGCGACCGGCACCGAGTACGAGGACCCGCGGGTACGACGGTCCCGCGCGATGATCACCGAGGCGGCCGCCGCGGAGTTCCTGGCGAAGGGCTATCAGGGGACGAGCATCGATGACATCGCCGCGGCGGCCGGCGTCGCCAAGCGCACCGTCTACAACATCTACGGCGACAAGGAACAGGTCTTCCGCGCGATGATCACCGCGGCCATCGCCACCGCCGAGTCCTACTCCGAACGACTCGGGACGTCGGGCCTCACCGACCGGCGGACTCGATCCGAAGCACCGCTGGAGGAACGGCTGGTCGACATCGCCCGCGACCTCGCGCAGGCGATCCACGGCGGACCGGTGATCCGCCTGCGGCGCCTGGTGATCGGCGAGGCGGAACGCTTCCCCGACGTGGCGCTCGAGTACTACCGACGCGCACCTCAACTGGTGATGACCCGGCTCGCCCAGGCCCTGGCCGAACTGGATGCCGCCGGCCACCTCGCCGTACCCGACCCGGAACTGGCCGCGGAACACCTCGCCTTTCTGGCCATCGGCGCATCCCTCGACCGGGCGATGTTCGACCCCGATCGCCAACTGGACGCGGCCCTCGCCCGCGCCGATGCGGGCGCCCGAGTCTTCTACCGCGCCTACCGCCGCTGACCGCCGGATCGAGTGAGCCTCAGATCACTTTGTGCTTCGGCCCGGGCAGATACATAATGAGGTTATGCAGATACATAACCCCATTATGTATCGTGAGGGCTCCGGCATGGAGCTCCTCGTGGTGCTCGAACAGCTCGTCCAGCTCGTTCGCCCCGTCGGAGGCTTGAGCAGCGCCGCTTCGTCCACACTGAGCCGCCTCGGGCGGGCGGGACCACAGCGGATGACAGAGCTGGCGCAAGCCCAACGCATCTCCCAACCCGGGATGACCCAACTGGTCACCCGGATGGAACGCGAGGGCCTGGTACGGCGTACGACGAGCACCAGCGATCGACGCGGCGTACTCGTGGAAGCGACCGAGGCCGGACTGGACCTCTGGGCACGCGTGCGAGCCGAACGCGCCGACGTCCTGCAGGAGCTCCTCGACCGGCTCGACCCGCAGGACCGGACCACCATCTCCGCCGCGCTCCCCGTGCTCACTCAGCTCGTCGAATCGGCGTACGACGACCAGCCGACCACATCGGCGACCCCACGTTAGGAAGTGCCCTCCATGGCTTCACCCCACGGGACGACCTCGACCCCGTTCAAGCAACCACGGGCGGTCTGGGCCGTCGCGTTCGCCTGCGTCATCTCGTTCATGGGCATCGGTCTGGTCGACCCGATCCTGCCCGCGTTGGCCTCCAGCCTGCAGGCCACTCCGAGCCAGGTGTCGCTGTTGTTCACCAGCTACCTGGTCGTGACCGCGGTCGCGATGCTCGTAGTCGGCTGGTTCTCCAGCCGGTTCGGCGCCAAGCGGACCCTGATCATCGGACTGACCCTCATCGTGGTGTTCGCCGCCCTGGCCGGTTCGTCAGGATCGATCGGTGGCATCGTCGGCTTCCGGGCCGGCTGGGGCCTGGGCAACGCGCTGTTCATCTCCACCAGCCTCGCGGTCATCGTGGCCTCGGCCAGCGGCGGCTTCGCGGGCGCGATCATCCTGTACGAGACCGCGCTCGGTCTCGGGATCGCGGTCGGACCGCTGCTCGGCGGTGAGCTGGGCAGCATCAGCTGGCGTGGGCCGTTCTTCGGCGTAGCGGTGCTGATGGCCATCGCGCTCGTGGCCACCGCCGTGTTCGTGCCATCACTTCCGAAGCCCGACCACAAGACATCGCTCGCGGCGCCGCTCAAGGCCCTTCGGCATCGGGGCCTGCTGACGATGGGACTGATGGCGCTGCTGTACAACTGGGGCTTCTTCACGATGCTCGGCTACGCGCCGTACCCCATGGAGCTCGACGCCCACCGGCTCGGCCTCGTGTTCACCGGCTGGGGACTACTGGTCGCCGCCTTCTCGGTGTTCGTCGCCCCACGCCTGCAGGCGAAATTCGGCACGGCACCGGTGCTGTACGTCAACCTGCTTGCCCTCGGCATCGTCATGGCCGCCATCGCCGCGGGCGTCCACACACCGACCGTGGTCATCGTCGCGGTCATCGTCAGTGGCGCGTTCATCGGCATCAACAACACGCTGACCACGCAGGCGGTCATGCTCGTGTCGCCGGTCGAGCGGCCGGTCGCGTCGTCGGCGTACGGCTTCGTCCGGTTCATCGGCGGCGGCCTGGCGCCCTTCGCCGCCGGAAAGCTTGCCGACGCCACCAACCTCAGCGTCCCGTTCTATCTCGGCGGCCTGGCCTTCCTGCTCGCCATCGCCGTACTCGCGACCGGCCATCGGCTGGTCAGCGCGGCGGAGCAGACCCCGGCCGAGGGGTCCCCGGTGCTTCCGTCGCTGCAGCGGGTCGGAGCCGCTCCGTCAGCGGAGTACCGGCCGGTCATCGTTGCCGTCGCCGCCACCGACGACGCGGCCGCGGTCGTCGACGCTGCCGCCGTCATCGCTCGCAACGCCGGCACCACGCTGGAGGTCGTCCACGTCCGCGAGACCGCTGTCGTCGAGGAACTGGCCCTCGATGCCGAGGACGCCGAACAGGCCCACGCGGCCGTCGCCGCTCACCTCGATCGGCTTGCCGCACACCACATCGCCGCGACCGGGCAGGTACTCACCAGCGTCGGCGACCATGCCGCCGCCGGCCGCGCACTGGCCCGCCATGCCACGGACGTCGGCGCCCGTGTCATCGCACTCGGCCGGTCGCCGCGCGGACCAGTCGCACAGTTCGGCGACGGCAGCATCACCTCCGCCGTAACCCACGCCGCAACCTGCACAGTGATCCTGCTGGAGCCCGACAAGGATCCGGACACACTGACGGCAGCCAGGCTACGAGAGCTGAGAGACAGAGCCGCCTAGGCTTCAGCGTCGCTCCCGCGGTCGGGCGAGGACGTAGGCGGTGGGAGTGGCGCCGTTGTACTTGAGGAGACGTTGGCGGGCCAGCTTGAGACCTCTCTGCTGCTCGATCGCCTTGTGAAGTAGGCGTTTGTCTTCAGTGAGGAGTACGGCGCGACCGTCGGTGGTGAGGACTCGATTGATCTCGGACAGGGCGGCCGGGTAGAGGGTGCGGTTGGCGTGGTGGGTGCCGACCAACTTGCCGAACGGGAGGTTGGTGACGATCCGATCGACGGTGCCGGCGGCGTACGGGAGGGCCTCTGCTGCCGCCTGCGCGAGGCGACCTAGCTGTTGTCGATTGTGGTCCGCGATGGCGAGAGCCCGCGGGTCGCGGTCGGTCCCGAGGACGCGAGCTGTTGGTTGCCGGCGGAGTGCGGCGAGAAGGATGGTGCCCGTGCCGCAGAACGGGTCGACGATGCGTTGACCCGGCTGGAGTTTCGCCAAGCGCACCAGGACTTCCGCGACGAGCGGGGTGGTTGACCACGGCAACCGTTCCAACCGCCCGAAGCGCCGCATCCACGACAGCGGACCGACCTCCGCGATCCAGCCTTCCGCTGTTCGGGTGAGGTTGACGTCCCAACTGCCAGGCTGATTGATCCAGCGGAGCTCGCGCTCGATCGCGGTGATCACGGAGTACCTGACTCCCGGATCGTCGCAGCCGACCCGGAAGCCGATGGGGCTCGGCAGGGTTGCGAGTACGCCGGTCTCCCCCGATTGCTCGAGTGGGTGCAGGAAGTCGTCGTGGAGGGCGATCGCCACCGTGGAGTAGAGAGAACAAGCAGCGATCTCGCTCAGCCGGCCGTCGACTGTGCAGGCAACGGACTCGCTGGACAGCTGATGGATCGAGTGGACCGACGGCAGCGAGCGAAGCTCCTCCATGAGGAGATCCGCGGCGCCATCGAGGGTGCAGAGTACGAGACGGTCGGTGACATGCTGATCGAGGCCGGGCGTGAGGACGCGCCCCGGCGAGGAAATGCCGGACATGCGGAAGCTCCTGAAGAGTCGCGATCGACAGAACAGTCGAAGCGCGGCGCACGCACCTCACGGCAACTCGAAGAGACGGCACGACAGAAGTCGATGCCGGAGTGCCACACCGTGGCGCGCGCCTTCAGAAACGCATCATCACCACGACCCTAAGCGATGGCACCCCTCCGATCATCTGCTTTTCAGTAGAATTCCGGAGTGGTCAACGGAGCGCGCATACACACGACCGAACAGTTGCTCAGCATCCTCGACCAGGTCGTGGCGGCGAGCGCCCGCGGAGATCGATCACAGTCATCCGCGGCCGAGTTCTGGACCGAGATCCTGACGAGACCGGGCCACCCGCTCGCCACCCAACTGCCGGACGAACCGCTGGTCGACTGGCACGAGCGCGGGTTGCTCGGGGACCTGGACGGCGCCCGAGTGCTCGACATCGGCTGCGGGTCCGGTCGCAACAGCAGATGGTTCGCCGAGCAGGGCGCGACGGTCGAAGGCATCGACCTTGCCGCGCCACTCCTCGAGTCCGTCCGGCCCGGCATGCCCGACTCGGTGAACCTCACCGCGACAGATGTCCTACGAGATCCCTTGCCGGCCGGGCAGTACGGCGTCGTGTACGACTCCGGCTGCTTTCATCACATCGCCCCACACCGCCGGATCACCTACCTCGACCGCGTGCTGCCGACTGTGCGCGAGGGCGGCCGGTTCGGCATCGTGACGTTCGCCGCCGAACGCATGGAGACACCAGCCGACCTGGACGTCGTGATGAGCGGAGATACGTCCGGAGGCATGGCCTTCTCCCTGGACGACCTCCGAACCGCCTTCACCGCCCTCGAACCCCTCGAGGTCCGCGCCGTGCACCCCGACCGCAGTGGCACCTTCGGACTCGACTTCCTCAACGCGGCCCTCTTCAGCAACGCTCGAGGCGTGCGGACCAACGGGTAGGACACCGACGAGACGGTGTACACACCAAGCTCTCCACGCTGGCGCGCACTACCCCACGACCTAACACCTCCCGTCCTTACGCACCACCTAAGGCCACGAGGTCATGAACTCACCGGCTAAAGCGATATGCCAGACGTGGCCGTCCGGATCGGCGAAGGCCCCGTCGTAGCCCCAGTCCTGCTCGCCCGACGGCCGGACGATCTCCGCGCCGGCCCGCTCCGCGCGCGCCAGCAGGTCGTCCACGTCGGCCCGCGTCGGCAAGCTGAGGGACACGACGCACTCGCTCCGTCCTGCCGTGGCCTGCTTCCGTCCGCTGAGCACCCAGCCGAACCCGACCTTCGGGATCAGCATGACCCGGACGTGGTCGCCGAGGGTGAGGCGCAGCGGCTCGGGTACGCCGTCGCGGTCCGGCTCACCGGGTGTGGTGAATCCCAGCCCGGACCGGTAGAACTCGTACGACCTCCGGCGGTCCGCGATCGGCAGGGCAATGGTCACGATGGTCGGCTCGACCTGCATGTGGAGTCTCCTTTTCCGGTTGTCCTTCACCAACCCGACGAACCAGGGTGCCCGAGACCGACACCGACCCTCGAACCAACACCCGGAAGACCCATTGCTGGGCGCATTCCAACGTTGTAGTGTCGTGCCGACCCCCTCAGAAACCACGTCACGGGAGTGCTCATGACTCAACCTCGTGCGGAGTACCCGCGCCCGCAGTTCGTTCGTCCGGAGTGGGTGAACATGAACGGCGAGTGGCAGTTCGAGATCGACCGGTCGGACTCCGGTCTCGAGCGCGGGGTCCGGGAGCGAGAGCTCGCGCAGCGGATCACCGTGCCGTTCGCGCCGGAGACGAAGCTGTCCGGGATCGAGGACGTCGACTTCATGGAGGCCGTCTGGTACCGGACGACCGTCACGATCCCGGCCGACTGGTCCGGCAAGGACGCCGTCCTGCACTTCCAGGCGGTGGACCACGACGCGACCGTGTGGGTGAACGACGTCGAGGTGGTGCGGCACCGCGGTGGGTTCACGCCGTTCAGCGCCAACCTCCGCCAGGTCGCCAAGCCCGGCGAGGAGGCGACCATCGTCGTCCGCGCGCGGGACAGCCGGTACGGCGCGCAGGCCCGCGGCAAGCAGTCGACGAAGTACTTCAACCACGGCTGCCACTACACCCGGACGACCGGGATCTGGCAGACCGTCTGGCTCGAGGCGGTGCCGACCGTGCACCTGGGCCGCCCGCGGATCACCCCGGACGTGGCCGGCTCCAGCTTCCACCTCGCCGTACCGGTGTCGGCGAACAAGCCGGGCTGGAAGGTCCGCGCGATCCTGACGGACGCCGACGGCGAGGTCGTCACCCAGGAGGTCCGCGCCGACCTCGACCTCGCGCCGCGGCTGACGCTGCAGGTCCCGGCGGATCGCGTCCGCCTCTGGGACACTACCGATCCCCACCTGTACGACGTCCGCCTCGAGCTGATCGATGCCGACGGCAACGTTGTGGACGGCGCGGACAGCTACGCCGGACTGCGGTCGGTGTCGATCAACGGCCAGGCGATCCTGATCAACGGCAAGCACGTGTTCCAGCGGCTGGTGCTGGACCAGGGGTACTGGCCCGAGAGCCTGATGACGGCGCCGTCCGACGAGGCGCTCGTCGCGGACATCGAGCTGGGCCTGGCGGCCGGGTTCAACGGCGCACGGCTGCACCAGAAGGTGTTCGAGGAGCGGTTCCTGTACCACGCGGACCGGCTCGGCTACCTGGTCTGGGGCGAGTTCGGCGACTGGGGCGAAAACCTTGCCGATGGCACCCAAGAGGACAACCAGCAGCCGACGGCGTCGTACGTGGCGCAGTGGCTGGAGGCGGTCGAGCGCGACTACAGCCACCCGTCGATCATCGGCTGGTGCCCGCTGAACGAGACGCACCAGTTCCTGCACGACCGGATCACCCAGCTGGACGACGTCACCCGGGCGATGTTCCTGGCCACGAAGGCGGCCGACACGACCCGGCCGGTGCTCGACGCGTCCGGATACTCGCACCGCGTGCCCGAGACCGACGTCTGGGACTCGCACAACTACGAGCAGGACCCGGCCGAGTTCGCCCGGCAGATGGCCGGCCTCGCGGACGGAGCGCCGTACGGGAACACCGGCGGGCACGAGCAGCGGCCGATCTCCCAGCCGTACGCCGGTCAGCCGTACTTCTGCAGTGAGTTCGGCGGCATCTGGTGGAACCCGGAGGAGGCCGCGAAGTCGGCCGGTGACAACCGCACCGAGTCGTGGGGCTACGGCCAGCGGGTGGTCGACGAGGAGGCGTTCTACGCGCGCTTCACCGGTCTGGTCGACGCGCTGCTCGACGACCCCCTGATGTTCGGCTACTGCTACACGCAGCTGACGGACGTGTTCCAGGAAGAGAACGGCATCTACCGCTTCGACCGCAGCAACAAGCTGGACGTGCCGCGGATCAAGACGGTGCAGACCCGCCCGGCGGCCTACGAGAAGGACTGAAGTCCGAGGCTTCCCAACGCGACCAGGGCCCACAGGATCGCTCCGAGCAGGAGCGGCCGGGGCCCTGCGTCGCGTAGTTCGCGCGGCCGCAGCGACAGGCCGATCGCGACCAGGGCCGAGGTGATGAGGCACGTGCCGATCAGGCTGAGCGTCGGGAGCCATCCGTCCGGCACGAGCCCGGCCGAACGCAGGCCAGCCGCGGCGACGAAGCCGATCAGGAACATCGGCACGAGCCGGCGCCACGGGAGACGTGTCCGCGGGTGGTCCGGGTCCTGGCGGTCGGCGGTCCGCGCGTCACGGCGGGACTTGAGCACGACCAGGGTCAGGACGATCGGGACGAGCATCAATGAGCGGGTCAGCTTCACCACGAGGGCCTGGTCGCCGGCGTCGGCGCTGTAGGCGTAGCCGGCGGCGACTACCGATGAGGTGTCGTTGATCGCAGTGCCCGCCCACAGGCCGAAGGCTTCCGGGCTGAGGCCCATCAGGTGGCCGAGGGGCGGGAAGGCGAGGACGGCGACCACGTTGAAGGTGAAGATCGTCGCGAGCGCGTAGGCGACCGATGATCGCTTGGCACCGATGGCGGCGGTCGCCGCGGCGATCGCGGAGCCGCCGCAGATCGCCGTACCGACTCCGATCAGGGTCTGGGTGTCGCCGCGTACGCCGAGCAATCGGCCGAAGACCCACGCGCCGCCTAGTGCGATGGCCAGCGTGCCGAGCATGACGGGAAGTGAGGAGGCGCCGACACGGGCCACTTGCTGGAGGGACAGGCCCGTGCCGAGTACGACGATCGAGACCTGGAGCAGGTTCTTCGCGGCGAAGTCGTATCCCGGTCGGCACCGCTCAGCCCGCAGGGTGGGAATCAGCAGGCCGGAGAGAACCCCGAGGACGATGCCGAAGACCGGTCCCCCAACCACAGGAACGAGCCGTCCCAGTGGGACGGCGACGGCGGTGAGGAGAAGCACGACCCCCAAGCCAGGCATCCGCCCGACCACTGAGTGGAACCAAGGCAGGTGTTGGGTCCGTGAGACGGCACCAAGCGGAGCGTGCGGTGGCCTAATCTCGACCTGCACCATCGGCCCGGTTCCTCCCGCTGAAAATGTACGCACATTTAAGCTAGGAGATGACCGGACATTTGGCAAGCCCACTCCCGGGAGGCAGGACCCTGATGATCCAGCGCAGGCTCGACCGCACCGGCGGCCAGCCGCTGTGGAAGCAGCTGCAGCAGGACCTCGTGCGGCGGCTGCGGTCCGGGGAGTTCGACGACACGTTCCCCGGTGAGCTCGCGCTCGTCGAGGACTACCAGGTCAGCCGGCACACGGTCCGGCAGGCGCTCGGGAAGCTGCGCGCGGACGGCCTGATCGTGGCCGAACGCGGCCGTCAGCCCAGGGTCGCGACCACGCCGGAGATCCGCCAGCCGATGGGTGCGCTGTACAGCCTGTTCTCCTCGGTCGAGGCGTCCGGCCTGACCCAGCACAGCAGCGTCCGCGCACTCGACATCCGGGCCGACGGCGTCATCGCGAGCCGCCTCGACCTGGAGGCGTCGAGCCCACTGCTCTACCTGGAGCGTCTCCGCTTCGCCGGCGACGAGCCGCTGGCGCTCGACCGCGTCTGGCTGCCCGCCTCCCTGGCAGAACCACTCCTCGACGCCGACTTCACCCACACCAGCCTCTACAACGAGCTGGCCACCCGCATCGGCGTCCGGCTGGACCACGGACGCGAGGACATCCGCGCCGTCGTACCCACCCCGGCCGAGCGCGCCGTACTCCGCTGCCCGCCCGAGGCGGCCGCGTTCTCCATCAACCGCCAGGGCACGTCACAGAGCCGTCCGGTCGAATGGCGTCACACCCTCGTCCGCGGCGACCGCTTCGCCCTGTCCGCCGAGTTCTCCGAGAACCTCGGCTATCGCCTCACTCCGGCAGCGGTGCAGCACCAGGCCTGAAAGGATCGTCCGCCGGCAGCCAGGCGCCCTCCGGCCCGAGGTCAATGGCAACGTCGCGGCTCAACGCCTCGACCGCGGCCCTGACGGCCGGCCGGGTCTCGCCACGCCGCCACACCAGCGCCCACGTCCAGATCGGCACCGGTTCGACGACCGGACGCCGAACGAGACCACGGGGCAGCGGCGTCGCGTCCCGCTTCGGCGAACTGACCACCGGCCGGCCCAATCGACGTACCTGATCGAAGAACGCCGACCCGGTGATCCCGTGGTCGTCGATGCGCACCACCGACGCCCCGGTCGCGCGGGCGAACTCGACGGCGTACAGGTTCCATGACGCCCAGGTCGCGGTGTCGGCATCCACGAGTACGACGGTGTCCCGCGCGCGAACCGCGGTCTCGTCGGCACCCGGCGAGACCGCGAACAGCCGGTCCGCGCCGATCAGCCGCCCGTCCAGGTCCTGCTCGGCGAGGTCGGTCGCGCGCACCCAGCAGATCGCCAGATCGATGCTGCGATCGGCGACCCGCTCGGCCTGGGTGTGCGACGGCATCACCCACGCGTCGACCTGCAACTGGGCGACCCCGGAGACCCGCTCGGCCAGATCGGCCGGCCGCCAGCTGACGTACCCGAGTCGCACCGGTTCGGTCGTCGCGAACCCGGCCGCGGTCCGGCGAAGGCCGTCGGCCTGATCGAGCAACGCCCGCGTCTGCGGCAGCAGCGTCTCGCCGAACGCGGTCAGCGTGACGGTACGGCGATCGCGCTCGAACAACCGGACGCCAAGATCACGCTCCAGCGCCTTGATCTGCTGCGACAGCGAGGGCCCGGCGATGTGCAACCGGGCGGCGGCGCGACCGAAGTTCAGCTCCTCGGCGACCGCGACGAAGTACCGCAACTGCCGCAGCTCCACCCGCTGATCGTAGTAGGCCGAGCCTCTCAGTAGGGAGGAAACCGGTCGTGGAAAACAGCACATGGTTCGACAACGATCGAAGTACCAAACCTCGAGAAAGAGAGAACCATGAGTTCCCAGAAAGTCGCCGTCGTCACCGGTGCGTCCCAGGGCATCGGCGCGGCACTCGTCACGGCGTACCGCAAGCTCGGGTACGCGGTGGTCGCCAACTCCCGCACGATCACGCCCGCCGACGACCCGCTGGTGCTGACCGTGCCGGGCGACGTCGCCGAGGCCGGCGTCGGGACCCGGATCGTCGAGGCCGGGCTGGACTCGTTCGGCCGGATCGACACCGTCGTCAACAACGCCGGTGTGTTCATCGCCAAGCCGTTCACCGAGTACACCGACGCCGACTACGACCAGGTGGCCGGCGTGAACCTGCGCGGCTTCTTCGATCTGACCCGGCGAGCGATCGCCGCGATGGTCGAGCAGGGCGGCGGTCACATCGTCACCATCACCACCACGTTCGCCGACCACGCCTTCAGCAGCGTGCCGTCCGCTCTCGCGTCGCTGACCAAGGGCGGACTCAACTCGGTCACCAAGTCCCTGGCGACCGAGTACGCCGCTCGCGGCATCCGCGTCAACGCGGTCGCGCCGGGCGTCATCCGTACTCAGATGCACCCGGAAGAGACGCACGAGTTCCTGGCCGCCCTGCATCCGGTCGGCCGGCTCGGTGAGATCGACGAGGTCGTCGACGCCGTCACCTACCTGGAGACCGCAGCCTTCGTCACCGGCGAGATCCTCCACGTCGACGGCGGCCAGCAGGCGGGCCACTGATTCCGATGAACGATCTCGACATCCTGCACGGCGTTCTCGACCAGTGGAAGGACGCCATCATCGAGCACGACCCGAAGCGGGTCGCGTCGTACTTCACCGAGGACGCGATCTTCCAGGGTCTGCACCCGTACGGCGTGGGCCGCGACGCCGTGGCCGAGTACTACGACTCACAGCCGCTCGGGCTGTCGCCGTCGTACCGGATCCTCGAACACCGGCGACTGAGCGAGGACCTGATCCTCGGGTACGTCGCCGTGGACTTCGCGTTCACCGACCGGCCGGAATTGTCCGTCTACCTGAGCGTCGTACTGCGGCGGACCGGCGAAACCTGGCTGATCGACCACTATCAGGTTTCCCGGCTATAGTTGGTGAGGCCAACGTTGGCCAACCCAATGAAAGAGGAACGACGATGACAACCGAACGGTGGGAGATCGAGGATCTGTTCGCGCGACTGGCGCGGGTCCTGGACGAAGGGACGCCGGAGGACATCCGGCAGGTCTACACGAAGGACATCCTGGTGCGGTCTCCGCGCGGCGGGGAACTGCGGGGCATCGACGAGGTGCTCGAGTACCTGCGCAGTACGGCGGTCGACGGCGAACTGACCCAGCACGTGCACAGCGACATCCTGGTCAGCGTCGACGGGGACCGGGCCGAGACATCGGCCAACCAGCTGACCTTCTTCTATCGCGACGGCCAGGCGCCGCACCGGCGTGCCGGGCTCCGGCTGAAGTACACGGCCGTCCGGACCGGTGAGGGCTGGCGGTTCGAGGAGGCGAATATCGGCCGCGCCTGGGTGCAGGAGGACTGATACTGACCTCATGACAGTCAAAGAGTTGCGGTTGGTCGTGACAGCGGACGACTACGACGAGGCGGTGGCGTTCTACCGGGACGTGCTCGGCCTGGCCGAACGCGAGTCGTACGAGTCCGAAGACGGCCGGGTGACGATTCTCGATGTCGAGCGGGCGACGCTCGAGATCGCGGATCCGAACCAGGCCGACTTCATCGACCGGGTCGAGGTCGGCCGGCGGGTGGCCGGGAAGTACCGCGTCGCCTTCGAGGTCGACGACTCGGCGGAGACCACCAGGACTCTGGCCGCGGCGGGCGCCACGGTGATCGCGGAGCCGACCCGCACACCGTGGAACTCGCTGAACGCCCGGCTGGAGGCGCCGGGCGGACTGCAGCTCACCCTGTTCACCGAGCTTGACCTCAAGTGAACTGGAAGTGTTGAGGTAGGCGTCATGTGGCAGATCGAAGAACTTGACCTGGACGCCTACCTCGACCGGATCGGGCATCCGAAGGTGGCGGCGTCGGCGGAGAGCCTCCGCAGCATGCACCGCGCCCACGTGCTGGCGATCCCGTTCGAGAACATCGACGTGATTCTCGGCACGCACCCCGGCATCGGCCTGGACGCGATCCAGACCAAGCTCGTCGGCCGGCAACGGGGCGGCTATTGCTACGAACACGCTCTGCTGTTCGGCGCCGCCCTGGAGCGGCTCGGCTTCACGGTGGATCGCCGCGTCGCGCGCGTACAACCGCACAAGGCCGGACCGCGAACCCACGCACTCCTCAAGGTCGGCGTGGACGGGGAGGAATTCCTCGCCGATGTCGGATTCGGCGCCGGTCAGCTCTATCCGACTCCGCTGAAGGACGGTGTGGTCGTCGACCAGGGCGGTTGGGACCACCGCCTCACCCTCGACGGTGACGTGTGGACGCTGGCGAAGAAGACCGCGGACGGCTGGATCCCGCAGCACGCGTCGAACGACGAGCCAGTACGCCCGATCGACTACCGGGTCTACCACCACTACGTCTCGACCCACCCGGACTCCCCGTTCACCGGACGGCCGGTGGTGATGCGCGTTGCCGACGGCATCGTCCGTCGCCTGGTCGGTGACGACCTCACGACGGAGTACGCCGACGGCCGCGCCACGCACCGCGCCGTACCGGCGAACGAGCTTCCCGAGGTGCTCGCCGGCCTGGACGTCGTCCTCAGCGACGAAGAAGTCGATCGGCTTCGGCTGCTCTAGGCGTCTCGGTGCGGAACGACTCACCGAGTTCGCCGCCGAGGCCGAAGTAGTGCCGGAAGTTGTAGATCAGCGGCGACCACGCGCCCGGATCGACGTACGACGTCCCCGGTACGACGATCCGGTGGTCGGCGTGCACCCGCAGTACCTTGGCCTGGATGATCAGGAAGTTGCCATCGGCATCGAACTGGACGTCGGCGGCGGTTGCCTCGAACTGCAACGGGCATTCGGCGACGCGGGGTGGGCCGACCAGCTCGGAGTCGGCTGGAGTCAGGCCGGCCGCGGCGAACTTCTCGCGCTCGAAGCGGAACCGGGCACGCTTGTGCTCCGGCACCGGGTCGCGCCCGGTCAGTCCGGCGATCCGTTCGACCGCCTGCCACTGGTCCGGCGCCGGGAAGTTGATCACCAGTTCCGGCCGCTGCTGCAGGTTGCCGGCGGTCTGGCCCGAGGCGCTGACGCCCAGGACGACGACATCCCCGAGTGACCACGCCGAGGACATCGGCGCCAGGTTGAAGGTCTCGTCGTCGTTGACCGTGCTCAGCAGCGCGACCGGCGTACCGACGTACAGGATGGACGGTTCGATGGTCAGATGCGTCATGGGTTCGACGCTAGGCGGCGGTCGGTTAGGCCGGGACCGAACTGTCGGAGCGGCATGATGGACTCATGAGCACGCAGACGGAAGGACAGGAACTGGCTTCCTGGGCCCGGATGCTGGCCGACGCCACCCGGGCGACGGTCTGCCTCGCGCTGCTCGACGGACGTGCGTGGACGGCGACAGAACTGGCCCGGCTCGCGAAGGTCTCGCGGCCGACGATCAGCGAACATCTGAACCTGCTCGTCGACGGCGGACTGCTGAGCGAGGTCCGGCAGGGACGGCACCGGTACGTGAAGCTCGCCGGCCCGGACACGGCCGAGTTGATCGAGGGCCTCGCGGCGCTCGCGCCACGTCGTACCGAGGTCGCGAACAGCTTGTCCGCGGTCAGCAAACGGGACGCGTTCGCGCGGGCGCGGACCTGTTACGACCACCTGGCCGGCAAGCTCGGCGTCGCGCTGGCGGATGCGATGACCGAGCGCGGCCTGCTCGACTGGTCCGACGGGATCACGCTGACGCCGGAGGGCTCTGCCTGGCTGGACGATCTCGGCATCGTGCTCGAAGGGCGCCACGGCCGGCCCGCCGTACGGTCGTGCCTCGACGTCACCGAACGCCGGCCGCACCTCGCCGGCGCGGTCGGTGCGGCCCTGTGCAGCCACGCACTGCGTGAGGGCTGGGTCACCCACATCCCCGGCGGTCGGGCCCTGAAGGTGACCGGATCAGTGCGTGAGTTCGGTCTCGGCGTCGGCGTGATCCGCGAACTACAGCCCTAGAACAGCGTGAGAAACACGCGGCGGGGGAGGCGCCTGGCGCCGAAACCACCTAGCCTTCGGCCATGACTGAGTTCGAGCCCGACACCGACCTGGTGTCCCGCCTCCCGCTACCCAGCCATGTGGTCGTCCACGCGGACGACCAGTGGCGTCACGGCTGGTTGATCGGCCGTGAGCACGAGGAGACGGGATGGACCGGTCTGGTGCAGTACAAGGGCGACGACGGGACAGAGCGGACGGAACGCCTGCCGGCGGACCGGATCGCACTGCCGGAGTCGGACGGCCCAGGCGAACGAGCGTCATAGCGCACCGCGCAGTCCGTGGAAGCGCTGGATTTCCGAGGAGGGGATAACAGCGCGAAGGCCCCCGGGGAGGTTCACCGGGGGCCTTCGTGCGTAACGCTGCCGGGGCGCCTGGCGGCGAAGAAAACCCCGCCCCAGGCCCTTCGGGCGGTTGACCTGGGACGGGATCCTCAGTGGCGTTACACACGGTGTATCGCTGGTGACGTGCTGAGTGTTACAGGAATCCGGCGAAATTCTTCCAGACAGCTCACGGTCGGCGCTGCGGCGCCGGAACCGCCGCGACCCCGGTGCACGTCCCTGAACACCGGGGTCTCGATTCGGCGGCCTCTCGAGCGACCGTCGCTCGTGACGTTCAGGTGCCCCGTCAGGGGAGGCTCATTCGTGCCGACAGTGATCAGAAGTGCACAGCGAGCAGAACCCGCCCGGTCTCGGAGCTGCGGATGTCCAGGGCCCGGATCTCTTCGCGCCGCAACTTCGTCGTCGCGGCCGGCTTGACCGTCGTTCCCGGAGACGCGGTCCAGCTCGCGATCAGCTGGGCCTTTCCCGACGAGTCGGTGACGTACAACTCGTAGCCCCGCGCCCGTTCGCTGGGCGTGGCCAGTTCGTCGTACCGGCAGCTGATCTCGATCGTCGTACCCCAGCGTTCCGGCACCAGCCGGGCGTCGGCGGACAGCTTGCTGGCCACGGTCTGCGCGAGTACGACGTAGTCCCCCTGCGGCTCCTCGTGGGTGAGCGGGATCGCGATCACCGCGCCGATCACCGCGGCGACGACGGCGACTCCGGTCACCACCGCGCCCAGCCGAATGCGCTGCTTGCGGCGATCGCGCTGGACAGTGCGCACCAGGTCGGGCAGCAGATTCGGCGGCGCCTCGGTGATCGTCGCGAGCGCGCGGTCGTCCGGCAGCGCGGCCATCGCGCTCGGTACGGCGGCGAGCGACGCGACCTCGGCCGAGCACTCGTCACACGTGCGCAGATGTTCCTCGTACTCGCGCCGGTCCTTCGCCGACAACGACCCCAGCAGGTACGCCGCATCCCATTCGCGGTACGGATCACTCACTGGCTCGTCACCCCCCTCTCCTGCAACGCGAGCTTCAACGCCCGCAGTCCGTAGTGCAGCCGCGACTTCACGGTGCCCGACGGAATGTTCAGCTCCGCGGCGATGTCGGTGACGGTACGACGGCCGTAGTACGCGCGAACGATCACCTGCCGATGTTCCTCGGACAACTGTGCCAGCGACTCGGCCACCAGCCAGGCATCCAGTACGGCGTTCGCGTGGTCAGCGCTCGGGTTCTCCGGCAGGTCGCCGCTGGCCACCTCGCGGCTGACCCGGGCACTGCGCCGGTCGTCGATGACGAGATTGCGCGCCACCGTGAACAGCCAGGCCCGGGCCCCGGCTTCGTCCTCGGTCAGGATCTGCGGCCGGCGCCACGCCCGCAGCAGGGTCTCCTGGACGACGTCCTCGGCCAGCCGGTCGTCGCCGGTCAGCCGGACCACGAACCGCCACAGCGCGGGAGCATGCACGTCGTGCAGCTCACGCAACAGCGCCGCGCGGTCATCGGCCATCGGCGCTCCTGCTCTGTCGTGCGGAGTGCTCATGATCCGGCTGCTCCGGTCACTCCGTCGCTGCTGCCAGCTTCTCGCGTACAGGTGTCGGTCGCTCCACCGACCACGTTCCATTGCCGAGGAATGCGATCAGCAGGAAGGCGAAACAGAACAGTGCCGCCTTCTCGCCACCATTCTGCACAGGCAGCAAAGCATCAACCTGGTGAACAGTGAAGTAGGCGTAGGCCATCGATCCGGAACACAGCAGCGCGGCGTACCGGGTGGCGAGCCCGATCATCACCAGCGCACCGGCGGCGAACTGGATCGCGGACGCCCACCAGGACGGCCAGGCGAACGCCGGCACCTGCCTGGTTCCCAGGACGCCGAACAACGCGGCCGCACCGTGGGTGGCGAACAGGAAGCCGACGACGATCCGGAAGACGGCGACCACTTCTGACTGATAACGCTCGAGCACCTTCATCAGGCCTCACTCTCGAGGGTGTTGGGGCGGGGGTGGTGCTCTCTTCTTCACGATCGACGGCCGCGTTCGGTTCAACGGATCGTGACGAGAACGTCACACTCCGAATCGGTTGCGATCTCACCCCAAGCTTGGTAGCGGAGGCCCTATTTGGAGGTGTGGAGTGCACGGAGGGCGCGGAGGAAGCCCTGGCGGTCGGCGGCCGGGAGCTTGGCCAGCAGCCGCTCCTCGCGAACCCGGATGCCCTTGCGGACAGAGCGTCGTACCCGGCGGCCCTTGGCGGTGATCGACAACAACCGGACCCGGCGGTCGTCAGGGTCCGGCGTGCGCTCGATCAGGCCGGCGTCCTGCAGTTCGTCGAGGGTGCCGATGATGCGGGACTTGTCGGCACCGATCGCCTCCGCGAGCGCGGACTGCGTGCGCACCGGGGTCTCGTCCAGGGCGACGAGCACGGAGTAGCCCCACATCGAGACGTCGTGCTCGGCGAGCACCGGCATCTCCTCCGCGATGAGCGTCCGCACCAACGGATACAGCATCGCGGCGAGATCGGGGCGCTCGTCCGCAGCGGTCACGCTGCCGAAGATAGCACTGGCGCAATCATATGCTCGCGCATATGATGTGCGCATGCCTACTGTTGATTACGTATCCCTCGACGCCGCGGCGGTCCGGGCCAGCATCGACCTCGCCACGCGGATCACCGATGCCGACCTGTCCAAGCCGACGCCCTGCCGGGCCTGGACTCTGTACGGCCTGCTCGCCCACATGGCGACGCAGCACTACGGCTTCGCCGCCGCCTCCCGGGGCGAGAGCGGCGAACAACTGTGGAAGGTTCGCGACCTGGGCGACGAGCCGGCCAAGGCCTACATCGCGTCGGCCGAGCACGTGCTGGCCGCCTTCGCCGAGGACGGCGTGACGGAGCGGACGTTCCCGCTGACCGAGTTCGGGGCGGACTTCCCCGGCCACCAGGCGATCAGCTTCCACTTCATCGACTACGTCGTGCACTCCTGGGACGTCGCCGCAACCCTCGGCACCACCGTCACCTTCACCCCCGAGGTCCTGTCGGCCGCGCAGACCGTCGCCGACGTCGTACCCACCGGCGAAGTCCGCCTGGTCCCCGGCACGCCGTTCTCCCCCGCGCTGCCGTGGAACGGCGACAACCCGCTGGACCAGATCCTCGCCCACCTCGGCCGGAACCCCTCCTGGCCCCACTGATCTCACCGGTTCCAGCCTACTGCGCTGGAGGTCCCGCCGTGTCACGATCGGGCCATGGACCTGCTGTTGAACCGCGGAGAGACCCTCCCGATCAAGGGCCGGAACGTCACCGTCACCCCGGCCGACGTCGAGTGGCTACCCCGGATGCGCTCCTACCTCATCGGGGTAGCCACCACCGGCGGCACGGCAACCTACGGCTCCATGAAGACCGACCTCGGCATCCCGCACGCCATCAACGGGCTGGGGCGCCTCCTCGACCTGCTCTCCGAGGACTGCCTCCGCCGCGACGAGCCCTCACTGGCCAGCCTGGTGGTCAGCAGCACCACCGGCGAGGTCGGTCTCAGCTACTCCGGCAACGCACCATCGGAGCGGACCCTCGTCTACAAGCACTGGCGTGGACCCCGATTCGCCTGGGAGCCTATTGATAGTCGATAGGATTCGGGCGATACTCGATGAGTTCCTGTCGGGTGTCGGGAGGTCTTGATGAAGTACGTCGTTGCCGTCGTGGCAGTTGCTCTCGGCGCTGCCGGTGTCATCTACGGAGCATCGGACGACTCGCCGGGACTGCAGTTGATCGGAGTCCTGCTGATCATGGGCGCGATCGCGGCGAGCATTCTCAGCGCCCGCCGCGACCACAACCAGACGACCTAGTGCCCTGCACTGGACGTCTTCGCTAGTCCTCGCAGCCGACACCGTCGCCGTCGCTGTCGAGGCGGTAGATGTCACTCCCGATCACGCGGACCGGGCCGGCGACGTACTCCGGGCCGTTGCCGCTGCCACCTGAACAGTCGACGTCACTGGCGATCGGGACGCAGCCGCTGTAGTTCGGGTCGCAGCCGGACGGCTCCGGCTCCGGCTCCTCGACCTTGGTACCGACCACGGTGACCTGCGAGCGCGGCTCCTTCGACACCTGGTCCCGCAGCAGGTCCTTGTCCGTCTGGACGCCGTTCACGTAGGTGAGCTGGTAGGTCAGCTTGCGGGTCCCGTTCACACCCGTTGTCCGGATGGTCTTCTCGCCCTTCGGCATCGACGAATCCGTGACCGTCTTCTTCTTGAAGGGGATGGTGCGGAACTCGACGACGGTCTTCTTGGTGGTCGTCGGTGTCTTCGTGGTCGGCGTCACCTTGGGCGTTGGTGTTGGTGTTGGTGTCGGTGTCGGTGTCGGCGTGGCCGTGCTCTCCGGTGTTGGTGTCTCCTGGGTGCTCACGACCACACTCGGTTCGGCGACCTCCGTCGTACTCGGAGCCGGTCCGCAACCAGTGGCGAGTACGCCGATAGCCAGCACGCTGCCGGCTGCCAGCGCAGCACGATACAAATGCACGATTCCCCCCAACCCGCCGGCGGTTCCCCCCGCGGCGGGAGTGTCAGCGCCCGGACCTCCCGGGCGAAGACTGATCCATACCACTGCGATGGATCGTGCCGCGAGGGGCAGCGGCCGAACCGACTCGGTTTTGTGACGTGACCGTCCGGTAGAGGGTTCAGGCCTGCGTGCCGGTGAGGATGTGGGTGCCGATCGGGCTGATCGTGTGGCGGACCGCGTTGCCGGCCCGGCGGGTGGTGACGAGGCCGGTGCGATGCAGGACTCGTGCGTGTTCGCTGGCCGATGCCAGTGAGATGCCGGCCCGTGCGGCCAGTTCGCTGGTGGAGCACGCGCCTACCGAGATGCTTCGCAGTACGGCGGCCCGCGTACGACCGAGGAGGTCGGCCAGGGCACGTTCCGGATCAGCGGGTTGCGCGGTCGGCTCGGACCAGGCCGGGTCGTGCGTCACCGGGTAGACGAGGACCGGCGGCAGGTCCGGGTCCGCGGGCATGATCGGATGCCGCCAGCAGAAGAACGACGGGACCAGGCGCAGGCCGCGGCCGCGCAGGTACAGATCCCGGTTGATGTGGCGCATGTCGACGTGCAGCACCGGCGGACCCCACTGCATCGCGGGGTGCAGCGTCTTCGCCAGCTTCTCGAAGCCGCCGGTCGTCACGGTGTCGCTGCGCAGCTTCACGTCGCGCGCGATTGTCGGCGACATCGACGGCAACTGCGGCGCGATCTTGGTGCGGTGGAAGTGCTTCAGGCCTTCGCACACCTTCTTGAGTACGCCGGGATCCCCGGCCGCCAGACGTTGCGTCCAGCCCGGCAAGCGGACCTCGCCCGACAACCGCCGCAGTTCCTGCTCCAACTGGTGTTGCGGCGTTGCCGCCACAGCGGCCAGCCCGGCGTCGAGACCGTTCACCGACGCGGCCGGAGTGAGAAAGTCCGGCGAGTACCCGACCGGTGGTGCGAGGACGAGCAGCTCACGCTCGAGCTCGGTGAGCTTCGCCCTGGCCCGCTGCCGCCACGCCCCGAAGACCGACGGTTCGTCCTCGGTCTGCAGCATGTGCATGCCGAGCAGCACTTCCCACAATGGATCGGGCGTGCGGCCGATCGTCGTACGCGCCAGATCGGCGCAGCCGAAGTGGATCCGGAAACCCATCGTCTTCCTCCCCCGAGGAAGCGAGCACGCCAGTCGACACCCCCAGCGCGACCGCTCTGACTACTGTGCAACACACAGCGTAACCGGCGCGGGGGTCAGCCGTCGGGCGTCGGCGCGCCGACGCCTGTCATCGCCGCGAAGAGTACGCCGGCGAGCAGCCCGACGACTCCCAGCACGATCAACGGCCCGGCGGTGATCGGCGGCTCCGGCACCTCCTGCCGGAACAGGGCGAACAGACGTTCCTCCGCGGGCCGTACCTCGCGCAGCAGTTCCGCGGACGGGTGCTCCTTGGCGCTGAAGTCGTCGAGTGTCTGCAATGCCGCCTGAGCCGCGACCACCGCGGCGCGGACCACAGCCACGATCACGACTCCGGACGCCACGGTCAACACACCGATCACCGCCGCGGTCGTCTGCGCCATACCGCCCTCGGTATCGGACCACGCGGCCCGCAAGGCCACGAACGACCACCAGCCGAAGAACCCCAGCACCCCGGAGGCCAGCCCGGTCCCCCAGACCACCCCGGTCAGCGGATTCTGCATCTTCACCGCCGTCGCGAACGCCCGTACGTCAGTGGCCAGGTCCCCCGCGTCCCGGACCAGCCCTTCGTACGCCGCCAACGCGTCTGCCCGTGCCTTCAGCTTCACCGAGATCACGATCCGGTCCGCCAGCCCGAGCGTGCTCGCCTCGCCGACGATCCCCTTCCAGGCATTCACCACTTCCGAATGCAACCCGGCGATCGCCGCCCGCTCCACAACCCCCATCGAGTCCCCCTGACCCCAGCGCACGCCCCCACGCACGCCCTTCCCCTAGGCCGAGAGTACGCCCACCACCCCCACCCGAACAGTCACCAGCCGTAACCACCTCAGCCCCCACCGAGCAACCACCTGGACAAACCTGACACACTGTTCCCCTCACCCTCGTGAGAGGGCCTCTAGCTCAACTGGCAGAGCAGCGGACTTTTAATCCGCGGGTTGTGGGTTCGAGTCCCACGGGGCCTACCATCAGAAAGTGGCCTCTGACCTGCAAAAACAAGTCAGAGGCCATTCCTCTGAGGAGGTCAGCTAGCCTCTCGGACTCGCGTCGTGACACGGTCCGTGACGCAAGTTGGGTCTAGACTTGCCCGCATGGCCAAGGCGAATGATCGCAAGAAGCGCGATCGCGGCGGCATCGATGCGCTGCCGAGCGGCGCCATCAGAGTGCGCGTGTATGCCGGCATCGACCCGGTCTCGAAGCGGCGTCACGACCTGACCGAGGTCATCCCGGCCGGCCCGGACGCCGAGAAGCTGGCCGAGGAAACCCGCGTCCGGCTGCTCAACCAGGTGTACGAGCGCCGTAACCCGCGCACCAAGGCCACGGTCAACCAGCTGCTGGACAAGTACCTGTCCGAAGCCGATCTCGAGTTCAACACCCTCGATGTCTACAAGGGCTACGCCGACAAGCACATCCGCCCACTCCTCGGCGACCTGAAGGTCGGCTCCCTCGACGCGGGCATCATGGACTCGTTGTACGCCGAGCTCCGCCGGTGCCGCGACCACTGCAGGAACACCAAGGGCCAGATCGACCACAGAACCACTCGCAAGCACGAGTGCGACGTGCGCTGCCGCCCGCACACGTGCAAGCCCCTTGCGGCCTCGACGATTCGCCAGATCCACTTCATCCTGTACGGCGCTCTGCGTCGCGCAGTCCGCTGGAAGTGGGTCACAGCCAACCCGATCGCAGACGCCGAACCCCCAGCGGCCCCGAAGGGCAACCCGCGGCCGCCAAGTCCCGAGCAAGCCGCCCGCATCATCAACGAGGCCTTCAAAGACCCCGACTGGGGAGCTCTCATCTGGCTGATGATGATCACCGGCCAACGCCGCGGCGAACTCTGCGCGATCCGCTGGCACCACGTCGACTTGGACAATGCAGTACTTCACCTGGAGAAGGCGATCGGCCAACGCAGCGGGAAGAAGTGGGAGAAAGGCACCAAAGCCCACCAGGACCGCCGCATCACCCTCGACCCCGAGACCGTCGAACTGCTGCGTGAACACAAGGCGCGCGCTCTCGCCCGAACCGCGGCACTCCAGCTCGAGCTCGCTGACGATGCTTTCGTCTTCTCGCTAGCTCCGGACGGGTCTACGCACCTGATCCCCGACTCCGTCACGCAGCGATATAGCAAGCTGGTCAGCCGCTTGGGAATTAAGACCACCCTCCACAAGCTCCGCCACTACTCCGCGACCGAACTGATCGCCGCCGGCGTCGACATCCGAACCGTCGCCGGCCGCCTCGGCCACGGTGGCGGCGGAACCACCACCCTTCGCGCCTACACAGCGTGGGTCTCCGAATCCGACCAACGCGCAGCCGGCAGCCTTGCCTCCCGCATGCCCACCCGCCCCGGGATCGCCGCCGCACCAGCCATCGGTATCACCGAGCTTGTCCCGACAAGCCCCTACGAGAAGATCGCCGTCGACCTCCGAGCCCAGATCCTCCAGGGCACCCTCCGGCATGGCCTTCCCATCCCCTCCATCAAGGATCTCGCCGCAGCCCACGGCACCTCAGTCTCAACAGCTCAACGAGCGGTCAAACTCCTCGACAAGTGGGGGCTCGTGGAGCTCAACTCCGGACGACGCACCCTCGTCAAGCACGTCGCTCCAGACGCCCCGACCAGCGTTGAGCCAACCATCGGTCACCCCGACAAAGCTCGCTTGTCCGACGGACAGCCTCGGCCCCTCGACCTCGAGGTCCGTCTCCTCGGCGACCCGATCGCCAAGTTCCGCGCCGAGGCCGATCCCGAAGACACGTCCGATCTCCGCCAGCTCCTCGTCGGCGCCATCCGCCGCAGCGGCGGCAACCTAACCGAGATCGGCGACTACGAACTCGTCGTCAGCCTGGCTGGCTCTGCAGACGCGACGACAACCTTCGTGGCGACTAGGTAGCCGACTCGAGTCAACCGACGGAACCGCTGAAGGAGAGTCACGCGCCAGTCCACCAAACTACGGTGAGTCGCCAGCCGCTCGCCGACGCGCTTGCCACGTTGGAACTGACGACCTTCTCATTACGAGGAGGAACGACACAGCCGCATCTGGCCTCTACCAGCAACTTTGCCATCGTTCGCTTCGCACCACGACAACACAGCCCGCAGGAGTTAACACCACTTCGCACCACGATCCGCACCACGCGCGGCGTTCAGCCCGACGGGTAGCAGGCGAACTTGCCGCGCTCGTGGGGCGGCAAGATCCAACTGGTGCGGACCCGCAATACGGGCACCCTCGGTTGTCGTGCAAATTCGCCGTTGAGAATCGGGCGGTGCCGACTTGTTAGCCAGGCTCCCTGCACAACGCGTTTCTCAACACGGAGATCTGCTGCGTCGCGCGCTGGCGGCGGTCCCGGACAGAGGTGTCGAGAAACGATCGATTCTCAACATGTCGATGGAGAGGCGATCAGTCCCGCGCCGACAGGTCTGATGCCAGGTGCTTGTTTGTGGTCGCTGACGCTCCAGCACTTGCCCAGGCAGCCCAATCTTCGCTGCACCTACATCCTGGTCCGGAACGATGCCCTGGTTGCACTCTGGAGGTCGGGCTGGGTCGTCAGGGTTTGGAGGCCGCGATGCAGTGGGGACCTGTCATGGACGTTCGGATCGCCTTTGGCACAGAGGAAGAGGCCGCGGCCATTGGGAACATCGTCAGGGAGCTGGATCCGTCTGCGAACGTTTGGGGTCCCGGAGGCGTCGGTATCGATCCGATTGCCTGGATCGCAATCACTATGCCGCTGTCCATCTTCGCGAAGAAGTTTCTTGATCTGGCAGCTGCCGACAGCTACCACGCGCTGAAGGCATGGGTCTCCCGCATCTTCGCGGCCAGCCGACGGCCTGGAAACAGCATCGCTCTCCGAGACGTGGAGTCGAAGCGCACCATTTGGCTGGCCTCAGACCTGCCGGATGAGGCGTATCGCCAGTTGCTGAGGCTTCAGCCCGAAGAGTGCGGGCCCGGAAGGCACATCACCTACGACCCAGATCGCGGGTCATGGACGGCTTCCCGCTGAGGTTGCAACGAACGATCGATTCTCAACACCCGTCTGATCTGCGGCAAAGCCGACTGGCGTAGCGGCCTAATATTTTGCGGCGCTCGAGAGATACCCATGACGCCCGTCCGATGCGAAGCTGGAAGGTATCCGCCGTGCCGCGGGCACCGCCTCCGACGACACCTGAACAGAACGAGGCGATGGACTATGGCGAACTCGCTTGGTATCACAGACGAGGCCAAGGCCCTCTTCGCGGAGAAGCTCGGGGACAACTTCCTCAACCGGCTAGATGTAATGACCACGAGGGTTGTTGACGGCGTGGCTGCTTGAGATGTGAGAAGACCTCCGGCTGGGTGTGAGTTGCTGACGCCCACACCGCACAACCGGAGGTCTTGTGTTCCACCGTAATGCCCGGCTGACTTTGTATGGCCGCAGGTTGCTGATCGAGCGTGTTGTGGTCCAGGGCCGTCCTGTGGCTCATGTGGTGAAGGAGCTGGGGTGTTCGCGGGCCACCGGTTACAAGTGGCTGGCCCGGTGGCGAACCGAGGGTGATGCAGGTCTGCGGGACCGGCCCAGTACGGCGTACCGGTTGCCCCACAAGACACCGCACGAGGTGGAGCAGCGGATCTGCCGGCTCCGGACCGAACGCAAACTCGGACCCCGCCGGCTGGCGCCGCTGCTCGGCGTCCCGGCCTCGACCGTGCACGCGGTCTTGACCAGGCACGGCCTGCACCGGCTCGCCTGGCTGGACCGGCCCAGCGGCGAACGCATTCGCCGCTACGAACGCGACACTCCCGGCGAACTCCTGCATGTGGACGTGAAGAAGCTCGGCCGGCTCCGCGACGGCGGCGGCTGGCGGGTGCTGGGCCACGACAGCCCCGAACACCGCCGGGCCCGCAACGCCCCACGAGTCGGGTTCGACTACGTGCACTGCGCCGTCGACGACCACACCCGCCTGGCCTACGCCGAAATCCACCCCGACGAGAAGACCACCACCTGCGCCGGCTTCCTGCATCGCGCCGCAGAGTACTTCGCCGACCTCGGCATCACCCGGATCGAACGCGTGATGACCGACAATGCCCTGGTCTACCGCCGCGGCCGCGCCTGGCAGCAAGCCCTGGCCGACCTCGGCGCCCAGGCCCGCTTCACCCGCCGCTACCGACCCCAAACCAACGGCAAAGCAGAACGCTTCAACCGCACCCTGCTCGACGAATGGGCCTACGCCCAGCCCTACACCAGCAACCAGCACCGCGCCGAGGCCCTACCCACCTGGCTCCACACCTACAACCACCACCGCAACCACACCTCACTCGCCGGCAAACCACCCATCACCCGCGTCAACAACCCTGCTGGTCATTACAGCTAGACGCTAGCGTCACGTTCGACCTGGGACTTTCACGGCACCTCGACGAGAGAATCGCTGAGTTTCAGACCGGTGGTTCAGCGGTGCGGCTCCGCCGCACCAACTCTGGTGCACTGATGGACCTCGGCGGACCCAATCCTTCGGCAAGCACGCTGGCGTGTGTGCTTCCAGCGAGGGGCAACGCCGCCGTGGTTAGGGCGGCATCGCGGGCTATCGGGGGTGGTGTAGGGCCGAAAACATGCGCGCTCATGTTCGTCAGCCAACGCTTTGTACTCCCACCGGACCGGGGAGATCCAGCTCATCTCAGTATTGGATACGCCGACGCCGTAGTTGTCTTCCACATGACCGACAGTGGCGGCGAGTACGTCCGGCTCGATCGCAACGGTGCACATGTCGCTCGCAGAAGGGTCGCGATCCCCAGCCGCCGGCCCGGGTGGATGGTTCGATCGGACGAGAGGCTCGCCGCTCGGGACACTCTTCCGCCGGCTGCCCCCGGATTCGTCACGGGATTCGACTCACCTACCAAGTTCCGGCAGGTTCCGGTCCGTCCCGTTGGCACCGCCAAGCTGAACGAGTACGGCGTCTTCAACGGCATCAGAGGTGTGATGGTGCATACGGTCCAGGTCGACCAGTCTGCTCACCTCGTCTTCAGGTATGCGCGCTCGTTGGCGGGCGATGGGGCCGTGGTCTCGCAGGCCCTGGCCCCGCAGCGCGACGATCGGGAGGCGGAGGTCTGGATCTCGAGACCACTCCCGGCGGGTCCACCCGAACCCAGCCGCGCGCCGCAGGGGATGTATTACGGCGACCCGTTGTGGGGTTGTGGTGGTCGGTCGAACCCGGACAACTGTTTGGAGTGTTGCGACACCAAGGAATCAACTGCAGTAACCATGGGCATGGGCATCGGCAGTGCGACTGGCGCGGCCGCCATCGGTGCCGGCGCCTACGCGGGCGCGCTCACTGGTGTTTGGGCTGGGCCGGTCGGGGCCGGCGTAGGCGCTCTGGTGGGGTGCCTCATCGGCGTCTTCGTCGCTCTCCTCGCCTCCAACGAGTGCAACGCGTCTTGTCACGACCTGTTCCCCCGCAGCCCGAGCACCGGATCGTCCAAGTATCAGTTGACCGCAGTCGTGCGCGGCAACAAAGGTCAAGTGCTCGGCTACTTAGGCGAGGATGAACAGGGCCTTGAGTGGGCACTCACTCGAGAGGACGGGGTGGCCGCGGTTTCCGGTGGCCTCGATGTTGTCGTCCGTGACGAGCAAGGGAACGAGGGTTCAGTCGTGGTCGCGGAGCGCGATGGGTCGGAGTACTTGAAGACGTACCCGAACAGCAGACTGGCCGACAACATCCTCGAACAGCTCGTCGTGTACGGGGAGTTGCCAGGTAAGACGGGGCTGGAGCTGGGCTGACAAACCACACTTCGACCAACTCGAAGACAGCACTTGTCGTGGGCGGCGGTGTCGCCCACTACGAGCTCAACCAGCCCAGGTCGCTGACCATGCCGCGGCTAGAACGAATGTGGCGGCCGCCAGACGCGGCCGCGGCGGTCCGGGTCGTCGTCGGGGTCCAGTCGCCGCGGAGCCTTGATTGCCGCGGCGGTCGGGGGCGCAGGACCTCGCGGATGGCCTCGATCTTTGTTCGGCCGTTCTCTCTGGGTTGTCGAGTATGCGGTTGACCGCGGCAACTTTGTCGCCGGCGTCCGTCATTCGCGATCGTCTGCGGGTACCGGGTCGTGCCGGGGGAGGGGCTTAGAGGAGCAGCGACGTGAGTTCCGGATTGCGGGCGGCACCCAACGTCACAAATCGAGCCATCCCCAAAGGATGATCGCCCCACGACCATCGCGCCAACAGCCAGAGGAAGTTGGTCGCGCCCTCACACAACGGCAACCTGTCGATCAACGGCGAGCAGTTCACGCAGAACTACAACGCCGGCGGCGACGTCGCGCAGCTTCTCGCGTTGTGAAACGGTGCAGCGACAGTTCTAGGCTTCCCGCCGCCGCGTTCGCTGGTCTGGGGTGGAGGGTCCAGCCACCATTGCGGGTGGCGGGTCGGAATCGACCCTGACTCCGGCGTTGACGCCGCCGCGCTGGAACCAAATGCTCTCTTGCATGAGGTCTCGTTCGAGATCGTGTTCGTCTGCGTCGGGGCCGGCCGTCAACATCGCCACGAGGGCACAGCACCATGGCAAGCATCGTCGGATCCTGGAACATCCGCGCCACCTGGAGCTTCGGCCCTGGCGCAGGCAAGGAATTCAATATCGGGGAGGTGGCCTTCAACGCAGACGGCACCTGGACCGAGGACGACGACAACAGCGGCCGCTGGTTGCAGGTCGGCGACCAGGTCGTCTGGAACGTCACCGTCCCCTCTGGGGTGTTGGTCTACTCGGCCAACATCCAGCCCGGTCAGGTCCTGCCGCATGAGGCCTCAATGACAGGAATCATGGGCTGGCTGCGCCAAGGCAGCAACCATGGCGGTTTCCGCGCGAAGCGCTTGTTCGACGAACTCGTGGTCGCCAGTGTCGGTGTCCCAGAAAACAACAGCGACCCGCTGCTTGGCCCGGTGGCTGACCGCAGCGACGACCGCCAGCTTTCGTGCCCTGCCCATGTGCTCACCCTGCGTCCGCGAGTTTGTCGACGTCGGCGCGCTCGCGGAACTCGGCGCCGATGTAAAGCACCTTCGGCTTCTCCAGTTCGCGTCACGAACCGTGTCACGCGCGCCGGCGAGTAGCTAGTCGACGCCTGAGCAGCATAGTCGGCTACGTTGCAAGCCTGGCCAGGAGAGTTCACTCATTGAGCGAACTCTCCTGGCCTGTTTAGGCGGCTGAACATCGCTAGCTCGTGAGAGGATTTGCCCTCCGCTGTGCTACTGGTGGTAGAGGAGGGATGACTGTGGCTCAGCTGCCTCATCCGATCCGCCCCTGGCGCCGACGGCCGTGGACCCTCTTCGCGATCGTGGGTGTTGTCGGCGTAGCGGGGTGGTGGTGGGTACCACTCGTACTCGGCGCGGTCTCCGAGTTCAATGGGCTGAGGCTTGATGAAAAGGACAGCGTTTCGAGTATCGTCAGCATGCTGTTGGGGATCGTCTCGCTACTGACGTCGATCGTGCTTGGCGTGCTGCAGCATCGGCCAGCCGCGGCGCGTACGCCCGACAGCAGCTCCGTCGCGGCAACCCGCCTGCGTAGTCATCTTGGGCGGAGACCCGGTCTACGACTCATGGGCGACCGGGATACTCGACCCCTCGCGCTGCGGGTCCACCCGGCCATTGATCTCCGGCCGACCGAATCTGTCTCCCGAAAGCGTTGGCGGTGGCCCGATTCCCGCCGATCCCTTGACAATGACGTGCCGACGTTCGTTCACCGAGACATATCACCAGAGTTGGTCGACTGGATGAGGGGCGCACGGCGAACCGGTGGGTTCCTGGTCCTGGTCGGCAACTCGAGCGTGGGCAAGACGCGCCTTCTCTTTGAGACGGCCAGAGAGGTTCTCCCGGATTTTGCTCTACTTGCGCCCGATCTCGGCGACGGGGAACTCGTGAAGACCGTAGCATCGGCCCCGCTGCGAGAATCGAAGGGCCTGGTTGTCTGGCTCGACGAACTGCAAAGGTTCTTGCCTGGTCCCTACTTCGTGGAGAGCGCTGGGGAGGGCCACGTCCCGATAACTTCAACCGCAATAAGGCAGCTACTAGAGGCCAAGACGCCGGTCATCATTGTGGGCACGCTGTGGCCCGAGTTCGACGTCAAGCTGCGTGGGATCAGTGGGACCGCATCGGGGGAGGTGAGCAGTCCGCGCTACCAGCAAGCTGTTGACATTCTTGAGCAGGTTAGCCGGACATTCTTCGTCGACACGTTCTCCGAGTCGGAGAGGGCTGCCGCGATTGAACTGGCTGCTCGTGATCCACGCTTGGCACAGGCGGTGGTCAACCGCGACTTCAACGTCACAGAGACACTCGCCGGCGCGCGTGAGATTATGCGCCGCTACCAGCAGGCTCCTGAGACTCACAAAGCCATCGTCCACGCCGCGTCTGATGCACGCCGGCTAGGCGTCCTCTCTCCCATCCCGCGAGACCTGCTCTTTGACATGGCACGCGGGTACTGGACTGGAATACAGGCGAGACCGGACTGGTTCGACGATGCGCTTGCAGAGTTGTGCAATCGGAGCCGTCGCCAAGACAGGGCGACGGCTCCTGTCATCGAAATTCCGAACGCGGATCGAACAGAAGTGCGGGGATTCACCCTCGCCGACTATCTACTTCAACACTTGTCGAGAGCGCGTCGATACCAGCTGGTGCCTGAACTTGCCTGGCGAGCACTCATGAAGCACACCGACGATTTCAACGACCTCCGCAGGCTGGCGTCGAGTGCAGCAAATCGCCTGTATTACTCCGAGGCCGAATCGATCTACCGGGCCCTGGTCGCGAGAGCAGACCGTGTGGCGCTCGCCCGGCTCGGCAACCTGCTGACCAGACGGCGCCGCGCGTCGGAGGCAATTGACCTTCTCAGCGAACATCTGGCAAGTGGAGACCGGCACATTGTTCCGCAACTGGCTTCCCTCCTAGCAAGAATGGGCCGCATCGACGAACTGCGAGAGCTCGCAGAGACGGGCGATTCACGTGCATCACAGCTACTTGTTGACGTATTGGTCAAGAATCGCGATCCAACGGCCCTTGCTGCGATCGCGGCCAGCGGGCGTGCCTACGCGAGCCGGAAAGCTCTCAAGCGGGCCTCTATCGAGCAGGTCAGATCGTTGGCGGCAATGGGCTACGAGCCAGCGGTCCGCCGCCTCGTCGATCAACTGACCCGAGACGGCCAGACTGACGAGTTGCGATCGCTAGCGAATAGCGGGGCGAGGGTCGCGCAGCGTGAATTGGCGTCGATTTTATGTCGTGAAGGTCGGCTCGCTGAGTTGCGTATACGAGCTGGGCAAGGCGATCGATATGCGTCCCTGGCGTCTACCGTTCTTCTCGCCAGACGCGGCGATATCGCTGGGTTGCGCGAGATGGCTGATGCTGGGGAGTACGGAGGTGTGCTGGGCCTCGCCAATTTCTACAGTGACCGCGGCCAACTCGGCGACTCGATCACAGTCTTGCGGAAATACCTGGCCGCCGGCGACAACGCGGCGATCGTCGCTCGCCTGGCAAAGGCTCTAGTCGCCAACGGGCAACCCGCCGCTGCGATCGAGCTCCTTGAGCAACATCCGACGGCTGCGAAGGCGCACCTCGCCATCCTCCTTGTCGACGCCAACCGCACCAGGGAGGCAGTCGAGGTCATGCGAAAGCGACCCGGGGTGGGCGGACAGCAGGCCGCACACCGATTGGCGACCGCCCTGTGGAGGTCTGGAAGACGCGGGCCGGCCATGTCGTTGTTGCGAGATCTCGCACAGCGCGGCGATGGCGGCGCGGCGGACCGCTTGGCGAAGTTTCTAGCTGAGGACGGGCAGACCGATGAGCTGCGCGCGCGGGCTGCTTCGGGAGACAGGCATGCGGTTCGAATGTGTGCGAGGATCGCTGCCGATGACGGCCGCATTGCCGACGCGATTGCGCTGTTGCGAGGTGCCATCGACGCCGGTGACGATGGCGCATGCATCTTGCTCGCTCGACTACTGGCGACACGAGGTGACGTCGATGCGCTAATGAAGGAGGTGGACGCTGGCATGCCCGGAGCCAGCGGTTATCTCCTCGATGCGCTGAATCGCCGCGGAGATTCTGAGCGCGCCAGCCGCCTAAGGACAGAGGGCCTAACACCGCCCGCCTAACCGCCACGTCAGCCGCTCGGCGGAGCTGGGCTCGTCGCAGAACCGACTGGATCGGCGGCGAAAGATCGCCTGTCGCATCGAACCGACGACCTTCTTCATTACGAGGAGGAACGACACGTCCGCATCTGGCCTCTACCAGCAACTTTGTCATCGTTCGCTTCGCACCACGGCAACAGATCCGCATGAGTTGACACCCCTTCGCACCACGACCCGCACCACGAGAGTGGCCGGCGGCGTCGGCACCATGCACCAACACTGCCGACGGTCTTAGCAGTCTCGTCAAACGCCCGCTCGCTGCCGCGACGCGTCTCGGCTTCCATCTCACCGGTTCGATGCGGCACACTCTGGCGCGTGACTGGGGTGGAGATTTGGGATGACATCAACGAGACGCTGGCCGCAATCAAATGGCCCGTTGTCGTCGTTCTGGGCGGATGGTTCCTGCGGCGGGAGTTGGCAGGCCTCGTTCGCAGACTCTTGAAGATCGAGGCCGCGGGTGCAACGGTCGAGTTCGATGCAAAGCAGGAGACGCTCGTGCTCGGCGCCGAGGTCAGCGAGAGCGGCGAGCGAGTCGTTAATTCGGCCATAGGGGTGCAGCGAGTCACGAGCTATGCAGATGGACTCGTGAGCGGATCGACTCCCGCGGAGCACGAGCCCCACCCAGCCCAACAAGCCAACGGGGAGGCCAAACCAGATTCAACTGACACTAGGCTTCGCGGCGCCGACGACCGTCAGAGCCTTCAGACGCTCCGCGAGGATCTAGTGACGCTCATCGAAGCCTCGTTCCAGTCCGGCTTCGTCGCCGGCGTCGGGGCCGAACCTGGCGGAGGCATCCCGCGCCCGACGGTGCGTTGGAGTGGTTCAGAACCTCGCATCACAGGCTGGGAGTACGAGAGCGGAAATGCAGCGCTTCGCGAGCTCGTCGGTGCACGTCTTAGGAAACTCCGAGAGGCTGCCGGGATCAGCCGGTCCGATGCCGGCTGGTCGATCCGGTCGTCGGAATCGAAGGTGGCTCGCATTGAGCGCGGCCTGACCGGCGTCCGCGGCAGGGACGTAGAGGACCTACTCACGCTGTACGGAATGACCGAACAGACAGAGCGGGCTGAGCTAGTAAGGCTCGCGGAGGCCGCACGCGGTGCTGCCGCCTAAACAGGAGCGACCAGCCACCTTCTATGCTGCTGATGACGCCGCGATGTGCCAGCAGAGGCGCAGACGACGATCTTCTAGGCGCTCAGCCAGACGGCACCGGAGGCCACACTTCCCGTTGGAACGCGACGGTCGGTGGATCCGCTCGGATGCTCTCGCTGTGGGGCCGCCGGGGTGCATATGGACGGTGTCGTAGACACGCCGTAGACAACGTCATAGGTCGGATGCAAGACGCGGCCGCGCTGGTATCCCGTGGCATCTCCTCACGCTGACAGGCGGTCAGAAGGGCACACGTCTGGCGACACTGTGCGCTGCGAGCACCTAGCGGCAGCCGTGGGATCCTGTGCACATGAGCAGCTTTGTCGCGGATATCCGGCGGGCGCGCCGTCTGGGCGAGCTGCCAGAGCGCTTCCGTCCGGCAGATGTTCGACGTGCCTGCCCCGGATGGGCCGACCATACCTACGGCGTCTTCCTGCCAAAGCACAGGCGAGGCAATCCGGGAGGTTACTCGGAATACTTCGAGCGACACGCCGATGGCACATACAGCCTGATCAACTAACACTACGCACCGCCTCGATTGAGCCGCCGGTGGCAGAGCGATGACGGGCCACCTAGCTGTAGCAGAACGGCCATCCGGCATGATCAGCGCATGACGCCACCTCCTGGGGCCTTGGATCCGGCCGCCTTGGCAGCCCTTGCTGATCGCCTCATCGCGCTTGAGAGCGAGACGTCATGGTTGGAGTTCAAAGAGAACAAGGCCGAACCAAATGACATCGGCGAGTACATCTCGGCACTCGCCAACTCCGCTGCCCTAGACGGCCGGCCGCACGGATACATGATGTGGGGCGTCGCCGATGCTGATCACGCGCTGGTCGGCACGACGTTTCAGCCAGACTCGAAGAAGATCGGCAACGAGGACCTGTTCCCTTGGCTCGTTCGAGGACTTGAGCCCCAGATCGACTTTCGCTTCTACACCTTCGAACATCGAGGAACGCCAGTCGTGATCCTCCAGATCCCGGCGGCGACCCAGCGTCCCGTGCAGTTCCTAGGCACCGAGTACGTCCGAGTCGGAAGCTACAAGAAGAAGTTGAAGGACTTTCAAGATCACGCCCGCCGACTCTGGCGCCTTTTTGACCCCGAGGCCTTCGAAAACGCACCGGCCGTCGACCACCTGTCAGTTGAAGAGGTGATCCAACTGGTCGACTACCCCTCGTACTTCAGCCTGATGAGCGCGCCGCTGCCCGAGAACCGCGCACTCATCTTGGAGACGCTGGAGCGGGAGGGCATCATCTCACACGACATCGCACGTGACTGGTCTATCTCAAACTGGGGAGCCCTGCTCTTTGCAGCTGACCTCAGCAAGTTCCCATCCCTTTCGCGCAAGGCAACGCGGGTCATCCAGTACGAGGGAGTCTCCCGCATCAACACGATCAGGGAGCAGGTCGGCGTACACGGGTATGCCTCGGGGTTTCAAGGTCTGGTGCGATATGTCACCGACCTCCTCCCCACGAACGAGGTGATCAGCCAGTCCCTCCGCAGCTCGCACTCTCTCTACCCGCAGCTAGCGCTGCGAGAACTGATCGCCAACGCCCTGGTGCACCAGGATCTGGCGATCTCCGGTTCGGGGCCGATGATCGAGCTGTTTGATGACCGAATCGAGATTACGAACCCCGGAGTGCCACTCGTTCAGCCCGAGCGTTTCATCGACGGCCCGCCGCAGTCCCGGAACGAGCGCCTTGCCAGGTCGATGCGCCAGATGGGAATCTGCGAGGAGCGTGGGAGCGGGTGGGACAAGGTCACGTTCGAGGTCGAGTTCAATCAGCTCCCACCGCCGCTGATCGAGGTCCACGAACTGCATACGCGAGTGGTGTTGTTTGCGCCACGCCCGCTCTCTGCCATGGAGCGAGAGGAACGGCTTCGAGCGATGTATCAACATGCGTGCTTGCGGTACGTCAGCCGGCAGCCGATGAACAACACGACTGTGCGCGAACGTTTCGGGATCGCTCCTCGGAACAGCGCTCAGGCCTCACGACTCCTCAAAGAGGCTGTCGAAGCTGGCCTGATCATGGTTTACGACCCGACCGCGGGCGCTCGGAACATCCGCTATGTTCCGTTCTGGGCAGACCCCGAGCGCTCGGACTTCACCTGATCGGACGCTGCGGCTTGCCGCGCCTCCGCTCAGAGGCGCCAGCCAGACTGAGACTTTCTTGATCGGAACGTGTAAACGGTCCCTCCAGCACGCTCCACAACCGGGCTCCCCGTAGCCCGAACAGGCCTCTGACCTGCGGTTTTACCCGTCCAGCTCCCGCTCAAAGTTT